>JAMNXR010000018.1 GCA_023653055.1 Burkholderiaceae bacterium | reverse complement strand
TTGAGATGGGCTTGAAAGATTACATCCACTATTACAATCACGACCGGATCAAGACCAAATTAAAAGGGCTAAGTCCTGTGCAATACAGAACTCAGCCCTCTGTGGCCTAATCCGCCTTATAAACTGTCCAACTTTATGGGGTCAGTTCACGGTGTCTCCTTTTTATTACTCTATTTTCAAAACAAAGGATGACTTCAAGTACGAAGCGCAATCCATATCATTTATTTTTCGTCAACGATAGGATTGCTCAGCAAACCAACGCCCTCGATTTCGACTTCGATCGTATCGCCCTGCTTCATGAAAACAGGCGGCTTCCTGGCATAACCTACACCCGCTGGCGTACCCGTAATCACGACGTCGCCGGGTTCAAGCGTCATACATTCTGTAATCAGCACCAACGTCTCCACCACGCCCCACAAAAAGCTCTTGGTATTGGCGTCTTGCATGATTTGACCGTTGAGACGGGACTGAATCCGCAAGCCGTCGGCAGCGGGAGGCAGCTCGTCTGGCGTGACCAGCCAGGGTCCAAAACCACCCGTAGCATCAAAGTTTTTACCAATGGTCCACTGTGTCGATTTGCGTTGATAGTCGCGCAGGCTGCCGTCATTAAACACGCTATATCCAGCAACATGCTCGAGCGCATTAGCCGCGGTCAGGTTGCGCCCTGTCTTGCCCACCACAAAGGCAAGCTCCGCTTCAAAGTCAAACTTGTCTGACGCTTTAGGACGAATCATGGGCTCAAGGTGACCCACCATGGAGCTAGGTCCACGCATAAAAAAGCTTGGGTATTCAGGACGCGCATGACCGCCTTCGGCCGCATGATCTGCGTAATTCAATCCCAAACATACAATTTTGCTTGGACGATCAATCAGAGGAATGAAACGCACACCCTTGAGAGATTGCACCACCGCAGAGGCGCTTTTCGTTGCTTGCTCGGCACGTGCCATCGCACCAGGTGTCGCAATAATCTCCAGCAAACTCTTGGGTAACGTGGCATCGGTTGCAGCCAAATCCACGAACTCCTGCGCACCCGCCGCTTTGAGCACGCCCACGCGCTTTTGATTGTTCTTGTCTACATAGCTAAATAAACGCATCTTCAATCTCCTTTATTGTTTTCTTGAACTTGAACTAAAACTAAAACGAAAAGCTTCAGGCCTTATAACCACAGCCATGCACCCACCACGAGACCCAGCGCGATGCGATACCACGCAAACGCCCGATAGGTGTGTCGAGATACAAACACAAGAATGGCGCGCACCACGACCAACGCGCACACAAAAGCACTCACAAACCCTACCGCAATCGCCAACAGATCTTGTTGTGTGAGCAAATGTGCATGCTTATAAAAATCATAGACGGCTGCCGCCAACATCGTAGGGATCGCCAGAAAGAACGAAAACTCCGTCGCAGTCTTTCGTTGAATACCCGACAGCATGCCGGCAATGATGGTGGAACCTGAGCGAGAAGTGCCTGGCACCATGGCGAGACACTGCGCACAACCCACGATTAACGCTTGCTTCCAGGTAATTTTTTCAATCGTTTGAACTTGATTCGCGGGTGCATCCGCACTGTTGGCGGGGCGACGGCGCTCCACCCAAAGCATAATCAGCCCCCCCAGCACCAAGGTCACCACAACAACCCCGGGATGAAAAAACAAAGCCTTGATCGCCTTGATGAATAACAGTCCAATAATCGCTGAGGGCAAAAACGCAATCAATAAATTGCGGGTAAAGGTAACCTCGACGGGTTCGAGACGTAGTGTGCCTCGGACCATTTGAAACAAGCGATGACGAAAAATCCACACCACGGCCAAGATGGAGCCTAACTGAATCACGACCTCAAAGACCTTGGCCTCGTTTGATTCAAAGCTAATCCAGTCACCAAAGAGAATCAAATGACCCGTACTCGAGATTGGCAAAAACTCGGTGATGCCCTCTACGATGCCTAGAAAAAATGCTTTCCACAAATAGATTGTTTGCTCGGTCATGCCGATCTTGCCCCTAAACTCGCCTGCGCACGAATAGCCATTATCACCGCAATTGAAGAGATCAACATTTAGTCGGAATGTGGCGTTGCAATCGAACGCGCAGACACGAACGCACCATTTGCACCGATTTTGACCAACAACAACTCACCTTGACCCACAGAGGTTCCCGTGAAAGCGGAAATGTTGACCTGATGCGTCACCAAAATCATGGGCTTTGATGGTGCAGGCGCCTTAAGCCTTTGAGCAAGTAGCGCCTTCAGCGCGTTCGTTTGCGGACCGGAGTCACTCATGTTTTGAAAAAATGAGCCTAGCTCTGGAACCGTTGTTACAGCACCCAACCCCAACAAGCGTGCTGTTTCTTCACAACGACACCATGCACTACTGAGCACGACTGCAGAGGCAATACCTTGCTTCTTGAGCCAAACACCGAGTTCTTTGGCTTGTGTGCGACCACGCTCGCCTAAATTTCTTTGGGTTGAGCAATCCCCTAATTTGAGGCTTGGCGGATCGCTAAAGCCTGGCGCATCAGCATGACGGATCATCAAGACATGCTGCCCATCTGTCAGCGCATTCAACAGGGGCGAACTCTGGGCAGGCCATGCAAATATGGCCGTACAGAAAGATAACAATATAATCGACAATATTTTTTTCATATGCACACTCATCCAAATTTTCTGAGTTCACGATAAACCCAAAAGGGCGACACGGCAAAAATGACATTTAACATGGAAAAAATGATGCTCGCCTGATAACCGCCTGTCCAGTCGTATAAAAACCCGGACATCATCGCTCCCGTTGCTGCACCGACTGACATACACGCATAGGTCACACCGTAAATGGTGGCCAAGCCTGGGCCTGGGAACAGTTTGGAACATACCCCAGAAATAATCGGTCCTCTCGCACCCTGCGCAATCCCAAAAAAGGCCACAAATGACATCAAAAACCAGTGCGAGGGAAAGTAACTCAGTGCCAACAAGCTCGCCAAGCCGAGTGTGGTGCACATAAACGTGAGCGTCGCAGTGCGCCTTGGACCCAACACATCCGCCAAACGACCCGCCGAAGCGACCCCCAACACAGACAACATGCCCGCAAACCCGAATGCACTGGCGGCCTCGATCGGCGTAAATCCAGTTGATACAAGATAAGCAATCATCTGAACCAAGACGGTATAGACCACCACCGAGGTAAAAAAGAACGCCTGCGCCAAGCCCCAGAAGCCAGAGTGTCGCAAGGCTGCGCGCAAGGGCGAAGTCTTTGATTGAGCAGGTGCTGTTGCATTCGAAGATGAAACATCTACAGGACGTTGATGTTGACTCTTTTTATCGCGTGCCCCATAGCCCGCACGTATGACACGCCAAGGCAACAACATGACGATTGGCAAAGCAACGAGCAAGCTGCCGCCCATCACGTGATACGCATCACGCCAACCCACTGCTTGATTCAAATATTGTGCAAAGGGCACCAAGACAAGCGTGCCTGCACCAAAACCCGCATATGCAATACCGATCGCTGTACTGGTGCTGTTTGGAAACCAACGACTGATCAAACTCGCGGACGGCACCATACCGATTGCTGAGATACCAATGCCACCGGCCACACCAATGCACAAGTGAAACTGCCAGAGCTGGGTCAGATTACCGGCTAAAAAATAGCCTAAACCTAAACTGGCGACACCCAGCAGATACACCACGCGTGGGCCCCAGCGATCAAACAGGACACCGACAAAAGGCGCAGATAGCCCGTTGGCCACCATGTAGATGCTGTAGACGCTTGAAAGCTCAGAGCGACTCCATCCAAACTCCGTCTCAAGCGGCAATAGAAACGTCACATAGGTATCGCCGATTCCACGCCCAAGCATGTTGAAGACAAAACAAATCAACAGCACCACCAATGCCATTTTGGCATCAGGCAACTGCAGCCTTGAGCTTGATTGCCACATCAGCGTTGCCTATCCAACCGGTTGGCACTTCATAAAACCAGAACGGCGGCAGATACAGACGATCTCTCCGCGCTGATTAATCCCCCGATGTTCAAACTCGACAATGCCGGCATCCGTACGCGACTTGCTCAGACGCTTAGACACAATCGTGGTCTCTACATGGATCGTATCGCCATAAAAAACGGGACTTGGAAAACGCGTGTCCGTCATACCGAGATTAGCGATCGTCGTACCAAGGGTGGTTTCACCGACCGAAATCCCGATCACCAAACCCAAGGTAAACAAACTGTTGACCAAGATACGGCCAAACTCCGTCTTGGAGGCAAACTCCGCATCCAGATGAAGTGGCTGCGGATTCATGGTCAAGGTCGAAAACAGTACGTTGTCCATTTCTGTCACCGTGCGGGTCATCGCATGCTTAAACACTTGTCCCACTTCAAACTCTTCGTAAAACAAACCTGCCATGACAATCTCCTAATAAGACTTGGGTAAGCCCAGCACGCGTTCGGCAATAAAACACAACACCAACTGAGGACTCACCGGCGCGATGCGCGTGATCAAGACCTCGCGCAAATAACGCTCGACATGATATTCCTTGGCATAGCCAAATCCACCGTGCGTCATGACCGCTTGCTGGCAGGCATTAAAACCGGCTTCGCCTGCCAGGTATTTTGCCGCATTCGCCTGTGCACCGCATGCCTCGCCCTTATCAAACAGCGACGCTGCGTGAAAGACCATCAGATTCGCCGCTTCAAGCTCCATCCAGTTTGCTGCGAGTGGATGCTGTATCCCTTGATTCATCCCAATCGGACGATCAAAAACAATTCTTTCCTTGGCATACGCTGTCGCTCGCTTAAGTGCCACACGTCCTAGGCCAATGCCCTCGGCTGCGATCAAGATGCGTTCCGCATTCATCCCGTGCATGATGTAGTGAAAGCCTTTGCCCTCCTCACCAATGCGGTCTGCGACGGGAACTTTCAAACCATCGATAAACAACTCGTTTGAATCAACGGCTTTACGACCCATTTTTTCAATCTCATGCACACGCACGAAATTTCGATCAAGGTCGGTATAAAACAGACTCAAACCATCAGTATGTTTTGTGCACTCTTCGAGAGGTGTGGTGCGCGCCAAGATCAGCATTTTCTCAGCGACTTGGGCGGTCGAAATCCACACTTTAGTACCACTCAACACATAGTGGTCTCCGTTGCGCTCAGCTTTCACCTTGAGCTGCGTTGTGTTGAGCCCTGTATTGGGTTCGGTTACCGCAAAACACGCGCGTTCACGACCTGCGACCAAAGGCGGAAGCATGCGCATCTTCTGTTCTTCAGTGGCGAACTGTACGACCGGATTCAAACCAAAGATATTCATATGTACAGACGAGGCACCCGTCATCCCCGCTCCGGACTCGCTGATGGCCTGCATCATGATGGTCGCTTCGGTGATGCCCAAGCCTGAACCACCATATTGCTCAGGGATACAAATCCCTAGCCAACCATCTTTGGCTAGCGCCTGATGCAACTCGACAGGAAAACCGCCATGGCGGTCTTTTTCCAACCAGTATTGATCATCAAACTGTTCGCAGATTTTATTGATAGCTTCGCGAATCGTCTGCTGTTCTTGCGAAAAAGAAAAATCCATCGGCAATCCCTTGTACTTTTATAGTGGCTCATTGCTGAGCACCCTAAATCTCTTTAAAAAAGTTATCTGTTTCCTGGCCAAGTCTTGGACTCACGCCCACTTTCAAAGGCTGCCATGCCGGATCCTGCATTACCGTCATTACGTGCCCTTGGGTATCACTGCTCGTTGCGTAACACCTTGGCGAATAAAGGAGGCGATCGACTCTTCGCTATAGCCTAACTCGCGCAAGATTTCCTCACTGTGCTGTCCCAACATGGGGGCAGGACGTCCCGCCTGAGGTTGGCTGTCCGACCAGGTAGTTGGCACATCCACACGACGAATGCGACCTTCTGAAGGATGGTCTTCCCACTGAAAGAAGTTGATTGCTTCAAGATGAGGATCTTCGAAAATGGTCTCGAGGTCATGCAGCGGCATGGTGGGAATATCCGCCTGTTCAAGCAACTCCAACCATGCTTGCGTATCGCGCTCTAGAAAAATTTTGGCGACTAAGCCTTGGAGATCATTGATATGTTGCGTGCGAATGCTTAGGTTTTTAAACCGTGGGTCGTTTTCAAATATTTCTGATCGACCAATCGCGCTAAAAAATGATGCCCACTGCTTATCGTTATAAATGACGGCACAGACATAGCCATCCGACGTTTTATAAGGACGTCGCTCTGATGCTAATAGGCGTGGATAACCAGGTGGCCCAAACTGCGGATCAAAGGTTTTCCCACCAATATGATCACTCAGTAAATGACTGATCATTGTTTCAAACATTGGAATATCGATACGCTGTCCGCGTCCCGTTTTTTCGCGGTGATAGAGCGCGGCACAAAGCGAGGAGGTGGCGTAAAGACCGACTGTGCGGTCAACGAGATTGGACGGCACGTAGCGCGGCATATCCGAACCCGCTTGTTTAATCAAAGAAGGCAAACCAATCGCACCCTGGATCAGATCATCGAAGGCCGGCTTGTGCGCATAGGGACCATCCTGACCGAAACCAAAAGTACCTGCGTACAAAATACGAGGATTAATTGCACTGACGACTTCATAACTCAAGCCCAGACGCGCCATTGCTTGCGGCCGTACGTTATAGAGCAAGATATCTGCAGTGGCGATGAGCTTTTTGATGGCCTCAAGACCTTCAGGCTGTTTGACATCGAGCACCATCCCGCGCTTGCTACGGTTGACATGTAGATAGAGCGACCCCATACGAGGATGCAACATCGGTCCGACATCACGCACCATATCGCCTTGAGGAGATTCGACTTTGATGACATCGGCACCCATATCGCCCATCAGCTGAGCCGCATAAGGCCCCATCAAAATCGATGTCATATCAATGACACGAATACCATCCAAAGGACCTACCATGATCGTCAATCTCCTTGAAGCTTTAGGCGAGTTGCGCCGCAGCGATAATTTTTTTAGCCAGTCGCAAATGCGGCGTGTCCAACATCTTGCCATCCATTGTCGCCACACCGACACTCGCACTCGCGGCAAAGGCTGCGATGACACGAGTCGCCCACTCTTGCGTGGCGACATCGGGCGTCATGGCCGTGTTAATCACTGGGACTTGCCCGGGATGAATCGCAGCTTTGGCTGAAAAACCATCTCGATAGGCCTGGCGCGTTTCGCGCGTCAGTGCGTCGACATTGTTAATTTCTGTGGGGACCGTATCAATCGCAGGCACACCTGCCGCAGAGGCCGCAAACAGACAGAGCGAACGCACGAGCTTAAAGGGCATCGTCCATTCTGAAGTGCCCTCTTCCTTATTGGTCAGGGCGCCGATATCACCAGATAAGTCTTCCGCCCCCCACATCATGCCAGCCAGTCGTGGCATTGCGCCCCGATATTCATTCAAACCCGCCAAGGCGTCTGCGGTTTCAGTCACAATCGCGATGATAGAGGTCTGCACTGAGGTTGACGCGTCTGCACCAGCGGCTGACGACTGCGGGTATAAATGCTCAAAGGCCTCGAGATACGCCGACAAGAGCGCCAAATCACGTGCGCCTGTTGCTTTGGGCAACACCACGCCGGAGGGACGACAGGGCATCACAGCCGCCAAGTCCGCCAGCGTCATTCCAGTTGTCAACGCATTGACGCGCACATAGAGTTCGGGGGTTTTAAGACCGGCACGTTTGACTTCATTTAGAAACTTGACCAGCTCTATACGGCCCTCTTGTTTGCGAGAGGGAGAAACCGCATCCTCCAAATCAAAAATCAGCACATCTGACCCACTTTGCAAGGATTTTTCCAGCTTGCGTGGGCTATCGGCTGGCACAAAAAGCAAAGAACGCATCAATCGTCTCCTTTATGGACCTTGGGTCCGGTGTAATGCTCGGGCCATAACTTCGCCACAATTTCGGTGTGACTCGCATACGCAAAGCAGCTGTCAATTTTGGTGGGGCGTCCATTCGCATCTACAGACTGCGGTCGCAGACTAGTGACGGGCCACAGAGCCTGATACGCCGTTGTCGCCATGGGTCCCAGTAACTCCATCATGTGCGTGCAACCCGCCGCACCTTTGAGCTTCTCTCTCACGAGCTTGGACCAACCTGCCCCGATTTTTGCGCCGATCAGGGATTGCAGCGTGGGTGGCGCATGCGTACAGACGGCAAAGGGTGTCGCATCAGAGCTGGCCGCGACGTCTTTGATTTCAAACCATTCATCGATGACCAAACGCACCCAGATATCGTGGACGGGATCGCCAGGCTGACGCTCTGCCTGTGCCAGAGGAGATAAAAAAGGCTCGGTTTTGGTGTCCACGAGGCGGGCCTCGATGTCATACAAACCATCAGATCTGCGATACGCTTTCATCACGATCTGGCGTTGGTGAACCTCTTCGCGGTCGACGGTGGGGGATAGTGGCACGGCATTTCTCTCAAAAACGGACTTTGCTGAGGCAAAAAGCGCCCCGATCGTTCAGTATTCTATCTGTCCACAGGAAAACACTCAGAAAAAAAGAAATGTTTAGCCTGTGCTTCCACTATGAGGACACAGAGAGAGCAAAAACAACGCTATAACAACGAGGATTTCTCAGTAAGATTGTGGCGAGTTGAGGACTAACACGCGATGAAAACGTTGCTACAGACTTTTACCAACATCAAAAAACAAGAGTTGCTGCCTACCCTGGTGGCCGGTCTGTTTTTTTTCTGTATTCTCAGCGCGCTCATGGTCGTCAGGCCTGCGCGCGAGGCGTTAGGGATGCAACGTGGCATTGAGGCTATCCGTTGGCTTTTTATGGCGACCTTGCTCGTCACCCTGTTAGTCAACCCGCTCTTTGGCCTACTTGTGAGTCGCTTTCGTCGCATGGTGTTCATCGCGACGACCTACTTATTCTTTTCACTTGGGCTGATTTGCTTTTATGGGCTGCTCACGTTTGCGCCTGCACATATCGGTCTGGTCAGTGGACAAGTTTTTTATGTCTGGTTTAGCGTCTTTAATCTTTTCGCCACAATGTTGTTCTGGGCATTGATGACAGATCGTTTTTCAAAAGAGCAAAGTCACCGCTTGTTTGCTGCGATTTCCCTTGGAGGGACGCTTGGCGCGATGTTTGGTCCTTGGCTTGCGAGTATGCTGGCCCGCCCCTTTGGCACACCCTTACTCCTGCTCCTCGCGGCGGGCTTTCTAATCTGCGCTGTGTTGAGTGCATGGTGGCTGACTTCATTAAAGATAGCGCGAGTAGAGGAAGATCAAACTACAGATGACTCGCAATACAAAAATGCCCAGTCAGAGGCTGAACACGCGCTCATTGGCGGCAGTGCTTGGGAGGGTTTCACAGCCGTCATACGCTCGCCTTATCTACTCGGCATTTCTGCCTATGTACTGATTTTGGCTGTTGTCGCGACCTTGCTGTATTTCACACGGTTACAGATGGTGGCGGCTTTAGCGCTTGATACCGACACACGCACCGAAGCCTTTGCACGGATCGACTTCTACACACAAACAGCAACCTTTGTCTTGCAAGCCTTCCTAACCAGCCACCTCATCAAACGTTTTGGGATTGCGGTCACCCTTGCGCTGCTGCCGATCACTGTCGCCTTTGGTTTTATTGGACTGGCTTTGCTGGGTTCGCTGGCAGCACTGATTGCTTTTGAGGCATCCTTTCGCGCTGTGCAGCGCGGCATCATGCGCCCCGCACGTGAAACCCTCTTTACCACCGTGCCTCGGGCTGAACGCTATAAAGCCAAAGCCTTTATCGACACCTTTGTTTATCGGAGCGGTGACGCCCTCGGCTCACAAACAGAAGGCTTGTTAGGTCGTCTGGGGATGGGGTTAGCGGGTCTGGCCTGGTTTGCCGTCCCGCTCGCTGTAATTTGGATGAGCCTGGGACTTTGGCTCGGCTATGCCCAAGCAAAACGCAGCGTCCCTGCAGAACCACCCGCAGCGCCACACACACAACTTTAGACCATCCTCTTTTAGGAGACGCATATGATGAATCGTCGCACCTGGCTTCAAACCACACTCGCCGCGGCCACCACCTCAGCGCTTTCAACCCCTTGGGCGCAAGCGTTCGCCAACACGGGTCCTTTGATCACACGCCCGATACCCTCTAGCGGACAGCGTCTACCTATCATCGGACTTGGCAGCTCAGCCACGTTTGCAGAAGTCGCCCGCTCCGAGGATCGCGAAGCCCTGAAAAATGTCATGGCAAAAATGGTTGAGCTAGGTGGAACGTTGTTTGATACGGCCCCAAGTTATGGCGCCTCTGAAGAAGTCGCAGGAAAAATTGCACAAGACCTTGGCGTCGCACAAAAACTATTTTGGGCGACAAAACTCAATGTGGCGCCGCGTGGAGGTGGTGCTGCAGACGCAACTGCCGCACGCGCACAACTGGAGATGTCATTCAAGCGTATTGGCAAACCAGTGATTGATCTCGTCCAAATTCACAACATGGGAGACATGCAGACACAACTCCCCATTTTGCGTGAAGCCAAAGAAAAAGGCCGGATTCGCTATCTCGGCGTGACCACGACGTTTAGCAATCAATATGACAGCATGCTTGAGACTATGCGTACGCAAACACTCGACTTCATCGGCACTAACTATGCAATTGATGATTTATCCGCAGAGAAAACATTTCTTCCGCTTGCCCAAGAACGCGGCATTGCCGTGCTGGTCTATGCGCCCTTTGGACGCACCCGCCTATGGAGTCGCGTCAAAGGTCAAGCCGTGCCAGATTGGGCTAAAGAGTTCGATGCCACGACTTGGGCACAGTTTTTCTTGAAATTCGTCGCTAGCCACCCTGCCGTCACCTGCATTACGCCTGCGACCAGTCGTGTATCTAACATGATCGACAATATGGCAGGTGGTGTCGGTCGTCTCCCAGATGCTGCAATGCGCAAACGGATGATTCAACTGATCGACAGCCTTCCAAATGCCTAAGGCCATCGCCGCCTCATTGTGCTAAATTCATGGTGTCGGCGTTGTTTGCGCCGCACCATTTTTATGATGCAAGCATGCATCGCGCACAATGTCCCTATTTAAACGTTCCGTTGTCTCCGAAATCACCAATCACTTTAGCGTCGTACTTTCGACGCTGATCGTCGTTTGGCTGAGCGTCATCCTGGTACGTTTATTGGGCGAAGCCGCTGCGGGACGCATCGGCGCCGATGTCGTGATTGGCTTGGCCGCCTTTACCACCATCGCCGCCTTACCCATTATTTTGGCCGTATCCATCTTCATTGGTGTGCTGACGACGGTCACCCGCAATTACAGAGAATCTGAAATGGTGGTGTGGTTCTCGAGCGGTCTATCCTTGCTCAACTGGATTAATCCGGTCTTGCGCGTCGCGATTCCTATCGCCCTACTCATCGCCGCGTTGACCCTCTTTGGCACGCCCTGGGCTAACCGACAGATCGGCGAATACCGCGCCCGCTTTGAATTACGCTCAGACCTTTCCAAAATCACGCCTGGCCAGTTTCTCGAAACCGAAAGTGGTGCACGGGTCTTTTTTGTCGAAGGCCAAAGCGTTGCGAATGGTCCACTCGGTCAAGTATTTATGCGCATCATCGACCCAGATTGGCTCACCGTCGTGACCGCCTCGTCGGCGGATACGGTCTTGGAGGCGAATGGGGACAAGTTTCTCGTCCTTGGCCCTGGCCAGCGCTACGACATCAAACCTTCCGGCGCTGAAATGCGGCTCACCAAGTTTGATGCCTTTGGTGCCCGCATCGAGAGCAAAGATGGTGAAAAATCGCTTGAAACTGCACGTGAACAAACACTTAACAGTCGGCGTTCACGCCCGACCGAGTTGCTCATCAAGGATAAAGTGCCCGCCTCACTAGGACAACTCATGTGGCGCATATCGGTGCCCCTCGCGGCACTCAACCTTGCACTGATGGCCATTCCACTAGGTGCGGTCAATCCAAGAATGGGGCGTTCAGGTGACTTACTGATTGCAGGCCTCATTGCCATGCTTTACCTCAATTTAATTAATATTTCACAAGGCTGGATCATCAGCGGAAAGCTCTCGTTTAGCATAGGCGTCTGGCTCGTTCATGGTGTCCTCGCACTGTTTACAGTCGGGCTGCTGATGAACCGCTTACGCGTCAAAACCCCCAAACCCCCGGTCGTACAGAGTGCGGCCTGATCATCAACGACACAGGAACTAAAATGAGCACACTAGAGAAAATAGAAGTTGCCACTGGTAGCGGAACTGAAGCCACAGCAGGCGCACACGTTACCGTGCATTACACCGGTTGGTTGCACGATGCCGCTGCCCCAGGCAACAAAGGTGCTAAGTTTGATAGTTCACGAGACCGCGGCGATCCGTTTGATTTCCCGCTGGGTGCTGGTCATGTGATTCGCGGTTGGGATGAGGGCGTTGCCGGCATGAAAGTCGGTGGTCAACGCACGCTCATTATTCCTCCCGAAATGGGCTATGGCGCCCGCGGCGCTGGCGGTGTCATTCCTCCAAACGCCACGCTTGTATTTGATGTTGAGTTACTCGAAGTCAACTAAATCGATTACATCGTCAATAAACCACTCGCACCAAGCACTGCACCAATCGCTAACAAATACAGCATGTGCACCTTGGTGCGATAGACAATCAAAGTCGTGACGCCAGCGACGACCCAAAGTGGCCAATCACGCGTCACAGTGGTATTGGCGGTTGCCAATAACCAGCCTGCCGCAATCATCATAGATATAACCACTGGGCTCAATCCTAACTTAAACGCTCGAACAGCGCGTAAATTCTGATGCTTTTGCACCCAGCGCGCCGTCACAAAAATCAATAGCGAACTCGGCAGCAAAATGCCTGCCATACAAATGATGGCTGAGAAAGCCGCCCAACCGAAACCGCCTGCATTGAGCCCGATGTTCCACCCCATTAATGCCACGAACATCACGTTGGGGCCCGGTGAGGCCTGAGCAATCACGATAGAAGCCCTGAACTGCGCATCAGTTAGCCAACTTTGCTGCTCCACCAGAAAATGATGGACCTCAGGCAACAATACAAGTGGCCCACCCACGGAAGCAATCGAAATCGAGGCGAAATGTTTAAAGAGATTAAACCAATCGGTCCACAACATTGCCAGCGTCAAGGTGTCATTCATGCTTGATCCTTGAGTTTCAGGAATGCCAGCACATAACCAACTCCCCCCAATATCACCAAGACGTACAACAATCGCCATTGCACCAGCGCGATACCCACGAAACTCAAGATCACAAGCGCAGAACAAACCTTTACACCTAGCGGGTTGGTCTTAAGCGCAGAGAGCAGCTTGAGTCCTGTCGCACCGATCATGCCCGCCGCCACGGCGCCCATCCCGCGTAAAGCGTCCATGACTTGAGGATGATTACCAAAGTGCGCGTAAGCGATTGCCAAGGCCAGGATAATCATAGTGGGAAACATGAACATCCCCGCTAGCGATACCAACGCACCGCGCCAACCGAAATAACGCGCGCCCACCATGATGCAAAGATTGAGTGCGGGTGGGCCCGGCATTGTTCGCGCGATGGCCCACTCCTCGACAAACTCCGCGCGGGTCATCCATTTTTTTCTTTCAACAAGCTCGCGTTCGATAAAGGCCAGAACACCGCCAAAGCCTTGGATCGCGAGTCTACTAAAGGTCGTGAAAAGTTCGCCCAAGGATTGAGGTTGGGCATTAGCGGGTAAGGTCATTTCAGCCACCGACCTTAGGCGCACGCGTTGAAACAGGTGCTCGCAATGCCTTGAGTACTTGTTGCCCTGCCCGACCATTTACGACCAGTCCACTCGATTTCTGAAATTCGCTAATTGCCTCACGACTTTTAGCGCCAATCAGTCCGTCGACCTCACCAATGTCATACCCGCGATTGAGCAAGGCTTGTTGTATTTCACGCCGCTCGGCACGACTCGTCCCGGCATCGTCCGTGGGCCAGGCAGTCTTGAACGTTGCACCGCCCTTCAAACGGTCGCTCAGATGGGCAATCGCCAGTGCATAGGATTCTGCTGCGTTATAGCTGTAGATGGCATCAAAGTTACGAAACACTAAAAATGCGGGCCCCTGCGCGCCTGCAGGCAAGAGCAGTGCAGCTTGTGTGGAGTCAGGCAAAGAGACCGACGACAACGCTTTGATGCCCAGGCTTTTCCATTGAGCAAGGGACTGCTTCGTCCGACGACCTGACGGACCGGAATAGTTGGCTGGGATTTGCACCTCAACACCCCAAGGCTGGCCTGTGATCCAACCCGCTTGTTTTAAAAAGTTTGCGGTTGATCCCAACGCATCTGGAACTGAGCCCACGATATCTCGACGACCATCACCATCAAAATCCACGGCTAAACGTTGATAGGTTGTGGGCATAAATTGGGTTTGTCCAAACGCACCTGCCCACGAGCCCACTAAGGCCTCTTGCGGGATATCACCGCTCTGCAAAATTCGTAAGGTCGCCAACAGCTCGCCTCTGAAAAATGCTTGGCGTTTATCCGCGCAAATGAGTGTAGTCAAAGAACGCACGATTTCCCGCTTACCCTGAATCCGTCCGTAATTGGACTCGACACCCCAGACCGCAACAATCACATTGCGATCGACACCATATTTTTGTTCAGCCTCCGCCAGTACTTTGGACCACTCTTTAAGCTTCGCGCGACCATCGTCCACGCGCTCCTGATCCACCAGACCTGCGAGGTAATCCCAAATAGCCGTTCTAAACTCAGGCTGAAAAGAAAAGGCCTTGAGCACATCCGGATCAGGTTCGATGCCAGCGGTTGCCCGATCAAATACAGCGGCAGTGATGCCCTGAGAAACGACGGATTGACGCAGTCCTTTGATACAGGTATCAAAGCTGGTGGATTGCGCAGTCACTGCGGTCGCAGCCAGCATTAGCGCACCGGCTAATACGATCTTGGCGCTCAGTGCATTGAAGCTTGTGGTCAATTGCTGATTAACATCATTCATGCGGATCATCCGATCATTTATCTTGTATCTGATGATTGTAGAGCCTTCAAAAGAACAAAGCCCTCTTTAGCTTTGATACTCAGGCTAAAGAGGGCTTTGAGATGCGACTCACTCGGATCGCATCGTTCACACAGGTGAATTACTTCATCGGTGTGAACTGATAGCCGTTACCCAAAGGTGCGATCGTGCCGATTGCATTGCCAGGAAAGTGAAATCCGCCCACCATCATCTTATCTTTGACGATCATGTCGAAGATCTTGCGGCGTGACTGGCGCGCCATCTCTGGGTCCATATCAAACGTCACTGCCCAGTCTGGATTACGGGCAAACAATTCAGGCACATTTGTGATGTCAGCCACGTAGATAAAAGACTGACCGCCTGACTTGACGGTAAAGAGCGTGTGGCCAGGTGTGTGACCAAACGCTGCAACAGAAGTGATGCCAGGTGCGACGTCTTTGCCCGATTCAAACTTGACCAAACGGTCTGCAGGGATTTTGTTAAAGACGCGTTGAGCATTGGTCATTGCACCCTTTAACCCACCAGTTGCTTTTTCCAAGCGCTCTTTATCCATCCAAAACGCGTACTCGCTTGCTGGCACGTGCACCTTGGCGTTTGGATAGACCAACGAACCGTCTTTGTAGAGCAACCCGTTGATGTGATCACCGTGAAAATGGCTGATCACAACGTTGTTGATATCCTCAGGTTTGTAACCAGCAGCCGCCATGTTTGCAATCGTCTTGCCTGTTGTCGCGCCGCCATTATCAGCGAAGCCCGTATCCATCAGGTATCGCTGATTACCGCTCACCACCAAAAATGGCGTGAAAGGAATGTCGATGTAATTTGTCGGCAAGTTTTGCGAAGCCAGCAGCGCTTTGACTTCAGCAAATGGTGCGTTTTTGACAAACTCTTCCACCAGTGGACGACGTGAAACTCCGTCGTTGAGAGAAATCACTTCCATCTCACCAACTTTTACCTTTTTAAAACCTGGGGCAGGCAAGGTCGGGGTGCCAAGGTCAGGCGCAGCCTGAGCCCAAACTGGAGAGAACATCAGTGAGGCGGCGGCAGCAATGCCAACACCGAGAAATTTAAGTCTAGTGATCATGGCGCATTCCTGAGCAAAAGTTGAGAGATAATCACAACAAATAATCTATGTGATGATTGTTTAAATCATTAGACCCAAATTTAGCAGCTTTAAACGCGTAGAGATATCGTTGTTGTTTGTCAGGCGCCCTGCCGTTGCTTGCCATCTCAATTCAACTCTTGCACCTGCGCTAAGCTTAGGACCTAAGTATGAAAAAGTTTTGATCTCCATTAATTAAAATACAAAAAGGAAAACCATGCGCCTCTCTCGTCATTTCAATCAGCTCCTGACACTTTGTTTGTTTTCAATGACAGGAATCACGGTTTCAGGAGTTACCCACGCGCAAGCCTCAACGACTTGGCCCGACAAGGCCGTCACCTTTATCGTGCCCTTTCCTCCAGGTGGTCCAGTCGACACCACGGCCAGACTGACCACCCAAGCGATGGCAAAAAACTGGTCAACCCCTGCCGTGATCGATAACAAAGCCGGTGCCGGCGGCATCGTTGGCGCTCAAGCCGCTGCCAAAGCCGCACCCGATGGCTATCACTTCTTTTTTGCCGCGATTCACCATGCGGTGCTGCCCAGCTTGAACACTAAGCTGCCCTACGACATTCAAAAGGACTTTGTTCCTGTCGGCATGGGTGCGCGTTACCCGATTGTTCTTGTTGTCCATCCCTCTTTGCCAGTCAAATCTGTGCAAGAACTCATTGACTATGCAAAAGCCAATCCCAACAAGCTGTCCTATAGCTCAGCAGGAACGGGCGGTGGTACACACTTGGCAGGCGAGCTCTTTGCGAGCCTAACGGGTGTAAAGATGCAACATATTCCCTACAAAGGTAGCTCACCCGCAATGCAGGATCTCGTTGGCGGTCAGGTACAACTGATGTTTGCCGATTCGACCTCAGCGATTCCTTTCATTAAATCGGGTCGCGTGCGTGCGATCGCAGTTGGCAATCCTGAACCTTCAGTCTTTTTCCCGGAGCTGCCCACCATCGCCTCTGCGGGCGTAAAAGGCTATGAGGCCTATTCCTGGTCAGGCGTTGTTGCGCCAAAAGGCACACCACCCGAAGCCGTCAAGCAAGCCAATGCGCAGCTCAACAAAGCTTTAAAAGATCCGCAAGTCATCGAAATCATGAATAAGGCAGGCCAAGAGCCCGTTGCCATGTCACCCGAAGAGTTTGCTGCATTCCTTGATACTGAAATCAAAAAATGGAGCAAAACTGTTCAGGCGGCAGGCATCAAGCCTGAGTAACAGCATTCAGGGACTTAGCTCACTTTGGGCAAAGTCTCAATATCATAACGATGCGTGAGCGATCGATTCAATACAGGGTCGATCAGACTCATCTCAAATCGTGCAGCGGGACGAATCGCACCTTGTGTGCCAACAGTCCCGCAACTCATCGCCACGCCTGCTGGCAAAATCTCACTCTTGACATAGCGCGTAATCAAATCCACAGGATGCAGTAATGCAGACAAAGGACCAGATTGATACTGCACCCGCTTACCATCTTCTGTAATGTAAGACTCAATCCTTAACTGATCCCAGTGCGCCGCGACATCCTGAAAACGCCATGCCTCTGAGCCGACTGGCTTGGTACAAACCTGTTTTGATAATGCGACGCTAACCGTCTCGAGCCCACGATCCGTATGGTCGGAGGTCAGTGACACCAGCAACTCATCTTGATGGGTAAAGACAAATACCTCAACCTCGCCCGAACTCTCTTGACCCACCACTTCGATGAGTGAAGCTTGAGATAAGGTCTGACTAGCAACACGATAAAAAAGCGGAACAGAACTTGGTCTAGGCACGCCAATCGCAGCCAACTCTTCAATATGATGCTCAATCGCAGCATGATCGCGTCCCGCCCATCCAGCGATCACCATCTGATGGATATCGGCCGAGATTGCTTGTTTAGAGCCGTTAAGTGCTAAGAGATCAAAATTCAAATGCATCGTTTTTCCGAAAAATTATTTTAAAGTTGTATACGTTTAACACTCTAAATCGCGAACAATTTCGGCAACCAAAGTGCCAAAGCAGGAAAGAGCGCGAGCAATAAAAGCAGCAACATCATCGCGAGTACAAACGGCAGAGAGCCAATAATCACTGGCGTCATCGAACCGCTGGTGCGAAGGCTTTGGACAACAAATAGATTCAAACCAACGGGCGGTGTAATGAGTGCAGCCTCAACCAAAACAATAATGATGATACCTAGCCATATTGGATCAAAACCAAGCGCTATCATTACTGGGGCAACGATTGGTATCGTCGTAATCATCATGGACAGGGTTTCCATAAAACAACCGAGTACAAGATAAAAAACAATTAATAGCAAAAGCATGACATAAGGCGAAAAGCCTAAACCGGTGATGGCATTGGTCAGCGCAGTAGTTAATCCAGTTGCAGACATTACAAAATTTAAAAAACTTGCGCTTACCACGATCAGCATAATCATCGCTGAGGAGCGCATTGTATTTTCAAGGGATTCGCGCACCATCGCGATGGTTAAGCGACGATAGGCTGCGGCCAATATCATCGCACCTAGGACACCCAACGCAGCGGCTTCTGTTGGCGTCGCAACCCCTGCATAAATTGAACCCACCACCAACAAGAAAATTCCCATCGGTGGCACAAGGTGTACCAATGACTTTAAACGCTCCGACCAACTTGCATGTATACGCTCGCCACCCCAAGAAGGCTTGTACATACAAGCCAAAATGATGGTTAGCATAAATAAGCTAGCAAGCAATAGGCCAGGCAAAATTCCTGCAAGATAAAGCTTAGGCACAGAAGAGTTGGTCAACACACCATAGATCACTAAGTTGATAGACGGAGGTATCAAAATCCCCAGCGTTCCTCCTGCTGCAATACTGCCTAAGAAAAGCGATTCGTTATACCCACGCTTTGCAATTTGAGGGAGCGCGACCGTCCCAACCGTTGCCGCAGTGGCAACACTCGAACCGGAAGTCGCTGCAAACAAGGCTGAAGCGCCAATATTTGCATGCATCAAGCCACCGGGCAGCCACGAGAGCCATAAACTCAGTGAAGAGTACATACGCTCTGCAAAGCCCGCACGCAGCAAGAGCTCACCAAGCAAAATAAACAAAGGAATGGCGACAAGCAAAAATTCTGTATTCGTTGTCCAGGCCAACTCACCCATTGCGCGTGATAGTGGCAGCATCGAATATATTTGGTCGAGCGCGATCCCAAGCACACCAAGCGCTGCACCAACGGGGATACTCAGACCAATTAAAACCAATAAGATGGTCAATGCCGTTGCAATCATGATGCACGATCCTCCATGACACGGCGCTTTCCAGCGATCGCTTCTTCTTGCGCTTCTTCTTGTGACAAGCGCGCTCCTGCCATTTTGTTCACCAGCTGATAATCACCCGTGACAAGCGCACGACTGGCGCGCTCAAGCATCAACGCCAATACCACGACCATCCACACCAGACCAACGAACCACAGACCCTGTGGCAACCATAATGGCGTGGCTAATGGCGTATTGGCCGTCGAACTTTGCATCCACGAAGTCGCGACAACTTCATACGCATAACGCGTCAACATTGTTAAAAATACAGCAAGTGCAACGAGTGACAACCAATCGAGCATTGCAGCGAGTCGAACGGAAAAATGCTGATAGAACACATCGACGCGGACATTCGCACGCTCAAGAACAACCAAGGCAAATGACCATGTTGTACTAATCGCAAAGGCATAGCCAGAAAGCTCATCCGCACCTCCAATAGAAATGGAGAAAAGTTTTCTGACGATGACATCAAAGCACACTAAACCAGCACTCAACAGCGTCAGAATGCCCCCGCCCCACACTCCCCAACGAGAAATACGGTGCGCATAAGAAAGTCCTGACGTCTGTTGAGTATCCATTGTGGGTCTCTTATTTCTTTGCTACGACATTCAACTTTTTACCAATAGTCGCATTGAAATCAGCAACACACTGCGCGGAACAACGTGCCGCCCATTTTGGCAAAATTACATCGACGAGAAGTTTATCCAGCATCGCCTTATCTGCAGCTGAAGGTGTGACCAAGGTCATCTTGCCCTTCACTTCAAATGGGCAGCTTGCTTTAGCTGTATTACAAGCGTATCCCTGCTCAGTCTGCTCGTTCGCAGCATTCCACATCGTATTCATCAGATTATTGATGTTTGTTTGCAAGAATGACTGAACCTTTGGATCAATCTTGTCCCATGCCTTTTGATTGACAGCATGGATTTGCTGGTTCCAGTTAATAGGCAATGCGAGCAAGTGTGTGGAGACTTCGTACCACTTGGCGGAGTAACCTGAAAGTGAACCCGTAATCGCGCAATTGACAACTTTGTTTTGCAATGCTGGCACGACTTCACCAAAGGCGATCGTGACGCTTGTACCGCCTAGCGCTTGCACAAACTCAGCCTGTGTACGGCTGCTCGTGCGTACTTTCATACCTTTCAAATCGCTCAAATCTTTGATCGGTGCATTACAAAAAATCACCTGAGCTGGATAGGGGGACAAGCCGAGAATTTTGACGTTATTGCTACCACCATAGAGCTTTGCATACACAGGCTCAAAAAGATTCGTAACTTCGCGCGCAGTCTTCACGTCAGGTGCTAAGCCTGGTAGATCGATAGCTTCGTTAATAGGATTGTCACTGGCAAAGTACGACAAAGTGGCGGTACCAAACTCAATCACGCCCTGACCAATCAAGCGCATCAACTCAGGCCCTTTCAAACCCATCTGGTTGAAGCCTTGGATCTCTGCCGTTACACGACCCTTCGACAACTCAGGAATGGTCTTGGTCCAAAAAGGCTGCTCAAAATCTTTGTATGCGGTCAGATTATTCAAACCACCCACAACCTTCAACTGTGTCCGTGGCAATTCTTGTGCGACCACGTTAGTAGTCATCACTGCAGCAACACTCAGAGCGGCCAACATTAGTGTCTTCATAAAGAGTCTCCTAGGTAACGGGGTATAACGCTTATGTCGATCTCCCGCATGCAATCGACACAGTTTTCAACAACCTACATTATTTAGATAATGGCCAGCTGTGCATTGAGTTTGTCAGTGACCAACATATAGCCGGGCGCGTGTGTGATGCAAAACTCAGGCTTTGAGGCCATCAATACAGCTTGAGGCGTAACACCACAGGCCCAAAATACGGGGATCTCGCCCGCGCGAATTTCGACCGGCTCACCAAAATCAGGTTTATTTAAGTCAACGATTCCAATTTGTGTTGCGTCGCCCAAGTGGACGGGTGCACCATGTACAGAGGGAAACTTTGAGGTTAATTGAATCGCCCGAATCGCAGCAGCGGGTTTGAACGGACGCATCGAAACGACCATCGGACCATGAAAAGGTCCAGCAGAGTGCGTCGCGATATTGCTGCGATACATAGGAACATTGGATGCACAGGAGATGTGACGTACATCTAAGCCCTCGGCAACGAGTGCTTCCTCAAAGGAAAAAGAGCACCCAATCGCAAAGCTCACTAAATCATCGCGCCAGTAAGAAGATACATTTGCGACTTCATCAATCATTTCACCGTTTCGCCAAACTCTGTAACGTGGCACATCGGTACGGATATCAAGATCGTCACCAAAACCAGGAAAGAACGTACTACCTGGGTCAGAGACTGACAATAGTGGGCAAGGTTTGGGGTTGCGCTGACAAAACAACAGAAAGTCAGCCGCTAACGCTTTAGGGAGGACAACCAGATTGGCTTGGACAAATCCGGGGGCAGCACCCGCAGTCGGAAGAGTAAAAAGACCTTGACGGATATTTTGACGAACCTGTTGCGAAGGCAGCATACGAACCTCTAGAAACAAATACTCGAACTTCTATTCGACGTCAGACGTCAAAACCTGTCCAATTGTGCTTTCAAATCAGCACTGATAAATCATTTTTATTAATGCTACACATACTCACCTGCTGAATTGATCACTATCGGCAACCTGCTGCGCTAGTTTTGCAAGCGTCACCGCAATGTGCTCATCGGGGCCGCGACTCCAAGAAGCGGTGAATGGCAAGTCAGGCAATGCGTCACCCGCCACATCCAGCAAGCAAAGACGTCCATCGCGTATTTCATCCTGCAAAAATACGGGGGTAATGACTGCCACACCAATCGCATCAAGCGTCATGCGCACGACCACAGATAGCGAAGCACTTCCGTACATGCGCGGCGAATGTATGCCGAAGTCTGTCAATAAATCCCGAACAAACTGATGAGGTTGACTCGTTGCTGGGTAGGTAATCACTGGACGTGTACCGATTTGCGCAAGAGTGACTGTTGAGTGATGTAGTTCCAACTGCGGACTCGCAACCCAAGCCAAAGGATATTGGCAAAGGGGAACATTTTCTACATTTGGAGCGACGATTGGACCCATCAAAAAAGCAAGATTCAAGTGATGGGACCGAACCTGTTCGCGCAGCACTGGTGTCGTATCGACCTCCAATTCGACACTGAGTTCAGGATAGATCGCATGAATTTCTTCGAGATAGCGCGGCAACCACGTCTGAACGATGGTCTCCGATACACCTAACCTCACCTGACCGGCAATCGTTTTGGTGCTCCGCGCCGCATCCATCATTGCCTGCTTACCATCCAACATCTCTTGGGCAAGGACCAACAATTCCACGCCCTTGGCAGTGAGCGTGACACCTCTAGTATTGCGATCCAAGAGTTTGACTCCTAGCGTCGCCTCAAGGGAAGCAATCCGCTGAGAAATCGCGGGTTGCGTCGTATTGAGCTTTTGTGCTGCCGCACGAAAACTCCGCAGTGTTGCTACCCAAACAAAGGTTTCAAGATTGCGGATTTCAATCAAGTGATGACTCTCAGGTTGTAGGAACGAGACCGATTCGGACTTTTTTGGGCTGATCAATCAACGCCGCAGCAATCGTGCGGCGATGCTCGGCAGCCGTGCCGCCTCGCAAGCTCCATGAGCCCACGCGTCGATACCAGAGATTTAAATCGAAATCGCGGATAAAACCCATACCGCCGTGGATCTGCTGGGCGGAGCGTACCACCATCATGCACTGCTCGTTGCCAAAGGATTTGGCTTGCGCAACATTGACCTGATAGGGCAAATTTTCCTGCATCCGCCAGAGTGCCTCACGGGACAGCATCGTCGTGCCATCAATCGCATTGACCATATTGGCGCACAAATGTTGAATGGCCTGAAATGCACCAATCGGCTGACCAAAAGCCTCGCGCTGTTTAGCGTGTATGACTGCCATATCCAAGGTTCTGCGTGCTGCACCCGCAAGCATGGAGGCGTACAACACTGATGACAAGTCCATTAATTCTCTGGCGATTAGAGGGCCAGATTGTGCATTTCCAATGCGAGCACTCAGCGGTACACGCACCTCTTTAAATTGCACATTCGACTCGCCGTCTTTTGCCATCGACACGAGCGGCTCACTACTCAGACCATTTGCATCTGTGGGCACAAGCACAACACCAAGCGAATGCGGTGCGTTAG
This sequence comes from Burkholderiaceae bacterium, assembly GCA_023653055.1. Classification (GTDB taxonomy): domain Bacteria; phylum Pseudomonadota; class Gammaproteobacteria; order Burkholderiales; family Burkholderiaceae_B; genus Zwartia. The sequence continues at coordinate 46,788 of JAMNXR010000018.1, read as the reverse complement.
CCTCGCGATAAATCACCATGCACTGCTGGGAGGCACTAAAGCTGCCCACAAAAGTTTTGCTGCCATTCAAGACAAGTTCACTACCCTCAACACGCCCCTGCAATGCAATCGCTTCCGTTGACCAGTGTCCCGTCTGCTCGGCAACAGCATGGCTGAGAATCAATTCGCCCGCAATGACTGCGTGCAATATGCTCACTTGCTCGGGACTGCCGTAACGATCGATGATCATCGAAGGGACCATCGTCGCATGTAACGGGATGGGAGCAATGTGATAGCCAGCCACTTCAAACAGCAAACCGAGATAGGGTAAGGGAAGCTCCTCTCCACCCGCTTTGTTCGACAAGCACAACTGCAGCCAGCCATTCTCAGCAAACTTAGACCATAACTCAGGCGAGTATTTCAACGCACCTGTTTCAACCTGTCTCACCAAGGCTGGGGTGCATTCACCCTCTAAAAACTCTGCAGCGGCTTCGCGGATTTGTACTTCTTGATCATCAAGCAAAATATTCATTTTTTAAATCACCTGTCTCTTTATTATTTTGCTGCGCGTGGCAGACCCAAACCAATACGGGCCACCTGATCACGCATCACCTGCACGCTACCGTGATTGATGGTCGACTGATAGGCGCCAAGAATATTGTGGGCAAAAATGCCTTTTTCAATCGCATTGGGTGAGCCTTGCATCAACTGCGCAAAGGGTCCAAGAATCTGGCTATACGCCTCAGTCGCGCGCACACTGTGCTCGGGCGCAAACACCTTTTCTGCTGAACCTTCGTACGTGAACTTGCCACCATTTTGCTCAATACTGATACTTCGCATTGTCATCAAGCGGCAGACCTCGGCCTCTGTCCACATTTCAGCGATCTTGTCGCGCACCTGCGGATCATCACGCAGCGTGTCCTGGAGCTCCCCCTCGGTATGCAGCCAGTTCACAATATCCTCGTCGCGCATCACGGAAATCAGATAGCGCCAGGCACCCACACGATCCAGATTCAAGCCGCGGCGTGCAACCTCCCAGCCACCGCCTTCCTCACCCAACAAGCAAGAAGCCGGGACTTCGACATCATCAAAGAACACCTCGTTCGTGCGCTCTTCGCCGTAGGTGGTACCAAACGGCGCAGGCGGATCATTTTGAACAGTCCACAGCGGACGCACCGTCATGCCAGGCATTCCCATTGGCACCAGCAAAATCGACAAGCCGCGATGGCGAACCGAGTCAGGATCCGTGCGCACCATTAGGTAAATATGTGTCGCATTCTGTGCGTTCGTCGTATAGATTTTTTGGCCCGTAATGATGTACTTGTCGCCCACGCGTTTGGCGCGGCAGCGAATACCGGCAAGGTCTGTGCCGCACCCTGGCTCACTGTAGCCTTGGCAAAAAATAATTTCCCGCTTGATTGAGCGAGGCACAAACTCTTCTTTCTGCGCGGCAGTACCAAACATCAAGATTGAAGGCGCGCCAGTGCCGCCCCCGAGCGTAATACCGGTATAGCGATAAAACTCTTCTTCAATCACAAACTGCATGGTCCTGTCGCCGCCACCGCCACCAAACTCTGCGGGCCAGCTCCACGCAAACCAGCGCTTTTGGTTCACTTTTTCAAAGAAATCACGAATGCCTTCTCCCCAGCCCTCTCCGCGCTTGCCTGCAGCATTCTCTGCACGTACTTTTTCGGTGAAATGCTCAACAAGAAACGCCTGAACCTCAGCGCGTAACTGTTCCTCTTCGTGAGTGAAGGTAAAGTCCATTGAATGCCATCTCCAATATTGTAGAAATTAGCTCAAGGATACCTCTTGTGAAATGGTTTGTTATGGGAAAGCCCAATAGTTCTGTCCGGATTGTGAGAGTTTCCAGTCCGGACAATTTCATATCAAGCAGGAGGTTGGGCTGCCTAGACGCGCGACAGCAGAACGCAACAGCTTGTTGCAGTGCATCAATGCGAGTAAGGTCAGTGATCGTGTCGATATCGAGCAGGTTTCGACCAGTAGGGACGCTCACGCACCACGACGACACGTGGGGGTGCGACATAAATCGGTGGGGGGGTGTAATAGCGAACAGGGGGTGCGTAATAACGAACGGGCGGTGAATAATACGCACCGCCATAATAATTTCCTGAGCTATACGCATAGCCAGGACGACTCGGTGCAACTGCAACACAACCACTTGACAATAAAATCGTCGCGATTAGAGGAAGTTTGAGCATATTCAACATCTTTTTGCCTCTTAGATGCATGACAAATCAGTTGGAAAACTTAATGCTCTGAGAAAAAACCATTCTCATTAACCGCTCAGACTGGTATTGCGTCTTTTAGTTCCGTTTTTTTAACTGACCGAAGTGCTTAGGCGGAACGTTATCCGTCTGGCACTTCTAATCAAGTAGGAGGCGTTAAACCAACAATTAAAAGCCAAACAATCGTGCTGGATTGTCCGTCAAAATCAGCTTGCGAACGTTTGCATCGTCGGTCCAACGTGCCAACAAATTAAATAGCTCAACAGAGCTGTGCTCATCGAAGGACAGATGTGGATAATCACTTCCCCAGATCAAACGATCAGGCGCGGCTTGAATTAATGCTTTAGCCATTGGATCCGAATCGGTGAAATGAGGCACTTTTGACATGCGATACGTACCTGTAAATTTGACGTAGGCCAAACGATCGCCGTGATTGACCAGATCCAGTAGCGCCTTGAAACCAACAGTCTCTGGTCCGTCTTTAGCCAAGTTCATCCCCATGTGCGCCATTGAAAACGGGATTGTCAGCGTTTTCATGAAAGGGATCATCTCCGTCGTCAACCAACCCGGCAAGAGAAAATCAAGATGCCAACCGAGCTCTTTACAACGTGCCGCAATCTTTTCAATTCTGGGCTGCATTTTTTTGGATAAGCCAGGCTCAAACGGATGGATGGGGCTGTAATTGATGCGCACGCCGCGCACGCCTAACTTATCCATTTCGGCCAACAGCGAATCGGGAGCATCTTCATCGATATCAACAATCCCTCGACAAGCCTGCAGCCCTACTTCTTTCATGGCATCCAACATGCAGCTGTTATCACGGCCGTAGGCACTCGGCTGAACAAACACGTAGCGCGTTAAGCCGAGATGCTTTGCCAGCTTGAGATATTCGGACAAGGGTGCATGGGGTGGTGCATAGCGCAATTGATCCGAACCATAGGGATATTTTTCTGCTGGACCAAATACATGGAAGTGTGAATCACACGCATTTGCAGGCGCGGTAAATGCTACTTTTTCGTTTAAATCAAAAGACACGTCCAAATCTCCAATAAAAAAACAGTACTACTTTTTCAATCCAGCAATCAGCTCTCTCAAGGATGCGGCATCCTTGCTCGCGGCAGCAGCCAAATACGTGGTGTCGCTACCTGCGATGAGAAATTTGGCACCGAGTTCGATCAGCTGAGTCTGCAACTCTGCATCACCTCTAATACCGCCGATTCCCATTGCAATCCCGTGTTTTTTACAGGCCTGTGCAACGGTCTGATACGCAGCCAATAATTGTGGATGTCTGAGCTGACCGGGAATGCCCATTTCAGTACATAGATCATTCGAACCGATCAACAACATATCCACACCCGGTACCGAGGCGATCTCCTCGGCATTCGCGATGCCCTCGGGGGTTTCAAGCATAATCACCACAAGATTATCGGCATTACCGGACTCGTTCACTTTGGCTAAAGGCATTGAACGATACGCTGTCGCCGGGCCGGCACCCATCACGGAACGATGTCCCAGAGGCGGATACTTTGCGTAGGAAACGATTTCAGCAGCCTGAGCCGCCGTATTGACGTGCGGCAGAATCACCCCTTGCGCTCCACCATCCAAGGCACGAGAAATATCTTGCCCCAAATGTCCCGGCACACGTACGAGCGGCGTTACCCCGTACGTGATGGCAGTAATGCAAATTGCGGAAGTCGCTTCAAAGCCAATCGGACTGTGCTCCATGTCCACATACAGACAATCAAAACCGGCTGCGCCCACTAAGGGACCGATATCAACGGTCCGGGATTGTCTCAAGCCCATACAGAGAGAAACCTCTCCCGCAGCAAGCCGACGCTTTAAATTATTTTCCATTTTAATTTTCCGTATTGAAATTATTCGACAGTGATTTTTGCGCGCACGATGACGTCTTTCCACAACTGAATTTCACTTTGAACAAGTTCAGTAAACACGGCTGAAGTGGTCGAGACAGGCATCACCCCCGCAGAATTAAAAACTGATTGAACTTTTGGCGAGGCCACGGCGATGGCAATTTCTTTTTGCATGCGTGCCATCACAGGAGCTGGGGTGCCTGCAGGCGCCATCATTCCAAACCAGTACATCATTTTGTAGCCAGGAAATCCAGCTTCTGCAAAGGTCGGCACATTAGGCATATTCGGGTGACGCTTATCTCCGCTGACAGCAAGCCCTAACAACCTGTTGTCCTTGATGTATGCAGAGGTCGATCCCGCACTTCCAATGGCAATATCGACACGTCCAGCCGCAACATCCACCATGGCTGCGGCAATACCTTTAAAGGGAATATGCACAAGTTGAGCGTTGTTTTGCATGAGAAAGGCTTCCATTGCAAGATGCGCAGAAGAACCTTGACCACCAGAACCGAAGTTTAGTTTTCCTGGATTGGCTTGCGCGAACGCGATCGTTTCTTTCAGTGTTTTCGTAGGCAGTGTAGGACGACCGACCAACACGGCAGGCCCTTCTGCGAGTAGAGACACTTGCGCAATCTCTTTAGGTTGATAAGGCAGTTTTGCGTAAAGTGCCGCAGATACAGCAAAGGAGTTGTCTGTCACTAAAAATGTATAGCCATCTGGCGCTGACTTGGCGACAACATCCGTTCCTAGTGTGCTGCCTGCTCCGCCTTTATTTTCAACTACAACAGTCTGACCCAGCTGCTTTGTCAACTCCGCTCCTACTGTTCTGGCCGCGGTATCAGTAAATGATCCTGGCGCAAAAGGAACAACAACACGAATGGGTTTAGTCGGCCATGTTGCTTGAGCATGCACAGCACTAAACGCACCGGATAAACTGAGCGAAAGCGCTCCGATTACACGTGCATAGGTCTTGAAGGAAAATGTGAAGGCGTTTTTGTTATTCATGCGGTTGTCTCCGATCATTGAAGGGATGCGTTCAGCGACATTCAGCGTGTCGCAGTTTAAATGTCAGACAACATTTTCTATTTAAAATATGAATTTGTCTATATATATGAGAAATATTTATAAAATTCAAAGCTATGATTCGTAACCTGATTGGATATTGACGCATGAGTAGTTTGGAAAAAATGTTGGGCTTGCTTGAGGTCTTTACGACGGACCGTCCTATCTGGTCGTCCGATGACCTGATGCAGCACCTTGGTGCGCCTGCCTCAACCTGTTATCGCTATCTCAAGGTTTTGCATACTGCTGGCTACCTCGCGCGTGTGGCCAATGGTTCATACGTGCTTGGCCCGCGCATCATGGAACTCGACCGAATCTCTCGCGAAAGCGATCCGGTTTATCTTGCAGGCTCTCCAATCGCTCAACGTTTAACGCACGACACAGGACACAGCACGCTTCTCTGTATTTTGTTCAGTGATTCCATTATGTGTGTTCAACAAGCGCGCGGCAGAGATGCGCCAGCAGGTTTATTTAACAGAGGACAGCGGCGCCCCCTCGTGGCAGGCGCTTCGGCAAAATGTATCTTGGCGTACTTACCCATGCATCAGCTTCGTATTCTCTATGCGCGCCATGCTGAGCCCATTGCTGACGTTGGGCTCGGACATGATTGGGAAACATTTAAAAGCACGCTCAAAAAGATTCGACAATGCGGCTACGCCACAAGTCTGGGAGACTACAACCCCGGAATCTTATCCATTGCCGCACCACTCTTTAATCGCGAGGGTGAAGTACTCGGCAGTCTTGCTCTAACGGCCTCAGATAATGTCATTCAACTTTCGGCATTTCAAGAGCACGCCTCGCAGGTCCTGGATGCAGCGGCCGCCATCAATACCAAAATAGCGGCCAGTCAAAACGTTGCAGCACTTCCTGCCAGAGCACTCGGCTAAGACCTAAGCAGTCACAGCCTCTAACGCATACTGTGCCGTCACTTGAATAGAAGAAAGAACAGGCTTTCCCCAAGCATGGCTCAAGGGCTCAACAACATTGAGGGTTGGCAATTGTGAGCAAGCGATGAACATGGCATCCACATTACTCTGACACAAAGGCTTCGCGCGATGATCGACTTGCGCTTCGGTGATTTGACCTAACGCCACTACATCAGCGGCATAAAAACTATCAAAATTCTCAACAGCGATATCGCCCGACTTTAAAAATGCGCGTAAGCGAACATTCACATCATCTTGATAAGGTGTGAGCAAAGATATGTTGTGTGCACCGATTGCTTGCAAGGCGAGCACCATCGATCTGGCCGTTGTCACGACAGGCTTCCCTGTTGTCTCAGCTAAGCGTTGCGCAATTTCAGCATCCCCTTTGGGGCCCAAGATAAAGCCAGCCGCAGTACAGCCATAGGCAATCACATCCAAGGGGGACTCGTTAAACTGTTTAGCCAGTTCAACCGCAGCTTCCTTGTAGGCTGGCAAGGTTTCCTCAGTCAACAAGCCCTTGCCACGTGGAATGCGTAGGGTCCGGACGGTAGAGCCTGCCGGCAACCACCCCAGCATCTCACCTTCCATGGTCGTATTGTTAATCGGTACCATTAAACCCACGCGGATAGGACGTCCTTTGAGCGCGTGCGCTGTGACAACGGGGACTGCTTCAGTTGAGCGCATCATGAGGCCTCACTTAGATAAGGGTTTTAAAGGCGGCACTACGCCGTCCGGAAGCGGAATTTGTGCTGTATTCAGTACCATCGCAATCATGCTGTAGTAGCCGGTTAAGGCAATCGCATCCAGCACGCCAGCACGACCAAAAAGCGCGACGGCACGATCATAGATTGCGTCACTGGGGTGACCTTGTGATAAACACTCTTGTGCAAGGGTATGCAAAACAGTTTGCTCTTGCGTCATGTCTGTCGGCGTCAACCCCTGAGCAAGTGCCTGAATGATGTGATCGGCCAGATCAGTTGTATTACGTGCAATACGCTCATGTGCAAACCATTCATACTGACTACTCCAATGGCGCGCAACCGTTAGCACGATGAGCTCAATGTGCGCTGGCGCAATCTTTGCGCCATAGCGCAAGTGTTCGCCAAGCTGCTGTACGCAATTTGCCAAGTCTGGGTGATGAATCAATGCCAGGAAAGGACCGCGTATGCCTCCACGGGGTCCACCGGCGATCGCATCCGCGACTTCCTTTTGTCGAGGCGTCATCTGCTCAGGTGTCAGAACAGGAAATCGTAGGGTTTGGTTCAAAGCTGTCTCCAGTATTAAAGGTTTTTTTTCTTAAGCTGCTGCAACGACAGGAGGTCGCACCGTAATAGAGTGCGCGGGTCTGTCTGCGGGATAGTGCGTTGGACGCCAGTGCATAGCCCTGAGCTCCCCAAATTCATGTGGCAAACGTTCCCAATGATCCCCGCCGTCAAGACTTCTATACACCTGACCGAGATTGGTATAGGTCAATAACAACATCGGGTCATGCGGATGCGTCACAACGGACCACGGCGTACTGTTCAACACACCCGGCAATTCAAGTGCATGCCAGGTCAATCCATAGTCTTTACTCCGCCATAACGTACCCGTATTGCCAGGCGGTCCGTTGCCATTGGTCAAAAACAGCACGGCATCCGAATCTGGACGCACCACAATACCGCGCACATATTGCCAAGGAGAATCAAGGGTCATGAACAACCATGTCTCACCATTATTGGTGCTTCGGTGTAAACCTCGATTGGTGGTGGCATATAAGATTTTTTGACCAGACGCGTCATGAATAATCGCAATACCGTGCATATCTGCAGAAACCAAGCCTTCAGTCTTGAGCTCCCAGGTATTGCCTCGATCACTGCTTCTATACACGCCCCCGATCTCCACAACCGCCCAAATTGTGTCGTGATCAACGGGATCAAACAACATCTGGGTCACGCGGGTCGGACCCATATTGATCTCAGAAAATTGTTGTATCCCCGGTGCAGACAAATGTTCCCATGTGAGGCCCGCATCTCGTGAGCGGTAAAAGCCTGCAGGACGCGTCCCCGCATATAAAACATCTGCGTGATCAGGATCTTGAACGAGTGCCCAGATGTCAGTCATGGGCGAAGGCAAATGCGTCCAACGCGTTGTCCGCTCATCCCAGCGAAACAAGCCCATGTCGGTGCCCGCGTAAAGAATATCTGGATCGCGTGGGTGCGAACTGAATACCCAAACACGCGCTTCCAAATACATCCCTGAATGACTATTGGGATGCACCCAGGTTTTACCAAGGTCATTGCTAAACCACGCAGAGTGCCCAGCCGTCCCTGCGTAGACCTCAACGTTTAACACCATGCTTCATCTCACACTCATGAACAGTTGCAAATATATAAAAATATACTACTATTTAAGAAACACTAACGATATTCAGGAGGAAGACAATGACTAAACTTTCTAAGACTTCGCTTAGCCGTCGAGCAATCGTGACGTTTGCCTGCGCACTAAGTAGCCTGTGCGCAATGGGAAGCGTTACTGCGCAGACCTACCCCAACCGTTCCGTACATATTGTGATTGGTTTTCCCCCCGGCGGTGCAATCGACACGATTGCCAGAGTGATGGCACCTAAATTGTCAGCAGACTTAGGCCAACCCGTTGTCATTGAAAATAAAGCAGGTGCGGGCGGTGTCATAGGGATGCAGTCTGTCGCACGCGCTGAGCCAGATGGCTACACTGTTTTTATGGGGACGATGGGTAACTTCAGTATCACACCCGCCTTGGTCAAAGACCTTCCCTACAGTGTGAGCAAAGACTTTGCACCGGTCACACAAGTCGCTTCGTCTGGTTTCATGCTGTATGTGAATGCTGCACTCCCTGTTAAAACAGTAGCAGAGCTAATCGCATATGCAAAAGCAAACCCTGGTAAAACAAATTTCTCCTCAAGTGGTAATGGCGGACTCCCGCACATGGCCGCAGAAATGTTTGCCTCTGCAGCGAACATCAAGATGACGCATATCCCTTATAAAGGGAGTGCTCCGAGTATTAATGACTTGCTCGCCGGCCAGGTGCAATTGACATTTGAAGCGGTGGCCATTGGGTTGCCTCACGTGAATGCAGGCAAGTTACGCGCTGTCGCCACTACAGGCAAACAGCGTCTTGACGTGTTACCTGACGTTCCGACTGTGGCTGAAACAATCGCCGGCTTTAACGTCACCAATTGGTTTGGGATGGCCGTGCCAGCAAAAACACCGACTGAGCGCATTACACGTCTGAACCAAAGCGTGGTCAAAGCCTTGCAAGACCCTGAGGTCAAAAAGACCTTGGCCTCACTGGGTGTCGATCCTGTTGGTGACTCACCGAAAGAGTTTGGTGCCTACATCCAGTCAGAGTTTTTACGTTGGCAGAAAGTCATCAATGACGCGAATATCAAGCCCTAAATTATGCATAAAATCTCAGCTTGGCATGCTTTGCAGAAAAGGCTGAGATCGCAATGTTGATGACGTTCAAAGTGCGTGTATTAAAAGCATTTATATTTTTTTTCATTACCTTATGCAGTGCGACAAGCATTGCCCAGACAAGCCCCATCAAACTCATGGTGGGTTTTCCAGCTGGAGGCGGGACTGATGCGATCGCCCGATTACTAGGCGATCAATTGAGTCAGACGCTAGGCGTTCCGGTGATCATCGAAAATCGTGCGGGGGCAGGTGGTCAGATTGCAGCGCAGGCGCTAAAAAATGCACCTGCGGATGGTTCTGTACTCTTTCTTTCGCACGATCACACGATTTCGATCTTACCTCTCATCAATAAAAATGCAGGCTTTGAGCCCGCAAAAGATTTTCTTCCTGTAGCAGGTGTAGCGAGCTTTGCCAATGGCATCGCGTTATCAGCGTCTTTAAATGAAACAACGCTGGATCAATTTATTCAATCCATTCGTACTCAACATCAAGGCAAAGCCTCACTAGGCGTTCCTGCACCACAATCTGTTCCTGAATTTCTTGTCAAAGTACTTGCGAGACAATACAAACTAGATCTCATTGCAGTACCTTATAAAGGCAGTGCTCCTATGATTGCCGATATGCTTGGTAATCAAATTCCTGCTGGCGTCGCATCCGTACCCGACTTCATTGAATACCAAAAGGCTAGGAAGCTTCGCATGGTCGCGGTGATGGGCTCTCAGCGCCAAACCATCCTGCCAGATACCCCCACATTCACTGAGCTAGGTATCAAAGGCTTTGAAGATCTACCCTATTACGGGATATTCGCGCCCAAAGGAACACCGCCAGCAACGATTCAACGTTACAACGACGCCTTGAAAAAAATACTGGAAATACCCAATGTGCAACAACGGCTTGTTGCACTTGGTTTGACGATTGAATATATGTCTAGCCAGAAACTCTACGAACGCGAGCGGGCTTACTCAAAAAACTGGGCAAGGATCATTGCTGAGAGTGGGCTTAAATTAGAGTGAGCATCAAAGAGAGGCCTCTCTTCTCGGAGGACTTAAATCAGTTTTTTGCGCACCTGAGCGGTGACCCACTCGCTTACTAAAACCGTCACAAAGATCACTAACAATATGGTCGTGACTTTGGGCCAGGCAATCGTCCCCAAGGCGGCCTCAAGCTTGACGCCAATGCCGCCTGCGCCGACCAAACCTAATACGGTTGATTCACGGATATTGATATCCCAGCGAAACATCGAGATGCCTGCCAGGGTTGGTGCAACCTGAGGCACGACACCCCATGTCATGACTTGCGCAGTGGAGGCGCCCGTGGCTTCGATTGCCTCAACTTGATCGGCATCAATTTCTTCAATCGCTTCGTAAAGCAATTTGCCAATAAAACCAATTGAACGCAAAGCAATCGCGATAATGCCCGCTAACAATCCTGGCCCTAATATCGCGACAAGCAGCAAAGCCCAGATTAAAGAATTGATCGAGCGGGACGCCACAATAATAAATAGCGCAATGGGACGAATCAAACGCGCGCTTGGGGTCGTATTCCGCGCGGCCAAGAACGCAATAGGCACAGCCAAAACCAGACCCACCAAGGTACCGAGCGTAGCAATGTTTATTGTTTCCCACAGAGGCCACCAGAGCTCATTCACATAGCCCCAGTTAGGTGGCATCATCCGTCCACCGATATCAGCCGCTTGCTTGGGCGCGTCCACCACAAATGCCCAAATGGTATCTTGCGTCATGACTTGAAAGCACCACGACACAAACGCCAACGCGATGACCCACGCCATAAAGATCAGCGCATTGGCACTCGGCGTCCGCTTTTGCCACTCAGGTATCGATGTCGTTGTCATAGTCACTGTATCTTCTTTCTCAACCAGCTTGATACATACTCGGCCAACATCACAATCACAATAATGATCAAAATAATCGCTGCAGCTGAGTCAAACTCATAACGGTCCATTGCAGTATTGAGCGTCGCACCAATGCCACCCGCCCCCACAATCCCGATCACCGCGGATTCACGAAAATTAATATCGAGTCGATACAGAGACAAGCCTAGCAAACGCGGCATCACTTGTGACAATACGGCAAAGTCTAAAACTTGCAGGTAACCGGCACCTGTTGCGCGCAACGCTTCAAGTTGGGAGGGCTGTATTTCCTCAATATCCTCTGCCATCAGTTTGGCCATAAAACCGATGGTCGCAAAGGTCAACGTTAAAAATCCTGCGAAAGGACCAAAACCAAACATCGCGACCAAAAATATCGCGACGATGATTTCATTTAACGTCCGCGATACGGCAATGATGGCCCGGCAAAAGATATAAATCCAACGTGGTGCAAGGTTACTTGCCGCACCGACAGCAACAGGAATAGACAAGAACACACCTGCGACCGTCGCGGTAATCGCCATCGTGACACTTTCTTGAAAGCCAATCAGAATGTCTTCTTTGCGGCTCGTAAAGTCAGGCTGCAAAAATCCTTCAATGAATTTCCAGCCACGTTCCAAGCCCAGCATCACACGTTGCCAGTTCACCTCGATTGAGCCAACGGCCAACACGAGATAAACGATGACGCCGATGATGAGTGACCACCGCAGCAACGCACTTTTAATAAAAGGGGGTTTGTGCCAACGGTCTGGATATGTGACAGCAGTATTGACTGCACTCATTCGGCTGCCGCCATCTGTTTGAATGCATCACTGGCAGACGACTCGCGCGCGCGATCGATATGCTGCGTAATCGTGCTCCAGTCCTCATCTCCATAAATCTGTGTGAGCACCTTACGATCCACGCCAGCAGCCGGACCATCATAAACAACGCTGCCTGCTTGTAGACCAACAATACGAGGTAAAAACTCTGTGGCAAGCACCACGTCATGAATATTGACAATGGCAGCCAAAGAGCGCTCCTGGCAGAGCTCTAAAATCAAACGCATGACTTGACGCGACGTTTTTGGATCCAGGCTAGCTGTCGGCTCATCCACCAGTAAGAGTTTTGGACTTTGCATCAGCGCACGGGCGATGCCTACACGCTGTCGCTGCCCACCGGACAAGGCATCAGCGCGCTTATTTTCCATCCCACCCAAACCAACGCGATCCAATAAGGCATAGGCTTGAGAAATATCTTTTGACTCAAAACGACGAAACCAACTGGCCCAAAAGCCTGTATAGCCTAAGCGTCCGGAGAGTAAATTCTCCATTACCGTCAATCGCTCCACCAGCGCGTATTCTTGAAAAATCATACCGATCTGGCGGCGTGCACGACGCAGGCCAGACGAGCCAAGATGGCTAAGATCTTGGCCCTCTAACACGATCTTTCCACCACTCGGCTGCACTAAGCGGTTGACGCACCGGATCAGTGTGGACTTGCCGGCTCCAGAAGGACCGATCAACCCCAACACCTCACCCGCCCCCACAGTTAACGAGACACCTTTGAGTGCCAAATCACCTGTGGGGTAGCGCTTTTCCAACTGGTGCAGCTCTAGCATAGATGTCGCCTACTTACACGTATATTTAACGTTCATCGCGCTGTCGATATCACGCACCACTTTCCAATTCTCTTTGAACGTGATGGGCATGAACTTTTCTTGCGGAGGAGATGTCTTGTTGAACTCTTTAGCAAGTGCCGTGCCTTCCCAGTTAAAGGTAAAGAACGCTTCTTTGACTTTTGCAGCTAACTCAGGCTTTAAGTTGTACACATACCCATAGCCAGTGGTTGGGAAAGTCTCTGATTTGTAAATCACCTTGGTTTGGTCAGGTTTGACTGTGCCGCGGCCTTCCATGCGCTGCTTGACGGAGTTGGCGATTGCCGCAGCTGGATAGTCCTTATTGGCCACGCCCAGAATAGAGTTGTCATGTTTACCGCTGAAAACAGGCGTGTAGTCTTTGCCAGCTTCCAAATTGAACTGCTTGCTCAGCAAAGCCGAGGGCGCTTTGTATCCAGAGTTTGAAGTCTCTGAAGTAAAGGCCATACGCTTACCCTTGATGTCCTCAACTTTTTCAATGCCGCTTCCGGGGAATGTAATGATCTCCATTTCATAACCAAAGCGGTTATCTTTCGAAGCCATCATGGCCACAGGAACAAAACCAGCGCAATTGACTGCAATGGGATTTGAGCCCGTATTAAAACCCGCTACGTGCAAACGTCCAGCGCGCATAGCTTCGATCTGAGCAGCGTTACTTTGCACCGGGAAAAATTGCACACGCTTACCGGTTGTCTTGGCGAGGTGATCGATAAACTCTTGCCAAACCTTGGCGTAGACTGCGGGATCTTCAACGGGTGTATAGGCAAATACTAGGGTCGCTGGATCAATCCATTGCTTGGCGTCTTTTGGAGCATCTGCCACCATATCGCCATTTGCATCAGTGAAACGAGGATCCATCGCGTGCGCATGCATGCCCAAAAGCGCGGCAGCCGCTACTGTCAAAAAACGTAATGCTTTCATGGCAACTCCTGTTTAGATTTAATTCATCAATTGGCATTAAGCTATCGATAGTATTAAGTTAATTTGACAGTTTGACGACAGCTCTGTGACAGACTGGCTGGTCAGATCCCGAGCATAGATCACGACACTACTCAAATCAGGGCTTTCTGTCACCGATTCTCTTGTCCACGAAATGACGTTCAATGTGACCGGCTATCGCAATGACAAGGCAAGCAATCCACACCCAGAACATCCAGCTGTGTTGATCAAAAGCTTTATGGGCCTCAGCACTCCAACGCGCCATGTCAAGCTTCATGAGGTTGCATGCCAAACCGACTTTATTTTCCATTGACTGCATCAAACACGTGATGGGATCAATTCCACCTCTAATCCAGTGTGCAACAGCCGCCACCAAATCGATCGTGAGGCCCCACAAAACGATTGGCCACAAAATCCAATGGCCACGACGTATTTCCTTGGCCCGAGAAAGGTCTATAGAAAATTTCGTCTTTGATCCGCACTGAGGGCATCTCAGCGCGGTATCACTAATTTGAGCGGTACATTCCGCACAGGACAGCAGCGGCATTAACAATATCCTCTATTTATCCAGCGGGTTGCCCATCGCCGCATTTGCTTCTTGAGCCTTAGCTGGACCACGTAAAAACCTCGCAATGCCGACAGCCACAAGCACTCCAATCAACGAGCCGCAGGGATAGATCCAATAGGTAGAAAAATCACCGCGGGCAAAATCTGGCCCAAACGCTCTCGCGGGATTAAACGCTGCGCCATCGAAGGGTCCTCCCATCGTGCCCATTGCCATCACGTATGCACCCACGGCAAGTGGCACGGCAGGACCGAGCAACTTGGGACCATTCGTCATGGACAAGATCAACAAGACCATACCGAACGTCAAGATCGCTTCGAGGATCACCGCCTGAAGATGCATGTCTGGCTGTGGCACAGTGGCGGCAAGATTACCGCCTGTGCCAAAGAGTGCGGCAGCGGTCACGGAACCCGCAGTCGCCGCAGTAAATTGCACAACCATATAGCAAAGCGCCATGGGAAAACCCATGTCGCCCCGCAACGCAAAACCAAGCGTCATCGCAGGATTGAAATGGGAGGAAATATCACCCAAAAAATACACCGCAGCCGTCAACCACAACGCAGAAATGGCTGACAAGATAAAGGCATATTGATAAGGGGCTAAATCCGCACCACCGTGACCCGCAAGAATAGCTGCCCCGCCCGACAAAACAAAGGTCAGCCCCGAGGTGCCAATAAACTCAGAGACTAGTCTCCTGGCACGATGATCATTGCTTTTCCAGTCCGCATAAGCACGATCACCGACTTGTTCTCTTAGAGCCTGTTTACCGGCAAGGCTAGCCTGAGAATTCGCGTCCAAGATTAGGCCTTCTTAGCGGGAATATCAGCTGAACCAGGTTTTGTCATATTGATCGGCACCACGACGCGGTCATACAGCGCCTCGTCCACGCCGCAGGCCAAGGCCGCAGCCTTGAGCGTGGTGTTGTGATCAATCGCGTAGTGTGCAATGACCGAAGCTTTGTCGTAACCAATCACGGGCGACAATGCTGTCACCATCATGACTGAGTTGTCGATGTTGGATTTCAACTGCGCTTCATTGACGACCGCACCTTCGATCATGAACTCGCGGAAGTGATCCGACATATCAGCCATGATGAGCGCAGAGTGAAGGTAGTTGCTGATAATGATCGGACGGAAAGCATTCAGCTCGAAATTACCCTCAGCACCACCCATCTGCACGGCAACATCCGAACCCATAATCTGAATGCACACCATCAGCATGGCTTCAGCTTGGGTCGGGTTGACCTTGCCTGGCATGATCGACGAGCCAGGCTCGTTCGAAGGGAACGTCATTTCCATCAGACCCGTACGTGGACCTGAACCTAGCCAACGCATGTCGTTGGCGATCTTAAACAAGGTGACCGCGGCGGTCTTGAGCGCAGCGTGGGCGCGTACCATACGATCAAGCGTACCCTGTGCCGTAAATTTGTTGTCCGCGGTCTTGATCGCGAAACCTGTCAACGCTGTCAACTCAGCAGCCACTTCATCACCAAAACCAACAGGTGAATTCAAGCCTGTACCGACAGCAGTGCCGCCCATGGCAACCTGCAACAAACCTTGTGTGGCGTACTCGACATCCACAATCGCATCACTCACTGCGCCGACATAACCCGACCACTCTTGACCAACCGTCAAAGGCGTTGCATCCTCGAGGTGCGTGCGACCGATCTTGACGATATTGGCCCATTGCTTTGACTTCGCATCCAATGCGTCACGCAAACGCTTAAGAGCAGGGATGGTTTTTTCCGTTGCCATTTTGTAGGCGGCGATATGCATCGCTGTTGGGAACGTATCGTTGCTCGACTGACCCATATTGACGTGATCATTCGGATGCACGGGCTCTTGTGCGCCCAGCGTGCCACCGACCAATTGAATGCAACGGTTCGAAATCACTTCGTTGACGTTCATGTTGGACTGTGTACCTGAGCCTGTTTGCCAGACATACAAAGGAAACTCAGCATCCAGCTGGCCGCTGATGACTTCATCCGCCACCTTTTGAATCAGCTGACCCTTCCACGCCGGTAGGCGCCCTGCCTTAGTGTTAACAATTGCGGCTGCTTTTTTCACAAAACCGTACGCGTGATAGACCTCTTTGGGCATCTTGTCATGACCAATATTGAAGTGAACCAAGCTGCGTTGCGTCTGCGCACCCCAATAATGGTCTGCAGGCACTTGGACCTTTCCAATGCTATCGAATTCTTGGCGCAAGCCCGTTGCGGTTAAGCCAATTGGCAAATTCAGGATAACTGGGGGGGTATCTGTAGGCATGGTGATGTCCAAATTGGTGAGGAGTCTGACTGCTGAGTAACTGAGTGAAGGTATAGCGACCGAGACGAAATAACGAAAATCAATCCCGCCAGAGGGTTAGTAATGCATTTTACATTTCAATACACACAAAACAACAACCCTAAACAATCGTTTTGTTCTTTTACTAACAATAGCTTTAGGCCCAAACCGCGTGAGGTCTTCAGAGATGAGGTTAATTCTCAGCTAGACTACTAGATCAACACACAGGATCACCCACGCCATGGATGGCATTTATTACATCATCGCCTATCTTTGCTTTGTCGCCTGGTTCAGCTGGCTGCCTGTCAAAACAACCTATCGCTATCACCCGCCCTTCTTCTGGCGCTGGACAGCCCTGCTGACGTCAAGCGGACCTTTGATATCCATATTGATTTTGATTGGATTTCTACTTTCGGCCACTTCTGACGAAGCCTATGGCAGTTTTATGGCGACCGGGTTCCTGATGATCTTGGCATTGTTACCCGTTCAAATTCTCATCGCAGTCACGGCATACTTGTTCATCTGCAGCTCCCTCAAACAGCCCCCTGGGCCAACGGATGAAGAGTCTGTCTCAAACGAGGGCTAACATGCCAGGGATACACTTGCTGCCTAAAGACGGGCATATCGAGTATTTACCTTCGATCTTCGATCCGCTCGCTTGCACAAGACTCTTCGAGGTGCTCACGCAGTCCTTAGACTGGCGTTGCGATCAGCTCTTGATGTTTGGCAAACTCATCACAACTAAAAGGAAAGTCGCCTGGGTGGGAGATGAGGGCTGCGCGTATACCTATTCGGGGGTCAAAAAAGAACCCCAACCCTGGACGCCCGAACTCTTACAAATCAAAAGCAAATTAGAAGTCATTGCTCAGTGCGAATTTAACTCCTGCTTGCTAAATCTCTATCACGATGGCAGTGAGGGAATGGGTTGGCATAGCGATGATGAGCCCGAACTCGTTCAGACCGCCCCCATTGCGTCCATGAGCCTTGGCGCAGCGCGCAAGTTTTCTTTTAAACACAAAACCGACAAAACAAATGCGTCGTTAATGTTAGAAAATGGCAGCGTCCTGCTCATGCATGCACCGACGCAGACCTTCTGGAATCACAGCCTTGTAAAAACGACCCGTCCCGTCGGTCCTCGTATCAATTTAACGTTTCGAGCGATTCAATAAAATCCGACTGACTGGATCCAGAGATCAGCCTCATGGTCCTTGCCGAAGGCCACAACACCTAAAGAACGCACCGAAGTTGGACTCGGGGTTTGCCACAACATACTTCCGGAGGCTTTAAAGTCTGACCAAGGCAGTTGGATCGTCTGCCAATCACCGGTTGTATCAAAACCCGCTTGGTAATACTGCCAAGGCAACAAAGTCCACGATGTGCGGAGATGCACAAAATACCGCTCACCATTGCCCTTAACCGTGATCTGCACACCAGACGCACTTTGAGATAAAGAGTCTTTGAGTGCGGTACGAAACTGGATAAAGCCCCCGCGATTGGCCGTGCTCACCGTGCCTGATAAATGGGCAACAGGACGACCGTCCATTGTTTCAAAGCGCATCTGGCCCGTCGATACTCCTCCCATCACCTGATCCGTCAAAAACTCCCAGCGCGCTTCAGGTTTCCCGGAAAAGTCATCCATCATTGGGTTTGCTCCCGCTACAAGCGTGACATTCAGGAAAAGTAATAAGGCTGTGATCATTTCTTTCATGACGGCCACCAATACAGTTAGGGTTGGCTGAGTCACCAAGATAACACCGATCCCTCTGTTAGCGTGTATTCAATCATTAAACATCAAAGTATGTTGGATGAAAGTTGCGAGGCTGGCTGTGGTCTTACATCTTTAGTTTGTTGGCAGCAGTAGGACGCAATATTTTAAATTGCGAAAAAAATTCATATTTTTATTTTCACTTTAACAACGCGACACAAACATAATGTGAAGGCTTACCTTGCTCACAATTCGATAGCGAACTCCAACACCACGAGCGATAAATCTGACCAGAGTCCTTATCGACTCCACACCATTCAACCCTGTCGGCCAAGGCCGGCGTGGATGCCACCACGATGAATACTGCAACAATGAATTTTTTTAAAATTTGCATCGATCCAACCTACCGTTAGAACTCGCTCACTTTTCCGAGGGAAAAAGAGCCTGGGAAAGTAGAAATATGACCGCCGTACTCCAGCCAAACGAGAAAAAACCGGAGGTCGCCATGATGACCGTCAACAGCTGCCAATGAGCCGATAAAGGATCCGTCACAAACCCAACCGTTGTATAAGAACTCCCGGCAAACACCATCGCCTCATGCTGGTTAGGAATGATGTCGAAAAGTGAGAGTGAAAGACCCCAAATATAGATCTGTATTAAATGTGAAATCAGCAGCAGCAAGACACCCGCAAAAAACACAGCTTGTGCGAATGTCAATCGATGAGCGTTGACGAGTTGTCGCACGCCATTTTTAAACTTAGTGGTCACAAGCATGACGAACAAAGCCTGTACGATCAAGCAAAGCAAAATCGTGATGCAGCCTAAAATTAAGGCATCAAAGTTAAATACGTAATTTGCTGCTGTGGTGTTCATGATTGTTATTGCTTGTAGGCTGACCAAGCATCCATATCAAAACCAGATGCATTTTTCCATTGCTGGAGCGCTTTAGACTGAGTGGGAAAAACCAGCGGTGAAGCGAGATCCGCGCGACGACCGCCAATCAGTTTGCTTTGATCCATCCAATAGGTATTACCCAGCGTGGTGAACTTCAATGACACCACCTCTTCATGGTCGATCGAGCCCACTACTGGGATTTCGAGCGAGTCGATTGGATTGATCGTAAACACACCGCTCGAACCCATATTGCCATTTCCAACGGAGTTGGCTACCACGGTATAGGCTTGCGCCGTTTTAGCTGCGGCATACCAAAATATCATCGTGTTTGCGGCGCAAGGGTGATCAAACAGACCCGCAGCATCCTGCAGTTGGCCACCGTACTGGCCTGACCAACTGACGGGGGCTGCAATAATATCTGCGCGACGCATCGCTAACATGCCAGAGGCCTCGGGAAAACGGAAGTCATCGTTCAGTAAGAGACCGATCTTGCCAAGCGATGTTTCAAAAACAGGTAAATCGTCACCTGCCGTTAAGAAGGCGCTTTCAGCGGGGTCGAGATGCGTTTGACGATAATGACCGATCACCTTGCCATCTGGCGCAAGCAACACAGCCGTATGAAAATAGTGCGCTCCATCTTTTTCAATAAAGCTTGCAACGAGATGGGTTTTTAAACGCACGGCAAAATCACTCGCGGCTTGCGTGGATTTGCCAAGTGCTTTCTCAGCAATCGCTTCAACATTGTCCTGTGACACAGGACCGCAAAAGGAGCATGACGGCAGCACTACTAAATTAAATGCTGACGCGCCATCCTGCATTTTTTGTATCAAGGCATCGCAGCGATTTAAGTTGCCTTCAAACTCATTTTTATCCAGGCGATACTGAACCGCTGCAGCAGAGACTTCAG
Source organism: Burkholderiaceae bacterium (assembly GCA_023653055.1). Taxonomy (GTDB): domain Bacteria; phylum Pseudomonadota; class Gammaproteobacteria; order Burkholderiales; family Burkholderiaceae_B; genus Zwartia. Next base: position 26,448 of record JAMNXR010000018.1, on the reverse strand, counting down.
ATGCGTTTTTCGTAGCGGCCGAATCTGTCGGTGCGCGGTAAAACGCGAGCTCTTTGTAAAGTTCGGGGCGGCGACGCTCAAGGGTCCGCTTTTGCTCATTGTCAAAGCGAGCCGGATCAATCATTCCATAAATGATTGAGGGCTTGTTGGTCATTGTTTTGGTGTAATCGGTAGCCGAAGCGTGCGCGATGCGCACACCATCTGCCTGCCAAATCGAAGCCGAGCCACCATAGGTCACAGTCACACCGGTCGTTGGATTGGTCTCCGCATTGTTACGATCAGCGGCAATCATGGCCAGTCCACTCCAAGCGCTCTGGTGCTGCACCGCGGCGATTGTCGAGTGTTTACCAGCAGCCTCCGCACCTAACTGGGGCAATAAACGATCCGAGGAACAAATATAGGCGATCATGTCACAGCCCTTTACGGCCGCCACGCGCGCTGGTTCCCAATACGTATCGTCGTAACAAATAATCATCGTGATACGACCGAGCTCGGTCTCAAACACGGGATAGCCTGTATTGCCCGGTACGAACCACAAGATATCAGAAGGGTTTAAACCATTTTTACGGTACTTGCCCACCAGCCCGTTGGGGCCCACAAGAGCTCCCGTGTTGTAGGTTAAACCTGTATCACGATCAATCTCAGCGATTCCGATCGCGATATAACAGTTGTATTTTTTAGTGACCGTTAAAAGCGAGTCAGTCGTCTTGCCAGGTACTGTATCCATATAAGGCAAAAACTGTTCGAGATCACGGTAGATGTATCCCGACACCGCCGCTTCAGGCATCACAATCAGTCGCGCGCCATTTTTAGCAGCCTCTTCGGCCATCGCGGTAGCCGCCACAATGTTTTTATCCAACTCCATAAACTCTGGATTGAACTCAATCGCAGCGACCTTAAAAGCTTCTTTTAAAACTGACATATTTTTTTCCTAATGAAAGCGCTCAGGCAGACATATCCGTGTCTTCTTTGGGCCATGTCGGTGAGGGCCAATTTCGCAGCACACTGGTGACATAGAGGGCGGCAGCAGTAAGCGTCGCCCCCGCAGTTGCGAGATAAAAATTGGTACTAATCGTGAGTCCGTAAAAAACCAGGCTACCAATAATGAGCGCCGTGGCAAACCAGTGTGCCTGACTAAAGACAGCAGCCCGATGACGTGTCAGGGTATCAATCGCCATCCCGCCGACCGTCGCCGTCAACACGCCACAGAGAATAATCGACACAAACGGTACCTCGTGAATGAGTGCTTTTTGACAGCCAATTGAAATCAACAAACCAATCGCCACACCTTTTAAGACAAGGTATGGGACCTTGGAGGAAATGAGTTTGTAAAAAAAGAACGCACCGAAGACTGTCGCCAACAAAATCCAAGGAAAGTAATAAGGTCCGGTAATGGCAACCGGCTCCAGTCCAAGAATGAGGTCCCGAACAATACCCCCCGCCGCACCACCTAAAATACCTGCGAACAAGGTACCCGCAATCGGTACGTTACGACCACGGGCCGTTGCCGCTCCGTACATCGCCGTTGTCGACATTGCGGTCACATCGACCCATAACGGCAGTGTCGGCAGCGTCTCAACCATTTTTTTCTCTAAAGAAGAAGTTATTTTGATTTGGTGCGCGGATAGCACCCACACCAATAATCGTCAAATTCTAACAAATTCGCCATTTTGCAGATGGAAATTGATTTCATCGCGAATCAAACTGCTGCCTTCAAGCAAGTATTTCAAGCTTCATTGACAGTCTGACCCGCAACCTATATTCTTACAAAAATACGATCGATCGATAGGAAACCAGAAATGTCCAACACCGCGACGCTCTCAAGTAAGTTTCAAATCTCCATTCCTAAGGCGATTAGAGAATCCATGCACTGGTCTGCAGGGCAAGAGTTTGTATTTTTACCCAAGGGTGACGGCCTGCTCGTGATGCCAGTGCCCGAGCTTGAACAGCTTCGGGGCATTGCCAAAGGCGCCAACTCGGATAATCACCGAGATCGCAAGGATCGCTTCTAATGGCATCCAAGCAGCTTTATGTCGTCGATACCTCTGCTTGGATAGAATGGCTCACCGATAGCGCACATGGAAAAAAACTGAGTAGTAAGTTTCCATCCAAAGAGTTTTGTATTGTTCCAACGATTGTTCAACTTGAACTTTCAAAATGGCTGACGAGAGAACTTGGAGAGGAACGCTCAGATTCTGTCATCGCTTACACGCAAAAATGTATCGTGGTGCCACTCGACACTGATATTTCCTTAAGGGCAGCAGAATGCCATCGTAAGTACAAACTCGCGACGGCCGATGCGATTGTTTATGCCACAGCTCAGCATCTCCGCGCTCAACTGATGACGTTTGATGCGCATTTCGCCAAACTCCCCGCGGTTACTTATTTAGCAAAATAATATTGATCTAAGCGCAGCTAAGCTGACATTGCAATTCCTCTGGAGTGAAATTTTGAAAATCTACGTCGCAGGCTATCAACACGAAACCAACACCTTTGCTCCCACGAAAGCAGACTGGGCTGCGTTTAACCGCGGCGAATCATTTCCTGCCTTTATCACTGGCCAGCCCATGTTGGACAGCTTGCGCGATGTCAATATCCCTATCGGCGGATTTATGGAGGCGGCGCGGCTCGAGGGATGGCAACTCGTACCGGGCTCTTGGTGTGGCGCGATTCCTTCTGCGCATGTCACGCAAGATGCATTTGAGCGGATCAGTGACTCGATCTTGACCGGTATCCGCCAAGGTGGCTTTGATGCCGTCTATCTCGATTTGCACGGTGCGGCCGTAGCAGAGCATCTCGATGACTCCGAGGGTGAGTTGATCGCACGCATCCGCGCAATCGTCGGCCCCAAGATGCCCATCGTGGCGAGCCTGGACCTCCATGCGAATGTCACACACCGCATGTTGGCTGAGGCCGATGCGCTCGTTTCCTACCGCACCTATCCTCACGTGGATATGGCCAAGACGGGCGCACTCGCAGCAAAGCTTTTAAAACGGCGCTTCAAGCGCGGATCAAAAGAGCCGCTGGCGTACCGTCGTCTGCCCTATCTCATTCCTTTGAATGCGCAGAGCACTTGGCTCGAGCCTGCCAAGTCACGTTACGAAGAGATCTTTGATCTGGATCGTGAATTCGATACGTGCCTGAGCTTTTGCATGGCGTTCCCCGCTTCGGATATTGAGGAATGCGCACCGATGGTCTGGGGCTATGGTGAACGTGCCGAAGCCGCGGTGCAACGACTATACGCAAACGTCAGCGAACCCACGCAGTGGACACTCGAAATGTTTTCCGCACGCGATGCGGTCGAACGCGCCTGCGTACTCGGTGAAACAAATGAAAAGCCCGTGGTGATTGCTGACACACAAGACAACCCGGGTGCAGGCGGCGACAGCAACACGACAGGCCTGCTGCGCGCGTTGTTAGAAAAAGCTGCAGGTAAACGTTTACCTGGCAAAGTCGCACTCGGCCTGCTTTTTGATCCTAAGACAGCCAGCATGGCGCATGAAGCCGGTCTCGGCGCATCGATTACAACGACGATCGGCACAGCGGTGCCAACCTTTACCGGCCAACTCAGCGACCCACCGGTGCAAGGTACCTTTAAAGTCAAAGCACTCTCTGATGGAAAAGTCACACTCAAGGGTCCCATGATGACAGGCTCGCGGATTGCGCTTGGCCCGTGCGCCTTGCTCGAAATCGAAGGCGTCCTCGTGGCGGTCGCAAGTGGGAAAAAACAACTTCTAGATCGTGAGCTTTTTAGGATGTTGGGCATACACCCCGAAACGATGAAAGTCTTAGTCGTCAAAAGCTCCAACCATTTTCGGGCGGACTTCACACCGATTGCGTCTCATATTTTGGTGGCAAAGGCTGCTGGGCCCATGGCGGCTGATCCTGCCGACTTGCCTTGGACGAAGCTAGCAAAGACAACGCGGACAAGGCCTTAAGGCATAGGTACGGGATCCGGCAGAAATCACATTCACCGCATAAAATGCGGTGAATAATTGACTTTGCGGTGAATATACCTTCTAATCACCGCATGAAAAGCGGTGATTCTCTCTACGTCTGGCAAAGCCCCACCTGGCCTCAATGGCGCTACAACGCAAGCGCTTTGATGCCAGTACTTGCGCAAGCACACCAAGCCCTAGGCCAACTGCACGGTCGCATGCGCGATCAAGGCGTCGGCTCTCAGGCCCATGCCATGCTCGAGGCCCTTACCGAGGACGTACTCAAAACCAGTGAAATCGAAGGCGAACATCTCAATCCCGACACCGTTCGCTCGTCAATTGCCACAAGGCTTGGGGTTGATATCGGAGCACTCGCCCCCGCAGACCGGCACGTCGATGGTGTCGTAGAAATGATTCTTGACGCCACACGCTCGTACCATACTCCCCTCACCGCACAGAGACTCACCGCTTGGCACACTGAATTATTTCCAACAGAACAAAGCACTCTGACCACGATCCGCGTCGGTGCATGGCGTGATGATTCGGAGGGTCCCATGCAAGTGGTGTCTGGTCCTGTATACCGACAACGCGTTCATTATGAGGCACCATCAGCCGATCGTCTTCCAGTTGAGATCGCAAATTTTTTGCTGTGGTTTGAAACCGACCAAGAACTTGATCCCTTGATCAAGGCAGGTCTTGCCCATTTATGGTTTGTGACGATCCACCCGTTTGATGATGGCAATGGTCGTATCGCGCGCGCAATCGGCGATCTCGCACTTGCCCGCGCGGATCAGAGCACGCAACGGTTCTACAGTCTCTCTGCGCAGATCCAAAAGGAGCGCAAGGACTATTACGCCCTCCTAGAAAAAACGCAAAAGGGAAATCTTGAGGCAACTGAATGGCTCAACTGGTTTCTGGCCTGCCTGTTACGCGCACTTCAAGAAGCGGATCACGTCCTATCGAATGTACTGTTCAAGGCAAACTTTTGGAGACGATGGGCCGGCACACCACTCAATACAAGACAGAGCAAAGTCATCAATCGTCTACTTGATGGTTTTGAAGGACAACTGAACAATAAAAAATGGGCTGCACTTGGCAAGTGCTCGTCTGATACGGCACTGAGAGACATTAATGATTTGATCGCTCTTGGGATACTTCGTCGCACTGAACAGGGCGGGAGAAGTACGAATTATGCGTTAGCGATTTAGAAAAAATTACACAACAACATCGTCGGCATCATGTGTCAGATGCCGACGCACTCAACCCCTCAATACATTGGACTTCGAATCTTAAAATACACCACCGAGATCCTGGTCGCCAAGCCACCCAAAATCACACCCACGACCGCTATAGTCAAATGCGTCAGCTCATACTTTGGTAAAAAGGAATACCAGTTTAGAAAGAGTGACAATATCAAACCCCAAATCAGGGCAACCTCTGCATAGAATGAACCTTTGAGTCCAGGATTATCTGCATCAGCACGAATCACATCGCGCAATATCCCGCCGCCAGCGCCTGTCAGCGCAGCCAAAATTGGACCCCATAACCACAATGGCTGAATCTTAGCTTCGACCGCCACGATCACACCCACAACGGTGAACGTAGACAAACCTAACGCATCAAAAAACTCAATCGCAGCATGGTTTGGGATGCGACCAAAAAAAATGTGTTGATGGCCACGCATCGTTTTTTTCTTGCGGCGATACCAATCCCCCACGTGGAAAAAGAGATAAAAAAACATCACCGTTGCGAAAATAGTGACTAAGTAAACAGGTGAATTGAGAACAGAGAGCGTCTCGCGGTTGATGAGAATGTCACGTACGACGCCGCCTCCAATAGAGGGCAACGCCGCAAGAACAAGTGCACCAAACAGACTGTACTTACCTTCGCGCGCAAGCAGCAAGCCTGATATTGCAAAAGCAATGGTGCCAATAATATCGATAATAAAAAACCAAGTTTGCCCTGCTGTTTGACCGAGCAAAACTGGCAAAAGATAATTCCGCATCACTTTATTGTATTCACCGCTATTTTGCATCTGTAGCAGCGTTTGATTAAATCGCTCGACTAACTCAGGACTTGTCGTTTTTTTACTAAACAAAACATGGATGGAATCTTCGAAGACCGGGTTAGGCATTTCTTCAACCTGCTTTTGCCAGCCATAACGCCAACCCAAAGTCGCCCCAACAAGATGATCAATCGGAAAGGCGTCAATCTTGTGAGTCAACAAATTATTAAAATTAGCGCGATCATCTTTGACCTTGACAATCCTGTCAGCGTTTCGAGGATCGTTGATATATTGCATCAACGGTTCCCCGTAAAAATACCCCTCAATGACACCAAGCTTGTAAGAGCCTGACTCAAGCGTTTTGATCAACGCATCTGCGGTATTAAACGTAAACTTTTTCTGTTCACCCTTACGCACGTAAAGCATGTCTTTTTCAGAGCGATACGGGATCGAGTAATAGGCATACGCCTCACGCTCTTTACTTCTAAAGGCGCCGCCTGCAATATCGCGACTGCCCTCTTTTACGTCTAGCTGATGCTGCTGCCAACCCACTGGATCGATCTTTAGCTCGATATCCATTTTCCCAAATACGGCTTTGAGTAACTGCACATCTAAACCAGTCAGCTGCTTGAGATCATCCTTGGTAATCTCATACTGATAAGGGTCCCATGGATACCAACCGCTTCGCAAGACCTTAGACTCTTGCTGAGAAAAGGCAGGGCTTGCTGCAAGCAGCAACAATAGGCCCAACAAAAAAACCCAAAGCTGCTGCAATAGAGTAGAGCCTCGCACTTTGTGATTCATGACATATCCAAATGATTTAACTCACTGATGCAGTGTAATTTAAATCATAGATAACACGCATGCGCATCTGAAACGTGCGGGAAATCAACCAAGGTGCGCGAGATCCTCCCGCGTAGCGAGGGTAGGAATGATGGCTTCGATGCGTGCGATTCGTGTTTGCATAAGCGGTACTCATTCTGCATTAAACCTATGTCACGCGCAGAATCACTCTCGATTACCTTGCATAGCTATCAAGCAGATATTTACCTAGAAAACCTAGCAAGGTAAACATACCACCGCAATATGCAGTGATCAGCCACATAAATTTACGCTCAAAAAACTTATGTAAATCAGCGTTACTTCGCGCGATCTCTTGGCGCAGGTCGGTATGCACAAATGCAATCTCTTTGCGCAGATCAGCCTGAACTAATGCAATCTCATGCCGCAGATCAGCTTGAACCTGAGTCATTTGCACGCGCAAATCCCCCATTGCCTGGCAAAGATTCGACATTGACCGATCAAGACGTTCGCAAATTTTAGTGTGTTGATCGACGGCTAATTCAACGGTGAGCATGCGTTTTTCCATCTCAAAATAATAGAGATCATTATGAGCATTTTCTTTTCGCAAAAGTGCTGCATCACCATTTATTTGGTAACAGAATTGTTACCGGTTACTGTTGGACTTCCCGTCTTGTCATGAATCAAATTATCTTATTGGGCGAAGCGCTTGGTAAAGATTCGTACTTTTCACCACCGATCCGTCAATAGAGCTGTAGCATTTTTTGCACAGTTTCTTTGACCTTCTTTTTCAAAGATGCAGGCCCCAGCACCTGAACATCCTCGCCTTGGCGCAAGATGTCCTGAATCAACTCCCAGTCTTCACCGTACGGGACTTCTAGCGTATAGCTGCCATCTGCATGCACTTGGCCCACCTGCTCTGGATGCCAGACTTCGCGTGCGACCCACTGCGCTCTAAAGGGAGTGAATTTCAGCTTGGCGACTTGTGTATTTTTCCCTGAAAAAATCCCGTAGCTGGTCTCAAACATCTCATGCAGTTCAGCCTCCGCCACACCTTTGGCCGACATTTCCTTTAACTGAACACCGTTGAGCGCGTCGAGTGCAAAGCTGCGTAGACCTTCACGCAAATGACAATAGGCATCTAAATACCAATTGTCACGGTAGTACACCAAACGCTGGGGCGAGATTTGGCGCTCGGTGTCCTGACCTGTTTGACGCGCAAAATGTTTAATCTCCAATCGCTGACGTTGAACCAAGGCATGGGTAATAATCTGAAAATATTCACCCGATACTTGGCGTTGGGCCATCGGTAGTATTCGAATCCTACTCATCACCTCTTTTGCGCTTCCAATACCCTCATCAAGCAAGCCCTCGAGTCGAGCCTTAAACGGGGTCAAGTGCGGTAACAACAAGCCGCCAGGTTCTAGCTTTGAAATTAACTCGATCATTGTCAACAAAGAGTAAATCTCTTGCTGATTAAACCAAACGCCTGGCAGTTCAAAGGTTTTATCTGATGATTGCTGACGCGTGAGCGCATAGCCGCGTAGCGTCGGATTCCATGCAAAGGGAATGTTGAGTCGATCACGCATATAAGCCAAATCGCGATTCAAGGTCGCACGTGATACCTCAAGCGCGTCTTGCATTTGCTTCATCGTGACTGAAGGTTTTGCCATGAGCATGGCTTGAATCTTGTAGAACCGTTCTGTGCGATCCATAGTTCTTATCCGTCAATCGTGCGTTGCAAGGCTGCAATTCGGTTTATCTTAGCCTATTTGGAGATCATTATTTTCCTTTACCGGGTGACTCACCAGGTGATACTTGCAGACAATCAGACGCATGACAGATAATCAAAAAATTACTGTTAACTAGTTCAATGTGACTGGTTTGGTCATACGACGAAATTCTTCTCGAAACTCTCGGCATGTACTGATTAAGTATTCAGGCACAGAATTTAAGGTTCGCGTGTATTCAGTTACATCCGCACAAAACGTTTCATACGTCACCCACACTATATTTTTTTCGTTCACCAGAACTTTCAAACAACGTCGTGCCGCATTGATTGAATTTGCAACACTGAGGGCCTCCGTACGTTCGCTTGGATCAACATTCCACATCGCGCAACAATACGCCCGAAATCCACCGTTTGAATCATATGAATCAAGGTAAATATTCCAGCCTTCACACTTAAAACCAATCGAGCCGTCATCATCTACTTTTGGACGATAGCCCTCTTGCGCTAAGTATTCAAAAATCCGCTGTAACGATGCATCGACGTCGACCTCCTTGACGGGTGAGACTGTCGCAATGTTGGTGTCTGTTTGAGTGTCTGCCATAAGAACCTCCGTAATGGATATGACCAGTATCACAGCTCAGTGACTCACAGGATGAGGCACTTGGATTTGTGCTTTAAATCGATACCCGCATCGGGTCTGCAGATGCCTAGGCGACTGATCATTAAAAAGAAAAACAAAGTCGCATCCTATGAGACATCCAGCTGCTTACTCTAGCGCCTCAAACACCTCTCACAAAGAAAAATAAAGGCCTCATAATGAATGCATCCAGACTGTTTTCTCTCATGGTCATACTCGCCGCCTCTCTTCTACTTGGCGGCTGCGCCTCCATCACGGGGGGCTCACAACAGAGTGTTTCTGTAGAAACTAGACAAGAGGCCGCGCAAGTATCTGGCGCCGCGTGTGAGCTCGTCAACGCCAAAGGTAAATGGTTTCTTACCTCACCGGGCTCAGTACAAATCCAACGCTCCAACGATGACCTCCAAGTGACCTGTAACAAACCTGGCCTCGAAGCCGGACGTGCCTCCGTCACCTCAATTGTCAAACCCGGTATGGTTGGTAATTTTTTCTTTGGCGGCATCATTGGGGTCGCGATCGACCATGCCTCGGGCGCTGCTTATGACTATCCCAATATGATTCAAGTCATGATGGGACAAATGACCAAGGTCGGCTATACCGAAGGGCACGCCACCACGCACACCACCACGAATTCTGCAGGTGGACCACCCGGCGCGACGCAAACAAGTGTTACCCCTGCTGGCGTGACTCAAACGCGTCTAGTGAGTCCAACAGGCACCACTACAAGTGAAACTCTGACACTGACACCGACAGGTACTGTTGCGAGCAGTACAACAACCTCACCAACTAGCGCCACAGCGACCACTCCCGCAGCCGCACCTGTTTCACTTGATGCCGCTAAAAGTCAGTGTATGGATCTTGGGATCAAACCCCAGACTGAAGCTTTTGGTCAATGTGTGATGAGGATTGCGAAGTAGTACACCCGGCAACGCTAAAATGAAACATGAATATCTATTACCTTCCCGGACGAGGCGGTCGTCTTGAAACAGGACTAGGAGAAGCGCTGCTCTCACGGGGACTAAACGTCTCCGGTAGGGAGACTCTTGGTGATTTTGCGAAACTCAATTTTGCAGAACAAATCGAGCACGTTGCGCAAGACCTCACGACACACTTTTGGCACAACGAAGCAATGGTTGTAGCCAATTCTTTTGGGGCCTACCTTTTTCTGCATGCACAGACATTGATGCCCCCCTTCCCTGGCAGAGTGCTCCTGCTCTCTCCAATTGTGGGTGAATTTGCGAATAGCGAGTCGCAAACCTTTTTCGTCCCACCCCGAGCCCGTCAACTCATGGCGTTGGTTCAGGCCGGTAAGTATCATTCAGCCAAACATTGCGAAATTCACGTAGGTGAACAAGACTGGCAAAGCAATCCCGACAATGTTCTGGCTCTAGCAACACTGCTGGCATGGCACGTCACCGTTGTCCCAGAGGCGGGACACATGCTGCCTAAAACCTATGTTGGCGCTTTACTAGATCGATGGATTAGCTGAGCGCGCGCTAAATCACTCTCGAGTACCTTGCATCGCGAACAAGATCTAGTAAAATTACAACAAGACATTTAGATTTGGGTTGACGCCCATGCCAACCTGCCCTCCCGGGCAAGGTGGATCGCCGATAGGCAATGTGACCGGACACGGTAACCAAGCGGGATGCGTCAGCCCTCTTCTAATGAAGAGGGCTTTTTGTTTTGTACGGGGGATTTATATCCAACTTGCCAACCCGGGCGTATCGCCGAAGTGGCTAAACAGGAGATCGTGATGACTGTGCACGTGCAATTATTGTCGGCGTTTATTCGCAAAGCCGATATCGCCGCCCATTACCCAGGCGGCTGTGAAACCTTTGAGCAACAACATACCCTTGGCGAGGGCGATGCGTATTTGTATCGTCTAGTGTCGATGAGCAGCGAGGGTCTAGACGCGCTCCTCGATGAGATCGAACAAGGCGGTTTGGATATCGAGCAGTTTGTAGCCATCGCCGATATGTGGGCGGGTCCCTTTAAAGAGATCCCAAGCATCAGCTTCACACGCATTGGCGAAGACTTTCCACCAACATGGATTGCCGCATCCACACAGGAGCACAATCATGACTAAAGCCTCAACCAAGAAACCCATTCCTGTGAGTGCCTTGGCATATCGCCCACGTGATTATTTTGGACGCTATGACTTGCAGGCAGAACTACTGACCACGGTCAAAGGTCGAGCACGAAGAGCACTCATCAAGGATGCGCTCGAAACTGGCCAGACCGACACCCTCCCCGACTTTGTCACCACCCCCGAACTCGACGCGTTCGACCGCCAAATGCTCGGCCGTATACATCCTATGTTTATGGGTGGTGAGTTTCTCCCCAAGAGGAAACCCAAAGAAATCGAAATCGCCCGTATCAGTATTCGGTCCACGACCTACGATGTGACGGTGCTCTATGCCCGACTCGTCGGTCAACGCATCCACTACAGAGTCGTTGACGAATATGAGGGCGATACGCTTGCAGAGCCCTCCACGCGCACCTCCACCAAACCCCTCACCATGGGCGTGATGATTGATTTTTTCACTACGGCTTGGAATTTGATGGATTGTCTAGAGAGTAATTTTGATCAGGATGTCGAGGAGATGCTCGGCTTTTTTACGGCCGAGTCGGAGTTTTACCCTTGCATTGATCAAACGCTCAGGGAAATGGTGCTCAAGAGATTTTAAAACGTTGGCCGTAATGAGCGCTAGCTCGCAGGTTGAATCTTGTCTTGCGTTTTAGTGTCAAAGTCGCTGGCGTCATGGCGTTCACGCAGTTGTTCTGCAGGCTCGCCATGCATACGGTTGACCATGCGCCCGCGCTTAACTGCGGGCCGACTGTAAACAGTCTCGGCCCAGCGTTGAACATGCTTGTAGTCTTGCACGCTCAAAAACTCGGCCGCCCCATACAACCAACCCTTCACCAACCCGCCGTACCAAGGAAACACCGCAATATCGGCGATCGTATATTGATCGCCACCCAAGAATTCACTGACGGCCAGGCGTCGGTCAAGGACGTCAAGCTGGCGCTTGGTTTCCATCGTGAAACGGTCAATAGCGTACTGAAACTTAGCGGGCGCGTAAGCGTAGAAATGACCAAACCCGCCACCCAAATACGGCGCACTTCCCATTTGCCAGAATAGCCAGTTCAAAGCCTCCGTGCGGGCGACTCCTTCTTTGGGCAGAAAAGCTTGAAATTTCTCTGACAGGTAAAGCAAGATCGCGCCGGACTCAAACACGCGCACCGGCTGCACGCCACTGCGATCAAATAGCGCTGGAATTTTTGAGTTTGGGTTGATATCGACGAAACCCGAGCCAAACTGGTCGCCTTCGCGGATATTGATGAGCCACGCATCGTATTCAGCGCCTACGTGCCCCTGCGCCAGCAACTCTTCGAGCATGATCGTGACCTTAACGCCATTAGGCGTGCCCAACGAATACAGCTGCAGAGGGTGCTTGCCAACGGGCAGTTCTTTGTCGTGCGTCGGCCCGGCGATCGGCCGATTAATGTTCGCAAAGGTGCCGCCGTTAGGTTGCTCCCAAGTCCAAACTTTGGGGGGGACGTAATCTTTAGAGTCTGTCATAGGTTTCTTTGTTCATCCCTGTCGTAGATTGTCTGGAGGGGCACATCACTTTCTTCCATAGCTGCCGTCGTGATCCGCACAAACTAACAAAACACGTAAAAACTGCCTGTCTCGAAAGCCCAAACCTCGCGATGACTTGCTTAAACGAAACGAATAGATCGCATCCACGCCGTGCGGAGGTGTGATGCTATATATTTTTTCCCAATGTAAACCTTTGTCTGTATAAACCTGCTGCCATGTGAGTTTGGTAATCTTTTTTAGCGTTGCACGTACTCGCTCAGCCTCGTCTGCCACCAACTCAAACCATGACTCCTGGAATGCTGGATTATTTAAATCAAGCTGAACGAGCTTTGCGCTTGACATCCGGCTTCCTAGTTACAAGATTATCTGGGTCAGACGGCTCTGGAGCATTCTGAGATGCCCATTCAATAGCGCGTGCCACGCGCTGCTTCATCAGTGGTTTTTCAAGCCAAGCTTCGTTATCAGGAACAATCCTAGCTGTTTTGATAATCCATACGCCTTCGGCCGGCATTTCTACCAACACCTGGCGACCGGCATATTCCTTACCTAAGGAAATCTGCCCGCTAGCCCCGACGCTCTTAACCAAAGGTGGGATTACTAAAGCGTGTGCCATATTTACTTCCCATTATATTTTCATGCAAAAGTGTATTCATGCAGCATGATTGCATGATAGCATGAAAGCATGAAATAGAGACTAGTGCGACACCGCAAACTAGTCCTCAAACATTTAAATTGGAGTGCTCAACAAAGACCGCTGCAACAACGACAAAAATTCAGATCAAACTTTCGGTAAAAAAGAATCTGGCGCACCAGGTGGGATCGGTGGGTTTTGTTTTAGAGAATCCTGAAAAGCATTAATCATCTTTCGAATGGGGCCTCGCACCCAGCCCTGAGTCGAGCTGACGTCTGTTTCTTCTTTTGGGTCCTGCACAAGGTTAAATAGGTAAGGCGTCTCTAGGTGATTCGCCCCTTCATTGGGCTCTTTCTCCCAAACAAAATGCATTTTCCAGTCACGCCACTTTGCAGCCCGCATTTCATTTTTAATGAAAAACACAAAGCCCTCGCGGGCTGAAGCCTGTGTTTCACCCTTTAAAAACGAGAGTTGATTGACACCATCGATTGGTCGATCTTGAGGCACTGCGACCTCTGCAATCGCGGCTAGCGTGGAATAGATATCGACGACATGGAATATTTCGTTGGAGACAACACCGGGAGGAATTTTTCCTGGCCAACGCGCAATAAATGGCACTCTGAGTGAACCTTCCATCGACGTGTGATAGGTCCCGGTCCACATTCCGGCGCTGCCTCGCCAGGGACGACGATATTCAGGCCCATTATCACTGGCAAAAATGAACAAAGTATTGTCCTGCGTCCCCGTTGCATTGACGGCGTCGATGATTTGACCTACGCGCGCATCAAGCTCAATCATGGAGTCTGCAAAATCACCCTTTTTTGTTTGCCCTTCAAAATCTCGATTTGGAATCGTTGGAAAATGCAGTTGTGTCAACGGTACATAGAGAAAGTAAGGCTCGTTGGCCGTTACTTTTCGTCGGATGAAATCACAACTTTTTTCAGTGAGCACACCGTCGATACGCCGACGCATCTCCAAGTCGTACAGTTCTTTTTTTTCAGCGGGACGTCCCTTGAAGCCCTCCATCACATAGGGCACCTCGACGACCGAAGGATCAAAGCCGACTTGTTCGGTAAACATACTTTCATTGGTTGTTCTTGGAATACCGTACCACTCATCAAAACCTTTATCTTTCGGATAGCGGCCCTCTTTATCTCCAAGGTGCCATTTTCCAAACATGCCTGTGGCATAACCTGCCTGCGACAACAACTCTGCAATCGTGACTTCCCATGGAATCAGTCCTTGAGGGAGGCCGGCGGGCACAGATTGCATCGCTCCAGTTCGGATGGGATGGCGACCCGTCATCAACGCTGAACGTGTCGGCACGCAATCACTCTCAACGTTAAAGTTAAGCAATTGCATACCTTCCTTGGCTAAGGCATCGATGCGCGGTGTGGGCGCCCCACGTATCGCTCCTCCGCCGTAACAGCCGAGCTCTCCCCAGCCAAGATTATCTGCGAGGATTAAAACGATATTGGTTTTCTTCATAAGGCGCCTGATACGCGAAAGTGTTTAGTTAATTTTAATATTGAGCGTCGGCACAACCTGATTCCAGGTATCCACATTTTTTTTCAAAAACGCATCAAATTGTTTGTAGCTCAAGGGAGTGGGCGTGACACCCGCTGCCTCCATCTTTTCTCTGATTGCTGGTTCTGCAAGCACTTTCATGAGTGCAGCTGAAAGTTTTTGAATAATAGGCTCGGGGGTCGCAGCCGGTGCAACTAAGCCAGCCCATTGTGCCAGTGCAATTTGCGGATACCCGAGCTCCGACAAGGTGGGTACATCTGGGAGTGCTTTTGAGCGTTGAGCTGTCGTCACCGCAAGAATCCGAACGCTACCCGCCTGATGGTACTTGAGCATCGGAGCCAGTCCCAATACGGCGAAAGGGATCTGACCGCCCACCACATCATTGGCAGCCTGCCCGCCCCCTTTGTAGGGGACATGCACAAATTTGACGCCCGCCAGACTTGCCACCCACTCTCCGACGATATTCTGTGACGAACCTATCCCTGAGGAACCATAGGCCAGACTCTCAGGCTTGGCTTTTGCAGCATCGATCACATTTTGAAACGTCGTGTAAGGGGTCTTTGCTGAAGCAGCAATGCTAATAGGCTGCTCGCCGATCATCACGACGCCCTGCAGACCGTCTCTGAATTTCCAAGATAAGTTAGGGCGCAATACATCTAAAAGTGCCGCGGAATCAGAGGCAAGCGCCAAGGTGTAACCGTCAGGGGCTGACTGGACGACGGCCTGGATACCAATCGCACCAGAGGCACCGGGACGATTTTCAATGACGACAGTTTGTCCAATAACTTTGGACAGCTCAGCGCCCACCATACGTGCCAGCGTATCGTTGGTGCCACCGGCGGCTTGCGGAACAATGATTTTGAGCGGCTGGTCATTTGGCCAAGCCGCTTGTGCTGCGGGAATATGAAAGGTCAATAACGCACTGATGAAAGTACTCAGGGCCAGAGTCACTTTTTTGATCACGATCGCTCCTAAAGACTGATTGTTGTTTGGTATAGGAATAGCATCATTCCCCAAAGCCTAGTCAACGTGCTTTGGGGAATAAAAAAATCAATCTACTCCAGCGTGATCTTTGCCTCTTCAATAATCTTGCCCCAGCGTACGCGCTCATCTGCTGCATATTTTGTAAAGGCCTCAGACGAGCCACCTATCGTGATGGCGCCTCTGCTCAAGAAATCTGCTTTGAATTGAGGATCGTTCAAGATTTTGACGGTTTCAGCATTGAGCTTAGCGACGATGTCCGGAGGAGTGCCTTTCGGAGCAAACAAACCGAACCAGCCGCTGACATCAAAGCCTGGCAAGCCTGCCTCGGCAAGGGTTGGCACGTTAGGCAAGAGTGAAGAACGCTCAGCGGAGGTGACTCCAAGAGCCGTTAATTTTCCTGACTGGATCAAGGACAAGCAGACCGGCAGATTACAGAACATCATTTCAACGCGACCACCAATAATGTCGTTAATCACAGGGGTGGTGCCTTTGTAGGGGATATGGACCATCTCTACACCGGCCATTTTTTTATAGATCTCTCCGGACAGATGCATACTGCCACCCGCACCGCTTGAACCGTAACTAAAGCTTTTCTGTTTTTGGAGTGCCAGCAGCTCTTTGAGGTTTTTGGCGGGTACATGCGAGCCTACGACCAGCACGTTGGGCACGCTGATCAGGTTGGTGATACCGACAAAATCACGTTGCGGATCGTATTTAATATTTTTGTGCAGCAATACGTTGATCGAACCGATACTCGTTGCACCCACTAATAAGGTATAGCCATCAGCCGGTGCTGTAGCGACAAAGGCTGCGCCGATGTTGCCGTCTGCGCCGGTCTTGTTTTCTGCGATCACCGGTTGCCCCAAAGCGATCGAGAGTTTATTAGCGACGGTACGCGTCAAAATATCCGTGAGCGTACCCGCTGCAAACGGCGCCACAATCGTGATGGGTTTGTTTGGGTAGTTAGCGGCTTGCGCTTGCGCAAACGAATGAGGCAATAAAGCCAACGCGGTGAGGCTGCTTAAGCCAACGGTGCGTAGCGATGCAAAGAGGTTTTTTTTCATATTGATGTCCCTTTTAGCTTGATAAATGAATGCGCAATTACCCACGGCTCTAATACCGTTGAGACCCTCGCTCCTTGTCATGATCTTACTTGCAAGTCGGGTCAAATTCCAAAAATATTGAATTTTTATCAAAACAATTACGCTAAAGCCAAAAATGGTCGACAAACACCCTCTCCCACGCGAAAATGCTGAGCATTGGGTGAAGGGATTGGTAGGGTTAAGTAAGCGGATTTTGCTATATTTCCTTGCCCTTGCTCTAAACATTCCCAGACTCTTCGGTAAAACGGCTTTATCTTCCATCGGAATCGATATGAACTACAAATCAATCCTCAAGACTCTGCCCATTATTTCGCTCTACTGCCTGTCTAACGTAGCTTTAGCAGAAATACAGATTTTGAAGGCTTCAACCATTATTACGATGGACGAAAAGAATCCACGTGCTGAGGCCATTGCCTTTGATACCGTGACAAAAAAGATCACCGCTATTGGGTCGCTCCAGAATGTGCGTGCCAGTGCACCCAACGCAAAAGTACAGGATTTAGGCTCCACCGTGCTCATGCCCGGTTTTATTGATCCGCACAATCATCCGATTCTGTCGGGCATTACGACACAAGCACCTGCCTATTGGATTGCACCCTACGTTGGCGCGAAAACTTGGGCTGATGTCCAAGCAACCATTAAAAAGGCGGACGCAGAAGCTCCAGCCGGCAGACCTTTGGTATTCAACGGCCTAGACAGATTATTGCAAGAGGCTCCTCTGCCAACACGGGACATACTGGATAAGTTAACGCCAAGCGGTCGTGCAATCATCGTGATTGATAATTCTGGGCATGCGGTTTACTTCAATACTGCAGTCGTCAAAATTTTAGGTTGGAAAGATGACAAGCCGCCTGCCAACCCAGTGGGCGGCAGCTACGGTCGCTTGCAAGACGGCACCTCCAACGGCGTTGCCAATGAATCGGCTGCGTTAATGGCAGTGGTTGGCCCGATCCTTCCCAAAGCCGTCCCCCACATTTTGCTCTCCGGCGCAAAGTGGTATGCGTACATGGCCTCTTTGGGCATCACCTCGTCATCTGAGCACACTTACAACACAGGCATGTACAAGGGTTACGAGGCTTTAGCATCTGTCCCTGACAGCCCACTAAGAATGCATGTCTATCACATGGCCATTGAGAAGGATGCCGGTGCAAAAGTGTCTTGGCCTGATCCCAGCATGGTCCGTAAAAATGGCATCAAGCTGTGGGCGGATGGAAGCCCATGGCTGGGTACTGTTGCACAGAGTTTTGGTTATTTAAATAACGCCCGAACCCAACAGGCGAATATTCTTTTGGGACCACTGTACGAAAAAGGCATGAATTACACGCGCCAGCAGCTCGACCAGTTGCTCGATCAATACGGGCCTATGGGCTATCAGATGGCGTTTCATAACAATGGCGACGTTGGGTTTGATGTGGTGCTCGACGCCTATGAGAGAGCTTTAAACAAACTCAAGTTGATTGGCACCGATCACCGCTGGCGTGTTGAGCATTTAGGTGCTGCACGTGCAGATCAATTTCAGCGCGCAGAACGTCTTGGGGTCACTGTTTCAATGGCGCCATTTCAGTACATCTACTGGGGCGATCTATTAGACGGCACCATGTTTGCGTCTGAATACGGGTCTCAGTGGCAGCGCGTGGGTGATGCGATGAAAATGAAAACGCGCACCACCTTTCATAACGATGGATCGGTATCTCCTCCAGATACGTTAAGAAACATTCAGCACATGGTGACGCGCACCACTGATTCGGGCAAGGTTCACGGTCCCAATCAGGCAGTTACCTTAGATGAAGCGCTTAAAGCCTCTACTATCAATGGCGCCTATCAACTCAAACGCGATAAAGATATCGGTTCGCTTGAAGTGGGTAAGTTTGCTGACTTAGTAGAGCTATCGGCCGACATTACTGCTGTGAAGCCAAGCGAGATTGTCGAGAAAGTTAAAGTCCAAGGGACATGGCTAGGTGGCAAGAAGATTGATCTTAAGAAATTTATAGAACAAATTTCCGCGATTGATCCCTCAATGCATAAGGACTTGGCAAACTCAGCCATCAAGAATTTAGATCGTCATTGATTTATTTTTTACGCAATACAAAACCACCTTCGTGAACTGCACCCCATAAAGTTGGACACCCGTCCAACTCTTGGGGTGTTTTTTTTATGGCGTCACATCACTGAGAGTGAATGATTTGTGACGCGACTCACTTACGCAACTTGTTCAAACTCATCTAGCTCCGACAAATCAACTTCGGAGATTTTTGATTGCCAGCCTTGTTTCGTTTCCGTCATCACAAAATGAATCGTTCGTTCAACATCGTTTAGTGCGTGAATAATATTTTTGACTTGCTCGTTGCCATCCGCATGAGCAGCATAAAAAACACGCAGCATTTGGTCAGCAAATTTTGGTACTTTGCTATTCTTTTCCCAGCCTGCGATCGCTTGATCTGTGCGACCTAAAGTTCGTCCAAGCGATGATTGAGACAAAAGCATAGCTTGACGTAAGTATCGAAATTCTGCGCCTGTTAATTTACTGTTTTTACGGATAAGCGCTTTGCATATCGCTCTTGAGAGACCAGGCAAGTCTTGAATGGTGATAGCCATACCGTAGGGAGTTTCCATCTGCTCATAGCCGTTCGCGAGCCAAATATTGCGAAGGCCTCCGTCTGTGTAGTGGTACATGCTATTCCCCAATTATCAATGCAGTAACAACAATCATCCTGGCGACTTTTTCTGACTTAAGCGCAACGCAGACGCCTACAGACTTTCCCGCAGTGAAACGCTCTATCCGACAAATGGTGTCGCGAGTTTTAATGTGAGGCTCTGGTTCGAGCCTGATGATTCCTTTAGATAAAACATCCAGTGCCATTGGCATCGTGATGTGTCTTGCCCTCATTTGCTGTTTTGCGTGTTCAGTCCATTTGATCTGACTGCTACTTCCAGCAATTTTCCTGATTAAAGACTCCCATTGATGCTTACTTAAGGCCACAAAATATACCCTTATTTCAATAGGTTGACCAATAATTTATATAGTCTATAAGCATCAACAACTGGTTATCAATGAGATTTACAAACATTTACAAACATTTATTTAGTATGAGTGCTCAAATTACGACTCTGTTCGCCATCGTTGGCTTGCTATTTAAGATTACGAACAATTTTTACAACTCATTTCATTTAAACACCAATTAATGACAGTTTTAGTGTTAATATAAACACATGAACACTGTCACAACCACCACCCCTCCTTCCGGCGACTCTCCGAGTCAGTCTTTTTCCCTCGACGAGCTCTGTGCCCTCACGGACCTGAGCAAGCGGACGGTGCGCTACTACGTCCAGCTTGGGCTCGTCAATCGCCCCGAGGGAGAAACGCGTGCCGCGAAATATTCCCCCCAGCATCTCGAACAGCTCCTGCTCATCAAAAAATGGACGGCAGCTGGCGTCTCGCTTGATCGCATTCGGGAGTTGCTCCAAGGCGGCCCCGCCCCTGTGCCGGACCGCGGTCGTCGACCAGGTTCGCTAGAGGTATGCAGCCACCTGCATGTCGCCGAAGGAATTGAGCTTGTGATCGAACCGTCCCGTGCGGGACTGAGCCCCGAACAACTGCGCAGTTTTGTGCGCAGCGTCCTGCAGGCGTATGAGGCCTTACAAAACAACCCAGACAACAACAAATAATTAAAAGGACAAAACCATGAGCGTTTCTCTACAGCTAGACGAGTCTTTCCACGCGACACTGCAGTCTAAATCGGGCGAACCGATGGTGCTGCAACACGTTGCCATCACGGGCGATTTGCGGGGTGCAATCTTTGATGCGCATGTACGCCAAACATTTATCAATCCTTCCGCAGAGCATCTTGAGGCGATTTATAGTTTTCCGCTACCTTGGGGCGCACAGCTGCTCGGGGTGGAGGTCAAGCTCAACGAGCAACTGCTGCAAGGCATGGTTGTGGAAAAGTCCGAGGCTCAAGAAAGCTACGAGGAAACGCTTGCTGATGGAAACGCAGCTATCTTGCTGGAGCGGGGCGAAGACGGCAACTACGTGCTCAATCTGGGCAACCTCGCTCCCGGCGAACGTTGCGTGATCGACCTGCATTACGGTCAGCTCTTGCAGTTCGAACAAGGCGGCCTGCGGCTCAAGATCCCCACGGTGATCGCGCCTCGCTATGGCGATTTGCTCCAAGATGGTGGACTACAACCGCATCAAGTTCCCGAGACGGATCTATTGGCCGAATACGGCTTTGCCTTGAGCTTGACCTTGCATGGCGCGTTAGCGCAGGCTCGCGTGGGCTCACCGAGTCATCCTATTAACGTATCGCGTCAGAGTTCAAAGGGCTCAGTGGGCAGCGACGCTCAGTCCGAATCCCTGACGATCACTCTAGGTCGTGACAGCTTTCTGGATCGAGACTTTGTGTTGGTGATGGATCAACTCGAACATTGCTCGATCGCTTCTGTCGCACCTGACTATGTCAAGCCGGAACACTACGTGGTCACGGCGAGTTTCTGTCCATCGTTTACGGCCTTAAATACAGAGGGTCAGCCTGTCGTGGCCGAACCGCTCTCTCTTAAAATCCTGGTCGACTGCTCGGGCTCCATGGCGGGAGACAGCATCCAAGCGGCCCGCCGCGCGCTGCACGCCCTCGTCGATCGTCTGGGCAAGCAAGATACTTTTTCTCTGTCCAAGTTCGGTAGCGCAGTCGAGCACCGCTCACGCGCGCCTTGGCCCGTGACCGAAGCCACACAGTTATCCGCACAAGGTTGGATCAGCAGCCTTAACGCAAACATGGGCGGCACCGAACTAGAATCCGCCCTCACCTCCACGCTCGCCTTGTCGAGTAAAGACCAAGGCGCAGTGATGTTGATCACCGATGGTCACGTCAGCGCCGTTGACGCCATCATCAAGCGAGCAAAAAGCTCTAAACAACGCATATTTGTGATTGGCATTGGCAGCAGTGCTTCGGAAGGTCTACTCAAACGCCTCGCTCTGGAAACCAAGGGGGCTTGTGATTTTGTCGCGCCTGGCGAAGCCGTCGAGCCCGCGATCTTGCGCATGTTTAATCGCTTGCGCACCCCTGTTGTCACCAACATCACCATCGAGTGGCCAGAGGGAAGTCAGCCACGCGACATCACCGCGCTCGACTCAGCCGCCTTTGAGGGTGACACTTTGCATATTAGTGCGTGGTTTGATCACGCCCCCACCGGAACGGTTACGCTCAAAGCATGTCTTGCGGGCGACACACGCCAACAGATTCTGGGTCAAGCCGTCATTCACTCGGAAGTCAATGCGGAACCCACGCATGTCGATACGCACCACGAAGGTCCAGCGGTGGCATCCACTACGCTCTCTCGTCTCGCTGCTGCCAGTCGCCTCTCCGAAGATCTGCAAAACGATCTCCATTGCACCATTGCGCTCGACTATCAATTGGTCAGCCGCAGCACCAGCTTTCTCTTGAAGCACATCCGCGCAGAACAAGAACGCGCACTCGCGATGCCACGTCTACACAAAGTCAAACAGATGATGCCAGCAGGCTTTGCGAGCAGTTCAGATGAGGTGCTGATTTGGCGGTCAGCTTCTTTATCCGATGTCAGTTATACAGATAGCATGGACATGGGTGTGCCTAGCTTGCTGCGCAATCCTCGTGTATCTGGAAATCAAGCACTCAATGAAGTGCGCTTGGAGATGTTAGAAGAAACTTGGATTCCATCGTTTCTCAGACGTAGCCAAGACGACACTCAATCCACGTATCAACACGGCGAGACTATCAAGCTTTACCACACGCGGATTTGGAGTCGAATAGACAGTAACGGTCAACGTGAACGGGCCATCATCAACAAAAGCCCGACAGGTGTCGGTGTGCGTGTCTGGTTTTTTAATGATCTCGACCAGACCTATGATTTTGTCGATTACAGCTTACGTCGTGTGGCTGAGCGAATACTGGCGTCGATGGGCTTTGTGAAAATGCCCAAAGAGCTGAGCGCTCTGGCCCCTTGGGCGCGATTACAACTGACCTGGAAGGCTAAGGTCTAAACGCACTCGCAGATTCACTCATAATATGAGTGAAACGGACTAAATTCTCAAGCGGGGATGTCTGATTCATTGCCAATAATCCAAATCTTAGGTTGGTTCAGTACGCGTATCAAAAATGAATTGTCATCCAGCAGCCGTTGCTTGACATCCGCTTCTGTGTAAATCGTCGTGTTGATCCCTCGCCCTAAACGCACCTCGGTACCCGACAATTGATTGAGTAAATCTGAGTAAGACAGCTTGTCGCTGACAACAAAAAGGTCGATATCACTCTTCACCGTATCTTGCTTCTTGGCAATGGACCCGAATATAAAAGCACAACGAATGAGCTCTCGGTAGGGCGCTAGAGCTTCACGAATGGGGTGAGCTAGACCAAACGTCTTTTGCACGATCTGGGTCAGCTCTTGAAAGATAGGTGAGTGTGGGTTCGCCTGAAAATGCCGTTGATTGCCGCGCATTTCTGAAGTGACCAAACCGCTTTCGCTCAAGCGCTTCAATTCCCTTTGCACCGCTCCCGAACCAGCACCAGTCAGTTTGATCAGTTCGTTGGAAAAGTACGAGCGGTCTGGTTGGCCGAATAAACATGCAAGTACGCGTTGCTGGGTATTCGTAAACAAGACACTCCCCAGCCCTTCAAAAGTAGCGGAATCTTGATGCGTCGAGTTTATTATCGTGCCCATATGAGGCATGATAACACCCAAATTGGGCATGTCAAGCAACATATATCACTCTCAATTACCTTGCATAGCCATCAAGCAGATACTTACCTAGAAAACCTAGCAAGGTAAACATACCCCCGCAATATGCAGTCATCATCCACATAAATTTACGCTCAAAAAACTTATGTAAATCAGCGTTACTCCGGGCGATTTCTTGGCGCAGGTCAGTCTGCACAAATGCAATCTCTTTGCGCAGGTCAGTCTGTACAAATGCAATCTCTTTGCGCAGATCAGCCTGAACTAATGCAATCTCATGCCGCAGATCAGCTTGAACCTGAGTCATTTGCACACGCAAGTCAGCCATTACCTGGCAAAGATTCGACATTGAACGATCGAGACGTTCGCAGATTTTAGTATGTTGATCGACGGCTAATTCAACGGTGAGCATGCGTTTTTCCCTCCCAAAATAATAGAGATCATTATGAGCATTTTCTTTTCGTGAAAGTGCTGTCTCACCATTTATTTGGTAACAGAATTGTTACCACCACCTAACCCACAATCTCAGAACGCTTGAGCGATCGATAGTCGACCTGCACCACCCTATCTCTCACAAAGCCTTTGACGTTGTAGGCCCGTTCCACATCGCCTTGATTTGACGTACGTCCAATCAGATCCTCGATCGGATCTTCGACCATGACCTCACTTCCGTTCGGCAAGTCTGGCGGAATGAGATACGCAGCCACCGGCACACGTTGATAGTCTGGGTAATAATACGTAAAAGGGATCACTTCTTTCAGCGGTCCCTTATCAAACCTCAGCCTAAATTCACCTGCCGACTCAATCCTTCCAGTCTGAGGGTCTTGGCCAACAGTGAGTTTCGACTGCATCGGTCCATCGATCACCTTGTTGTGCAACATCCGAGCGACAAAATCCATGGCAGACTCTTGATCCTTGTATTCAACCAAACGCACATCAGGCCAATAGCCCATGTTTGCCGCGCGATTGATATCCTCAAGCGTGCGGGCAGTCTTTATGATGACTACGCCGGGTTTCGCTCTCTGTGCTTGATGGGTAGGGGGGATTGCCTTGACGTCTTGTAAAAACGTCACACTTTTAGAATCAGCGGGAATATACACACAGGGCGTATTCATACCCGACCATGACACCTCCGTCGCCTCGTCAAGGTTCACCACACGGTGACCGCACTCGCCACAGCCTCTTGAACGTTCAAGTGGATCATCCGCAATCAACTGATTCCAGTGCTTAGCCTTTGGACAAAAAACCTTTTTAAGAAAAAGACCGTCTGCATCATAAAGTGCGCTCGATTTAACGTCGTAAATATATTTTTGAGTCATTGGTTTAATGGCTTTCACAAAAGTGTCTCATGGCGTGAGACTCGTATAAAAAAATACACGCTTAAAACAATGGTGATTTGCGGCTTGGCACTTTATGATTTATTGATTGACGCCAATCTCAAGAAACATTCATGTTCAAGAAATTACTCCAGTTCGCCGGTTTGACTTTCCTTATAGTGTCCTTTGGGGTTGCATTTTTTTCTGACGAGTCACTGGCTTCGGGAAAAATTCATTCCTCCAATAATGCATACCTAGGGTTTCTATTTTTTTATCCTATGGTTGCAGCAATCATTGTGTGGGAGCACAATTCCTCAAGAAATTTAAAATGCTTCGCCGCAATCACTGGCTTGCTTGGCACCCTCGCATTAGCCTGGACGCTATTCAGTGATCTTTCTCCAAAAATGCCAACGCAATGGGATTACGTGTTGGTTTTCTTCCCGTACTTTTTTATCATCGCGACAAGCCTCAGTTCAGTATTGGCACGTTTTTCAATACTAGTCTGGCGCTTGCTGGGTTTTCTTCGAGCCAACCCTAGCGGCCATAAATATTAAACCCACCCCCGCCATTCGACAGAATCTGCGACGAGCCGTCCGAACCATAGGTGTTAAAACCACCCGCACCGTTCGGCAAAATCTGCGTCATGCCATTTGAGCCATAGCTGTTATACCCACCTGCTCCGTTCGGCAAGACCTGGGTTGTTCCCCCCGACCCATACACGTTGTATCCACCTGCGCCATTGGGCAGGACCTGCGTCGTACCATTAGATCCATAGACGTTATAGCCGCCTGCACCGTTTGGTAAGACCTGCGTCATTCCCTGAGGACCATAGACGTTGTAGCCACCTGCGCCATTGGGCAGCACTTGCGTTTGCGCGTGAGTCACGCCATTACCGTGAAACATCCCTAAAGCGCACAACATCAAAGTCAGAGTCGTTTTCATGTTAGATCTCCTGTTTGGTAGATGATGCACCAGGCACTGTCTCACTGGATGACACAGCAAACAGACCCTACAAAGCACTCCCCGACTTACTCAGTCGCAGACGTTGCGCTGAAACCATTTGATACAAAAAATAGTTCTCTGAACAGATCGTTTGAGATGTCGTTAAAACTAAAATTTCGCATGACTCAGATTTTGCATGACTCACGAACTATGGGGCGCACTATCTCATGCGCAAAGTTCAATAGAGTCAAAGGCATTTGAGATTAGGTTGACTAGTGAAGTTAAGCTGGCTTATCATTACCAACAACACGGCTCGCTCCTCTACGTCGCAAGACGCACGAGCGGGTTTTCTTTTTTATGATTCTAGAAATGTTATCGACGTACAAAAAACCTCATCTCCCCTTTAAGCAGCAGTTAAATTTGCTTAAAGCCAGAGGGCTTGAGGTTTCAAATGACAATGTAGCTTTAGCCTACTTAACTCGAATCGGCTACTACCGCCTGAGTGCTTACTGGTACC
>JAMNXR010000017.1 GCA_023653055.1 Burkholderiaceae bacterium | reverse complement strand
GTGAGTTCTGCATAGCCAAGATAAAAGCCAACTTTTAGTTTGCGTGCGGCATCAAACAACGCCTGCGTTTCGGGGCCGGGCATTTGTGCTTCAAAATACGCATCAAGTTCTGTTTGTGACTCAATGTACCAGCGCGGAAAAAATGTCGTGAGCGCTAGCTCTGGAAATACCACCAGATCGCAGCCATGGCGTGCGCCTTGTTCAAGCAGGGTGATCAGGCGTGTCACCATTTCTTTGCGGGAGTGCGAGCGTTGAATGGGGCCGAGCTGTGCTGCGCCGACGGTAACGATGCGGGTCATGGCGGTGGACTCCTATTTGCTAAGTTCAGTAAGGGTGGCGAGCAGAACATTAGCACCGGCGATGAGATCGGCGGGCTCCGTATGTTCAGCCGGGTTGTGGCTGATGCCCCCCACGCTGGGGACAAAAATCATCGAAGTCGGGCAAATACGCGCCATCATTTGCGCATCGTGTCCAGCACCTGAGGTCATGCGCTGATTTGAAAGCCCCAAGGAATCAGCATGGTGGGCGATGCGATCGGTTAGTGCCGCATCAAAGATCACTGGTTCAAACCGCGCGAGGCGACGCGAGGTGATCATAACGCCTTCGGAATCAGACAGTGATTTGAGGAAATCCTTCAGTGCTTGTTCAGCTTGTTGCAGCAACAGTTCATCGGTATTGCGCAAATCGACGGTGATGGTCGCGCGGGCGGCGATCACGTTGATGAGGTTGGGTGTTAACACCACGTGACCGACGGTTCCAACTTGATTGCCGCCCATTTTGCGAGTGAGCTCACGCACAAAGGTGGATACAGCACTAGCGGCGTAGCCTGCATCGTGGCGCAGGCGCATGGGTGTGGTGCCAGCGTGGTTAGACTGGCCGACGATGGTGAGCTCTTGCCAGGAAATGCCCTGTAGGTTTTCTACGGCGCCGATCTTGATGCCGTCCGCATCGAGTAGAGGGCCTTGTTCAATGTGCAACTCTACAAACGCGTGGGGCTTGTGCACACCGAGCGGCGCTGTCCCGTCATATCCGATGCGTTTGAGTTCGTCACCCAAGATCGCACCATCTATTGCTTTGATGGCTAAGGCCTCATCGAGCGGCATGCCACCCACATAGACGAGCGAGCCAAGCATGTCGGGCGCGAAACGTGCGCCTTCTTCGTTGGTAAAGATGCCGACGACAATTGAACGTTCTGTGGAGACCATGGCCTCGTTAAGCGTGGCGACGACTTCGAGACCCGCCAGTACGCCGTAATTACCATCGTAAGCGCCACCGGTACGCACGGTATCGGTGTGAGAGCCTGTCATCACCGGGGCGAGTTCTGGACGTGTGCCTGCGCGTACGCCAAAAATGTTACCGATGGGATCGACGCAAACCGACATGCCAAGTTCTTTCATCCAATTTACGACCAAATCCCTGCCTTGTTTGTCCTCGTCCGTTAACGCGAGACGACAACATGCATTGGTTTCGGTACGGCCGATGTCGGCAAGTGTTTCAAGCTGATCTAACAGGCGCTGACCATTAATTTGCAAGGTGTGCATGCTGTACCCCCCCCGCCGCTAAGCCAAGACTTCTTGCGCGGTCTTGCCGACCACTTCTTTATAGATCGTGGGGTCCGTGTCGCCTTCGCTGCCAATCAATAACACGCGAGAATGGGCATTCAGACCAAGTGCGTTCCAAAGCGCTGCATTATCTTGGGCTGCCATCAGTAATCCCAAACCTGTGCTGCCTGTCTCACCGGAGACAATTTTTGGATCGTCTCCAATTGGATTGGCAAAGACGCGCATGCCTTCGAGTGCAAACTCGTCTGCAATCGTGGCGTAGCAGTTAATGCCGTTTTTTAAAATGTCCCAAGCAACGGGCGAAACCTCACCGCAGGCTAGTCCGGCCATGACAGTGTCCAGGTCGCCTGTGACAACGACAGGGTGGCCCACTTGGCCGCTTTGAAAGAAACAATCTGCGCGCTCTGGTTCAATGATGACGAACTGAGGACGTTTAGCGCCCCAAGCTTGCCAGAAGGCTGCACAGACCGAGGCTGCGAGCGCGCCAACACCTGCTTGAACCAGAACGTGTGTAGGCGGGTTGTCCTGTAGTGTCTTTACGATTTCTCGCGACATCACGCCATAACCGTGCATGACGTCGATCGGAATATCGCGATAGCCTTCGTAAGTCGTGTCGGAGACGACTGTCCAGCCGTGCTCTGCGGCTTGTTGCGCTGCATGATGCACAGAGTCGTCATAGTTGCCTGGCACGCGAATGACCTCGGCGCCAAAAAACGCGATGGCGGCACGACGACCTTCACTGACGGTGGCGTGAATGTAGATGACGCAACGACAACCAAACAGCTGCGCGCCCCAGGCGACTGAGCGGCCATGGTTCCCGTCCGTGGCACAAGTGACAGTCATTTTGGAAATGATATCAACATATTTGCCGGACAGTATTTCCTCTGGCGAGGCAAGGTGGCCATTGTGTTGGGCGGCGATATTTTTCTGAATTAGGCGAAAAACTGCGTAAGCCCCGCCGAGGGCTTTAAAGCTTTTTAAACCAAAGCGCGTACTTTCGTCTTTGTAATAGAGCGCTGTTATGCCAAGCTTTTTGGCCAGCTCAGGTAAGTCGTGGAGGTCAGTACTGGCATAACCTGGCCAGCCCGAAATTTCCTTTTCAGCAGCATCAAATCCTAATTTATGCAGGATGGTCGCTCTGAATTGCCCATAATCATCGTCGGCTGCGCTTGAAACAGGGTTGGTATAGAGCGCGACTCCATTGCCTTTCAAAATCTGGGGATTCATACAAAAACCTTTAAAACACATCAATAATGTTGACTCATCCGATATGTTTAGAATAGACGATCTCACGACTTTTATTTATTGTGCAGAGCAGTATGTTCGTCTGGATCCAGACAATGGTATAAAAAGCCTTATAGATTTCTAGTACTGCATCCGAACACTTTTGTATTCGAATACTCAATCGAGCCTCTCATGACCTACGTACCTACCGTCCAAAAAACTATCAGCCTGTTAGAAACACTCATCGGTTTCGACACCACCAGTCGTGAGTCCAATCTAGGCTTAATTGAATACGTGCGAGACCATTTGCAGTCTTTGGGGTTGTCGGTGCGTCTGTCTTATGACGCTGACAAACGAAAGGCCAACTTGTTTGCCACGTTTGGCGACCCTAAAGCGAGAGGTATTGTCCTGTGTGGACACACCGATGTGGTGCCAGTGGATGGTCAGGCGTGGGATACCAACCCCTTTAAAGCCCACATTGCCGATGGCAAGATTTACGGTCGCGGCGCGGTCGACATGAAGGGCTATATCGCGGCTTCCATGGCAATGTTGCCTGCCTTTATGAATAGTGATTTAAAGCAGCCTCTGCATATCGGCCTAACCTACGACGAAGAGGTGGGTTGTATCGGTGTTCAGACCTTGATCAAAGATCTGGCCGCGGCGGGCATTCATCCTGCCGGTTGTTTTGTGGGTGAACCGACCCGCATGCAGGTGATGACAGGGCACAAAGGGATGCGCGTGACGCGTTGCCGTGTACGTGGTCTAGAGGCGCATTCCTCGATGGCGCCGGATGCTGTCAGCGCGATCGAATATGCTGCTCGTCTGGTAGAAAAAATTCGCGGTATGGCGTTGCAAATTCAGAAAGAAGGTCCGTTTGATCCGATGTTCAAAACCCCACACGGCACGATGCAGACGGGTGTAATTCATGGCGGCACTGCACCCAACATTGTTGCCAAGGATTGCGAGTTTATTTTCGATTGCCGCACCTTGCCTCAAGGGAATTCTGACGAGTTGATTCGACAGGTTCAGGAGTATGCCGAGACGCTTAAAGTCGAAATGCGTAAGAACTCAGCCGAAGCGGACATTACTTTTGAAACGATTTCCAATTCAGCGCCGTTAGCGACGGACGCCGAGGCCGCTATTACTTATTTGGGAACAAGTCTCGCGCGTAATAACACGCTGGGTCGTGTGTCGTTTGCCACAGATGCGGGTTGGTTGAATCGCGCAGGCATCCCTTGTGTGGTCATTGGCCCTGGCGATATTGATGTTGCTCACAAGCCCAATGAATTTATCGAGATTAGTCAACTCGAAGAGTGTTTGGGCTTTATGGACCGTCTGCGCGAGCGCATGACGCAGGAAATTTTGCTACCCTGATATCCACCCTGTTAATGGGCGTTATGAATGCCCGTGCCCAGTCTGACTGCGCACGGGTTTTTTTATGCTGCAGCTCTGCGCAGCACCTGACCCGCACGGGCTCCGGTCGAGGCCCCGTTTCTCCAACTCGCTACGCCATTGACGTAGACACGTTGAATGCCGGCGGCAGGTCGCATGGGATCCGAAAACGTTGCAAGATCCCTTATCTCTTGTGGATCAAAGACGACAAGATCCGCTGCGAAGCCTGGCGCGATCAATCCGCGATCTTTGAGGCCAAATTTGGCGGCGGGCATGCCCGTCATTTTGTAGATTGCTGTCTCTAATGAAAAGATTTTGCGATCGCGCGAGTAATGACCCAGCACGCGAGGAAAGGCACCCCAAAGTCGGGGGTGCGGAAAGGTGTCATGCGGCAGACCATCTGAGCCGATCATGGTCTCGGGATGCGCCATGATGCGCTCAACGTCACCTTCATCCATAGAAAAGTAAATTGCACCGGCGGGTTGGAGCGTGGCCAGAAACTCGGTGAGCTCGAGACTCTGCTCTTTCATCAGATCGTCGACATAGCGACCTGCTGTTTCTGGCTTGGCTTTTGACCAAGCGATCAAAGTGCGCGCAGCTTGCTCGACCGCGTCTTGGCGCAACACGGTCGAAGAGGCGACATAGGGATAGCAGTCCATACAGACATCACCGCGTGTGCGCGCCTCATCAATCAGTGCCAGAGTTTCGGTTGAGCGGCCATGGTTGGCGCGACCGTTGACTTTATGATGAGAAATCACTTGGCGCACACCCAGCGCGTTGGCGATTGACATGGCTTCTGTCATGGCTTCGAGTACATGTTCCGCTTCGTTACGGATATGCGAAGCAATGAGGGCATTGGTGCCGCGCAGGGGCTCGAACACAGACTGGATTTCTTGGGCAGTGGCGGCTTGTGCAGGGACGTAATACAGTCCGGTTGAAACACCCACAACCCCTGCATCGAGCGCCTCTTTGACGAGTTGTTGCATTTTTGCAATTTCAGCATCGTTAGCCGGGCGATCTAAATCCTGCATAGTGACTGCACGCAACGTGGTGTGTCCCGCCAAAGAGGCGACGTTGATCGCAGAGGGGGTTTTCTCCAGAGCTTCGAAATAGTCCTTAAACGAACCATACCGCTGCTCTGACTCATCAGCTACCAAATTAAGCGGTGGCACCGGATTGGTGCATCCAAGGGGGGCGAGGCTGATACCGCAGTTGCCGGTGATGACGGTCGTCGCGCCCTGGCTCACCTTGGGTTGCATCGAAGGGTCGGCCAGTACCAGACGATCGTCGTGGGTATGCACGTCGATAAAGCCTGGGGAAATTGTTAAGCCATCCACGTCCACGACGGTACTGGCGTCAACTTGAAGGTTGAGTCCGACCGCGCTTATCTTGCCGTTGCTAATCGCCACATCTGCGCGATATCGGGGATTACCCGAACCATCAATGACGACGCCGTTCTTGAGGAGGAGATCACATTTCATGAGGGATAACTTGAGTGTTGTAAGTTGCACCATTATGGTACAAGTTCATCAGTTATTCATTAAGTAATTTATGGATATACGGGATATACGAATTTTTAGTTGTTGGTCTTAAGATCGGTCTAAAGCCAATTACTCATGATGGCATGGTAATTGCTTTCAGAAATATGGCACGTTTCTATTTATCTGGAGTCTTTTATGAAACTAAATCGACGTGATTTACTGAAGGGCGCAGCTGGCTTGGGTTTGGCAGCGACTGGCATGGTTGGAGCCCCTGCGTTTTCGCAATCATCCTCGCGCATTCTGAAATTTGTTCCTCAGTCCAACTTGGCGAACTTTGACCCAATTTGGGGCACACAGTATGTCGTGCGTAACGGTGCCCAGCTGGTTTGGGACACGCTCTACGGCATGGATAGCAAGCTGCAACCCCAGCGCCAGATGATCGAGAGTGAAGGGGTCTCCAGCGATGGATTGACGTGGACGTTCAAGTTGCGTTCCGGCATGAAATTCCATGATGGCGAGCCTGTGCGCGCCGTCGATGCTGTCGCCAGTATTAACCGTTGGTCACAACGCGACCCAATGGGCCTGATGATACGTGCGATTCAAAAAGAACTTTCAGTGGTCGATGACTCGACTTTTAAATGGGTCCTTTCTAAACCCTATCCAAAGATGCTGTTGGCACTTGGCAAGGTCGGTACGCCGATTTGCTTCATCATGCCTGAGCGCTTTGCCAAAACCGATCCTTTCAAGCAGATTGATGATTACATCGGTTCGGGCCCAATGAAGTTCTCCCGTAAAGAGTTCAAGCCAGGCGCCTTAGCTGTGTTTGAGCGCTTTGATGGCTACAACTCACGTAAAGAACCTGGCGATTGGATGGCCGGTGGCAAGCAAATCAATTTCGACCGCATCGAGTGGATCATCATGCCTGATCCCGCAACAGCCTCTGCTGCTTTGCAAAGTGGCGAAGTGGACTGGTGGGAAACACCTCTACCAGATTTGGTCCCATTGCTGCGTCGCAATCGCAATATTTCAGTGGATATTGCTGACCCGCTGGGTAACATTGGTTCGTTCCGTATGAATCATATGTTCGCTCCGTTTGATAATCCAAAAGTACGTCGTGCAGTCCAGATGGCTGTGAGCCAAGAGGATTACATGCGTGCGGTGGTGGGATCAGATACCAAGCTCTGGAAAGCTTCTGCTAGCTTCTTTACGCCCGGTACTCCTCTGTACACAGAGAATGGCGGCGACGCGCTCAAGACAGGTCCAAAAATGGAGCTCGCGAAAAAGATGTTGGCCGAGTCTGGCTACAAGGGCGAGCCTGTTGTCTGTCTGGTCGCTCAGGATAACGCCATTACCAAAGCGCAAGGCGAAATTACCGCCGACTTGCTCAAGCGTTTGGGTATGAACGTCGATTTCGTTGCGACCGACTGGGGTACAGTGGGTCAGCGTCGCGCTTCCAAGAATGAGCCTGGTAAAGGTGGTTGGAACATGTTCCACACTTGGCATGCTGGCGCAGATACCGCCACTGTCGCCGGAAACATCGGTGTGCGCGCGAACGGTGACAAGGCTTGGTTTGGCTGGCCAAACGTACCTGCTGTTGAGGATGGCATTAATGAGTGGTTTGATGCCTCAACACTCGATGCGGAAAAAGCAGCTTTTGCCAAGATCAATAAGGCAGGCATGGAAGAAGTCGTCTATATTCCGACTGGCTTTTTCTACACCTATCAAGCTTGGCGCAAGAACGTCACCGGTATCGTCGGTGGCCCCTTGCCTTGGTTCAACGGTGTGAAGAAAACCTAACGCTGGTTTGAGTCGATCACAGGTCGATACGCGCGCTTAGTTTGCTTGCGTATCGACCCAGTTGATCTGCTGTAGTTTTGGATTCAACCTAGTAGCACGGAATTTTTAACACTATGTTTAGTTATATTGTTCGCAGGGTACTAGCGACCATACCGGTTATGCTAATCGTCGCCCTGTTTGTGTTCAGCCTGCTCTATATCGCCCCTGGCGATCCGGCTGTTGTGATTGCTGGCGATCAAGCCAGTCCGGCAGACGTTGAAAAAATCAGAGCGGGTTTGGGTCTCGACAGGCCTTTTCTGATCCGTTTCTCTGAGTGGTTTTTTAATCTTCTTCGTGGTGACCTCGGTGTCTCCATGTTTACGGGCATTCCTGTCAGCGAGTTGATTGGCCAGCGCATTGAGCCCACACTTTCACTCATGGTGCTGACACTTGTCCTCGCTGTCGGTATCGCTGTGCCAATCGGTGTGTTGGCGGCCTGGAAGTCCGGCACTTGGATCGACCGCGGCGTGATGGCTATTTCGGTAGTTGGCTTTTCTGTTCCCGTATTCGTGGTCGGCTACTTGCTGAGCTTTTTCTTTTCACTCGAGCTCGACTGGTTTCCGGTGCAGGGCTATGTGTCCTACACCAAGGGCTTTGGTGTCTGGCTCGAACATTTGATTTTGCCCGCGATTGCGTTGGGCTTTGTGTACATCGCGCTGATCGCCCGTATTACGCGTGCCACGATGCTTGAAGTGCTCTCTCAGGACTACATCCGGACCGCGAGAGCCAAGGGCATGAGTCAGCCGGGTATTTTGTTTATTCATGCACTTAAGAATGCCGCCGTACCCGTGGTCACTGTGATTGGGATCGGTATTGCTTTGCTGATCGGCGGTGCAGTGGTGACAGAAAGTGTATTTGCGATTCCCGGTTTGGGACGTTTGACTATCGATGCGATTGTGCGCCGCGACTATCCGCTTATTCAGGGCTTGGTCGTGGTGTTCAGCTTTGTTTACGTGTTGGTCAACCTCGCGGTTGACGTGATCTACACAATCGTTGATCCCAGGATTCGTTACTGATGACTCAATTTGCTGCTGCCCCCCCACTTCCGGATTTGCTTAAACCCCGACGCCAACGCAAAGGCTTCTTTGGTTTTTTGCTGAACAATCCGACGATCGCTTTTGGTGCAGGCTTGTTGCTTGTGATGTTGATTATTGCGGTATTTGCTCCGTGGCTCGGTACGGTTGATCCGACTGAACTGGCACCGCGTAATCGCAACCTTGAGCCCTCCGCCAAGCACTGGTTTGGTACGGATGCCTTTGGACGCGATATTTATTCGCGCGTCATGTATGGTGCACGCGTATCTTTGACCATTGGTTTTGCCGTGGCCTTTTTGGCTTCGGCGATCGGACTCTTGATTGGTTTGGTCTCAGGAACATTCCGTCGCGCTGATGCCATCATCATGCGCGTGATGGATGGTCTGATGTCGATTCCTCCGATCCTCTTAGCAATTGCCTTGATGGCACTTACACGTGCGAGCGTTGAAAACGTCGTGATCGCGATTACGATCGCTGAGATACCGCGCGTTTCACGTCTGGTGCGAGGTGTGGTGCTGTCGCTCAGAGAGCAAGCCTATGTCGATGCCGCGATTTCCTGCGGTTGCCGGATGCCGATGCTGATCTGGCGGCACATCTTGCCCAATACTTTGGCGCCCTTGACCGTGCAGGCAACTTATATTTGCGCCTCTGCGATGATCACGGAGTCCATCCTGTCGTTTATCGGCGCAGGTGTGCCTCCGATCATTCCTTCGTGGGGCAACATCATGGCCGATGGTCGTACGCTGTTCCAGATCTTGCCCTACATCATCTTTTTCCCAGCGGTTTTCTTGTCGCTCACCGTGCTGGCTGTCAACCTAATGGGTGACGGTTTCCGTGATGTGCTTGATCCTCGTAAATCGAAAACAAGCTGATTGGAGATATCTCTTGGTCTTATTAGAAGTTGAAAACCTCCAGACCCATTTTCGTACGCCAGACGGCATCAACCGCGCTGTTGATGGCGTGAGTTTTGTAGTCAATGAGGGTGAGACACTCGCCATCGTGGGCGAATCCGGTTGCGGTAAATCTGTGACGGCGATGTCGATTTTGCGTTTGATTCCTGAGCCTCCTGGAAAGATTGCCGGTTCGATCAAATTTATGGGCAAAGACTTGCTCACGATGTCAGATAAAGAAATGCGTGCCATTCGTGGCGATGCGATTTCGATGATCTTTCAGGAGCCGATGACCAGTCTGAATCCCGTACTAAAGATTCGTCGTCAATTGACTGAGACACTGCGCCTACACCAGAAAGTCACGGATGACCAAGCGAATGCGCGTGCACTCGAGTTGATGAATCTCGTCGGGATCGCCGAGCCAGAGCGTCGTCTGGACGAGTATCCGCATCAGCTGTCAGGCGGAATGCGTCAGCGCGTGATGATTGCGATGGCGCTTGCCTGTAATCCCAAACTCTTGATTGCAGATGAACCCACGACCGCATTGGACGTGACGATTCAGGCACAGATTTTGGATTTGATGGCAGATCTTAAAAATAAGATCGGTGCCGCGATTGTCTTGATTACACACGATCTGGGTGTGGTAGCCGAAGTCGCTGAGCGCGTGATGGTGATGTATGCCGGCCGCAAGGTCGAAGAAGCGCCCGTTAAAGAATTATTCGCCAATCCTTTGCATCCTTACACGCAGGGCCTGCTGGGTGCGGTGCCTAAACTTGGCACTTCGATCGATGGTCATTCGACGCGTTTGAAAGAAATCCCAGGTCTGGTGCCAAGTTTGAAAAATAAGATTCAAGGTTGCGTGTTTGCGTCACGTTGTCCTTTGGCTAAAGGACCCTGTCATGAGATTGCGCCTGCCATGCAAATGAGAGAGGGTGGTCATCAAGTCGCCTGTCACTTTGCTGGTGAAGTGGCTTTTGCCAATGACTAAGTTTGCTCATGACTCATACGAATTAGGTTATCCGAATGTCTAAGTCCGCTACAGTACCTTTGCTCGAAGTCCGTCAGATTCAAAAATTCTTTCCGATTAAAACCGGTCTGTTTAGTCGGGTCACGGGTCACGTTCACGCCGTTGATGGTGTGTCTTTTTCTATTGAGAAAGGCGAAACGCTTGCCTTGGTGGGTGAGTCGGGTTGCGGCAAATCCACTGTTGGTCGCTCAATTTTGCGTTTGTTTGATTTGACCTCTGGTGAGGTGATCCTCGACGGAACACGTATAGATAATCTGTCTGCCAGCGCCTTGCGTCCATTGCGCAAGCGTGTCCAGGTGATTTTTCAAGATCCGTTTTCGAGCTTGAACCCACGCATGCGCGTGCACGACATCATTGCTGAGCCGATCCGTAACTTTGGTCTTGAGAGCGACGAAGCCAAAATCAAAGAGCGGGTAGCCTATCTGCTAGATAAGGTGCGTCTGTCTAAAGATGCGGGTGAGCGTTGGCCTCATGAGTTTTCCGGTGGTCAGCGCCAGCGTATTTGTATTGCGCGCGCTTTGGCCGCTGAGCCTGAGCTGATCATTTGTGACGAGGCTGTCTCGGCGCTCGACGTGTCAGTTAAAGCCCAGATCGTGAATCTCTTGCAGGATCTGCAAAAAGAACTCGGCTTGGCTTTGCTTTTTATTAGTCATGATTTGGCGATCGTGGAGCACATGACGCATCGCGTGGCCGTGATGTATCTCGGCCGTATCGTTGAGCTCGCGACTCGCACAGAGTTATTTTCTGATCCCAAGCACCCTTATACGTCTGCGCTATTGTCTGCCGTGCCTGTGCCCGATCCAGAAAAGAAGACTACCCGTATCGTGTTGCAAGGTGATGTGCCAAGCCCGGTCAAGCGTCCAAGTGGTTGCCATTTCCATACGCGCTGTCCCGAGGCGATTGATATTTGCAAAACCGAAGAGCCAAAGCAAACTATTCTGCCTTCTGGACGTATGGTGGCCTGTCATTTGCGAAAGGTTTAAATGACCCAGCCTCTGGCCATTATTTTTGGCGGTTCACGCGGGATTGGTGCAGCCTGCGTCGACGCGCTCGCGCGAGATGGTCTTCGTGTGGCGTTCACCTATGTGACCAAGCCCGATGAGGCGAGGGCGTTAGAAAAGGCGGGGCAGATCAAAGCTTATGCCGCAGACGTGCGAGATCCCTCTGCTGTGAAAAAAGTGTTTGACGATGCTGCCCGAGATTTTGGCACGCGACCCCAAGTTGTTGTGGCGAATGCGGGCATCAACAAACCCTATTTACCTATTGGACAATTTAGCCACGAAAACTTTCGTGAGCTGATGGAAGTCAATGTATTTGGTGCGTTTAACGTGCTGACTGAGGCGGCTCGCGAAGTGTTGGATGGTGGTGCGATTATTGGAATTACTACCTCAATGGTGCGCAACTCTGTGCCAGGTGGGGGCGCCTATACGGCGACTAAAGCGGCAGTCGAAGGGTTGTTGCGCTCAATGGCCAAGGAATTGGCGGTGCGCGGTGTGCGCGTTAACGCTGTTGCGCCTGGGGCAGTCGATACTGATTTGTTTCATTCAGGTAAAACCGACGAGGCCAAGCAGCGCGCGGCCGCAGCGAGTCCGTTTAATCGGATTGGTCTGCCGCACGAAGTGGGCGATGTCGTAGCCTATCTCGCCTCCAGTCGCGCCTCGTGGGTGCATGGTCAGATTATTCAGCCTAATGGTGGCCTGATTTAATCAATCACACACACAACATTAAATACTTACGCTAGAAGGTACTTAACCACTTGATTCATCGCATCAGGTGGTACTTCGTCACTCAACACAGCAATAATGTTGTCTGCAGCGCGATGCTCAATTGCGAGCCTAACAGCGCTGACTGCCGAACCTAAATGTGGCGTAAAGACCGTGTTGGGATGTGCCAGCAGTCTGGGTTCGATCTCGTGTGGGCGGTTTTGTATACCCCAGTCTTCGCAAGCAAACACATCGGCTGCATAGCCTGCCAGACGCCCCTGTTCAAGCGCTTGGGCAACGTTTAATTCGTTGACGACAGAGCCGCGACCCACATTAATCATGAGTTGACCTGGCTTGCAATAAACAAGTTGCTCATGATTCAGCATATCGATTGAGCTGTCAGTCAGGGGAATCGCGACAAAGACGTAGTCCGCAGTGGTGAGGGCTTCTTCGAGGTTGCAGGAGGTTACCCCGGCCATGGTGTTGACCGGATCGACGCCCAGTAAAAGCTTGCATCCAAAGCCTGAAAGGCGTTGTGCAATGGCTTGACCGACCATGCCTAAGCCTAAGACTGCGACAACTGAGTTGTGCAGACCCGTGCCAAACAACTGCGCACGCCAACCTTTAAAGCTAGAGGTGCGCATCAGTTGATCACCTTGGCGCACAAAACGACCCAGAGCGATCGCTAGACCCACTGCGAGCTCGGCAGTAGGCTCAGTGAGGAGGTCGGGCACGATGCTGACCCAGATGTTGCGTGCTGTACAAGCAGGGATATCGTAATTATCAAAGCCTTTCAATGCACAAGCTACGATTTTAAGTGTCGGTGTCTGTTGTAAAAGGTTTTCATCGACACAATCAGTCATAAACCCCATCATGGCCGTGGCATCTTTGAGATGCTCGGTGAGTGCTTGTTGCGACCAGGGTTCGAGAGACGGATTGACGACCACATGACCGACTTGTTCAAGGCGAGCACGCACTTCGGGGTGAATACGGTTTGTAACAACTATTTTGTTGGATATCATTTCAGGCTTGATTGCGAAAATTATTTAAGCGACTTGCGAAGGGCGCCACCGATGCCATCCACCACCACCACACAGGCAAGAATGGTGAGCAAAATTGCTGAGACTTCGTCATATTTAATGAGACGTAAGGCCGCCATTAATTCAAAACCAATACCACCTGCACCCACAATCCCCAAAACAGCTGAGGCACGGAAGTGGTATTCCCAGCGGTAAATGGTGATGTCAGTCAGTTGCGGAAGAACCTGTGGCAATACCGCATGGGTAATGACTTGAAAACCATTACCACCTGCAGCGCGTGCGGCTTCGAGGGGTTTGGGATCGACGTGTTCGATTGCTTCGGCATAAAACTTTCCGACCATACCAACTGAGTGGAGCGCCAGCGCCAAGACTCCAGGCAGCGCGCCAAACCCGACAGCTGCTACAAATAAAATTCCCAAAATAATTTCAGGTACAGAACGCATCGCGGCAAGTATGACGCGTACGAGCCTCGCCAAAAGAGGAGAGGGTGTGGTGTTGGGAGCCGCGAGTAGGGCTAAGGGTAGTGAAAGTAAGACTGCAAGTGCGGTACCAGCAATCGACATTGCCAAGGTATCAACAAGAGGCTTGAGCCAATGACGCCAACGAGTGAAATCAGGTGGCACCATCTCAGAGGCAAGCTGTGCAATGGCGGGGCCGCCTTCAATAAAACGCGTAGGATCAAAAAATCCTGTGATCCATAAGGCAAAGATACAGAGTGTGATGATCCCGAGCAAGATACGTTTTTGGCGTTGAGCCGAGGCTTGCGCCTCGCTCAAAATCGTCGCGTATTGTGAAGCGTGTGAAGCAACCTGCGTGGACTGAACGGTTTGCATTACTTCATCTTGCCCAGGTCTAGTTTCAGAACGGTAGCGGTGTCACGCAAGACGTCATAGGATTTATCATCCGTGGCGACAAAACCCTCTACACGAAAGGACTTCAGCACTTCCTTGTCATTCATATTCAGGAAGGCGCCACGCACGGACTCTTTAAGTGCCGGTGTGAGATTGCCTTGCATCACAATAGGGTAGTTTGGAATCGGATCAGACAGACCGATTTGCACAATTTTTGTTGGATCAATAATTTTCTTGGCAATCAACGAATCCAAAATTGGCTTGGACAGGGCACCTGCAGGAACTTGGCCAGCCTGAACGGCACGGGCCACCGCATCATGCGTACCTAGAAATACGGGTTTGTAATCTTTGTCGCCATCAAGCTGAGCTGTTTTGAGCAAATAGGCGCGGGGTGCAAGGTGGCTGGAGGTAGAGGCTTGGTCACCAAAGGCGAAGGGTTTGCCTTTGATATCTGCAAGGGTCTTGATATCGCCCGCAGCATTGGCGATTAACACGGAATTGTAGGTGGGGGCGCCACGCTCAACGCCGACGGCAAAGGGCTCAATCGCGGGTGCGCGGGATTTAGCTAAAACATACGAGAAAGGTCCAAAGTAAGCGACTTCGATACGGCCAAAGCGCATCGCTTCAATCATGGACGAGTAGTCAGTTGTCACAATGAGTTCAATCTTTTTGTTGAGCGTGCGCTCAAGATAAGCTTTAAGGGGCTGGGCGTTCTGGATCAGTGTGGCAGCATTTTCGTCGGGCAGCAGTGCGACACGCAAGGTAGCGGGATCACGTCCCTGTGCGTAAGCCTGATTGGCCATCATGCACATCAGGACGACACCGGCAGATAAAAAGGAACGACGACTCATGATTAAACTCCGTTCAAAGATAGTTCTTGGAATGTAGGACTTAAGCCCGAAGAAGGATCGGATACTGAAGGGGATTGACTGGAATGGTGATAAAGCGCTTGCGCACGATCCGCGGTGAGCTGTTCAGGTGCTCCATCAAAGACAACTGCGCCATTTTTTAGACCGATGATGCGATCTGCAAATTGCCTGGCCAGCTCCACTTGATGCAAGCTCACCACGGCAGTCAGGCCATCGGATTTACAAATGTCGTGCATCGATTGGAGCAAACGCACAGAGGTATTAGGATCGAGACTTGCGACAGGTTCGTCTGCGAGCAATATTTTGGGTTGCTGGATCAGGGCACGCGCCATGCCGACTCGTTGTTGTTGGCCCCCAGAGAGTTGGTCGGCTCGAGTCAGTGCGCGATCAAGTAAGCCGACACGGTCAATGACCGAAAGCGCTTGTTCTTTTTCAGCACGTGTCCAAGGCGAAAACATCCGCCAGCCGACGTGATAGCCTAAACGACCCATTAAGACGTTGTTGAGTACGCTGAGACGGCCTATTAAATGGTGTTGTTGAAACACCATGCCGGTTTGGCGACGATGGCGCTTGAGCACAGCTGCATTCGCTAAGTCTCCAAGACCTTCGATCAGGACAGAACCCGTCGAGGGCTGAACCAGTCCATTGAGAGAACGTAGCAATGTGGATTTGCCCGCGCCAGAGGTGCCGAGCAGCACTACAAAGGAACCTTGGGTGATATTGAGCGTTGTGCTGTGTAGCGCTTTGTAGCCGTTTGGATAGGTGACTTCAAGCGCTTTGGTTTGAATCGCTGCGGTTAAAACGGCAGCACCTTCGTGCGCATGCGTAAAAGTATTCTCTGAACTCATATCTATTTAAGTGAATGCTTGAGTGAAGCACGCACGACCACATAAAGTAATTAACACACGGATTGTGGTTGGCTCGAATGACAATTCGGTGATGCTTCAGTGTCATATTTGTGACACTTCCATCGCCATAGATAAGTGATTTACAAGAGTAAATATATAAATTAATTGCATAAACGATATAAATGATATAAATTAATTATTCCTGTGATTTGTAAGAAGGAGTTAATGATGGAAAACGTTGTAATTGATCCCGTTAATACGCCCGCTAATGCCGTACAGCCATCAGCTTCTGCTGATTTGGCCAGTTCAGTTGCAGCAAAACCTAAAAAAGCAGTGGCAAAGAAAGCTGTAGCCAAGAAAGCCGTCGCAAAGAAAGCTGTAGCAAAGAAAGCTGTCGCTAAGAAGGCTGTAGCTAAGAAAGCAGTGGCAAAGAAAGCTGTAGCTAAAAAAGCTGTAGCTAAAAAAGCAACTGCAAAGAAAGCTGTGGCCAAGAAAGCGACAGTCAAGAAACCCGTCGCCAAGAAGGCTACGGCTAAACAACCGAGCGTTGCGAATGCGAGTCAAGTCGCACCTGTGGTGGCTAATCCCACGCCAAAAGCTAAAAAAGTTAAGTTAGTCCGCGACAGTTTTGCGATGCCAGGTCACGAATACCAAGTATTGCAAGACATCAAAAAAGCAGCTTTGAAAGCTGGCATTGAGCTCAAAAAGAGCGATTTGCTTCGTATCGGCGTCGGCATGCTGAAAAACTTTAGTGTGACTCAATTGGATAAGGCACGTGCTGCGTTGACAAAACTCAGTGCAGGTCGTCCTAAAAAGTAAGAATCACCACCCTAGGCATGAGAGTGTCTACTTTAAAATTTCATGTCTAGGGTAGCTTTGCGATTGTCATAAAAATGCCATCAAAGTCGCACAGTTTTGTCATGCTGCAAGCACACCATGTGCTCATTAACATGATTGGGCGGTGGGATGATGCGTTTGATGGCTTTGTGTTCGAAATACCTTTTCGTCTCGCTCAGTAGTTTATTTTTCTCTAGTTTGGCTCTCAGCCAAGCCTATCCGGACAGAACCGTCAAGTTAGTCGTGCCTTTTGCGGCAGGTGGTGGCGTAGATATTCTGACGCGTCTTTTAGCCGATAAATTCAGCAATGACCTCAAGCAGAGTTATATTGTCGAGAATCGCGTCGGCGCGGGGGGCAACATTGGCTCTGATGCGGTAGCAAAAGCTAAGCCGGACGGCTATACGCTTCTTGTTGCGACAACAGGTACACATGCGATCAATCCAGTCTTATTTCCTTCTTTGCCCTTCGACGCCAAAGAAGACTTTATCCCCATATCCCTGATTGCCGCCGTGCCTAACTTGCTGGTGGTTGGGCCTAAGCTTCAGGTTAAAAGCTTGCAAGAACTGATTGAGGTCGCGAAACGCTCGACTATCAAACTCTCCTATGCCTCCTTTGGTAACGGGACGTCCAATCATCTTTCGGGTGAACTGCTGAAAATGCAGGGCGATATTCAAGCCACACATATTCCCTATAAGAGCGCCACACAAGCTGTCACTGACTTACTAAGTGGACAAATTGACTTTGCTTTTGTGAATATGCCGCTTGCGCTTGCGCATGTGCAAGCTGGAAAGCTCAACGCCTTGGCCATTACGAGTAATGCGCGAAGCGCTCTCTTACCTGAAGTTCCCACCATGGCTCAAGGCGGAATCAAAGATTTCGTGGTGGAGTCTTGGTATGGATTGATAGCACCTAAAGGCACACCATCTTCAACGATTCAGTTTTTAGAAAAAGCGACTGCGCAGGCGCTTAAGGATCCAAAGTTACAAGAGTCCTTTATTAAAAGTGGCGCTGAAGCACGCACCAGTTCGAATGTTGAATTTGTGTCGCTTATTGCAACTGAGCGTGCGCGTTGGGCTGAGGTCATTCAGCGCGCACAGGTACGAATTGATTAATTTTCTTGCTTGATGAGTCAAGTTCAAGAGACTAAGTTTTTAACCAACAGACGAGGAATACCAATGCTTAAAGCAAAAATTTCAACGCTGCGTAATGTCTTGGCTGCTGTCGCATTCGCGGCAACGGGTCTCGCTAGCAGCGTGGCCACAGCCCAAACTGCGATTTGCTACAACTGCCCACCCGAGTGGGCAGATTGGGGTACACAGCTCAAGGCCATCAAAGAGAAAACAGGAATTACCGTTCCTCCTGATAACAAAAATTCCGGTCAGTCACTTTCACAGTTGATTGCCGAAAAAAATAGCCCAGTCGCAGATGTGACGTATCTTGGCGTGACGTTCGGCATCCAAGCTGCTAAGGACGGCGTGGTTACTGCGTATCGTCCCGCTGGTTGGGAGCAGGTGCCTGATGCTTTGAAAGATCCGGCTGGAAACTGGGTCACGATTCACTCCGGTACGCTTGGTTTCATGGTCAACAAAGACGCGCTTAAAGGCAAACCTGTGCCACAGTCTTGGGCAGATTTGTTAAAGCCTGAATACAAGGGTTTGATTGGTTATTTGGATCCCGCTTCGGCTTTTGTTGGTTATGTGGGCGCGGTTGCCATCAATCAGGCGAGAGGTGGAAATTTAGATAATTTCGGACCCGCGATCGAATACTTTAAAGCCTTGCAAAAGAATGAACCTATCGTTCCCAAGCAGACCTCGTATGCGCGCGTCTTATCTGGTGAAATTG
Organism: Burkholderiaceae bacterium; assembly: GCA_023653055.1. Lineage (GTDB taxonomy): Bacteria > Pseudomonadota > Gammaproteobacteria > Burkholderiales > Burkholderiaceae_B > Zwartia. The sequence goes on along the minus strand of JAMNXR010000017.1, from coordinate 52,381 downwards.
CAATCTTGCTGGACTACGACTTTAATGCGTACCGTGCCAAGTACAAGGACAAGGCAAACGTTGAGTTTGTTATCCCTACCGAGGGTACTGTAGTCGTTCCTTATGTCATGAGTTTGGTGAATAAAGGACCGAACGCAGAGAATGGCAAAAAAGTATTGGACTTCGTGCTCTCTGATGCAGGTCAGGCGTTATGGGCAAATGCATTTTTGCGTCCAGTGCGTCCTTCGGCTATGTCTGCAGAAGCACAGTCAAGATTTTTGCCAGCTGACGAGTACAAGCGTGCTGTTGCAGTCGATTACGCCAAAATGGCAACTGTGCAGAAAGCATTTTCTGACACGTATTTAAAGCAAGTGCGTTAATCATGTCTTCGGGTTCAGGCGCGCAGCGCGTGCTCACTGCGTGTCTGATGCCCGTCGCAATATTTTTTATGGCATTTTGGTTGTTGCCTATCACGCAATTGATCGCGCTGCCTGCAGCCAAAGGTTGGGAAACATACTTCGCGATATTGATCGATTCACGTTATGCGACAAGTTTGATCAATACCCTTCTTTTATCCTTGGTGGTGACCGCAGCCACACTCATACTTGGTTTGGCGGTGGGTTTGTACCTTGCTAAACCCAAAGTGTTTGGAAGACGTTTTTTACTTGCACTATTGACGCTACCGCTTTCTTTTCCAGGTGTGGTGGTAGGATTTTTTATTATTTTGTTGGGAGGCCGGCAGGGTGCTGTTGCCGATTTATTTGAAAGTATCGGTCTCGGGCGTGTCACTTTCGCCTATGGTTTGACGGGATTGTTTCTGGCGTATCTATATTTCTCCTTACCCAGAGTGATTGCTAGTTATACCGCCGCTGCTCAAGGTATGGATCGCTCTATCGAAGAAGCGGCACGCTCGCTAGGGGCGAATCGCTTTCACGTGCTTTGGGACGCTTGGTTGCCACAGTTACTACCGACGACTGCTGCTTGTGCGGCAATTGTCTTTGCCACCTCGATGGGAGCCTTTGGTACTGCGTTCACGCTTGCCAGCAAGTTTGAAGTCCTGCCCATCACCATCTATAACGAATTCACCAATTACGCGAATTTTCCGTTGGCTGCGTCCTTGTCCTTGTCTCTTGGCTTGTTGACTTGGCTATCCTTGTTTTTGATGGGACGCTGGACGGGTGGGCGAGTCGCACTATGACAAGGCTCGGAGTACTCAAATGAATAGTCGATCGCCCATTTTGGCGACACTGACGGCAACGGTGTTGCTGTTTATGATCAGTCCAATGGTGCTGTCGATTACGGCTGCTTTTCTACAGCAATATAGCCGTGGCCTTGCGAGTGGGTTAACACTGGAATGGGTGGTCCATGTCTTTAGTCAGTATGGATCCACGGTATATGCCTCGATTTTGATTGCGACCAGCTGCGTGATTGGTAATGCCTTGATTGGCGTACCGTGTGCCTATGCCTTGGCACGCGCACGTGGTCGTTGGGCAAGAAGTTTTGAGGAGATATTGACGTTGCCTGTAGCCGTACCCGGGCTTGCGACAGGTCTCGCCCTTATTCTGACCTATGGAGAGTGGCGAGACTTTAGGCAGAGCTATGCGTTTATTCTGGTGGGGCATATGGTGTTTACGTTGCCTTTTATGGTGCGCACAGTGAGTGCGGCTTTTCAGCGGGCTGAGATCGCCTCAATTGAGGAGGCGGCAAGGTCTCTGGGGGCAGGCTTTATGACGCGCTTTCTTACTGTGCTTGTTCCTGTGGTGTTGCCTTCTATTGTTGCGGGCGGCCTGATGGTGTTTACGCTTTCCATCGGTGAGTTCAATTTAACTTGGCTTTTACACACACCGCTGACTCGCACACTACCTGTTGGTCTGGCGGATAGTTACGCTTCGATGCGTATTGAAATTGGTTCTGCCTACACCTTGATGTTTTTCATTGTCGTCTTACCATTGTTGTGGCTACTCAACGTGGTCGCTAATCTCGTACAAAAACGCTATGGAACTTGAACAAATTGCTTTGACTGCGGTTGGGTGTGCAAAAACCTATCCAGATGGAACGCAAGGTCTAAAGCCCACGAATCTAAAGGTAGAGCCTGGTGAAATTATGGCGCTGCTTGGACCCTCAGGTTGTGGAAAAACCACCTTGCTGCGCATTTTGGCGGGACTTGAAACGACAGATGCAGGTGGCCAGATATTTTTTGGTGATCAGGAGGTGACGGCTCGGCCCATCGAGCAGCGTCGCGTCGGAATGGTGTTTCAACATTACGCCCTATTTCCTCACATGTCTGTAGAACGCAATATTGAATACGGTTTAAAGGTGCAGGGCGTAGACGCTTCAATTCGGAAAAAAACAGTCGGAGAGTTGATTGATTTGGTCCGACTCGGTGGTCTAGAGCATAAACGCCCTGCAGAGCTATCGGGCGGGCAAAAGCAACGCGTCGCGCTTGCGCGTGCCGTTGCGGCAGGCCCCAGAGTATTGCTGTTGGACGAACCCCTGACTGCGCTCGATAGTAAGTTGAAAGAGGCATTGCGTGACGAGTTGGCTGAATTGCTACGTCGGTTGGGGATGACAGCGGTCTATGTGACACATGATCAGCAAGAGGCGATGGCCATCGCGGATCGTATGGCGGTCATGCGTGCGGGAGAGATCATTCAAGTGGGTGATCCCGAAGTGCTATATCGGCAACCCAATCATGCCTTTGTAGCGAACTTTTTAGGGCGCGTCAATATCTTGCGTCGCAACCACTCACGCACGCAAGAGGGTTTATTTGTGATTGGCTCCTCGATCTTTCATGTCCCAACCCATCTCGGTCAAGAACTACTGGTTCGACCTGAGGATATCGTAATTGGGGAGCCGCAGTCTGACCGCGTGCAAGGCATGATTTTGCAGCGAAGTTTTCGGGGAGATCACATACAACTTCGCGTGCGTGTAAGTGATCAAGATCCACTTGTTCTTGATGTGTCAAGGGATGCGCGCTATCAACAGGGAGATACGGTATCTATCGATATTTCGCCCACTTCATTCATATCTGCCAAGGAGTCTTAAACATGACCATTTCTTTCGTTCAATTATCCGATACCCATATTCGTGAGCCTGGTCGCCTAGCGTATGGCAAGCTAGACACTGCGCCTTACTTGCGCCGTGCTGTGGAGTCGGTCATGTCTTTGCGGCAAAAGCCCCTTGCGGTGGTGATGACGGGTGATCTAACAGATTTTGGTCGTGAGTTAGAGTATCAGCATCTAGCGGAGCTGATTGCGCCCCTCGATATCCCTGTTTACTTGATGCCAGGTAATCACGATACACGCGAGGGATTGCGCGCGGCGTTTCCTGACCATACATATCTTGGCGCGTCTGGTTTTATTCAATATGAGGTGGAAATCGGACCGCTAACCTTATTGACGTTGGATACGAGCATCCCAGGCGAAAGTGGAGGCACACTCTGTCAAGAGCGGTTGGACTGGCTGGAGCAAAAGCTCCAAAAAAATAGTGGTAAACCCGTCGTGGTGGCGATGCATCATCCGCCTTTTACGACCATGATCGGTCATATGGATAAGATCGGCATGCAGGGTGGCGTGGAGCGTCTCAAGGAAATTATTAGTCGTCATCCAAATGTTGAGCGCGTCATTTGTGGACACCTACATCGTGCGATTGATGTTCGCTTTGCCGGAACGATTGCCAGCACAACCCCTTCGCCGGCTCATCAAGTCACACTCAATCTGACCGAGGACGCTGCATCGACTTGGATGTTAGAGCCGCCCGCATATCGTGTGTTTGGCTGGTCGCCGCCAGAGGGATTAGTGACACACCTTGCGTTCGTCGGACCCTATGATGGTCCGCATCCCTTTCGTGAAAATGGCAAGCTGATTGATTGAGCTTGCCATCTCCTGACTTTTAACACAGTGATAGACTAAGAAAACACGCTGTCATAAGTATTGAATTGCCCAGCGATCCGATAGTCGGCTTCGCTGGGTCTTCCATAGCCATTTTGATGCAAAATAAAGTCGACATTGCAACGCGCTGCGCAGCGCGCATCGACATGTGTGTCGCCAATTAGTACGGCATGCGCGTGCGCAACATCCAGTTCCTTGAGTGTGTGAGACAAGGGTAGGGGGTGTGGCTTGGGAAAGGCTGTCGTATCTGAACCCGTGATCACATCAAAGAAATCGATAATGCCCGTTTTTGTTAAGGCATGGCGTGCATTCGCTTCGATTTTATTGGTGCAAATCGCAAGTTTAATGTCGCGATCTCGCAGGTTCTCCAACAGCGACATGACACCTGGATAGAGATTTGAATGGGCGTGTGCTTGAACTTTGTAATGTCTCTGGTAGGCGGGGATTAAAACGTCTAAGCCTTCTTCAGGAAAATCGACTAGGGCGACGGCGCTTCCAACTAGTTCACGGGAGGGGCCATGTAGGTTGGGGAGTTCGACGTTCGGGTCAATTGTTCTATGTCCGCATTCAGTCAACGCTGCATTGATCGCCATGCGAATATCTGGCTCGGTATGCAGTAGCGTGCCATCGAGATCAAACACGATGGCTTCTTTGTTTAGTAATAGTGTGGCAAGGGGATTCATAGTCTTGATACTAACCCCTCAGGCGACGCTGCATAGCCGGTGAGCGTACGATCCGCATGCTTGAGTTTCCAATTCAGCATTTTCTGAGCCATATCCAACATCTGTGTTGCGTAAGCGGGATCTTTAGCAAGGTTGCGCATCTGACCCGGATCTTTTTCTAAATCAAAAAACAAGGGAGGCAAGGCTGCGAAATGCACGTATTTATAGTGATCGTTTTGGATCACAGATAACGAGCACTCATCCATGTCAAGTCCGAGATAGTCTTCTGGTTTGGAATAGAAAATATTTCTAAAGTCGAACTCGTAGTGGACTTCAGTACGCCAGCCAGCAGGCGCTTCAGCATGGTGTATAAAAGGCAGGAGTGACTCGCCATCGCAAGTGCGTGGCACGGGGAGGCCCATCCATTCGAGAATCGTCGGCATCGTATCGACCGTCTCAGTGAACTGACGGACGATCTTGCCACGGGTAAGATTTGCCGACTCACTAGGGTCGCGCACGATCATGGGGATATGATAGCTCTGGTCAAAATAGCCAAGTTTACCCATCAGGTGATGGTCACCGAGTTGCTCGCCATGGTCGCTGGTGAGAATCACCAAGGTGTTATCCCACTGACCGGTTTGCTTGAGATAGTCACAGACACGTCCGACATGTGCGTCGACTTCGGACATCAGTCCGTAATAGGTCGCCCGCATTTGTAAGACTTCTTGTTCTGTCATGTCGGCACCCATACCCTGACCGTGTTCGAAAAACTTTTTGCGCTCAATCGACTTGAGATAAAACTCCAGCATTGGGTGTTGTGCTGCTTCGATATCCACGGATTCTGCGCGAATGGGGGCCGGGCAGTCCTCAGGCTTATACATCGCGTTGTAGGGCTCTGGGGCAATAAAAGGTGGGTGCGGACGGTAATAGCCTAGATGCAGAAACCAAGGTTTGTTCTCTGTACCTTTGAGATACTCCAACGCACGGTCTGTAAAGAAAGAGGTGTCTGACAGTTCAGCAGGGATCATGCTTGGCTTGGCCGTTGCACCGATGTCGTCTTCGTCTTGACCTTTGGGCAACCAGATATTCGTTGGGATTTTAGGAACGGGATAGCCCTTGGCTTTGACCCAGGCAAAATAGGCTTCCATTTTTAGGCCCCAAGAGCCGACAGGTTTCCAGCCTTCCATGTCCGCACCGAGCACTTTAAAGCGTGGATCTTGATGGGAAGTCTCACGAGGGTCGGGCGTTGTGGTCGTGTAGCCGACAAGTGCGGGCTCGTAACCTGCTTTGCGGACTTCTTTGGCGATGTTGGTATGCCGCGCATCAAGCGGAATAGTATTTTGAACCGCGCGGTGCGTCATCATATAGAGACCGGTCAGCATCGAGGCGCGACCTGGACCGCAAGGAACGGCTTGCGTGTAGTGTTTTGCAAACGTCACGCCTTCGTTGGCGAGCGCATCGATGTTTGGCGTTTTCACTGTTGGATGACCCAGCTTGCCGAGCGTATCGCCACGCCATTGATCCACCACAATCATGAGTACATTTTTTTTAGCGCGTGTCATGAATAGTCTTCCTCATTAAATTGATGTCAGGATTTGTTGTAACTGTTGTTGGTTTATTGCAGCGTCGGATCGAGCTTGTCGCGTATCCAGTCGCCCACTAAGGAAATTGAAAGGGTGGTCAGTACGATAATCGAAGCTGGGGCCAGCAAGATCCATGGAGCGGATTGCAGATATTCGCGCCCATAACCCACCATATTGCCTAGGCTGGTAAGAGGAGCTTGTACGCCCAAACCTAAAAACGATAAGCCAGACTCGAGCAAAATGACTTCTGGAAAGGTCAGCGTCATACTGACGATCAAGGTGCTGGCGATGTTGGGCAAGATATGTCGAAAGTAAATGCGCCACGTGCTTGCACCGAGGGCTTGAACTGCATTGGCATAGCCTTGCTCGATCGCGGAGACTGTCAAGTTGCGCGTGATGCGCGCCGTGCGCTCCCAACCATGGCACCCCATGAGGCAGATAAACAGTACTAGCGTATTTCCAAAAAACGCCAATACTGCGAGTGCAATCAGCATAAAGGGGATTGAGGCCTGAAAATCAATCGCCACCATCACCGCTTGCTCAACCCAGCCTCGAAAGCGTGCCGCCAAAAAGCCCAACGTTAAACCGATCGACGCAGAAATCAACGTACTGGCAAATGCAATAAGTAAGCTCATCCGAATAGAGGTAATCAGTCGTGACATGACATCACGTCCGAGTTCGTCGGTGCCTAAAAGATGATTGCTCTGTCCACCAAAGCCAACCGGAGGCTGTAGTCTCGCCGACAAGTCAAGCGCGGTATAAACGTAGGGCGTTAAGACCTCGGCAAAGAGCGCGACAAACAGCATGACTGCTAGCCAAATCCAGCCGATCAACACAAGGGCTGGACAGCGGAGTAAATGACCGCGAAGGCTGGAGAGCTTGAGTGTCAGTGTTGTCATCTCACTCTCCTACTTGGATGACCGTATTTTAGGATCGATCATCACGTTAAGTGCATCGACCAGTAAATTAGCGCCCACCATGCTGAATGTCACTAGTAGCAAAGCTGCTTGCACGACGGCGAGATCTCGATTGGCAACCGCCGAGACAATCAACCGGCCGACACCCGGCCAGGAAAATACACTTTCCACTACGACTGCGCCAGCGATGAGGGCACCAAGCATCAAGCCCATAATAGTCAAAATGGGTGCTGCTGCATTGGGCAGAGCATGACGGATGACAACAAGACGCCAACTCAGCCCCTTGGCGGAAGCTGCACGGATGTAAGGCTGACCGAGTACCTCAAGCATGGCTGAACGGGTGTAACGGGCGAGCACGGCCGCACCACCAATCGATAAAGTAATAATGGGTAAAATCGCATGCTCCCATGAGGCATAGCCGCCACTCGGAAACCATCCTAACGACACAGCAAAAATCAAAACTAGCAATACCCCCAGTACAAAGCTCGGCATCGAGTGACCCGCGACAGAAAAACTCATGATGAGCCGGTCTATCCAGGTATTGCGGTGAAATGCGGCAAATATGCCAGCTGGAATGCCAAGGAGTAGTTTCAATACAAAGGCGGGGAGTGTGATGGCAAGGGTGGCGGGGATGGCTTCGAGGACTAGTGACATCGCAGAGGCGCCGTTACGCATCGAGACACCAAAATTACCGGCCAGAATATTACCGAGATAGCCAAAATACTGGTGAGAAAGCGGAGCGTCGAGCCCCCAGCTCTGGCGAAATGCCTCGATGGCTTCAGGCGGCGCGTCTGCCGACAGAATCATCATCGCCGGATCGCCGGACATTCTCAGGATAAAAAAAGTAAAGGTCACGACCAACAGAACGGTCAGACCTGAGCGCGCGCCGCGTGTTAATAAATAGTTCATCAGGCGAGAGCTTCGATTGGAGGGATAAGTAAAGATTCATTTGCTGAGGGCATATAGGCAAGTGGAGCAGTCCCCGAGTGCAAATGACAAGCAACCGAGTGTCGAGCATCAAGCATCGTTTTGACAGGCGCTTGCGTCTTGCAGCGTGCTAGTACGCTCGGACAGCGCGGATGAAAAGCGCAACCGGTTGGGATATCAATCGGGTTAGGGGGTTCGCCTGTCAATAGAATACGTTTGCGGAGCTTGCTGTCAGTGCCGTGAAAGCCGCGTGCACCATTTGGGTGAGACACCGCAGAAATCAGCGCAGCCGTATACGGGTGCGCTGGATTAGATAAGATTTTATTCGCAGGACCTTGCTCGATGATTTTGCCGAGGTACATAACCGCGACGTCATCACAAATATGACGCACGACACGCAAGTCATGACTGATAAACAACATGGCGAGATTGCGACTTTTTTGCAGTTGGGATAATAAATTAATGACCTGTGCCTGAATCGAGAGATCCAATGCCGATACAGGCTCGTCACAGACGAGTAACTGAGGCTTGAGTACTAGCGCACGTGCCATCACGACACGCTGACGTTGTCCGCCGGAGAGTTCGTGGGGGTAGCGGCCATAGAGATCCTGACCAATTCCGACTGATTCAAGCGCCTCGCGAGTGGCAGCCAGCTGCGCGGCACGATCGCCAATTTTTTGAATGACGAGTGGTTCTTGGACCTGATCGAAAATCTTGAGACGACGGTCCAGCGCAGCGAGAGGATCTTGATACACCATCTGCATGTCTCTGCGTTGCGCGCGCCAGTGTGCATTGCGTTTGGCTTGAATCGGTTGCCCAGCAAAGGTGATCTCACCGCTTGAGGTGGGCAGTAAGCCAATCAGCATGCGCGCGAGCGTAGATTTTCCGCATCCCGATTCTCCGACAAGCCCTAACGTTTGACCGGAATTGAGTTCGAGTGAGATCTGGTTGACCGCACGTAACACACGCGGCTTGGCGAACCATGTTTTGGAGGCTTTGACGTTAAAGTTTCGAGTGACCTGCGTCGCTTTGAGGAGGAGGGTCATGCGGCGCGCTCCACGTGACATGCCACACGATGCTCGACATGGACTCTGCGCAGAGCGGGTAAGACGTTATGACAGTCGTCGCGAGTGAAATCGCATCTCGGTGCAAAGCTACAGCCCTTAAAGTCTGTACCCGCGCTGGGTACCTGGCCGGGAATCGCCTTGAGTGTGGTCTGTTCGGACTCGATCGACGGCATCGCGGCCAAGAGTCCATTGGTATAGGGGTGATGACCCTGAGTAAATAAATCGTCTGTGGGTAAAAGTTCGACAATTCGACCGCCATACATGACGGCTACACGCTCACTCGCTTCTGCGATCACACCGAGGTCATGAGAAATCAGTACCAGCGCCATGTCGGAGTCTTTGCGCAACTGATTGAGTAGATCCAAAATCTGCGCCTGAACCGTCGCATCGAGTGCCGTGGTGGGTTCATCCGCAACCAGCAAGTCGGGCTCGCCCGCCAAGGCCATCGCGATCATGACACGTTGATTCATACCGCCGGATAATTCGTGGGGGTAGGCACTCAAGCGTTGTGCTGCATTGGGCATTTGAACCCGATCCAGTAAATCCAAAGAAACCTGGCGTGCCTCGGCACCATATAGGCCTCGGTGTAACGCCAGGCTTTCAGCTAATTGCTTTTCAATACGGTGAACGGGATTGAGACAAGAGGCAGGATCTTGAAAAATCATCGCGATCTGACCGCCACGAATCTTTGAGAGACTACGATCGTCGAGACCGATCAGCTCTTGTCCGGAGAGCTTGGCGCTTCCCGAGACACGGGCCTTGGCGCCTAATAAACCCAACATCGCCATCCATGTCACGCTTTTGCCACACCCCGACTCGCCCACGATGCCAAGTGCTGTTCCCTTTTTAATATCGAGGTCGATGCTGTGAACAACTCTGTGCGCATGTGTGTCGTTCGCAAAGGCGACAGTCAGTCCTTTGACGCTCAAGAGCGTCTCGGGAGACTGATTTTTCACCTGATGAAGGTCAAGACTCATTTTGGAGGTTGAAGGTTTTCAGCCCGGAAATCCATCAAGAATGTTTGTGAAGGTTTCCATCCGAAATCCTTGCGCTTGGCGTAAAACACGGCCGTACGATGCAAGACTGTGTAAGCAGGATCTTCACGCTCGGCGATCACCAGCATGCGCGCAAAGGCCTCGCGTCGCTCTTGATGATTTACCGAGGTCACCAACACGTTTGAAAGCGTGTTGAACTCGTCATTACTCCACTCACCCATGCGCTGCTGCTGACCCCTGGGGCCGTGCTGATTGACCATCGAGCTGACAGGGTCACTAAAGGGGGCGGAGTTGGACCAGCCGCGTACACCACGCATTGGCCCTTTTTCAAAAATTTGCGACCAGTTTTCAGCCATTTGCATCTGAACATTCAAGCCTACCGCTTTCCACATCTCGAGCATGATCTGATCGGTCTGTGTCTGGTTGGTGTAATAGTTGTTCATCGTGCGAAAAGGAATCGGCTCGCCTTTGTAGCCAGCTTCTTTCAACAGTTTTTTAGCTAAAGCGACGTCGTATTTGGGGACTTCCCAGTCCTTGATATACATATTGTCGTAAAACTCCCACTGCAGGCCTGCGGGAATTGTCGTTTTACCACCCCACAGGGCATCGACAATAGCCTTGCGGTCGATTGCATGCGTCATCGCCTGGCGAATCTTGGGATTGGCGAGTACAGCGTTGGTCTTATCAAACACCACCAGTCTGTGATTCATCACAGGACCACCGGTGATTTCAAACTTTGGGTTGTTTTGAATAAGTTTGAACTGATCGGGTGGGATATCCGTCACAAAGTCATATTGACCGGAAATTAAACCGTTGATACGCGAGGATACCTCAGGCACAACCGTGTAGCGGATCTCGCGTACGTTGGGTTTACCACCAAAATAGTCATCATTGGCGACCAACACCAGAGACTGATCCTGTTTGAGCTCTTTGACTTTAAAAGGTCCTGCACTGACGGGGTTTTGCGCCCACGTATTCCAGTCCTTGGATGCTAAGTACGCTTTTTTGGAAATAATCTCAGAGCCTAGACGCGCCAGTCGACCCTCAAGGGTCACGTCAGGCAGTGCGTTGACGAGACGAACGGTTTTGTCGTCAACAATCTCAACGCCAATCAGTGAAGGCCAGATATTACGTGCGACCGCGACCACTTCGGGTGGAGGTGTGGGACCCATAGCAAAAGCGGGATCATTGGCGGCAGCGGCTGCGCCTTTTGCAGTGGCTGCAGGCTGAGCAGTCGCGGCGCCTGTATTAGGTTTGGACTGACCAAACATACGCTGAGGACCAAAGCTAAACGCGATATCTTCAACTGTGACAGGATCACCATTATGAAACTTGACGCCCGGGCGCAGCTTGAACTCGAGCGTACGGTCGTCGATACGCTTCCAGGACTCAGCGATACCCGCCATGGGTTTCAAGTCGCCGGTAGTGTCGAGCTGAATGAGACCTGCGTATATCATCGGCAATACGCGTGTGCCAACGTTGCTTTGCTCGCGTAACGGATCGAGTGCACCGCTGTTGGAGATCTGTTGAACTGCGACACGCACGACTGGGCGATTGTCCGGCGTGGCATTCTGCGCGTGTGTAACGTGCGCTGTCAACGTGACGCCTGCAAAGGCAAGCGCAATGAATTTGGCTAAACGGGGGAAAGCAAGTTTCATGATCGATTCCAGTTAAGAACACTGGAATCGACTGTAGAGAGGCTAGATGAACGTTGGGTGACTGTTGTGTGAAGGTTTTGTGACGAAGCGTTTTATCGCTTGGCACTCCACTCAAAACTGATGTCGTAATCCCACACCTACGACAGTACTTTTCGCATCGCGATCGGTCGCGTAGTTTGTGCTTTGTCCAACATAGGCGTACAAATTTGTGCGCTTAGTAAAGTCGTAGTAGTAGCCTAAGTTATAAGAATTTTGGTTACCGGCTGAGTAGAGGTCTTGCATCGCGGTATTTGGTGAAATCATGGTCCATGAAATCATGAGGCGAGAAATTGAGTTGGTTGGGATCGTAGCCCCCACGATGTAGCTGTTATAGCCAACGCCAGGTACAAATTCGACCGCTAAATTATTACCTGAAGGCATGGTGGGTATCGCCGCACCTGAACCCCCAGCACCCGAGCCCGCCCAGAAACCGTCGCGCGTTTGACCATACCCCGCACTCAGTTTGAAGACTGTAAAGTCGTACGTCGCACCGATATTCCAATTACTCACCGTCATGCCGCTAGCATCCGACGACCCCGAGGCAAACGCTTTTTCGTAGGTGGCTGCAGCAAACACCGGACCCGCGGCATACTTGATACCTGCGGTCAACTGACGCGAATTGTTATTGGTTGCAAAGTCATAGCCAGTAGATCCGCCATTCGAGGACAAACCTGTTGCAAAGGAATACCCAAGACCGGCTTGGATATTGCTAAAGATTGGCGTTCTGTACATCAATACATTGCTGAGGCGAAGGGTGTTACCCGAGGTAAAAGCATGCCCCATGTTGAGTTGGTTGAGATCGCCACCAAAAGGATCGACAAACTTGACTAGCCAGTCTGAGGAAAGGTTGGTCATTCGGCCTAAACGTACGTCACCCCAAGAGGCGTTTTGTAGACCCAACCAGGCCGCACGTCCAAACATCCGACTACTTTGACCTAAAGTGCTATTGCCGAGGTCAAAACCGCTTTCTAGTTGAAAAAAGGCACTATTGCCTCCACCCAAGCTCTCGACCCCTCGGATGCCCCAACGATTGCCCGACTGCGTGCCGTAGGCAAGGCCAACGTTTGATACGTTTTTAATTGTTTCGTTGCTCACCAAAGAGTAGCGTAATCCGCCGTCCACTAAACCATACAAGGTGACTGAGCTTTGCGCAGAAGAGGCACCCGTGCCTACCAGCCCCAAAAATGCAAGGCAGAGATGCTTGCGGAGTCGTTGCATTTGGATATCCTGAATATGGTGAAGATATGTAATCATATAAAGATTCTTTTACAAAAGAATGACTCAGAAGCGTGCGAGTCAAAAGCAATCGTAATACGTTAAAATGAACAACTGTGCATCAACGCCAGCGGCGCTGACCAATTCGTTTATAAAATCAACGTATCTATAACTGAGAGTCCTCATGCGCTTACTTGTTATTCTCTTCACCATGCTGCTTAGCGCATGCGCAGTCCCCCCTGGTGGCGACATCTTAAAACCTGCGCCGTCAGACTCGCCTAGCCCGAGAGAAACCGTTAGTGCGTTGACCAGCAAAATAAAGTATTTCTGTCTTGAGCCTGAGTACGCTGCGTATTTTGCCAAGACCTTTTGTACGCCAAGCGATATAAACCTTGCCATGATGTCTGACAGAACCAAAATAACGCTGGCACAAAAAAACGCTCTTAATGCCTGGGCTCAGGCCTATGACAAACTCGCTGACGAATTGAATGAGGCGCTCGCTCTCACATCACCCTCTAACAAGCAGATGGCCGACTACAACAAGATGATTGCGTTTCCGGCAGCACAAAAAAATCGCTTAGAGCTTTACGAAGGAAAAATTACGTGGGGTGTTTACAACCGCAAACGTAAAGATATTTCGGATGGCATCGCCGCTGAAAGTAGACGGATTGTTCAGCAAAAAATTTAAGGCCCAGGATACAGCGCTTTTTCGAGGATAAACGCACAGGCAATCAGACTTAAAAATGGTCCAAAGGGTATTTTATTTTCTAGGGCTGAGCGCCTAAATTTACTTAGGCTAAGCCCAACGATGACCCCCAGTATCGCGTGACATTTAAGCTTGTAAAATTGTTAAATAGAGGTTTCAAATGCGTCAAGCACATTGACCCAGCCAGCGACACTTAATTTTTTATAAATATAACTATCCAATTGGCTTAAAACTAACACTATGTTGAAAATCCAAGACCATCGAATCAGAGTTGCAGCCTCGCGACGTGAGGAAATGCAAAACACGCTGATATTTAGTGTGCTTGCTTTGTCGTACGAGAAATCGATTCATGAGATCGATGTTGACGACGTGATTCAGCATGCGCAGGTCTCTCGGGGTAGTTTCTACAAATACTTCCCATCCGTTCAGGCATCCGTTCTGGCTCTGGCAAGTCAACTGACGAACGAACTCACCACCGAGATTGAGGCGATCACGGATCAGATTTCAGACACCGCGACCCGCTTGGTTGCTACATCAAAGCTCACGATGCGCTATTTGGTGAAAGTTCCGCTTATAGGAAATTTTCTCATTCAGCTGCCTTGGCCTAGTCAAAACCCCGATACCAACGTTTTCAAACACATCAGCGCTGACGTTGAACTTGGCATTAAAGAAGGGGTATTTACAAAAATGCCTGCTTCAATTGGGTGCAACCTTTTGGTTGGCAGTCTCATCGGTGGTGTTCACTCAATGCTTAGTAAGCCTGCGTCTACCGGTTATGAAAATAAAGTGCTTTATCAAGTGTTGATGGGTTTGGGTCTGGATTCAAAAACAGCAGATGATCTGTTAAAAATTCCAATGCCTTCTTTACCGAAACTCCCCGCAACTGGCGTGCTAGGTAAGATCGCTGGGATGGACGACTAAAACAACCTCGATGTCCAAGCTATGCTTAGCTAAACTAAACTGGCCTTGCTAGCACTTGGTCTGGCTTAACTTTACTTAGCTTCATCGAGTTCCAGTTACGTTGTGAGGGATTGACTATTTAGCTTGCCTTTTCTAGCTAGAAGTCAACGATGGCTAATGTTATTTACCACCTCTTTGGCAATAACAAAAACAGCACTCGCAGGTGCGTTCCCACCCCTTGTCTACGAGTCCTAGGTTGGTCTCGATTAAATCTGCTAAAGATATCAAAGTAGAAGATGTGATTGAGCATGCGCAAGTGTCTCGAGGAACTTTCTATAAATGCTTTCGTAGCGTCGAAGATTTACTCAATGTCAGTGCTAAACAAGTGGGTTGAAATTAGTGGCTTAAAACGGCATTCAATTGCGGGCTTGGTGTTGATGACGCTGGATTATCTAGAAGCCAGACCTCACTACATCACAGTCTGGTCCCCCCCGTCCTGGGCCTGGCTCATTACCGTTTATTTCAGTCTTGACTCTCTCGTTTTGATTGCAGCCGCGTATGTACCTCGCAACGTAATGAAACTCAAACTGAAAGATCCCATGCTGGTCGGTGTCATTGCGTTTTTACCTTTTGCGCATATTGTCTTTGGGATTGTGAGATCTTGAGTAGATATGATGCTCGAGTAGCTCAATCACGGCATGTAAGAGCGACAATTTTTAGACTCACTTGCCTCAAAGTGACAAAACTTCCTCGAATAATCAAAAGCTGTCTTGCGTAGTGAGCGGGACAGATTTAATTAGAGTGACAGGGACTGGCGTACTTCAACAGACACTACGGACTCTTCCAAGAGTAAAGAAACTAAGACATGTTTTTCAAAAGCCCTTTGTTTAATAACAAAAAATGTGCAGACAAACTAAGTTGTTTTGTGTGATTCAGGAATTAGTCAGTCCTTTACTATTTTGGTATAAAGAAATCTGACCAAGAAGGATGAATTTTCAAATACAAATGCGTAAACTTAGCTTGAACTGCCTATTTATTTTTACATCCTTACTTAGCTGCCAAGCGTTGCTAGCGGATGAGTTAGTCACCTTGGGTGACTGGCGTGCTACGGCTAAAGGCAACTCCCTTGAGGCCTATACGTCGTCAGGCACATCGGCTACCTTTGGGTTGTATTGTGCTGACAATCAATGTGTTTTTTATCTGCACAATGGCTTGTCCTGTGAAACTGGCTCACGCTCGTTAACCTTAATGAGCAGTGTGAACTCTGCCGCATCACTCTCTACTGAGTGCGCGAATATTGGCGCTAATAAATTTCAGATCCTGCATCCTTTTGCTGATGTGCTTAGGACAATTAAACAAGGCGGAATCGTAAACTTCGCGGCACCACTACAAACTGGGCAGATTGGTATTAGCAGTTTCAGCTTGCTAGGTTCTAATGAGGCAATCACCAGGGTACTTACTCTGGCAGCTTCGAGAAATCGAAGTCCTCAGCCGCAACCTCCTGCGGATAAAACGTTGCCAGGTTCTAAAAGACCACAGGACATCATTCTCTGACTTAAAAAATAGGATAGTTCATCACAACACTGATTGTCTGTGTTCTAACTATCCCACTTAAACCCGCAAGCGGGCGCCATTCTCCAGCCACTATCTCCCAAAATCACCAACACCTCATAGTGATGATCCAAGAGCGCCTGCCTGTGACTCACGCTAATAGGTGTGATGTCGAGTCCACGTAGTTGCGAATATAGCCGCGCCTCATTAGCCGCATCGAGCGCGCTAGTAGATTCGTCGAGCAATAGGTATCGGGGTTTGGCCAAAAGCGCGCGGGCAAAGGACAGACGCTGCTGTTCTCCAACGGAGAGCACCTTAGTCCAGTCGATTTCACCGCCTAAGCCTCCGCAGCGTTTGGTCAGGGAGGAGAGGTTCACCAAATCGAGACAATGCAGCATCTCTTCGTCCGAGATGGTTTTTTCCACTTGTGGATAGGTCAGCTGACAACGCAGATCGCCGAGCGGATGATAGGGTTGTTGTGGCAAGAACAGCAGCTCATGCCGAGAGGGGCGCACGATTTCTCCAGAGCCAGTCGACCACAATCCTGCAATGACGCGTAGTAAGGAGCTTTTGCCCGTCCCACTCTCGCCGATAATCATGAGGCCTTTGTTTGCCTGCACGGACAGGTTGAGTTGTTTAATCAGTGTTCTTTCGCCCGTTGGGGTACAGATGGATAGCTGATTGCAGGTGAGGGAGGTGCCTCGTTGCGTCACAATCTTATTGCCATTCTGGTCAGGCATGTGCGATTGCTGGGCTTCAAGCGCCTGCGAAAATGTAAAGAGCCGTTCAATGACAGCAGAAAAACGGCTCAAGCCTTCAAAGTGATTGACCATGACGGTGAGCGCAATCAACATCGCGGCAAAGGCGCCTGCTGCCTGCACGGCTAGCCCGACTTCTAAGCGACCGGACAAGACGTCGTTGGCAACAATTACGGTAGGAATGACGGCGGTGAGAAATGTATGGGTGAACTGAAAAAGATTAAGTTTCAATTTCCAGCGTAAGACGCGCTGTTGGTTGTGGAAAACGAAGGCGAACATCCGCTGCAACAAGGTGATCTCTCGTACCTCGCCATCGTAAAAGGCAATCGGCTCCGAGTGCTCTCGCACACGGACTAAGCCAAAGCGAAAATCTGCCTCTCGCTGTAGCTGCAGAAAATTCAACCCAATCAGTGGCTTGCCAAATACAGCAGCGGTAAACCAGGAGCTAAAGGCTGAGTAGCCGATCAGAAAATAAATAAGATTGGGTGAGATCGACCAGAGCACACCGCCGAAGGCAATGATTTGAATGACAGAGCCCACGACGACCGTTGCAAAGAACAGAGATTGTGCGGTAAAGGTATTGATGTCCTCGGCGATACGCTGATCTGGATTGTCAATCACTTTGCCTTGACCAAGTTGGTAGTAAGCGCGTTCTTTAAAGTAGCGCTCCATAAATTGATTGGTCAGCCATTTTCTCCAGCGTAAGGCGATGGTATCTTGTAAAAAATAGAAATAACTAAAAATAGTGATGGCTGCGGTCAAGATGTAGCCGTAGCGCCAGATTGAGCCCCAAAAGCGCGAGCCGTCTTGATCCGCCAGCGCGGAAATGAACTCGCCTGATTCGCGGTTGAACATGACGCTGCTGATGGTTTGCAAGAATAGTAGAACGACTAACAGGCCAAGTCCTGCCCAAAGTGTCCAGCGGTGTTCTGAAAACCAGTATGGATTGGCGATTGTTAGAAAGCGGAGCCACAGCTTGCGGTTGATGGCGGGTGGCTGGGGCGAACTTAGGGGGGTGTTTTCTTCATGCAAAGCACCTCTCCATCTGCGATATGAGTATCAGGGATGGAGAGGTGGGAGTCTGTGCGCTGGCGCACGCAGAAGAGGATTCGCTGTGTTGCTTTACCAAATAATAGAAAGCAAACTACTGTAGTCATCCTTCCAGAGTTTGAAGTCTTTGGGTGGCGCGATCGTTTTGGCGTCCGCCATGCGAGCATCTTCAAAGAATGCCTTATCTTTAGAGATCAAGGCCCACTCAGAGCGAAAACCTTCCTTATTGCCCGACGACTCAAAAGAAATCACTTTGATGTCTTGATCAAACGCATCGGCGGCGGTTTTAACAACAGGGCTTAAATTCAGAAAGCGATTTGTAATATGCAGAGCCAGTACGCCGTCTTTTTTCAGGTGTCTAAAGTACTGAGCGAACGCTTCTTTGGTCAGCAAATGGATTGAGACGGAATCACCTGAAAAAGCATCAATTACAAGCACATTTATGTTTTTATTAGATGGTTGATCAATGCGAAAATGCGCAATCATACCCAAGTTGACATTAATTTGTAATACTCGCAATCGCGTAGATTATTCTGTCCAAAAGCTCGCTACTGTGGTCATATTGAGGAGCGTTCTAGGAAAATTGGAAAGGAGTAAGAGATTTTGCATAAAACGATATATGCCTGGTGTCTAGCGATCGTTTTGCCTGTGTTCCTCAATATAAACCCGGATAAGGACAAATGTTTTCTTTTATATTTAATATAGATACGAGAGTAATGATGTCAAAAACTGATTTGATGCCTCTGAAACTTCACCAACGCATAATCGGCATGCGCTCTATAACTCTTAGCGTGCTGCTGATTTCGCTGTCAGCATTCCACGTGACTGCGATCGCTAAAGATGTCATCAGATGTGAGGGTAGAGGTGCTGACCCCATCACGATCACGATGGATGCACGAAAAAGCGGCAATGCGTCTTTACACTGTATTGCAGCGAGTTTCATTTATGACCTGACAGCTTGTGCGCCTAGCAATGGCTTTGGGCTGAGTGCGCCCACTGGTTCTGCGCCGCTTGGACCTATTGTTTATCGCTGGCAGGATTATGCTGATCACATGGGTGGGGTGGCTTCTAACGTGAACAAGGAAACACAACTCGCTTTTGCTGGCGGCTATAACTCTCCCGGCTCTGGCTATACAGAGAAATGGCGCTTTGTAGTCGATCGTGTATCGGGAGAAGCCAAGCTTTTTCAAACGGAAGATAATAAAACGACAACTAAAAATTATTCGTGCAATCGGGCTAAAACCAAGTTCTGAATAAGAACGTATCAAAAAGGCTAAATCCTCATGCATGAAATTATCTGCCCCCATTGCAACAAAGCTTTCAAAATCGATGAGACAGGTTATGCCGATATCCTCAAACAAGTGCGCGATGGTGAGTTTGAGCAACAGCTTCACGAGCGGCTAGTGCTCGCCGAGCAGGAAAAGCGTAATGCGGTGGCCTTGGCTGAGGCCAAGCTGGTCAATGTATCCCAACAAGCGGCTGCAGCCAAGGATACAGAGATACAGGCGCTTCGGGCCAAGCTCGAGGCGGGTGGGATGGCCCAGCAGCTGGCGATTACGCAGGCGCTCAGTGGCGTTGAAAAAGAGCGTGACGCACTCAAGATTGGTTTGGAGCGCGCACAGCTTGAGAAAGCGCTCGCGGAAAAATCTCTCAAAGATAAATACGAAACGCAGCTTAAGGATCGCGACGATGCGATCGAGCGCTTGCGCGACATGAAGGCGCGCTTGTCGACCAAGATGGTGGGCGAGACCTTGGAGCAGCACTGCGAGACGGAGTTCAACCGGATTCGCGCCACGGCGTTTCCTCGAGCGTATTTTGAGAAAGACAACGACGCACGTACGGGTAGCAAGGGTGATTTTATTTTTCGCGATGCAGATGAGGCAGGCACTGAGATAGTGTCCATCATGTTTGAGATGAAAAATGAAAGTGACTTCACCGCGACCAAGAGCAAGAACGAAGACTTCCTCAAGGAGCTCGATAAGGACCGCAATGAAAAGGGTTGTGAGTATGCGGTGATGGTATCGTTACTCGAGCCTGATAATGAGTTTTACAACACGGGGATCGTGGATATGTTTCATCGCTACCCCAAAATGTATATCGTGCGCCCTCAGTTTTTTATTCCCATCATTACGCTGCTGCGTAATGCGGCGATGAATTCGCTCAAATACAAAACTGAACTCGCGTTCGTCAAAGCGCAAAGCGTCGACATTACGAATTTTGAAAATGAGCTCGAGACATTTAAAAGTGCTTTCGCAAGGAACTACGATTTAGCGTCACAGAAGTTTCAAAAGGCGATCGAAGAAATTGATAAATCAATTGATCATTTGCAAAAGACTAAGGAAGCGCTACTGGGGACAGATCGTAATCTGCGCCTCGCCAATGACAAGGCGCAGGATGTGACGATTAAAAAGTTGACTAGAGGAAACCCGACGATGGCGGCGAAATTTGCGGATTTAAAGGATGAGGGGAAGTGAACGTATACCTTACCGACCCAAAAGGCTCTTGAGCCGATACTTCATTCGGAACAAGTGCGACATGCCGTATAAATATGCAGCTTGTGGTGCCTGGCTGTATCGCCAAATTGGGTCGACTTTCCAAAAACGATTAACCGAACAAATATAGTCATTGCCGAGCGCTTCGATTTCATGCCACCAGCCAACTGGCATGTAAAGGGTTTCACCTTCTGCAAGATCCACAGTCCGACGCTCCGAAAGCGCTGAATGTAAAAGAGGGTATCTTTCAAAATCTGGCTGATCGATATAAACCTGACTAAAGTTAGGTGTCAATCCGCCGTGTGACATTTCAAAGGGGTAAAGACCTTTTTGTACACTCGGTGGAAATAAAGAGACGCGTTTCGTGCCACGAAATTGTGACAGCGTGCCGTCTTGACCGTCATAGTGCAAGGGCTCGACATGGCCGCCGGGCCCGACCCATACATTCACGTCATTCGGTAGTTGCCTGCGCAACCCTGTTTTTTCTGCAATTCGATCGATGCCTGGGCCAATAACACGTCGTAAAGGTGTGGCACCCATCTCAACCATAGCGAGATAGATGCTCTCTCGTTTGGCCGTGCCGTTTATAAGCAGACCGCAATACTCGTTCACAGTCATGTTGCGCATTTCGCAATAGCTTGCCCACTCTGCCTTTGGTGTTTTCAAACGTTCTGGCCCATAAACACGAACGCTTACTTCCATCTCTCCAACATGAGCGTTGAGACTTTCAATATTGACAGGTACCGAATCATTAAAAGCATCGGTCAAAATGACGGGTTTGTTTTGACTTTGAAATTCGTGACGAAATAGATCGGGTGTCAACTGATTCAATGAAACACGTTCAATCGTGTCATGGATTGAATGAGAGGCCATTGGCTGAGAAGGATTCATTGTCATTATGCGGTTAGTGCGCGTTTTTCAGTTTTTAAGGCGACTAGAGGACGATAGTCCCGTCCATTAAGGAATTCTGGTCGAAGCTTCGCAGGTTGTGTCGTTGGAATATTACTGACCGCGTTATAGGTCAAAATCGCGATGCGACGGTTGTAGGGAGAGATATTTGGGGGCGAAGCATGCACCAGGTTGCCATGAAACCATACGGCTGTGCCTTTTTTTCCTGTTGCAGAAAATAACCCACCTTTTGATACAAGTTGTGTGACAAGAGGGGCATCAATTTGGTACGTCAGTGAGGCACTGACGTTACCTTCCCAGCCCTTTGGTGCATCCGAAGCGATGGGCGTATCAACACAACCTATGGTGTGCGATCCTGGAATAAAAAATAACGGCCCATTGAACTCATCAATATCATCTAAAAAAATCATGACACTGGCAATGTTTACGGATGGAATATTGTCCTCATTGCGCCAGTAAATATAATCTTGATGCCAAGGCCACATTTCGCCTGAGAAGGCTTGTTTGACGTTGACTTTAAGTTGGTGGATGTAGACATCATCGCGCAGGAGCTGCTGCGCCGGCACCAGGAACTGCGGCGAACGAATCAATTCGCTGTATGTATCATCGTAAAGGTGGCAGCCATGAAATGCGCGGTGCGTCTTACCGTCTTTTTCGAGAACGTGACCCGGACGCATTTGGGTTTGAAACGCCATTGTGCAGGCAAGTAAATTTTCTGCTGCAGCTTGACTAAGCGCATTCTCTTGGACGAAATAGCCATCACGCTCGTAGGAAGCTATTTGTTGAGGGGTGAGTGTCATACTCTAATGATCCATTCTTTCAAATTGTTGTTACTTATGCAGCACGCATGGTTGACTTTGCTCGTATTGATGCAATGTGCCTGAATAAATAGCCTGATCTTTCAGCGCGAGACCGCTAAGTGCAATTTTCAACCCTAAGAATAAGGCGTAATGACTTTTTAAATCTCTCAATTACTTGCAAAAAACTTAGTCAATCCTATAGTTAAGTAATGCTTTATCATAACGGTTATGACTTTCTTTTTTACGAAATTGGCAGGCTACCAAGGTATTGTTGAATTGCTTTGGATTTTGCTACGTTTGATATCCCCTAAAGCTACACCGCTAAAGAATAAGGTTAAATTTTGAACATCAACAACGACTTCGCCCAGCGTGTGGTTTTACAAACACCTCAAATGGACTGGGTGGAAT
This sequence comes from Burkholderiaceae bacterium, assembly GCA_023653055.1. Lineage (GTDB taxonomy): Bacteria > Pseudomonadota > Gammaproteobacteria > Burkholderiales > Burkholderiaceae_B > Zwartia. The sequence continues at coordinate 29,875 of JAMNXR010000017.1, read as the reverse complement.
CACCTGCTTCCGGAGTGCAACGCAAGATGTTGGATCGTGTTGGGGGCGAGATCGCACGTGCCACTTCGGTCGTAAGTTATGAACCGGGTGCAGCGTTTGCGGCGCACACCCATGGCGGGGGAGAGGAGATCCTCGTGCTTGAAGGGGTGTTCTCTGACGAATATGCTCATTACCCAGCCGGCACATATCTGCGCAACCCGCCTGGTAGCCAGCACAGTCCGGCTTCGCAAACGGGCTGTGTGTTGCTGGTCAAGCTATGGCAGTTTTGCTCGGGTGATAATCAGTCAGTGCAGATTGATACTCGAACTGCACAGTGGTACCAAGGAATGGTGCCGGGCTTGACCGTGCAGCCCTTGCATGAATTCAATGGCGTAAACACTGCTTTAGTGCGCTGGGCACCAGAAACAGTGTTCAATCGGCATATTCATCCAGGTGGCGAAGAAATTTTTGTGCTTGAAGGGGTTTTTCACGATGAGCATGGGAGTTATCCAACGGGGTCGTGGATACGTAGTCCGCGTTACAGCCAGCACACACCCTTTACCCAATCCGAGGGCGCGTTGATTTATGTGAAAACAGGGCATTTGGATGCCGAATATCTGCCGCTTCCTGAATCAAGCTTTACTTGAATATCGGTCATTGAACGGAGCATGTCTTTGACCTTTTCAAGCGAGAGTCTAAACTGATATCAACAATCTTCTGGTCACTGGGTGCTTCATGCGTAAATATCTCTCCTTTATGTTGTTATTTGCGACGCTCAGCTTGTCGGGCTGTGGCTACAACACGTTTCAAACAGCCGATGAAAAGGTCAAGGCTGCCTGGGCCGAGGTGCTGAATCAGTATCAACGGCGTGCGGATCTTGTGCCAAATTTAGTCAATACGGTCAAGGGTGAGGCGGGCTTTGAGCAGGACACGCTCACCCGAGTTGTAGAGGCGCGCGCCCGTGCGACGGGTATTCAGGCGACGCCTGAGCTGATTAATAATCCTGAAGCGTTTCAAAAGTTTCAGGCTGCGCAAGGTCAACTGACTAGCGCACTGAGTCGCCTGATGGTTGTTGTGGAAAGCTATCCTTCGCTAAAGTCGAATCAGAGCTTTCAGGAGCTTCGAGCACAACTCGAGGGAACGGAAAATCGCATCACAGTCGCCCGTAATCGTTTCATTCAGTCCGTTCAGGAATACAACATCGCGGTACGCTCCTTCCCTTCAAATATCACGGCAATGATTTTTGGCTACAAGACCAAGGCGAGTTTTACGGTTGAAAATGAAGCGGAGATTTCCAAGGCGCCTGCGGTTAATTTTGATAAAGCACCTGCTAAGTAATGAGGATGGCTGAACGGCTTCGCAATTTGCAGTTGGAAAAGAAGCCTCAGCGCATCCGCTGGATGCCTGTTGTATGCCTGTGGGTACTGCTCTGTATCTTTATTTCGCCCTGGCAGGCCTCGGCAGAGGTTGCGGTGCCTGCACTCTCGGCGCGCGTCATCGATCAAACAAAAACGCTCACGCCCGAACAACTGCGCACGCTTGATCAAAAGCTGCGCGACATCGAAGCCCGCAAGGGCAGTCAAGTCGTGGTCTTGATGGTGCCGACTACCAAGCCTGAGGAAATCGAGCAGTTCGCCATTCGCGTGGCGGACAAGTGGAAGATCGGTCGTAAAAAAGTCGACGACGGTGCCATTTTGCTAATTGCTAAAAATGACCGAGCTGTGCGGATTGAGGTGGGCTATGGTCTTGAGGGGGCACTCACGGACGCACTGAGTAAACGGATTATCGATGGTGCGATTATTCCGCGCTTTAAGCAACAAGAGTTTTATGGTGGGATTTTAGCGGGTGTAGAGCAGATTGGACGGGTGATTGATGGCGAGAGCTTGCCTACCCCTGCGCCCAAGCGGCAGCTAGTGGCCGATCAAGAGGGCGCGTTGTCATCCCTGTCTGTGTTGTTTGTGATTGCCTTGGTATTGGGTGGTTTTTTAAGAAAAATACTCGGACGCGTTTTGGGCGCAGGTGTCACGGGTGTTGCGGTCGCGGTTATCGGTTGGTTTATTGCCGGAGCGTTGCTGACGGCGCTTTTAGGTGGTGTGATCGGGTTTATCGTGACCTTGTTGAGTGGTGGTTTAGGTGGATTGACGACAGGGTATTACGGCGCAGGGAGCACTCGATCTGGCCGCAGTGTTGGGCGCGGAAGTTTTGGTGGTGGGTCCAATGGTGGCGGTTTCGGTGGAGGAGGCTTCTCTGGAGGCGGTGGCGGTTTTGGTGGTGGCGGTGCCTCGGGGAGATGGTAGAAATGAATGCCAAACGTCTACTCAAGCATTTGGTCACGACACAACGTCAGATGAACGCGGCTTTTTCAGCCGCGACGTTGCATGACATCGAGGCCGCTATCAAGTCGAGCGAGGCTGAGCATTCGGGTGAGCTGCGCTTTGTCGTGGAGACTGCGCTTGATCCCGTCGCATTGGTTCGAGGGGAGTCGCCGCGAACGCGTGCCCTTGAGTTGTTTTCAAACTTGCGAGTCTGGGATACTGAGCACAACTGTGGCCTGTTGATTTATGTCTTGCTAGCCGATCGTGCCGTGGAGATTGTCGCTGATCGGGGGATTCATGCCAAAGTCGGTGAGGCAGAGTGGGCGCGCATCTGCCATCAGATCGAGGAAGCTTTCCGTCAGAAAGATTTTCGAGGTGGGGCGATCGGCGGAATTAAAAGTGTGACACAGCACCTGAAGGCACATTTCCCTGCGCATATCGGGGACCAGAACGAGTTGTCTGATCGGCCGGTGGTATTGGGGTAATTCCTTCTCGATGACAAACCAATCGCACAATCTGACACACACCAAGGTATGGTACCTCGCACCAGAATGTATCGAGGATGTTTCGACACGCGAGCGGTTGTTGCGCTGGCTGTCTGTTGAAGAACGCGATCGTATGCAAAAATTTCATGCAACTCGTCACCAGCATACATACTTGGTCGCACATGCTTTGGTCAGAGGTGCATTGGCGAGGGAACTTGGCTGCGCACCTTTGGAGCTAATTTTTGAGAACAATATGTTCGGAAAGCCGAGACTCGTGTTACCTGACGCGAGTGCAAAATTGGAGTTCAATCTGAGCCACACAGAAGGAATGTGTGTAGTGGCCGTGTCTAGATCCTCAAGAGTGGGGTGTGATGTTGAGTCTTTAAACCAACCGAGCCTCGAAGTGGACATCGCAAGAAATTTTTTTACGCCAGAGGAGAGCGAAGAGATCTTGATGCACCCTCCCGCGCGGCAAGTTGAACGCTTGTTAACCTACTGGACACTCAAAGAGGCTTACATCAAAGCAGAGGGGCAGGGTTTATCGATGGGGCTGGATACTTTTTATTTTTCTCTCCAAGAAAATCAACCGCCCCGCTTGATGCTCAAAAGCGGAGCGCAACAACCCTCAGCAGCTTGGAAGTTTAAGCAAATAATGATTAGCGATCATCACCTGTTTTCCGTGGCGATTGAACCTGAACAGGGTATGGACGTAGACATTGAGATTAAAAAAGCCGACTGGTTGGGTCGGCCTTAAATCTATTTGCTTGAGTAGATATGATTTGTGGCTGTGATTTTTTTGCTTAAATCCCGTGCAGTGGCGCTACTTTTTTAACCGCTGGGATTTCCATCATTCGCTTGTGGTGGTCAGAGAGCTTGGGAAATTGCGCCATGTCTACACCATCACCAACCATCCAGCTCGTCATCGTAAATAGATACGGATCTGCGACGGTGAAATGCTCGCCCATCACCCAGGGACCCCGCAATATTTCGCTCTCGATGAGTGCGGCACAATCCGTCATGTTTTGAGCGACTTTGGCCTTCATGGTTTTTTGCGCGTCAAGGTCATCAGACCAGCGACGCCCACGTGCACCATGGGCATGATGGACATGTACGGTTGAGCAAAACCAGTTATTGATGGACTGCATTTGTGCCAAAGCAAAAGGATCGTCAAGAGGTGCGACCTGAGCTTGAGGATACTGCTGGGCGAGATAGACCAACAGGGCAGGCGTTTCGGTCAAAATTCCACGGTCAGTGATGAGCGCGGGGACTCGACCCTTGGGATTAATCGCGAGATATTCGGGTTTATTTTGGTCGTTATCACGCAAGTTCAACCGGTGTGCTTCGTAATCCGCACCGATGTGTTCGAGCACGATATGCGTCGCCAAAGCGCAGCTCAAGGGGGCGTAGTAAAACTGCAAGGACATGGCATGACTCCTCAGTCGTGTTGTTAGTCTGCTGTTTGCTCTTTGAGCCACCGTTTCAGGCCCGCGTCTGTTTTAACGCTAGTCAGCTCTTCATTCAAGCGTCTGAGTTCGAGCAGCATTTCACGCTTTCGGCTGTTGAGATGGTGCTTGAGTGATGCCTCATGAATCATCATCGAGGCTGGCAAGACAAACTCCGCCGTTGCTTGAAGCTCATGATCGCGAATCTCCCTGTGCAGTGCAGTGAGTCGCTCGCGCATCAGGTTGGTGAGGGCGGCTAGTTTTTTACGTAAAAGCGCTGAGGTGAGGGTCGCTGCAGGCAATTGCGCTTTAGTTTGTAACTCTAACAGCGCGAGCAGGTCGCGTCGCTCGTAGGCGGTGTTGGCTTCGCTCATCAGCTTTGTCTTGTATGCACGCACCTCTTCGTCACTTTCGCGGTCAGGGTGCAAGGCACTTGCGAGTTTGCGGTAGAGGCTGCGCAGGGCGCTTTCGACATCCTCTGCGGCCTGTAAGTCGGCAGGCGACATTCTTTTCTTTTTGGCACGTTTTGCTTCTCTATTGCGCGCGCGTGCTTCGGCTTCTTTGCGCATAAAGTCAAATTTAGCATGCAAGACGTCGTCTAAATTTTCAAAGACTTTGTCTTCACCAAACTCTTCGCCCATCGCTTCTTTGAGGTACGCATGTGCTTCAGCGGCTTGTGCGCGCTCAATGTCGGCGAGCGACTCTTCGCTATGGACATCATGCAGGGCGCGCATCACGCGATCTCCCGCCAGCGCAAACTCCATCCCGATGCTACAGATCAAGCGACGCATCAGGCGTTCCTGGCGGGCTGTTAAGTCGTCACCTTTTAAGCGCTGGTCAAGCCATAAGACCATGGCACGGCGCAGGCTATCTTGTTTCTTTTGTAGAACGGGGATGGTGTTGTTGTACAGGATTCGATGCTGCTCTACCAAGACTTTGAGGGTCTCGAGCTTGGCAGCAAGCGTTTTACCCTGCTCGATCAGGAGATCAAACTCAGCTTGCTCCAGGGAGTCAGGTGCGGTGTCTTGTTCGACGGCACTTAAGGCATTGAGGAGATCGGTCGTACTGGTAGAGGTTTTATTATTCAAAGGCTGCAATGGCTGTGATTCTATGGGGCGGTTGAGGGGCATGCATGCCCCTCATCATCCAGCATTTTAGCCTTTCTGTAGACCAAACTGGACTACCGTTGACTGTACAGAGGTAATAAAACCCGTCTTGACCCTTAGACAGCCGCAAATCAAGCACTCGACGCTTTGCGTATATTTCTCTTGTACCTAAGCAATTGACTAATAAGGACCACGAAAAAGCCGGCAAAGCCCACCAGATCAGCCCAGTTGTCAGGGTAAGTCAACGCAACACCAGCGATCACCATGATGGTGCGTTCGAGGATGAGCGTTTTTTCAATAAACCATCCTTGCAAGCCGCCTGCCAGACACACGATGCCAATGGCGGCAGTAAAGGTAATCCAAGCGATTTGGAGCCAGTCGGCATTGGCCAGCGCTTTGGTCGAACCCATCAACAATAGACTTGTTCCTTCGTCGCCTAGCACGAACATGAAGGGCACCAGAATGGCGGGGGCGACATACTTCCACGTTTGGAGTGTCGTTTTGTAGGGATCACCTTTACAAATCGCTGCGGCTGCAAAAGGCGATAGCGCCGTTGGCGGTGAAACCTCTGACAGCACGGCGTAATAAAAGATGAACATGTGCGCTGCAAAGTCGGGTACGCCCAAGTTAATCAGTGCGGGTGCAGCAATCACGGCGCAGATAATGTAGGAGGCAGTGACGGGCACAGCGAGTCCAACCACCCATACGACTAGACCGGTAAAGATCGCGGTCAAGAGAAGTGAGCCACCCGCATACTCGATCACGATAGAGCTAAATTTTAAGCCCAGGCCAGTCAAAGTCACCGTGCCGACAATCAGACCTGCGCCTGCGCACGTCACGGCAATCGAGAGCACGCCGTTCGAACCATTTGCGAGCGCCTTGATCAAGTTTGACTGATAGAAGCCTTTGAAAAACGGTTCGCGGCCGCGCAACCAATCATAGGAAATGATGGCGGTATCGCGTCTGAGCATGCTGGTCGCAGCCGAGACGACTGTGGCCCAGAACACTGACATAATCGGCGAAAAGCCGATCATCATAAACACGACGATTGAGATCAGAGAGAAAAAGTGATACCAGTATTTTTTCGTCAATGACCAGGCGCTTTCGGCGGCTTCGAACGACATTTTTTTCATGCCGTATTTGCGGACGTCGATCTCTACCATGATGAACAAACCAAGGTAGAACAGAATGGTTGGAATCGTCGCCATCAACAGGACGTCGAGGTAGGAGATTTTTAGAAAATCAGCAATCAGAAAAGCTGCGGCGCCAAGGACGGGGGGGGAAATGATCGCGCCCAGGCCACCTGCAGCAAGCAATCCACCCGCGGCATTCTTTTCGTAGCCGACTTTTTCAAGCATAGGCGCTGCAACTGAGCCAACTGTCACGGTGGTGGCGACACCGGAGCCTGAGGGACCACCCAGTAAAAAGGATGACAGAACGATTGTTCGGCCTACCCCAGAAGACTTTCCACCCATCGCAGCAAAAGAAAAGTCAATGAAAAACTTCCCCGCGCCTGTGAACTGCAAAAAGGCGCCAAAAATTGTAAATAAAATGATGAGTGTGGCGGAGACGTCAAGCGCGGTGCCGTAGATGCCTTCGAGGGTCATGTACATAAAGCCAACAAAACGGCCAATCTCGTAGCCTTTGTGCGTCCAAGGCGCAGGCAAATAGTTACCAAATAGTGCGTAGAGGATGAACATGATGGTCACACTGACCAAGATCATGCCATTGGTGCGACGCAAGCCCTCAAGAATCATGAGAATCAGGCCCACGCCGATGGCGATATCCATTGGAAGGGGCTCAGTGTTACGGTCAGTGAAGTCATCTCCACCGCTAAGAATGTAATACGCCACAAAAATTGAAAAGCACGCAATGATCAGATCCCACCACATCAGTCGGTTTTTAAAGCGCGCTGTCAGAGGAAAGGTCAGAAAGACGAGAAAGAGCACGATGGCGAGGTGAATCGTGCGTAAGATTTGTGTCGGTACGATTTCGTATGCGGCATACAAGTGAAAAATCGACATGCCGACTGCGCAAAGCGTCAGGAAGATCGCAAGTAAGCCACGATAATCATTGGCATCGCCTTCTTCTTGTCGGATTAGTTCATCTAGTTTTTGTTGTGTTGCGCGATCGATCGACGACTCACTCATGGCTAAACCCAGTTCTATTGATACGTGTAAAAATTTAAAAAAATCAGCAAGTGCGCATGATGGCGCACTTGCTGATTATGCTACGGCAAGTGATAGAAGTCGTTCGTTTACTGAACGCTCTGACCTTTTTCTTTAAAGTACTTTAAGGCACCCGGGTGAAAAGGCAGCGGCGTTGCAGCAGCTTTTTGGTTTTCTAGTTTCACACTGTCGTATTCCCGATGGGTGCGAACCAACTCTTCCTTGTTGTCAAAAACAGCCTTGGTAATTTGGTAGGCTTCCTCATCAGGCATTTTGCCATTGACCACGAGGATGTTTGACACTGAAGCGTTCTTGTTGTCGCCCGCCATACCCGAGTAAGTTGACTTTGGAATGGTGTCCTTGAAATACAGATCGCCGTATTTCTTGTTCATGGCATCCACGGCATCCGCGTGATCGATCATGACGATTTTGGTACCGGGTGTGTTGGCCAGATCGGTCACGGCAGCAGTTGGCAGACCACCTACCCAGAAAAATGCATCGATCTTACGGTCTTTGACTGCATTGACAGACTCAGCAACACCGAGGCGTTCGCGGCGAACGTCTTTATCTTTGTCCAGTCCTGAGGCCTCAATCAGACGGAAGGCCATCACTTCTGTTGCGCTGCCTGGGCTACCTGTGCTGACACGTTTACCCTTGAGATCCTTCATGGTCTTGATGCCGCTTGCTTCGGTCGTGACAACATGCATGCGGTTTGGATACAGTACGAGCAATGTTTTGACATCAACTTTACGGCCAGAAAATTTGTCCTTGCCGTCGAGCGCGTCTTTGGCCGCATCTGACATCGTAAAGGCTAGGTAGGGTTTACCCGAGCCAATGAGTTTGAGGTTGTCAACGGAACCTCCCGTGACTTCAGCCGTGGCTGACACACCGGGAATTTTTTTGGTCAAGACGGCTGCAAGTCCACCACCCATTGGGTAATAAACGCCGCCGGTACCGCCAGTTGCAATCGAATAGTTTTGTGCATTGGCTGCGCCTGCACAGATGAGCGCAAAGCTGATCGCAAGGGTTTTAATTAGATTCATGATAATCTCCTAAATATATTGATTTAGTTTCTACGCAGAATGAATGCTGTGCATCCATCCAAAAGAAGTTCACTAGTGACTAGACCATAACTCAAAACAACAGCGAGCTCAATGCAGGTTTCCCAGCAGATTGCCCGCACTGATTATTCAAATGTGGTGATCAAACAAGTTATTGATTAAACACTCAGAGCTCTGGAATCGGCACAGCATCTTCCGGTAACGGGGTGCGGTTGACATTGAGCACCATTGATACCATCACGTAATATCCACACACCACCATCAGATCGACCGCGCCTTGCTCGCCAAACAGATCGATGACGGCTTTGTAGTGTGCATCACTGACTTGGTGCGTTTTATGCAGTTCATCACAAAAGTTGTAAATGGCTTGTTCGTCGGCTTGCATGTTTGAGGGACGTTTGCCTTGCGCAAGCTCGGCCGCGAGCGCTGGATTCAGTCCCTCCTTGAGGGCGAGTCGAAGATGGGCGTACCACTCATATTGAGCGGTCCAAGCACGTGCCGTCACTAAGATCGCCAGCTCATTCAGGCGTTTTGGAATGCTGCTGTCAAAACGCAGGTACTCGCCAACATTTCTCAAGCGTTCAGCAAGGACGGGGCTACGCAGCAACACATTAAAGGGAGCGCCCAGGCTGGTTGCACCTTGAACAACACCCTTGCTCCCTGTGCCAGAGACTCTGCCATTCATCAAGCCGTTGAAATAGTGTTTTTGATCGGCTGTCATTTCATTGGTGTGCAGACGTTTGAAGCGCTGATGGTCAATGTTTTCGTTTTGTTTGTTGTCGCTCATGTGCGTTGTCCCCGTGGGTGATTCAGTTGTTTTGAGCATACTAATTAATATGGATCTTTAAAACAAACACTGCAATTTTGGAATGAAATGTTTCTTAATTTTCATTAAAGCCGCTTTATTATTATGGTTAATGCCAGAGGCACCATTAAAAAGACTTTAAATCGATATATAAATTAGAACCAACGCCTAAAAGGGTAGGTGCCATATGAATATCTCTTGCTGGTCCAAGCGTATCGTGCGCGGTGTTGTATTGTCCGCAGTCTTGTTTGCCTCCGTAGCACAGGCTCAGTGGTTAAGCTTGCATGAGGATGCCGCGTTAGTGACATATACCGAGCGCGGTGAAATTTTAAGAACCGATATTTTTGTGAATGTCGCAGAAATGCTGGACTACAAGCAGAAAATGCGAAATCAGCAAGGTTTGATGTTTCATTCGGTGGTGATCCGTGCTCAGTACAATTGTCGCGACAATCGTGTGAGAACCTACACGATTGACTTTCACGATGAGCGTATGGCGGGCGGTCAAATCGTCAAGACCGAAAAGGTTTATAGCCAATGGCAGCCGATCAATCCTCGCAGCGTTGAGCAAAACTTAAAAAATTACGCCTGCGATCCAAAATAGACGCATTGCAAGGAATTGTGAGCCTTTTTGAGCTGATTTTAAAGATCTTTTGTCATAATCGACTTAATCGAGTTGCGTCTCCAAACCCTGCACGGTCCAGCTATCAAACCAAATTACTATTTCTAGAGAGTGCTGTCATGACTGAAAATACGAAAGCCCGAGTGAATGCCTACACAATTGATGGCGACTTGTTTAAAGTCATCATCAATGAAGAAGAGCAATACTCAATCTGGCCCGAACAAAAAGAAACGCCTGCAGGTTGGCGTGAAGTCGGTTTTACAGGTAGCAAGGTCGAGGTGAGTGCATATATTGATCAACACTGGACGGATATGCGTCCTCTGAGCCTGCGCAAGGCAATGGCAGCGAATGCCCACTAATCTACCTTCAGGGATGAATATGCTTGACCCGCTTGTCACACTCAAAACAGACGTTGTTATTGAGCCTTTAGTTGAACGTTGGCATGCTTGGGCCCACCTGGTTTCTCCTGCAACGTCCTGCCTCAACGCTAAATATAGACATTTGGCTGTCCTTGAGTCGTTTGTGTCAGCGCCAGAAGCCCACGTTGCCGCCTGTCAAAACCCCAATCTTCGTGGGGGACCATTTGTGGACTTACCTACCAGTGAGGTGGGGGCGGTCAAAGCATTGATTGAAAGCACTAAGGCCGAGCAGGCCAAGCAAATTGAATTTGGCGATGCGTTGCGTGAATCATTTCGTATGATCTCCAAAAACGCCGACGGTTTTAGTATTGAACCTCATTATGAAAAGTTGCCTGAGCCCGTTAGAGGCTATGTCGAATTAACATATACGATTGGCGGCCATCCTGACCTTCGGGTCAACGAACCCCTCCTTTATCGGAGCCCCGCCTATAACCGGAACGTGCAAAGCTCGGTGATTTATCGCGCTCAGGGTGACTTACGGCCGTTTGCATTCAGTACACCGAAAATGCCTGGCCCAAATATTTTTGAGCTTCAAGAGCCTTTTGACGCTGAGATTTATGACTATCTGGCTCGGCTTCGCCATTATCCTCAGCCCCGATCGCAAGTGCTTGCCGCCCTTAAAGTCGGCAGCGAGCAAACAGACCTTTTCTCCGACTTTTTGACTGAAGCCCCTGTGACTGCGTTAACACCCAGCGCAAAAACCGGTCAGACACGCTGGCGCTATTTCGGTCATGCGTGTGTGCTGGTTGAAGCGCCGGATGGCACAAACGTGTTGATCGACCCTATCGTGGCTTACGAAGGGCAGTCAGAAGTTGAACGTTATGTTTTAAGTGACTTACCAGAGCACATCGATTACGTGGTCCTCACGCACAATCATGCTGACCATGTATTGATCGAGACCTTGTTGGCCCTGCGCTTTCGAGTGGGTACTGTCGTGGTACCGACGGGGGGCGGCAGTATCGCTGACCCTTCCCTCAAGCTAATGTTGCAGTCAATTGGCTTTAAAAACGTGATCGAATTGGATTCCTTAGGCTCGATTGCGTCTGGCGAATTGAGCATGACCGCATTGCCGTTTTTGGGCGAGCACGGCGATTTGGACGTGCGCTCCAAAGCGGCGTGGTGTGTGCGAGCTGGCCAGACGACGATGCTGTTTGCTGCAGACAGTAATAACCTAGACCCTGTTTTGTATGATTTGCTTAGGCAAGTAGTAGGACGGGTTGATATTCTGTTTATTGGGATGGAGTGTGCCGGTGCGCCTTTTAGTTGGACGTACGGGCCTTTATTGCCAGTTGCCATTGATCGCAAAAAGGATCAAACCAGACGACTGAATGGTTCGGATTGTGAAAAAGGGTTAAAGGTTGTCAAGAGTCTTGGTTGCACTGAGGTTTATGTGTATGCAATGGGCGCAGAGCCTTGGCTGCAATTCGTGACAAGTATTGATCCCAGCGAAGATACTGTGCCCGCCACGAATGCGAGGCAACTCGTCGAGGCTTGTCAACAAATGGGCATCAAGGCGCTCAGATTATTTGGGCGTGCGGATGTCACGATTTAGCCTGACGCAGTATTCGATTGACTGTTTAGAAGGCATGGCGATTATCACCATGCGCAACTCTCTCGTTTTGTGAGGATTTGCTAGTATGGGACCTATTATCTCGATTAGCATTCAATGGTTGTTCATTTTGTAAAATTTGTGTAACTTGTATGGCGTACACTAACTATTCAGCTTTCAAATATGCTGATTTGTTAAATTACAAACACTTATTTTCCTTCTTTGACGGAGCTTTTCATGACGGTAACAACGATTGACGTAGTAGAAGTGAGTGCAGACGAACTGCGAAAGATCAAGCGCCTTGATGCCGCCGGAGAGACGATTGCTTCCTCAGCAAAATGGAGCGTGGGTGCTGCGCTGATTCCAATCCCAGTGTTAGATATGGCAGCCTTAGGTGCGATCCAAGCTAACATGATTGTTGATTTGGCAGACTTGTACGACCAAAAAATCTCCAAACAAGCTGTTCGCGGTGTCATTTCCGTTCTGCTTGGCATGCTTGTCCCAGCCGGTGCGACTCAGATGATCGTCGGCACCAGCGCAAAGTTGTTGCCAGGCTATGGAACAATTGTTGGTGCGGTATCGCTAGCTGCATTTGGCTCTGCTGCAACCTATTCAATTGGCAAGGTATTTGTACGTCATTTTGAAAACGGTGGCACATTCGCTAACTTTAGCGTCGTATCCGTTCAAGATGATTTGAAAAAAGAATTTACCCAAGCAGCTAAGAGCTAAACATCCGTCTGAATCACGTGTTGCGGATCATGTGGTAGACACATGATCCGTAGTTTTTTGTGATAAAGGGTCGAATGATGCTCCCTGAATAAAAGGTTTTTCACCGAATGAATGTGATCGCTGTTGCCAACCAAAAAGGGGGCTGCGCCAAGACAACAACGGTTGTAAATTTGGCCGCATGCCTTGCAGCGCGTGATTTTTCCGTGCTAGTGATTGATTTAGACTCACAGGGCAATGCGACGAGCTGGCTCTCGAGCGGTGCAACGATCCCCGGCGCCTGGGAGGCAATGACAACGCGCGAAGACCTTCAAAAGCTCATTGTTCAGACTAATATTGAGGGTGTCTCGCTATTGGCCGGGTCACGCGAGCTTTCGAACCTGGATAAGGCGCTTGCTGGCGAGCTCTCAGTCGAAACAATACTTAAGCGTCGCTTAGCTAAATTAAATGCTAAATCCTTTGACTATGTTTTGATCGACACACCGCCCACCTTAGGTTTAATCACTTTAAATGCATTGGCAGCTTCAAAAGACATACTTATCCCTTTGACCACGCACGTGATGAGCTTGTCAGGCGTTGCACAAATGTTTCGTACCGTTGAACAGGTCAGAGACGTCTTGAATCCGGATTTGAATGTACTGGGCCTCGTTGCGTCACGTGTAGATTTAAGAACGCGTCATGCAAAGGATGTGTTGGCCACACTTTTAGAGCGTTTTGGCGACAAACTGTTAAAAAGCCATATTTATGAAAATGTTAGGCTTGCAGAGGCTCCTTCATTTCAGCAAAGCATTTTGACTTATAACCCCAGCTCGACCGCGGCTCAAAATTATAGAGATTTGGCGGATGAGGTGATTATTTTGACTTCGTCCCACCACTGAGGCACAAGACTATGGCGACGCGCGCAAGAAAGACAATTATGGCTAATCCGCTCGACGAGATTACTTCCCTCAGTGCACCTAGAAAGTCAGTGGTGACAAACAGAGTCGCGACCACAACGGCACAAAAAAAAGCCCTGACAAAAACAGTAAAAAAAACTGTAGCTAAAAAAGTGATCGCTAAGAAGACCTCCGATGTTAAAAAGCCGGTGAGTCAGGTGATTCCGCCGGAGAAAAGGCCTGCACAGAAACGGGTGACCAAGAAAGCGACGGCCAAGCAAGTGAACCAAGTGATCGCATCGGACACTGCAAGCTTCGATGCTTTAGCACAGGTTGTTGTTGACAATGCGTCGAAGGATGCTGAGATGAAACGTACTTCCCAAGAAACCAGTCAGGCCAGTGAGCACACTGCGCCCAAGCGGCGCGCTGATGAGGTGTTTGAAGCAGAGTTATGCAATGAGCCACAGAAAGAGTTGGTGCGTATGCGTGTGACGTCTGATCGCGAAATGCGTGGAATGAAGGTTGTAAAAAGTTGGTCTCAGTGGTCCGTGGCGGCTGGCTTTGTACCCGTGCCGTTTGTAGATATTGCGCTGGTTTCTGGTATTCAGGTCAAAATGATTTACGATCTTTGCCAAATATATAACGTTCCGTTTAAAAAAGAGGCTGCCCTTGCCTATGCAAGTGGTCTGGTGGGCGGATCCTTAACTGCAGGCGCGGCACAAATTGTGGGTGCGATGGCCCTAAAGGCTGTGCCTTATGTCGATCAACTCGTTCAGCCCACCTTTGCTTTTGCCACCACCTATGCGATGGGATATGTTTTCGTGAAACACTTCGAAAACTCAGGCACGATGGCAAGCTTTGATAGCTCTAAAATGAATCTTTATTTTCAAGAACAGTTTGAAAAAAGTAAAAAAATATTTTCCAAAAAACAAGCGGCTCCGGCTTGATCGACTTTGAGTTCTGTATAAATAATGCGCATTAACTCCCAATCTGATTTATTTCAGCTCATCAGTCGTGAAAGTCCCAAGGATGTTAAACGTGTCCTTGGCATTTCTTTCTTTGTTGGTATAACCAACATGGGGTTGATCGCCTTGATTAATAAGGCGGCTGGGGATGTTAGCAATGGTGATAGTGTCACTGTACAGTTTTTTCTCTTCGCCTTGTTGCTCACCACATTTCTTGTGATCACCAATATCGCAAATCGGGAAAGTATCAAGAGCACCCAAGGTTTGGTGCATCGATTCAAGATGCGCATCATGAATGAGATTTTCAAGTCAGACCTCGCAAAAGTCGATAGCATCGGACGCGCGGAAATCTTGCAGATACTTGCGCGAGATACTCAAACGGTCTCACAGTCCATCACATTTTTGGTGTCCGGTTGTCAGTCCGTTGCCACAGTGATTTTTTTGACGCTTTACATGGCGACTATTTCGCTCACGGCATTTTTTCTTGTCGGTATGACAAGTGTGCTGCTTGTTTTAGCGGGTGTGCATGCCGTCCGAAATGTGACCAATGAGCTCGAGGTGGTCGCACGACGCGAAAGTGCCCTCAATGAAATGTTTTCGGACTTTTTGAATGGCTATAAAGAAATAAAAATGCATTCTGATCGTGCATATGAGATTTCACGTGATATGGTCAAAGAGGCACGCGGCACGAGTGAGTTGAAGTCTAAACTTTTGATTTTTATAGCAAATTTCTTCAACTATCTGCAGATCATGATGTATGCAGTTGTTGGGTTAATGATTTTTGTTGTACCCATTCTTTCGACCGACTTTTCTGCTAGCGTGATGCAGGCGACCACAACCGCTTTATTCTTGACTGCTTCGCTGAATGGCATCATTCAAAGTATACCGAGTCTGTCCCAGTCCAATGCCGCCGCGCGTGAACTGATTGGGTTAGAGGAAAAGATTTTATCCAAAGAGCCCCAGGAGGGCTTTGGTGCACGTGAAGTGTTTTCTACGCTTGAGTCCATCCGAATCGAAAATATTACCTATCAGTATGCAAATGGAAACGGAGCACCTCGTACGGCAGGAAGCCCTCCGAAAGGCAGTCAACCGTTTAGTTTAGGCCCCATCAATTACGAGTTTAAAGCCGGCAACGTTTACTTTGTTCGGGGTAATAACGGTTCTGGCAAGACTACACTGATCAGGATGTTAGTGGGTTTGTCTCAGCCGACTTCCGGTCAAATATACGTCAACGAAGAGCCCATTGCTTTGCCGGCAACGAGCGACTATCGGGACTTATTTTCCGTTGTATTTACAGACTTTCATTTATTTAAAAAACTGTATGGACTGAATGATGTCACGCCTACTGAGATCGATCATTTGATTGAGTTGTTTCAAATGGAAAAGAAAGTGTCTGTTACAGATGGTATTTTTTCTAATCTCAGGTTTTCAACAGGTCAGAAAAAACGTCTTGCATTGATTGTTGCGCTGCTTGAAAAGCGGCAAGTGATTATTCTCGATGAGTGGGCGGCGGATCAAGATCCTGAGTTCCGACACTTATTTTATGCAAAGATTATTCCGATGTTGCGCGCGATGGGTAAGACAGTTATTGCGATTACACACGACGATCATTATTATGAGTCTGCTGATTACTTATTGCAGATGGTGAATGGTCAGTTGGTGACAAGTTGAGAAGAAAATGCAAACTGTAAAACCCGGTTATTTCATTCGTAAGTGGGCCGCTATGCTTGGCTGGGCGAATGAGAAATTGTTAACGATTATTTTATTGGTCGTACTCGTCTTTTCATCATTCGTTGTCTTGTGGCCACATATGTTCGTTCTGGTGCCGGTTGGAAAAATTGGAGTCCTGTATCGTCCCTTGAGTGGAGGCGTCGACCTCAATTTGGTGCTTCGAGAGGGCGCTCACATTATTTTTCCGTGGAACACCGCGTATCAGTATGATGCTCAGATTAAGTTGAAAGAGCTCAATCTTGAACTCCTGACTTCAGACTTGCTCAAAACAAATGTCTCAGTGACTTTCCAATATGAGGTCAACATAAATACATTACCGTTGCTTCATAAGTACGTCGGTATGGATTATCTTGAAAAAGTGATCGTTCCTCTGGTTACCAAGGTGACGCGTGAAAAAGTTGCTCTGGTAAGCTCGAAAAGCGCCTACACCGGTGATATCTCTGTAGTTGCAAATGATATTGCCATCACATCAGACAGTCTGTTGATTCAACAAATCTCGCCACCGGGTTTATCTAATGTGCGGCTGATTAGGGTGAGTGCAGTACAGCTGAACTCCATCACTCTTCCGGCAAATGTTCAGGCGGCCATTGATAATAAGGTTGTCGAATCTGAGAATGCTGATGCCTACAAGTACAAGATTCAAGCCGCCCGTCAGGAGGCTGAGCGCAAGGTGATTGAGGCGACAGGCATCCGAGATTTCCAGAACCTGGTGAATTCAGGTATGACGGAAAACTATTTAAGATATCGCGGCATTCAGGCAACTGAGACTTTGGCTAGTTCCACAAATGCCAAAACGCTTATTTTTGGTTCTGGTCCATCTGGGCTGCCTCTGGTGTTAGGGAATGCCGTAGACGGCGCAGCGCCAGCATCAGCATCAGCAACGACAGCACCAGCAACGACAGCACCAGCACCAGCCACAACACCAGCGTCAAAAGATCCCAAAGCAGCGGCTGATAGTCAAAAAGCCGCTGCGACACCCGCTCCAGTCACCACCGCGGCCCCGGATAAAAAATAGCAATCACTTATGTAAAAGTGATTGCTATTTTTCTTGAGGTTCTGACGGTGCAACCTTGTCAGTTGTTTTGAGTTGAGATTTCGTTGCGCCAAAAAATAATAATATGATGCCCACGATCAATGGAGTGAAAATAAGGGAGGCCATCAGCACTCCCCAGAATTTTAGGCGAGTGTTACGGCCAAGATAGGCCAACAAAACCGATAATAGGATGTATGAAGCGATAATGAGTTGAGGAGACATTTCATTCCAAAAATAAAATTATGGTGGAAATTTTAGTGAAACCGGTTAGATAATCGTTGAACGACCAGATATAAAGATAAGCGAATAATTGAAAAAAATGCAACAAAGAAAAGTGTTGCAAGAAATACAAGCCAGATTCGGTTGAGCGCATTTGGCGTTGCTTCAGATATTGACAGAGTGTAAGACACTGCATCGTGAACGCCAATAGCGGCACCGATGCTAGAGGCCATCACTAAAATGGTAAAAATTCGAAATAAGTTGGGAATCAAGAGGATTGCTTTCGTTGTATCGGACTGCTGCACATACTGCCAACAATCTTGTGCAGCATCAGAAACAACGGCGGTAGCGTATGCACTCAATGCCAAGATGAGGGTAATTTTTGGGATGTTATCCACATACTGATGTATCAAATGTGACGAATCCGACAATACGCCCAGCAAAACAAACATTAGTACAAAGACTGGAAACGCCCGAAGGAGTGAAGTCAATCCCTCAGCGAGTACTCTGGTCCAGCCGACGCGAACCCGCATAAATGTTAACGGAAAGCCAAACAGTACACCACCTAGCAGTGCATACAGGCCAACCTCTATGTTGAGACGAAAGGCATAAAGAAAGCCTGCAATCAGACTCATCGAGGTATCAGGCATCTTTTTTCAGCCTCATCGTCAGACGTCCACTCGCGATCACAACAAGCTGAACCAAGCATAAATAAAAAATAGATAGGATGACATAAGTCGTTATTCGCTCACCAGTAAAAGACGTGATGTCTGTCAGTACGGCTAAGAGTTCGGGGGCACCAATAAATGCAGCCACTGGGCTAGCTTTTGCTGCATTGATGACAGCGGCACGTAATTGAACGCTCGTATCCTTGACGACGGTCAGCACGGGGGAGGGGTAGTCAGAACTCATGGCAGTTTCGTACATAGCGGAACCACCATTTGCACCATTATTTAACCCAATCACCGCAACGGATACCAACACCGCGAGAGTGAATCCATACGGTGTAACGAACGTCACCACTAAATAGCCAAGTACCAGCAAGAGAATAATCGGGCTGTTCTGAAAAAATTGAGTAATGATATTTCCAACAATACGCGTAAGTAAAAGCTTTGACAGAAGCAGCCTATAAAACAATAAGGCGAAAGCAAGGGTTGCGATGACTGAACCGAACACCAGTATCAACGAAACGAATAAGCCCGAGACAAATAACTGTGCGGCACTTGATCCGGTGAACATTGGAAATTTTAGGGGTTTGTCGGTAAAACGACTCAAGCTGTTTTCTAACACTCTTATGGCTGGTGCAATAGCGGTGGGCGTATCTTCAAGATTTGATGCTGGCGACAGACACGCGTTGTTCACGCGTTGATTTTGAAGGCATTGTGTGTTGGACCACTTGGTTCGCTGTTGATCAAGAAAACTAATATCCAGATGGTGCTGGCGCGCCAAGTTTTGCAAGGCTCCAGACTGATGGAGATCCGCCATCAACAGTGCAAGAACGACACCGAGATTCTCCTGCGCTTCCTTGCGAACGCCGAGCCCCCAAGGAACATCATCAAAAGATAATTTCTCAGCGAAGCGTTCGGATAACGCTTTCGGTGCCATCGGCCCCGTCACATTCGCTTTCAGCAAGGACTGATCGTGGGCAATGAGGCTACACGCGCCGAACCTCAACGCATCGATCAGACGATCCGGCCGATCGTAGATGAGCATGCGGACTTGATGCTGAGTAAATGCAATATTTGAAAAATTACCTAGAGGCACACACACCGTTTTGCCTCTAAGATCCTCCCACGAGTGAATGTTTAAATTTTTTGCGCCAACAATCGCGGTGGGTGAGGCGTAGTAATGCGGCCGAATGAAGTAAATAACAGCATCGCGCGCGCGCGTATGCGCCATTGTGGCCAATACGACATCAATTTCTTGTTCGAGCAGTTTTTCTATTCGATTAGGTACAGTAGACGCAACGAATTCAGCCTGAACACCTAGACGAGCGGCTAATAGTTTTGCCAGATCGATTTCAAACCCTTTAAAAGTCTGACCATCGTATTCGCCAAACAAGCGATAGTTTGTTCTTACACCAAAGCGTATGCGCTTGTTACATAGAATCTCTTCTAGCTCCGAAGATGTTTTATCGCACTGCACGCGGAGAGCTTCTTGAATGTTTTGTTGGGCCGCGAGGGCATAGGGGGAAGATTCAGTGGCAGGTGCAGGTGAGGCAGTAGCGCCCCTATAAATGCCAATGCTGAAAAGTATGAAAAGGGCAAAATTTAGCCAAAATTTCATTAGGTTGCTAACATTTGCTTTAAGTCGGGGTCTGGCCTGATCGCTAAAACACGCGCATCCACAAAGGCATAGCCACCAAGGTATCGTAGGGATTCTCGTCCATCTGCAAGCGTCTGCTCTGAGACGGCATCCATGCGCTCAGGTGTCTCAAAAACAGTCCAGATTGCGACGGTGTCTAAGACCAGGCCAGCGTTACGAATTGTTTGAGTGGTATGTTGAAATCCAACCAAATCATGATGTGTAATAAACGCAACGCCATCATGCGTGAGTCGCTCAGGTAGCGCGTTAATAAACCGATCCATGATTTGACGTCCATCACCGCCCGTCCACGTTTCAGGACGATCGGATTGGATGACTTTAGCTGGAAAGTGAGGTAAGTTCGCGACAATTACATTGAAGTTAAGTGTTGGAGGCAGTGGCTCCCACATATCTCCTTCAAGTAAAAACCTAGGCGTAGAGGCAACCTCTACGTGAAGAAGGCTATCTGCGAGGGATAATGCTTCTGGGTTGATGTCCACACCCCAAAGCTCTTGGGCACCAAGATGGCCAAGCTCTGAGAGAAAAATGCCGCTTCCTACACCCACATCAAGAACCCTGTCCATTGGGAGCCCCGGACAATGCTCGCTAATGACGCGAAGAAGTGCTGTTGTGTAGGAACTGGGTCGAAAAGTATGGCTGTACGTTGTCAAATTGTTTTTAAATCAAATAGGAATATTTGTATGAGGTTGCTGAGGGAGATCAACAGGACAAATCAGCGCTGAGGAGAGTCGAAATTCTCGAAAAAAATACTCTGATATTTTTCGCTTAGTGAATAGTATAAATGGGCTTGTTTCGCAATCGCGATTTGTTTTGATAGCTCTGCGTTCAGGCTAGAGCATTTTGAGCGTTTCGAGACTGCCATGAACGTTTCAGCATAAAAGGGATAGGTCTTAGCGACACTGACCGATTCACCAATCTTTAGTTTAAAAATTTCACTATTCGCAGAATTTTGATACGAGAAAATATAATCAACTTTTCCGGCTAAGAGCGCCTTAAACGCATGTTCGATAGAGTCACTGCGCTCAAGAGATAGTTCTGACTGAACAAAGGCACCAAATTTACTACTACCATACGTCTCACCTTTGGCTGCCATTCCTTTGCGGCCCTTGAGATCTGCATACTCTCTGATAGGAAATTCCTTGCCGTTTAATACAATAACGTACACAAACTGACCGGAATAGTGTGGCTCAATAAAGGTCATATATCGGGCCCGCTCTTTAGAATACGCAGCAGAGAGTAAGAGATCAACTTCGCCTGTTTCTGTCGCTCTGAGGGCTTGAGCCCAAGTGTCAAATGGTTTGACGACTACCGATTTTGCTCCGGCAGCCAGCGCAACAGTTTTAACGAAATCAATAGAGGCACCCATGAGCGTCCCATTATGCAGCCACGAAGACGGTGGGCCTGCAGGGGGACCTGTGACAATAAGCTTGTCACAGGTCTGGGAGAGTGCAGCAGAGCACCAAATGCTCAAAGCCAAAATAAATGAATTTAAAGGTATTTTCATGTCAAGGTTGAGCGTTGAGCGTGTAAGCGCCTGCCAGAAAAATCTAGATTCTGCATCTTATAACCGAGTAAGCTCTAGATCGCTAGATTTATTTGGTTCGCGAAAAGATGGCTGTGAGTATTTGAGAGAACTTGTAGAAGGTTTACAAGCGGATTTGATCTGATAGTGTTTGATGAGTGACACTTAGGAAGTATGATAAACACTTATATCTTATATTCACAAATCCAAGACTTTTATGTCTTGTAATTTTCTTTAACCTTAATGAGTTCCTCTTTCGCTCTTATGCTTAAGTTAAAGTTTCTCTTTGCTTTCTTTTTAATGCACAGCGCGATGTTTGCCTGGGGGCAACAAACGCAGCCTTCCAAAACGCAGCCTTCCATTTTGACATCGCCCGCTGCTGCTCAAAGCTCGGCCGTGCCCTCGACAGCTTCTGAAAGTCAACCCAACAAAAAATTTTCTCTTAAAAGCCAAACAGATGCCGCGCTTGCTGGGATCATGAATGCGAGGGGTTTGGTATGTACGATTTTTGCCGGCGCTTTTGATTGGTGGACACTCAGCTACGTGGTAACGACCTACTCTACCTATATGGTTGTACCCTCTTGCGATGAAAATTATTACTACAATTTAACGGTTGCTTCGATTACCGCCCAGACGCTCGCCACGGATACTGGGTTGAAGGTCTTTCGGGGAGGGTCTCACCAGTTCATCATGGACGTCAATCTCTCTACTGTCCGAGACAAATTCTTTTATATTGGACAATTACGTTTTTCGAAAAATGGCGAAGTTCGTATTAGTATTTGGGATGCATTTAAAAAGAAAACGGAAATTATTGCCGGTCTGATCGATTCACCTTACACGTCTTACAATTACAACAGCCAAATTTATTATATTTGGAACATCGGAACACTGGCGCATAGGCTGGTGTCGCCTGTTGGTGATTCTTACATTATGTATTCCTTCACCAATGAAGTGTCAACGAACCTCACCCGTGAAGGCTTGATAGACCTAAAAGATCAGCTAAATCTCCCACCGGGTTGGGCATTTGAGAATTTTTTAGTCAGTGAAACAATCACTGTTCGTGCGATGCCTGCTACCGGCTACATCTCATCGGTGATCTTCGATGAGTTAAACAACTTTTACGTTAAGTATCAGCAATAAGTCTGTCTTTCAGCCACCCAAGCCTCTCAAGTGATTGAGTCGAGCCCTAAAGTGTAATTTTTAGGAGTCGCGTCATGTGGTCAGAGGAAGCAGTAAGAGGGACCTTGACAGCCTTGGGAGTCGGGCTCCTCATCGGCTTGGTGAGAGAGCGGGCACATGGCCATGACACTGCAAAAGCAGGAACACGTACGCATGCCCTGATTGCTGTGTTGGGCTCGGTGACCTGGGGGTTCGGTGTGGCCCCTTTCGTCGCGGGCTTGCTTGTAGTGGGTGCACTGGCCGTCGCAGGATATTTAAAAACAGCGGATACAGATCCCGGATTGACTGGCGAGGTCACCATGCTGGTGAGCTTTATGCTGGGGGGGCTAGCACGTAAAGAGCTCGTCATGTCTGCTGCGCTAGGTGTTACGGTTGCCATTTTGTTGTATGCGAAACCACACCTACAACGCCTGAGTCGTGAATTGGTCAGTGAGCAGGAGTTGCAGGACCTCCTGATGCTTGCCGCCGCGGCGGTTGTCGTGTTACCCCTTCTCCCTCAGCATCCTCTTGATCCATGGGGGGTGCTCGACTTGCATATGATCTGGCGAATTGTCGTGCTGGTCATGGTTGTCGGTATGATGGGGCATATCGCCCAGCGTGCAGTGGGGCCAAGTGTTGGCTTTCCTCTTACTGGTTTTTTTGCAGGTTTTGTATCCTCAACTTTGGCCGTTGCCAGTTTTGGTAAGCGCGCTAGGGAAGTCCCCGCGTTGACGGCAATAGCAAGCGCTGCAGCACTGTTGGCTAACCTGTCATCTTTATTGTTGGTGACGGTGGTGCTTGGCCTGATTTCACCAGCATTACTAAAGTCCCTGGTTGCACCTATCGCAGCGGCGGCACTCACCCTGTTGGGCGTTGCATTGCTGTGTGCTCGAATAGGCATTCGCCATCCCGTTGCTTCAAGCGAACTCCCCTCGCGAGCATTCAAGCTCAGTCAAGCAATTCTCATTGCTGTCATCATTTCCGCAGTGGTTTTACTATCGGCTTGGTTAGCTTCGCTGTTCGGAGAGGGCAGTATGTTGATACTGACTGGGTTGGTAGCGATCGCTGAGCTGCATGCTGCCATTACCAGTGTTGTGCAGCTTCACGTGACGGGCGGTTTAGACTTAAAGTCTGCGCAACTGGGCGTGCTCTTGGCTTTGGCGGCAAGTTTGATTGCAAAAACAGTTTTGGGTTTTATGGCAGGTGGTCAGCGCTATGGTTTATACGTGGGTGCTGGCCTGGGATTAACGATGCTCATCATGCTGTTGGTTTCAGCTTTTTTATCACATGGATGATCAGTCGAGCGAGGTGCAAAAATACAAAAAAAAAGCCAAGCGTGTTGCTTGGCTTTAGCTGTAACAAACTTCTTTACTTGATCAGCACTGCTGGTGAGCTCGGAATGGAGCCTGGTACCTTGTTGAGTGTAAGAAGCTGTGAGACTATGGTTAGTACTTGCCGAGTGTAGCTGGCCGAATCTGCGGGTACGTTGTAGGTGGCACCTTGATAATTCACAGAAGTCAGAGTACTACCTGAGGATCGATCCTTGTTTACGATTAAAAGTGGGTAAGCCGTAGCATTCGGGTCGTAACGCATACTAGGATTCTTGGCAAATTGATCTGAATTGAGGACTTTAATGAGCTGAGGTGGATCCTGATTTTGAAGCGTGACCAAGGAACCAAGGTAATCAAACACATTCCGTGTTGAGCGCATTTTGACAACTAGGATGCTGCCTTTTTGTAGCCCTGACTTCTTCAACGCCTCAAGGGTGGCAGCGGGTATAGACTTAGCGGGTATGACACCAGTCGCGGATTGATTACAGTAAGCAGAATCCCCAAAAATACCACCAAGTGTGTCCTGTTCAGCCTGTCTATTTAAACACATGCGTGTGGTGGGCACGACTCGTACCAATTGATACATGGTTTTGCCACCATTTTTGATGGTCTCAACCATCGTGCCTGGTTGAGTCTGCGCCGTCACAGCCGCAATCAAATTACGGTTCAGCTCTTCAGCCGTCATAAGGGCAGAGACGATTTGTTTTTGTGGAACAAGCTCGGTGTTAAGCCCCGCTTGGATGAGGGTGTACATCACCCGTTGAAAGTCCTCATATTCAGGTAAGAGCGGGTTATTCGTTCTGCTGAGGACAATAACGTTGTTTTTGTCGCGCAATTCAATGGTGTCGATCACAAGGGAATACAAAATCGATTTTGGAGCCACTTGGTTGTTCGACAGGCTAGCGACGGTCTGAGGAGTAATGTCGCTTAAGAAAGACGTCATGAACTGCGCATTATCCAAAGAGGATTGCGTAAAGTTAAATCCGTTGTTGACAGATAAACTCGCATTGGGCGCATACGAAGAGCCTGCTGCTGCAGAGAAAAATCCTGGGATGGAGTTGGCGGCATTGCTCATGACCGTTCCCGAGATACCGGCACCTGCAGTCACGCTTCCAGTGCCGACCACTGAGGGCATATCCAAAAAGCTGACCGGCATCATCTTAGACGAACGAACAATATTGAGTACTACATTGTCGTTCGCGTAGTCTTCTAACACTGTACGATACGCCGAGGACATATCTCGAAACGTTGTCGATCCCGTTTGTACACAACCTGTGAGGGACGTGACAGCAGCCACGGACATCAATAACAGAGCTTTGATTTTCTTAGACATATTGTTTTCTATTAACAATGGAATAGGGGGAAGGAATATTTTTTGTTCTGTATTCTAATTTCGCCATTTTGGATGATCTGTATGTGAAGATCGAGTGATCTTTACTCGATAACCCCTAAATGCGAGATATTGTGAGGTTCTAGGCTAAGTTTTGTTTAAATCTTAGCGCCGCAGTCCCGGCAGAAGAGGTCCTGTTTCTCTAAATGATCGGCCCCACATTCATGACAGCTTGCTTGAGCAAGCAGACGTCTGCCGTGCGAGCGTGACATTTCTGAGGTCACGATTCCGGTCGGAACGGCCAGTGTTCCCCAGCCCATCAACATCATGACGGAGGCGATCAGCTTACCCAGATCAGTATGGGGCGTGATATCACCAAAGCCCACGGTGGTCATGGTGGTGATCGCCCAATACGTTGCAATGGGGATACTTGTAAAACCATTTTCAGGACCTTCAACGACATACATGAGTGTGCCCATGACCAGTACGATCATTAAGACAAAGGATAGAAAAACAAGGATTTTTTTGCGACTGGCACTCAGCGCGTGTCCCAAATGTGCATATTCCTCGACATAGGCCGTGAGTTTAAAAATACGAAAGATTCGAATCATGCGTAAGATACGAATGTCAATTAAGGCATGTAGATCAGGGAAAAATAAAGCCAAATAGGTGGGGAGTACGGCAATCAAATCGATCACCCCAAAAAAACTGGTCGCGTACTTGATACGATTTTTTGCGCAGTACAGGCGTGCGATGTATTCCAAGCTAAAGAGGAGGGTGAAAAACCACTCTAGCGTGAATAAAATTGAGTGAAAGCGTTGGGCGATATCGCTGATGCTGTCAAGAATCACCACCACGAGTGATAGCGCAATCATCCCAATGAGAATTTTGTCGAATAATCGCCCGGCGGACGATTCGCTTTTGAAGACCACTTCGTACATCTGATCTTTGAGTGTGCGGTGTGAGAGAGTCATTGTGATCAAGGAAAGGTCATTGAGTCAGGCGTGAATGAAGAGGATGCGCGCAAGTTCCTGCCCGCTGAGCCATGCACCTTCGACCTTTTGACCGGTCGTCCAGTCACCGCATAGGCCCAGCTGCAGTGTTGGGTCAAACTGTGGGCCCGTATCGTTTGGTTGAGCGAGTCTTGCAAAGCGCCAGAGATGATTTTGGAACAGTTCGGGTCGGTAGCCTGTCAGTGCTTCGAAGCCATCGACCAATAACGGTGCCGCTTCATCTTTAGTCAAATGTTCATGCGCGCTGCTCCATTCGCTTGTGGCCTGAGCGACCCACGCCTCCGCTTGCGGACGCATGGGTTTGCTCGAACTACGGGCGAGCCAGCTATACATGCCCTGATTAATAAATGCCGCATCAAAGTCTAGCGGCAGGGGCGCCTTGGCATAGACCATCAATGTCCAGTTTGGCAACATCACGGCATCTTGGCAGTATTGATACAGTACTTGCGAGTGCGGCTGCACAAGGACCTCCGCTTGCTTGGAGGGAATCGCTAGCAGGACGGTATCGAAGCGTGACGCGTTCAGGCCATGCTCTTTGCTATGCAACGTCCAACCCCCGCCCTCACGCAAGAGTTGATCGATGGTCGTTGAAAAATGGATCGTTAGATCTTTTGCGAGCTGTTTCCCAGGGGAGGTCATCGATGGTGTACCTACAAAGCGACCCACAGACGGTTTGATTGTTTGCCAACCCTCTGCGTCAAAGCTAGTCATCTTTGCGTCCCAAAGCGCTGCAGCGCCAACAGATTGCCAGCGCTCGACTTGAAGCTTGAAGGCTGGATCGGTCGCGGTGAAGTATTGCGCGCCATGATCACACGCCCAATCTTCAAAACTGCGTGTGCTCATTCGCCCGCCCACACCGCGACTTTTTTCAAAAATCTGCACATGGTGCCCCTGGGCAGTTAGTGCCTGTGCACAACTCAAACCTGCGAGGCCAGCACCGATCATTGCGATAGAACGTGGTTGAGACATAACGTGATGCATATCCGCTAGAAAAATTGTTCGTTTTAACAGGTATTTTATGGGTGATCGGTGACTGTATACGCACGCTCAGGAATATTAAGGGGATAACCCTTGTAGACAGCGTGCGTGAGGCGGTTTATCAATACAAATGGATGTAGTACTAAAACTAATAAGAGGATAAAAATGAAGCGACTTCTTAAATCATTATTGCTGGGTACCTGTATTCTCGGCGCGAGCGTGAGCAGCTTTGCACAAAGCTACCCAAACAAACCCATTCGTATGATTGTGCCTTTCCCACCAGCAGGTGCGGCCGACCAGACTGCGCGTATTGTGATGAAAGCCTTATCCGAAAGCTTGGGTCAGCCCATCATTATTGACAACCGTGCAGGCGCTGATGGCGCGATTGCCGGAAACGCGGTGATTAACGCGCCTGCAGATGGCTACACGCTCTTGTTTGCAACCACGACAGGCTTGAATGGGGCGCCCACGATGCGCAAAACGCCTCCCTACGATCCCATCACGGCATTTACGCCGATTTCTTTAGTGGGTAAGTTCGGATTTTTCATGTTTGTGAATGCAGATGTTCCTGCCAAAAACATGAAAGAACTCATTGCCTATGCAAAGGCTAACCCTGGCAAGCTGAACTACGGCAGTGGTAATGGCACCAGCATCCTGACAACGGCACAGTTTGCACAGGAGTCCAAACTTAATATGGTGCATGTCCCGTACAAGGGCGACGCCCCTGCAACTGCGGATCTGATTGCTGGTCGCATTCAGGTGTTGTTAGCCACACCAGGCAATGCGTTGCAAATGGTGCAAGAGGGACGTTTGCGCGTACTCATGACACTGTTGCCGAACCGCAGCCCGTTAGCGCCTGAAACACCCACCGCAGAGGAGGTCGGCATCAAGGGTATGACCATCGTGCCTTGGGCCGGCCTATTTGGTCCTGCCGGTTTACCAAAGGATGTTGTCGATCGCGTCGGGAAAGCCATGAAAGAGGTGGCTGGACGTAAAGACGTGCGTGAGCAGTTGGACAAGATTGCGTTTGAGTTGCAAAGCTCAACGCCAAAGGAAATGGGAGATTTCAACAAGTCCCAGCTCGATATTTGGAAGAAAACGGCTGATGCGATCAACTTAGAGCGTAATTAAGATGCTGCCATCGGGGGTCCGCTCTAGGCTTGTTCATGATGTCAACGGCATCACCATGCATATTCTGGAGGCGGGCTTTGAGGGGACGGGCCGACCTCTGATGGTGCTGTTGCACGGCTTTCCGGAGCTTGCCTATAGTTGGCGAAAGGTCTTGGTGCCGTTGGCCGAGCAGGGCTTTCATGTCGTTGCACCGGATGTGCGTGGCTATGGTCGTAGCGGTGGCGCAGGTGTCTCCTATCACGATGATTTGCGCCCTTTTAGTACGCTTAATAAGACGCATGATGTCTTAGCCTTGGTCGCGGCCTTGGGGCATCGCACCGTTGCAGTTGTGGTCGGACATGATCAAGGATCACCGTTGGCGGGCTGGTGTGCCTTGATGCGCCCCGATATTTTTCGCTCGGTGGTGATGATGAGCTCACCCTTTCGGGGAGGGCCAGTCGCATTGCCCTTTAATACCGCCAATCAGGGAGTCAAGCCGGCGCCTCCTAACCTGATTGACGAGGCGCTCACGCAACTTAAGCCGCCTAGAAAGTATTACATGCGGTATTACGCCACAGAGCCTGCCAATGAAAACATTTGGCATCCCACGCAAGGACTCCATGATTTTTTGCGTGCTTACTATCATGTGAAAAGTGCCGACTGGACCCCCAATAAGCCCTTTCGTTTAAGTGGGTTGACGGCGAGCGAATGGGAAAAGTTGCCCCGCTATTACGTCATGGATTTGGATAAAGGCATGGCGGAGTCTGTCGCACCTGACATGCCTTCGGTGCAGGAAATTGCTGCGTGCACCTGGCTGACTGAGGCGGAACTCAAATTCTATGTGGACGAATACGACCGCACGGGTTTTCAAGGTGGGTTGCAAGGCTACCGTGCGAACCCCGGCGATAAAGATCTAGCGGTGTTTGCGGGCAAAACAATTGATGTTCCGTCGATGTTTATTGGTGGTCAGCAAGATTGGGGTGTCTATCAAACGCCAGGGGGACTCGAGCGCGTGGAGGGTGCATTGACCACGCGCTATCAGGGCACTTTTCTGGTGGAGGGGGCGGGTCATTGGGTGCAGCAAGAGCAGCCTGAGAAGGTGTGTCAATTATTAATTGAATTTTCACAAAGAAACGCGATTGATTGAGGTAGGATAGTTAGGTGGTTGAGTGTGGATGCTTAGCTGCATTCTTTTTAATTGCCTTACGGAGCCTCTCGCATGAGCATTACCAGCATAGATTCAGACAACACGCGTCAAGAGCATGACTTGCTCGGAAATCGAGATGTGCCGTCCCAAGCTTATTACGGCGTCCATACGCTGCGTGCGATTGAAAATTTCCCCATCACAGGGTTGCCAATTTCGACCTATCCTGATTTGGTCCGCGCCTTGGCCGAACTCAAAATTGCAGCGGCTCAGACCAATCTAGAACTTGGTATGCTGGATGCGACAAAGTGCGATGCGATCGTCGCGGCTTCCAAGGAAATATTGCAAGGCAATCTGCATGAGCAGTTTGTGGTGGATCTGATTCAAGGGGGCGCAGGCACCTCGACCAATATGAACGCCAATGAGGTGATCGCCAATCGTGCCTTAGAGTTACTGGGACACAAGCG
>JAMNXR010000028.1 GCA_023653055.1 Burkholderiaceae bacterium | reverse complement strand
ACGTGTGGCTTGTGAGTTTTATGGAATACGATATGGGATACTTTGATTTGGAGTCTCACAGGGTACAAGCCTTGGAGAACCCATTCGGCCCCAAAGTGTTAACTATGTGACCGGTACAAACTGTAAACCATGTGTCCAGAACGGACCAAGAACTCTTGGTGGGCTGGGCGAGACTCGAACTCGCGACCAACGGATTAAAAGTCCGCTGCTCTAACCAACTGAGCTACCAGCCCCCAAGCCCGACATTATGACTTTTTCAGTTGGCGCTGTCAAACGGCCTAAGCCTTTGCCAACAAAGACTCGATTTTTCCACCGATCGCCAATAGTTGATGATCCTGCCCTTCGGCCGCTACGAGCTGAACCGCAAGTGGTAGACCCTGGTCACCCTTGCCAAAAGGCAAGCCCAAGCAAGGTACGCCAATTGATGTCCAGGTGCGATTAAACATGGGCGAACCTGTGCCATTTTGGGTCAATGGCGCCTCGCCAGGAGACGCGAGTGTTAACACCGCATCGAGACCCTTGGCCGCCTGCGCAAACATCTGACGGCAGCGTTCTGCGTGCTCACGCTCGGCATTGAACTGAGTTTCTGTGATCTGCAAACCAAACTCGATCATCGCCACCGTTAAATCTCCCAGCGGCGCTTTGTTGCGGTAGAGGTTTTCATAAAAACGACTCATCTCATAACTCATGATCAGACGATTGGACTCACCGAGCGCGATCATGTCTTTGGCTGGCAGCACCTCAACATCGACAAGCTCGATCCCCTGCGCGCGCAACAAAGCCTTGGCGCGCTCGAGCGCTTGTACGGCATCCGCATCGGCCTGCGCGGCCTCTGGACCTGGATACCAGCCCAAACGCATCGTGCCGGATTTTTCTACAGCATTGGATGTGCCCAACAACACCGAAGCCAACAACTTCACATCGTCAACCGAACGGCCAAACCAGCCCATCGTGTCTAACGTTGGGGCCAAGGGATTGACGCCTTCAAGAGAAATCTTTCCGCGCGTAGCTTTGAAACCCACAATGCCACAGTAAGCGGCAGGACGAATCGTCGAACCTGCAGTCTGCGTTCCCAACGCCAAGCCCACCATCCCGTCCGCAACAGCGGCCGCCGAACCACTCGAAGAGCCGCCTGGCGTGTGCGCAAAATTGTGCGGGTTGACCGTCGCGCCTGCAAACTGGCTCGCAAACTCAGTCGTAACCGTCTTGCCCATCATCAACGCGCCTGCAGCCTTCAATTGTGTGACGATCGCCGCATCCTTGGCGGGGCGATGCCCCACAAAGGCAGCCGAGCCATACTCGGATGGCATATCAGCCGTATCGATGATGTCTTTGATACCAATCGCAATACCGGCAAGTGGTAGTTTTTCTGACCGCGAGGACACAGCAGCGAGTTGTGCCCGCACATGATCTGCATCGTGCCATTTAAAAGCATGCACAGAGGGCTCACGCGCCGCGATGCGACCAAGCTGCGACTCCAGTACCTGCGCGTGTGTGACTTCACCACGCGCAATGCGTGCGGAAGTCTCTGTGACGGTTTGAGCGTAAAGTGCGTGGGAATCAGCGCTAGGGATAGTCGACATGTCTATGGGCTCCAATTAAAAACATTGAAACCCATCAGACACCAAGACTGCGCTTATGGCAAGAGGTTAAGCGTCAAGGACTAACGTGCGCGCGAGATGCGAACTTCGGCGCCTCGACGCTTGACCTCGAGTCCCTCTGAGGGCGAAATCTTCAGTCCTTCGAGCCCTTTGATATAGCTCGATCCCTGCATCTGCATGACGCGAATCTTGTTGCGCATCACCACAGGGTTGTGGACAGGCATCCCAAACATCCAAACTTCGTCCAAAATACGGGCTGAGTTGAACTCGCCCGTATGGTTGGCGGTAGGTCCCAAACAAAGCATATGGCCTTCGCGACCAAACACGGGCAAGGTCCCCAGACCACAGGTCACGGTTAGCACTGAGCCGCCTTCGTAACGCCAGCCGGTATTGAGATCCCACCACGCCTCGCCGGCAGGGAGATAGACCTGAATGTCTTGGCCAGGCTGCATCGCAGGCGCCACCAGCAATGCCGGCCCAAGCAAATACTGCGTGTCCCAACGCTGGGCTTCTTGATCGGCCGGAAATGACAAGGCCATTGAGCGCTGAACAGGCAAGCCCGTTCGTGCGGCGTCTTCGATCGCGCCCAGCACATAAGGGATCAAGCGATAACGCCATTGCATCCAAGACTGAACATGGCTACGCGTTGTTTCATCAAACGCAGTTGGCACCAGTTGTGGGTGCGACTGAAAGGCGAAGTTGCCAGAAAAAACAGCCATGCCTAGCCAGCGCAAATACAACTCTGATGTCATGGACTCGATCGGTGCGGATGCGTTGCCAACGGCATGCATTTGCACCGGTACACCACTTGCACCGATCGCGAGCGCCGAACGCAAGGTTTGCTGCAAACCAGCCCACGTATTGGGGACACGTGGAGCGCTCTGCCACAACAATCGTTGCGCACCAGGGAAAAGATCCGAGCTAAACACCACCCCTTCGGGCGGAACCTTGTGGCCTGCAACCGCTTCAAACAATGCGCGTCTTGCCAAGGCAGGATAGAGCGCGCGCAACACTGCAGCACTTTCTCCACCACGTGCGACGACATGATCAGGAATATCAAATTGGACATCGCATGCCGTTGCACCGACACCTTCTTCGGCAAGATGGCGATGGCGCTCAGACCACGTATTTAAGACATCACGATGTGTCAGGTCGAGCAAACCAAAGGCTTGGCCCGAAGTGGCCGCTACACCAGGAAAAACATGAACATCACCGCTCTCGTTGCACAGCAACCAACCGCGGTCTTCGAGTTCTCCAAACGTCGTGGACTCAACCGCGACTGCAGGAATCGTATGCATACCAAGATGGGTCGCGTGCTTGACGAACGCATCAATCGCTTGCTTTGGATTGGCAAAGCGCGCGGCATCCCACTCGGGCAAAAGCTTGGAATCCTGATAGGTCCAAGCTGCAGGCGGCAATAGCAACACGCCATCTACAGAGATATGTTGTTTACGAAACTCAGCAATCAGCTCAGCGGTTTGCGCAGCGCTGTGTGCATCGTGTTGCTCAACCCAAACGCCCATCGACCACAAAGAAGGTTGGCCCGCACGTCCAGTGAGTTGTGTGTACTGATTTAATATTTCCGCTGGCTCAGCAGCAAATAAAAACAAGTCGAGCGTTTTGTCTTCGATGGCGAGGAGATATTGCGATGCAGACTCTGCGCCCAAATCGTGTTCGACGCGCGCAAGCGTATTGACATAAACGCCCCAACCAGAAGGCCCCCATGCCAAAGGCAGGGCGCGATGCTCTGGTACATCTGAAATAATCGTTTCTGTTCGGCGATCCAGGTCGCCCGTCGTCTCGCCTAGACCAAAAATCTTTTCGTCACGCGCAAGATCAAAACCCACCGTCCACAACGCATTTTGAAGGGCGATGCCACCTTCGGACAAAGACAAGGTCACTTTACCTAAACGCTGCACTTGAAGTCTGAATGGGTTGATCGTGATGTCAAGCGTCGTATCGCCCTGAACAAGACTCCAGCCTTTTGGACCACCGCTCATCGGCTGTAGTACTGCTTCACCGATTGCTTCGGGACGAGCTAATAGAACATCTGCATGCGCACGTGCGCGCGCGCCAGGCAAAATATCAGCGGCGACAGCTTCTGGTAATCCACAGCGAACCCGGAATACACCAGGGGCGTGCGGCTCGACGACCAGTTTCATCCCAGCACCTGCGTCGAATACGATCCTCGAAGGTAACGTGTCGACAAGTTTTAGCGATTCTAGGTGCATGTTCAGCGGGTATAAAAAAACGACAAAAGTCGCTTTTTTTGATTTTGTCTAGGTTTGACTAATTTTGTCCATTATATCCCGTTCCAAGGGCAAAGGTTCGCCGTTTAAAGCCGCAGCGATCAGATCTCCCGCCAGACTCGACCAAGTAAGCCCTCGCGAAGCGAAGCCAGACGCCACCCAAAGCCCTTCCGTATTCGCAAGCGGTCCAACAAACGGTATACGGCTGGGTAAAACGGCGCGCCGACCGGCCCAACCATTCAAGTGCGCCTGCCCGAGATTGTTAAACATCGCAGGCAGTTGCGCTTGCCCAAGCAAGTCTGCCGCACGCTCGATGTTGCCTAATGCGCCCGCCATCGTGGGCAACATTCGTTTCCCGCCATGCACATAGCTACTGCCGACCACACACTGGCCCTCTAGAGACGGCAAAATGTAGCCGTCTCCTGAAACGATACAACGGGGCCCACCTGCCAGTATCCGCTCAGGCAAAATGGTGATTTCGCCCCCAAGTGCATGCATTTCGGATAGCCGCGTGCGAGGGGCCAGCAAGGCACTGCGGCGCAAGATATCCTGAGTGTCGACGGCGCCCGCCAAAATGAGTCGAGGCGCAACGGCGCATATCTCTCCTTGCGCATCCCAGACATGCCACTGTCCATCGACCCTTTCCACGCGCTCGACGTACACCTCAAGCCGCTCAACCCCCTGGGTCGCCAGCAGCGTTTCGATTAAGCGTTCCGGTCGAATGCGTGCTGCCGTCGGAAAAAATAATCCGCCACGATTGAGCGGTAATCCGGCGAGGTCGCTTGCTTCGGCCGTATCCACATAACGGATCCACTCCGTGGGAAACGAAAGACCCGCAACAAGAGACTTTAAATCAACAATCCGGCCACTGACGCGCTGAAGCTGCAGCGCACCGCACTGCCACAAGATGTCTTCGCTGAGATGCGACCAACGTGCGTGTGCCCGCATACCCCCTGCACGCGAAAGCCTGGCTCGCATATCGTCATCGCGCGTCACCATTGGCGTGAGGGCCGCAGCCACGTGCGCAGCGTGCTCCTGCTGCCGGCGCACAGACAGATCAAGCACTTGTACGCGCCAACCCCGCAACGCCAAGGCGTGCGCCACACTCGCCCCTGCAATGCCCGCCCCCACCACCACCGCGTGCCTCACCTCGTGTGGAGCGATTGCCAGTCTCAGCATGTTGTCTGTTGGACTGACGGGCGCACGCAGGCAGTGATCTGGAAACTCGGCGGGTAACTCTTCGCCCCGCCAGATAGCATCTGCTGAAACCGCCAAACGCGGCAAGGTCACCTCCGGCGGACCCACGGCGATCGTAAGCGTCACCGCCAGCCCCTCAAATTCCAGTCTGTGCGTACCCGGTAAATTTAATGGCCATTGCGCGACCAGTTGTTCGACCAGCGCGTGCAGCGACAACGGCGTTTGAGCCCGCAATTGCGCACGCAAGACGGACGCATCCACCAAAGAAGCACTCAGCGCCACAACATGCAGGCGATCGGGGCGCCTTGGATCTTGCTTCCAACGCTCCCATAGCCTAATGAAGGACTCCCCGTCCCTCAAGTCCATCATTAATAACGTGTAACGCGCACGGGCCTGCCAAGCCTCGGGTAACCCAAGACGCGCAAACAGCATCAGGACGTATTCCTTAGCGCACGGCGCAAAATCTTGCCAACCGTACTTTTGGGTAATTCATTTTTAAACTCAATCACTTTCGGACACTTGTAACGACTCAACTGTTGTTGGCACCATGCATGTATAGCCGCCTCATCCAACAGAGGATCATGACGGACCACAAATAATTTCACGACTTCACCTGAATGAGGATCTGGCAGACCGACCGCCGCACATTCCAGCACACCAGGCAATTCGCATACGACGCTTTCAACTTCGTTCGGATACACATTAAACCCTGACACCAAAATCATGTCTTTTTTACGATCAACAATATAGACATATCCGCGTGCATCCATGCGACCAATGTCGCCCGTCCGCAAAAAGCCGTCTGCAGTCATCACGGCAGCCGTATCGACAGGGGCTTGCCAATAGCCTCTCATCACTTGGGGCCCGCGCACCGCAATTTCCCCTTCAATATCCACCCCGACGCGTTGACCCTCTTGATCCAAAATGCAAATCTCTGTGGAGGGCAGAGGCAAACCCACACTGCCCGAATACTCCTTGGCATTCGTCGGATTCGCCGTCACGACAGGTGACGTTTCAGACAAGCCATAGCCCTCGATCAACGGTCGTCCGGTAATGCGGCGCCATTGCTCGGCCACGGGTCGCTGAATCGCCATGCCACCACCGAACGCCAGACGCAGCGTTGAAAAATCCAACTGTGCAAACCGCGCATCATGGACAAGCGCGTTAAACAACGTATTAATGCCCGGCAAAATATGCGGCGGCTCTTTTCGCAACGCATAGAGCAACGAAGCACGATCTCTGGGATTGATCACCAACACACTTTTCATGCCCGCATGCATCGCGTAAAACCCACAAACCGTCATCGCAAAGACATGGTAAAGCGGCAGTGCCGTCAGCATGGTGAGTGGGCTGGAAAGCAAATCTTGTAGGGCAGGCTTGGCGACAGCCTCAACTTGCAACACGTTGGCAACCAAGTTGCCATGCGTCAACATTGCCGCTTTTGGCACACCGGTCGTGCCACCCGTGTACTGCAACGCCGCCAAATCTTCCAGACATAAGGTCGGGACCACCCATGGCTGCTGTCTGCCAACTTTGAGTACAGCATCCCAAGATAACGCGCCCGGCAAAGGCTGCAGAGGTCCAAGTTTACGCACATACCGTGCACCCAGATTGACGATCAAACCTTTCAAACCACCCAACATCGCTCCTGGCGGCACCACGACACGATGGACTAACGCAGGACAGTCCGTGACTTGCTCCAAGGTCCGCGCAACGCTTTCAAGCACCACGATGGTACATGCCCCACTATCTTTCAATTGATTTGAAAGTTCTCTGGGCGAGCAAAGCGGGTTGATATTCACGATCACATGGCCCGCCCGCAATGTCCCCAGCAACGCCACCAGATAGGGCAAGACATTAGGCATCATGAGCGCAATACGCGACCCCTGCGGCAAACTTAGGGACTGCAGCCAGCCTGCAAAACACTGGGCATGGTGATCAAGGTCTTGAAAACTAAAAGACACCCCAAACGAGCTCGCAACGGTCCGCTGCGCGTGTGTTTGACAGGCGCGATCAAGCAAATCGACCAGAGAGACGTAATTTTGCGTTGAAACGTCAGCGGGAACGCCCTGAGGGTAGTGTTGGAGCCAAGGATATTGCATAGTCAGGTTGCTGGTGAGGGTTATTCTGTAATGGCAACGGTTTAGATTGATAATACCGTTAGACCTACTCATTTAAAGTGATTTGCATGAAACTTCTCGAGCCCTTTCTCAATTGGCAGTCCGAAATTCAAGCAATTCGCCGAGACCTTCACGCCCATCCAGAGCTCTGTTACGAAGAAATACGTACAGCCGATGTGGTCGCGGAAGCGCTCCAAAAGTGGGGAATCCCAATTCATCGTGGACTCGGTGGTACGGGTGTTGTGGGCATCATTGAGGGACGCTCCCCTGGTACGGGCGCAATCGGCTTGCGCGCGGACCTCGACGCGCTTCCCATGCAAGAGCTCAACTCGTTTGCGCATGCCAGCCAACACCCAGGGAAAATGCATGGTTGTGGCCATGATGGACACACCGCTATGTTGTTGAGTGCCGCACGGTATTTAATAGAAAACAAAAATTTTGATGGCACGGTATACGTCATTTTCCAACCCGCCGAAGAAGGTGGCGCAGGCGCCAAGCGCATGATGGAAGACGGTCTCTTTGAAAAGTTTCCCATGCAAGCCGTGTTTGGCATGCACAACTGGCCAGGTTTACCTGTTGGCCACTTTGGACTGACCGCCGGCCCGATCATGGCCTCTAGCAACCAGTTTCATATCAAGATACGCGGCAAGGGCGCCCATGCCGGCATGCCTCAGCTCGGCATCGACCCCGTCATGACGGCTGTGCACATCGCTCAGGCACTCCAAAGCATCATTACGCGCAACCGTCATCCGCTTGAGGCGGCCGTACTGAGCATCACCCAGATTCATACCGGTAGCGCATACAACGTGATTCCAACCGAAGCCGACATGCATGGCACGGTCAGAACGTTCACCATTGAAACGCTAGACTTGATAGAGCAACGGATGCGTGAAATCATTCAGCACTCTGCTGCTGCCATGGGTGCGGAGGCGGACTTTTCTTTTGTCCGTAAATATCCGCCCACGATCAACCACCCTGACGAATCCGCGTTTTGCGCTGACGTTCTGCGCAGCATTGTCGGCGCAGCGCAGGTCAACGATCACGTGACACCGACCATGGGCGCCGAAGATTTTGCCTTTATGCTCCAAGAAGTCCCGGGTTGCTATGTCTGGATTGGCAATGGTCTGGGCGAACACAGAGACGCGGGGCACGGCCTCGGCCCCTGCATGTTGCACAACGGGTCTTATGACTTTAACGATGACTTGTTACCGCTAGGTGCCACCTATTGGGTCAAACTGGCCGAAAACTGGTTCTCGCGCCCACAGGCTTAAATTCAACCTAGCAGTTTGCTAGTCTCTGAAAACGATCTCTTGGTGAGGGTCGTTGGTTCGGGTTAGTATCACGGTCACTTGCAACCAGCTGGCCGGATCAGTATGTCTACTCCTATCAATACAAGCGTTTCACCTTGGCGTGACCGACTCAGCGGCGTGCTGTTCGTTGGCCTGATGGCGGCAGCAGTGACCCAACTGGCCGGCATCGCCTTTGTCAAAACACTCGGCTTCAGCCCGCTGGTGGTCGGCATTGTGTGCGGCATGTTGTACGGCAACTTTATGCGCGGCAATATGCCGGCCGAATGGGGCGTTGGCGTGCACTTCACCGCCAGACGGATGTTGCGCGTGGGTGTCGCCTTTTATGGCCTGAACGTCAGCCTCCAACAAATCATCGAGGTCGGCTTGCCAGGCTTGGTGGTTTCTGTGGGAATCGTCCTTGGCATCCTAATTTTAGGCACACTGATTGGCACCAAACTGCTCAAGCTTGACCGAGACACCGCGATGCTGACCTCGGCGGGCAGTGCCGTGTGTGGCGCCGCAGCCGTTCTGGCTTTTGAGTCGACCCTCAAGGCCGCCCCCCACAAAGCCGCAGTCGCTGTTGCCACGGTCGTGCTCTTTGGCACGATTTCCATGTTTCTCTATCCTATTCTGTATCAAGCGGGCTGGATGAATATGGACCCTCGCGCCTTCGGTATCTTTTTGGGTGGCTCAGTGCATGAAGTTGCTCAAGTTGTGGCCTCGGCCAGCAACATCGATGCGGCCACGACCGAAGTGGCCACCATTGTCAAGATGACACGTGTTGCGCTGCTGGTCCCTGTTCTGATTATTTTGGGACTCTGGCTCCAACGCACTGCCGTTGCTCAAGCCAAAGAGGGTGAGGCACGCCCCAAGCTGCCCATACCGTGGTTTGCGATTGCTTTTCTGGTGTTAGCACTCATCAACTCTGCAAACATCATTCCCCCCAATGTTTTGCAAGCATTGCGCGCACTGGATATTTTTGTCCTCACAATGGCCATGACCGCTCTGGGCATCGAAGCGCGTTTCGCTCAAATCCGTCAGGCGGGACCCCGCGTGGTGGGCTTGGGCGTGATCCTGTTTATACTGCTTGCATTCGGCGGCTACGCGTTAGTGAAGCTCGTCACCTGAATCTCTATGGCGTATCTATATGACGCAAACACCTGTCGAGTCTGCTGCAACCGTTAGGCGCCTTGATCCAGAGGATGCCCAGCTTGCGCTCGCCAAGGTCCAGGACTTGTTGCATCGACACGAGGTTGTTGAAAATCTCGCGCACCGACAAGAGGGGAGTGATCAACGCGCAGAGTTGGTCGAACGCCTGATTCATCGCCAACACGAAGCCGCACTCTCTGCGCTAGTCAATGACCTGCACCCGGCGGATATCGCCTTTATCCTGGGCTCTTTACCCAAGACCGAACGCCAGCTGATTTGGCGCTTAGTCAGTGCTGAATACGATGCGGCTGTGCTGCTTGAGGTGGACGACTGGGTCCGCGAGTCCCTTATTCAGGCAATGGACCGCCAGGACCTGGTGGCGGCCACCGAGAACATGGATGCCGACGAACTGGCAGACATTGCACCTGACTTGCCTGCCGACGTTGTGGCGGAGGTTCAAAAAGGACTGACTGACGAAGAGCGCGCCCGACTGATCGAAGCCATGGGTTATCCCGACGATAGCGTCGGCGGCATCATGGATTTTGAAATGGTACGCGTGCGAGAGGATGTTTCTCTCGAAGTCGTTTTACGCTATCTCAGACGCCTGCCCGAACTACCCGATCACACAGACCAAGTCTTTGTCGTGAATCGTGCAGACAAACTTTTAGGCACACTGACCTTGTCTTCTTTGCTCGTCAATGAGCCCGAGACTCAGGTGAGCGAGGTGATGAGTACAGACTACTTATCACTCAGTCCGCTTGACTCTGATGCTGACGCTGCAGGTGCGTTCGAGCGTTATGACTTGGTCTCCGCACCCGTCGTCGATGAGCTCGGTCGACTGATTGGACGCGTGACGATTGCCGAAGTCGTGGATGTGATCCGCGAAGACTCTAACGAACAGGCCTTGTCTCGTGCAGGTATGCAAGACGAGGACATCTTCGCGCCCGTCGTCCGCGGCATACACAATCGCGCGCCTTGGCTGCTCCTTAACCTCTGCACTGCAGCGACCGCATCCTTTGTGGCTTCACGCTTCGAAGACACCGTCAGTACCATTGTTGTGCTCGCATTCCTGATGTCGATCGTGGCCGGGATTGGCGGCAACTCTGGTAATCAAACCATGACGCTCATCATACGTGCGCTCGCGGTAGGTCGCATCACAGACAAAAACGTCTGGCAACTGTTTCGGCGCGAGCTGCTTGTGACCTT
This sequence comes from Burkholderiaceae bacterium, assembly GCA_023653055.1. Classification (GTDB taxonomy): domain Bacteria; phylum Pseudomonadota; class Gammaproteobacteria; order Burkholderiales; family Burkholderiaceae_B; genus Zwartia. The sequence goes on along the minus strand of JAMNXR010000028.1, from coordinate 2,624 downwards.
TTTGGTGGGCGTAGTCGGCAGTGCAATTGCAGCTGTGTTTGCCTGGGTGATTTCCGGCTCGATTGCAATTGCTTTAGTGATGATGGCTGCAATGATTTGCAACATGCTCATCGGCGCGATGATTGGCGTACTGGTTCCGATCGTACGTAACCGCTTTGGCAAAGATCCCGCCATGGGCTCATCCGTGTTGCTGACCTTTGCAACCGACTCACTCGGCTTCTTTATTTTTCTCGGCCTTGCGACAATATTTTTACTCTGACGCGTTGACGTCAAACGTAAACCTCACGCATTAACCTCAAGCTTGACAGCCAGTTTACGATTGACGTGGCTACTAATCCGAGCAGCGTCTATGCCGTAGACATGAATAGACACCGCATTCTGCGCGTGCTCATTTCCGAGTCGATGGATAAAGTCCATCCCCCCGTGGCCACACACACTCTGTCCTGCAGACCGCGCGACTCGGTTAAATAAATACGCTTGTTCAACGGAACGATCCCACTCGAAGTGACTCTCCGTCAATACGCCACGCAACACTCGATACGCACACCAGGTGTAATGCGCATGGACAGGACTTGCCTGATTCTCATCCCACCTCAAGGCAACGACGGTAAACATCCCTGCAGGATCCGCATGCAATATGTGTCGCGTATACGACTGCTCCGAATAAGGCAACGCAAGCACCTGCTCGACCAAACGTTCAGTCGTTTCAGCATCCAGCGCGTGGTTGAGCGCCTGACGCACACGGTAAGGGACAAGGTCCGCTTCACCCAGGCATGCCTGGGTAATCGCATCAGAGAGCCCCACCACATGACGATCCAGCAAGGACTCGGAGAACTCTACCTGAGCAGGTGAGCTGGCGTCGGGCACGGCCTGACGAAGAGGCGAGGTTTGCATGCGTGATCAATTCAATAAAATGATCATTCATGATAGGGTTTCTCAGAGAGAAATTATTTGCTATTTATCTCACAAACTATTACAAATAAGCAATTATTTCTATAATTTATGAGTAAATTAGAAAAATCATGCAAATCGATAAGAAAGATCGCGAAATCCTAAGACTGATGCAAGAAGATGCCAGTATTTCTCTCGCAGAACTCGCAAGCGCGGTCAATCTGACGCCTACGCCATGCTGGCGACGCCTACAAAAACTGCAAGAAGAAGGCATTATTAAAAAGCAGGTCGTGCTGTGCGATGCGCGCAAACTGAACCTTGGCCTGACGACCTTTGTCACGATCCGAACCAGTCAACACAGCGAAGAATGGATGAAGCGCTTTGTCGACGGCGCAACCAGCATCCCGGAGATTGTTGAGATTTATCGTTTAAGCGGGGATGCAGACTACCTACTAAAAATCGTCGTGCCAGACATTGATCGCTATGACAGCGTTTACAAGCGTTTGATCCGCTCGGTTGAACTGCTGGATGTCAGCTCAGCCTTTGCGATGGAAACAATTAAGTGCACAACGGCACTCCCGTTGGATTATGCAGGCTAGTCTTTTTTTGGTGCAGCTTCAGTCACAGCGATCGTTTCCGACATCCACGCCTGCGCAAGCGTATAAGTTACTGCGAGCGCGACGGGGCCGACAAAAATACCGATCAAACCAAAACTGAGTAAGCCGCCGATTACGCCCACAAAAATCAACAGCATTGGTAAATCCGCACCACGACGAATCAGCACCGGACGCACAACGTTGTCCATGGTGGTCACCACGACGCTCCATACAAACAGGAAAATGGCCCAATTATGATCCCCATGCCAATACAGCCAGGCAACCGCAGGAAACAAGACTAAGCTCGGCCCTACTTGAGCGATACATAGCATCAGCATCAGCGCCGATAGGACTGCAGCAAAAGGAACCCCAGCAATCACCAGGCCCAAACCGCCGAGACCTGTCTGCAAAATAGCGGTGACCCCCACGCCAAGCGCTACGGCACGAATGGCCTGACCCGCAAGGATAATCGAACCCTCGCCTCGATCACCTGCCAAGCGCCGCCCAATACTGCGCACCATCTGTGCCGCGTGTTCACCAGAGCTATAAAAAATCGCCGCGATCATCACAACAAGGAAAAACTGCAACAGCATTCCACCCAGACCACCAAACTGCGATAATAACCATTTGCCAGTCTCGCTGGCATAAGGGCTGAGATAGTCCACGAAGCTATTGAAGCCTCCAGCACTCAGCTTTTGCCAAAATGCCGAAATTTTGTCCCCCACAAGAGGAATATGTGTGACCCAATCTGGCGGTGGGGGAACCCCATTAGTCGCCAAGACTTGCCCGAAAGTCATGAGGTCGCCAGAGCGCTCTGCAATAGTGCTGATCGCCCACCAAAGCGGCATCACTAACAGCAACAACATCCCCGCTGTCATCACCAATACAGCGGGTGTGCGACGGTTGCCAAACAGATGATCTAGGGCCTTGAGCCAAGGCCAAGTTGCCACCACAATCATCGTGGCCCAGACGGTTGCGGCCAAGAAAGGCTTCAGCACCCATAAACACAGCGCGATCAGTCCTACCACTAAGATGGCCGCTAGGGTGTTACGCGTCAGATCGTGTTGCATAGAGACTCACCCTAGCCGTCAAAATTGTGTCGATATCAGGTTAACTGACCGTGGCAGTGCTTGTATT
>JAMNXR010000016.1 GCA_023653055.1 Burkholderiaceae bacterium | reverse complement strand
GCACGCTCTTCGGGAGCGGCATCGATCTGCGCGTAGCCTTTTGCTTCGCCACCAAACTTCTTGGACAAAACAGTCGTGATCGCTGCAGTCAACGTCGTTTTGCCGTGGTCAACGTGGCCGATTGTGCCGACGTTAACGTGTGGTTTGGTACGTTCGAATTTACCTTTTGCCATGGCTGACTCCTGACCTGAGTTGACACTAATAAGATTGGTGAAATTAAATCTGTCTTTTAATCGTAAAACTTAATTCTGTATGGCTTCTGGTGCCCATGACGCGGATCGAACGCGTGACCTCTCCCTTACCAAGGGAGTGCTCTACCACTGAGCCACATGGGCGCATTCGCCGGGCATGCCCCACGAACCTAAATTGGTACTACATCTACTCTTTTCTATCGACTTTTTCTTTTACTGCTTTTAAAACTATCCGTCTGTTTAGGTACCTGCACTTGCTACTGGAGCGGGTGAAGGGAATCGAACCCTCGTCGTAAGCTTGGAAGGCTTCTGCTCTACCATTGAGCTACACCCGCCCGTACCGAGTCTGCGTCCGTCTAAACAGTCGCCCCTTGGTGGAGAAGGTTGGATTCGAACCAACGTAGGCGCAAGGCCAACAGATTTACAGTCTGCCCCCTTTAACCACTCGGGCACCTCTCCACAAGAGAACCAACGATTATGAACGAAGTTTTCCTAATTGTCAAGAGCTTAGGACTCTTATATGACAATCTGGCTTTAACTTTCGTTTGCATTGATACCCTGCAACCCAAACTAAGTGTTTCTTTGTTTTTTGTTTAATGTGGCAATTTAAAGGTGTTTTTTTCTAAATCATCGATTTGGGCGAGCAAATTCATTTCCCACGCTAAATATTGTCTTGCTGCAGCTTTATTTCCATCATGTCTGTCATGAACAAAGAACAGGTAGTCGATACATTGCTCATTGGTTGGCGTATTTGGTGAAGACTCCAAGGAGAGCTTTGCCGCTTTCCAAATACTTGGGGTGTCGATATTGACGTAAATTTGTTGAACCCCTACTTCTCGCAGATCTAGCGATGCGAGCTTTGCGGTTTCAATATCTTCTGCAATCAATAGAATAGGTTTTTCTTTTGACAATTGTGTCAATTGAGAAAGGTTGGGGCGTATTGACCATACGGCTCCCAACAAATGTGATTCTCTGAATTTCATACTTGGCCGTAAATCAATTACGTTTACGCCCGAGTGCATGAGCGCAGCAATTTGCTCACTTTCTATTTTTGAAATGCCTTCGGATGAAACAATATCGTCCAGGCTTGGTGCATGCTGTTTATTTTCGTTATGTTGCACGTCTGTGGATGCGTGTTTAAAAGCGTCCATCCATACAGCAACCTCCCACCCCAGCATCGCGAGCCAAGATGCCATCGCAGGCGCACGAATGCCCTCTTGGTCGATCAAAACTAATCGGGCACCTTTTACTCCAACATATTGGTCTGTGGCTTGGACCAATTGTCCACCAGGCGTGTGCTGAGCATTCAGCACGGTTCCCTTGGCATACTCCTCGGGTGTCCGCACGTCACATAAATATGTGGAGCGATCTTTTTCTTTTAGCCACGCGTGAACAATGTTGCTGTCAACAAATTGAACATTGTGTTTTTCAGCAAGCGCTCTTGCGCGTAATTTGCGCGCATCCATCCCTGTCTCATTGATGTGGTCAGGATACTTTCTTGTTTGTCCATGGTCCAACGCCAAGTCTTGCAAATACCAACCTTGCGTTCCATTTTCAAGCGCCAATACTTTGTTTGGTATACCTAAGTTGATGAGTGTTTGCGCACCAATAATGCTTCGCGTTCTTCCCGCACAATTAATGACAATGGTCGTTTCTGGGTCTGGAGCAATCTCATCGATTCGCAGCGCCAACTCACCATTTGGACAGCATACTGCCGTAGGAATACTCATCTTTTTGTATTCAGCGAAAGGACGTCCGTCAAGGATGACCATGTTTTCTTTCGCCGCTATTTTTTGATTGAGCTCCAAGGCTGTGATGCGAGGTGTATTGAAGGCATGTTCAGCGAGTTCACCAAATGCTTTGCTGGGTAAGTTGACGCCCGCAAACACTTCTAAGCCTGCTTTTTTCCACGCCGGCATTGCACCATCCAGGACATGGATATCTTGATAGCCCATTGCATGAAGGCGCTGGCAGGCTTTACTTGATAATGCACCGTATTCGTCTCCTACTAAAACCAATCGTACATTTTTCCGGGGTACGAGTCTTGCCACCTCGACTTCAAGTTTGCTGTAAGGTATTGAAACAACATAAAAAAGATGCTCTTCTCCATACTGTCCATGCTCACGAATATCCAGCACGGCGACTTCTTGCCCGTCATGTAGCCATTGCTTAAGCGTTACAGGTGTAATTTTATTTGTGGTGTTAATGTTCATTTTGTCTCTTTTATTTGTCTGAAAACTTAATTGTCTAATTCTTCTTTTAAATTCATTTTTTCGATCAGCGCGGAGCAATGTTCCCAACCATGAAAATCTACAATCAACTGACCGCGACCTTTTGCGTTTGCTTTCAATAAAACTTTTGTACCCAACTGATCAGATAATATTTCCTCAAGACGCACAACATCTCTAGTGCCAGCTTTATCTTTCTTTGTTATTTTTGTTTTGCTCTCTGAGCCGATTTGAGAAACGAGTTTTTCTGCTTCTCGCACAGAAAGTCTTTTAGCAATAATTTGGTTGGCAAGCTGAATTTGCGTCGCATTATCAACCGCGAGCAATGCGCGGGCATGGCCCATGTCAATATCGCCTGCTAACAACATTGTTTGTATCGGTATTGCTAAATTTACTAGTCTCAATAAATTACTGGTCGCGGATCTCGATCTTCCAATCGCCATTGCGGCTTGCTCATGGGTCAACCCAAACTCTTCTAATAATCGCTTGACACCATGCGCCTCTTCGAGAGGATTTAAATCTTCGCGTTGTATGTTTTCAATCAACGCCATCGCGGCCGCATGCTCGTCGGCAACTTCTTTGACCAGTACAGGAACTTCTGTTAACCCTGCTAGTTGAGCAGCCCTAAAGCGTCTTTCCCCCGCAATAATTTCATAGCGTCCTTTTTGAGCATCGACAGGACGAACCAGAATGGGTTGCATGATCCCCTGTGCGCGGATCGAGTCAGCTAATTCTGCTAAGGCGCCTTCATCCATGCGCGTTCTAGGTTGATATTTACCTGCTTGTAGTTTCGAAATTGCTAGGACATTTGGCAATGTGGAATTTGTTTCTGTCTGTCCGAGTTGGCTAAGTCCAGGCGCATCTGCGCCAAGCAATGCTTCGAGTCCCCGGCCAAGACCTTTTGGTTTTTTAGTCGCCATTATTTTTCCTGTCTTCACATTTCATTTAAATATTGATGCCAAAATTATTTTCGACATGCTTTATTTTTTTTCTGCACGAACTCGCTCGATGACCTCGGCACCAAAAGCAATATATGCTTGAGCACCACGCGAACTCGGGTCATAAATAACACCAGGCATTCCGTGACTTGGGGCCTCGGCCAATCTGACATTTCGTGGCACCACAGATTTAAATACTTTATCTCCGAAGTGTGCCTCCAGCTGAGCTGATACTTGTTGCTGCAATGTGACTCGGGGGTCATACATGACTCTTAACAAGCCGATTAAACTCAATTCTGGATTAATGTTTCGATGAACGCGTTTGATTGTATTAACTAAGTCCGACAAACCCTCGAGGGCAAAATATTCACATTGCATCGGAATAATGACGCCATGTGCTGCGGCCAGTCCATTGAGTGTTAATAGCGAAAGTGTGGGTGGACAATCAATTAATACGAAATCGTATTCGGTGCCGATATGATCTATCGCTTGTTTGAGTTGTAACTCTCGTTGGTCCATGCCTACCAGATCAATTTCTGCGCCAGACAGTTCTCTATTTGCAGGAAGTACGTCATAGCCGCCCGACCCTGATTTCACTCGCGCTTCTTTTATTGAAGCTTCTCCAATCAAAACATCATATAAATTGTGTGCAAGCGTACTCTTATCGATTCCACTTCCCATCGTAGCGTTGCCTTGTGGGTCTAGATCGATGAGTAACACGCGCTGTTTATGCTTTGCCAACCCTGCCGCAAGGTTAATGGCCGTTGTTGTTTTTCCAACTCCGCCTTTCTGATTTGCAATACAGAATACGCGCGCAGTCTGTGGTGTTTGGTTTGTCATTTTGTTCCGTTGTCCTTCATCCATACTAGGCAGCGCTGAGCGTCTAATTGAGGCACTTTTACAGGTTCTACCTTCTCAACCATCCATCTTGTTTTCTTTTCTAAACATTCTATTTCCTCTTGCGGATGTTTTCCTTTCATTGCAAGAAGTAAACCTTTTGATTTAACTTTGTTTCCTGCCAGTTGTGCAAAGTCCTCTAAGCTCGCAAAAGCTCTAGATATCACCATGTCATAAGGTCCAGTCTCTAAATGCTCAACACGACTGTGAACGGCCTCTACGTTTGACAACTTAAGAATGCCAACAGCCTGCCTGACAAATGTCATTTTTTTGTCAACGGGATCCACGCAACAGATTTGGCTCGTCGGGATCATGATTCCTAAAATTACAGCGGGTAAACCTGCACCCGATCCTACATCTAAGATTGTTGCTTGTTTGATGTGTTGCTCAAGAAAATATTCCGATATTGGTTTTATCACCGCCAAACTGTCAAACACGTGTTGAATGAGTGCCTGCTCAGGATCTCGAATTGCGGTGAGGTTGTATGTGTGGTTCCACTTCAAAAGTTGCGTTAAGTATTCAAGCAACTGATTTTTTTGGTTTTCTGTCGCTAACAGCGATAAAGCCTCACACGCATTTTCCAACTGCGTTAATTGTTTCACTTTTTCGTTTTGCATCAGTTGGGTTTAATTGCCTGGCCGTACAAATGTCGTTTTAAGTGAATGAGCAATAAAGAGATTGCGGCGGGTGTAATGCCCGATATTCTTGAGGCTTGGCCAACCGTCTCAGGCCGATGTATTCTGAGTTTTTGTCTTACTTCAAAAGATAGGCTTGTTATTCCATCGAAATCAATCGAGTCAGGTATCGGTTGTGTTTCATAGGATTGCTGTCGTTCGATTTCTTCTTGTTGTCGTGAAATATATCCTTCGTACTTAATTTGTATTTCTACTTGCTCGGCGCACTCACCAGGAGGTAATCCTTCCGAAACTTTTACCTGATCATGATATTGAATATTCATCAGATCTTGATAGGAAACGTTAGGGCGCTTCAACAAATCAGATAGTAAGTACTCACGCGCGAGCTCTTTCCCCAGCACACCCTGCGCCTCTGCGATGCTCAACATATTTGGATTGACCCACGTACTTCTTAAACGCTGAATTTCTCTTTCTACAACCTCGTGTTTTTCATTGAAGACTTTCCAACGTAGCTCATCCACTAATCCAAATTGTCGGCCTAGCTCTGTGAGTCGCCAATCTGCATTATCTTCTCTCAGACTTAAACGATACTCTGCCCGTGAAGTAAACATTCGATAGGGCTCTGTCACTCCTTTTGTTACAAGATCATCCACCAAGACGCCAATATATGCTTGGTCGCGTCTTAATAAAAGTGGGCTTTTTTCTCGTGAAAATTGTGCTGCATTAATGCCTGCGAGTAAGCCTTGAGCCGCGGCCTCTTCGTAACCCGTTGTTCCATTTATTTGACCTGCAAAAAACAAGCCTTCTATCGACTTTGTTTCCAGAGAGGACTTAAGCTCTTTTGGATCAAAAAAATCATACTCAATCGCGTAGCCGGGTCGAACGATATGTGCTTGCTCCAGTCCTTTGAGGGATCTGATGAGATCTAACTGCACATCGAATGGCAATGATGTTGAAACACCATTTGGATAGACCTCGTGAGTGTCTAAACCCTCGGGCTCTAAAAAAACCTGATGCGAATTTTTATCAGCAAAACGATGGACCTTATCTTCAATGGAAGGACAATATCTTGGACCAACACCTTCAATGACACCACTGTACATTGGTGAGCGGTCTAACCCTCCACGAATAATTTCATGTGTTTTTTCGTTGGTGTGCGTGACCCAGCAAGATATTTGTTTTGGGTGAAGATTTGCAGAGCCCAAAAAGGAGAACACCGGTACGGGATCTAAATCTCCAGGCTGCTCTTCTAATACCGAATAATTAATCGTTCGCCCATCAATTCGTGGCGGCGTCCCTGTTTTAAGTCGCCCTTGTGGGAGCTTCATTTCTTTAAGTCTACGGCCTAAAGATATTGCAGAGGGATCTCCCGCACGTCCTGCAGAAAAGTTTTCTAATCCAACATGTACCAATCCATTAAGAAAAGTGCCTGCTGTCAGTACAACTGCTTTGGACCTAAAAGATATCCCTGTCTGGGTGAGCGCACCAACTACTGTTGATCCTTCTAGCAAAAGGTCTTCAACTGCCTGCTGAAATAACCATAAGTTTTCTTGGTTTTCTAGCCTTGTTCGTATTGCCTTTCTGTATAGAACCCTATCCGCTTGCGCGCGCGTTGCTCGAACAGCAGGTCCTTTGGAGCTATTTAATATTTTGAACTGAATGCCTGCTTCATCCGTAGCAATGGCCATTGCACCACCAAGCGCATCGACTTCTTTTACTAGATGACCTTTACCAATGCCTCCAATGGATGGATTGCATGACATTTGTCCTAAGGTTTCAATGTTATGCGTTAAAAGCAGGGTTGACGCGCCACTGCGCGCCGACGCCAATGCTGCCTCTGTGCCAGCATGACCACCGCCTACAACTATGACATCAAATACTTTTGGATAATCCATTTGTTCCACCTTACTAATAGCTCTCATTATAAGCGCCCAAATGTTTCACGTGGAACAGTGTTTTAACAAAACACTCGTAAGCCGCTCTACCAATAAATGTTTCGAAAAGCTTGGAGATTGTTCCACGTGAAACAATATAGGTGGTCACAAAAATAAAGTCTGATATGTTTCACGTGAAACATCCGTAGTGAAAAATAGTGGCTACAAAAAAAGGGTTAGAAAAAGAAAGAAATTAACTTGTGGATAACTAATGTATAAGTGCGTGCGCAACTCTGTATAACATCAATGCTTTTCTGATGACTCAAACTTTACAATCACATGTTGATAAAGAGGGCCTGTTAATAAAACCACACCAACCATTCTGGAAACTTGAAAGGCTGTCACGAGAGGCACGCCTAACTGAAGAACCTTTGCAGTAATCGCCATTTCAGCAATTCCTCCTGGTGCTACGCTAACAGCAAGTGAGGATAGAGGTAAGTCAGTAAATTGATCAAGCAAAAGTGCAAATCCAAAAGCCAGGAATAATGCTGTTGCGCTGAAGATCACAACACAAAAAAGAAACTTAGGTGCCTTTTTAAAAAACCCTGGACGAAACCGATCACCCAAAGACCAACCAATAAAAAGTTGAGCAATTTTTGATAACTCGACTGGAACTGTTGATAGATGAATTTGATTGATCGTGAGTAGTATCGCTACAACCATGGGTCCAAGCACCCATGCATTTGGAACCTTAAAAAAATGTGCGATATATCCGCCAACCACCGTCAATAAACCAAGTAAAACCAAACCTTTGAAAGAAAAGTCTTTTACTTCAAATACAGATGTATCAACACCAGATACATCAAAGATTTGGCAAGCGAATGGTACCGCCAGAACGACAAGGATCACCCTCACTGTGTGAGCACTTGCTACTAGATCTGGCCTTACTCCGTAACGTTCTGCCAAAACTGCCATTTCATTTGCACCACCAATTGCTGAAGAAAACCAAGCAGTTTTTAAATCAACCTGTCCAAATCTTATCAACAATACCGTTCCATAAACTGCAAGTAATAATGCAAGCAATAGACCAGCCAACATGGCAAACCAATGTGTCGCTAGGATGCCTAGTACATGAGGGGTGAAATACAAACCTAAGGTGAGGCCAATCACCCATTGACCAAAGTTACGCAATGGGGAGACACAACAGACAGGGGCATCTAATAACCTAAGTGCGGCAATCGCGAGCAAAGGTCCTAAGGTCCAAGGCAAAGGGATGTCTAAAAATTGTGCGGCATATGCGCCGATTAAGGAAGCAATAAAACCAATACTTAGTTTTGGAAATAAAGTCACAAGCAAACAACCAAAAAAAATGCGTATTATCAAAAAGTACAAATTTTAGTTTTCAACATCATGCACATCAATTCAAAATTACCAACCGTCGGGGCCACAATTTTTACGACTATGAGTAAGATGGCTGTCGATTATCAGGCCATCAATCTTGGTCAAGGCTTTCCTGATTTCAATGCACACACAGACCTATTGGACCTTGTAACCGCGGCGATGCAAGAGGGAAAAAATCAATATCCCATCATGAGCGGTATTCCAGAACTTAGAGACGTGATCAGTCAAAAAGTTGAGTCGCTCTATGGAAGAAAGTATGACCCAGAAACAGAAATTACTATCACGAGCGGTGCTACTGAAGCCATCATGTCTGCGGTTTTAGCAACGGTAACAACGGGTGATGAAGTCATCGTTATTGAACCAAGTTATGACTGTTACGCTCCTGCAATTACGCTTGCTGGAGGGATAGCAAAGTTTGTACCAATGACACCTCCTAATGAAGAAAAACAAAATTTTTCAATTGATTGGAATAAAGTTAAAGAAGCGATCAACAATAAAACACGACTTTTAATCTTAAATTCTCCACACAATCCAACCGGGGCAATTTTTAGTGAAAAAGATTTAGATGCGCTTGAGTCAATACTTTTAAATACAAACATCATTGTTTTATCTGATGAAGTGTACGAACACATTATCTTTGATAAGGAAAAACATCATAGTCTGGCATCTAGGCAAACCTTAGCAGAACGTACTTTTGTCATTTCATCCTTTGGAAAAACAACACACACAACAGGATGGAAGATTGGTTATTGCTGCGCGCCGCCTTCATTAACCAAAGAATTAAGAAAAGTTCATCAATTTGTTGTTTTTACTGTTCCATCGCCTTTTCAATATGCATTGGCAACATACACCAAAAATAAAACGACCTATCTTTCGTTACCAGACTTTTATCAAGAAAAGCGAGATTATTTAACCGCTGGTCTAAAACAAACAAAATTCATACCACTAGCAAGCCCAGGAACATTTTTTTTACTAGCTGATTACAGCAAAATTTCAAACTTGAGCGAATCAGAATTTTCAATATGGTTAGCTAAAACACATGGTGTAGTCGTCATACCGGTCTCTGCTTTTTATTCAAACCCCAATCACGAAAAATCAAATCACAAACTCATTCGTTTTTGTTTTGCTAAAAAAGACACCACCCTTGATGAAGCAATCAGACGATTACAAAACGTTTAAAAAAGTGCACACATTTCTTTTCGAAGAATGAATTTAAACACGAAGAAGTTGTCCGTGGAGTACTGTTTTTTTTTGTACTGATTCTAGTATTGCGCTTATGTACTTTGCTTTATATCTTTTCTTTTATATATAAAGACTAATGGATAAGACATCCTGTGGACAAAGAGGATAACTAAAATTTTTGTATAAAAATCACTTGTTTACGTTTCAATTTAGTTGTGGATAGACTCTGTTTAGAATTGTGGGGCAAGTTGAACAAGTTTTTAAAAATATAAAGAGGCGTTGATTGTTCGCTTTTCATACACAAACTATCCACATGCACATTGCCCTTGTTATCCACAGTGAAAAAAAATTGTAACAAGAGGTAGTCAAAACCAAAAAACAACAGATATTGTAAAAAAAGTTTTTGCGAACTGGTTTGATTACTTGCCAATACAAAACCGAGAAAATATTTCACCCAGCAAATCATCAGCGGTCATATGACCTGTAATAGATCCTAAATAGTCATGTGCGAGCCTAAGTTCTTCGGCAAACAAATCTAAAACACGATCATCTTGATCTGCATGAAAGCTAGCAATAGATAGGTGATTGATGGCTGATTCAAGTGCATCAATATGCCGTTGTCTGGCAAGCCAAGGACTTTCTTGACCTGGCTGCCAACCAGCTAAATAGAGCAATTTCGCAGATAATTCTTCGAGTCCGTAGCCGGTTTTTGCCGAAATATAAAGATCACTGTCCGTTGTAATGGGTATTGGATCTAATAAATCTGCTTTATTAAAGACCGTCAATAAGGTGCTTTTGGGTGAGCGATGCTGAGCAATTTTTTCATCTAAAAAATGATCACCCACGGCAGCATCTTTTAAGTTGATAACCACATCAGCTTTAGAAATTTCTGACCAGCTCCGTTCTATGCCAATCGACTCAATTGTGTCCGTGGTGTCTCTAAGACCAGCAGTGTCAACAATGGTTAACGGAACCCCTTGAAGATGAATAACTTGAGATACTTTGTCGCGCGTGGTGCCAGCGATATCGGTCACAATAGCAAGATCCTCGCCAGCAAGCGCATTGAGCAAGCTTGATTTCCCAACGTTTGGTTCACCTGCCAGTACGACGTGTAAACCTTCTCTGAGAACCATACCTTGGTGAGATTGTTTCAACACATGGGCCAACTGTCTTTGTATCGTAGTTAACCTTTCACGTGCTTGATACTTTTCAAGGAATTCAATTTCTTCTTCTGGAAAATCAAGCGTGGACTCCACCATGAGTCGTAACTGAACAATAGCTTGTGAGATCGTATTGATCTCTTTTGAAAAGGTGCCACTAAAAGAAGACATCGCTGCACGTGCAGCCGCCTCTGACGAAGCATCAATTAAGTCAGCAACAGCCTCTGCTTGTGCAAGATCAATTTTGTCGTTTAAAAACGCACGCAGCGTAAACTCTCCAGGCGAAGCCATACGCACGCCAAAAGAGGAACCGACAGTGAGGCATTGCTTGAGTAATGTTTGCATTACTGCGGGCCCGCCATGACCTTGTAGCTCAAGAACATCTTCGCCCGTATAGGAGTGTGGTGCCGAAAAATATAAAGCAATGCCTTGATCAATTGCGATACCGTCAGCGTCGCGAAAAATACAATAGTGAGCATGCCGTGCTGTCAGGTTTTGCCCAAGAAGTGCAAAAACAAAGGGCCCCAGCTGGGACCCTGAAACACGAATGATGCCAATGCCGCCCCGACCTGGGGCGGTTGCAATAGCAGCGATCGGATATCTATGTTGCATGATCTATCCGAACAGACAATTTAACGGTGAGAGATCGCCGCAGCTGTTGCGATTTGACGCATGACATACCATTGCTGCGCAATGGAAAGGATGTTGTTCACGCACCAATACAACACGAGACCTGATGGGAAAAAGAACATCATGGCGCCAAATATCAGCGGCATGAACATCATGACCTTGGCCTGCATTGGATCAGGTGGTGTTGGATTTAACTTCATTTGAATAAACATTGTTCCCATCATGACAACAGGAAGAATGAAATATGGATCTTGGACCGCTAAGTCTTTAATCCACCAAATCCAGGGCGCTCCACGTAATTCGACGCTTGAGCCAAGCACGTAATAGAGAGAAATAAAGACAGGAATTTGAACCAAAATGGGTAAGCAGCCGCCCAAGGGATTGATTTTCTCTGTCTTATACATTTCCATCATTGCTGTATTGAGCTTTTGACGGTCATCACCAAACTTTTCTTTCAATGCTTGAAGCCTAGGCGAAACTAATTTCATTTTCGCCATAGAACGATAGCTTGCGGCAGAGAGAGGGTAAAACGCAGCCTTGATAAGAATAGTGAGGACAACAATGGTCCAACCCCAGTTACCCAAAATGGTGTAAAGCCAAGTCATTATTGCAAATAAAGGTTTAGCAATAATAGTTAAGAGACCATAATCAACAACCAAATCAAGACCAGGGGCAACACTTTCGAGGCTCTCTTGATCTTGTGGACCAACCCAAAGTTTGGCAGGAATATTAAGTTGGCTGTTTGGGGCAATTGCACCAACGGGCTCAATACTACGAACGGCAAAGAGATTTTTTTGCAGCTCTGTCATTTCATAGCTACGGCTTTTTCCTTGAGGAGGCACCCAAGCGGTAACGAAGTAGTGTTGCACCATGGCAAACCATCCGTTATCCGTTTCTTTAACGTAAGTGGCCTTACGTTTTTCTATTTCTGAAAAAGAAACTTTTTGGAACTTTTCTTGTTCAGAATAAATGGCGGGGCCCGTGAAGCTAACAGGTCCAGACATAAAACTAGGCGTGGAGTTTTCACTCGCCGCATCTTTGCCATCGCGAGTGATCTGAAGGTAGACAGAAGGACTAATTGGCAGAGTCGTTAAGTTTTCAATCTGATGGTCGACTAAAATTTCATAGCTAGATTTTTTTAGCGTAAACGTCTTTGTAAGTTTGACACCACTCGACTCAGAGACAAACTTGATCACTAATTGATCGCCGTTCAACTCTTTATCTGCCGTGATTAAGGTGTATTGAGCAAGGTGCGTCGGATAAAGACTTCCAGCCGGTGCACCTGTCAAGCCTGACTGAACCACATAGGTATGACCGCCCCGATTGTTTAATAAAACAAAAGGTTGATCTTTTTCTTCGCGACTTGGGAAAGAGAGCAGTTCGGCACGAACCAGTTGAGCGCCCTGGAGATCGAAGCTCAGCGATAACACGTCCGTTTTAAAGTTCACGAGTTGTGCTTGAGTGGCCGTTGCGGGTGCAACACCAGGAACATTGGCGGAGGCAACGCCTGTCGCCGCAACAGAGGGCGTTGGCGCACTTGGAATACTTGCAGGTGTCGAGGCGCTTGCGCTCTCAGTGGAGGGCTTAGCGGTTGGCTCAGCAGGTTGTGTTTGCCCACCCAATAAAGAGGGGTTGCCTTGGTGGATTTGCCAGTTGTTCCAAAGCATGAGCAAGGAAAACGAGAAAATCATCAATAGGATGGTGCGTCGGATATCCATTGTTGCCTAAATAAAAAAAGCTCACCAGCGAAGGCTCGCAGTTTAGCGTTAATCAGGGAGTTTGCGTTGAGGGACAGGGTCATGACCGCCTTGGCACCAAGGGTGGCATCGTGAAAGACGACGAATCGCTAACAACACGCCAGTAAAAGGCCCCCGAACCTGGATGGCCTCAATTGCGTAATTAGAACAGCTGGGCGTAAAGCGACACCCATGACCCAACCAAGGACTAAGTAAATATTGGTAAACACGAATAGGCGCAATCAAAATTGCTTTTAGCCAATTCATGATTTTAACGCCCGTAAAAAATGCGCGTCTGCCTCTAAACGAGCCGCTTTTTTTAGTTCAGTTAAAGATAGGGATGTAATACGTTTGTTTAAACGGACAACAAAGTCTTGAGCTGGTAATTCAAGGCGAATGGAACGAAATGCCTCTCGTACTACCCGCTTTAAAGCATTTCTTGTGCTGGCATGGTGTGCAAAACGCTTGGCCATAATGAGTCCAAGCCTGGCGCAATGAACCATGGAGGGCTCTGCGTCAACGGGCGGGCGTGAGTGAGCAGTTACTACAAAAAAAGCCCCACGGGCGATACGGCGGCCGGATAAGGCCGCAGCAAACTCGGAGGGGCGGTGCAAGCGCGCCGCCGCGGGAAACGTGGCGCGAGGCATAACAAAGCGAAGGGACGAGAAAATGAATAAATCGACTTCTCGTCACCGGCCGTATTAGACGGCTAGACGCTTGCGGCCTTTGGCGCGGCGAGCGTTGATGACGGCACGGCCACCACGCGTTTTCATCCGAACACGAAAACCATGTGTGCGCTTACGGCGGGTGACGGAGGGTTGGTAGGTACGTTTCATGATTAAGGGCCCAACAAAGAGCGAAAAAGTTTAAGAATATCTGGAAAAGCCCTCCATTTCATCAAAAAACACGAGACAAGTCAAATGTTTAGATCTGTCCAGAGGTAGAAATACGGTGCAAGCCTGTGGATAACCTAGGCCGACACAGGGTAGAATCAAGGTTTGATCAGTGAGTCACATGAACGAGTTTTGGCAATCCTGCGTCGCGCATTTGGAGCAGGACTTTCCCCCACAGCAAATCAGCGCATGGATACGTCCGCTGGTGCCTCTCGCCTTTGATGAAACAAAGGCGCAGTTACGTGTGTCTGCGCCAAACCGATTTAAATTAGATTGGGTCAGAAAAAACTTTGCTCAACAGATAGAGGCCTTTGCAACAAAATGGTTTGAGCAACCGGTCGAAGTATTGTTTGAATTGCCAGTGTCGACAACAGAACGATCAAAGCCGTCGAGCCTGAATGGCGTAAACGCGCAACGCAACGAGTCAAACAACGGTCAAAATAAAAACGAATCATCAAGCAGTGCCTTTTCAAGCGATGCGGGAAGCGCGTATGACACTACTGCAACAATGGGTGTTTCACAGACTCATTCAGCAAAAACAGAGACGAGTCAAAATCAAGCGGCAACCGAAGCGGCTCGACTGATGGCCTCCGTTACGCCGGTCGATGATAAGTCACGGCTAAATGTCGATCTGACATTTGATAATTTTGTAACAGGTAAAGCGAATCAGCTCGCACGAGCCGCCGCCCTTCAGGTAGCAGAAAACCCAGGCACCTCTTATAACCCTTTGTTTTTGTACGGAGGGGTCGGACTAGGAAAAACGCATCTCATTCATGCGATCGGCAATGCAATGGTTGCGGCAGGCCATGGCGTCCGTGTGCGCTACGTGCATGCGGATCAGTATGTCTCTGATGTGGTGAAAGCCTATCAGCGCAAAGCGTTTGATGACTTTAAACGTTATTACCATTCGCTTGATTTATTGTTAATCGATGACATTCAGTTTTTTTCTGGAAAGAGTCGTACACAAGAAGAGTTCTTTTATGCGTTTGAAGCGATGGTGGCGCAGCGTAAGCAAATCATCATTACAAGTGATACGTATCCGAAAGAGTTAGCTGGCATCGACAGTAGGCTGATTTCACGTTTTGACTCTGGTTTGACCGTAGCCATCGAGCCGCCAGAACTTGAAATGCGCGTGGCAATCTTGCTCCGAAAGGCAGAGCAAGAAGGTTTGACGATGTCGGAAGAGGTCGCATTTTTTATTGCTAAGCATCTCCGCAGCAATGTAAGGGAACTTGAGGGTGCATTGAAAAAAGTTGTGGCCTATGCGCGTTTTCATGGGCGTGATGTCGCAAATGTCGATATTTGCAAAGATGCATTAAAAGACTTGTTGTCCGTATCAAGCGGCCAAGTCACCGTAGAAAATATTCAAAAAACAGTAGCCGATTTTTACAAAATTAAGGTGGCCGACATGTATTCGAAACGTCGACCCGCCAACATTGCAATGCCGCGTCAGGTTGCGATGTACCTTGCAAAAGAACTGACGCAAAAAAGTTTGCCAGATATAGGAGATATGTTTGGCGGACGAGATCACACAACTGTTTTACATGCCGTCAGAAAAATTACAGACTTGCGTGCGAAACAAGCAGACCTTAACCATACGCTGCATGTGCTCGAACAAACTTTAAAGGGATAATTCATGCAACTTGTACAGACCCCACGTGACGCGCTTTTAAAGCCATTGTCAACCGTAGCCGGAATCGTTGAACGCAGACATACCTTGCCAATCTTGGCAAACATATTGTTGCGTAAAGAGGCTGATCGGGTTTCATTTATTGCGACAGATCTCGAAGTTCAAATTACGACACATGCAGACTTTGGTGTGGGTTCCGAGACAGAGTCACTGACCGTCGCGGCACGCAAGTTCGTAGATATTTTGCGTGCGTTACCTGATACGGGCGACGTTAAGCTCTCTACAGCAAGTGGCAAGCTGGCGATTCAATCGGGAAAGAGTCGGTTTTCTTTGCAGACGCTTGCGGCGACTGAATTTCCCACAATGACCCAACCGGATCGTTGGGATGTGTCCATCACCATGACGCGTAAAACGCTCAAGCATTTGTTTAACATGGTGCATTTTGCGATGGCACAACAGGACATTCGGTATTACTTGAATGGCATGTTGATGGTCTTTGAACCAGGGCTGTTGCGTGCCGTTGCGACCGACGGCCATCGCCTGGCACATAGCTCGACGCCAGTCGAAGGTGTTTCAGTCAAGCACGAAGTCATTGTTCCGCGTAAAACCGTTCTTGAAATGCAGCGTTTATTAGATGATAGCGAAGAGCCTGTCACGATTGATGTCGCAGCGGGTCAAATTCGTTTCTCATTTGGACACGTGGAACTCGTATCAAAACTAGTAGAAGGTAAATTTCCTGACTTTAATCGCGTGATCCCGACAAACTACACCAGGCACTTTGATGTGTCTCGTGAAGTACTACAGGGCAGTCTTCAGCGCGCAGCCATTTTGACGACGGATAAGTTCCGCAGTGTCAGATTGCAATTAGCGCAGCACGTATTAAAGATATCTTCGACAAACGCCGAGCAAGAAGAGGCGCAAGAAGAGATTGATATTGATTATGGACACGAAGCTCTGGATGTTGGTTTTAACGTGAGCTATTTGCTGGATTTTCTGGCTAACGTCAAAGCAGAAACGATTCGCTGGTCAATCATGCCCGATGCGAACGCTTCAGCCCTTATTACTTTGCTCGATGACGAATCGTTTAAATACGTCGTCATGCCAATGCGGATCTAAAACATGTCAGATAATAATCAAGTAGCAGATCAAATTCCCGAAGATCGTGATGCATACGGCGCCGACTCGATCAAGATGCTTAAGGGCCTTGAGGCTGTGCGTAAGCGTCCAGGCATGTACATCGGCGATACTTCCGATGGAACAGGCCTGCATCATATGGTGTTCGAGGTCGTCGATAACGCGATCGATGAGGCGTTGGCGGGACATTGTGATGACATCGTCGTCACTATTCATGGTGACAACTCGATCTCCGTGACAGATAACGGCCGTGGTATTCCGACCGACATTCATAAAGATGACGAGTTTGGTCGTAGCGCAGCAGAAATCGTACTGACAGAGTTACACGCCGGTGGAAAGTTTGACCAAAACTCATACAAAGTATCCGGGGGACTGCACGGTGTTGGCGTTTCTTGCGTCAATGCGTTGTCATCCTGGTTGCGTTTGACGATTCGTCGAAATGGGCAAGTTCATGAGATGGAGTTTCGTCAGGGCGAGCGCGTACAGCCTTTGACCGTGACAGGCAAAACAGAAAAGCGTGGAACGGAAGTTCACTTCCTAGCAGATACGACTATTTTTAATAACGTCGAGTATCACTACGAGATTCTGTCCAAGCGCCTACGTGAACTTTCGTTTTTGAATAATGGCGTCAAGATCAGACTGATTGATCAGCGTCAGGGTAAAGAAGAAAACTTTGCGTTTTCAGGTGGCGTCAAAGGCTTTGTCGAATACATCAACCGAACAAAGACGGTTCTTCATCCGAATGTCTTTTCAGTAAGTACGGAATCCAATGCGGGCGGAACGCTTGTCGGCGTTGATGTCGCGATGCAATGGAATGATGGTTACAACGAACAAGTGTTATGTTTTACCAACAACATTCCTCAGCGGGATGGCGGAGCACACTTGACCGGTCTGCGTGCCGCGATGACACGTATCCTAAATAAATATATCGCAGACAATGAGTTAGCTAAGCGTGCAAAGGTTGAAACCACCGGCGATGACATGCGTGAAGGATTGACGTGTGTGTTGTCCGTCAAGGTTCCTGAGCCGAAGTTCAGCAGTCAAACGAAAGACAAGCTTGTTTCGAGTGAAGTTCGCCCTGCTGTCGAAGAGGCCGTTGCACGCACGCTCGAGACGTGGCTGTTGGAAAATCCAATCGACGCAAAAGCGTTATGCGCAAAAGTGGTCGAAGCTGCACGTGCGCGCGAAGCGGCACGAAAAGCTCGCGAAATGACGCGTCGTAAAAGCGTTCTCGAGGGCGCGGGTTTGCCAGGTAAGCTGGCAGATTGCCAAGAAAAAGATCCTGCGCTTTGTGAGTTGTATATCGTCGAGGGAGACTCTGCGGGCGGCTCAGCAAAGCAAGGTCGTGATAGAAAGTTTCAGGCAATTTTGCCTTTGCGCGGCAAGGTATTGAACGTTGAGAAAGCGCGTTTTGACAAGCTGATCGCCAGTGAGCAAATCACGACACTGATTACTGCTCTGGGTACGAGTATCGGCCCAGACTTTAACGTGGATAAGTTGCGTTATCACCGCATCATTATCATGACCGACGCGGACGTGGACGGTGCGCACATTCGTACGTTGTTATTGACGCTTTTGTATCGTCAGATGCCAGAGCTTGTCGAGCGGGGCTATATTTATATTGCCCAGCCACCACTCTACAAGGTGAAGTCTGGTAAAGACGAACGCTATCTCAAAGACGAGGTGGAAGAGTCAAGCTATATGTTGCAAGTGTCTCTCAAAGAAGCGTCGTTAGTGCCTCAGGCAGGCGCTGCCGCCATCTCTGGAGATGCGCTGGCGGAGTTGGCGAAACAATATGTCATGGCGGATAGCGTGATCGCGAGACTCAGCCGATTTATGGATGAGTCAACGTTGTCGGCGATTGTGGGTGGCGCGACGGTAGAGCTTGACTCTGCAGAAAATGCAGCCGCCTCCGCGACGCGCTTGCAGGCGGCTCTCGAAGATCCATTGTTGCCTAATCAAATCGACGTCGTTTCCGAGTATCACCAGGGTTCAGAAAGATTCCGTTTAATTGTCCGTCGTAAACATCATGGCAACGTGCGTGTCACAGTGTTGGATCCGGACTTTGTGAACGGGGCGGATTATGGCATTTTGGCGCGTGCGGCAGCGACCTTCCAAGGCTTGGTTGGCAAGGGTGCAATGGTTGCGCGTGGTGAAGGTGATAAGCGTAAAGAGTCTATGGTGGCAGACTTCCGTGAAGCGATGCAATGGTTGCGTAGCGAAGCGGATCGAAATGTCAGCAAGCAGCGCTACAAGGGCTTGGGAGAGATGAATCCATCGCAATTGTGGGAGACCACGATGGATCCTAAAGTGCGACGTTTGTTGCGTGTGCAAATCGAGGATGCATTGGCTGCGGATGAAATCTTTACCACACTGATGGGTGACAATGTTGAGCCGCGCCGTGCGTTCATTGAGACGCATGCGTTGCAAGCTGCGAATTTAGATGTGTAATTAGAGGTCAGCCTTCAATGACGATTTCAAGTTTTTTATGCCCCACGACTATTTTTATGGGCGAGGGGTCATTTAAAAAAATATCTGAAATCGTTCGAAAGCTTGAATGTAAGCGCGTGTTCGTGGCATTGGATGGCGCGTTGGTCGCGAGTGATTTCTTCGTTCAAATTAGAAAGCTGCTCGCCGATGAGGGCGTTGAGATCGCGACTTACACGGAGATCGAACCCGATCCAAGTGCGCATACGGTAGAAAAAGCGTTTGCGGTGTGTCAGGCGCACAACGCGACAGTGCTACTGGCGATTGGTGGCGGCAGCACGATAGATGTGGCCAAGGCAGTCGGTATTTTGGCGACAAATGGTGGTCGGATACACGACTATGAAGGCATTGAAAAATTTGCTATTCCTCCATTGCCCTTGATCGCAATTCCTACGACTGCGGGTACGGGTTCTGAGGTCTCTGGATCATGCGTGATTTCAGATACGGATAAAAATCTTAAGATGTCGATTCGACATGCGGCACTCAACCCAGCCGCATTTGCTATTTTGGATCCTCTTGCATTGCGAACCGTACCTGCGCATGTTGCCGCACACTCTGGCATCGATGCTTTCGTACATGCGTTTGAGTCGTATGTTTCGCGCCAGTCGAATCTCATGACAGACGCGATTAATTTGCAGGCGATCGCATTGTTGGCAGGCAATATCAGGCAGTTTGTCGCCAATCGCGAAAATCTCGACGCAGGACTCAACATGTTGGTCGGCTCCGCACTCGCGGGCATTACCTTTGGCCAGACGGGTCTGGGAAACGTCCACTGCATGGCGCGATTTGTGGGCGCACGTTTTCATTTATCGCACGGCTTGTCGAACGCGGTGTGTTTGCCGCATGTCGCACAATTTAATCTCGTTGCCTGTCCAGAAAAGTTTGCGCGCGTGGCGATCGCGATGGATCGTCCCGTACAACAGATGCCGGCTCTCGATGCGGCACAGGCAGCCGTCGAGGCCATTTGTAAAATGTGTGAAGACCTTGGTATTCCAGCTAGGCTGCGTGATGTGGGCGCAACACAAGATACCTTTGCCGAAATGTCAGAGCAATGTTTGGCGGCGAACTACAACCGATGGAATCCTCGGCATACAACGGTTGCAGATTTTCGTGCGTTATTTGAGCGCGCGTATTAGCGTGCCAAATATTTGAGCAGGGCAAACTGTTTTACCAACCCGAGCCGGCTTCCCACATCACGGGTACGTTCAGGCCCTTTGCGCGTTTGAGAAGATCAAGAAGCGGGAAGGCTCGCTGGCGCAATCCGACGGGTAATGTGCGTGCATCCTTTGGCTGATCAGTGTCTTGATCCTCATCCATGGCTTGCTTAGGTTCTGCAGCAATGGCAAGTTCAAGCCTTGAAATCGCTTCGTCAAGGTGTTCAGGCATTACGACGCCTCGCGTGAGCAGGTCTTTATCGTCTAACTTGCCAATAAGGGTGAGTAGCGGTTTGGCGTGGGGTGCAAGCATCAGAATGTCTGCACCGGCTTTGCTGCTAAAAGTGACGAGCATGGGGTCTCCCTGATAGATCCTTGATTGGATCGCCTTTTGGCATAGTACCCCCTTAAACGAAGGATGTAGCGCACGGACATCGAAGGTTAGTGCGCGCGGTCAGTGGCCAATTCAGGCTATGATTTGTTCTTCTCATCGCTACAGTCAACGCCCATGCTCCTCGAGCAACAAAACACTCTCGTTTCCCGTATTCATGCTGCCGTATCGGCTGTTTTGCCCGACGCAACGCCAACGGTCATTTTAGAGCGCCCAAAGGTTGCCGCACACGGTGATTTGGCGACAAACGTTGCGATGCAGTTGGCCAAACCCGCCAAGCGGAATCCGCGCGAACTCGCACAGTCTATTTTAGATGTGCTCATGGCCGATCCTGAGGCGCGTCACTTGATCGCTGAGGCGGAACTCGCGGGCCCGGGATTTATTAATTTCAGGCTGACTCACGCTGCACGCACCGCTGTGATGACGTCGATTACCCAGCAAGGGGAGGCGTTCGGTCGTGCGCCACGTCAGGCACAAAAGGTATTGGTGGAGTTTGTCTCTGCGAACCCAACGGGTCCGTTGCATGTTGGGCATGCGCGCCAAGCGGCACTAGGTGACGCTTTGTGTCGCTTGTTTGATGCGAGTGGTTTTGAAGTGAGTCGTGAGTTTTATTACAACGATGCGGGCAATCAGATTCACAACTTAGCAATCAGTGTTCAGGCGCGCGGTCAGGGGATTGAGCCGGGGGCAGAGGCGTACCCGGCAGACGGTTATCGCGGCGAGTACATTGCGGATATTGCGCGAGATTTTTTGGCCAAAGCGACGGTCAGTGCAAGCGATGGTGAGCCGGTTATAGCGAACGGTGATCTGAATGATTTGGATAATATACGTCGCTTTGCGGTGACGTATTTGCGCCGCGAGCAAGACTTGGATTTACAGGCATTTAGCCTTGCGTTTGATCATTATTATTTAGAGAGCTCGCTTTATACCTCGGGGCGCGTAGAGGATACAGTCAATCAACTTATTGCAAGCGGCCACACGTATGAAAGTGAAGGTGCATTATGGTTGCGCACCACGGAGCTTGGTACGGGAGACGATAAAGATCGTGTGATGCGTAAATCAGAAGGTGGGTATACGTATTTTGTGCCGGACGTGGCATATCACGTGACGAAATGGCAGCGCGGATATACGCGTGCCATCAATATTCAAGGTAGCGATCATCACGGTACCGTTGCACGCGTGCGTGCAGGCTTACAAGCCTTGTCGATGGGCATTCCTGCAGACTATCCGTCTTACATCTTGCACAAAATGGTAAAGGTGATGAGGGGTGGTGAAGAGGTCAAGATTTCTAAACGCGCCGGAAGCTATGTGACGTTGCGCGACTTGATCGAATGGGTTGGACAGGATGCGGTCCGGTTCTTTTTAATTCAGCGTCGTGCTGACACTGAGTTTGTCTTTGATGTGGATTTGGCGCGCTCGCAGAGTGAAGAAAATCCGGTGTATTACATTCAGTATGCACATGCTCGAATTTGCTCCATGTTGGCAACGGCAGGATTGAGCACGACAGAATTGCATGCCGCTTCTGTGGAGCATTTGACAGCGCCTTCGGAGTTGGCGCTGATGCAACGCTTGGCCGAGTTTCCTACGTTAGTGAAAGAAGCCGCGTCAGAGTTGTCTCCGCATTTAGTGGCGTTTTGGCTGCGTGACTGTGCCTCTGACTTTCATGCCTGGTACAACGCAGAACGCGTGTTGGTAGATGATGTTGCGCTCAAGCATGCGCGTTTGCGTCTGGCAGATGCGACGCGGCAAGTGATTGCCAATGGTCTTGGGTTACTAGGTGTTTCAACTCCAGAACGGATGTAAGATCATCAATATGGCTAAAAGCAAATCATCTGGTGGCAGTACGGTCTATGGCATGCTTGCAGGGCTATTGCTCGGCTTGGGTTTGGCGGCAGGCGTTGCGTATTACGTCATCAAAGCACCGATGCCTTTTGTGGACAAAGCGAGTCGTTCGCCCGATTCGCCGGGCGTGCCTGATCCGCGTAATCCACCAGATCCAAATGCGGCGTTAGGGAACAGAGAGGTTGGGCCGGTCACCGCGCCAAGTGGACCAGATCAGCCAACAGGACAAGCAGACCTTTCAGGTCAGGGTTCACAGCAGCCCGCAGCAGGTACTAGTAAACAGGGAGGCGATGCATTGGGTTCATTGATCGCGACCTTGACCCCTGCTCCAAATGTTGCCTCACGCAATCCACAAACGACAACGACTAATACGCCCTCAGCGCCTGCTCGAACAGAGTCGGCATCTCCTCCGAGTGCGGGAGGGCCATACTATTTGCAAGTGGGTTCGTTTAGAGTGCTCGAAGATGCCGAGGCGTTACGCGCCAAAATTCTCTTAATGGGAATGTCGGTTGAAATCCAACGTGCCGAGGTCAATGGCCTGCAGGTCAATCGTGTACGCGTTGGACCCTTTGTAAAAATCGACGATATGAATCAAACGCGTATTCGTTTAGGCCAGGAAAAAATTCCAACCGCAGTCGTGCGCCAATAATCAAGTTTAGTTACTAGGGATCAATTGCTATGACACAAAATATTTTTTCACGTTTGATTGTGGTCCTGTTTGCGACGACAGCGATGTTTTTTTCGGCAGCGAGCTTTTCACAAGGCGGGCCAGCAGCGAAAGGGAAATATGTCGAGTTAACGCCTGCGCAGGCAACGGAGCCTGGCAAGATTGAAGTGCTCGAGTTTTTTTCTTACGGTTGCGGACATTGTGCAGCGATTGAGCCTTTATTTGAAAAGTGGATCAAAGCGCAATCTGCCGATGTGGTGGTTCGTGGCGTCCCTGTTGCATTTAATGCCAGCATGAAACCGTTGCAACGCTTGTATTACACACTTGAAGCATTAAATCGTTTGGATGTGCATCCAAAAGTTTTTGTTGCGATTCATCAGGAAAAAAAGCGCTTGTTTACGAAAGCAGAAATTAAGAGCTGGATTGGATCTCAAGGTGTGGATGCTGAAAAATTTGATCTGGCATACGAATCTTTTGGTGTCTCATCCAAAGCGAACCGCGCCGATCAGCTTGTGACGGCGTACCGGATTCAAGGCACGCCGTCCGTGGCAGTCGGTGGACGCTTTGTGACTTCGCCTTCAGAGGCGGGTGGCTACCAGCAGACCTTGGATGTGGCGAGTGATTTGATTCGTCAAGCCAGAGGAAAGTAAAACGGTAAATAGTTTTACTTTCGCGTCGAGCTGATTAAAAGTCACTATGGAATGTAGTGGCTTTTTTATGTGCCACGCATGATGTAAAACGTGTGGACATGTGCGTATTTGTCGCGATGCAGTTTCGCCTCCTGGTAGAGCGGCGAATCATAAAACGCGAGCGCATCTTCGTAACGATCAAATTCTAACAATACGCGTCGACGCCCATCTTCTGGCCCTGATTTGACCGTGACTTCACCACCGCGCATGACAAAACGACCATTGAACGCGGCGACGGCTGCCGTTGATCTGGGTTGGTAGTGTGCTTTGAAGTTGTCCATGTCGTGCACTTCAAGTTCTACAAAGACATAGCCTTTATCTTTAGACATTCATGGACTCCTGTTATTTTTTTATTTTCGCCAGGGCTTGTTTAAGGTCTGCAATCAAGTCGTCGACTGACTCAAGGCCGATGTGTAGGCGAATCAACGCATGCTCGTGGTGTTTCCAGTATTGGTGCGAAGCCAGGGTGCCGGGCTCGACCCACTGCACCAGGCTTTCATAACCGCCCCAAGAAAAACCAATGCCAAATAGTTCGAGTGCGTCTACGAAAGGCTTGGCTGCTTCGGGTGTGCAATTGAGCTCAATGGATAACATGCCGTTGGAGCCTGTGCAGTCACGTTGCCAAAGCGCATGGCCTGCGTCTTTATGCCAAGCGGGATGGTAGATCTGAAGGACTTCTGGCTGAGCATCCAGAAAGGCGCAGACTTCGCGTGCGTGACGGGCATGTTGAGGCATGCGAACAGCCATCGTTTTCACGCCGCGTAAGGCGAGCCATGCGTCGTCGGCGCTGACGGAATTACCCATTGCGTATTGGGCAGCGTGAATACGCGCGGCTAGTTTCTGATCTTTGACTACGACAGCACCAAGCATGACATCGGAATGTCCGGCGACATATTTGGTGCCGGCTACGATAGATACGTCCGCACCGAGCATTAAGGGGCGGTAGATATAACCAGAACCCCAGGTGTTATCGGTCGCGAGTATCAAGCCATGCGCTTTTGCCTGAGCGGCGAGTGCAGGCATATCCAGCATTTCGTAAAGTAACGAGCCAGGAGACTCGACATAAATCATTTTGGTATTAGGCTGAACAAGCTGGGCGATATCGTCGCGTTCTGCAGAAAAGTAGGTGACTGAAATCCCAAAACCTTGGAGCAGCGCACGATCAAGATTACGAACTGGACCGTAGACGCAATCCGCGACAAGGACATGATCGCCTGTTTTGAGTAAACCAAGAAAAGCGATGTTGATCGCGGCCATGCCGGAGGGGGCAAGGACGCAATAGGTGCCGCCTTCGAGCTGCATAAAGACATCTTCGAGGGCACGATGTGTATCCATACCTGAGCGACCATAGGTAATGGCCCTTTCCCCAGCGAGTCGACGCGTCATCGCACGATCGAGTGCCGCTAAGTTTTCGAAACGAACTGTGCTGGTACGCATGGAAGGCAAGCTAACGGGCGCAGTGCCTGTTTCTGGATCAAAAGGGGCGCTTCCGATATGGAGTAATCGGGTATCAAGATGATGTGTGGTCAAGACGGGTCCTTTATTTTCTGACAAAACGAATGATGCCATCCGCGCAGATTTCACGTGAGAGTTTGCCTTCAAAATATAAAGCATGAAGGTGCGCAAGGGCTTCGCCCATTGCAAACGTTGTTTGATGTAAGTCTAGCGTACGTTTAAACATGACAGGTAGGATATCGGTGGTCGATTGCGGGGTGGCGCAAGCCTCAAGTACTTCGGCGAGCCGATCTGCGTGATGCGCCTGTTGTTGCGCAATACGTTGGTGTAACCCTTTAAAAGGCTTTCCGTGTGAGGGCAAAATGAGCGTGTCGACAGGGAGATGATCAAAGTTGTTCAAGGAATTTAAGTAGAGCGGCAGCGGATTGCCGAGCGGTTCGTAATCGAACACGCTCACATTGGTAGAGATGCGCGGGAGCACCATATCCCCAGAGATGAGGACATTTTTATCCGGACAGAACAACGCGATATGTTCGGGCGCATGGCCATAACCCACAATTTCCTGCCACACATGCCCCCCGATACTTAAGGTTTGTCCGTCAAGAAGTCGGGCGTATGAAGCAGGCATGTCTGGCACGAGGCTTGGGTAGTAAGACGCGCGGGCGCGGATTTGTTCAAGTGACTCAGGATCTGTCATGCCGTGTTGACCCAAGTGTTGCGCTGCGCGTTCACCCCCTGTGCCACCGTTGCTTTGTCCGAGCGACCAGAGTTTGGCGGTCGTATAGTCCGTCATGCTCATGGATAACGGCACATTCCACTTTTTACATAACCAGCTGGCTAACCCAACGTGATCTGGATGCATATGTGTCACGATGACGCGAAGCACCGGGAGACCCTCTAGCTGAGTGGAGAAGATCTCTTCCCACAGCACCTTAACCTCGTCTCGGCTGATACCGCAGTCGACAATTGTCCAGCCCTCAATGCCATCGATCTTGTCGCGCAGGAGCCAGAGGTTAATGTGATCGAGTGCAAAAGGCAGTGGCATGCGAATCCAGCGCACGCCCGGCGCGAGCTCAATAGATTGCCCGGGGCCCGGCATAGCGTCTGCAAAGGGGTATTGCAGCTGATGCTCGAGGGGATTCATATTTTTTTGTCTCCAAACGTGACGGTTTACGCGAACCATCATAATTTACGTTTACGTAAACTGTCATGAGACCCATGGGCCCAGTTTGAGGGTTATTGCAGATAACATTTGTTGTTTTTTATGTTTAAGGGTAAAGTTATTTCACATGAGGGGTCTGACAGACCCCTGTTAAAACAGGAGCCGTAGCTGCTATGTTCGATATCCTGGTTTACTTGTTTGAGAACTACTACACCCCCGAAGCCTGTCCGTCGGCGGATGTATTGGCCAAGCGGCTTGCCGCCGCAGGCTTTGAGCACACGGACATCGATGAGGCGTTAGGTTGGCTAGTAGGCTTAGCCGAAACGACTGAACAGTGCGTTGAACTTGCGCACACGCCCGGAGATGGTTTTCGCGTGTACGCCGAGATGGAGCAGCAACATCTTGGTGCCCAAGCGATTGGCTTCATCACGTTCCTTGAGGCGACGGAGGCCTTGTCCCCTGTCTTGCGTGAAATTGTCATCGACCGCGCCATGGCGACGACAGACGGCCCAGTTTCTCTGCAAAAGATCAAAATCATTGCATTGATGGTGTTGTGGAGCCAGGAGTCCGAGGTCGATCATTTGATTCTCGAAGAACTTTTGCGCGACGATGGTGACCGTCTGTTGCACTGACCAGCCCTCGGATCAATCCCCCTATGTGGGTCGCTTTGCGCCGAGTCCGAGCGGGCCTCTCCACGCAGGTTCAGTTGTAGCCGCACTGGCGAGCTATCTTGACGCTTGCGCGCATGGAGGATCCTGGTTGGTGAGGATGGAGGATTTAGATGCTCCTCGAAATGTCCATGATGCTGATCGGGTAATTTTGCAACAATTGCAGGCGTTAGGGATGCGGTGGGATGGTGAGGTTTTATATCAATCGCGCCGATTAAGTGCCTATCAGCAGTCTTTTGATGCTCTTTTGTCGTTAAATCTCGCATATCCATGTGGTTGTACCCGCCGAGAGATCGCCGATTCCGTATTACGCATGCAGGGATACTTTCCGGAGGGTGAGCGCCCCTACCCCGGTACATGTCGCTCAGGGCATCCAGAAGGGCGTCAGGCGCTTTCTTGGCGCTTGCGTGTGCCGGAGGGTCAGACAACCTTTCAAGATCGCTGGCTGGGCGTTATGGCGCAGGAGGTAGATCAAACGGTTGGCGATTTTGTTTTGCGCCGTGCCGACGGGATTTGGGCGTATCAACTCGCTGTGGTGGTGGACGATGCGCATCAAGGTGTGACGCATGTGGTGCGCGGTGAGGATTTATTTAGCAGTACGGCACGTCAGATCGTTTTGTTTAAATTACTGGGCTTGTCCCTACCTACATATTTGCACGTCCCACTCGTGACGGATGAGGCAGGACAAAAATTATCGAAACAAAATGGCGCGGCTGCAATAGAGTTGAGTGATCCTTTGGGCGTTTTGCAGCGTGCATGGTTGTCATTGGGCTTTGATCCCCTGCCAATTAGGGACGTAAGCCAGTTTTGGTCCGCTGCGATCCCCGTTTGGGTGCAAGGCCTGAGTCGTGCTAACTTGCACGGCATTCATCGCCGCATTTATGATCCGCGCTAGACTAAAGTCAAAATAGCGCTTGGATTGAGCGCGTTTAGTACTAGAGCCGTATTTGGAAAAGAATGACTAAGACACTAATTATTGCTGAGAAGCCTTCTGTTGCCCTCGATATTTCCAGGGCACTAGGTGGCTTTACGCGTGAAGGCGACTATTTTGAAAGTGACAATTTTGTTTTGTCCTCAAGCGTCGGTCACCTGTTAAGTCTGGTAGCCCCAAATGATCCGGTCAAGGGAAAGTGGAGTTTTACGCACTTGCCGGTGATTCCACCTCAGTTCGAGTTGAATCCGAGCGATAAAAAATCTGCGGAACGCTTGAAAATGTTAGTGCGTTTGATCAAACGCAAGGACGTAAGCGCACTCATTAATGCGTGTGACGCGGGTCGAGAGGGTGAACTGATTTTTCGCTACATTGAGCAATACGCGGGCCAGAAAAAGCCTGTGCAGCGCCTATGGTTGCAGTCGATGACACAAGACGCCATTAAAGAGGCGTTTGCAAACCTTCGTGCCGACACCACAATGAAGCCTCTTGAGGCGGCTGCGCGTTCACGTGCAGAGGCTGACTGGTTGGTCGGTATCAATGGCACCCGAGCCATGACGGCCTTTAACAGTAAAGATGGTGGTTTTTTCAAGACGCCTGTTGGGCGTGTACAAACACCGACGCTCGCAATCGTATTTGAGCGCGAAGAAAAAATTCGACGCTTTGAGCCACGTAATTATTGGGAAGTCCGGGCGACCTTTGTGGCGGCAGCGGGTTTATATGAGGGTCGGTGGTTTGATCCCCAGTTTAAGAAAGATGCAGAAGACCCCAGCAAGCATGAGTCTCGATTGTGGGTAGAGGCTGCTGCAAAAAGTGTGGTGGCCGCATGCCGAGCGCAACCAGGTGTTGTGACTGAGGTTGCTAAGCCCAAGACAGAAGCCGCACCGGCATTGTTTGACTTAACGTCGCTACAGCGCGAAGCAAACGGACGCTTTGGTTTTTCAGCCAAAGCAACCTTGTCACTTGCACAGAGCTTGTACGAGCGCCATAAAGCGCTGACTTATCCGCGTACGGACTCGAAGCATTTGCCCGAAGACTATATCAATACGGTGCGCGCTACGATTGATGGTATCGCTGAGGGTGGTGGCGTCACACGCAGCTTGGCTCCGCATGCTAAGACGATCAGCAAAAATGGTTGGGTCAAGCCTAACAAGAGAATTTTTGATAATAAAAAAGTGTCGGATCACTTTGCAATTATTCCGACTTTGCAAATTCCTAAAGAACTGAGCGAAGCTGAAGCAAAGTTATATGACTTGGTGGTCAAGCGGTTTTTGGCAATATTTTTCCCGTCGGCTGAGTACCGGATGACGACGCGTACAACGACTGTTCAAGCGCACCAGTTTAAAACTGAAGGTAAGGTATTAGTCTCGCCTGGATGGTTGGCTGTGTATGGTCGCGAAGCGCAGGAAGACGATGAGACGCTTGTGGCCGTGGTGGAAGGCGAGTCTGTTCGCACGGAAGAGGTGAATGCGATTGCCTTGGTGACTAAGCCACCCGCACGCTATAACGAAGGCACCTTGTTGTCGGCGATGGAGCATGCTGGCAAGCTTGTGGATGATGACGAATTTGCGCAGGCGATGGCTGCTCGCGGTCTTGGTACGCCAGCGACTCGAGCCTCTATTATTGAAGGCTTGCTCAACGAAACCTATTTACGACGTGAAGGCCGCGATCTGGTCCCGACAGCCAAGACGCGTCAGTTAATGACCTTGCTAAACGGTTTGGATGTCAAGGAACTGACGTCCCCAGAACTCACGGGCGAGTGGGAGCACAAGTTACAGCAGATAGAACAAGGTGAACTTGAGCGTGATGCGTTCATGCGCGAAATTGCACAAATGACGCAAGTCATTGTGAAGCGCGCGAAAGAATACGATCGCGATACAGTGCCTGGTGACTATGTCACCTTGACGACGCCTTGCCCAAAATGCGGCGCTGTGGTGAAAGAAAATTACCGTCGCTACGCATGCACGAGTTGTGACTTTTCAATAGGCAAACACCCTGGTGGACGGACCTTTGAGCCCGAGGAAGTTGAAACGCTGATTACGGATAAGCGCATCGGACCTATGCAGGGATTTATCAGCAAAATGGGTCGTCCATTTGCTGCGATTTTGAAGCTGGATCCTGATTCAAAATTGGAATTTGATTTTGGTCAGCGAGATGAAGAATCAAATGAGCCGGTAGACTTTTCTGGACATGCGCCTTTGGGCGCGTGTCCAAAATGTTCGGCGCGTGTGTTTGAGCACGGCATGCGTTACATCTGTGAAAAGTCAGTTGGGCCTGAACGTAACTGCGATTTCCGCTCTGGCAAGGTGATCTTGCAACAAGAGATTGGCGCAGATCAAATGGTCAAGCTGTTAGAGACCGGTAAAACGGATTTGCTGGAAGGTTTTGTTTCGAGTCGTACTAATCGAAAATTTAAAGCCTACCTGGCGCGTGGCGAGGATGGAAAAGTCAGCTTTGAGTTTGAGGCGCGACCAGAAAAGCCAGGACGCAAGACCCCTGCGAAATCAGCGACTAAAACAGCTGGGAAGACGGCGGCTAAAAAGGCAACAAAAACTGCAACTAAAACAGCAACAAAGACGGCCGTAAAAAAGGCAGCAACTAAAACTGCTGCAAAAAAGACAGCAAAAAAAGCCGTTAAAAAAGTTGCTAAGAAAGCGACAAAAAAGTCTGCGAGTGACGTGGCTGTAGACGAATGATTGGGAAACGAAAATGAGTACGCACACAGATATCAAGCGGATGACCGTCCCACAATTGTTGGCTTGTAAAGGTCAGCGCAAGATTGTCGCGTTGACGGCGTATAGTGTGCCCACTGCACGCGTGATTGATGATTATGTCGATTTTATTTTGATCGGTGATTCGACGGCGATGGTGGCGTATGGTTTGCCCAATACATTATCGATTTCACTTGAGCAAATCGGGCATCACACGGCAGCGGTTGTGCGCGGAACAAAACGTGCTTGCATCGTAGCGGACTTACCGTTTGGTAGTTATCAGGAGTCGTTGGGCCAGGCGTTTCGTAGCGCCGGTTATTTGTTGAGTCAGGGTGCTGATGCCGTCAAGCTTGAGGGCGGTGAGGTGATGGCCGAGACTGTCGAGTATCTCGTCAGCCGAGGCATACCCGTGCTTGCGCACGTGGGGTTGATGCCTCAATATGTCAATACGATGGGCGGCTATTTGGCACAAGGCAAAACGCCGGACGCTGCAGCGCGTATTTTGGCGGATGCACAGGCGCTCGAAAAAGCGGGCGCTTTTGGCGTGGTCCTTGAGGGTGTGACGGAGGCACTCGGTGCGGATATCACTGCGAAGCTCCATATTCCTACGATTGGTATTGGTGCCTCTCCTGCATGTGATGGTCAGATCCTTGTGACAGATGACATGCTCGGACTAAGCGGTAATCGTGTACCTAAATTCGTTAAGCGTTATGCGGATCTCGACACGGTGATGCGTAATGCGGTTCAACAGTATGCGGATGAAGTGCGCGGCGGCAAGTTCCCCGAAGCTCAGCATTGTTTTGGTGTTAAAAAACCTTGATTTTTTGAAGCTTGAAAAATGACAACAACTGAAAAGCCCTGGCATATTGTCAGGCGATCAACGGTGCATGGTAACGGTGTTTTTGCTGCGCGAAATATTCCTGAAGGCACGCGTATCATTGAATACGGCGGCAAGACGATTAGTGCGAAAGAGGCCGATCGCCGCCATCCCACCAATCCTGATGATCCGTTCCACACTTTTTTCTTTTCACTCAGTACGGGCAAAGTCATTGATGGTAATGACGAAGGGAATGACGCGCGTTGGATTAATCACGCTTGCGAACCAAACTGTGAGAGTAGTGAAGGTAAAGGTGGAAAGCGGGTGCACATCGTTGCTAAGCGAGATATCAAGCGCGGCGAAGAGCTGAACTACGATTACGGCCTCGTGATTGACGATGAAAAGCTGACTAAAACGCTTAAGGCGCAGTACGCGTGTCGATGCGGGGCACCAAGTTGCCGTTTTACGATGTTGGCAGTGCCTAAGAAAAAAACGTCAAAAAAGAAGCCTGAGAAATAAAAATCTGAGAAATAAGTAAAGGCAGGTCTACAGTATTTGCCTTGACTTAGCTCAACTGCCAATACGCAAAGCCGAGCGCACTGGTTGCGCCCAGCGTGAGTAGGGTGCGTAGTCTAAAGACCCAACGTGGGATCACATTGGGGACTTTGCGCATGAGGAGTCCATCGAGCACCCATTGAAGCGCGAGACCCGCGATCAACATACGCAAGCCGATGGCAGGCGCTGTCATGATGGAGGCCCAACCGATTAATGCAGGCACCACACTCCAGATAAACATTGCGGTGCGTGGTGCGGGTGCCGTGGCATGCACGGCCAGACCCCACCAGAGCGCACCGACAAAGCTGAGGATGACCGCGCCATACATAATGAGTGCCATCAGCGCGAGCAAAGGATCGAGTCCGCTCGAGAGCTGTGTCGAGAGCGCAAGCCCCCAGAACGGCAAAAGTCCCAGCAAGCCTGGAATGAGGGCTGCGGCTGGGATGCGGGCAGGTAAGGCAGGATGTGTGGCATTCAAAAGATCAGACATAATTGCAATATTACCAATTGAGTTTAAAACTGTTGGGTAAAACGTGATTGAATTGCGAGAATTGGCACTCTGTGCACTGGGTCAGACCACTTGGCAAGAGAAAGCGGATCTCTTAGCCAAGGTACAAGCGGATACACCGATTGATTCCTCGCGTGTCCTAGAGGCGCTTGTGCCCATTCCTGGTCGTCCACCCGTTGAATTGGTTTCCCCGGCAGGACTGCGCCTGCGCAGCGTCAATACGCTAGAAGGACGTGCGGTGTTGATCCATGCATTGGCACATATTGAATTCAATGCCATTAATTTAGCGCTTGATGTGGTGTGGCGTTTTGGTGAGATGCCAGAGGCATTTTATCGAGAGTGGATGGGCGTTGCGATTGAGGAGGCTGAACATTTCCAGATGCTTGAGGTGCATTTGAAAACACTTGGGTATTGTTACGGTGATTTTCCTGCGCACGATGGGCTCTGGGAAATGGCGGAGCGCACGCAGGGGGATGTGCTGGCACGCCTGGCCCTGGTGCCCCGTACGTTGGAGGCGCGCGGTTTAGATGCTTCTCCTGCTGTGCGTCATAAGCTCGCAAGCGGGGGTGATCCTCAGGCAGCAGCGATTGTGGATATTATTTTGCGCGATGAGATCGGCCACGTAGCAATTGGTAATTTCTGGTATCGCTGGCTATGTGCAGCGCGCGGTCTCGAGCCCGTTCAAACGTATGCCGAGTTAGCGACGCAATATCGAGCGCCAACGCTTAAAGGACCCTTTAATATTGAGGCGCGTCTGGCGGCTGGTTTTGAGCCTGTAGAAATTGCTGCGTTACAAAAAGTAAACGGGCGCCCTCAAGAGACGCCCGTTTAAATCACACTAACCGCGCCTTGTCAGGCTGCACCGATATGCCGATTCAGTGCGCTCAGGACGGCTTTAAAGGATGCGGTCACGATATCTCGGTCGATACCCACTCCAAATCCTGTTGCGCCTTCTTCGATACGTGCTTCGACATAGCAAGCCGCACGCGTATCAGTACCAATCCCAATGGCATGTTCGTGGTAGTCCATAATGCGCACAGGAATGCCCAAGCAATCGACAAACGCTGAAATGGCACCGTCACCTGAACCGGTCAGTTTGCGTCGCTCACCACCCACATCAAACTCTGCCTCGATCGTGAACAGTTTGCCTTCGGCAGCGCTCGGGTCACCAGTGATGCTGTGTTTGATCAGCTTCCAGGGTTCGGTCTGAGTCAAATATTCTTTGTTGAAAATACTGTACACATCCGTAGCGGTCACCTCGCGACCGGTTTCGTCTGTGACACGCTGAATCGCACGACTAAATTCGATTTGTAAGCGACGCGGCAAGGCCAGACCATGCTCTTGTTCAAGCAGGTACGAGACGCCGCCTTTGCCGGACTGACTATTGACGCGAATCACTGCATCGTAGCTGCGACCAAGGTCGGCGGGGTCGATGGGTAAATAAGGAACTTCCCAAATGGCATCTGCTTTTTGTACGGCAAAGCCTTTTTTAATCGCATCTTGGTGCGAGCCTGAGAAGGCCGTAAAGACGAGGTCGCCGGCATAAGGATGACGGGGATGAACGGGCAACTGATTACAAAACTCAACACAGCGGCGCACTTCGTCGATATCTGAGAAATCCAGACCGGGGTGGATCCCTTGGGTGTAGAGGTTTAAGGCCAAGGTCACCAGGTCAACGTTACCGGTGCGCTCGCCATTTCCAAACAAACAACCTTCGACACGATCGGCGCCTGCCATCAAGCCGAGCTCGGCGGCGGCAACGGCAGTGCCGCGGTCGTTGTGTGGGTGCAAGCTGATGATGACACAGTCGCGCTTGTTCAGGTTGTTGTGCATGTATTCGATTTGATCGGCATACATGTTGGGCGTGGTGGCTTCGATGGTCGCTGGCAAGTTGTAAATGATTTTGCGCTGGGGTGTGGGTTTCCACGTGTCCGTCACGGCATTACAGACTTCGAGGGCGAAATCTGGTTCGGTGGTGCTAAAGACTTCTGGAGAGTATTCGTACAACCACTCTGTTTGCGGGTATTTGGCCATGCAGGCCATAACGCACTTTGTGCCGTCGACGGCGACTTGTTTGACTTCTTCGCGATTCATGTTGAATACGATGCGGCGAAAGCCGGGCGCGCAAGCGTTGTAAAGATGAATCATCGCGCGTTTGGCGCCAGCAGCGGCCTCGACGGTGCGTTCGATGAGTTCGGGGCGTGCCTGAGTCAAGGCGATGATCGTGACGTCGTCGGGGATCAGCTTGTCGTCTACAAGCTTGCGGACAAAATCGAAGTCTGTTTGTGATGCGGAGGGGAATCCGACTTCGATTTCTTTGAAACCGATTTTGATGAGCATATCGAAAAAACGCAGTTTGCGTTCGACGCTCATCGGTTCGATCAAAGACTGGTTGCCATCGCGCAGGTCTGTGCTCATCCAGATAGGTGGATGGGTAATTCGCTTGGTGGGCCAAGTGCGTTCAGAAAAGTCTCGTTCGAAGGGCTTGAACGGGATGTATTTTGTAGCGGGATTTGAAAGCATGTTTAACCTCAAGTCTGTTTTATCCGACGTCGCATTTCAGTGATATCGCAATCATCTATTGCTGGTTTTTGACCAGCGTCCGGTAGAGCCGGGCGTAATAAAAGAAAACTGGTGGGGTAATACGAAGTGGCCAAGGGTTGCCGGACTACCACGGGACGCTAGGTCCGGCAACCGATCGCTAGCAGTAGCGGTAGTAGGCTGGGTGTGGAAGAAAGCTTGGCTGAGGCGGACGCAAGTCCGGCACGCGACAACGTACCCTCGCCTTGTGAGGCGATAAGATTTAAACGAGGGCAGGCAGAGCCTGAGATGTGCGCGATCATAACCAATAGTCAAACATAAAAGCAGCCCAAAAGCAAGCGTGGCTTGACGTTGAGGGCTTAACAAGGCGTTTTTAAGCAACGGTTTGTTTAGGCAAGAAGGGTCGGTTCGCGCTGACCGCCAGGAGCAGGAGGGGTGTCTGATGGGGCGGTCGCTGGCGTGGAAGTTTTGGGTGTTAGGGCAAGCTCAAGCTCAAGTTTTTGCGCGCGCGCTAAATCTAATTTGCGTTGACGGCCAGAGCGTAGCTGCGTGAGCGTGGCCTGTATATTGCCGATGGTGACCGGATTTGACTTGTCCCGCCATACCCAATCCAGCACATCGAGTGCTTCTTGGCTCAGACCTCCACACAGCTTGCGTATCTCACCGAGGGGGACGAGCGCAGCACGGCCGCGTTTGACGCTAGCCTTGAGCCAACTCATGAGTCCACTCAAGACGAAAAGCACCAGAAGCGCGGCAATCAGCCACCAGAAGAATTTTTGATACTGCATGACAAAATCGATCACCGTCTTGCCAAGGATATCGTTGAGACCCGAAATATGCAGACTAAACTCTAACCAAGCTTTACCCCGTGCGAGAATGCCCTGCACGCAATAAAGTAACAAGGCCAGCACACTTAAGGTCACAGCTAAGCGAATAATGAGTCGCGGCAGTCCCAGACGCAACAAGGTATTGCCCAGTAGATAGACGTCTTTTCGGGTATTTGCGGTGTTTGGTGTGATCATCATGCAAAATATTGTACCTATGACTCGCAATTTTCTCGAATTTCGTCTTGGTCAGAGCTTGACACTGACCCCGGCACTGCAACAGTCCATCCGACTTTTGCAGTTGTCGACCCTCGAGTTAGAGGCGGAAGTCGCGAAGGCGCTTGCTGAAAATCCACTGTTAGAACAAGAAGGAGACGGCCTACAAGACCCCGGCGCGCTGGGCGCTACTATAAGGGTTGACCAGGCATTTGAGGGTCCTGCAGACCCCTCTGAGGCGTCTCAGGCCGACTTAGAGGGGTCGACCACCTCCTCTATGGAGGGCGATCCGTACTCTGAGCGCGAGCGCCCTGAGTTTTCAACGGAGTCGCGGCACTCAAGAGATGATGAGCTGACAGAGCGCCCCGAGGCGGCCCGTGAGAGTAATTTGCGCGAATATTTATTGGGTCAGCTTGGCACGACGCGACTCAGTCGGCGAGACGCAGCCATTGTGAGCTTGTTAATTGAGGAGCTCAACGAAGACGGCTTGTTGGCTTCGCCGCTTGAGGAAATTGTGGACTGGATGAGTCCAGAGTTGGAGCTAGAGCTGGATGATTTTCGATTGGGACTGACTTTTTTGCAGTCAATGGATCCGCCAGGAGTGGGCGCTCGTAACTTGGGTGAGTGTTTAGACCTGCAATTACAGTACGCGGATCCAGACCGTTTACCTGAGGTCAAAGATGCAGAAGTTCTGGCGCTGGCACGTCGAGTATGTCAGCAGCACCTGAATATTTTGGCAACGGGCAATATGAGCAAGTTGCGAGAGGCGCTCCGATGCGAGGCGGATGTATTACGTCGTGCGCACGCGTTGATCGTGCGATTGAATCCTCGACCGGGGAGCCAATGGAATAAGCCTGCGGCAGACTTTGCAGTGCCGGATGTGATTGTGCGGAAAACACGCAAGGGATGGGAAGCGCATCTCAACGAAGCGGTCATGCCAAAGCTGCGGGTCAATGCGATGTATGCACAGGCACTTGGAAGCCCTCGCGGTGGTGCGAACAGTGCGCTTCATGGGCAGTTGCAAGAGGCACGCTTGATGATACGTAATGTTGCGCAGCGATTTGAGACAATTTTGCGCGTCTCCCAAGTGATTGTGACGCATCAACAAAGTTTCTTTACAAAAGGTTGGGAGGCGGTACGTCCCCTCACGCTTAAAGACATTGCCCTTGAGCTCGGGATGCACGAGTCAACGATTTCGCGAGCAACGACGCAAAAGTATATGGTGACGCCATTCGGTACGTTGGAGCTTAAGCGCTTTTTCAGTACAGGTTTATCGACAGAGGGCGGCGAGGCGACTTCTTCGACGGCGGTTCAGACGAGAATTCAGGCGTTGATTCGTCAAGAAGATCGGGCTCGACCGCTGTCCGACAGTCAGCTTGTCAAGTTGTTGGATAAGGATGGCATTACGATCGCACGCAGGACCGTTGCAAAATACCGTGAGCAGATGCGAATACCCACCGCACCGCTACGCAAGTCACAAGCAGGTGCTGCTTAGCCGCCTATGTTGTATGTGTTCGTTTTCTCGGGGCACTCAGCGATTTTTCCCCAAGCGCTGTTTGGCCCGCAGTATTTAGATTGCGCCGCATCAATACAACCAGGGCGCCTAAAGAAACCAACGCTGTTGCACTGAGAAAGTTCTTTCCTTAAGGACTCTTGCCAGCTGAGCACTGGAGGCGGTGGAGGTGTATTGGGTCGCGTAGTGGCAGAGACGGTACCGGGGCCGCGTACATCGACCGTTTGCACGGAATCAGAGGATGTTTCTTTATCTTCCTCATTTTCCCTCTCATCGTCTTCTTCGCCATCTTTATTGTAGGAGTTGGCATCTGCACGTGAGGCAATGACGGGCGCGATCGTCCATTCAACGGGGGCCATTTCTTTTGGGACACCAAGCGTCCCATCAATGCGTGGTTGGGGAGGCTGTGGTGCGAGAGGTTTGCCATCTGCATCCAGCACCGTACCGTTTTCATTTTTGGGGCTAAAGGCCGAGGCGATGGACTCCGGTGCTTGGTCAACAAGCCAGAGACCAAGTTGTCGACCGCCTTGCCAGGAGGCGACGATGGCAAGCAACAAAAAGAGAGTGAGGGCACGCCAAGACATAAGGATCTCTGATTGACAGGGTGTCAGACTTTGTCAGCAAACACTTGGCCACCGTGTTCACGCATTGCATGAAACCGAATCGCCGGGTGGCGCTCTTCGGCGACCCGAAGTTGCGCAGTTGACGAGACGAGGAAGGCCGGTGCTTCGACTACATCATAGGCGATATGAGAGGCATTCGCATCGATGAATTTGCGCAATTCTTTCGGATCTTCGGCCGTAATCCAGCGGGCCATGTTGTAGCGAGAAGGCATCAACCGGGCTTCGGCGCCGTATTCGGCTTGTAGGCGATGGGCCACGACTTCAAATTGAAGCTGGCCGACCGCGCCAAGCAGCATCGCACCACCTGCGGCAATAGGCTTAAATACTTGGATGGCACCTTCTTCGCCAAGCTGAAGCAGACCTGTGCGAAGCTGTTTGATCCGAAGTGGATCTTTGGTTTCAACCGCTTGAAAGAGTTCGGGTGCAAAAAATGGCAGACCGGTAAAATGTAAGGCTTCGCCCTCAGTTAACACATCACCGAGGTGCAGGATCCCATGGTTCGGGATACCAATGACGTCGCCCGCATAGGCCTCATCCACAAGTTCACGGCGTTGTGACAAAAAAGACACAACGTTGTTGGGGCGGATTTCTTTACCATTGCGCGAAACTTTAAGACGCATCCCGCGTTCAAACTTACCTGAGCTCACCCGAACAAAAGCAACGCGATCGCGGTGTGCAGGATCCATGTTTGCTTGGACCTTAAACACGACACCGGTAAATTTGGGCTCTTCGGGATGGACAACGCGCTCCAGCGCTTGGCGGGAGCCAGGGGGTGGCGCTTGGTCGACCAAGGCATCTAATACCTCTTGGACGCCAAAGTTATTGATGGCGGAACCGAAAAAGATTGGGGTTTGCTTGCCTGCTAAAAAAGCATCGTGGTCGAAGGTTGGCGCGGCAGCTTGTATGAGTTCGATCTCGCCTTTGGCTTGTTCAAAAGCTGAGCCAAACCGCTTGGCGATTTCAGGGTTGTCTAGCCCGTCAATAAAGTCATC
Source organism: Burkholderiaceae bacterium (assembly GCA_023653055.1). GTDB lineage: Bacteria > Pseudomonadota > Gammaproteobacteria > Burkholderiales > Burkholderiaceae_B > Zwartia. The sequence goes on along the minus strand of JAMNXR010000016.1, from coordinate 44,574 downwards.
CGTGCTGTCATTGCGACGCTCTTGTCCTGGACGGAAAAGACGCATGCGGTCGCGCTGAATATCGAATACGCCACCGAAGGCTTTGCCCATACCAACCGGCCAAGAGAAGGGCACGGCATCCATGCCAATGTGCTGTTCAATTTCGGACAGCAGCTCAAGCGGATCGCGAACCTCTCGGTCCATTTTGTTAATAAAGGTAATGATGGGGGTATTGCGTGCACGACAGACTTGCAGCAAGCGAATGGTTTGTGGTTCAACGCCGTTTGCCGCGTCGATCACCATGAGTGCGGCATCAACAGCCGTCAGGACGCGGTAGGTGTCTTCGGAAAAATCCTGGTGGCCCGGGGTGTCGAGCAAATTGATCACGCAATCGCGATACTCCATTTGCATCACGGAGGAGGCAACGGAAATACCTCTTTGCTTTTCGATTTCCATCCAGTCTGAGGACGCATGACGTGAAGCCTTGCGTGCCTTGACGCTGCCGGCGATTTGAATCGCACCCGCGAAAAGCAGGAGCTTTTCGGTGAGTGTCGTTTTACCGGCGTCAGGGTGAGAAATAATGGCGAACGTTCTGCGTCGCGCAACTTCAGATTGAATACTCATGATGACAGATTTTACAGGCTGGACGCGCCAGCCTGTTTGCGGGCAAGTTACTTGTTAAAAAGAGCTGGGCGACGGGGGCGATTGGCTTGGCTTGGGCTATTAGAGCCCGAACCGGTGCGAACCGGACCGCCGGAGCCTGCGCGCGCAGGGGCGTGACCCGATGGGGCACGACCGCTGCCTTGAACGTCACGGCGGGGCGCATGTCCTGCACCTTGACCAGCACGCGCTGGACGAGGGGCACCTGTACTCGAAGGGCCGGCAGGGCGGGAGGAGCGTTGCGGGGGGCGACGTGGGCCGTCGCGGCGACCCTCAGAGCGTGCCTCATCGTCCGCATCATGTGGGGAGGCAGGCGAAGCCGTCCAGCCCGTCGGGGCCGGGACCTGTGGAATCTGTTTTTTAATAATGCGTTCGATGGCTTTGAGGTATTTGACTTCGCTCGAATCCACTAAAGACACGGCTGAGCCTGCGGCACCTGCACGACCCGTACGACCAATGCGGTGCACGTAGTCCTCGGGTACGTTGGGCAATTCGAAGTTCACGACTTGAGGTAGTTGGTCGATATCGAGACCGCGGGCTGCGATATCGGTCGCGACCAGTACGGCGACTTTACCCTTTTTGAAATCATCTAGTGCACGCGTACGGGCGGCTTGACTCTTGTTCCCGTGAATGGCCGAGGCAGACAAACCGTCTTTAACGAGTTTTTCAGCGAGGCGATTTGCACCATGCTTGGTACGTGTAAAGACCAACACCTGATGCCAGCCGCTTTCGCGAATGATGTGGCTAAGGATGTCGCGTTTGTGCGCCTGGGGCACCATGTGAACGGTTTGGTCAACGCGCTCAGCCGTCGTGTTGCGGGCGGCCACGGAAACCTCAGAAGCGTTATTGAGGACGCCTTTGGAAAGCTCACGGATTTCGTCCGAGAACGTCGCTGAAAAGAGCAGGTTTTGACGCTGGCGTGGGAGCAAGGCAAGAATTTTGCGAATGTCACGGATAAAACCCATGTCAAGCATACGGTCTGCTTCGTCCAGGACGAGAATTTCTACACCAGACAAGTCTACGTTGCGTTGCTGGCAATGATCCAGTAAACGACCCGGTGTTGCCACCAAGATGTCGACGGGTTTGCGCAAGGCATTGGTCTGGGGGTTGATGTTGACGCCACCAAAAATCACCATAGAGGAAATTTTGGTGTGAACACCGTAAGTTTTGACGGACTCTTCGACTTGTGCGGTCAATTCGCGGGTAGGCGTGAGAATCAGTACGCGTGGGCGGCCAGGTTTGCGCAGCTCAAGCGGCTTGGCAAGCAGCATGTGCAAAATAGGGAGCGTAAAACCAGCGGTTTTACCCGTGCCGGTTTGTGCGGCGGCGAGCAAGTCTCCGCCCGCGAGGACGCGAGGAATGGCTTGCGCTTGGATAGGAGTGGGTATGGTGTAGCCGGCATCGGCAATCGCACGCATAAGAGGATCGGCCAACCCGAGGTCAGCAAAAGTAACAGAAGTAGACAAGAGAACAGCTCCATCGTCGTGCCGGTCCGCAACTAAATGCGGACTCCAATCGGGGCAGACGAACAGGGAGTAAAAACGCCTTGGAGGCGAGCGCCCACAGAGTTGGGGCTTAGCGCGGCACGAGGACTGGAACGTTGTACCGTAACCACATTGTACGCTAAGCCAGTCTCAGTCGGGATTATTTTTTAGCTGGCGAGGTCGCCTTCCTCTGGGGTATCGCTCAGTGGAACAAGAAAGTCTTTGCTGATCCCGGTGCCAACGAGATTGATTTGGCTTAAAAATTCTGTCAGATACTCATGCAGGCCGATCGCCAAGATCTCTTCAATTGTCTGGTCTCTTAATGTTGTGAGCAGGCTAAGCGCAGCATGATGAGTATTACCTGAATAAATGTTTCGTACGCGTGCCAGCGTGTCGACAATTTCCTGCAGGCAAGCAACGAGCGATCTGGGCATGTTGGTGCGAAGAATTAAGAGTTCGGCGATGCGCTCTGGGGTGATGACATCACGGTAGACTTTACGGTAGTTTTCAAATGCAGAAACGGAACGCAAAATTGCTGCCCAGTAATAAAACTCGTCGACGGCATCAAGACGCTCGTCTTGCGAGGCGGCTGCGGCAAGAAATTTGACATCGAGCAAACGAGCGGTGTTATCTGCCCTTTCTAAAAAAGTACCGAGCTGAATAAAGTCATACACCTCACCACGCATCATCGTGCCGTTATTGACGCCACGCGTCAGGTGTGAGCGAAATTTAACCCATTCAAAAAACTCTGCGGGAGAACGTTGCATCATGCCTGTGTGCAGCATGCGCTGAGCCTCGAGCCAGGTGGTGTTGATGGTTTCCCAAAGCTCTGTGGTGATAGCACCACGTACCGCGCGTGCATTTTCGCGCGCGGCTTGAAAGCAACGCATAATGGATGAAAGATTATTGATATCACTCACCATAAATTGCATCACACCCGGTGGCGTGAGCGCGTCATGGCGAGAGTCATAGTCATCTGACAACTCAGAAATGTCGAGTAAGGCTCGCCAAGTATTTTCGACGGTTTGAGTGGACTGAGGAAACAACGACATTTGATAATTGACATCAAGCATGCGCGCGGTGTTTTCCGCACGCTCTGTGTAGCGTGACATCCAGTAGAGATGATCGGCAGTTCTTGAGAGCATGTTTGTCATCTCAGTGCTCCAGAATCCAGGTATCTTTGGTGCCGCCACCCTGTGAGGAGTTCACGACGAGCGAGCCTTCTTTCAACGCTACGCGGGTGAGGCCACCTGGCACCATGCGGACATGTTCGCCCGAAAGAACGAAGGGGCGCAAATCGATATGTCGCGGTGCGATGCCTGACTCGACATAGGTTGGACAAGTTGACAAGGCAAGCGTTGGTTGAGCAATGTAGTTATTGGGGTTGGCGAGTACGCGCGCTTTAAAGTCATCGATCTCACTTTGGCTGGAGGCGGGGCCGACCAACATACCGTAACCACCTGCGCCATGGACTTCTTTTACGACGAGTTCGGCCATGTTTTGAATCACGTACGAAAGCTCGTCAGGTTTACGGCATTGAAAGGTAGGTACGTTTGCGATGAGGGGTTCTTCGCTCAGGTAAAACCGAATCATGTCTGGCACATAAGGGTAGATAGATTTATCGTCTGCGACACCTGTGCCGATGGCATTGCAGATCGCAACGTTGCCGGCCCGATACGCGCGTAGCAGCCCTGCAGGTCCAAGCGTGGAGTCATGTCTAAAGACCTCAGGGTCCAGAAAGTCATCATCGACACGCCGGTAAATAACATCGATTTTTCTTGGTCCTTGGGTAGTGCGCATGAATACACAATCATCTTTGACAAACAGATCTTGTCCTTCTACGAGCTCTACGCCCATTTGTTGTGCCAAAAATGCATGCTCAAAATAGGCTGAGTTATACATGCCTGGGGTTAAGACGACTACGTTAGGGCGAAGTACAGAGTTTCTGAACGTATCGCGAAGCGTTTCAAGTAGCAAGTCTGGGTAGTGATCGACAGGTTCGACGCGATGATTGGCAAAGAGCTCTGGAAAAAGGCGCATCATCATTTTTCTATTTTCAAGCATGTACGAAACGCCTGAGGGCACACGCAAATTGTCTTCGAGTACAAATAGCTCACCCGTCTGTGCGCCGTGATTGGCGCGAACGATATCGATCCCTGCTATGTGCGCGTAGATGCCGAGCGGGACTTTTACGCCTTTCATTTGCGTTCGATACTGCGCGTTATTGAGTACTTGCTCTGCAGGAATGATGCCAGCTTTTATAATTTTTTGATCATGGTAGACATCGTGCAGAAACATGTTCATCGCTCGCACCCGTTGCCTAAGCCCGCGCTCAAGGCGCTCCCATTCTGCCGCAGGAAAGATCCGAGGAACAATGTCGAAAGGGATGGTGCGCTCAGTGCCATCTGTGTCACCATAGACCGCGAAAGTGATGCCGACACGCCGGAAAATGAGCTCAGCCTCTTCACGGCGGGCGGCAATCAGTTGCTCCGGCTGTTGGGAGAGCCAATGCGCAAAGCTTTGGTAATGCGCGCGCGTGACAGGCGACAGAGACGTATGCGCTTGAGCGGTCTCTAGCATTTCGTCAAAAATATCGTTCAAAAGCATGGTTTGCGTGGCTTGCCGCATGTCAGGGTGTCCGTCTTCGTTCGCAGGGATTGCGCGCAACCTTCAGCGCGGGCTACTGGTCTAATTAAGCAATATCTATGCCACGCCCCTCACTGGCGGTCACGCGGGCGGGTCCAAGGGCCTGGATAAGAGGCCTCAACTGGCATGGATATTGCTTTGAATAAGTATGCCTATCCATGTCGCACTTCATCACGTTACAACGTATCGCTACGATCAGTTGATCACGCTGGGTCCCCAAGTGATTCGGCTGAGACCTGCGCCACACTGCCGCACCCGCATACTTTCGTATGCGCTCCGGATAGAGCCAGCGATGCATTTCCTGAATTGGCAGCAAGATCCTTTTGCAAATTATCTCGCTCGTGTTGTGATTCCGGAGAAAACGCGCACATTTGAAGTTGTTGTTGACCTTGTGGCGGAAATCGCGGTTTACAACCCATTTGATTTTTTTCTTGAGCCTGGGTCTGAACGCTTTCCCTTTAGCTATTCACCAGAGCTCAAAGCAGAACTTGCGCCTTATTTGGTCGCTGCACCAATGGGTCCACAGCTCACAACATTTTTTAAAAATGTGCCTCGTCGTGAGCGCCGAAGCATTGATTTTTTAGTTGAGCTCAATAGCCGCGTTCACCGCAAGGTGGGCTATACCGTTCGGATGGAGCCAGGTGTACAAACCCCAGAGGAAACACTGTCGCTCGCTTCTGGCTCTTGTCGTGATTCGGGCTGGTTGCTGGTGCAGTTGTTTCGTCACTTTGGTTTAGCGGCACGCTTTGTCTCAGGTTACCTCATTCAATTGAAGCCAGATGTCGAGGCGGTGGATGGTCCGTCTGGCGCGACCGAGGACTTTACCGACTTACATGCCTGGTGTGAGGTGTATTTGCCGGGGGCTGGCTGGGTCGGCCTGGACCCAACTTCTGGTTTGCTTGCCGGTGAGGGCCATATTCCTATTGCTTGCACTCCTGAACCTTCGTCAGCTGCGCCCATATCTGGTGCGCTAGAAGAGTGTGAAGTAGAGTTTGTGCACCAAATGACGGCACAGCGGGTGCATGAGACCCCCCGTGTGACAAAACCTTACAGCGATGCACAGTGGGAGAGCATTGGTGCACTGGGTGGGCAGGTGGATGCTCGGTTAGAGGCGCAGGATGTTCGCCTAACGATGGGGGGAGAGCCGACTTTTGTTTCTGCTCTAGATCGGGATGGTGCGGAGTGGAACACCGATGCCTTAGGTCCTACCAAGCGTGGTTTGGGGCTCGCGTTGATGCATCGTCTGCAACAACAATATGGTGCTACAGGGTTTCTTCATTTTGGACAGGGCAAATGGTATCCCGGCGAGCAGTTACCCCGATGGACCTTATCGGCGTATTGGCGCACAGATGGACAGCCGTGCTGGAAACATCCCGAGCTTTTTGCGGACGAGCGAGAGCCGCACTTTTATACAACGTCTGATGCACACGCTTTTTTGCATGCGGTTGCGGGCCGCTTGGGCGTTAGTCGCCAACACATTCAAGCGGGTTACGAAGATACTTTTTACTATTTGTGGAAAGAGCGAACTCTGCCAATCAATGTCGATCCATTTGACTCAAAGCTTAATGATGAAATGGAGCGCGCGCGATTGCGTCGTGTTTTTGAGCATCGACTCGACGAACCTGTTGGTTATGCGTTGCCACTCACTCGCAAAGAGTCTTTGAGGGGTGTGAGATCATCTGATATCACCCGATGGGAATCTGGCGTATGGTATTTACGCGATGCGCGCTTGTATTTGCTCCCCGGCGATTCGCCAATGGGATATAGGTTGCCATTAGATTCTTTGCCATGGGCTCTCGAAACGGATCGACGCTATCCAATTGATCGCGATCCTTTTGACAAGATTGATGCGCTTGATTCGGTGAGGACATCGACACCTATTACGCATCAGCACAGATCGACTGTGCCACACACAGAGACCGTCGCCCCAGCGAAGTTTGAGTCGCATGCCAATTTGATTCGAACGGCCTTGTGTGTCGAAGTGCGTAATCCAAACCGGAGCAGTGGCCCCAAGCTTGAGTTTTTGGAGCCAGAGAGCGCCGTGCTATATGTTTTTATGCCGCCTCTGACGCATCTTGAAGACTATTTGGCACTATTGCAAATCGTTGAGGAGACGGCGCTGCAACTGGATGTTTGCATTGTGCTGGAAGGTTATCCGCCACCGCGCGATGCCCGCATGATGCTGCTACAAGTGACGCCTGATCCTGGTGTCTTAGAGGTGAATATTCACCCAGCAAAAAATTGGTCGGAGCTTGTTCAACATACCGAATTTTTATATCAAGCCGCACATGAAACGCGCTTGAGTTGTGAAAAATTCATGGTGGATGGCCGTCATACGGGCACGGGTGGAGGCAATCACTTTGTGATGGGGGCGGCGAGCCCGGCAGATAGTCCTTTTTTACGGCGTCCAGATGTGCTGGCAAGTTTGCTGACCTTTTGGCATAACCACCCTTCGATGTCGTATTTATTTTCTGGTTTGTTTGTTGGCCCGACCAGCCAGTCGCCGCGTGTAGATGAGGCGCGTAATGATCAAGTGTACGAGTTGGAGATCGCATTAAAAGAAATAGATACCCAAATGAAACGCCCTGGTGGGTGTTCGCCCTGGATGATCGATCGTGCGTTACGTAATATTTTGATTGATGTCACGGGCAATACGCATCGCGCGGAGTTCAGTATCGACAAGCTTTATTCGCCAGATGGACCAAGCGGACGTTTGGGGTTGCTAGAGTTGCGTGGTTTTGAAATGCCACCTCATGCGCGAATGAGTCTTGTGCAGCAGTTGCTTATTCGGGCACTTGTCGCCTGGTTTTGGAAAACGACCTATAGACCGCCCGGCCAGACGCGTCTGACACGTTGGGGTACACAGCTACATGATCGGTTTATGCTGCCTACTTTCATCTTGATGGATTTTCAAGATGTGTTGTCCGAGCTTCAGGCAGCTGGATTTCACTTTGATATGAAATGGTTTGCACCTCATGCTGAGTTTAGATTCCCTCTAATTGGCGAGACAGATCTCCGAGAGGTGCGCCTGAGTTTACGCACAGCGCTTGAGCCTTGGCATGTGATGGGTGAAGAAAGCGGTGCTGGGGGAACGGTTCGCCTCGTTGACGCTTCTGTTGAGCGACTTGAATTGAAAGTATCCGGTTACGTGGACAACAGATTTTCTATTGCAATTAATGGCGTGGTGCCACGTATTCAACCGACAGGGACTGAAGGGGAGTATGTGATCGGGGTGCGTTATCGCGCCTGGAGTCCACCGTCAGCGTTGCACCCGACGATTGGTGTGCATGCACCCTTAACATTTGATTTGGTGGACAACTGGCTTTCTCGCTCAATGGGTGGATGTCGCTATCACGTGACACATCCCGGCGGTCGGAGTTATGACACGCTGCCCGTGAACGCCTTTGAGGCAGAAAGTCGACGACTAGCAAGATTTTCCAGGCTTGAACATACGCCGGGTTCGGTTTCATTCGTACCTCACACCACGGAGCCGGAATTTCCTTATACACTCGACTTGCGGCGCCACCCATGATTCAGTGTTCAATTCCCCATGTCTGTAGATTCCACCTCCAAGAAAGACGCTGAGCAAGCCCGTAAAGACGCGCTTGAGCGCATCTTTACGTCCGTGTGCAGCCTGACCGCAGAGACAAAGGCGGGTCATTTCGATGAATTGCGTGATCAAACAGGTGGCTTGCGCAAACCGTGGAAAACATTTTTCGGCTATCTCGGTGAGGTCGGTATTTCTGGTTTGCCCGCCAGCAGTGACACCATTGCCAGGCTGATTCAACAAAACGGAATCTCGTATAACGTTTACGCGGATAACCAAGACCAAGCTCGGCCGTGGTCTTTGAATCCCTTGCCCATGTTGATTGAGCCCGCAGACTGGCGCAACATTGCGACGAGTATGGCGCAGCGTGCAAAGCTATTGAATGCGATTGTGCAGGATGTTTACGGGCAGCAAAGATTGATACGTGGTGGATATTTGCCCAGTGCACTGGTGTTGGGCCACCCCGGTTATTTACGACCCATGCAAGGCGTGCAGCCTCCTGGCGGTGTTCATCTGCATGTAGTGGCTTTTGATATCGCGCGCGGACCTAAGGGGCGTTGGTGGGTGATCGGTCAACGCACACAGTCACCCTCGGGACTCGGCTATGTATTGGAAAACCGGTTAATTGTTTCGCGGTTGTTTCCAGAAGCCTATCGCGAGATGCGTGTGCAACATATCGCATCGAGTTATAAGCGATTGTTGGATTCGATGAAAACTGCTGCGGCGCTCATCACCCAAGACACACCGCGTTTTGCTTTGTTGACCCCTGGGCCTTATAGCGAAACCTATTTCGAGCACGCCTATTTGGCGCGTTACTTAGGTTTACCTTTGGTGGAGGGGGCAGATTTAACGGTTCGCAACGACAGGTTGTATCTTAAGACCTTGCATGGCTTACAGCCGATTCATGGTTTGTTGCGTCGTCTGGATGATGATTTTTGCGATCCATTAGAGCTGCGAGCAGACTCCAGTTTAGGTGTTCCTGGTCTGCTTCAAGCTGTACGCGCAGGGAATGTCGTGATGGCGAATTCCCTTGGCACAAGCTTTTTAGAGTCGCCTGCCGTTCAGGGATTTTTGCCTGCTATTTCCGAGTACCTGCTGGGTGAGACGCTTAAGATGCCCTCGCTCAACACTTGGTGGTGTGGGGAGGTTGCCGCCTGGAAAGATATTTCTCCGGATTTGGATACGCAGGTGATTAAACCCACGTATTCGACTAGCTCACGTACAAATTTTCAGCCTGCAATCGCCAGCGTCTTGAGCGAGAAAGATCGTCAAATGTGGCGTGATCGTATTGAACAGCAGCCAGATTTGTACACCACCCAAAGTTATTTGCCTTTCTCTCAGGCCCCGACCTGGCAAGAGGATCGCGTGACGCCTCGAACGGCGATGTTGCGTGTGTATGCCATTGCTGATGGGAAAGGGGAGTGGCAAGTTTTGCCGGGAGGTATGACACGGATTGCAACCGTCGATCCCCATATTGTTTCGATACAAAGTGGTGGCAGTACCTTGGATACGTGGGTGATGACTGAGCAGCCAGTCGATACGTATTCAATGCTGCCGAGTCGCGAAAAAATACCTCGCTGGACCGCCTCTGAGCAGCTCGTATCGAGTCGGTCTGCCGAGAATTTATTTTGGCTTGGGCGGTATACCGAGCGTTGCGAGTCGGTGGTGCGTCTCGCCAAGGAAGCGTTGGTGCTGGTGAGTACTAACCAACAAGATAGTCTGCCAGTGCTCAATGATGTCATGAGTGTTCTGGGTGAGTCACATAAACTGATCCCCAAGGATACGCCGAGCTTGACGGAGTCTGCTGTTATTTTTGGACGCACCTTAATCAGTGGTTTGGCAAAGAAGGACCAAGGTGGCTTGATTGATAATATTGATGCGCTTGAACACGCACTCAAGGCTGTCAGAGATCGCTTGCCCGCTGAGCATGCAGAAATCGCACAAACGATGCGTCAGATGGTGTTGCGCACCCCGTCTCGCACGGCGATCGATACGATTGAAGTCTTGGATGCGCTCAGTATTCAACTTGTGGCTTTAGTTGGATTTCAATCTGACAGAATGACGCGCGATCTAGGTTGGCATATGTTGACGGTCGGGCGTTTGATTGAAAGACTGATTAGTCTGAGCGAAGTATTGTGTACATTCTTTTCAAATGCCGCTGCATACACACCACGTGGCTTTGAAACCTTATTAGTATTGTTCGATAGCTCGATTACATACCGTACGCGCTATCAGCGACAGCAGGATGTCCATGCGCTCATGGATTTGTTGGTGACGGACGAAACCAATCCTCGCTCTATTCAATGTATTTTGCGAAGTTTGGCCGATGAGATCAGATACCTGCCAGATAGTGCGTTGCTGATGGCATCAATGCCGACTTTTAATCCACAAGGAGAAGCGATCTTGAAACAAGTCGATACGATCCGTGCATTGAGTCTTTTTGCCGCACAGCTTTCCGATGAAATTAGCCGACGATTTTTTACCTTGGCTGTTGAGCGACACTTTGCATCATGACGCGCATCGCAAAAATTGAGATCGAACACGAAACGCGCTATCAGTATCAAACTGATGTTGAGCTTGCACATCATCTCGCATATCTAAGACCATTAGATTCGGATGATCAAAAGGTACTGAGCTCAGGATTGATGATTACACCTCAACCTGATCAACAAACTGAAGGGATAGATATTTTTGGCAATCGCCGAACATTTTTTACACTTTCGACCCCCCATCGCGCTCTTGTTGTAAAAGCTGTTTCAACGGTGCAGGTGAAAAATAGATATAGCCACTTTAATCCGAAAGAAACGCCACCCTGGGAATTGGTAGCGGAGTCACTTGCGTATGCATTAGAGCGACCCTATCTTGCAGCGAGTGAGTTTATTTTCCCAAGCCCTTACGTGCCACGCTTACGCGAGTTACAGGATTATGCGCTTGAGTCTTTTCGGTCTGATCGTCCGATTGCAGAGGCGAGCATAGAGTTGTCGGCAAGAATACATCGCGACTTTGAGTATTCACCTGTCGCCACAGAGGTGCATACGCCGATGCTGGAGGCTTTTGAAAAGCGTGCGGGAGTTTGTCAGGATTTTTCACATATTTATATTGGTTGCTTGCGTGCCATCGGTTTGGCTGCACGATACGTCAGTGGATATTTGCTGACACAACCGGCACCTGGTCAGAAAAAATTACGTGGTGCAGACGCCTCCCATGCATGGGTCTCCGTATATTGCCCAAGCGCCCCTGGACACTGGCTTGAGCTTGATCCAACCAATGACAAGATCATTGGTGTGGATCATATTAGCGTGGCGGTAGGCAGAGATTTCGGTGACGTATCGCCTCTACGCGGCGTCATTCGAGGTGGTGGCGAACATACTTTAGATATTGCAGTGACTTCAGAGCATGTAATTTGATACGTATTAGCTTAAGCGTGCAACATTAATAAAGCTTTCCCCACGGGCATAGTGCCCAAGATTTTCAATAAATTTATCTGCCATGCGCTGAAGGATGGCATCTGAAAAGCCAGCTGTATGCGGCGTTGCAATCACGTTGGGCATATCCCAAAGTGGAGAGTCTGTTGGCAAGGGCTCTTGCGCAAAGACATCGAGATAGGCACCGGCCAAGCGCCCACTTTGTAGCGCGCGAATCATTGCAGGTTCGTCGATCACTGCGCCCCGTGAAATATTGACGATGTGCGCAGAGGGCTTCATGAGATTCAGTGCATCAGCGCTGACTAGGTTAGTCGTTTGTGCGGTGAGTGGGCAGGCAAGCACCAGCCAATCCGTTTCTTGAAGAATATGATTGAATTCGTTAAAAGACACCACGCGGGTGTCGGGGATCGTCGAGCTCGCGGATTGACGCACGACAATAATGTTTAGGCCAAGCGCTTTTAACCATGCGGCTAGTTTTTGACCAATTGGACCCCAACCAACTATCGTAGCCGTCTGTCCTTCGAGATCTGGAGGAAGTCCGACCTTGAAAAAGGGTGCCCAAACGTGCGCCCGTTGCGCAGCAGCAAGTTGAGGAAAGCGACGCGACAGCGAAAGCAATCCAGTCAGGGCCGTTTGCGCCACCAGACTCGCACTCGCGCCGGATGAGCTCGTGACGGTCACCCCTTTTGCCATTAAATCGAGGAAAATTTGTCGATCTACACCAGCTGAGTGAATGTGTACCCATTGCAGCGCTTTTGAGTGTTTGAGCGCATCGTAGACATATTGCGTTTCTGGAATGATGTTTTGTTTGGTAGAGGTCGCGGTGATGTCACGCGAAACAAAACAGAAATCGGCATCTGCAGTGCCCTCATGGATTTGTTGTGCCGTGACGCGAACATAGCCATCCACGCCTAAGATATTAGCGATTTTGGGGGCGAGCTCCTCAGCCGTTTTATCTGATAGCAGGATGCGTGGTGGATGACTGAGTTTTGGAATGGACACGTTAGTAACCTTGGCAAATGCTGAGGGAATGATTTAAAAATCGTAGACTGACGCACGCTGAGGTGCGTCAGTGATGCGTGTGACTTTAGTTCCGGTAGGAGGTATCTGTGCGGTCAAGCTTGCGCAGCAGTGCGGGCCACTCCATCACACCATAAGGACGGCGTGTCCCGGGCTGATAGTTGTTCCACGTCTCATCCAAGACTTTTTGCGAGACCTTGGACATCGGTGAATTGCAGGACATCGCACCGATTTGTGCGCGGCAGGACAACTCCAGACGGTGCATCCAGTTGAACGCCTCGCCAATGGTGCGTCCCACGGTCAATGCCCCATGGTTGCGCAAAATCATGGCTTCGCTATTGCCCAAGTCCCGACACAAAGACTCTTGCTCGGCTTCATCCAACACAACGCCTTCATAATTGTGATAACTGATTTTAAGAAAGCGCATCGCTGTTTGCGTTAAGGGCAATAGCCCGCATTCAAGCGACGACACGGCCATCGAGGCCCAGCTATGTGTGTGAATCACACAACCCACTTCTGGGCGCGCATGGTGGACGGCACTGTGAATGACAGCGCCGGCTTTGTTGACACCGTAGTTGAGATCGCCGAAATCAGGCTTGGTAATGATATTGCCGTGGTGGTCAACCTTGAGAAGGCTGGAAGCAGTGATTTCTTCGTACATCAAGCCGTAGGCATTGATGAGGTATGTACCCTCTTCGCCGGGGACGCGTGCAGAAATGTGATTGGCGATCATATCTGCCATTCCGTAAATTTCAACGAGCCGATAACAGGCAGCTAAATCGACACGCGTTTGCCACTCAGCATCCGATACTTTGCCTTTGAGTGAGGGAATCTGCAATACGCCTTCTTTTGCCATGAGTATGTGCTCCTAAAGTTTTTGCAAGAATAAATTTTATAAAGCTAAAGATACCAAGCCGCGAACGATTTCGCGAGTGGTTCTGTTCGGAATACACAGAAAATAGCGTTATGCTTAGCGCTGAAGCTGTTTTGTTTGTATCGATATCAGAGAATATAGATGAAAATGTTGCCCTTTGTCGCTCTAGTGGCTGTCGCGAGCGTGCTCGTTGGATGTCAGGGTAGTGCCGTCTATTACCACCGCGATCCTGCGCGTCAGATCATTGTGCTTGATCAGCGAGAAATCAGCATCATTCCACTTGGCAATGACAAGTGGGAGGCTTTTGGTGGAAAGCAAGGCGGGTGGTTCGGTACTGATTATGACAAGCAGAAAGCAAGACAGATTGAGGCCATTGAAAAAGCCACGGGTTGTAAAGTCGTTTCGACCGAGTTTCCTGCCCAGAATAATGAAAAAAAGCTGTTGATTCATGCCACGGTTGATTGCACTACGCAGCTAGGTCGCTAGACCTTTTAGTTATTCCGTTCCGATCCCAAAGCCCGTGCGAACGACCGCACTCATACGGTGGTCTCTTTCAGTTGTGCCCTGTGCGCGCAAACCTTGTTCGACACCACCGCGGTCCGCGACATCACGATTTTGACTGACCTTCCACTTGGCCTGCACACGTGTGATGGTGAGTTCGATCCCGACGATGGCCGCGAGCATTTTTTCAAGGTAATCGCTGGGGGCATCAGAAACTTGCCAAGTGCTTTGCCTTGTTTGTTCCATTCTCTGAGTGAGGTCGGTGACGATTTGTCTTTTGATCGCCTCATCATGCGTGATGGATAACGTGCCGTATACATGCACGACCGCATAGTTGTAGGTGGGGACAACTTGGTGGTGAACCTGTTTCGAGGGGTACCAGTTGGGCGAGATGTAGGCCTCAGGTCCTTGAAAGATCACTAAAGACTCATGTTGTGTCGAGTCACTTTTCCAAACTGGATTTCCCTTGGCAACATGGCCGATGAGTTTGCCGCCGACTGCAAGGCCACCTTCGAGAACAAAGGGAATGTGGTTGGCCTCAACCGCGCCGTCTTGTTGCGTGACAAGCGCGCCGAGAGGATACGCCTTGAGCAAGGCTGTCAAAGACTCAAGGTCTTGTTGTTCGAAGTGCTTGGGTAAATACATATTCAACCGCCTGCAATAGCGTCACCGTAGGGCGACATAATTTCGGTACAGCCCATATTCATATCGCCGTCGCGCATGACGCCGGCCGGACAAGCGAACGAATAGGGATAAATATTGCGACGTGTTTGAATCACAGGCATTTCTTTTTCGAGCACAGCAATGATGTCTGCCGAGAGGGTTTGGTCGGCAGTGATTTTCCCGCTGCCACTGACATCAATACGGGGAGTGTGAAAGGCTTCCTCAAGGTTTAGGCCATGGTCGATCATGAAAGAGCTTAATTGCATGACGGCACCGAGAATTTTCCGACCACCTGAGGCGCCAATTGCAAAGCGACGGCCTAAAGCATCCTCACCGATGACGGGAGAATAGTTTGCCAGACAGCGCTTGTTGGGCCCGAGCGAGTTGGGCTTGCCGGGTTCGGGGTCGAACCACATGATGCCGTTATTGAGCAACATGCCTGTAGAGGGTGACACCACACGTGATCCGAAAATAGACAGTAAGGTTTGGGTCACTGCGCACATGTTGCCCTCGCGATCGACCACGCTGAAATGTGTGGTGGAACCGGGTGCTTTGGGTGACTCGTGGTCGCCCATGTTTTCAAAGCGCAGTTTGAAGGCGGCATCGAGTGCGCGCGCGAAACCTGCGTAGGTCGCTGCGTTGGGTTTTCCTTTGCTTGGCGATAGTTCATGTGCGAGTATCTCTAAGGCTTTGCCAAAGGTCGGACCACCGGTGAGCCCAGGCGTTGCATACACCCGACCGCCACGGTAGTTGATCGTTAGTGGCTCAATGATTGACGCTTGATAGTCGTGCAAGTCTTGTACGCTCAAGCACCCACCTTTTGCCCGAACGTCTTTCGCGAGTTGTTCGGCGATATCGCCTTTATAAAAAGCGTCTGCACCGCCTTCGGCGATTTGCATGAGTGTTTGGGCGAAGGCTTTCTGGTTGAGATGTTTTTCCGTCAGGGAGGTCCACTCTCCAGCGATCGGCCAGTGTCCTTCGTCCAGAAACATTTTGGCGGTGTCAGGATCTTTGCTGAGCACGCGAGCATTCGCGGCGGTCACGAGCGTTGTGTACCAGTCAACCAATAAGCCCGCATCGGCGAGCTTGGCCGCAGGTGTGACCAAGTCTTTCCATGGCATACGTCCAAAATGTTTGTGGGCGAGATCCATGCCCGCGACCGCGCCTGGCACGGCAACAGCGGTCGCACCCATGACGTTGCGATCGTCGACGACGGAGGCCCAAGGAAATAAATCTGAGGACTTTCCTGCCCCACTCAGTGGGTAGTCAGCAGGATTGAGCTCGCGCGGGGATCGACAACCAAAATCGATTACGCGTGCTTTACCTTCTTTGGCACGCCATAAGACCATGGTGCCACCCGCGGCAGGGCCACTCATCCACGGTTCGACAACACCAATGGCAAAGGAGGTCGCAATGGCGGCATCGACCGCATCGCCGCCCGCATCGAGGACCGCGGCACCGACTTCGGCCGCACGTCGATGCTGAGCGGCCACAACGCCAGCTTTGGTAGCGACCACAGTTTTACGAACAGTTTGCGAGCTGGAAAAGTTTTCAAGCATGAGGAGTCCGTGTAAGTGAAGTATGTAACCACCCTGAGATGAGCGGTATAAAAAGATGGGTGCGGGTAACGGGAAAAAAATGTCCGCCCTGCTCAAACATATGCAGATCTGCATGACTGAGTAAAGTGGCGAGTTCTTCTTGTAAAAACGAAGGCACGATGAGGTCGTCTCGTGCGCCCACAATAAGTGTTGGGACAGTGATGCGATGCACCTCAGCGCTCCGATCAAAAGCAATCAGTGCATCTAATCGTTCGGAAATAATGTGTTGTGCTTCGGTTGTGACAGGTGCATTTGTACGCGCGTTTTCCAAAACATTCCAGTTTTGATTGAGCCAATTTGCATCGTGCCCCATAAAGACCGACGAACAGGCGTAACCGACGGGATCTTTAAAAAGCATTTCACGACGTGTGGAAAAGAGTTCCTGTCTGTGCCGACTGGGTTTGCCCCAGGTTGCGCTAAAGATGCACGCTCGCACGCGCGCGGGTGCGAGTAGCGCCATCGTTTGTGCGATACAGCCGCCGGTAGAGTGTCCCACAACGATTGCTTGATCGACACCACAGTCATCCAGGACAGAAAGACAGTCTTGCGCAAGTTGATCGATGGTGCAGGGCGCTGTGCCGCGCGTACTTTTGGCGATTCCGCGCTGGTCGAGCCGAATCACGCGGTAGTGCGCGGCAAGCGCAGGCACACAGGGATTCCAAAAGTGTGCGGTGCCACCTAAACCGCTGACGAGCAAAAGTGCGGGACCCGTCCCGTCATCAAGAACGTTTAAAGAGGCCCCATCGGAAAGTGCCACTGTGCGGCTTTGAGAGGAGCGAATGGGAGTTGACATGGTGTGCGCTTTAAAAATCACCTATGCTGCGTAGTATCGTGTAAACACTGGCACTTGCCAACCTAGGATTCAAGATGACACAGAAATTTGACCTGTTGCAGCGCAGCGATGAGTGACGGCAACCAGATTATTATTCCGCCCTCGTTTGTCGCGCTCTTCGTTGAACCAGGACGCATCAAGCCAAGTGCCACGCGAGAGCATATCTATGAACGATACGATTTATGTGAAGATTTGGCTAATCTATTGACCGAACAAGCGTCAAATAAGCTGTGGGAGCTCGGTATCACCGAAGCCGACGTGCTGGAGAGAATTCACCAGGGGCTCGGTAATGTAGGGATTGGGTTGTCTGCGGCGGAAGCGCAGTGGGTGATTTCGCGGCTTGCGGAGATCCTTGGCTGGCAGGAGATGTACCCGCCGAGCCAAGGAGAAGTTCGCCAAAAACCTTAGGCGTTGTTTTCTTCTTGGTAACGCTTGAGGCCGGACAGGATTTCCTGATGCGCTTCTGAGACGTCTCCCCAAGCCTGAACTTTAACCCATTTACCTTTCTCGAGGTCTTTGTAGTGCTCAAAGAAATGCTGAATGGCATTGAGTGTCATCGGATGAACATCTGACACGGCATTCAAATGATCGTAAAGCGGAAGAATTTTATTTTCTGGAACCGCTAAAAGCTTAGCGTCTTCGCCACCCTCATCTTCCATGTTGAGTACGCCAAGGGCACGGCAACGCACGACAACGCCTGGGATGAGGGGAAAGGGCGTCATCACGAGTACGTCGACCGGGTCACCATCGCCAGCGATCGTTTTGGGGATATAGCCATAGTTGCAGGGGTAGTGCATCGACGTACCCATAAAGCGATCGACAAATATCGCGCCTGATTCTTTGTCCACTTCGTATTTAATGGGGTCAGCATTCATTGAGATTTCAATGATGACGTTAAAAGACTCGGGAAGGTTTTTCCCCGGGCTGACTTTGTCGAGACTCATGGTGACTCCAGATGGGCGGGATTAACTAGTAGATACCCGAATGTTAACAAAATTAGGCAAAGCCGTACCGGAAGACGACGCTTCGTTAAGGTATGGAAACCTCAACTTTAGAGAACACGGCGCACAGATCAGTTAATCTATGAAAAATCATTGGAGTGAGACTGCTCGTGACGGTAATAAACTTTTTCCGCATATTGAGCGCTTCTATCGTGTTGAGTCTTTTTTTCTCGGCGCATGCGAATGCGCTTGGGGTGGGGGATTATCTAAAGATTGATAATCTCTCGACAATAGACAGCCAGCCAATTTCTTCATCCGAGCTCAAGGGAAAATATTTGGTGGTTCAAGTGTGGGCAACGTGGTGCCCATACTGCCACCGTCAAAATACCAATCTCAAAGAACTCGTCCGACGAACACAAGGCGGCAAACTACAGGTGATTGGTCTATCAGTTGATAAAAATATCGAGACGGTTCAACAATACGTGAAAAAAAATGAGATTAATTTTCCTGTCGCGATGATGACACCAGAGCTAGATCGCGCGATTGGTAAGCGCCGCGGCATTCCTGAACTCTATGTGATTGATCCAGCAGGACGCGTTATACAAAAAGATGTCGGACAAATGGTGGATTTAGATATTTATGAACTGGCACGCTTAGGTCGCCATTAAGCGTATTACTCGTTCTGAATAGAAAGATAAATGTTGTACGCATTCATGCGATTGGCCGCATTGAAAAGGGGGACTTTTTCATAACGAGACCAGTCTGTTGCAAGATACGCTTCATCGAAAGGTTCGAGATCGCGTGCGGCTTGCTCCATGGCTTGACGTACAAATACAAGGTAGTCTCGGGTGAACTTTAAATCTTCGGTTGAGGATGTTGATGCAGGCCCATGACCTGGCACAATCACCTTTGCATCCCGACGCAGCAGTTTATCTAAGGATTTAATCCAGCCAAGACTGTCTGCGTTGCCAACGTAAGGAATGCGACCACGAAAGACCAAATCACCGGCGAAAAGAACGCTCTCAGATGGAAAATATATCGCCAGATCATCTGGGGTGTGGGCCGGCCCCATTTTGATGATATCAACATCGAGCCCCGATAAAGATAAGCGCGCGTCCTCGCTGACCCACCTTGATGGAGCAACGAGACGGGTTTGGTTGTTTACCCAAGGGGCAAGTTCAGTGCGCGAGGCTTGAAGACGAAGTTGAGCCGTATCTGAACTCAAGTACTCTTTCGCGCTTTCTTGCGCGATAACTGTAGCGCCAATGTCGATGAAGCTTTGGAGGCCATAAATATGGTCGGCATGATAATGCGTCACGATGACAAACTGAATTGGCTTATCTGTGATCTTGCGAATTTCATCGATCAATTGTTTGCCAAGAGCGGGTGAGCCTAATGCATCAATCACGATGACGCCCGTCGGCCCAATCACTACGCCGGCATTTGAAATAAAATTTTTGTTTAGCGGTGAACCAAGCGCTGAAGTTCCTTCGGCGTAATAAGTATTCTTGCTGACGGGAGCAAGTGTCAGTAAGCGTTCAGTCGCGTGACTGGCCATGCTCAGCATCATCAAGCTCAGCATCAGCGTGATGCGACGCAAAGACTTAAGCATGGGAGTCAACGTTATGGCTTGATGTAAGCAAACTTTTGTTGCGCTTGAAGATCCGCTAGACGAGCAACCCCCGAGGGCGTAAACGTTGCTTCAAGTACAAACTGATCTTTTTTAAGGTTTCTATTTTTGAGTGTGATCTCGCACACCTCAAACACCACACCACGTGAAACGAGTGCGGAGACAAGTGGGGCGTATTCTGCTTTAGATTTTTTGTCCTGCGCGCCATCCATGACGAGATCTACACCATTGGCGTGCATTACGACCGTAATTTTGGTGTTTGGGGCGACATCAAGGTGATTGCGAATATTTCTGAGGCCTTTGAGCCCTTGTGTTTCGGCATCATCGACGTGGTAGACAACTTTGTTGCCTTGTTGAGGCGCCGCTTGCTGAGCCGCAACGGGTAAAGATGCAACACCTAAACTCAGGCTGAGGCATAAGGCAGAAATGAATGATTTCATGATTTATCCAGCCATGCCTGGGTTGTTGGTTGCGCCTTTAATAACAGGCATATTAGGTGCTTTTGCCGCAACAGTTTTAATTTGTCGCAGATAAGTCGCCATGACATCCCAGATGGGTTCGCCGCCAGCGTCACGTGCAGCTTCGGAGACAGGCGCCCAGCCAGCAACCTTGTATGTTTTCGACGCTTCGATCATCTTGTCGCCCAAACGCATATCCGAAATCCGGTTGCCGGCGGATGCGGTAGGATCGATGGTGTATTGCATGCCACCGACACGCACCATGTCACCGCCCTGCTGATAATAGGGATCTGGGTTAAAGAGGTTATCTGCGACGTCCTCCAGTACGGTCTTGATCATTTCACCGCTCATGGGCGTCATCGTGGTGTATGGATAGGTGATCGCGGTTTGATCGAGCAAGTGTTCCATGGTGATCGCTTGCCCAGGCAAAAGAGAGGTACCCCATCTAAAGCCAGGAGAGAAGGCGATCTCGGCGCCTTTCATGTTGATCAAGCCGTCCACAATCAGTTGATCAAAGGTGCCGTTGAAATTGCCACGTCTATATAGTGTTCCCTCAGCGGTCGCAAGCTTTTCATTAAGCTTGGTTTCGTAGGGCGCACGAATCTTGGTGATGAGCGCATCCATCGGCTTATCAGCAGGGATGAGATCTGCGAAAACAGGCAAGAGGCGGTATCTAAAGTCAGATACTTTGCCATTTTTGACATCAAAGTCAAGCACACCCAGGAACTTGCTATTTGAGCCTGCATTGGTGACGAGCGTCACGCCGCCCGGATTCGTCACCTTAACGGGAACGGGGACACCATCGTGGGTGTGGCCACCCATAATGGCGTCAATCCCGCGCACGCGACTCGCCATCTTGAGGTCGACATCCATCCCGTTGTGAGAAAGCACGACCACGACTTGAGCACCTTTGGAGCGCGCAAGATTGACCGTTTTTTGCATGTTCTCTTCGTCGATGCCAAAGGACCAATTCTCGACGAGATAACGTGGATTGGCGATCGGCGTATAGGGGAAGGCCTGACCAATGATCGCGACAGGGATTCCATTCATTTCACGCATAACAAAGGCATCAAAAACAGGATCTTCAAAATCCGTTGTCTTGATGTTTTGTGCAACAAAATTAATCTTGCCAGCGAAATCTTTTTCGACGATTTCTTTTACACGCTCTTCGCCGAGCGTCATTTCCCAGTGTGCAGTCATGATGTCTACGCCAAGCGCGAGACAGGCATCGACCATGTCCTGACCTTTGGTCCAAAGCGCGGTGCCAGAGCCTTGCCAGGTATCGCCTCCATCTAGCAGAAGCGCACCAGGACGACTTGTACGGACTTGTTTGATCAGCGTGGCTAAATGAGCGAAGCCTCCAACTTTGCCGTATTGCAATGCTGCTTTGTCAAAGTCGAGATAGGTCAACGCATGGGCTTCGTGCGTGCCAGGTTTGATGCCATAAAACTTCAGGAACGCATCGCCCACGAGGTGAGGGGGTTTGCCAAACTGAGAGTCAAAGCCTAAGTTGACATTGGGCTCACGAAAGTAAATGGGTTTGAGTTGTGCGTGACAATCGGTAAAGTGCAACAGATGTACGTTACCGAACTTTGGCAGGTCATACAACGCCGTTGCAGCTTGCGCACGACTTGTTCCAGACCCTAGCGAGAGACCTGCAGCAGATGCGATCGCCATTAGCTGGACAAATTCACGACGACTCATACCCATTTTGTGCTTCCTTGTAGCGTAATACTTGCGTACTGTTTTTACTTATTAACGGGAGAGGCAGGATCCAGCAAAAGTGCCATCACGTCTTTCATTTGTTGTTCAGTCAACAAATTGAAATGCGCCATGCGCGGCATGTTGCTGCAAGCGTTATAGGCTTTCGAGTTGTTGATTCGATTCCAGGTGTAAACCAAAATGGGCTCACTATTGCCACGTATTTTTCCGTAGGCTAAAAGCGAAGGACCAATGGTGCCATAAGAGATTTCTTCTTTTGTGACTTGGTGACAGTTGTAACAACCACCGCCGTTCACTGTTTTCAGCGTGTCACTCCACGTTGCGCCTCGGCCACTTTGTGCGACTTTCTCACCTGCTTTCCAGTCGCCGAGATACTTCCCATCCGAAGGAGGCTTGATGGCTGCGAGGGCGGCGGCTTGGAGAGCTTCTGCTTTCTTTTTCCCTTCAGCACTTGTCCGAAACTTTTCGTCGGAACATAAAGCCTGGAACTCATCTTGCTTGATACGATCCAGTTTTGCGATACCTTGCTCGCGGAAACTACGTTCCATCACCGCTTGAACAGCAGGATCGACTTGCTGGGCAATGCTGGAGGGTGAGATGCTGAGAATCAGTAAGCCAGCGCTGATGCTCAGTCCGAGTTTTGTCAATATTGTTTTCATTTGTGTGCTCCCTCGAATTAGCGCTTCAACGCGGGTGTCTGAATCGTGCCACCGTTTGCAGTATTCGCCATGAAGACGGAAAGTGCGATGGTGGCTTCAGAGCCGTAGATGGGGAAAGGCATGCGTTGCTGACGGTAGCAATCATTCAGACGTTGTTGCATCGTCCAAAAAGTACCACTGGAAACACGATATGCAGGCCAGCTACCCCAACCTTCTGCCGCACCCTTTTGTGTGGTCAAGTTTGGCAGATCTTGCATGCGGATGCGTTGATTATCGACTGCGTGGCAAGAGGCACAAGAAAAGTCCATTGGACCGCCCTGAAGATAAAAAATCTTTTTGCCTAGTGCGAGCATTTCTTTTTCTTTCGGATGCTTGACGGCCACATCAACTTTCATCCCTTTCGACTCAGTGACAACGTAAGCGACAATGGCCTCGAGGTTCTTGCGAACTCCTTTTCCAAAGGAGCCTTTCACGATGTCCGCTTCAGGGATGCCTTGGAGTGTGCTCATACACGTCATTAGGCGAGACTCAAGATCCTGAACCCGATCGGTATCTTTAAAGTAGCGCGGCAGCTGAGCTGAGGCGCCTTTGACGACACCTGGACCCAGACCTAAATCGCATTTTTCTAAGCTGGCATTTTTAGGGCCTGCTGGTTTGGCCCATAGCTCTTCACCTTCAGCCTCGTAAAGCTCAGAAGGATTGCCATCCGCAAGCATACGGCGATACTCAGCCAGTTGATCAGACGCGGATTGAGCGTAAACAATCGATGTCGAACATATCAGGCTTGCTAAAAGCCCTGTTAGTACATACCGTTTCATGGGGTGTCTCCTGTATCGCTTATAAGCAGAGGCTGAATCTTGAGGTCATCCTCTGCGTGAGCGTATTTATTATTTGATATCGGTTTTGTCGGTACGGGTTTCACCCTTGTTATCGACCCATGTGACACTCATCGCATCGCCTTTTTTAGCGGCACCTTTGAGTTTGAAATGCAGGAAGGGATCTTTTGAAACCGCGGGGCCAAATTGAGCGCTGTATACAACTTTATCACCCACTTTTGCTTCGACGGTCGAAATGAACCAAGCAGGAATGACTTTACCTTCTGGATTTTTGCGTTGACCTGTCTCCATGTCGTGCTTCATCAGAACACGGACGTCAACAACGCCATCTTTTTCTGTTGCACGGATGCGCATTGGACTTGCCATGATTAATTCTCCTAGACTATTTCTGTGCCCAGATCGGGCGAATTGATTTCAATGAGGATGGAGTGTCTGAGTGGGATGTGTACGGGTTTAACCGCCACAACCACCAAGTGTGACCTTGACTTCTTTCGAAGCCATCAACCATTTGCCATCGACCTTCGCCAGGGCATATACGTTTGAAGTTTGTCCCATTTTCACGCGTGTTGAAGCAAAGGCTTCGGCACCGGCAGGCACAATAAACATGGCTGCCATCGCGCTCGGATTTTTTTCAACCAAGATGGCCATCTCAGTTGCTTTCAAGTCTGTTTCAACTCCAACAGGCACAACGGCCCCGTTTTCAGCGATGTCAGGTGCGCGCAAAATAACCGCGTCTGATTTTTGTGGCGCACCACCACCGAGTACTTTCATGACATCGTCCATAGTTTTGGCTTCGAAGGCGGCTTTATTCCAAGTCGCGGCTTCCGCTTCGGTCATCAGTCCTGCGCTAGCCATCAAGCCAACCAGTGCGGTCATTTGCAGAAGTCTGCGTCGTTGTACGTTCATCATGATTCCTTTGCGGATAGAAATATAAAAATATGTTTTTTATTAAATTGATATTGGATATTGAGCTTAAGAGCCCGTTAACATCCACTGCACCAGACGATTGATTTCAGCATCTGGAACTTGAGGGTGAGGGGGCATGGGAATTGCACCCCAAGCACCTGAACCCCCATTTTTAACTTTTGCACTCAGCTTGGCAAGTACATCTTGGCCTTTATATTTTTTGGCGATATCTGCATTGGATGGACCAACACCTTTTGCTGCAGGGGCGTGGCAAGCGGCACAGTTGTTCTTTGTGAAAGCTTGTTGTAATGCCGCCGAGTCTGCATTCGCAGTAGCAGGCTGAGCTGGGGATGCCTGATTGGCGGCAGCAGCAGTTTTCACTGTTGTTGCGCTAGCAACAAAGTTGGCGCCTGGAAGTGCTTTGAGAGGTGGCTTTGTCGAGTCAGACCCGCGGTAAGGTCCGAACGTACGATCTTGTTCTGCCAAGTTGTTGTGTGCATTGCGTGCGAAATCAGGAAGGGTCGAAGTGATTTTTACTTCGGTCGAGCAATTTGTCATGCACGCCGTTGCTTTGACATCAGGCGTGCCGGCGATTGTCCACATGCCGTGTTTGTCTGTCATACCGTTACGGTTAGGCATGCGCTTTTGTACCTCGGCGATGTTTTTGTCACTGAGGGTAAAGTCTTCCGGTACGATTTCTCCCATTGCCAACATATAGGCGACCAAGGCATAGGTATCATCTGCAGATAATGACCGGGGCGCATTCCAAGGCATCGCACGATAGATGTAGTCATACAGTGTGGAAACTGTCGGGACTTTCATCAATGTGGTGCGCTGAGGTTGATTCGGTGATGTGAGCGAAGCGACACGGCCCGTTTCGATGTCTTTTGCGGTCGTTCCACCCACGAGAGGCGTGAATACTTCATTGGACTCGCCAAAAGTACCATGGCAACTCGCACACTGCGCATCCCAAAGCTGTTGGCCTTGGTCTGCTGTGCCTGACCCTTTAGGTATACCCTTGAAGTCAGGTCTAACATCAATATCCCAGGCTTTGATTTCCGCAGGTTTTGCGATACGACCAATACCTGCAAACTCGGCAACATTTTGAGCTTGAACTAAGCCGCTTGCCAACGCGAGGGCAGCAAGGCTGGTAATTGTTTTAACCAACTTGAACATTGCTGACCTCTCCATTTGTGTCGACTTTCCAAGATTGAATGGCATTGTTGTGATAAATGGACCGCGTGCCGCGCACCTCTCTAAGCATGCGAATCGGGGGTTGTACATAGCCTGTTTCATCAATGGCGCGCGATTGCAAGATTGCCGGCTTACCATCCCACACCCAGTTGATGTTAAAGCGAGTCAGGGCTTTGCTCAGGATGGGAGATTCCATGCGTGCTTCACGCCAGTTGCGACCACCATCGACAGACACATCGACACGTTTAATTTTGCCGCGCCCCGACCAGGCGATACCGCTGATGTTGTAAAAACCTGTGGTGAGGAGCTGCTGACCTCCTGACGGGGTCGTGATGACAGATTTACACTCTTGAATCGTGGTGTATTGCCGATGCATTCCATCAGGCATCAGATCAACGTAGTGAATGGTCTCGTCCTTAGCTCCGTAGGGCATATCGCCAACTTCTAACCGGCGTAGCCATTTGACAGAGCTCACGCCCTGAACACCTGGAACCACCAGACGCAAGGGATAGCCGTTTTCAGGACGCAACATCTCCCCATTCATTGCCCAGGCGACGATGACGTCATCGCGCGCGAGTTCCATTGGAATCGTGCGTGTCATGCCTGAGCCATCACCGCCTTCCGCCAATACATACTTACCTTTGGTGAAGTCTGCGCCGACCATGTCAAGTAAAAGTGACAAGGGGATACCTGTGAACTCACAACAGGAAATCATGCCATGTGTGTACTGAACGGTGGGGACTGCGACGTTGCCCCACTCCATACCCGTGTTGGCGCCACACTCAATAAAGTGAATACGCGACACGGAAGGCAGACGCATCAGATCTTCCATTGTGAAGACCATGTCTTTTTTCACAAGACCATTGATCATCAGGCGGTGCTGCGCAGGGTCAATGTCAACCCAACCCTGATGGTGTCTCTCAAAGTGCAGGCCGCTTGGCGTGATCATGCCAAACAGTCCTTGTAACGGGGTAAAGGCGACCGAAGCGGCAGATACACGTGTCAGCCCCGGGGATTCACGGCGTTGCAGGTTCGCCTCGTATTTTGAAGGCATGCCGTAAGGCTTGGCGGCAACAGGTTGGCCAAGCGTGGTTTGCCAAGGTTGCTTTTGCAAAATGGCTGGGTCACCCTCTGAGGCGCGAGCGTCTGTTGCAAGGCTCGTGGTAGCAACACCTGCCGCCATTGCAGCAAAAAAACTATTTCGCAAAAATCCTCGGCGCGTATCGTCCATGCCTTGCTCAGTGAGTGCAGAGGCAAAGTCCCGCGATAAAAAATTTTCGGGCGCTTTTTGAAGCTTGCCGGGTTGGAGCTCTAGGTTTTTCGGATTCAGCATAGTGCGTATTCGCCTGAAACTTTGGTTGGAATATAGGTGTAACCCATTAGCGACATTCTTAGACTGGTTTGGTATAAATAAATACCCAAAAGTAATAAATAGATTACTTAATTTTTACGATTAAATACACTGAGGCATACCCTAATACCGATAGCAAAGATGAGAATCCAGTATGGACAGCCAAAAAGCATATAACCTTAGTTATATTTAGGAGAGCAGGATGAGTTTTGATCATATCCGTGACGCCGAAGCATTGAGCGATGTTTCACTGCGTACCCGCAGAGAGTTTTTACGCAATACTTCGGTCATTGGAGTGGGCCTCGGATTTGCTTCAGTTGCACAACCAAGCTTTGCTCAGGTGATTCAAACCGACTTCTCGGGAATCAAAGCAGGTGAAGAAACGATCAAAGATGGCGATACTGAGCTTTTTGCCTATGTGGCAAGACCTACAAACAATGCTGATAAATTGCCCGTTGTCATCATTGCTAGTGAGATTTTTGGCGTTCACGAGCATATCGCTGATGTGGCAAGACGGTTCGCGAAGTTAGGTTACCTCGCGATTGCCCCCGAGTTCTTTACACGAGCAGGCGACCCCACTGCGCTGGGAACCATGGCTGAAATTATGTCGCAAATTGTTGCTAAAACGCCAGATAAGCAAGTCATGGGCGACATTGAAATAGCGCTCAAGTGGGCGGGTCAGCACGGCGGCAATTTGGATAGAGTAGGCATCACGGGATTCTGTTGGGGTGGACGTATCACGTGGCTTGCGTGTGCAAATCTTCCACAAATTCGTGCGGGTGTTGCATGGTACGGACGCCTTGTGGGTGAAAAGAGTGAAAACTTTCCAGCCCATCCCGTTGATTTAGCCCTACAAATGAAAGCCCCTGTATTAGGCTTGTACGGCGGAAAGGATACTGGGATTAGTTTAGAAACGGTCGAGCAAATGAAGGCCGCTTTGGCTGCAGCAAAAGGTAACAAGGCCGCTGCTGCTAGCAAATTTGAAATTTACCCAGATGCACCGCACGCCTTTCACGCAGACTATCGTGCAACGTACCAACCTGGACCGGCAAAGGATGGGTGGGGAAAATGTATAGAATGGTTAAAACAAAATGGTATTTAGAAAAATCAGATAACGGTGTTAAAACGTTAAAAATATAATTTTTAGGAGTCAAACAATGCGAAAAAAACTTTCATTTGTCCTCTTGCTGTCTGGTTTGATGGGACTTGCCACAAGCGGAGCCACACATGCGCAAGACATCCAAGCGCAGCGTTTATATAACCAAAGTCTTGCTGCGACCTGTGCAAATTGCCACGGCACAAATGGCGTGAGCGTTCCCGGCGTGACTGTGCCAATGATCAATCATTTGCCTGAATCCGTCATGTACGAACTGCTGATGGCCTATAAGACCGGTAAGAGAACAGGGACCATCATGCATCAACTTGCAAAAGGGTATACCGACGAACAACTCAAAACGATTGCTAGCGTTCTTGGCAAGAAAAACTAAAGGGGCACAAACATGAATCGTCGACATTTTCTTGGACAAAGCGCAGCAGTTGCCGGATTGGCTATTGGTTTAAATGGACAAGCGGTTGCCAGCTCACTGAAATCTGCACAGATTGTTGTTGTGGGTGCGGGTTATGGTGGTGCGACCGCCGCAAAATATTTGCGTATGTTGTCAAACAATACGGCTCAGGTCACGCTAATCGAACCAAATCCTGAATTTATTTCTTGCCCACTCTCCAATCTGGTTGTGGGTGGCTCGCAAAAACTGAGCGCACTTTCAGTTCCATACGCAGGCCTTGAAAAAAATCATGGCGTCAAAATGGTCAAAGATGCAGTTGCCAGCATTGACCGTCAAAAGAAAACCGTCCAGTTGGCCTCGGGCAAAACAGTGAAGTACGACAAGCTTGTGCTGTCTCCAGGCATCGGCTTGATGATGGATAAAATCGAAGGTCTCGATGCCGCTAATAAGGCGGGTGTGACCTTGCAGGCCTGGAAAGCCGGTCCAGAGACTGTTGCCCTGCATAAACAAATCTCTGAGATGAAAGATGGGGGCGTGTATGCCTTGAGCATCCCGCTTGCACCGTATCGCTGCCCTCCAGGGCCGTATGAACGTGTCTGTCAGGTCGCAAACTATATAAAGAAAAATAAACCTAAATCAAAGGTCTTGGTGTTTGATGCGAACCAAGATGTGACATCGAAAGGCAAGTTATTTAAAGACGCTTGGGCAAACCTTTACCCAGGCATCATTCAATATATGCCAGAGCACAATGTGACGGCGATTGATGCCAAGACACGCACTATTAAGTTTGAGGTGCAGGAAGATGTAAAGGCCGATGTGCTCAATATTTTGCCTCCAATGCGTGCTGGCGACTTGATCGTGAAGGCAGGATTGGCGGATTCAAATGCTCGTTGGTCAAACGTCAATTTCTTGAACTTTGAATCGGTCGTTGCCAAAGATATTCATATCATTGGTGATTCAATTCAGGTAGCGCCCCTGATGCCGAAGTCAGGTCATATGGCGAATCAGCATGCAAAGGTCACTGCCGCTGCAATCATCGCAGAGTTGAGTAATTTTGCTATTAATCCTCAACCAGTCCTGACCAATACTTGCTATAGCTTTGTTAACGAAACTGACGTTGTGCACGTTGCGAGCGTTCACCAATACGTTGCAGCAGAGAAGACGTTTAAAACCGTTCCTGGCTCGGGTGGTTTGTCGCCTGCACCAACTGCACTTGAGGGCACGTATGCATGGGGTTGGGCCAAAAATATCTGGGCTGATAGTTTGGTATAAAACTGAAGGCATAAAACTGCAGTGCAAAACAAAAAAGCTGTCAGGCGAAAACCTGACAGCTTTTTTAATCTATGGTGCCGGAGAAAGGAATCGAACCCTCGACCTTCTCATTACAAGTGAGCTGCTCTACCAACTGAGCTACTCCGGCATTTAGACTCTAAGGTCTAAAACTTGAACAACGGACAGAATTATAAATGATTTGTTGAAAACGTTCTTGAGAGATTCGTTATTTGACGATTGAAAGTTTTGGGCGCTTGTTTTCAGGTGGTTTTGGTCCATCTGTATCAGGCGAATCGCTCTCACTCAAACTTGTAAGATTGGTATTTCGAACGAGGGGTGCAGCGGGGGTTGAAGCTTCTGCTTCGAAGCCCATACCTGCACCGGTTTCGCGTGCATAAATCGCAACAATCGTCGCAATCGGCACGTATAAATTCTCAGTCACACCACTAAAGCGAGCCTGAAATTCAACGGCTTCATTACCGATGACGAGGCGATTGGTCGCCAAAGCACCGATGTTGAGTGTAATTTGACCATCACGAACATGCGCGTGCGGCACCAGCGTGTTTGCATCTACCTGAACAACAATCTGGGGCGTGTAGCCATTGTCCGTACACCACTCGTGCAAAGCACGAAGCATGTACGGTTTCGTGGATGATTCAGCCATGGTGGTAGCGCTTAGCGGCGCATGACCTTTTCAGACGGTGTCAGCGCTTCGATGTAAGCTGGTCGCGAAAAAATACGCTCGCCATACTTTTGGATTGGCGCTGCTGTTTTAGGCAACTCAATACCGTAGTGATCCAAGCGCCACAAGAGTGGAGCCATCGCCACGTCAAGCATCGTGAACTCTTCGCCGAGCATATATTTGTTTTTGAGCAACAGAGGAGCCAGTTGTGATAAACGATCGCGAACTGCTGCGCGCGAAATATTCAGGCGCTTTTCATCACCACGAATAGATCTGTCCTCAAGGGCGGCCACGTGAATGAACAGTTCTTTTTCAAAGTTATACAAGAACAGGCGCGTCCGAGCACGCATCACAGGATCAGCAGGCATCAGCTGGGGGTGAGGAAAACGCTCATCGATGTATTCATTGATGATGTTTGACTCATACAGAATCAGGTCACGTTCTACCAAAATAGGCACTTGGCCGTAAGGATTCATGACAGAGATGTCTTCGGGCTTGTTGTACAAGTCGATGTCACGGATTTCAAAATCCATACCCTTCTCGAACAACACAAAGCGGCAGCGATGTGAGAAAGGGCAGGTGGTGCCGGAGTAAAGGACCATCATGATGGATATCCGTCCTAAAAATAGATACTGATAGAAAAAGCAAAAAGCCAGCGTCTACGTCATGCAGACGCTGGCCCAAGTCGACAACTTACTTGACGTGCTTCCAGAACGAAGCGTTCAAGCGCCAAGCAATAAGGAAAAAGATTCCGAGGAACAATAATACCCAGACCCCGATCTGTTTGCGCTTTTGCTGAATGGGTTCGGCCATCCAAGTCATAAAGCCAGTCAAATCAGCCATATCACGGTCATAGGCCGCTGCGCGCTGTGGGTCTAAAGGCTTGAACTTATGATCTACAGAGGCCTTGCCTTTGTAGTTTGCAAGAGGTTCCGCTTTGGACGTGACGTAACCCGCGGGATCATAGGTTGTGACAATACGTTCCCAACCCGCTGGCTTACCCGCTTGCGCAGCTGTTTTGTGCGTGGTGGTCACAGTCATTTCGCGTTGACCCTGACGCTCCCACAAAACGTGTGGCATACCTGCATTGGGGAAAGCGAGGTTATCCCAGCCGGTTGGCTTACTTGTGTCACGGTAAAAAGTGCGCAGATAGGTGTAGATGTAATCTGAACCAGTAGGCCCAGCATTGATGGATTTGGCACGTGCCATCAGGGACAAATCTGGCGGCGCTGCACCAAACCATGTTTTGCCATCTTTGACAGACACAGAGCCTATCATTAAGTCACCGACTTTTTCCCCAGTGAACAACAAGCTATCACGGATCTGTTGATCAGTCAGACCAATATCCTTGAGTTTGTTGTAGCGCATGGCAGAGGCGCTGTGACAGTTTAGACAGTAATTCACGAATAGCTTCGCACCGTTTTGGAGAGAGGCAACATCGTTGATGCGATCGGGTGCGCGCTCAAGCGGGAAGTCTCCGCCAGCGGCGGAGGCGCCAGTGCATGTGATCACTAGGGCAAGAGCACAAAGCAGCTTCTTGATCATGGTCATTCCGTAAATAAAGTTAAGCTCAATGTGCGTGGAAAGTGACACGGTCAGGGACCGGTTTAAATGTTCCAAGGCGACTCCAGACAGGCATCAGCAAGAAGAACCCCAAATAAATGAGAGTGCCGATTTGCGACATCAAGTTAAAAATGTCGGTCGGTGCTTGCGTACCTAAATAGCCCAGCACGATAAAGTTGACAAAGAAAATGCCGTAAAGCACTTTGTGCCAGCTTGGACGATAGCGAATCGACTTAACAGGGCTGTAGTCGAGCCAAGGGAGGAAGAATAACAAAACGACCGAGCCGCCCATTGCC
Organism: Burkholderiaceae bacterium; assembly: GCA_023653055.1. Taxonomy (GTDB): domain Bacteria; phylum Pseudomonadota; class Gammaproteobacteria; order Burkholderiales; family Burkholderiaceae_B; genus Zwartia. Next base: position 12,330 of record JAMNXR010000016.1, on the reverse strand, counting down.
ACGACACCCCAGAACTTTGCATCGATTGCGCGTAACAGAACGGCAAGGATGATGAGTATCACTGGAACGATCAGCTTAGCGAGGCCCTTGGTCTTGAAGAACATCACGATGGCAGCCACTACGGATGCCCCTGCTAACACCCAGGTAAAGTCATCGGTGGTAGCACGCAGCATGGAGTAAAAAGGTGTGAAATACCAGACGGGTGCAATATGAAGAGGTGTCTTTAGCGGGTCGGCTGGTAAGAAGTTGTTGAACTCCAGGAAGTAGCCTCCCATCTCAGGCGCGAAGAGGACAATCGCCATGAAGATGATCATGAAACCGGCTAGGCCAACAACGTCATGCACAGTGTAGTAAGGATGGAAGGGGATGCCATCCAAAGGACGTCCATGCTTATCTTTTTTGGCCTTGATATCAACGCCATCGGGATTGTTTGAACCCACTTCGTGCAAGGCGATGATGTGCGCGGCAACCAGGCCGAGTAGCACAAGAGGAATCGCAATCACGTGGAAAGCAAAGAAGCGATTAAGTGTTGCATCAGAAACCACGTAGTCGCCGCGAATCCAGATGGAAAGCTCAGGTCCGATAAAAGGAATGGCCGAAAACAAGTTGACGATCACCTGCGCGCCCCAAAAGGACATCTGGCCCCAAGGCAGGAGATAACCAAAGAACGCCTCAGCCATCAGGCACAGGAAAATGCCCACGCCGAAAATCCAGACGAGCTCACGTGGCTTGCGGTAAGAGCCGTAAATGAGTGCGCGCGTCATATGCAGATAGACCACAACAAAAAACATCGACGCGCCGGTTGAGTGCATATAGCGGATGAACCAGCCGCCCGGCACTTCGCGCATGATGTACTCAACGGACTGAAATGCGTATTGCGCATCGGGTTTGTAATGCATGACGAGGAAGATACCCGTCACAATTTGGAGCACAAGCACCACAAGAGATAGCGCACCAAAAAAATACCAAAAATTAAAATTTTTCGGTGCGTAATACTCAGATAAATGCGCTTTGTATGTAGAGGTCAACGGAAAGCGCTGATCTATCCATCCTAAAAGTCCAGTCGTTTCGACGGATTTTTCGCCAGCCATGGAATGGCTCCTTTACTTTAATCAGTGTCGCAATGTGCGATGTTAATCAAAGGCCGATCAGGCCTTGTTGTTTTCGTCAACACCGATGATGATTCGGGTGTCGCTCAAGTACTGGTAGGGCGGTACTTCTAGGTTGTCAGGTGCAGGCTTGTTTTTGTAAACACGACCAGCCATATCAAATGTCGAACCATGGCAAGGGCACAAAAAGCCGCCATCCCAGTTATCGGGAAGGCTTGGCTGAGGACCTGTTTGAAATTTAGGCGTCGGCGCACATCCAAGGTGCGAGCAAATCCCTACCGCGACAAACATATCGGGCTTGCGCGAGCGCCATTCATTTTTTGCATATGCAGGCGTGTAGCCTGGGCGGGTTGAGTTGGGATCCGCCAGAAACGGGTCGTTTTGCTTTAGTGTCGCCAATTGTTCTTTGGTGCGATGAAGCACCCAGACAGGCTTGCCGCGCCACTCAACAGTGCGCATTTCGCCTGGGGCGATCGTGCTGATGTCGAGCTCGACAGGAGCGCCTGCAGCGCGGGCCTTTTCAGACGGCGCAAAGGTGCTTACGAAGGGAACAGCTAACGCGGCTCCGGCAACACCGCCTACGGCACAGGTTGTACCGATCCAAAAGCGGCGCGAGGGATCGGCGGGCAGGGTTTGGGGAACCGCGCCATCGTCGTCATGCACAATCGAATCCTGACTCATCTTGCTATCCTCATTACAGCCAACGCGTTTAAGCGCACACGTTGAAGTCTTGTTTACACCAAACTTGTTGCAAATTTTATAACCTCTTATTATAGCCTCACGACGAACACACTTCCATCAGGGGAATCAAGAAATGAGTCAAGCGCGGGGATTTTTAAAGGAATTTCGGGCCTTTGCTGTTCGGGGCAACATGGTAGACCTCGCAATTGGTGTCATTGTGGGGGCGGCCTTTAGCAAAATTGTGGATTCGTTGGTCAAAGACATCATCATGCCGATCGTGAATTTTCTGGTTGGCGGGGCGATGGACTTTAGTAATAAATTTTTCGTTTTGTCTCGGCCAGCAGATTACGCCGGCCCAGAAACGTATGCGGACTTAACCAAAGCGGGTGCGACTATTTTTGCTTGGGGTAATTTCGTCACGATTGTGATTAATTTCGTTTTGCTTGCATTTGTGATTTTTTGGATGGTTAAAGCCATCAACACAGCACGCAGCAAAATGGATCTGGAAGCAGAGGCAGCCGCTCCTAAAGTCACAGAAGATGTGTTGCTTTTACGCGAAATTCGCGATTCTTTAAAGAAGTAGCCGACACGGCCTAGGTCAAACGGGATTGTCGATGTCGACAAAATCGACTCGAATGCCAAACTCTTTTTGGATGGCATTGCCGAGGGCTTGCACGCCGTAGCGCTCAGTGGCATGGTGTCCGGCACTAATAAAACCGACACCTGCCTCGCGTGCCAAGTGAACGGTAGGCTCAGAGATCTCCCCAGTGATAAATACTTGTGCACCCGCCTCAATAGCGTGGGTCATCATGCTTTGGGCAGCGCCTGTGCACCATGCCAGCCGATGTGCAGGCATACCGGGGTCTCCAATGATTTGGGGTGTGCGACCCAAAGCGCGCTCAACATTCGCAGCAACCTCACCAAGCGTAGTCGATCCGGGCATTTGGCCTAACCAAATCAAGTTGCCAGGCCCCGTCGTCTCTTGAGAGGGCGTGAGTTTAAGCACACGCGCGAGTTGAGCATTATTTCCAAGTTCGGGGTGGGCATCAAGCGGCAGGTGAAAAGCAAGTAAATTAATATTGTTTGCCATCAGGCTTGCAAGCCTGGTCTTGCGTATGCCGGTGATGCGTGAGTCTTCGCCTTTCCAGAACCATCCGTGATGGACGAGCAGTGCATCTGCACCCTGTGCTATCGCAACATCGATCAAGGCTTGGCTTGCCGTCACGCCCGTCACAATGTGTGAGATCGATGGCGTGCCTTCTACCTGTAAACCATTTGGGCAGTAGTCACTAAAGGATGGCGCATTGAGCTTGGTGTCGAGCCAAGCACAGAGTGCGCGGGTTGCAATCGATTTCATGACGTCCCAAATGCAGCTGCAGCGAGCGAGGCGCTTACCCTTGTTTGGGTGCGCTGTCTGAAGCTGTGCCTGAAGATTCTTTTGCGTCGGTTGGATGCGCGACAAAAAGATTTTCGGCTTGCGTTAACAGAGGCTGGCGAATCGAAGGCTGCAAGTGATAAAAAACCTCTTGGAGCCGAGCCTCATCCTCATCGGCTGTGTAAAACCAGCTGACCGGCATTTTTAGAATGTCGGCAACACGACACATGAGCTGATAATCTGGTGAGTGCTTGCCCCGCTCATACTGATTCATTCGCGCGCTGGCAGACATGGGGTCGATTCCGGCCAATTTGCCGAGTTTTTCTTGTGACAGCCCTGCGCGAAGGCGGGCTTGTTTGAGACGGTGAGCGAGCACGGTAGTCCCTTTATGATGCTTGCAGAGAGAATATTTAAATAAAATAGCAGGGCTAAAAAGACTACACCCCGATAAATTTAAGTTTGTTAAATTTGACTAAGCAAAAGATATACCTTTGCAATCTCAATCACAACATATTTGTTGTAAGTAAAGTTGAGTGTTTATGGTCGATAAGGGCGGGAAACTATGCTGGACTACGCATATATATGCGCCTTTTGGGCTATTTTTTGAGCTTTTAGGGGGAATAAACCTTAAAACTGCCTCAATAGCTAATTTCAACTTGTGGAATCTTGTCCGTCAGTTTTTATTTCTTCGGGGCGAGGTTTGATGCCGCGCGCCAACAAAATCCCTACTTCATACAAGATGCAAAGCGGGACTGCGAGTAAGAACTGGCTCACGACGTCGGGTGGGGTCACCACAGCGGCGATGATAAATGCACCGACAATGACGTAACCTCGAGACTGTTGAAGTTGAGCTATCGTGACAATCCTCATCCGCACCAGCAAAATTACGGCGACTGGTACTTCAAATGTAATACCAAACGCTAAAAACATGGTCATCACAAAGCCGAGATATGCTTCGATGTCCGGTGCAGGCGTGATGGATTCGGGTGCAAAAGAGGCAATAAAACTGAAAACAGTTTTGAAAACAACGAAATAACAAAAGGCCATACCCGCTAAAAAAAGCAAAGAGCTTGAAATAATCAGGGGAAGGGCGAGTCGTTGTTCATGTCGATAGAGACCAGGGGCCACAAAAGCCCAAACCTGATAAAGCACTACAGGAAGAGAAACGACAAAGGCCGCCATCATCGTGACCTTGACGGGCACCATAAAGGGCGTGATCACGCCAGTTGCAATCATGCGCGTGCCTTCGGGTAAGGAGGCGAGCATCGGAGCCGCTAAGAGGTCATAAATCACGGATGCGCCGGGGTACAGAAAAAGCGCAATAAAAACAACGAGCATCGTGCCCACTGCACGCAAAAGTCTCGAGCGTAGCTCAATCAGGTGCGACATGAAACTTTCGCCGCCTTGGGCGGTTTCGTGCGATGTGTCTTCAGTGCTCAAGTTTTTGATCCGGGCGAAGTCTCTGGAGTGGCTGCACTCGTGGTGGGAATGGTTGGTGCAACGACCGTGGTGCGTACAGCATCAATCTCAAGTTGAGCAGGTTGTTGCTGAGGCGCTGATACTGAAGGCGTCGATGCGACCGTTGTCACTGAAGCGTCTGGATTTGCGAGTGGCGTGGTACCTGCGTCAGGTGTGCCAAGTGGCGTTTTGAGCTCATTGAGCGTCGACATGGTCGACTGTTCAAAAGCATCGAGGGGCTGACGTAAGGCCGACTCAGTATTTTGCAGGCCCGATTGCACGCTTTGAGCAGCATCTTGCATTTGCTCTTTGAGCTTGCGCAACTCATCGAGCTCGACCTCGCGATTAATGTCTGATTTGACATCATTGACGTAGCGCTGGGCACGACCTACGAGGTGTCCGATTGTGCGAGCAACCTTGGGCAAACGTTCGGGGCCAATCACGACAAGCGCGATCACCCCGATGACGAGTAGCTCGGTAAAGCTGATGTCAAACATGGTGATAACAGGGCCAGATAGACTCAGCTAAAAGGAAAACAAACAAGGCGTTCAATGTGTGTTGGTCTTTTCTTTAGCTTGCACATCAATCGTTTCGTTTGATGCAACACGTTGCGCAGGTGCAGCTTCGGCTGCCGGCGGGGTCGCGTCAGCTTCTTTTGCGTTAGGGTCTTTCATCCCTTCTTTGAAACCTTTGATGGCGCCACCAAGATCCGCACCAATATTGCGAATCTTTTTGGTACCAAAAACCAAGGCAACAATTGCTAAAACAATCAACCAATGCCAGATACTAAATGCGCCCATGACGGTTCTCCGAATTAGGCAACGGTGGGTGCTGGCCCTTTCCAAGGCCGACTACCACCGTAAATATGAAAATGAAGGTGCAAAACCTCTTGACCACCCTCGACGCCGGAGTTGGCCATAAGACGAAAGCCGCCTGATGGTCCAGGATTACATCCATTGTCGAGTGCAATTTGAGGTACCTTAGATAGCATTCTACCTAACCAAACGCTATCTTCGGAATTAATCTCTTGCATTGAGACAACATGCCGTTTGGGGATCATCAGCAAATGGACGGGTGCGGCAGGGTTAATGTCATGAAAAACCAGGCAATCTTCGTCCTCGTAGACGATTTTTGCCGGCAATTCCCGCCGTACGATTTTGCAAAATATGCAGTGTTCACTCATGAAGTCTTTAGGTCCTCAAGGGGTTTTTGGGCGTGAAGCTTTTTCTTGCAGTCCGGAGATGCCTTCGCGACGCGCTAACTCTGCGATGACTTGCTCCGGACGGAGTCCATTTTCAGTCAATACAACTAAACAGTGAAACCAGAGGTCAGCCATTTCAGACACGATGCGCTCTGGCTGCCGATCTTTGGCGGCCATGACAAGCTCTGTTGCTTCTTCGCCTATTTTTTTGAGCGCGGCATCGGGACCTTTGGAGAACAGTTTGGCCACATAGGAGGCTGCAGGGTCGCCCCCGCGGCTCGGCAGACGCGTTTCTAAAAGGTCGGTTATGCGAGCTAGCACAGCCTCTGAAGCGTTCGTCATGGCGAGATCTTTATTCATTTGTAAATGAGTTCGGGGTCTTTCAGGATAGGATCAACTACAACCCATTGTGAGCGAGGTTCGACGCCTAAGTCTGAGACGGTATCCAGTCTGCGGTAAAAACAACTCGCGCGCCCTGTATGGCAGGCGATGGCACCAATTTGTTCGACCTTAAGAAGTAAAACATCACCATCACAATCTAAGCGGAGCTCTAGGAGTCGTTGAACATGCCCAGACTCCTCGCCCTTGCGCCACAGGCGGTTGCGTGAACGTGACCAAAACACAGCGCGTCCAGTCGCAACGGTCTCCGCAAGCGCATCCGCATTCATCCACGCGACCATCAAAATATCGCCAGTGTGGGCATCTTGGGAAATAGCGGGAATCAGGCCTTGTGCGTCAAAGTGCACGTCTTGAATCCACGCAGGCAATTGAGGTGTTGCCATCTCAGCCCGTCCTGACAGGGATGCCTTGACTCGCCATGAACGCCTTGGCTTGCCCGACTGTGTATTCACCATAGTGAAAAATACTCGCTGCGAGTACCGCGCTCGCGCCGCCCAGTGTGACACCGTCTGCAAGGTGTTGAAGATTGCCCACGCCACCCGAGGCAATCACAGGCACAGAAACCGCATCTGAAACTAAGCGAGTGAGTTCTAAATCAAAGCCAGATTTGGTGCCGTCGCGGTCCATACTCGTCAGTAAAATTTCGCCCGCTCCATACTCGGCCATTTTGCGTGCCCAGGCCACCGCATCTATTCCAGTGCCGCGGCGCCCACCGTGGGTAAAAACTTCCCAACGAGGGGTTTCACTGTCGGCCACGCGTCGCGCATCAATCGCCACCACAATGCATTGTGAGCCGTGATAGTCCGAAGCTGCACGCACCAGATCAGGGTTGGCAACCGCCGCGCTATTCATAGAGATCTTGTCAGCGCCTGCACTGAGCAGTCGTTGTACATCGCTGACTTGACGCACGCCACCGCCGACTGTCAAGGGGATGAAAACCTGAGAAGCAACTTTTTCAATGATCGGAAGGATCAAATCGCGGCCATCGCTGGTGGCGGTAATATCTAAAAAAGTCAGTTCGTCCGCGCCTTGTTCGTTGTAGCGGTGAGCGATCTCCACAGGATCACCAGCATCCATCAGTTGAACAAAGTTAACGCCCTTGACAACGCGACCTGCCGTCACATCCAAGCATGGAATGATTCGACGTGTCAGCTCGCTGAGTGTTTTGGACGTTTGCTGAACGGTCATGGCTGGAGTTCGTCCGCGCGCTTTTGTGCCGCTTCAAAGTCGAGCGTGCCTTCGTAAATGCTTCGACCCAAAATGGCGCCTTCGACGCCTTCGTCCTGCACGGCACACAGTGCATCAATGTCGCGCAAATCGGTAACGCCGCCTGAGGCGATGATGGGAATTCGCACGTGCTGTGCCAAGCGGACGGTGGCTTCGATGTTGACACCAGAGAGCATGCCATCGCGACCAATGTCGGTATAGATGATTGCCTCGCAACCGTAATCTTCAAATTTTTTGGCGAGATCGCTCACATCGTGCTTGGTGAGTTTGCTCCAACCATCGGTTGCGACCTTTCCGTCACGCGCATCAAGACCCACGATGATGTTGCCAGGAAAGGCACCACACGCATCATGTAAAAAGCCTGGGTTTTTGACAGCGGCCGTACCAATGATGACGTAGGAAATACCAAAATCAAGATACCGCTCGATCGTATCAAGATCGCGAATGCCACCACCGATTTGTACGGGGATATCATCGCCTACTGCGGCGACGATTGCTTTAATGAGCGCTTCATTTTTAGGCTTGCCCGCAACAGCGCCGTTGAGGTCCACCAAGTGCAGGCGTCGGGCGCCGCGCTCAAGCCAGTGAGTGGCCATTGCGGTCGGGTCTTCGGAGAAGATGGTCGCGTCATCGAGGTCGCCTTGGCGAAGTCTGACACATTGTCCGTCTTTGAGATCAATTGCGGGGATCAGCAGCATATCGTTTGTGATCAGTCACTTTTAGGTTGTTAAGGTTGCCAGTCTACAAAATTCCGGTAAAGACGCAAACCATGGTCTGCACTTTTCTCAGGGTGAAACTGTACGGCAAAGATGTTGTCTTGGGCGACAGCACAAGTAAAGGGCCCGCCATACACGCTCTCGCCGACCGTTAATGCCGCTTCAGTGGGCGCAGCGTAATAGCTGTGAACAAAGTAAAAAGGCGTCGCATCGGGAATGCCGGACCAGAGTTTGTGCGCGCGCACTTGATGGACAGGATTCCAGCCCATGTGCGGGACTTTTAAGCGATCTGCATGATCGTTGGCGCCTGAAGTGGGGGCGTCAAAGGCAGGTCCTTTAAAGCGGCGAACTTCGCCTTTAAATAAGCCAAGGCTCGCGGTGTTGCCTTCTTCGCTGCGCTCAAACAGCATTTGTTCTCCAACGCACACACCCAAAAGGGGTTTGGTGGCGGCTGCTCGCAACACGGCTTCACGCAAACCCGCTTCGTCCAAGGTACGAATGCAGTCGGCCATCGCGCCTTGCCCTGGAAATACGACGCGATCCGCTGCGTCAATTTCTGACGCGCGCTTACATAAACGAATATCCGCCTCTGGAGCGGCATGACGTAGCGCGCGCTCAACAGAGTGATAGTTCCCCATGCCGTAATCGACAATGGCAATCGAGGTCATGGCTTAGAGCACACCTTTGGTGGAGGGCACAATACCCGTACTGCGGGGATCAAGCTCAAGCGCCATACGCAGAGCACGACCGGTTGCTTTAAAGATGGTTTCACACTGATGATGCGCATTGACGCCACGCAAGTTATCAATATGCATCGTAATCAGGGCGTGATTCACGAGGCCTTGGAAAAATTCAATGGTCAGATCGACATCAAAGTCACCCACGCGCGCACGTGTAAAGGGGACGTGAAATTGCAAACCGGGACGTCCTGAAAAATCAACGACAACGCGTGAAAGTGCTTCGTCCAATGGAACGTATGCGTGCCCGTACCGACGCATGCCAGCTTTGTCGCCAACAGCTTTTGCAAGGGCCATGCCAAGAGTGATCCCCACGTCCTCGACGGTGTGGTGGGCATCAATGTGCAGATCGCCTTCGGCGTGTACCTCAAGATCGATTAAACCGTGACGCGCAATCTGGTCCAGCATGTGGTCCAAAAAGGGGACGCCCGTATTGAGCTTCTGGATGCCTGTGCCGTCTATATTGACCGCGACGCGGATACGCGTTTCATTGGTATTTCGGATAATTTCTGCGGTACGCATAGTGTGCACTCGGATGAACTCAGATCGTCGGAATATCTATTGTATGTTGGTCAAGCGATAACGTGCACTAGCCGCATGCGCTTGAAGACCTTCGCCAAGTGCCAGTTCATTTGCCACTTTACCAAGTGTTTGGGCGCCAGCAGCAGAAACGTGAATCAAGCTTGAGCGTTTTTGGAAGTCATAGACGCCTAACGGCGAGGAAAATCGCGCCGTCCTTGATGTGGGTAAGACGTGATTGGGGCCGGCACAATAGTCTCCAAGAGACTCGGAGCTATGTCGTCCCATAAAAATCGCACCGGCATGTCGCAGTGAAGGCAACCACGCATCGGGGTTTTCGCAGGAGACTTCAAGGTGTTCGGGGGCGATATTATTGCTGATCTCGCAGGCTTCTTGGAGGTCGCGCACCAAAATCAAGGCGCCACGGTCACGTAGGCTCGTGCGGATGATATCGGCACGAGGCATCGTCGGTAAGAGCTTGTCAATCGAAGCCTCGACGGCATCCAAATATTGAGCGTCAGGGCATAAAAGGATTGCTTGCGCGAGCTCATCGTGCTCGGCTTGCGAGAATAAGTCCATCGCAATCCAGTCAGCAGGCGTTTTGCCATCGCAAATGATCAAAATTTCGCTGGGACCGGCGATCATGTCGATGCCAACCGTGCCAAAAACACGTCGCTTGGCTGCTGCGACATAGGCATTGCCGGGGCCGACAATTTTGTCGACAGCTGGGATGGTAGCCGTGCCGTAAGCCAGTGCAGCAACTGCCTGAGCACCACCAATGGCGAAACAGCGGTCTACCCCAGCAATTGCAGCCGCAGCCAGCACCATGGCATTGCGTTGGCCTCCGGGTGTCGGTGTGACCATGATGACTTCGCTGACGCCTGCAACCTTGGCTGGAATGGCATTCATTAGCACGGAGGAAGGGTATGAGGCTTTACCACCCGGCACATAGAGACCGACGCGGTCAAGAGGGGTGATTTGTTGGCCGAGACGCGTGCCGTCAGGCTCAGTGTAAGACCAGCTTTCTTGGACTTGGTGTACGTGGTAATCCCGCACGCGCTGTGCAGCGACTTCTAGCGCCTCGCGCTGGGCGGCAGGTAATGTTGCCAGCGCGGATTGCCAGTCGCGGCGAGGAATTTCCAGCTCTGCCACGCTATCAACCATAACCTGATCAAACTGGCGGGTGTATCGCAGCAGGGCCGTGTCGCCTTCGCGACGCACGTGTTGCAAAATGCCTGCAGCTGCGGCGTCAATAGCGTCATCTTGCTCGGCATCGAACGCCAGCAATTTGGAGAGGGTGACTTCAAACTCAGGGTCGCGTGAGTCCAGACGTGTGATTGTGCGCATCATCAAAGAGCCCCTCTTTTGAAGGGGTCATCAAAACAAGTAGGTCACTATCATGCCACAGAGCTTGCGCTTGCACGCTCAAAGGCATCCAGTAAAGGCTGTAATTCGGCATGACGGGTTTTAAGTGCCGCGCGGTTGACGACCAATCTGGACGAAATCGGCATAATGTCTTCAACGGCCACTAGGTCGTTGGCTTTGAGCGTATTGCCAGTAGAAACCAAGTCAACGATTGCGTCTGCCAAGCCGACCAAGGGCGCAAGCTCCATGGAACCATAGAGCTTAATCAGGTCGACATAGACACCTTTTGCAGCAAAGTGATCCCGAGCGGCAGACGTGTATTTGGTTGCAACACGCAGGCGTGCACCTTGTTTGACCGCCGCAGCATAGTCAAAACCGTTACGAACGGCTACGGCAAGGCGGCATTTGGCGATATTAAGGTCAATGGGCTGATACAGTCCGCCTGGATGTTGAGCGGTGTGCTCAATCAGTACATCCTTGCCAGCGATCCCGAGATCCGCCGCACCATATTCGACATAGGTGGGGACATCAGAGGCGCGCACGATAATGAGGCGCAAGCGCGGGTCGCTCGTGCCAATGATCAGTTTGCGCGACTTTTCTGGATTTTCACTGACGGTAATACCTGCCGCCTCCAACAAGGGGAGGGTTTCTTCAAAAATGCGCCCCTTAGACAAGGCCATGGTCAGTGGGCGCGTATGTGCGTCAGTGCTCATGCATGTTCCTTTAGCGAGAGATTCTTTCAATTTGAGCGCCAAGCGCGCTGAGCTTGTGTTCCATCCGCTCGTAACCGCGATCAAGGTGATAAATCCGTTCCACCACGGTTTCCCCCTCGGCAGCCAAGCCTGCGATCACAAGGCTGGCAGAGGCGCGTAGGTCTGTCGCCATCACCGTTGCACCGGATAGTTTGTTTACGCCACGCACCACTGCAGTGTGACCATCGATATCGATATTGGCACCTAAACGCAACAACTCCTGAACATGCATAAAGCGGTTTTCGAAAATTGTTTCAGCAATCACCGAGGTGCCGTCAGCGATGGTGTTTAAAGCCATCAATTGCGCTTGCATATCGGTGGCGAAACCCGGGTATTCATGCGTACGAAAGTCAACAGCTTTCGGACGCGTATGCATGCTGGCCTGTATCCAGTCTTTGCCTGTTTGAATCGTGAGTCCCGCTTCTTGTAACTTTGATAACGTTGCGCCCATGGTGTCGGGGGCGACGCGTCGCAGCATGATGTCGCCGCCAGCAGCACCCACCGCACATAAAAAACTGCCGGCCTCAATGCGATCAGGAATGACATCGTGGCTTGCGCCGTGAAGCGTTGGGACACCCTCAATGATGATGCGATCTGTGCCGTGGCCCTTAATGCGTGCACCCATTTTGATGAGTAGCTCGGCGAGGTCGACCACCTCAGGTTCGCGCGCAGCATTTTCTAAAATCGTCTGACCCTCGGCTAAAACCGCGGCCATCATCAGATTTTCTGTTCCTGTGACGGTTACCATATCTGTGCGAACGAGAGCGCCTTTAAGTTTTTTAGCCTTGGCG
>JAMNXR010000015.1 GCA_023653055.1 Burkholderiaceae bacterium | reverse complement strand
TCTGTCATGACGGTGCGAAGTGGTTGGTGACGGGCGATGATTGCGACCAAGGACTGTCGCAGAGCACCAATATCGAGTGCACCCTTCAAATCAATTGCGACAGCCATGTTGTAAGTAGCCGAGGGGCCATCGACACGGTCTAAAGTCCAAAGGCGACTTTGACCGTAGGAGAGTGCGACCGAATCGTTATCTACGTTACCCATGCCGGCAATGAGGGCAGGACCATGGTCTAGCGCCGAGGCGTCAAGATGCGGGGCGAGTAGCTCGGGAGTCGGGCACTCGAAAATTGTGCTGAGCGATAGCTTTTTACCTGTTTCAACCTGAAGGCGAGCAATCAAGCGCATCGCTAACAGGGAGTGACCGCCAAGAGCAAAGAAGCCATGATCGATGCTAACGTGTTCTGCGCCTGTAATTTCAGCAAAGAGTTTGCAGATCAGAGTTTCAGAGGCGTTGCGTGGCCCACGGTATGACTCTGACATGCCTCCAAGCTCTGGGTCTGGCAGTGCGCGTCGATCGAGCTTGCCGTTGGCGCTCAAGGGAAAGGCTTTGATACTAACAAAATAAGTAGGCACCATATACTCAGGCAAAGACGCAAGCAATGCTGTCCGCAGCGCTTCTGTCTGAGGTGCAGCTTGTTCGTTGCGTGTCACCAAATAGGCAACCAGTCGCTGATCACCCTGAATCACACGAGTGATGACCGCAGCTTGAGCGAGCGTTGGATTTTGTGCAAGCAAGCATGCCTGTACCTCTCCAAGCTCGATGCGATAGCCGCGGATCTTGACTTGATCATCGGCGCGTCCCAAATATTCAATCGCACCATCTTCGCGTCGGCGAGCCAAATCGCCAGTGCGGTACATGCGCGCGCCAGCGGCCGTAAACGGACAGGCAATAAAGCGTTCTGCCGTCAATCCACTTCGCCCTAGATATCCGCGGGCCAGATTCATGCCAGCAATATACAGCTCTCCCTCAACACCTTGGGGGAGAGGTTCGAGCATGTTGTCCAGAATAAAGAGCTGCGTGTTCCAGATCGGATATCCGATGGGAGGGGGCTGCGTCCCATGCGTTGGGATGCAAGGCCAAACAGAGACATCGATCGCGGCTTCAGTCGGACCATACAGATTCCATAAGCGGATCTGGGGCAGTTGACGAAAGGTTTGCGCCTGGACGGTACCACTGAGAGCTTCGCCACTAGTCACGATTTGTTTAATCGAAGGGCACGCCTGGGTATCAAGTGTTTCAAGAAACACCGCTAGCATCGAGGGTACAAAGTGCAGAACGCTAACTTGGTGTTGTTCGATCATTGCTTTGAGATACGCCGGATCCTTTTGACCCTCTGGGCGCGCAATCACTAACGCTGCGCCAGTCATGAGAGGTAAAAACCACTCCCACACTGAGACATCAAATCCGATCGCGGTTTTTTGTAATACGCGGTCGCTTGACTCCAATTGCATGGTGTCTTGCATCCAGAGCAAGCGATTGACCACCGCTTGGTGGATGTTGCCTGCGCCTTTGGGGGTTCCAGTCGAACCTGAGGTATAGATGAGATATGCGAGATGTTCAGGCGTAAGCGTATGAATACGTTCCTGAGGCATGATTTCAGTAGCAGGAAGCGTACTAAGAAGAGAGACCCATTTCGGATCGGAGAGATCCAGATAAGCGGGCATAGTAAATGGACGGGCAGGCTCCGAGGGCGTGGCTTGAAGCTGTTCCAAGTAGTAAGTGGAACTCAGAATTAAACCCGCCTGACTGTCTGCGAGCATGAACCGCAGGCGCGAGATGGGTAGCTCTGTGTCGAGCGGTAGATAAGCCGCACCGGACTTGAGCACGGCAAGCATGGCAACTATCATCTCAATAGATCTCGGCAGCGCCAATGCCACGATCTGCTCGGGGCCGATACCCAGACTAATCAAGTGACGTGCAAGTTGGTTCGCTTTTTGATCTAGCTCGCGGTAGGTGAGCCTCTCTTGATCAAAAATTAACGCCGTGGTTTCAGGTGAGCGTTCTACCTGCTGCTTAAAGAGTTCGGGCAAGGTACTAAAAACACTCTCTAACGAGATGGTTTCCCCGTACGAAATCTCTAAAAGTGATTTTTCTTCATCCTCGTCGAGAATTTTAAGCGAGGCTACTACTGTGTCGGGATCGGGAATATTTCTAAACAGTTCAATTAGTCGCTCAAGATGTTTGAGAACGGAAGACTTTGTAAACAGCGTTTCTTCATAATCAAATCTGATCTCTACTGGACCGCCATCCTGGTAGTCAAAAATTTGTAGCGCACTATCGCTGACAGGTCCTGAGTTATGGGGTTTGTTGACTATTGTGCTGACATCACCAAAGTCTAGTTGGAATGCAAAACTTTGCAAATTAATATTCAGACCTAATGGGTCAGGTAAATTATTCGCGCGCGACTCCCTGCGTACTTCCTGAGAAGGGTATTGGCTATGAGGTAATGCTTCAAGATATGAGGTTAAAGCGTGTTGGATGATTTCTTTGATTGTATTTTCAGGCCGTATGTTGAGGCTCACGGCAACAACATTCGTTAGCATGCCTCCTACCCCTTGGAGGTTTGCATCGCGACCTGACGTGGGTGCGCTTAGACATATCTCCTGTTTGCCTGTCATGCGCGAAAGATAGATGGCGTATATCGCGACAAGCACCGCAAAATGAGAAGTCCTGAGTTGCTTGCTTAGTGCAACGATCGCATTAAAATCATCTCTGCTTAACTCTGCGCTGCAAAATGACGGCTTTGTGGCGGCGTGTATGACGCTGTGTCGTTCGGATAGAGAACATACATTATCTAAACCCTTAAGGGTTTCGCGCCAATAAACTTGGTCTTCTTTATACGTATCGCTCAGACGATAAGACTGTTCTAGCTTAACGACCTCTGGCCAAGAAGAGCTTACCTGTAGGTTTGACACCTTACCGGATCGATAGACTTCTGCCATATATTGCATGGCAAGTTGACTGCCCAAACCATCAACGACAATATGGTGCACGACCCAAAACCAGATCCACTCATTATCGTTCACCTGAACCAGCCCGAATTTGACGAGACGATCTTTTTCTAAATCAAATACTTGTTCAAACTCTTGCGTAATAAGTTTCTGTGCAACGTCCTCTGGATCAAGTCCTAAACTTAAATCCCAGAAACTTGAAGTGACCTTGACATTCTCGTCAATGACTTGAAACGGTTCATTATCAATCACCTCAAATCGGCAGCGTAAGTTATCAAAGTGGTCAATGACTGCTTGCTGTGCAAATGCCAGACGCTTCAGATCAAGATCGCCTTTAAACCTAATTGACTGACAGCTGTTGTACCCGATTGCTTTAGGATCAATCTGTTGATGAAGCCAAACGCTGAGCTGAGCATTCGTTAATGGTAGTCTTGCTGAAGTGATCATGTTGAATTTCGCTAGGTATGGATCTTTTTTGAGACACTGGATTCTTTATGCTTTCGTGATCTCAGTATTTATTAAATTCAGCAGGTATGCGGTGAGTTCTTTTGGCGAAGGATAATTAAAAAAGAGACTGACGGGCAGACGCTGTCCCACCAGATTGCCGATAGCACTTATCAGTTGTACTGCCATCAGTGAATCAAATCCTTGATCCGTCAGCGCTTGATCTTCAGGTATCACTATCGTCTGCGCGAGCCCTAAAATTTTACGAATCTGAGAGTCAACAACCTCGGTCAAGAGCGCTAGACGCTGTGTAGGTTCGGCGTGTTTAAGCTGCTCTAAAATCGAAGATTGAGTGCCTCGATGTTGTTGATCTGGCGCCTCAATTGATAGTGTTGCGACTTTGCTTAAAAAGGACTGAAGCATTTCAGACCCTTTCAAGTATTGATCCCATGCACAATCAATCACGCCAACTTGAGCTCGAGTTTCAAGAAGACAAGTGCCAAGCGCTTGAAGCGCCAGCTCTGTACTCAATGAAGAAAATCCTTGCGCAGACAGTTGCTTGGAAATTAGCGCATTAGTTTGCACCATACCTAGCGATGCCCAAGGACCCCAGTTAATACTTAAAGCGGGCAGTCCAGCAAGCTTTCGCTGGTGGGCAAGGGCGTCCATAAAGGCATTTGCTGCCGCATAGTTCGCCTGACCGCGATTACCAAGAACTGATGCGGCTGAGGAGAACATGACAAAGCAGTCGACCTCAAAGGCTCGAGTCAGCTTGTCAAAATTTATTGCACCTAAAACTTTTGATGCATAGACATTTTTAAAATTGTCCCAATGCATATCCATCATTAGGTGATCGTCTAAAACGCCAGCACAATGGATGATTCCCAAAGGACGTGCACCGTCTGCCTGTGTTGAAAGAAGGGCGTTTTTTAGTTCGTCATAGTTAGCAACATCGACACACTGATGCGAGACACTCGCCCCTTGTTGGTTAAGCGCAAGGATCGCTTGGTGTGCCTGTGTTGAAAGTGGCTGACGGCTTAGTAACAATAAGCGGCGGGCGCCGTGTTCGACTAACCATGCCGCTGTAGCAAGCCCAAGACCACCCGTAGCACCTGTTACTACGTAGGTAATTTCGTCCGAAAGTGTGATTGATTGTTGTTTAGGTGACGATATTTCACGAATACGAGCAAGACGAGCAACGAAAGCTTTTTCATCTCTGTAAGCCAATCGCCACTCTTTTTGCTCGAGATGCATGGCGTGCCAAAGGTGTTTTGTCGCAAGTGCCGGTGTGAGCGACTGTAAATCAAGACAAGTCACTTTCAGTTCAGGATGTTCAAGTGTCGCGGTCATGCCGATTCCCCAGAGCATCGACTGTTGGACGTTCAGAGGAAGGGTGTCGCCACTCAAGGCTTGTGCACGTTCGGTCACCAAACAAAATCGATGTTGAATCGTGACATTTTGGGTGATACAGGCCTGAATCAAATACAAGACCGCAGCATCCATTGTGATTTGTGTTTGCGCTTGATCGTTTAATCCCTCAATCGGAGCATTTAATGACCATAAGTTCACTATGCCTGCAAGTCTGGGGTTCGGACCCAGTGACTTGATTAAGTCATCTATCTCCGACTTGTTAAATGGATCAATCGTATAGGTTGGCGAATGACCATGAATGACCGATTCGCCAGTAGGGACAACAATCATGCACGGTTGGCCAGCTCGCTCAAGACGGTTTACGAGGTCATGACCAATACCGTGGCGATCAATAAAAATAAGCCAAGGTGCATCAAGCGATGTTTCAGTGTCTAGGGCGTTGCTGAGCGCAATCGGTTCCCAAATTATTTCGTGCAACAAAGGAGTAACTTTGTGTTGGGCAATACGGCTCCATGAAGATAACTCGGCTTGTCGTGCCTGTAAGCCGATCAGCTCGATCAAAATATTTCCAGCTGCATCACAAAACTTGACGTCTGCCGTTGCATGCTCATTATTGCTGCTGTCGCGCAAAACAAGGTAAGCAAAGGCTGGGACTTCATTACCTTCTTTGAGAATACGAACGGCTTCAATGGCAAAGGGTAGCCAGGTCGTGCCTTCTTGATGAACACCCATCGCTAAAAGAAGCGTAAAACCTGCGTCGAGCATTCCCGGGTGGCGTTGCTGTTTGTTGAGACCAGCGCGTGAAGTAGGTTCTGCAATGACACCAAGAACTTCGCGGTTATTGCGCTGGATGCTTTTGATCCATCGATAGCTTGCGCCATGTTCAATTTTCCTACCAGCTAATTCAGAGAAAAACTTTCCTACATCGACGTCATGCGTTAAGCCCAAACGTATTTGTCCAATTGACAGTATTTCGCCTAAGCCCGTTGTTGTTTCTGTGATGTTTGCATGGGCGTGATGACTGGTCGTTATTGGATCATCGGATGTATGTGAATCAAAGCTAATTAACTGTGCTTCGCTATGCCCAAGATTATTTTTTTCAATGATAACTTGAACAGTTCGTTGTTGGCCTTGAGCAATGATCAAAGGTTCAGGAAAATGAATGTTCTGCAGCTCAAAGGATTGGTCTTTTAATAAGATTTTGGCTGCGTCCAGTAACAATGTGACGTGACAGGCGCCAGAGACAACAATCTGATCGTGAACGCGATGGTCACTAAGAAAGGGTAAGGTCGCAGGGTGAAAGTCACGCTGAAAAATGGTCTGAGTGAGGGTGGGTGTCCGTAATTGATCCCCAAGAAGTGTTTGTGTTTGTTGATCAGGCAAAGCCGGACGTTCTGAGGGTCTTTCAAGCCAGTAACGTACGTGTTGAAACGGGTAAGTAGGAAGGGGCAAGCGAAGTCGCTGTTGTTCACTGTACAAGTTTTTAAAATCGGTTAAACCCAGCACAGCTAGTTGAGCAAAGCTTGTGAAAATAGTTTTGCAATTGTCTTCGGACGGTTTAATACTCGGTAACCAGACGCAATGATCGGGTAGGCACTGCGAACCGAGTCCATTTAATGTTGGTCTAGGTCCGATTTCGACAAAAACCTGACATCCAAGAGCGGCCATTTGTTCAATGCCCGCTTGGAACTTAACCGACTGCCGGATATGTTGACGCCAGTATTGCGGCTTGGTGACCTCGTCAGAAGCCGTTGTGCCAGATAAATTCGAAATTAAAGTGATCTGTGGAGGTTGGTAGCGGATGCTCTGCGCGATTTGTTCAAAACGATCAAGCATAGGCTCCATCAGTCTTGAGTGAAAGGCGTGCGAGGTATTGAGCCGTTGAGAACGAATGCCTAACGCACTGAGTTTTGCAATAACCTCCGCCATTTGTGCTGTGCAACCCGAAAGCACTGTGTTTTCGGGACCATTTTCCGCAGCAATTGAAACATCATGCCCCACATCTGCCAGAAGCGGCAGAACCAATTCGGGTGAGGTAAAGACAGCCCACATTTCACCCGTTTGTTCTAGGGACTGCATTAAGTTGGCACGATTAGCAACAAGCAGTGCCGCATCGGCAAGGCTCATGACCCCGGCAAAGCATGCGGCAGCATATTCGCCAAGGCTATGTCCCATGACAACATCAGGCATAACGCCTAGTGTCTGCCAAAATTTTGCTAAAGAGTATTCCAGTGCAAAAAGGGCGGGCTGTGCATAACCCGTTTGATGAATGAGTGCTTGAGACTGAGAGTCGCCAAACATGACCTCTAACAGTGGTTGTTCAAGGAGTGGCGAAAAAAGCTCAGCACAGATAATTAACTGTTCGCGAAATGCCGGTTCAGTGTCATATAAACGCCGACCCATATCTGGGTATTGTGCGCCTTGGCCTGTAAAAAGAAATCCTATTTTACTTTTTGTACCAGACTTCGCCTCATGTCGAAATGCGTTGGTATGTCGCTCACCTTTTTCGATTGCGGTTAGTTGTGCAATGAAGTCTTTCGTATTTGAGCCAACGATTGAAACGCGATGATCAAACACCTTGCGACCCGTATTGGCCGTAAAACAGGCATCTGCAAGATTGACATCCTCATGCTCACTGAAATAACGAGCAAAACGACCGGCATATTGGTGCAATGCAACTTCATTTCGAGCTGTAAGCATCAAGACATGTGTTGAGCGCTCGTTTGCTTCAGCTACCCTGACCACAGTGGGTGCCTCTTCAAGAATCGCGTGTGCATTTGTACCGCCGATTCCTAAAGAGTTAACACCGGCTCGCCGGGGAGTACCGGTCGTTTTCCACTCGCAGACCTCTGTGTTGATATAAAAAGGACTTTGATCAAGTTTCAAGGCCGGATTAGGTGTCTTGAAATTCAGAAGAGGTGGGATGCGTTTATGGTGTAGTGCTAATGCGGTTTTGATAAATCCTGCAGTGCCTGAGGTAATTTGTAAGTGCCCAACATTGGTTTTCACTGAACCAAGCGCACAAAAACCGATAGCCTGAGTTTGAGTTCGAAACACTTGGGCCAGGCCGTCGTGCTCAATTGGATCCCCAATCTCAGTCCCTGTGCCGTGCGCTTCGACCAGTCCAATGGTTTCCGGCAAAACGTTTGCGACTGCGAGCGCTTCTGCTACGGCAACCGCCTGTCCATCGCTGCTTGGCGCCATATAGCCAACTTTTGCGCCGGCATCGTTATTGACTGCGGTTCCTTTTACGACGGCAAAGATATGATCTCCGTCGCGTAACGCATCATCAAGTCTTTTAAGTAAGACCGCACCGACGCCACTGCCAAAGATTGTCCCGCGAGCTTGTGCGTCAAATGACCGAACGTGTCCGTCTGGCGTAACAATCATTCCGGGTTGATAAAGATGGCCCGCATGCTCTGGGGATTGCACTGAGGCGCCACCAGTAAGAAAGAGATCCGTCTCACCGGATAGTAAAGACTGACAAGCCATGTGTACAGTGACTAAACCCGTTGAACAGGCAGTTTGAACATTGATGCTCGGCCCACCAAGGTTTAATTTATAAGAGACGCGGGTAGTCAGATAGTCTTTGTCGTTAGCCACCATGAGCATAAAACCACCCATGGAATCGAGTGTCGCAACATTTAAATTATCCTGAGAATCCAGCGTCTCACGATTAGGCAGCACATTGTTCAATAGGTAGGTGTTCATCGCAGCGCCTGCGTAAACACCCGTTACACCAGGGTACGTGGTGGGGTCGTAGCCAGCGACTTCGAAAGCTTCCCATGCGCACTCGAGAAACAAACGTTGCTGAGGATCCATCAGTTCTGCATCACGCGCAGAGTAACCAAAGAACTCAGCGTCAAATCCCCGCGCATCCGAAATTAATGGACTGGCTTTGACATAATCGGGGCGATCAAAGACTTCAGGAGAAAAGCCGCTTTTGATAAGATCGTTATCATCAAAAAAAGTGATTGACTCAACCCCAGCAGCTAGATTTTTCCAGAAAGTATCAATGTCATCGGCACCTGGAAAGCGGCAAGACATTCCGATGACTGCAATATCTTTGCTTGCGCCAGATATATGATGCGTATTACGGTTGTTTGCGCGCGCTTGGCCCTTTTCGGTCGAACTAACTTGTGTTTTGTCACCTGAAAGTACTTTGACCAGCATTTCTATGGTTGGCGATGTAAATAAGTCTACTAATGTCACCGCGGGACCGAAAATATCTATGAGTCGCTCGTGCACTTGCACCAAGGACAACGAATCTGCACCTAGTTCAAAGAAGTTGTCCTGGATGCCTACTTGAGTGATACCCAGCACATCCTGCCAGATTGCTGCAATCTGTTTTTGAATCTCAGAGGCTGGCAGCCCAGCGGCGTTCGGCGCCTCGTGATACTGAGCACGAAGTTTTTCAACCCGCTCAATTTCAGATGAAAATTCACCTCGTTGAAAACGAGCACTCAGTAATTTGTGCTGGATTTTACCGATCGCAGTTTTAGGTATCTCTTCAGCCGCAAGTGGAATGAGAAAGTCAGCTTTGATACCGACATGCTGGGTGAGCTTTGATTGAATGTGCTTAAATAAACTCGCCAGTGCACGCTCGTCTGTTACTTTGGTGTGAAAGAATACGGCAAGATGTAGTTTGTCTGTACCTGGCGCAAACGCTGCACAAGCTGCTGTAAATGAGGGCTCAATCCCCTCGACTTGTTCGACTGCCGATTCAATTTCAATGTTGGATAAGTTCGCGCCATTCACGATAATGCCCATCCCTGCGCGGCCAAGCATCACCAACTCGCCGTTTGAAATAAACGCGGCATCTCCCGTATCGAACCAGCCTCCTTCGACAAAAGCTTGGTTAGCCTCAGGGTTGCGAAAATAACCGGACATCAGTCCTGAGCCCCGTAGCTGAAATCTTCCGACCGTTTCTTCAGCGACCACTTGATTGTCTTCGTCAACGATACGCATTGACATGCCTGGAATGACAGGACCTAAAGAGGCAAAAGAGCTGCAGGCTGCGTCGTCTTGTGCAACGGGCCGAATCACACCACTGAGCTGGTGGCGATCAAGATGCACAAACTTGATTGACTGCCCTGACGGTGGCAAGTGATAGGTGACACCCGAGCAGGTTTCTGCCATACCGAATGCAGAGATTAAACTTTCTCTACGAAAGTGATAAGGACGGACAGCGTCGAGGAATTCGGTCACCGTCGAATAAGCGATGAGCTCACCCGCACTGAGCAATCCTTTTACGCAGGACAAGTCCCAGTCCTTAGCTTCTTGGTATTTGAGTGCCTTACTGACTAAGGCAAAGGCAAAATTAGGCGCCCAGCTATGGGTGATACGATGTTTGTCAATCAGATCGAGCCAACGTAGCGGTTTCGCTAAAACAAATTCTTTTTGTGCGTAGACCAGCTTGCTGCCCTCAAGAACCGGGCTGATATGGTAAGCAGATATGTTGCCAATATGATCAAACGGTAGCCAACTTAAAATAACGTCACTTTGCTTATTTCCACATAAGAGATTAGTACCGATCCCGCGTGATAAGAGATTGCCGTGCGTGAGTTGAACTGCCTTGGACAAGCCAGTACTGCCAGAAGATAAAACATAAAACGCAACGTCGCTTAACGTTGCTTGGTATACAGTCTCGATCGGGTCATGCTGTCTAAGCTCTTCAACAGTAGCGATGCGAGCTTCACGCAGTTCGGGTAGTCGGCTCGAGCTGCTTATTGTCGACACCAGCCCAGTGGTTGTGCAAATGAGTGGTTGATCGAGCAATTTCCAAATGTGACCAAGTTGTTCTAATGCACGACTGTTTAAATCGTAACTCACAGGAACAGGGACAACGATTGGTTCGATGCCCGCAAACAGACATCCCCAAAATACCGGTAGGATATCTTCGCTCAGTGACAGCTGCAACAAAACTTTCTGACGGGGTTGAAGCCCCAGTTTTTGAAATCCTGCGGCAATACATTTCGCAGAATTAACCAGATGTCCGTAGGTCAGATTATTTTCTAAACCTTGACTGTCAATAAAAACGATCGGCGTCGAGGAGGGGGCAGCCAGAATTGCGTTTGATAAATTCTGTAATTCAGCAACTCGATCAGGCAACGTAGAGCCATGTTGAACAGCATCAGGTAGATTCATATTTGTACGGTTAATATTTCATTGGATTTAGTTTGCTGACTGATGGAGCCTAATTGAATAAGCTCGTCACTTGGGCAGAGTTCGCCTGGTGCCAGCGTTGGCATGTTTTCTAAACTCAGGGCTCGCTCAAAAAAATCTACATTTGCCAAATTTTTAAGCGTATCGATGTCATTTAGAACAAAATAAGTGGCTTGTACATCTAGCATATCGTATTCAGTTCTCATGACCCGATCCAGATCAAAGCTGATCAAGTTTGGCCTTTTGTCTGCGGTAGCAAACATGATTTCCTTTGGCGAGGATGCGATAGCCGCACCATAAACGCGAATATCGCCGTGCTCTTTGACTAAGCCGACTTCAAGCGTAAACCAATAGGCGGATGCGATTTTTCTTGCTAAATCAGGACGCCCCAATTTGATCGCTTTCAACATGCTGCGCGCATTAGATTGAAGAATTTCTGAGACTTCAGGGTAGATCAGCAAAGGCACGTGGCCATAGACGTCATGAAACAGGTCCGGATACTCTTGAAACTGCGAGCCATCGAGAGACCTGATTTCGCAGGACATCGGGAATTTTTTATTGGCGAGTTGTGTGAAAAATATCTCGTCTGGAACGAAGCCATTAGCTCCGACTATTTCCCAGCCTGTTGAAGTGGAGAGTTGTTCAGATAGGTCTTCAAATTTGGGTATGCGCTCGGCACCAAGCTGAATCACTTTTTGACCATGAATGAAGCTTGAGCAAGAAGTTTTTTGTGACAACTGTCCGATTGAGCCAAACAAGCTTGCCCAGGTAGCATGCGACGTCTCGTTATAGCGCGTCGCCCACTCTTGATCTACGAGAGAGTTATCCTCTAATCTCGTAGGCTGATCAACTGCTGCATGGTTCAACATATTTCTCCAAAATGCAAACAAAGGAATGAGTGCGTGAGCGTGGCGTTTATCTCTCGTTTCAGGCTCGCTGGGCGCATGTCGGGTCAGTGCTCGTCTATGTAAGCCGATACTTCTTATTTCGAGCCGTTAAATCCGACCGATCTCCAGCCTGCCGGAACTTCTTTTTTGCTGGCCAAATCGAGTATTACTCTTCATTGCTGATCAGTGCGATAAACAAATCGCCCTCGATTGGGTAGGCATTAACGCGTTTTTTGTTGAATATCGCTCACTAAATCGTCTCCGGATTTGCAGTTTGGGAGAGGGAAAATCACAATCACCCAAGCTTAGTTGCAGTGCAAAGAATGTACAGCAACGAATGCTTTTACATTCTCTCAAATCCTCACAGATCGAGCGCGATGGCAGCCTAGGGTTTCGGAATAAACCAACGAATGTGACGAGGAGATTAATATTTATCAAAATGACAATCTTGTTAGTAAAACCAGCCGTTTATTGAGCGTCAGTTAACGGAATCTTTTGTCCAAGAGACATGAAGCGTTAACCTATGTGTGATGGGTGTGACTTAAATGAACGTTGCGAATAATTGTTATATAAAACAATAACTTAAATAATGTTGAGCATTGCCAAATTATAAAAATGTGAGGCGAACACACAGATGGTTTTGTATGTTTAAAACATACAAAAGAGCATCCTCGCATCCAACCTTACCTGCGTTTTATTCCTCTCAAATCCTCACGCACCAAGTGCGCCAGCCGACTCCAGCATTGCGTGCAACAACACATTGCACCCCGCCTCAAGGTGCTCAGGCTTGGCATCCTCGATTTCGTTGTGACTGATACCGTCCTTGCACGGGACAAAAATCATCGCTGTAGGTGCAACGCGCGCCAGATACACGGCATCATGCCCCGCACCACTGACCACATTCATCTCAGATAAGCCGATCTTCTGAGCACCATTACGCACAGCATTTACAAGCTCTTTGGCAAAAGCCTGAGGGGGAAAATAGACGACCTGCGTGATGTCGATGGTGACCTTACCTTTTGTTGCGATCTCCTTCGCTTTGGCATGCAGGTTTTCAACCATGCGCGTTAACGTCTCATCACTGTCCGCACGAAAATCAACAGACATTTTGACGGTGCCAGGGATGACGTTGCGCGAGTTGGGGTAGTTGTCCAACATACCCACGGTGCCGCGAGCGTTTGGTGCATGATCCAATGCAGTCTGATTGACCAACTGAATCATGTGTGAGGCCGCGAGTAGGGCGTCATGACGCAACGCCATGGGAGTAGGACCCGCATGGGCTTCGGAGCCTGTAATGACAACGTCAAACCAGCGTTGTCCCAGGGCACCCGTCACCACACCAATCGTAATGTCATGCGCCTCAAGTACAGGACCTTGCTCGATATGCGACTCAAAATAGGCGCCGACTTTCTTAGGATCGATTTTGTCCGCACCGTTATAGCCGATTGACTTAAGGGCTTCGCCAACTGAAATGCCATCGCGGTCTTTTTGCGCAAGAATAAAGTCTGTTTCAAACTCTCCGATAAAGGCACCCGAACCCATCATCACGGGCACAAAGCGCGAGCCTTCCTCGTTCGTCCAAACGACAACCTCGAGAGGGGCTTCGGTCTCAATATCTGCATCGTTTAAGGTGTGAAGCACCTCAATGCCAGCCAGTACACCGTAATTACCGTCGAATTTTCCACCGGTCGGCTGCGTGTCAATATGGCTGCCTGTCATGACGGCTGGCAAGTCATTGTTGCGGCCAGCACGACGGGCAAAAATATTACCCACCGCATCAATACGAATCGTGCAGCCTGCGGCTTTAGCTTGGGCCACGAAATAGTCTCGACCTTGACGATCGAGGTCCGTCAAGGCGAGTCTACAGACACCGCCTTTTTTGGTGGCACCGATTTTTGCAAGCTCCATCAGGGCTTTCCAAAGTCGCTCCCCATTGATGCGCAAATCAGTCAGGGGTGCAGGTGCGGTAACAGACATAATCTAACTCCATGAACGTTTCGTGAATTTAATGGCAATAAGTCGATAATTTAGATCAAGAGACTGATTGCACTTAGAGTGAGAACTAGGTTAAATGATGGCATGCGTTCGTGCAATGCGCGGGCGTATTTAAATTACATAAGGTTAAAAGATGAAACTTGATGCGATTTCGCACCGCAACCGCAATACCAAGATCGTTGCCACGTTAGGGCCTGCCAGTAGCGACCCCGCCATGATCCGCCAGCTGTTTGACGCCGGCGTGGATGTTTTTCGCCTAAATTTTAGTCACGGTACGCATGCCGACCACAAGTTGCGTTTCGATGCGATTCGTCAGATTGAGGCCGATGTGGGCCGTCCTGTGGGTATTTTGATGGATTTGCAGGGGCCTAAGTTACGCTTGGGAAAAATCGTCGATGGCAAGCTTGCGCTGACCACGGGTCAGAAAATTCGCTTGGATTTGGATCCAACACCGGGTGACATCAACCGCGTGCCCTTGCTACACCCAGAGATTTTCGCTGCTATTCGTCCCGGTGACGACTTGTTGATCGATGACGGCAAGGTCCGCCTGCGTGTACTGTCCTGCACAAAAGAGCATGCAGAGGTGCAGGCCCTCAATGCAGGCGTCATCTCGGACCGCAAAGGTGTCAACGTACCCGGCGCGATTTTGCCCATGTCTGCCATGACCGCCAAAGATCGCGAAGACCTTGATTTTGGTCTCAGCATCGGGGTGGATTGGATTGCCTTGTCTTTCGTGCAGCGCCCGGAGGACATTACCGAGTTGCGCGAGATTGTCGGAAATCGCGCCTGGATTATGGCCAAGCTTGAAAAACCCTCTGCGATTGACTCACTTGAGGCCATTGTGTCGAGTTCTGATGGCGTGATGGTGGCCCGCGGAGATTTGGGTGTTGAATTACCGCCCGAAGAGGTCCCTGTCCTGCAAAAAAGAATCGTGCGTGCCTGCCGAGAGGCCGGTAAACCAGTGATTGTGGCCACGCAGATGCTCGAGTCCATGATTACCTCGCCCGTCCCAACCCGCGCCGAAGTCAGCGATGTGGCCACGGCCGTGTATGACGGCGTGGATGCCGTGATGTTGTCCGCAGAATCTGCCTCTGGTGCCTATCCGATCGAAGCCGTGACGATGATGGATCGGATTTTGCTCAGCACAGAGCGCGATCCTCTTCAGCGGGTCATGATGGAAGCCGTGCATTCGCGTCGTAAAAATGACGCGCGTGACGCCATTTCCGCCGCGATCCGTACCGTAGCTGAAACACTACCCGTTGCGGCCACTGTGGCCTATACCTCCTCTGGTGCGACAACCCTGCGGGTTGCCCATGAGCGGCCTCGTGCACCGATCTTGAGTATGACCCCGATCGCTGCGGCTGCGCGTCGTTTATCACTTGTTTGGGGTGTTCACTCCATTCAGGCTGCGGACGTTGTGAGCACTGAGGAAATTGTGCTGCACGCGACCCTGGCGGCCAAGAAAAACGGCTTTGGAGAACCAGGTCAGGCCTTGTTAATTATCGCCGGAACACCTTTTGGTGTGCCAGGCTCAACCAACCTGTTGCGTATCTCTTGGATTGGTGAGGAGCCTGACGTCTCTTAAAAATAAGACTTTTTTGAAAGCTAGGGACTGTCACACTAGGAATTTATGCAGCCGGATGCTACGCTTTCTGAGTAGCATTTGCTGACCGAATATTTCATTTCCCTTGCTTTCAACACTTTACCCAATAGGTGATTCATGCGTTTTCGTCTGGCTCTAACAGCAGCAGCACTCGTCACAGGTCTGTCGGTTTCGACCTCTTTTGCTCAGGGGACTGACTCCCCAAAAATGGGGGACGAAAAATACAAGCCTTCAGTTGGTCAAAGTGGCAAGGACGTGATTTGGGTTCCCACCAATGATGCCGTCGCAGATGCGATGCTCAAAATGGCGAAAGTCAAGCCGGGTGATCTGGTCTATGACCTCGGTTCGGGGGATGGCAAGATAGCCATTGCAGCGGCTAAAAATTACGGTGCAACTGCTGTTGGCATTGAGTTCAACAAAGACATGGCTGATCTTGCCACCCGCAACGCGGCGCGTGCAGGCGTGTCTGACAAGGTCAAAATTATCAATGGCGATATTTTTGTAGAGGATTTTTCCAAAGCAAACGTCCTCACAATGTATCTGTTGCCTGACCTGAACCTCAAGCTGCGTCCCACCATCCTAAAAATGGCCCCTGGAACTCGCGTCGTGACGAACTCCTTCAACATGGGCGACTGGGAAGCCGATGCGACCATTGGCGATGGGTATGCTCAGGGCTACTATTGGGTTGTACCTGGTAATGCAGCTGGAAAATGGACGATCAAAGGGATCGAGTCCAGCAAGGCCGCAACGCTTGATCTCACCCAGCGCTATCAGCGCGTCGGTGGCACACTTTCTATTGATGGCAAATCGCAACCCATCCTTGGACCTAGTTTGGTAGGTAACCGTCTGAAATTCAGTTTCGTTGATCAAGGTGGTCAATCCAGAATTGTGGACGTCACCTTAAAAGGCAATACATTTGCGGGCAATGTGCTCGAAAATTCGCCTCTCTACGAAGTCTCAGGTACGCGTAACTGATTGTTTACTCTTTAACGCGACTCCACCGTTTTTGACTGCTCATCATCTGTGCTTTACGCACGGATGGTGATGCATGTCTCTACGGTTTATTTCTCAACTTAACCTTTTGCATGACCTTTCATGACTCAGCCAACCACAGCAGTAAATGAACCCACGCAGCGATTAACCGCGTTTAGTGCCATTGCCATCATTGTTGGGATTGTGATCGGTGCCGGTATTTTTAAAACGCCTTCAATGGTAGCGGGTGTGACTGGAGATGCTGGGTGGTTACTCGTCGCTTGGACCCTGGGAGGGTTGATTTCGCTTGCGGGTGCCCTCTGTTATGCCGAGCTTGCCACCACCTATCCACATGCGGGTGGGGACTACCATTTTCTTGCAAGAGCCTTTGGAAAGGATATCTCTTTTCTTTATGCGTGGGCCAAGGCCACTGTCATTAATACGGGTTCGATTGCCTTGTTGGCGTTTGTGTTTGGCGACTACATGACCAAGGCCATTAATCTCGGGCCTTACTCCTCTGCAATTTGGGCTGTGGGTGTCGTAGTCGTGCTCACTGTCATTAATCTGATCGGTATTTCCGCGACGTCGTGGGTGCAGACCTTATTGACCATGATCGAAGTCACTGGCTTAATCATGGTGGCGATCGCTGGCTTCTATATTTCGAGCGATGCCCCTGCATCCCCCGCCTTATTTTCTACAACACCTAGCTTAGGCATGTTTGGGTTGGCAATGGTATTTGTCTTGCTCACCTATGGAGGCTGGAACGAAGCAGCCTATATTTCTGCTGAAGTCCGAGGCGGGCGACGTGCAATCGTGCCGATCATCCTCATTAGTATTTTGATCTTGACCCTCATTTACCTGTTGGTCAATATCGCGTTGTTAGCGGGTCTTGGCTTAGAGGGCTTGTCCAAAAGCAGCGCAGTCGCAGCAGACCTGATGGGCAAAGCGTTTGGTCCTTGGGGCGAGCGCACACTCGGTATTTTTGTTGCGGTTGCTGCACTCACTAGTATCAATGCCACGATGATTGTGGGCGCACGGACCAACTATGCCTTGGGTCGCGATTGGCCGGCCTTGCGGTTCATGGGTCATTGGGAGGGCGGTCGCGGCTCACCGATTCGTGGATATTTGGTTCAGTCAGCGATTAGTCTTGCTTTGGTGATTTTTGGTATCTGGCAGACGGATGGTTTTGGTGTGATGGTTGAGTTCACTGCGCCCGTATTTTGGTTCTTTTTGTTTTTGGTGGGGGTTTCTGTTTTTGTGATGCGTGTCAGAGATCCAAATGCAGAGCGACCCTTCAAGGTGCCGCTCTATCCCTTTACGCCGATTTTGTTTGTGTTGACGTGTGCGTACCTGACTTATTCAAGTGTCACTTATGCCGCTAGCAAAGGTGCTGTGCACATTTCTCTTATTGTCATGGCAATCGGTGTGGTGGCACTGCTCTTTACGCGAAGAGTGAAAGGTCCTGACGCTGTGCGTTAGGCCTGATCAGAGACTAGTGCTTGATGCCCAGTACGGCGAGCGTCTCGCCGTACACTAAAGCATTTTCACAAAAATACACCACGATGTCTTGTGGCGACATGTTTTCCAAGATTTGGATCACTTCTTCGGCAATATCAGTATTGGACTGTATCCCCGCCACATGAACTTGTACGCCGCTTTCAAAAACTGAAACAGGTATAAGTTTTTCTACGATGTTGAGATCAACTGAAGCGATCACGACATACGCGCGTACATTTAAATCATCTGCAGAGACGTCAAGTAGAACGCCACCATCGATGTTTTCTGCCAGCTGGCTTTGAATCATCAAGTCCATTTTTATCCTTTAAACATCAACAGGCGATCAGGTCACCTGGTTAAGTTTTTTTTCTTCGAGCGACTCAAGTAGTCCTGCGAAAAGCAGGTTGAGTTCAGCGCACATGAGCGTGAATTCGCCATCAAACTTTTCGGCCTCGTTGGCCGGTGCCAAATGATCGGCCTCGTCGAGAATGTCTTGCGGCGCGACGCGCTTGATATCGAGTGCTTCGGTGAGGACAAAGGAAACTTTGTCATGCCACGTGAGTGCCAGTCGTGTGCACTGTTTGCCGGATTGGATGTGTTTTTCAATATCGACGCTATCGAGCGCGTGTTTGACATAGCGAATGGCAGCAGCCTTGTCCCCACCTGCACGCAGCTCGGCATCCTGATCAATGGTGAAGTTTGCCGGTGGCTGGCCACTGGTGATCCACTGTGTCATGGCGACAGCAGGACTGATCGTGACGTGAATGGGTTCAACTGGGAAGGGGTAAATCGCTTTTCCAAGCGCAGACAGAATTTCCTCTGCTTTTGAGGTGGATGCGGTATCAATGACCAACCAGTGGTTAACCGGATCAATCCAAATACGCGTGTCTCGGGTCAAGCTGAACGCACGGGGAATCAAGGCGTTGGTCACCTCTTCTTTGAGGTCTCTAAGCTGTTTCCGACCGAGTTTAAAACCCTGCTGCTCTTCGAGCTCGATCGCACGTTGCTTGACGAACTGGTTGATAACAGAAGCGGGTAAAAGTTTTTTTTCTGAACGAAAGGCGCACAGGATTTGTTGCCCAACGCGGTAGGCTAAGCGGACATCATCCTCTCTAGGAGGGCTCCAGCCAGAGGCAACAGGTGCAGCGGCACCGGGAGAAACGAATTGTTCTTTAGCCAGAAAGGCATCGAGTTGGTCAGCGGTCCAGGCCCAGGTATTAGAAAGACGAAACAATTTGAGATTTTTAAACCACATAACTTACCCAGCCAAAGGGTTGGATTCTAGCTGATGTCAGTGGTGAGAATTTAACGCGCGTGTCAGTTTCGTCCCGTCATGCCCTGAAAGGTTGTATGAATCAAGAGCTCGACGATATCTTCGTCAGAGAAGGCACCACCCATCTTAAGAAAATCGGCGACGGGGTCGCAGGAGCGGGCAAAAATTGTATAAAGAATGACTTCTCCAGGTAAGGAGGGTGTCAAAGTGCCTGCAAGCTGCGCCTCGTTGATCCACTCTCCGAGCTTCTCAGTGAGCGCACCAAGTTTTGCCATATAGGGTGGATTGGTCAGCAGTGATTGTTGGATGCTGGAACGTGTGGAGGGTAATAGTGGCATCGTGCCACCGAGATGAAGCTTGATGCCCCATTTGACTAGAGCCTTGAGCTTATCAACTGCGGCGAGTTTGCTGGACAAATTGTCGACAACCCTCAGCGCATCTTCAAGTAAGCGGGTCATAGACGCCGCTGCCAAGGCCTCTTTTGACTCAAAGTGTTTGTAGAGACTTGCTTTGGCGATGCCAACATCCGCCGCGACCTCGTCCATGGTCATGAGGTCAAAACCCTTTTGCGCCAACAGCTTATTGACCGCATCCAAAATTGCGTTTTCACGAAATTTCAGTTGCTGTTGCTTGAAGGAGAGCTTGTTACTTTGGATAACGAGAAGATCGGCAGACATCGTTTTCTGAAATTGATTTTAATCTGAATGGTTCATAATATTACTATTCAGTCTAAAAATATACTAATATGTTAAAAAATTCACAACACAGTTACATTTAACGCAAACAAGTTCAATTATGCCCTTATCTATGCAAGCGGATGACAGAAGTCGCATGGCCTTGATGTCAGAGCGGTTGCCAGAGGTATTTACACTTGCGTGTTCAGACGGATGGCAGCTTTGCGGAGAGGGCGTCTTTAGCTGGAGCGTGTTTAAGCTCTATCGCGCTCGGTTACTCACTCAGTCAGGAGCGTTTGATCCTACCAAGCCATTCTTGCTCGATTTGCACTACCTTCGAACGCTAAAAGGAGAGCAGATTGTGTCTACATCAATCGACGAAATCGCACGTTTAAACCAAATCACTCATGAGCAACGTTTCGGATGGACACAGGCTTTGATGGAGATGATCCCAGATGTGTGCTTGGGTGATCGTTTGCTGGGTTGGTTCACACCAGGTGTGCGCGTAGAGTTTTTTTCGGCATCTCAGGACTTGGGTCTTATTCAAGACGCCGATTTTGTGCGTATGTTTAGCGCGATCTGGCTAGATGAGCGCACGCGCAGTCCGCAGTTACGTCAAGCGTTATTGGGACATACGCAAGTCTTGCCGACCTTGGCGACTAGATCGAGTCCGTCCCAAGAGGCGAGTGCATGAGCGGACCTGTGCGCATCGCCCGCAACAGCCGGATCGCAGTGGTCGGCGCAGGTATTTCTGGCTTGGCTTCGGCTTGGTTGCTCAGAAATCACTCGCATGTCACGCTATTTGAGGCGGGCTCTTATTTTGGTGGGCATTCCAATACGGTGGATGTCTCCCTCGAAGGGCACACCTATCCTGTTGATACGGGATTTTTGGTCCATAACGATCTGACATATCCCAATCTGATTCAATTGTTTGCACACTTAAATATTCCCGTGCATTCGAGCGACATGTCTTTTGGTGTTTCGATAGAACGTCCTGATATTGAGTGGGCAGGGACGAATCTCGATACGGTATTTGCGCAACGCAGCAACCTATTCAAACCTAGATTTTTAATGATGTTGCGGGATATCCTGCGCTTTAATAAAAATGCGCAGCTTTATTTGGACCAGACACGTCATGACCCAGTGACATTGGGCGAGCTGTTGGAGCGGGAGCATTTCGGGCAGGCGATGCGCGAATGGTATTTGCTGCCGATGGCTGCGGCAATCTGGTCCTCCTCGGTCAAGGATATTCTTGGTTTTCCAGCCGCAACGTTTCTCGCATTTTGTTTAAATCACAGATTGTTGCAAATTGAAAATCGCCCAAAATGGAAAACAGTCGTCGGTGGTTCTCGCGAATACGTCAAGGCCATGGTCGCTCAACTCAGTGATGCGCGCTTAAACTGCCCCGTGCATCGCGTCGTTCGTCACGCAGATCAGGTAGTCATTCACTCTGCCCAAGGTGTAGAACATTTTGATGCAGTGATCTTTGCCTGCCATGCACCGACAACACTTGGGCTATTAGATGTCAGTGAAAGCGAAAAAGAGGTTTTGCAGGGTTTCCGTTATCAGCCGAATAAAGCCGTATTGCATGTGGATGCTAAGTTATTGCCACGACGCAAAAAAGTGTGGTCGGCCTGGAACTACATGTCGTCACCGGGTGAGGGTGCACAACGACCGGTTGCGGTTAGTTATCTGCTCAACCTTTTACAGCCCTTACCCTTTAAAACACCCGTGATCGTGACGCTTAATCCCAATCAGGCGCCCGA
This sequence comes from Burkholderiaceae bacterium, assembly GCA_023653055.1. Taxonomy (GTDB): domain Bacteria; phylum Pseudomonadota; class Gammaproteobacteria; order Burkholderiales; family Burkholderiaceae_B; genus Zwartia. Next base: position 65,223 of record JAMNXR010000015.1, on the reverse strand, counting down.
CCCTGACTTAGTGTTAAGAACATTCGACTACGCGCATCCCATTATGGACGTCAGGGCAGAACAAGCGCAGAAATTATTGCCTACCATTCAGGGACGCGATCGTGCATGGTTCTGCGGCGCATGGGCGGGCTACGGATTTCACGAAGATGGATTGAAATCAGCCTTGAGAGTGGTGCGAGACTTCAATGCTGACATCCCCTGGACGCCGACCTATGAATAATGATGCGCTTGAACTGTGTCGTGGACGCGTGATGCATGCGCGTTTGAGGCCGTTCGTGCATCGGTTTGTCTACCGCGTTTTTTGTATCCGCTTGCGCGTAGATCAACTATCAAGCTTGAGCCGGTTTAATAGCTGGTTGTTTGGCATCGATAAAAAACGGATCGTAAGTTTTCAATCGCGTGATCACGGTGCACGTGATGGGTCAGACCTGATGGTTTGGTTAACTTCTGCGCTTCATGAAAGCGGGATTTCGCTTCAGACAGGCGCGGTGTGGCTGCAATGTTTTCCGCGTGTGTTTGGTTACGTGTTTAATCCAGTCAGTTTTTGGCATGTCCATGATCGTCAGGGCGCGCTTCGCGTCCTGGTGGCTGAGGTCAACAATACGTTTGGTCAGCGTCACCAGTATGTATTGACCACGGCTAATCTTGGCGTGATTGAGCCAGGTGCAGTCTTGGAGTGTCAAAAGCTCTTTCATGTGTCACCTTTTTGTGATGTCCAGGGTATTTATCGCTTTAAATCGAGCTATCACGGCAAGCAATCGCGGATGGCCATTGATTATTTTGATGAGCCTATGCTGTCCCAGCCGCTTCTCAAAACAGCGCTTGTGGTGCAAGCTCAGCCATTTTCAACACGCGCGTTAGCATTCAGTCTTTTATCAATGCCAATGATGACGTTTGGGGTCATGTTGCGTATTCATTGGCAAGCATTCAAGCTTTGGCGCCAGGGTGCAAAATACCATGCTGTTCCGCCGCCGCCCAAGAACGAAGTCACTAACAATGGAAAGGTTTCCCCATGAGTTTGAATGAAGAGCGTCTGACGGGTTCTATGGTCAAGATTCCATGGGCCGGGAGACTTCTTGTTAGTTTATTAGGCCGTATTTCGTACGGATCACTCAAGTTGATCGACCCGGCCGGCGTCGAATTGATGCTGGGGCAAAGCGCCTCAGATCCATCACATACTGTCCCGCATGCCGAACTGCGTGTGCTGGATTGGCGCGCAGCAAGCTTGATTTTGCGTCAAGGCGATGTGGGTTTTGCTGAAAGCTTACGGCGTGGTTGGGTGGACTCACCAGACTTAGTCGCGTTGTTCACGCTTGCAATTCGTAACGAGCAGATTTCAGAGGCGGTAGATGGACATTGGTGGGCACTATTACTCAAGCGTTTGTCCCACTGGGTGCTAAAAGACAACAGTCGCGCAGGGAGTCGACGCAACATTTTAAGTCACTACGACGTTGGAAACAGTTTTTACCGCTTATGGCTCGATCCTTCGATGACCTATTCGTCTGGTTTATTTGAAGGCGACTTGACACGCGAGCTTGAACGAGCGCAAGACGCAAAGTACGACCGCATTCTCGATCAGATAGAGGCGCAAGCGGGTCAGACGATTCTTGAAGTGGGCTGTGGGTGGGGCGGTTTTGCAGAGCGAGCCGCCCGTCGAGGCCTCAACGTAGTGGGTATCACCTTGTCAGACGCGCAGCTTGAATGGGCGACCAAGCGGATGCATGATGCGGGTCTAAGCGACCGCGTGACACTGCGCTTGCAAGACTACCGAGATGTGCCAGAAAAATTTGATCATATTGTTTCGATTGAAATGTTTGAGGCCGTAGGCCTGTTGCATTGGCCCAGCTACTTTCAAATGTTGGCGCGTTGCTTAAAGCCCTCTGGAAAAGTGGTTGTGCAAACCATCGATATTGTGGAAGACAAGTTCGATGCCTACAGACGCGGCACGGATTTTATTCAGCAATATATTTTCCCAGGTGGGATGTTGCCAAGCCCATCGCGGTTTAGGAAAGAATGCGAGGCCGCAGGTCTTCGTGCGCTGGAGGTGCTGGCCTTTGGTCAAGACTATGCTGAAACCCTCAAGCGCTGGGCCCAACGCTTTGATGCATCACTGAATCAGATTCGAGAGCAGGGCTATGACGAGGCCTTTATTCGCGTCTGGAAAATGTATTTGGCTTATTGTGAAGTTGGATTCCGACACACTCGAACGGATGTTAAACAATGGACACTTTGCGCAAAATCCTAGTTTCTTTACTCTTGAGCCTTAGTGCCGCGAGCCTGCATGCCACGCCTACGTTTACGCAACTATTGCCAGGCGCTCAACAGGTCGGGCAAGGTATGTTCAAGCGTTTTGGTTGGTCGATCTACGAAGCGCGACTGTATGCGGCTGCGGGTCGTTTTGAAGCCAACAAGTCTTTCGCACTGTCGCTGACGTACGAGCGAACCATTGCTGGAGATCGCTTGGTCCAGTCCTCACTCGATGAGATGCGTAAACTAGGTAAGCCTGTAGACCAGCATCCCGAGTGGGCGGCTGAGCTTTCTCGTGTGCTACCAAGCGTATCTAAAGGCGTGACCCTGACGGGCGTATATCGACCAGGTGAAGGCGCAGTCTTTTATGAGCAGGATAAAGAAATCGGTCAAATCAATGATGTGTTAGCCCGCGCATTTTTTGCCATCTGGTTAGATCCACGTACAAGTGAACCAAGTTTGCGTCAGTCTTTATTGGGACTGTCTCAGTGAAAACGACCAGTCTGGTTGCCTATGCTGCGTTAGGCTTGCCCCTAGCGATGGCGATGTTACCAATCTATATGATCTCGCCAAAGTTTTACGGTGATGTCTTGGGTTTAGATTTAGCGGCGCTCGGGGCGATTTTATTTTTGACCCGTTTGTTCGATACGGTGCAAGATCCATTTTTGGGTCGTGTTGTGGATGGGCTTCAGCGCAAGCGCTCTGGTTGGCTGGTGTTGATGATCGCGTCTAGTATGGTGCTTGCGCTGGGCTTTGTGTTGTTATTTACACCCCCTCAAGCATCCCAAGTGGGTTTGATGGCTTGGCTGACTTTGTGTTTGATCTTGGTATATTTTGCGCACAGCTTGCTGAGCATTTGTTATTTGACATGGGGCGCACGTCTGACCGATGACGTGACACAACGCTCGCGTGTGACTGCGTGGCGCGAGGCCTTGGGTTTGGTGGGCGTGGTGGTTGCTTCAGTATTGCCAACCTTTTGGGTGGCAGATTGGGGGCCGCGCCAGGGGTATCAAGTGTTTGCCTGGGTGTTTGTCGCGATCCTGGTACTAGGTTTGTGGACAACATTGCGTTGGGCTCCCAAACCACAGGTTTCTATCGTTGAAACGCTTGAGGGATGGCGCGCTGCGCTCAAACCCCCGGCGGTACGGCTTGTGATGTGGTTTTATTTATTTAATGCCATCTCAGTGGCCATCCCTGCGACACTGGTCCTCTTTTTTATTGATGATGTGGTGCAGGCCCCTCAGCAAGCAGGCATGTTTCTCGGCATTTATTTTTTAGCGGGCATGTTGACGCTTCCGCTTTGGGTAGCGCTGTCAGATCGCATCGGCAAGGCACGCGCATGGGTACTGGGGAGTGTGTTAGCCGGATGTTCACTGATGTTCTCGGGCTGGATCGGAAGCGGTGACGTGATGGCTTATAGCCTGATTTGCTTGATGTCCGGAGCTGCGCTTGGCGCAGATGTCGCGTTGCCGCCCGCCATGCTCGCGGATGCGATCCCTGAGCAAAATCGCAAAAGCACGGGTCTTTATTTTGGTATTTGGGTGCTCATTAGCAAGTTCGCGCTCGCGTTGGCCGCCGGTTTAGCGCTACCCAGTCTCAAACTCTTTGGGTATGCACCGGGACAGTTTCAGACGACTATTGCGCTCACCGCGCTGTATGTATGTTTACCCATCGTTTTCAAAGGCATCGCCATCCTGGTGTTGCTGCCACAATTACGTGGTCGTTCGTCATCGCGGACAATTGTCCGCTAGGAGTCTCAAAATGAAATTCAAAGCACTGATAGCCTCTGCCACAGCTGCATTGATGACCGCTTGTGGTAGCGTTGATGTTGAACAATATGCCAAAGAAACGCCTAAGCTTGAGTTGTCGACATTTTTTACTGGCACGATTGATGCATGGGGCATATTCCAAAAACGTAACGGTGAAGTCGCTCGTCGTTTTCATGTAGAAATCATGACCAATTGGATCAGTCCATCTGAGGGCACGCTCGATGAGCGTTTTACCTATTCGGATGGTGAGAAACAACGCCGCGTCTGGACGCTCAAGCGTCAGGCCGATGGAACCTGGCAAGGTACGGCCGACGATGTGGTGGGCGTTGCAACGGGGCGTGTGTCGGGCAATGCACTGCATTGGACCTATGTGCTGCGTTTGCCTGTTGATGGTAAAGAGTATCTCGTCAATTTTGACGACTGGATGTGGCAGATGGATGAGCACTCAATGATGAATCGCTCCACCATGTCCAAATTCGGCATCGATCTAGGTGAGGTCACATTATTTTTCCGCAAACGTACGCCCGGTAGCCCTTCGTGATGCGTGCGCTCAATCCACCGATTAAAAGCTGGGCCGGTAAGCGCGTCTGGTTAGTCGGGGCCTCGAGCGGCATTGGTGCGGCGCTGGCCCAAGCTTTGTTGGCGGCAGGCGCTTGGGTCACGGTGTCTGCGCGCAGACAAGAGGCGTTGCTCGAGCTTGCGCAACCTCATCCTCATGCCCACGTCGTTGCCTTCGATGCGGGGGATGCTCAGGCTTGGCCTGAGGCCTTTGAACGCACCCTGGCTGCGATGGGGCATATCGACCTCGTGGTCTTTGGCGCTGCTCGCTACGATCCGACACACAGTTGGGCGTTAGATATGGATCAGGTCCAAAAGAGTTTTGATTTAAATGTCGTCGGTGTGTATCGAGGGGTTGCTCTTTTAGTCCCATATTTCATCAAAAGAGGCGAGGGCGGACTTGCCGTGATCGCCAGTATTTCTGCGTATACGGGTTTGCCTAAGGCCGTGATATACGGGGCGACTAAAGCCGCGCTTAACAATTTGGCGCAGACGCTGTACTTTGAACTCGAACCGAAAGGGGTGTCGGTTTATTTGATTAACCCTGGTTTTGTCGAAACGCCTATGACTGCGGTCAACGATTTCGAGATGCCCGGTTTGATGAAGCCTGCCCAAGCTGCCCAAGCAATCGTGGCAGGCTTTGAACGCGGACAATTTGAAATCCGTTTTCCGCGGGGGTTTGCAGGGGCATTGCGCTGGATCAGTTTTCTTCCCGATCGCTGGCGTTTTCCCTTGCTACACAAAATCACCAAGCTCTAAGAGGATCACACATGCTTACGCGCTTCTCAGAAATCGCACAGTGGTTTGAAACGTTTACTCCAGCCTCGCTCGCGCGTGTGGAAGACATTTACGCCTCGGATGCCGTGTTTATTGATCCGTTTAATCATCTCAAGGGTCTGGCTTCAGTGCGGGCCGTGTATCAACACATGTTCGATACGCTCGAGCAACCACGTTTTGTCATCACGACAACAGTTTCGAACGGGCATCAGGCATTTATGACGTGGGATTTTCTTTTTAAATGCCGTGGTCAAGCGCAGCAATTATCTGGCTGCACTCAGTTTGAGTTAAACGATCAAGGACTGATCGTCTTGCATCGTGATTATTGGGATGCGGCTCAGCAAGTCTATGAAAAAATTCCACTGCTCGGTTCTGTTCTACGAATGATCAGGCGCAAGCTTTCTCTTCCAGCAGAAAAATAGTCTGCGGATCACCTAAAAATAGAAATAAAAAAAAGCCCCCGAAGGGGCTTAAAAACCGTTTGAGCGCAGCAGTCTCAGACGGCGGGGAACTGTTTTTAATTAACGTGCTGCATCGCCACGTAGCGTGGGGTAGCGCACATGATCCACCAATTCTTGGATGTCTTTGCGAGGCGCTGGGGTCAGCAAGCTCACAACGATAATCAGTGCAAAGCCCAGTGGTACACCAAAGACACCCGCTGAGATCGGCAAGATGCCGTACCAAAGTTCGATCGGTGAGGTCACGCCAAACACACCGCGCAACCAAGGTTGAGTTGTCACCATGTAGTAAAAAGTGACGCCCAATCCACCAATCATACCGACTACTGCACCGTACTTGTTTGCGCGCTTCCAGAAAATCCCTAAGGTCAGGGCAGGGAAGAATGCAGCAGCAGCGAAGGAGAACGCGGCAGAAACCAAGAACAAGATGTCTGCTGGTTTTTGCGAGGCCACATAGGCTGCACACAAGGCAACGACCAACAACAAGATTTTCGAAATCAATACGCGACGTGCTGTCGGAGCATTGGGGTTGATCATCTTGAAGTACAAGTCGTGAGACAAAGCGTTTGCAATTGTCAACAGCAGGCCGTCCGCTGTTGAAAGAGCCGCAGCCAAACCGCCTGCTGCCACCATGCCGGAGATCACGTATGGCAAGCCACCGATTTCAGGTGTAGCTAACACTACGATGTCACCACCGATGCGCATTTCACCTAATTGCAGAATGCCATCTTTGTTGACGTCAGCAACAGATAACAAAGCAGGATCAACAGCGGCCCATTGTGCAATCCACCCAGGCAGCTTATCGAATGGCGTACCAACAAGCACTTGGAAGACCTCGTACTTCACCAACACAGCAAGTGCTGGCGCCGTGAAATACAACAGGAAGATGAAAAACAATGACCAAGTGACTGACTCACGCGCCTGTTTAACGGAAGGCGTTGTGTAGTAGCGCATCAGGATGTGCGGAAGTGCTGCAGTACCGACCATCAAGCAGAAAATCAGCGCTAGGAAGTTACGACGGGAGGTGTCATAAGCAACTTTTTGCGCATCAGTTCCATTCGGATCACCCGCAAACTGTTGTGCATGTCGCGGCATACCACCTAAAGGAACGGCGCGAGCATTATTTGCTGCTCTTTCACTCGTCCAGAGGGCTTTGGCCGCAGCTTCAGTTTTTGGTACAGCTGCCAATGCTTTTTCTGCAGCATCTACTTGTGCCTTAGGTGCATTCGCAGCTTTAAGGTCAGCAAGTGCCTTTTCTGCATCAGCTTTGGCCGCAACCATTGCAGCTGGAATGTTTTTCAGCTTGGCATCGGCTTCTTCAGCACGCTTTTTAAAGATCGCAATGACTTCAAGCTCTTTTGGATCTTTGAGCAGCTCAGCTTCTTTGGCGGTTACTTTTTCAAGTTGATAGCCATAGATTGCCTGTGGGATCGGCACGCCTGTTTGCTTAACAGATAGCCATACAACTGGAATCATGTAAGCAATGATCAGGATGATGTACTGGGCAACCTGAGTCCAGGTGACCGCACGCATACCACCGAGGAACGAGCAGACCAGAATGCCGCCGAGACCCAGGAAAATACCAATCTCAAATGGCACGCCAGCTAAACGTGTCGTGATCAGGCCCACGCCATAAATCTGTGCCACCACATAGGTAAAGGAACACAGAATCGCAGCGATGATGCCCAACAGACGTGGCAAATTGCCATCATAGCGCTCACCCAGAAAGTCTGGAATCGTAAATTGACCAAACTTTCGCAGATAAGGCGCCAAGAACAAGGCCACCAAACAGTAGCCACCGGTCCAGCCCATGATGAAAGCCAAACCACTATAGCCCGTCAGGTAGAGCGTTCCGGCCATACCGATAAACGATGCGGCCGACATCCAGTCAGCGCCCGTTGCCATGCCGTTATAGAGCGCGGGTACACGTCGTCCAGCAACGTAATACTCTGCAGCATCATTCGTGCGGCTCATGATTCCAATACCTGCGTAGAGGAGAACTGTAGCTGCCAAAAAGATGTAGCCGATCCAGGCACGACTCAAACCCATTTGCTCAGCGATCGCAAGAGCGATCACAAAAACAATAAATCCACCCGTGTACCAGGTATAGACTTTGTTGAGAGATTTTTTAAATTGCGCGTTCGTGGTGTTTGAAGCGAACATGCCGCCTTCTTCAGGTGTCATTCCGGCCATGTTATTCCTCCTCTTCTTCGTTGACGCCAGCTTCTTCGTCAAGCTTATTCATATATGAGGCGTAAAACCAAATAATCAGGCAATACACCACCAGAGAGCCTTGTGCCCCCATCCAAAAACTAAAGGGCCAGCCAAAAAAGTTAAAGTCGAGCTCACGGGCATAGAAGCCCACTACAAAAGTGACAATGAACCAGATCATCAACAAAATTGAAGTGATGCGTAGGTTTTTTTGCCAGTACACCCGATGTTTTTCGGTTAGTTGCACGGTTAAGTCTCCTCATCGTTATAAAACAAACTACAAATAAAACGGTTTAAACATTCAACCCAGTTTCACGCTCAAGTTGACGCGCAAATTTTGGCTCAAAGCCTTTCAAGTGTTGAATGATTTTGGTAGCTTCTTCAGGCTGCTGGCGGTCGACATGGACACGGGCAAGCTGATACCAGGCATACGGACTCATGGGCTGTAGTTTCGTGTTGCGTTCAAGTGCAACAATGGCCTCTTCAAGCCGATTTTGTTGAATCAGTGCTAGACCTAGCCCATACCAAGCTTGATCAAGTTTGGGGTTGAGCTCTAGGGCACGTCGAAAAGAATGTTCTGCTTCGACTGGGTGCTCTAGCTCTTGTTGCAGAAAACCAAGATTGAACCAGGCATAGATAGGCGCGTCTGGTTGTTTCACCAAACGCTGATAAATTTCAATCGCACCACTTTTGTTGCCAAGCTCTGCCTTGAGGTGTGCGAGGCTACCCAACGCATAACTATCATTGGGGTAGTCCCTAAGCATGTCTTCAAACATATTCACCGCACGAGTGCGTTGTCCAAACACAATCAGCGTGACCGCACACCATTTGTATTTTTGCCAGTTCAAATCAAATTTCATTTGCAACCCACCATACCGACAGAAACACAATGTTCAATTTTCGCAACGGTGACCGCCATATAAATGGCGCCCACGATACAGAACGCCACGAAAGGGTGATGACGTTCGGCGATTTGTTTTGGAGAGATCAGTCCCGCGATACGAATCCAAGGCTTGTTAACAACTTGAAATAGTTGATAAAACAAATTGGTGTCACGCTTAGCGCCTGCGATCAAATATAGGAGTCCCTGGCCGAGCAGGGCGAGCAAGCCTATATAAAGCAACAACTGCAGAATATTTAGAAATAACAGCAACCCAAGTCCCCTTCTTATTTTTGTCGCACGCATGCGCTTTTAGCCGCATTCCGATGGTCGCACTTTAAGACCGATTTCTGACAGCTTTCTGACAAAAATCAGACTAGAACATTAAGTGTTGCGGATCAATCAAAATTGCTAGTTTTTTACCCTAAAAATAAAGGGTTAACCCTCTGCGCCTGGTGCGCTAAGTGTGCGCTGCAACATAGATGAAAATTGCAATTCGATGCGTGTGCCTGTTGCCTTTGGATCGGAGTGTTTGCGATGCGTATCCGTGATCACAATGCTGGCTTCATGACGCAGGGCAATTTCCCGAACGATCGCGAGTCCAAGACCACTGCCATCAACGCCAGAGCCCAGTACCCTGTAGAACCGATCAAACACGCGTTCGCGCTCTTCCGGTGCAATACCTGGACCAGAGTCTTCCACTGCCAAGACAACGCGTTTTCCATGCGCGTGAATACTGACCGTAATGTGACCATGCGCAGGGGTGTAACGAATGGCGTTATCGATGAGGTTATTGAGTGCTTCACCTAGCAGGAGACTTTGACCCCTGATATAAAGCGGTTGGTCCGAGCCTTCAAAGCCGAGATCAATATTTTTCTGAAGAGCAACATGAATCCATTTGTGGATGTGGTCCTGCGCAAGATGCGTCAAATCCATTTTCGACATTTCCATCGTGTTTGGATTTTCTGCATTGGCCATCAATAAAAGCTGATTGACCAACCTGGTAGCCCGGGTCGTGCCTGCAATGATTTGCTCAAGACTTGCCTGCGTGTTGGCTTGTGGTTCACCTCTCATCGCAAGTTCAGCTTGGGTGCGAAGTCCCGCCAGCGGAGTCTTAAGTTGGTGTGCGGCATCCGCGACAAAACGTTTTTGAGCGAGCAGGGTCGCTTCTAGTCGGCTTAACAGGTCGTTCATGGCCGTGATCAGCGGACCGATTTCAGAGGGCGCGAGACGCTCATCAATCGGCGAAAGATCGTCAGGTTTTCGCGCTCTGAGTCTTCGCTGCAGGGCATTGATCGGCGCTACACCCCGGGAAAGTCCAAACCACACCAGTAATACGGCAATTGGCAGCACAATAAACTGAGGAATAATCACACCCTTGATAATGTCATTGGCCAATTGTGTACGTCGATCCACGGATTCGGCCGCCACTAACAGCACTGGTCCGGAGCCACGAGCGCTTAAGTCCATCCACGTATAGGCGATACGGATTTCAAAGTCTCTGAGCGTGTGATTTTCGTAATAAGTGATGTTAGGTTGATCGTGAGGGGTACGCTCGGGGCTTGGAAGCTCTCCGTCACCGCCCAGCAGGTCACCACCGGGGCCGATGGCTTTCCAAAATACACCATCATTTTCCCGAATTCTAAGTGCGAGTCGCGCGGGCGCAGAGATTGGGAGTGACACCGCATCCTCATGAACTTCAATTTGTTGCCCCAGAACTTGCAAGGCATTTGCCAGGCCTAAATCGTAAGGAAGATTCGCTAGATTTTGAGCGACGACATACGTGATCGCAATACTCATGGGCCAGAGTAAAAAAAGCGGTGCAAGCATCCAATCTAAAATTTCACCCAATAGGGATCTGCGTGAAAAATCCGCGTTCGCTTTCGCTCCAGTCTGAATCACTGTGTGTCCATCAATATGGCCCATGCCGCTCATGCGGAGCTCGAGTCACGCTCTAGGCAATAACCTAATCCACGTACCGTCGCAATTTTGACGCCACTCGGTTCAAGTTTTTTACGTAAACGATGAACATATACCTCAATCGCGTTTGAGCTGACTTCCTCTCCCCATTCGCACAAGTGGTCAACGATTTGCGTTTTGCTGACCATTCGACCGCTGCGAGTGAGCAAAATCTCAAGCAAGCTGACCTCGCGCGCCGAGAGCTCCAAGGTTTGCTGGTCAACGACTGCCACACGACCTGTTTGATCAAACTCTAGCCGACCATGTCGCAGAATGGTTGAGCCGCCACCAGCGCCTCTACGCGCGAGCGCTCTGACGCGCGCTTCAAGCTCTGAAAGTGAAAAGGGCTTGGCCATATAGTCGTCCGCGCCGAGATCAAGTCCTTTGACGCGTTGTTCAACGCTATCTGCCGCGGTCAAAATCAATACGGGCAAATGTGAATTTTTACTGCGTAGATTGCTCAGTACCTCTAAGCCTGACATCCGTGGCAGGCCAAGATCCAAAATGAGCAAATCAAATTCTTGTGAGCGCAAGGCCGAGTCCGCGGCAAGGCCATCGCTGACGGCATCGACTGCGTAACCGTTTTGACGCAAGGAACGTGTCAAGCCATCGGCCAAAATACTGTCATCTTCGGCAATCAGAATACGCATGGTGATTGTTGAGCTAAAACTTGATTGCCCATTCTGGCACAGTCGTGTGGTTTGTGCGTTAGTCAGAGCGACCAAATACGTGTAAACCCTAGCGTGTGACGAGGCATTAAAGAGAAATTGGTGAAACTATTGTCATACTGTTTATTTGTACAGTATAATTGAATGCAATAATTTCAAAATCCAAATTCACTGTCCATTTATTTAAGGAACTTCCATGGATGATAAAACCCTCAAGGCCGGCTCTGCGGAAAAAGATAAGGCATTGGCTGCTGCGCTCTCCCAGATCGAAAAGCAGTTTGGCAAGGGCTCAGTCATGCGTTACGGCGATAACGAAGTCGAACACGATATCCAGGTTGTTTCCACAGGCTCGTTGGGATTGGATGTTGCGCTAGGCGTTGGTGGACTCCCGCGTGGTCGTGTTGTTGAAATTTATGGTCCTGAGTCTTCCGGAAAAACGACCTTGACCCTCCAAGTCATTGCCGAAATGCAAAAGGTTGGTGGTACATGCGCATTTATCGATGCGGAGCATGCGCTTGATGTCCAATACGCCTCCAAGCTCGGTGTCAATTTGACTGATCTGCTGATTTCCCAGCCAGACACCGGTGAGCAGGCGCTCGAAATTACTGACGCTTTGGTGCGCTCAGGCTCGGTGGATCTCATTGTGATTGACTCTGTTGCAGCCTTGGTGCCCAAAGCGGAAATCGAGGGTGAAATGGGTGATTCCCTGCCGGGTTTACAGGCGCGCCTCATGAGCCAAGCCCTGCGCAAACTCACCGCTAGCATCAAGCGCACCAATTGCATGGTGATTTTTATTAACCAGATCCGCATGAAAATTGGCGTGATGTTTGGTAGCCCTGAAACCACCACAGGTGGTAACGCACTCAAGTTTTATGCGTCTGTCCGCTTGGATATTCGACGCATCGGTGCCATTAAAAAGGGCGATGAGGTGGTCGGTAACGAAACTCGCGTCAAAGTCGTTAAAAACAAGATTGCTCCTCCGTTCAAGCAAGCCGAGTTCGATATTATGTACGGCGCCGGTATCTCTCGCGAAGGCGAGATCCTTGACTTAGGGGTTACGGCCGGAATTGTTGATAAGGCCGGTGCGTGGTTTAGCTACAACGGTGAACGTATTGGCCAGGGTAGGGACAACGTCCGTGATTTCTTGCGCGAGCATCCTGCAATGGCGATTGAGATTGAAAATCGCGTGCGCGAACAGCTCGGTGTTGTGCCGCGTGTTGGTGGCGCACCAGCCGGTACCGCTGCGGGGACGAGCGCTGCAACGACAGCCAAAGCCACCAAAGCAAGCAAACTCGTCGCGGCTGAGCCTGATCTCGAGGATGAGCAATAAGCAATCAAGTCGTCAGCAATGATTAAACAGTACCAAGCAAATGTGTCATAAACACTCAAGATGAGCTTCCGTGTCACACGACGCAGCAGATGAAGAGTTCGAAGTGGGTCCCAAGCCTGCAGCACCACGGCCTGGCCTTTCCCTTAAGGCCAGAGCCGTGGGTTTGCTGTCTCGTCGGGAGCACAGCCGCGTTGAGCTTCAGCGCAAGCTTGCCCCGCACGCGGACAGCCAGGAGGCGTTAGACAAAGTTCTGGATGATCTTGCCAAAGCGGGTTGGCAGTCTGATGAACGCTTTACCCAAGGCTGGGTGCATCGCAAAGCTTCCGCGCACGGTTCGGCAAAAATCGTTCAAGACCTCAAATTGCAAGGCATACCTGCAGAGGCCATCGCAGCCGTTCAATCCGAGCTAAAAGAATCAGAGCTTTCTCGTGCGCAGGCGGTCTGGAGCAGAAAGTTTTCAAGCACTGGTAATCCTTTATCTCCATCGGAATACGCAAAACAAGGTCGATTTTTAGCCTCGCGGGGTTTTTCGACCGAGATTATTAGGCGGGTTCTAAAAAACCCCGGCATTGACGAAGACTAGGTGATGTCGTCTAGGCTGCGCTATACTTTTAATTTTTGTTGCAATGTGTCATTCGACCATTTGATCCAATATGCCGCTTCCAGCGCCCGTTAGTCCTCGTAAACCGATGCATAACCGCTCGATTCAGGTTCATTCCTTCGAGCGCGAGGATGGACTCTGGGATATTGAGGCTGAGTTGATCGACAATAAATCCTACTCGTTTACCAAGCGCAATGGCACGGTTCAGCCAGCTGGACAACCTGTCCATCACATGCATTTACGCATTACGATCAACCGTGATTTCGAAATCAAAGAAGCGATTGCGCTCTATGATGCAGCGCCCTTCGGTGTTTCGTGTACGGCTATCACTGAGGCTTACCAGGATCTGGTGGGTATGAACTTATTAAAAAGCTTTCGTCAGCAGGTTAAAGAGCGCTTTGGACGGACAGCTGGCTGCACGCACATGACAGAACTGGCCACGGTGCTTCCTACTGCAGCTGTGCAGAGCATGGCAGGACAAAAGCGTGTAGAGGCTGAGTCAGCCGGCAGAAGACCTTTTCAAATGGGGGGGTGTTATGCCTGGCGACCTGATGGCGAGGTCACAAAAGAACACTATCCGCAGTGGTACGTAAATTCAAATGCAACAACCCCGGCGCCTGGCATTTAGTTCGTCAGGTAATCGATTTTTAGTTTTTTTGGACGGACAGGATTCCCATGAAAATCCATGAGTATCAAGGCAAAGAATTGCTTCGAAAGTTTGGTGTAGTCGTTCCTCAAGGCTTTCCCGCGTTTAGCGTGGATGAGGCTGTAGACGCTGCTAAAAAACTCGGTGGCCCCGTTTGGGTGGTGAAAGCGCAGATCCACGCAGGTGGTCGCGGAAAGGGCGGCGGCGTCAAGCTGGCACGTTCGATCGACGAAGTACGCCAGATCTCGTCAGAGATCCTAGGCATGCAGCTGATCACGCATCAGACGAGCCCTCAGGGTCAAAAAGTGCGTCGTTTGCTGGTCGAAGAGGGCGCTGACATCAAAAAGGAATACTACGTCGGTATCGTGACAGACCGTGGCACGCAACGTGTGTGCGTGATGGCCTCCAGCGAAGGCGGTATGGATGTCGAGGAAGTCGCGGAAAAACATCCGGAAAAGATTCTAAAGGTGTTTGTTGATCCTGGCAAAGGCCTGACGGACGATGAGGCCGCTGGCTTAGCACGTGGTATTGGTGTGCCAGAAGCTTCCGTTAAAAAAGCATGTGCTGAGTTTCAAAAACTCTACAAGGCCTATTGGTACACGGATGCATCGCTTGCCGAAATTAATCCGCTGATTTTGACGGGTTCAGGCGACATTATTGCGTTGGATGCCAAATTCAATTTTGATCCGAATGCGCTGTTCCGTCACCCTGAGCTTGTCGCTTATCGTGACTTGGACGAAGAAGATCCAGCCGAGATCGAAGCCAGCAAACATGAGCTTGCTTACATTCAGCTAGATGGAAACATCGGCTGCTTGGTGAATGGTGCAGGCTTGGCCATGGCGACGATGGACACGATCAAGTTGTTTGGCGGCGAGCCTGCAAACTTTCTAGACGTGGGCGGCAGTGCAACGGCAGAGCGAGTGACCGAAGCATTCAAGATCATGCTTGCGAACAAAGGCACCAAGGCCATTTTGGTCAATATTTTCGGCGGCATTATGCGCTGCGATGTGATTGCTCAGGGCATCATTACCGCTTGTAAAGCCGTCAATCTCAACGTGCCACTCGTGGTGCGTATGAAGGGCACCAACGAAGAGTTGGGCAAGAAAATGTTGGCCGATTCTGGCCTGCCTATCATCAGCGCTGACACGATGGCCGACGCGGCCACCCGAGTCGTCGCAGCAGCCAAATAATTCTGCCAGGGATTCTGAAATGTCGATTCTTATCAATAAAGATACTAAAGTCATCACCCAAGGAATTACCGGTAAAACCGGTCAGTTCCACACACGGACTTCGCGTGCGTATGCGAACGGACAAGCCGCGTTTGTGGCTGGCGTTCACCCCAAAAAGGCGGGCGAAGATTTTGAAGGCATCCCGATTTTCGCATCAGTTAAAGACGCTAAAGCCGAAACGGGTGCCAATGTCTCTGTGATTTATGTGCCGCCTGCTGGCGCTGCCGCCGCAATCTGGGAAGGCATTGAGGCCGAATTGGATTTGGTGATTTGTATCACCGAGGGTATTCCTGTTCGCGATCTGCTCGAAATCAAAGATCGCATGGCAAAAATGAACAGCAAGACATTGCTGCTTGGCCCAAATTGCCCAGGCTTGATCACGCCAGACGAAATCAAAATCGGCATCATGCCTGGACATATTCATCGCAAGGGTCGTATCGGTATTGTCAGCCGTTCAGGTACCCTGACATACGAAGCCGTCGCTCAAGTCACTGAGCTGGGCCTCGGACAATCCAGTGCAGTGGGAATTGGTGGTGATCCCATTAACGGTATGAAGCACGTTGATGTGCTCAAAATGTTTAATGATGATCCAGATACTGATGCCGTCATCATGATCGGTGAAATTGGTGGTCCAGACGAAGTCAACGCGGCTTTGTGGGCGAAAGACAATATGAAAAAGCCGATGGTTGGTTTTATCGCAGGTGTCACAGCACCAGCCGGCAAGCGCATGGGTCACGCGGGCGCCTTGATTTCAGGTGGTGCAGATACTGCGGATGCCAAGCTTGAGATCATGGAAGCGTGCGGGATCCGGACAACGAAGAATCCATCTGAGATGGGTAAGTTATTGAAGTCGGTGCTATAAGTACTACTGATTTCGCGACGTTCGTTGTAAAAAAATACGCCGGCTCGTCTTCGACGAGTCGGCGTTATTAATCTTGAGAGAACAAATGATGGAACCCAACAAGCCAAAGCGTCAGCTCACAATTTTGCAGTGGCTCAGCCTGCTCGGTATCATCGGGATCGTTTTGACGGTTATTTTTAACTACCTGCGCTGAGAGTGATTGAGTGAGTACTAGAAAACTAGTCATCGCAACACGTGCCAGCCGCCTGGCACTTTGGCAGGCTGAGCATGTTCAAGCGCGTTTGCTCGCGTTGTACCCCTCGGCGCAAGTCGAGTTGCTCAAACTTAGTACACGGGGCGATGAAATTCTCGACCGCAGTCTGTCCAAAGTGGGTGGAAAAGGTCTTTTTATCAAAGAGCTCGAGCATGCCTTGCTTGATGGACGCGCTGACTTGGCCGTCCATTCACTCAAAGATGTTCCCGTTGATATGGAGGCTACGTTTGAGCTTTCCACCATCATGGCACGGGCTGATTGTCGTGACGCGTTTGTCTCAAATGATTTTGAAAGTTTGTCTGCACTCCCTGCTGGCGCTGTGGTGGGAACGTCGAGCTTGCGCCGAGAGGCCCAACTGAAGGCGCGCTTTCCACACCTGTTGATTCAAGCCTTGCGGGGTAATCTTGACACGCGGTTGGGCAAGCTTGATAGTGGACAATATTCCGCCATCATTTTGGCGGCAGCGGGCCTTGAACGTCTCGGTCTGGGCCATCGAATTCGCCAAAGGATGACAACCGAAGAGTCACTTCCCGCAGCGGGTCAAGGTGCACTCGGTATTGAGATTTTGAAGTCCCGTTCCGATTTGCGCGAAATTCTCGCCCCGTTGGCTTGCCCTGATACAACAGTATGTACGTTAGCTGAGCGTGCAGTCTCCCGTGCACTCGGTGGTTCTTGCCAAGTTCCTTTGGCGGCCTATGCAAGTTTGGAGAACGGACAGCTAAGCGTCCATGCACTTGTCGCGACGCCAGATGGTCAGACTGTTTATCGCGCAGCACGGCAGGGGCCTGCGGCCCAAGCCGAGCAAATCGGTTTGCACATTGCAAATGATCTGATCGCACAGGGTGCAGATCACATTCTTGCAAGTCTGTCCGAAAATACCTGACATTCCATGGCGCACACTCCAACTACGGCGATTTTGACTCGTCCAGCAGGTCGCAACACGTTTGTGATGAACGGATTGTTGCGGCGCGGTTGGTGTGTCAAGGAATGCCCTGCGTTAGAAATTCGCGAGGTGTTGACGGATGCAATCGAGGTGCCAAGACCTGAATCCTTTGATCTGATCGTGTTTGTCAGTCGTGCAGCCGTGACAGGCTATCAATCCCAACTTTCGCAAGACGACACTTTTGTTTGGCCTCCATCTACCTTGACGGCCTGTATGGGACCCGTGACGGCTGCGTCTATTCGCAGAGCCTTTGGAGAATCTTTGTCCGTTTTGCATCCAGAGGCTGAGCGTGCGCAGGACTCAGAAGCGTTATGGCCCTTATTGGTTGCACTCAAGCAACCGCTCGAAAAAGTACTGATTGTGCGTGGTCAAGACGGTCGAGAATGGCTGAGCCAGCGCTTACAGCTTCTTGGATCCAGTGTGACGCTCTATCAAGCCTACACCAGGCAGGTTGCGCTGTGGCCTCAGGCATTGAGCGAGCATTTTTTAGCTTTGCAGCAAGCGGGTGCCTTACCGAGCTGGTTGCTGACCAGTTCCCATGGTGTTGAAGCAGTTTTCAAAAACCTCCAAAAATTGGGTTTGACCGATTGGTTTACGCGTAGCAGCTTTGTCCTGACCCACGAACGTCTAAGGCCTCTTTTGGAAAAGTTGCTGGGTCAGTCCATTGCCAATGAGCGGGTGGTGGTGGTGAGTCCCGAGGATGAGGTCATTTTGAAGGGGTTCGAACAGCTCAGTCATCGCAATATCACATCCCCCTGATCCTTAATTCTGAGGCTACAATCGGCCTATGACTGAAACACAGCCTCCTAGCAATTCTCCACAGAGTGCGGCCTTACTCAAGGTTAAAAAGCGCACGGGTGGTTCGTCTTGGCCAACGTTGTTTGCGATCATGTTTTTTCTCATCGCATTGGTGGCCGCAGGTGTGGCGTGGTTTCAACAAAAGCGATTTGAATCCATTGGGCGTGAAGTTGCCACCCAACTGCAAACGCTCACGACTCAGGTCTCCGATGCTCGCAAAGATTCGTCCCAAGCGCTCAGCCTTGCCCAGTCCCAGGTCAGTCGTATTGCGCAGCTCGAACAAGCGAATCTCGAAGCAAAAAGTCAGTACTTAGCCCTTGAACAACTTTGGGCGGGTGCAAACAAGGGTACAGAGGACGCCATACTTGCTAATGATTTGGATCGCTTGCTGACAACTGCAAGCCAACAGTTAAAGCTCGCGGGCAACGTCAATAACGCAATTGTGACGTTAGAAGCCGCGCAGTCGCTCTTGATTCGTGCTGATCGGTCGCGTTTTGCAGTTGTCCAGCGTACGGTGAGTCTGGATCTTGATCGTTTGCGATCGGTTCCTCTCTTAGACGTACCTCAATTATCCAATCGCCTCGAAGCACTCAGTGCGCTAGTGGCTCGGGCCCCCTTGTTATTGCCCGATGCCGCCTCTCCTAAAGTGGTGACGGAGTCATCAGCGCCCCAGCCACCTTCGGCAAGCCTGCTTCCCTCGAAATCATCCTCTAACGAAGCTCAACCCTCTGCCCAAGATACAAAAGCTTGGTGGGAAACCGCGCTGGATCGTTCTCTTGTTTGGTCTAAGGCCTTTGCTGTGATGATCGCCCGTGAGTTCGCTGAGGTGGTGAGTATTCAGCGAGTGAGCGATGCCAATGCCTTGTTAATGTCGCCGGAACAGGGTGCATTATTACGTGCCAATTTGCGGACGCGCATTTTGACCGCTCAGATGGCACTGCTCATGCATCAGGCTCCCATCTGGAAGATGGAGCTCTCCCAGATTGAGCAAAGTTTGACAGCGCGCTACGATCCAAAGTCTTCAGAGACTGTCGCAGCACTGCGTTTGGTACGAGAGCTCTCCGCGATTCAGATTGCCATTCCTCTGCCTGACATTAGCGGTAGCTTGGCTGCGCTCGAAGCCGTTCGTTCGTCCGAGTCTTTACCGGCAGGCGGCCAGTAACGATGCGTACTTGGTTATGGACCCTTGTTCTGTTCACTGCGGCGGTGGTGCTTGCGGTTGTCCTTAGGGAAAATACAGGCCATGTATTGGTTTTGGTCAATGACTGGAGACTTCAGGTCTCTCTAGCTTTCGCGGTCATCGCGATCGTCGGCTTTTTCGTTTGTCTTTATATTCTGATTCGTGTTGCCTCTTGGATCAATGCGATCCCCACGCGTCTCCGCGGTTGGAATAGTCGCCGTCATGTCAAGCGAGACCAAGAGCTGTTAGAGCAAGGGTGGACAGAGCTGCTCGAAGGTCGTTATTCGCATGCAGAAAAAGATTTGACCAAGTTGTTTGACCGTAGCAAAGATGCAAGTAGACAAGTGCTTGCGGCACTCTCAGCCGCGCGTGCCGCCCACGCGCTGGGCGAGTTTGGTCGACGTGATCATCTCATTACGCTTGCCAAAGAAAAAGCGTCTGACGATAGTGCTCTCCAAGAAGCGCTTGCGACAGGCGCAGCGGACCTCTATTTGGATCAAGGCTTAGCCGCACAGGCGCTCGAGGCGCTTTTGCCACTGCAAGAGCGTAGTTCCAGGCATATCCATACCCTACGTCTGTTGCTGAGAGCCTATCGACAGTTAGAGCAGCACGATAAGGTCTACATGTTGGCACGCACACTCAATCGTCGTGGCGCACTGCACGAAACTGAGGCACGTCAAATCATTGAGTCCGCCGCTGCGGCTCGCCTGCGTGAGACAACGCACAACGGCCAATGGCATGCATTTTGGAAAGAGCTCAAAACTGACGAGCGTACGTTGACCGAGGTCGCACTTGCCGGTGCGGCAGCCTTTGAGGCCAATGGACAACTCGAAGAAGCTTCTCGTGCCTTGGAGCAGGCTATCCCGCTGTCCTTTGATCCGCGTCTACTCACAGCCTATTCCCGGGCAGAACCTTCGCAAGTGAAACGCCGACTTGAAAAGGCCGAGACTTGGGTGCAGTCTCGCCCCAATGATGCCGAGTTACTCGCCTCTGTTGGTCATCTATGTTTGGTGGGGCAGCTTTGGGGGCAAGCTGAAAACTATCTTTCTCGCAGCCTCTCCAAACGCGCAGATGCACGCGTGCACGTTTTGCTTGGCAGCCTTTACGATAAGCTCAACCGTCCCCAAGAAGCCGCCGCACAATGGCGTTTGGCGACTGCGGTCGGTACGCTATTGCCAGTGTTGGCGACAGACTCTTTCTTGCCTGTTGCAGACACCGCTTCCGATCCTGGCGTTTTACATGCAGAGGGACTGTCTTATCTTGCTGAAAGTGGATTCCCAGCCAATTGGGATCACGATCCCACTCTGGAGCCCACAGCCCTTCAGCCGGGTGAGGCAAGGCGTGTAGATGCTGAACAGGACAATTTCGACGAGTATTTCGATAGCGCTCCTGTGGTGGGTCTTGGCGAGCCTGCACCTGTTTCAACGCTTCCGCCTTTGCCGGAAAAGAAAGCTTAATTCTTCACATTTTTATCCTCTGGATGCCAATCAAATGTCTGACTTTGTCTTTAAACCACAGGTAACCATCGGTTTACCCGTTGTGGGTAGTACTCAGCTTTTTCCGGTCCGTCGCGTGTATTGCGTCGGTCGCAATTATGCGGAGCATGCCAAGGAAATGGGTTTTACAGGACGTGAAGATCCCTTCTTTTTTTGCAAGCCAGCAGATGCCTTGATTCCCATTCAAGCGGGTCAGGCTGGCAAGATGCCTTATCCCGTCAAAACTTCAAATCTGCACTATGAGATGGAGTTGGTGGTCGCGCTAGGCAGTGGAGGGTGCGATATCCCCGTTGAAAAAGCGAATGACTGTGTTTTTGGTTACGCATTGGGTTTGGATATGACTCGCCGTGATTTGCAGGGCGAGGCTAAAAAGCAAGGTCGCCCTTGGGAAGTTGGTAAAGGCTTCGACCAGTCAGGACCGATTGGTCCCATTCATCCAAAGACGACGACAGGTATTTTGTCAGAGGGCAATATTTCATTGCATGTCAACGGTCAGCAAAAGCAGACCAGTGACTTGTCGCAAATGATTTGGAATATTCCTGAGAGTATTTCTTATCTGTCAGGCCTGTTTGAGCTCAAGGCCGGCGACCTGATTTTCACTGGCACCCCAGAGGGTGTGGGGGCCGTAGTCAAAGGTGACAAACTCGTCGGCCACGTAGCTGGCCTAGGCGAGTTTGAGGTTCACATTGTGTGATTTTGATTAAAGCGCCTTGCCGATTTCAGCGGCATAGGCAGGGGCAGGATGCAGGGTATTGCGTCCGCCCGCTTTGAGCAGTTGGCTGGGCACATCGTGTCCAATAAGACCTGGCAACATCGCTGATACCTTAAGCAGGCGATCGAGATCGATGTTCGTGTCAAATCCCTCAAGCTCCAGCATGTGTACCATATCTTCTGTACAGGCATTGCCGCTGGCGCCAGGCGCATAGGGGCAGCCACCAATCCCACCTAACGACGCATCAAAACGATCAATGCCTGCACTGATCGCAGCAAGAACATTCGCTTGCGCCATTGAGCGTGTATTGTGGAAATGCAGCGTAAATACCATCTCTGGAAACAGCGCTTTGACGCGCGCTGAAAGCGAGCGGACTTGAGACGGGTAAGCCATACCTGTCGTATCGCAAAGGGTTGCCCGCTTGACGCCCAACTGAGCAAAACGCTCAACCCAGCGAAGTACTTCGTCTTCGCTCACATCGCCTTCCATCGGACAACCAAAGCTTGTGGATAAAGAAATATTGATAGCAACAGTGCTACCTGAAATTGCGGCTACTACCTGTTCTAGTTGAGTAAAAGACTGTTCGCGGGTCATGCGCAAGTTGGAGCGATTGTGTGTCTCGCTCATGGACATGACGAGGTTTGCCTCATCAATGCCGCAGGATAGTGCGCGCTCCGCTCCGCGAACGTTTGGTACGAGCACCGTGTACTCGACACCAGGTTGTCGGGTGATTTCGTGCATGACACGCTCCGCATCACGCAGCGCAGGAATCGCTTTGGGCGACGTAAAAGAGGTCACCTCGATTTTTGCGAAACCACACTGGCTCAGCGCATCAATGACGCGAACCTTATCTTCGGTTTCGATAAATTGCGCTTCGTTTTGAAAGCCGTCGCGCGTGGCAACTTCTTGCATGTAAATCCGTGGACGTGCGTTTTGCATAGTCAAATCTTTTTCAAAAATTTTCAATAAATCAGCGCGTGTTTAGATGATGCCGCGCGCTTTCCACTCCGCTTGTTGCGCGGGACCGATTCCAAGCTCGCCAAGCACTTCAGCGGTGTGTTGTCCGAGCTCAGGCGCCGGGCGCGTCACTTGTCCGGGTGTTTGACTCAATTTTGGCACAATACCAGGGACTTGTACTGTCGAGCCATCCGGTAGGGTCGCATCTAAGATCATGTCGCGCGCCTGATAGTGCGGATCGTGCGCAATATCGGCAGCATCATAGCTTTTCCCGGCAGGTACCCCAGCAGCGTTCATGGCTTCAAGGACAAAATCAAGGCTGTGCTGCTGGGTATATGTGGAAATGGCAGCGTCGATCAAATCAGCGTTGGCGGCACGACCGATGTTGTTGGCTAAGCTGGGATCGGTTGCTAAATCAGTCCGACCGATGGTTTCCATGAGTCGCTTGTAAATGCTGTCACCGTTACCCGCGATCAAGGCGTATCGGCCATCGTTGCAGAGATACGCGTTGGTGGGCACAATGCCTGGCATGCTCGCACCGGAGGGTTGCCGAACTGCACCAAACTTTGAGTATTCAGGCAGTAGACTTTCCATCATATTGAAGACGGACTCATACAATGCAACGTCCACTTCTTGTCCTACTCCCCCTTGTTGCTCTCTGTGACGCAGCGCCATCATGACACCGATGACTCCATGCAGCCCCGAGAGGGTATCGCCGATTGAGACACCGACTCTAACGGGTGGCCGACCGGGCTCGCCGCTCAAGTAGCGTAGGCCGCCCATCGCTTCGCCAATCACACCAAAGCCAGGTCGGTCCCGATACGGGCCAGACTGTCCGTAGCCAGAGACGCGCAGCATGATGAGCTTTGGATTGATTGCATGAAGGGCCTGAAAGCCTAGGCCCCATTTTTCCATCGCACCTGGGCGGAAATTTTCAATCAAAATATCCGCATCCTTCGCGAGTTGGCGGATGATCTCTTGACCCTCAGGCTGTCGCAGATCAAGGGTGACGGAACGCTTGTTGCGCGCGTGAGCCGCCCACCAGACGGACGTACCCTCATGAAGCAGCCGCCATGTTCGCAAAGGATCCCCTGTTTTGGGGGGCTCAATCTTGATCACATCTGCGCCAAATTCAGCGAGAATCTTTGAGGCAAATGGGCCAGCGATGAGTTGGCCAAGTTCGATGACCCGCAGGCCACTGAGTGGAAGAGACATAATGATGTGGACCTAGTTGGAGGGTTCAGGTGCTAACCACGGTTGATTTTTTCTATGGTGTCGTTCAAAGGCTTGAATTTGCGCACTGTAGCCTAACGTGAGTGCGATTTCATCCACTCCTTTCATTAAACATTCTTGCCAGAACGGATCGATGTCAAAGCGTTGAGGCTCAGGAAAATGTGAACAGTGCACACTGCGCTGTGCGAGATCAATGGCGATCTTCAGCGCAGCGAAGTCGGTTGCGGCAGGTGATGTGGATGCTGCCGTTTGCGTCAGCTGTTGACGCAACGTGTTGAGTAGCGCACTCGGCAGCACAATTGGAAGCACCCCATTTTTTAAACAGTTATTATAAAAAATATCGCCAAAACTTGGGGCTAAAACTGCCCGTATGCCGAAGTCAACCAACGCATAGACCGCCGCCTCACGAGAAGAGCCACAACCAAAATTTTCATCGCAAACCATGACGGTTGCACCTTGAAAAATGGGTTGATTGAGAATGTAGTCAGTGCGAGGTTGTTGTTCCGCATTCGTTCGTAGATCGTAAAACAGATAGTCTCCGTACTCGCCACGACTTTTTTTCAGAAAGCGTGCGGGAATGATCTGGTCTGTGTCAATGTTGCGACCTTCGATTGGGATCGCGAGGCCATCCAGCGTGATAAATGGAGTCATTGGGACATCCTGTCATGTAATGCCCGCACATCGGTCAAGTGACCTGTGATCGCAGCTGCTGCAACCATCGCCGGACTCATCAGGTGGGTTCTAACGCCAGGCCCCTGACGTCCAACGAAGTTGCGATTTGAGGTGGATGCGATCCGCTCGCCTGCTGGTGCTGTATCGCCATTGATACCCACACACATCGAACAACCAGGCTCACGCCACTCCAACCCGGCCTGTTTGAAAATCAGATCGAGTCCTTCTTGTTCTGCGGCACGCTTGACATGCATCGAGCCCGCCACCACGATGCCGGGCACCTTGGAGCGCGTGCCTTTGAAAATTGCAGCCGCACTGCGCAAGTCCGCAAGCCGTGCATTGGTACACGAACCAATAAATACGCGGTCGATTTTGATCGTGTTGAGGGGTGTGCCAGGCGTGAGCGCCATATAACGCAGCGCATCCACCATGGACTGACGCAGAGCAATGCTAGACACATCCATTGGGTTTGGAATCGTACCTGTAATAGGCAAGGCGGCCTCTGGACTCGTACCCCAGGTCACCATGGGTGCGAGTACGTTCAGGTCCAGTTCGATCTCATGATCCCATGTGCAACCGGGATCAGAGGACAATTGACGCCAGCGCACCAGTGCCTGATCCCATTCACCTTGTTGTGGCGCAAAGGGACGGCCATATAAATAATCAAATACGCGATCATCCGGTGCAATGATGCCAAAGCGTGCACCCGCTTCGATGGTCATGTTGCACATTGTCAGTCGATCTTCAAGCGAAAGCGCACCCATCGCGGGTCCAGCGAATTCTACGGCATGCCCCGTGGCGCCTGAGGAGCCTATTTGTGCAATCAGCGCCAGAATAATGTCTTTACCCGAAACGCCTGCACGAGGCTGGCCCGTTAGCAAAACGCGCAACCCTTTGGGTTTGGGTTGCCAGAGTGTCTGAGTGGCCAGTACATGTGTGCTTTCTGATTGACCGATACCAAAAGCGAGCGCACCAAACGCACCGTGCGTCGAGGTATGGCTATCGCTGCAGGTAAGCGTCGAGCCGGGCAGGGTGATGCCTTGTTCAGGTCCCATGACGTGGACGATACCTTGTCGCGGATCGTCAATGGGGAAATAATGGGCACCACTCCATTGCATATTTTTTTCAAAGCGCGTGATCATTTGCGTGATTTCTGGCGTAGCGGCATCCTGAGGTTTGCGGCTAATTGTCGGGACATAATGGTCCGCTACACCAAATATTTGCTTCGGGTTGCGCAACGAGAGACCCCGTTCGCGCAGGGCACTGAACGCATGAAACGAGCCCTCGTGAATGAGGTGACGGTCTATGTAGAGCAAAGAAGGACCGGTTTCTCGCTCAACGATGACGTGTTGACGCCAAATTTTCTCGAAGAGAGAAAGTGCAAGAGGAGACGGGGACACCATCTTGGATTTCCTATTGATTTGCGGCAGAGGTGTGGGCGGTAATGTGTGGATCCGTTCGTGATGGCACTGGATCTATATGCGTCAATAGATTCAAGACGCGATGCCTTTGCATCACAGCTTGGCGGGCGGCTAAGCCGATATCATGACCTTCCACGACGGACAAATACGCGCTGACCTCAATGTGCGCATCTACCAAAATCATGTCACCCATTTTGCGTGTTTTGATGTCGTGTGCACCGAGTACACCTGGCGTTTGCAAAAGCGTGGCCGTAATGGCAGCAACCTCTTGCTCGTCTGCAGAACGATCCATCAAATCGTGAAAAGCACTCGAACCAAAGGTCCAGCCCATTTTTCCAACCATCAATCCAACAAATAGGGCGGCGATCGGATCCAAGATGGGGTAGCCCGCAAGGTTGCCAATAATGCCGATCGCGACCACAAGGGATGACGCGGCATCAGAGCGCGCATGCCAAGCATTCGCAACCAACATGCTTGATTTGACGCGCTTGGCGATTTTTAGCATGTAGCGAAATAAAACCTCTTTGGATACAAGGGCGATGCCAACGATCCACAGTGCAGCGCCATGAACGACCGGGATATCTTCTGGATTCTTGAGCTTCTCAAATGCAGCCCAAAGCATACCGAGCGCAACGATGATTAACAAAACACCCAAGACCATCGATGCAGCAGTTTCAAAGCGCTGATGACCATAGGGATGATCTTCATCCGCGTCTTTTTTGCTGTGATGGCTGGCAAAAAGCACGACAAAATCGCCCACTAAATCGGACAAAGAATGCACGCCGTCGGCGATCAAGGCCTGAGACTTAGCAAAGATGCCCACTCCAATTTGAGTGATGGACAGTACGATGTTGACGCACACACTGACCCAGGTACTTTTGTTTGCGGCAGCGGCACGTTGTTCAATGGTGAACGCGGTATCTTCACTGTCGTCTTGGAGGTCAGGAAGTTTCATGCACAATACCCCGGTGATAGCGCAGTCATTGGTAAAAAGGCTTGAAGCGCTGGGGACTAAAGGGCGCCAGATTAATTTCCGGCTCAGTGCCTGAAGCCAGTTGTGCAACCAAGCGACCTGTACGCGCTGAGCCCACTAACCCGACGTGACCATGTCCGTACGCGTGAATAATATCCCGACAGCCCGAGGCAAGACCAATGCAAGGAAGTCCATCAGGGGTGCTCGGGCGACGTCCCATCCAGATTTTGATGCGGTCTGTAGACAGATCCTGAGGAAGTTTTGGGTAAATCGCCACGAGGTGTTTACGTAAAATTTCGGCACGTCGCCAATCCGGTATGTCGTCTTTTTCAGCAATTTCAACCTGACCCGCTACACGGAGTCCTTGTTCCATCCCGGTTACGATGACTTTACGGTCCGCAAACATGGTGGGAATGCGGGGACCCGCTTCAGGCGCACTGACAACCGCGTGGTAGCCGCGCTCAGACTCAATGGAGACGCGATCGCCTGCCAAGCGCGCTAGTTCTTTGGATCGGGCTCCGATGGCGATAACGGCTTTGTCGCAAATCACTTCACCCTGATCAGTCAGTACGGCCTTGAGATGACCGTGTTCAATACGAAATCCGGTTGCCCGGGCACGGATGAATTGCGCGCCTCTCTTTTGAGCATAGGCAATCAGTGCAGCCGTGTAAGCTCCAGGATTGCGGCAACTTCCTGTTTCTGGAACCAGTACACCAAAGGTGTAGCGACGATCGAGGTCAGGTTCGAGCGCAGCAAGTGCGGAGGCGTCAAGTTCTTGCCACGAGATGCCTTCTTTGCGTCGGATATCCCAGGCTTTTGCATCCTGCAAAAAGTGAGACTGAGAGAGATAGGCATGTAAAAGCCCGGTGCGCACAATTAGATGGCTCACGCCAGCTTGCTCGGCCATTTCTTGATGCAAGGCAGGCGCCCCGGCCAGAAGACTGCGCAGTGCAACGGCTGTGTGCGCTATTTTTGTGTAATTAGAGGCCGCGTTCAGGTAACGTGCCAGCCAAGGCAAGGCACGTGGAAAATATTTCCAACGAATTGCGAGGGGGCCTAACGGATCTGCAAGCCATTTCGGTACATTTTTCCATGCACCGGGTGTGGCCGCCGGCAATACTGAGTGCGAAGAAAGCCAACCCGCGTTGCCAAAGCTCGCGGCCTGTTCGTCCCCCGGACGGTCTGGCTCGATCAAGGTGACGCGCAAGCCCGCATTGAGGCATTGAAAGGCACTAGTTGCGCCAATAATACCCGCTCCGATAATGACAACGTGATCTGTTTGCGGCATAGTGGTCGTGATGAAAAGAATAAAGTTTATAACCCAAGGTTATTTTGGCTTTTGGTCAATCCATCGTAGCATCAAGGGCTGTTCGCGTCTGTAGCTACTCCGGTATGATCTATTTTTTTAATTGATGCCCTTGATGTGCGCAACAGGGCTTTTGACCCGGGAATTGATTCAAATGAAAGCTGTTTTTATTGACGCAAGTGCCACGCTAGGTGATGTGGCAGAGCGGTTACATCGTCCTGACGATATCGCGTTAGTGGTCAATCGTCAGGTAGACATCACACCAGAGCAAATTCCGGCTGTGATGGGGGAGGCAGAAATATTGATTGTGGATCACACTGCCGTGCCCACAGCCATTGCCAAGCAGTGCAAGGGACTCAGGCACGTCGTATTCCTCGGAACGGGTGCACGCTCTTATATGAATCCTGAAGAATTAGCCGCGATCGGCATCGAGGTACACATTATCAAAGGCTATGGCGACACGGCAGTAGCGGAGTGCGCCTTTGCGCTCATGTGGGCCTCTGCCAAAGGTTTTGCCCGCATGGATCGTGAAATGCGCGTCGGAAATTGGCTGCGCACCGAGGCCGTTCAGCTGACCGGAAAAACACTGGGTTTGATCGGTTTTGGCGGAATTGCGGCTGAAATGGCCCGTTTGGCACTCGGTGCTGGTATGCAGGTCCTTGCTTGGAATCGCAGCCCGAAGTCTTACCCAGGTGTTAAGTTTGTCACCTTGGACGAACTGTTGGCGCAAAGCCAAGTCATTTCTTTACATTTGTTACTGAATGACGAGACCAAGGGATTCATTTCTCGCGATCGCATTGCTCAGATGAAAGATGGTGTCATTCTGGTGAATACAGCCCGAGGTGCCGTCATTGATGAGCAAGCGCTGGTCGAGGCGTTGCGGTCAGGCAAGATCGCCCATGCGGGCTTGGATGTCTTTGAAATCGAACCGCTTCCCAAGGATCACCCTTTTACAAAGATTGAAAATGTCACACTGTCGGCGCACTCGGCCTTTCGTACACCCGAAGCAAGCGACAACCTCATCGAAGCATCTTTAAACCACTGCCGCCGGATTTCGGGGCAGGGCACATTGCGTTAAGGAGATCACTATGCGTCAAATCATTACAAAACTCTCTGTAGCACTTATCTCGGCATCCGCCTGCAACGTAGCACTTGCACAGGCCGATAATAAGTGGCCGACACGCGCCATCACGATCGTGGGTGGCTTTCCAAATGGTTCTGGTATCGACATTTACGCGCGCAAACTAGGCGAGGCGATCACGGCTGCCTGGAATGTGCCTGTGGTAGTGGAAGCTAAAACAGGTGCAGGCGGCAATATTGCCTCTGATTTAGTCGCACGTGCTCAGCCTGACGGCTACACCTACCTGTTTGGCACAGCTGGAACGCATGCGATTAATCCAGCTCTCTATAAAAAACTTAGCTTTGATGTGGAAAAAGACTTTACGCGCATCGCAATTTTGGGTGACGTACCCAATGTTCTTTTGATCAATCCTAGCAAGCTGCCTGAAGTCAAGACCTGTGCAGACTTGCTCAAGCTCATGCGGGACAAGCCCGGTAAGCTGAATTACGGCTCGACTGGCAATGGTGCATCCACGCATTTAGCGGGTGCTCAGTTTGCGAATGCGGCTAAAGTCGACATTGTCCATATTCCTTATCGCGGTCAGGGGCCGGCAATGACGGCGTTGCTTGGTGGAGACGTGGAGATGTTCTTTAATCAGAGCGCACCCGCCATCGCCTCAGTCAAAGGCGGCCGGACGATTGCCTTGGCCGTGACCAGTCCGACCCGTCTGGCTGCACTGCCTGATGTGCCAACGGTGGCCGAAGCCTGCAACTTGCCAGGTTTTGTGAGCAGTACCTGGTATGGATTATTTGGTCCAGCCAAGCTTCCGACTGAGATTGCAAACAAAATGAGTGCAGAAGTGGTAAAAATTGTGTCGACCCCTGCCTTTAAAGCATGGCTCACCGACACGCAGGGCATCACGCCTGCTGCGGATCCTAGCCCAGCAGCCTTTGCGCGCATCCACAAGGAAGACATGAAAAAATGGGCTGAGATTGTGAAAATTTCTGGTGCTAAAGTGGATTGAACGCCCGTTATTTTGGCATCGACGGAGTAGGTAAAAGTGCTTTAGAATCCGTGGATGCATTCATCTCATACCGATTTTTGTAAATTGTGGCTCCTCAGACGCTTTTTGATTGTCTTTGGAGCCCTTTCTGTTTCCGGTTGTATGGTTGGGCCCGACTTCAAAACCCCCGAAGCCAAGCTGCAATCCTCGTTTAGCGAACCGAAAAAAACAGAGTTCACAGATATTGTTCCAACCGCCATCGAACAAACACCGAATCCGGTGCGATGGTGGGCAGACTTTAATGATCCTACTCTAAACGATTTGCTGACACGGGCAGCGAGAGATAATTTGTCTCTTCAGCGTGCGGCGATACGTATTTATCAGGCGCGTTCTCAACTTGGTGTAGCCGATGCCAGTCTGTTGCCGACTGTAGCCTTGTCAGGTAGTGCCGTTCGTAATGATCAACCAAACGCTCTGACGCAGTTCCTCAATGTTTCATCACTTTCAACCACGCAGAACATGGTGGTCCAGGCCAACTGGGAAATTGATTTTTGGGGAAAATACCGACGCGGAATCGAAAGTACCGTTTCTTCGTTATTTTCAACCACAGCGGCCTATTATGCGGCGGATGTTTCGCTGGCAGCAGATGTGGCCAATACCTACATTACGATTCGTAATTATCAGTCTTTGATACGCGTGGCCCGCGCCAACTTGGCACTTCAGGCTGAAAGTTTGCGCATCGCCACGTCCCGTTTTAAAAATGGTGCGACGTCACAGCTAGATTTAAGTCAGGCTGAGTCTCAGTATGAGCAGACCAAGTCTGAAATCCCAGCCTTAATCTCAGCACTCAAAAATTCCGAGTATGCGATGAGTATTTTGCTGGGGGAGCCCCCAGATTTTTACGAAAAAAACTTTGGTCAATCCAGCGCAACTTTGCAGCCGCCCCAATTTCTGCAAACGGGTATCCCCAAGGACTTGCTGCGACGTCGTCCCGATGTGTTGCAGGCTGAGTATGCCGCGGCAGCTCAGTCGGCATTAATTGGGGTGAACGCGGCCGCGTTGTATCCGAGTTTTTCTTTAAGTGGCTATTTCGGATTTCAAAATGTCTCTGTGAACAATGTGAGTCAATCTAGTTTGTTTTCTTGGGATAATCGCAGCAGTTCTATCGGTGGCAGCTTTATGTTCCCGTTGTTTTATCGGGGTGCGATCATTGACCAGATTCGCGTGCAGGATGCGGTGTTCCAAAGCAGTGTTCTGGCGTATCAAAATCTGGTCTTGCAAGCCCAAAAAGAGGTTGAGCAGGCGATTGTTGCCATTTCAACCACTCGAAGCTCTACGGTAGATCTTAAAAAGTCAGTGGCTGCAGCACAGCGCGCCGCTTCGCTCGCACTGGACCGTTATAAAGCAGGTCAGAACGACTACAACACCGTCATTGTGGCCCAACAGCAGCTTTTGCAAGTTCAAAACAGTTTGGTCCAAACCCAAACCAATAATTTGCTTGGCTACGTAGCCGCTTTTAAAGCGCTGGGTGGAGGGTGGTCTGGCGATTTTGTCGTACCCGCTTTGCCTGCTGCGATGGTCCAGCAAATGCAGGCCAGAACCAACTGGGGCGATGCTCTAGTCAATCCTGCTGAGCCAAGATTAGTGAAGTCAAGCGAGACGATTCAATGAGCATGATGATGAACAAAATGATGGCAAAGCAGGTGTTGGGGACGTTGATTGCTTTAAGCGCGGTTGTGCTTCTGAGTGGATGCGATAAAAAAACGACTGCCAAAGTCAGTCCTCCACCTGTAGTAACGGTTGCCAAGCCCGTCTCTCAAGATGTCCGTAGTTTCGAAATTTTTGATGGCAACGTCGCAGCCTATCTATCGGTGGATCTCGAGGCGCGTGTGCCAGGCTTTCTGACAAAGATCTCCTTTGATGATGGTGCCTATGTCAAAAAAGACCAGTTGTTGTTTGTCATTGAGCAGGATCAATACGCTCAGCAGGTCAATTTGACGCGGGCCGTTTTTCAAGAGGCCAAGATTGAAATTACGCGCCAGAAAGCCCTATTAAAAGATAATGCCACCTCGCAGGCCGCGGTGGACAAAGCGATGTCTGTTTACCTCCAGGCTGAAGCTAATCTCAAGCTGGCTCAGATTAATTATGGCTACACCGAAGTACGTGCCCCTTTTGATGGGTTGATGGGACGACATCTCATCGACGTCGGCAACTATCTTGGTTCAAGTCCTCAGGGTGTCAAGCTTGCCACCATACAAAAAATTAATCCTATTTATGTGTATTTTTCAATCAACGAACGAGACCTGCTGAAATATCAGAAACGTTTTGGCACTGAAAATGAACGCAAATCTCAAGTCAATAAGCTCCCCGTTCATGTGCAACTTCAGGGTGAGGACGGGTTCCCCCATACTGGAACCTTGGACTTTGCCGCCAATCTGTTAAGTACCAGCACGGGTTCGTTGCAGTTACGTGCAGAATTGCCTAATAACAATTTCAGTTTGTTGCCCGGTCTGTTCGCAAAAGTACGCGTCGAATACGGTGAGTCTCGTTTGGCGGTCTTGATTCCCAACACAAGTGTGCTGACGGATCAGCAGGGTGATTACGTCTTTGTGATTGACGATGCAAAAAAAGCGATACGGCGTAACATCAAACGCGGTCAAAGGTTTGCGCCACTGGTCGAGGTTACGAGCGGTTTGGCGGCGACCGACACGATCATTATCAACGGGTTTATCAACGTAAGAGATGGTTTGGTGGTCAATCCAGAACTCTCGACCGTTGCGCCGTTGCCTGCACGTAAATAGAGTCAGGCAACAGGACGATTCATGCTCTCTAAATTCTTCATCGAACGCCCCGTTCTTGGAAATGTGATCGCGTTGATCACCATGTTGATCGGTGCAGTTTCCATTTTTAGTTTGCCGATCGCGCAATACCCGCCCATGACGCCACCCACGGTGCAAGTCACCACAATGTGGCCTGGTGCAAGCGCCAGTATTGTTCAGCAATTAGTAGCAAGTAACATCGAAAATCAGGTCAACGGTGTAGAGAATATGCTCTACATGCAGTCAGACTCGACTAACGATGGACGTTACACGCTGACCGTGACCTTCGAAGTCGGCACAGATCCCAATATGGCACAGGTGACGGTACAGAACCGTGTCGCGATCGCGCTGGCCTCTTTGCCACTCGCCGTGCAAAAGCAAGGTGTGACCACCAAGGTCCAGTCAACGTCTATTTTGCAGTTTGTCACGCTGACTTCGAGTAACCCCGAGCACGATGCCCTGTTCCTGAGTAACTTTGCCAATCTGCAATTGCAAAACCGTCTGGCTCGTATTCCAGGGGTCGCGGCGGCGAACGTGTTTGGTGTGGGCAATTACAGTATGCGGATCTGGCTGGATCCCGCGCAACTTAAAATGCGCAACTTGACGCCGAGCGATGTTTCGACGGCGATCAGTCGACAAAACGTGATGTTGGCAGCTGGCCAGGTGGGGGCGCCACCCGTCCCGATGGGGCAAGACTTTCAGCTGACACTCAATGTCACCAGTGCGCTTGAAACGCCAGAGCAGTTCGAACAAATTTTGCTCAAGACAAATGATCAAGGCGAGCTGACGCGTTTGAAAGACGTGGCGCGCATTGAAATGGGCAGCCAAAATTACAGTCAGTTTTTCCGCTTAGGCGACAAGCCTGCCGGCGGGATTGCGATTTATCAGCTTCCGGCCGCCAATGCGATTGATGTTGCCAAGGCTGTCAAAGCGGAGATGGAGAAGATTTCCAAGACGTTCCCCAAAGAAATTAAGTGGGAGATTCCTTTTGACACGACAATGTTTGTGACGGCTTCTATTACTGAGGTGTATCACACGCTGTTTGAGGCGGGCATCTTGGTGCTGCTGGTCATCATGCTGTTTTTGCAAGATTGGCGTGCGACGTTAGTGCCCGCCACCACGGTTCCAGTAACGATCATTGGGGCGTTTGCATGCATGGCGGGGATGGGTTTTTCGATCAATCTATTGACGCTTTTTGCGATCGTGCTGTGTATCGGAATTGTGGTGGATGATGCGATCGTGGTGGTCGAGGGCGTAGCCAAAAAGGTTGAGCTAGGGCAAACCCCGCGCCAAGGTGCGATCAATGCGATGACCGAGTTGCTGGGGCCGATTATCGGTATTACGTTGGTATTGATGGCTGTATTTTTACCTGCTTCGTTTATTGCGGGTATCACTGGACAGATGTATCGTCAGTTTGCATTGGTGATTGCCGCGACGGCGCTCATTAGCGGCATTAATGCGGTGACGCTCAAACCCACGCAGGCAGCGCAATTTATTACGCCAAAGCTGCCTGGCGCTAAAAAGAATTGGTTCTTCGTCAAGTTTGATCAGGTGTTCGAAAAGATATCTGCGTGGTATGCCAGGCTGATGCGCCACTTGATGGACAACCGAAAAATAACGTCCTTATGTGGCTTGGTGTTGATTGTTGGCGCGATTATTGGATTGATTCGCTTACCAACTGGATTCATTCCAAATGAGGATCAGGGTTATCTTGTTGTCGCGGTGCAGCTGCCCGATGCGGCGGCCTTAGCGCGTACGCAGGCCGGCATGGCCAAGGTGGTCACGGCCGTTGAAAAAGTACCAGGTGTGAAGCAGGTGGTGTCGATTGGCGGGGTGAATGCGCTGAGCAACAACAGTTCGCAGTCAAACACGGGTGTCATGTATGTCATTTTGAAGCCCTGGGCAGAGCGCGGTAAAGGCGAGGACCTCAAGTCCATTTTCCTCGGGATGACGCAATCTTTGAAATCTATTCAAGAAGTCAGCGCCAACGTGTTGCTGCCTCCCGCGATCCCCGGCCTTGGTTTATCTGGCGGTTTCCAAATGCAGTTGCAGCTGATCGACGGCAGCAATGATTTTAAAAAGCTTGAGAAAATCACCGAGGACTTTCTGGCCGAGGCGAGAAAGCGTTCGGAAATCATGGCGATCTTTACACCTTTCAGAAATAACGTTCCTCAGTTAAAGCTGACGTTCAACCCGTCCAGAGCGGAAACCTTAGGGGTTTCCCTAGGAGATGCCTACGATGTGCTGCAAGCGTCGCTTGGCTCGACTTACGTCAATCAATTTTTTAGATATGGTCAGACGTATCAGGTTTTTCTGCAAGCGGATGGCAACAGTCGGATGAACCCGGATCAGATTTCGCGTCTGTACGTGAAAAACAAATCCGGCAATATGGTCCCGATGGGATCTTTCATTGAGATTACCGAGACAACGGGACCCGCCATTGCCTCTCAATACAACATCTATCCGACGGCCGCGATCTTGGGTGCTGCAGCGGACGGATTTAGCTCGGGGCAGGTGATTACTGCACTCGAGGATTTGGCGCGCAACACGCTTCCAGAATCTGCCAGCTTTGAGTGGACCGCGATGTCTTACCAGGAAAAGCTGGTTGGAAATACTGTCGTCTTGGTCTTTGCGCTCTCCATTTTGCTTGTTTACTTGGTTCTGGCCGCGCAGTACGAGTCTTGGGCTGCTCCGATTTCCGTCATTCTGGCTGTGCCGTTGGCGTTGGTGGGGACTGTACTTGCACTGATGGGCACGGGGTTGGCAAACAACATTTACGTACAAATTGGTTTGGTACTGATGATTGCGCTCGCCTCCAAAAACGCGATTTTGATCGTAGAGGTTGCGCTTGAAGAGCAGAAAAAAGGCTTAAGTGCTGTTGAAGCGGCACTGAAAGCTTCACACGAGCGTTTCCGTCCGATTGTCATGACCTCGATTGCATTTATTTTAGGCGTTGTACCGCTTCTTACGGCCTCTGGCGCCGGAGCCGCTGCCCGAGTGTCGATTGGTATTACCGTATTTAGCGGAATGATTGCCTCGACGTGTTTGGCCGTGGCATTGGTACCGGTGTTTTATGTTGAAATTCAAACTTGGGTAGAAAAGCGGCAAGCGAAGCACGATGCAAAAGTCGCCGCCCGCTTAGCGGCGCATGAGCGTGCGATGGCTGCTGAGAAAGCCCAGGCGCAAGAGAGTTCGACCCCAAATCAATCCCAGAGTTAACGCACCTTTAGCGGAGCATGCAGAAAATGAATCCATCCAGCATCCAGAGCGGAGCCTCTGTTGGTTTAGTCGGTTTGGGTGTCATGGGGCGGGGCGTCGCACTCAATCTGATTAAGAGTGGCTTTAAGCTGCTGGGCCGTGATGTCAATCCGGAATCGTTGACATGGTTAACTTCAATCGGTGGTCATATCGCTCAGACCCCAATCGCCATGACAAGTGAATGCGACGTGATTGTAAGTTTTGTTGTCAACGATGCGCAAACCGAGGATGTACTGTTTGGGGAACAAGGTCTCGCGGCCACAATGAAACCCGACTCAGTGTTTATCGCCTGCAGCACTATGCCTCCCAAGTATGTCAAAGACCTCTCACAAAGGTTGGCAAAACTCAAGATTCATCTTGTAGATGCCCCTGTTAGTGGTGGCAAGAATGGCGCGTTAAACGGCACGTTGACGGTGATGATGGCAGGTGACCCAGCTATTTGTGAGCGTGTAAAACCCGTATTGTCGAGTTTCGGTGGCAACATTTTTTCACTTGGTAGCGAAGCAGGTAAAGGCAGCCAGATGAAAGTGATCAATCAATTGCTCTGTGGCGTGCACATTGCCGCCGCTGCTGAAGCACTCGCCATGGCAAAGCGCAATGGTTTACCTCTTGATACTTCGCTTGAGATTCTCAAAAGTGGAACGGCTTCGAGTTGGATGTTGGCCGATCGCGGTCCTCGCATGGTCACGGAATCTTTTGATGATGTCGCGTCTGCTGTTGACATTTTTGTCAAAGATTTGGGGCTCGTTCTGGATAGTGCGCGTCAGTCGACGTTTCCTGCGTCAATGGCGCACGCGGCATTTTTACAATTTATCGAGGCAAGTAGTCATGGTCATGGCCGGCAAGATGACTCTGCCGTGATCCGCAACTACACTGATAAACCTTAGGTTATTTTTATTCTGTTGAGAACAATTCCATGGCTCGCATTCCTTACGCAGACTTAAGCAATCCCGAAGCAAAACCCTTGGTTGACCGGATCACCGCAGAGCGCGG
Source organism: Burkholderiaceae bacterium (assembly GCA_023653055.1). GTDB lineage: Bacteria > Pseudomonadota > Gammaproteobacteria > Burkholderiales > Burkholderiaceae_B > Zwartia. Next base: position 27,951 of record JAMNXR010000015.1, on the reverse strand, counting down.
CAGCGTCTTGCATCTTTATCAGATGCTGTTGCATAGCCCTCCTGTGGCAAGTGGCTGGCTTAACTATCTCACTGCTATTCGTCAGCAAAGTTCTTTGCCTGGTGCGTTGCGCGAGCTTGTGATTATGCGGATTGCAATTGTGAACGGCGCACCCTACGAAGCAGAACAACATGCGCCGATTGCCTTGCGTGAGGGCGTCACTCAAGCACAACTCGATGATTTAGTTGAGTGGCAGGCGTCCAAACAGTTTGATCCGACACAGCGTGCCGTGCTCGCGTATGCGGATGCAATGACCAAAGAGATTCATGTCTCTCCCGAAGTGTTTGCAGGTGTCAAGGCACTGCTGAGCGAGCGCCTGATCGTCGAGTTGACGGCGACCATCGGCGCTTACAACATGGTTTCACGCTTTTTGGAAGCCTTGCAAATTCATTCGCACGACGTCCGATAAAAAATGCCCGTGAGGGCATTTTTGAGCGAAGTGAATTAAGACGTATAGAGCGGGTAGCCGCCCGGCTCTGCATCCAAGAGCCTGAGCATGGCGTGCCACTCGAGCTCTCCATAGGGTCGACGCACACCAGGTTGATACAGGTGTGCGGATTTCTCTAAAATTTCTTTGGGTGGGAGCGATAAGGCCGCACCGGCTGCCATCGCATCGACTTGCGCACGGCAAGACATCTCAAGTTGATACATTAAGTTAAAGGCCTGAGGGACAGAAGCGCCGCTGGTTAATAAACCATGATTACGCAAAATCAAGGCGTTATGCTGACCTAAGTCCTGTACAAGGCTCTCACGCTCCGCTAAATCAATCGCCGGTCCATTAAAGTCGTGGTAACCGATGTGGTTGTTAAAGCGACTCGATGTTTGCGTCATCGGCAACAAACCACACTCCATCGACGCCACAGCCATTCCGGCGCGTGTATGCGTATGAATGACGCAGCCGATATCGGGTCGAGCTGTATGGATGCAACCATGGATCACATAGCCGCTTTTGTTGATGCCGTAGTCTGTGTCGGGCTTACGTACAATCTCACCTTCGACAGTGATGCGGACCAGACTCGATGCAGTGATTTCCTTGTAGAGCAAGCCATACAGGTTAATCAACAAATCTTCTGTGCCAGGAATGCGAGCAGTGATATGGTTGTAAATCATATCGGTCATGCCGTACTTGTCCATCAAACGATAGCAAGCCGCAAGCGTCACGCGCGTTTCCCACTCTTCAGAGCTGACCTTGCCATTTAGGGGCTCAAACTGTGTAGAAAATTTGCCGCTCACCATAATCTCCTGTTTATTTTCTATTGAAATCTTACCCTAGTGCGAGGGTGACACGATGAGGTCAGCAGCATCTAGCGTTTGATTGTTGAAATAAAGCTCTATATTGCGGAACATATGACCCACGATGTGTGGAACGTTGTCATACACGCCGCCCGCCGAATGGGGGGTGGCGACGACCTGATCCATGTGGAGCAAGGGATGGTCGGCACGGGGAGGCTCACCTTCAAAGGTATCAAGACCGGCGCTCGATAGTTGACCTGAGCGTAAAGCATCCACCAAAGCGGCCTCGTCGATTAGCTCACCTCTCGCGGTATTAATCAACATCGCACCACGTTTCATCTTGTTAAACGTGTGGGCATTAAAGAGGTGCTTGGTTTGTTCGGTGAGTGGGGCGTGCAGACTCAAAATGTCGCTTTGTGAGAGCAGGGTATCAAAGTCTACGTAGCGCACGTTAAATTGCTGTTCGATTGCGGAATCTAGGCGCGAACGGCTATGGTAGAGAATATTGACGTCAAAGCCACTGAGGCGTTTTGCAACAAAGCGCGCGATGTTGCCAAAGCCAAATAGTCCGACGGTTTTGCCATCCAGTTTGGCACAGACGGTACGAAGCTCTGAGGCGATCCATTTGCTTTCTTGTAAGCTGCGGTGCGCGAGTGGCAGTCGGCGCGAGGTGGCCAACATCAGCATCAAGGTATGCTCAGAAACAGGAATGGACGTAGCCCCTGCAGTAATGGCAACAGTGACTCCGGCGCGCCGAGCCGCATCAAGATCAATTTTATCCACGCCTATTCCCCATTTCTGAATCAGCTTTAAGCGAGGAGCCTGTGCGATCATCTCGGCGGTAACAAACGTTCCCGCCGCCATGATCACATCGGCATTGCGCGCGATCTCAAGGTGTTCGGCGCAGTCATTTGTTTGCGCAAACGCAATGGTGAAACCTGCGGGCTTGAGTGTGCGTACGACGTCAATCGTCGGTGTCGCCATGGGCGTGAGAAAAACAATGTGAGGCTGCATGTGAATCGAGAGCAATCTAGTGAAGGTGATTATTGAGTAACGACAGTGATTTCGCCGCGCTCGATTAACAGCGCTTTGATATCTTTTTTAACGATTTTTCCGTAACCGGATTTGGGCATCGACTCCCAGAATACAAAATGCCTAGGCCAGCGATACTTGGCGCATCGTCCTTCGAGATGACCGAGCAACTCAGGTGCCTCAACGCTAGGTGTACCATCACGCCTCACAATGACGGCCACACCAATTTCTCCCCACTTTTCATCTGGAACACCTAGGATGGCGATTTCCGCGACCCCTGGGTGTGTAAGTAGTACTTCTTCCACTTCGCGGGGATAGACGTTCGAACCACCCGAAATATACATGTCCGATTCGCGACCCGTGATGTAGAGCAAGCCGCGTGCGTCCATGCGGCCGAGGTCGCCCGTGTGAAACCAACCGCCTCGCAACGCTTTGGTGGTGGCTTCTGCATTGCCATGATACCCAGCAAATACCGCAGGACCACGGCAACAGATTTCACCGATTTCGCCTGCCGGAACAGACTCAAGTTTGTCGTTCAGGATGGCAACTTCCATTCCTACCCGTGGACGACCGCAAGAGCCAATATTTGCATTGGGGTCCGCATCATCCGCGCTGTGCATTTCGCGGGGGAGAACGGTAATGTTTCCTGTGACCTCGCCTAAACCGAAATATTGAACAAGGACCTTGCCGAGCTTGTGCAATGCGAGTTTCTGATCAGCCCGATACATGGGAGCCCCTGCATAAATCACGTATCGCAAAGAACTGTGATCATAGGCATCAACAGCAGGGTGCTCTACCAGCATTTTGATGATGGTCGGGACCGTAAACAGATTGGTCACGCGATAACGCTCTACCGCTTGCCAAAAAACGGCTGGGTCAAGCTTTTCGCTTGGTAATAAAATGGTTGCAGCGCCCCGCGCGACGTTGAGCAGGGCGTGAATGCCCGCACCGTGCGAAAGAGGGGCCACTGCAATCGAGCAGTCTTCTTCCGTTGTGCCAGGGATCAGGTCTGCTAGATGATTGTTGACGACAAACGCCATCTGCCCGTGCGTGAGGATACCTGCCTTAGGTTTTCCGGTTGTGCCTGACGTGTAAAAAAACCAAAGAGGATCGTCATAGGTGACAGTTTCCTCTGCGTCAGTCGCCCCGAGATGTTGGGTGATCAAGGCTTCGTAGGACAACTCTTCCGGCCGGGGCTGACCAATCACAATAATATGTTTCAAACTGTCCGAGGCCGCTTTGACTGCGTCTGTATGCGCGTGAAAGCAATCCTCCACAATCATGACAACAGCGCCGCTTGATGCGCCGAGATAAGCGACCTCTGGTGGCGTCAGTCGAAAATTAGTCGGTACCCAAACACAGCCAAGTTTGAACGCGGTCCAACTGTTTTCAAAGGTCTGGAGATTATTCCTGGACTGCAACAGAATGCGGTCCCCCTTTTTGATACCAAGCGCGCGCAAGGCGCTGACCATGGCATTGACACGCTCGTTGATTTGTTGCCAGTTCCACGTCTGTTCGTGCAGGATTAAAGCCGGACGTTGCGGATACAAGCGGGCGGTATGGGTGAGTAACCGCCCCAAGTTCATGGACTGCGCAGCGTTCACGTAGACTCCAGCACGCTCAGGTAGTTGGCGACCGCTGCACCGCCCATATTAAAGACTGCACCCATATGGGCGCCAGGAATCTGCATATCCCCCGCGGTCCCTGAAAGTTGCATAGCAGCCATGACATGCTGTGAAACACCCGTGGCGCCGATAGGGTGGCCGCGAGATTTGAGTCCGCCAGAAGGATTGACAGGAAGCTTGCCATCCTTGGTCGTGACGCCCTCAAGAATCACGCGTGCACCCTGACCGTGAGGTGCTAGTCCCATGGCTTCGTATTCCAGCATTTCGGCGATCGTAAAGCAGTCGTGGGTTTCGACAAACTTCAAATCGTTGAGCGTATTCCCTGCATTGGCAAGCCCTTTTTGCCAAGCCAACGCAGCACCCTCAAAGCGCGTTGCATCGCGTTTTGAAAGAGGTAGAAACTCGTTGACATGAGTCCGGGAGCGCCACCGAACGGCTGGAACTTTGGCACCTGCCAAGGGTTCATTCGATAACACGAGAGCCGCGGCTCCGTCGGATACGAGCGAGCAATCCGAACGTTTGAGCGGTCCTGCGACAAAAGGATTTTTCTCGGAAGGTGTCCGACAAAAATCAAATCCTAAATCCCGACGCATATGGGCATATGGGTTGTGCATGCCGTTGGCGTGATTTTTTGCAGAGATTGCCGCCAAGGCATCTGATTGATCTCCAAAGCGCTCAAAGTACTGACCTGCAATTTGACCAAAGACCCCAGCGAAGCCACCTTCAGTGTGGCCTTCTTCTTTGACGAATGATGCCTTGAGCAAAATGTCGCCAATCTCTTTGTTTGGCAGGGTGTTCATTTTCTCCATGCCAACGACGAGTGCGCGTTTAATACGTCCGCTTGCTAGCGCATCCAGAGCGGCCCAGATCGCCGCTGAGCCTGTTGCACACGCGTTTTCCATGCGGACAGCCGGTGTGTGACGAAACTCAGGAATCGCGATGCTCATGAGTGCGGCGCTGAAGTCTTGTTGTACAAAACCCGCATTAAAGTGACCGACAAAAATTCCGTCGATATCGCCAGGCTCGAGTCCTGCGCTCGCAATGGCCGGCAATGCGGCCTCACGAATCAGTTGGTCAAAGTCCATATTGTCGAGCTTGCCGAAGGGCGTGTGTCCCCAGCCAACGATATACGGTTGTTTCATCTCTGTCTCCTCAGATCGAGCCGGTTTGGCTCTTGCGCAGTGTAGGAATGCCCACGCCAGAGGCGTCAAAGCCACCATCGACGGCGATACATTGACCGTTAATGAAGGATGCGGCAGGGCTGCAAAGAAAGCCGACTGCTTCAGCGATTTCCTCTGTTGTGGCGTAACGGTTCATGGGAATCGTATCGTAATAGTCAGAGCGAATCGCGACGCTGTGCACGAGCTTGGCCATTTCGGTATCCACAGGGCCAGGCGCGACCACATTAGAGCGGATACCGAGCGTACCGAGCTCGACAGCTTGTTGTTTGGTGAGGTGAATAATTGCAGCCTTACTCGTACCGTAGGCGACGCGCAAGGTGCTAGCGCGCAAGCCTGAAATGGAGGCAATATTGACAATCGAGCCGCTGCCTTGAATTTTCATATAGGGAATGCAGGCTTGCGAACATAAAAATGCACCATCTAGGTTGGTGCCCATGACATAGCGGAACTCTTCGAATGTGGTTTCTACGAGTGGCTTAAACACCGCCACCCCTGCGTTGTTCACAAGAGCGTCAATACGGCCGAATTTTGCCGCAACCAGATCCATGGCTGTTTGCACGTGATCGGATTTTGAAATGTCGCAGGTCAGGGCGAGTACGCGAGTGGGGGCATTAAGCTCGGCCTCTGTCGTTTTGAGTGTGGTCGCTTCAACATCTAGTAGCGCGACGCGGTAGTCATGGGCGAGAAACCATTTTGCAACTGCAAGGCCGATTCCGCGGGCTCCGCCCGTGACAACCGCAACAGGACTATTAGAGGTAGTTGAGGACAAGGTTGGCTCCATAATTAGAATAAACGTCTACATTGTCAGACTTTACCAAATCGCGCTAAAAAAGTTTTTAGCCTGAAAAATTGATGTTTTTCAGGCTAAATAACCACAGCGGCATGGCTCAAAAGATTTACTCTTTTTTGTTCATAAATTCGATCAAATTTGCAAAGGTTTGCTTGTAATCGATCATTTCTTGATCCATTTCTTTCGGACCACGCACATCTAAGATCATCCCCATCTTGTGTGCAAACTCAGCAAACTCCTTGCTGTTTGCAACTTTTAGCGAGGCGGTCACAAGTTTGTCCAAGGTCTCTTTAGGGATACCTTTGGGGGCAATGACTCCGTAGTCCGCTGGTAGCGTCACGTTGTAGCCCGCTTGCACCACGGATTCGGCATTTGGAAACTGTGCGTATTTCCCTTTAGAAAATGAGGCTAAGACCCGAACAGTTCCTGCATCGACATGCGAGCGAACGGTGGGCGCGTAGCCTGAGGTGGCCTCAACACGACCGCCGAGTAAGGCGACCAGTGCTTCGCCTCCACCCCCGGTAAAAGGAACCGTTGCAATTCTAACTTTAGCGACTTTGTTGAGCTCTTGAATCACAAGGTCGGGCGCAGTTCGATATCCGGATACGGCAATACGAATTTTGCCCGGATTTTTGCGAGCGGCGTCGAGCAAGTCCTCAAGTGTTTTATAGGGCGAGTCGGCTTTGACCGTGATGATGGCGGGGATATCAACAAGGGAGACGATTGATTGATAATCGGCTGGACTTTTCCACGCCAGCGCTTTGTTGACGAGCGGTTGATACGCCAAAGAGCTGTTAGAACTCAGGCCAATCGTGTAACCGTCAGGTTTGGCACGAATCACTTGCCCAACACCAATCGTTGCAGAGCCGCCAGGCTTGTTTTCCACGTTGACGGTTGCGTTGAGCTCTTTGGCCAGTTGAGTCGAGAATTGTCTTGAAAGGGGGTCCGTCGAGCCACCTGGGTTGTAAGGGACGATAAACGTAATGTCTCGGCTAGGATACGTTTGTGCAAACGATGGGGCGGCGATTAATGCGGTGAGTAAAAGAGTGATCGTTCGTGCGGAAAAATGAATGATTGACATTGTCTGCTCCATGATTGATGTGTTCAGCAATGAGTATCTTGATCTCGCACCCGACCCATGCTGAGTGATTTTCTTATTTTCACCAGTATGCCTAAGATAACGCGGATAAGCCAGCTTTAGGAAAGCGGCAGCGTAAAGACATTTTTGGAACCCGGACGTGCGAGCATCTTGGCATACCACGCCTCAATGTGCGGCCTCGATTTTGATGGCAGATTGAGTCCAAACCAACGGTGAATTTCGCACGCCATTGGAATATCTGCCATGGTGAGTGTTTTGCCGGCTACATATTCGGTGGTGCTCAAATGCGCCTCAAATCTGTCAAGCAAGATTTCAGTCCCGGCGATGGAGGCTTCTACTTTTTTCATATCACGGTCAGGCTCTGGGATACGGATGAGTTGCCAAAACGCATCGCGACCGGAGGGGCTAAAGGTGGTTTGTTGCCAATCCATCCACCGCTCAGCATTAAAACGTGCTTGTAGATCGCTAGGATATAAGTGTCCAAATGAGTGCTTGGCGCAGAGGTAGCGCACAATCACATTTGACTCCCACAAGCTAAAGTCGCCCTCAACAAGCGTTGGCACGACAGAGTTTGGGTTCATGGCGATATATTCGGGCGTTTTGTTGACCCCAAAGGCACCACCGGCATCAATGCGCTTAAACGCTAGGCCAAGCTCTTGCGCGGTCCAAACTGCCTTACGCACGTTGATAGAGGTAATGCGTCCCCAGATTGTTAACATTTTTTTATTTTCCCAAATGAAGTTGGCGGGTCGTTGATGTGATTATTGAACAAAATCTATGAGCGTGTTGAAGTCAGGTATGGCAACAGAAATTCGGTCTGGTTGTTCACGCCACACGACTTCGGGAAATCGTTGCTGGGTGAGCGCGAGGCGTTCTTTGACGGCCTTGAGGTCCGTTGTTTGCAGCGCAATCGCACCAAAAAAACTTTTTCTTGTTCTGTGCGCGTTCATAAGCGGTCCGTAGCATTCCAGATATTGGGCGGGTGAGACCAATACCAGTGAATATTTTTTAGCTTGGATACGCCATTCGCCATGGGCGCCTTTATTTAGTGTCCCGCCCGACGCTTCAAGATATTTTTTAGCTTCAGTCGTTGGATCTTGGGAGACGATCAAAAATGCGGCGGTACGAACAACTTTGTTGGTATGAGACTGCCACTCTTTGCGCCACACGAGCTCGGGTGTCAGGTGCTGGCAAAAATAGACCCTACCTGCTGGGAACGTACCCGACTCAAACCGTGTGGTGCGAAAGCGCGCGGCAAAGCTCGCACCATCTAGTTCAACCGGGCGCGAAAAGGCCTGCACGGGTTGGATGGCACGCTTGGCTTGCGTGAGGGCTTGGTAGGTCTGGTCTGCATTGGTCGTTTGAAACACCAGCCCATCGATGCCGACAGGACTGTCCAAAACCTCTTGCCTCAACACATCGGTATCAGTTGGTAACCCGACAATTTCGACATAATCATCCGCAAGCACGATCAAGTGATTGATTGAGCCTAAGGAGTGACGTCCACGTGGCGTGAGTGAGAAACCCAGCGACTCGAAAATCGCCTGGGCACGATCCAGTTCAAAGTGGACGTTAATGACCGTGTGATCTAGGGCTAAGGGGAGGGGAGTTTGCATAGGATGGGCGTTGCAATCAGGTCATTAGAGTTTAAGCGTGGCGATCACGGGCGCATGATCAGAGGGTTGCTCGAGCGCGCGCGGCCCTTTGTCGATCACGCAAGCTGTGCAATACGGCACCAGCGAGCCAGAGAGCAACACATGATCGATACGCATGCCCGCGTTGCGCTTAAAGCCATTCATTCTGTAGTCCCACCAACTAAAGGATTTTGGTGGTTGCTCAAACAGTCTAAATGCATCGTGAAAATCCAGACTGAGCAGGGAGGTGAGTGCCGCACGCTCAGGAGGAGAGACTAAAATTTGTCCTACCCATTTGGCCGGATCATGCACATCTTCATCCGCTGGTGCGATGTTGTAATCGCCGAGAATGGTGATGTAATCGTGCGCGGCTTTTTCTTGTGCAAGCCATTGCTCCAGTGCTTTAAACCACGAGAGTTTATAAACATATTTTTCGCTATCCACAGCCTGGCCATTTGGACAGTAAGCACAAATAACGCGTATCGACCGATCTCCAAAGGGAAGGGAGACGGCAACGATGCGTTGCTGGGGATCCTCAAAGCCAGGGATATTGCGCACAATATGTTCGCCTGGCTGGCGAGAAATGACGGCTACGCCGTTGTAGGTTTTTTGCCCGGTCCACGCAGCGTGATAACCAATCTCGGTAAAAGCTTCGAGAGGAAACTTGTCGTGATCGAGTTTGAGTTCCTGCAAGCAGAGTGCATCGACTGGATTGACGGATAACCAGTCGAGTACTTGGGGCAGGCGAACCTTGAGAGAGTTGACGTTCCAGGTGGCAAGTTGCATGGCGCAGTTTCAAATGGCGTATGGCCGATGTGCCTGATTCTAAACTGCTATTTACCTATATAGACACGCTGAACGCGTTTTACGTTACATAGAAGCTCATAGGCGATCGTATTGGCGCGCTGTGCGACGGTATTGATGTCAATTTGACGCCCCCAAAGTTCGACCCGACTGCCGATTCCCGCCTCGGGCAGTGCGGTCAGGTCGACGTTGAGCATGTCCATCGATACACGCCCGACCACCCTAGATGGCTGTCCATCGATGGCCACTGGCGTACCAGTGGGGGCGCTTCGGGGATATCCATCTGCATAGCCGATCGCAACGAGTCCGACCCGTGTTGGGTGTTCGGCGATAAATGTGCCACCGTAGCCAAGCGCCTCACCTGGTTGGAGAGTTTTGACGGCAAAGACTTTACTTTCCAGGCACATGACGGGCAGGAGTGTATGGTGTGGGTGCTGTTCAATATACGAGGCAGGTAGCGGGTTGGCACCATATAAAAGAATGCCGGGTCGTGCCCAGTCCTTGTTGGCACTTGGCCATGCCAGCACCCCGGCCGAGTTGCTCAAGCTGCGTGCACCCGGCAAGTGTTGGGTTGCGTGCTCAAAGGCTTTAATTTGCTGATCCGTTGCGGACTCGGTGGGTTCGTCGGCGCGGGCAAAATGTGACATGAGCGTGATCGAGGCGACGGCAGGACATGCCGCGAGTCGAGCGTGAGCCTCGGATACTGCGCTCAGCGCAAAGCCCGCACGATGCATACCCGAGTCAACCTTAAGCCAAACGTGTAAGCTCGCCGGCGGGAGGTTGCAGTCAGCAAGCATGTTGATTTGAGAGGCTTGGTGCACCGCCACCCAAATGTGGTTGATGCAGGCGTCTTCGAGTTCTTGGACATCAAAGCAGCCTTCAAGCACGAGAATAGGGAGCGTGATGCCCGCCTGCCTGAGTTCAAGCGCCTCAGACATCAGCGCGACGGCAAAACCGTCCGCCGTACCTGAGAGTGCTTGTGCGCACTGAATAGCGCCATGCCCATAAGCATTGGCCTTGACAACCGCTAATGCACGGCCTTGGTGAATATGTCGTGCGATGAGATAGTTTTGGCGGAGCGCCGCCAGGTCAATGAGTGCTCGCGTAGGTCGTGTCATTCGTTCGTCGCAGTTTCAGTCGAGGGTGTGCGGCTCCTAGGCAGGTAGTGCGATAGCGCGCGCAGCAAAACCAGAGTGTGCTGCATGATAGCGATTGACCGCAAGACCTTCGGTGCTTATTTCGGGGCTCTTTCCCGTCAAGATATCCGCAATGAGCTTTCCCGATCCACAGGCCATCGTCCAACCCAGGGTACCGTGTCCGGTGTTGATAAAGAGATTGCGCAAAGGACTTGCACCAATAATAGGAGTGCTGTCGGGGGTCATGGGGCGCAAGCCGGTCCAGAAAGAGGCCTTTTTGACATCTCCGCCCGGAAACAGATCTGTCACGACTTTTTCGAGCGTGGCACGACGCTTTGGGTCGAGCCTAAGGTCAAAGCCACTGAGTTCTGCCATGCCGCCCACACGAATACGCTGATCAAAGCGTGTCACAGCGACTTTGTAGCTTTCGTCCAGCACGGTGGACTGAGGGGCAAGGCTTTCGTCCACAAGAGGGACGGTGAGGGAGTAGCCCTTGACCGGATAAACGGGCAGATCGATATTTAAAGGCCCAAGCAAATCTCTCGAGTAGCTGCCCAGTGCGACTACATACCGATCCGCGACCAGTGTTTCCTGGCCGACTCTGACGCCTTTAATGGAATCGCCTTCATGGATCAGTTGATGGATGTCTTTACCGTAAAGGAATTTAACGCCGAGCGATTGCGCCAGCGCCGCTAGACGGGTCGTAAAAAGATTGCAGTCTCCGGTTTCATCATTGGGGAGTCTTAAGCCGCCCACCAAAAGATTCGTTGCGTTTCTTAAGCCGGGCTCTACAGCGGTTAGTTCGTGCTGGTGAAGTAATTCATAAGGAACACCGCAATCTTTTAAAACCTTGATATCACGACTGGCCGCATCAAATTGCTCTTGGGTACGAAATAACTGCAAAGTCCCTGACGTACGCTGTTCGTATTGAATGCCTGTATCGGCACGCAGCGCGTCCAGGCAATGACGGCTGTACTCTGCCACCCGCATCATGCGTTCTTTGTTGATGACATAGCGCGCCGCGGTACATTGCCGCAACATGCTCGCCATCCACTTTAGTTGCCACAGACTGCCATCGAGTCGGATCGCAAGAGGGGCATGTTCTTCAAACATCCATTTCAGCGCTTTAAGAGGCACGCCCGGAGCCGCCCAAGGCGAGGAGTACCCGGGGGAGACCTGCCCTGCATTTGCAAAGCTTGTTTCGTTTGCTGCGCTGAGTTGTCGGTCGACCACAGTGACGTCCGCGCCTGCTTTGGCAAGGTAATAGGCAGTGGTGGTACCGATGACTCCGGCGCCTAAAACGATTACTTTCATGGTCAAGACCTCATTCTTTAGTGAATATCTAAAGTTTAGGGTCTTCTAGCTAGTGTTTTTTTTTGATTTTTTTATAAAAGAATCTATAAGTCACTTTATTTGTTGCTTTTCATACAATTTGACAGGGAAAATCGATTAATTACATGATTTGATAGTTTGCTGTGATTAAACGTTTGACTATGATGATTTTCGCACGTACACTCAAAAGGCAAGATTCTCAAGCGACGCGGTTTTTGTACCTAGGCTGTCGCCCTTAATGGTAAGCAGTGGTGTCTATCCCTTCCTTGATCATCTAGCACGCTGGGCGTTTTTGCCCGATTTTTATATTTATCAAGGAAGTTCGAAATGGCAACTGGTGTCGTGAAGTGGTTCAACGCCGAAAAAGGTTATGGTTTTATTATGCCTGACGGCGGCGGCAAAGATTTGTTCGCTCACTATTCAGAAATTCGTTCGAGTGGTTACAAGACCCTCGAAGAAAATCAGAAAGTCAGCTTTGAAATTGGTCAGGGCGCTAAAGGCCCAAGCGCGACCAACATTCAAGTGCTGTAATTCTGCACTGACAGCGTCTGATCACTCAGACGCGTGTCACTAAGCCCTGTATCGCGCGAGTGATGCAGGGTTTTTTCTTGTTCAATTTTTTATTTCCTAGCCCATCTATAAGCGAAAAAAGATGACCTCCGCTTCTGTCCAGTTTCTTACAACGCGTCGTTCACAAAAACTCGTGCAAGCACCGGGTCCAAACACAGAGCAGTTACAACAATTGCTTGCAGCCGCTGTTTGTGCGCCAGACCATTCTGCCTTGCGAGCTTGGCGTTTTGTTTTGATTGAGCAGCCAAATATCGCAGCCCTGACGGACTTGGCGATTGGCGCCACGCGGCGTTCTGGGCGTGAGGTGACGGAGCAAAAAGAGCAGAGCACACGTAAATGGCTTTCTTCAGTCCCGCTTTTGATCGGACTGGCTTACAAAATTTCGCATGACAATGAAAAGGTGCCCGAGATCGAGCAAACGCTATCAATGGGTGCTGCGGTGATGAATATTCAGAATGCCGCACACATGATGGGTTTCTCAACCTACTGGAGTACAGGTTTAGGGACTTACACCGATGAAGTGCCTGAGGCACTGGGACTCGATACGCTTGACTATCGCTTTGTGGGTTTCTTGGCAGTGGGCACACCGAGTGTCAAGCTGCCGCCTGCGCAGCGTCCTGATCCCGCGACCATGACGACAACCTGGCAGCCCTAAAGAAAGCGGCCTTAGTTTGCGGCTTGAACGCGTTTAAGTCTTAGGGCGTTCATCACCACAAATACGCTCGAGCAAGCCATCGCCCCTGCGGCAAACACGGGTGAAAGCAGGATGCCCGCGCTCGGGTAGAGTACGCCTGCTGCGACAGGGACGAGTGCAACGTTATAGGCAAAGGCCCAGAATAAATTCTGATGAATATTTTTGAGCGTGCTGCGAGAGAGTTTGACCGCAGTCGCTACGCCCATCAGATTGTCAGACATCAGGACAACCGATGCCGCTTCAATCGCGACATCGGTCCCTGTCCCAATTGCAATTCCCACATCAGCAGTCGCGAGCGCGGGTGCATCATTGATACCATCGCCGACAAAAGCAACCACATGTTTTTGTGCCTGAAGTGTTAATAACTGATCGACTTTACCCTCAGGCAATACTTGTGCATGGATCTCGTCGATGCCAAGCTGATCTGCGACGGCTTGCGCGGTACCAGGGTGGTCTCCGGTGATCATCACCGTTCGGATTCCGAGTTTTTTTAGGGCGGTGATGGCGAGTGCCGCACTCGGTTTGATGGGATCGGAAACAGCCATCATGGCGGTGAGTTGCCCATCAACTGCGAGGTAAATCGGGGTCTTGCCCTGAGATGCCCATTTCTCGGTCAATTCCTTATACGCTTCAGTGCCAACTCCTAGTGAAAGCATGAAATGTTGAGCACCAGAAGCCAGTGCTTTATTGGCAACGGTTGCGCGCACGCCTGCACCACTTGTGGCGATAAAGTGGTGTGCGGCGGGTAATGCGAGTTTTTCGGCAGTCGCCGCGGCAACGATGGCTTGCGCAATAGGGTGCTCGGAGTGCAGCTGCATCGCAGCCGTCCAACTCAACACGGTCGCGCGATCATGATGTGGATCGATCACGACCAGATCCGTGAGGGTCGGTTTGCCTTGTGTAAGCGTTCCAGTTTTGTCAAAAGCAATGACGGTGACATCCCGCAGCCGCTGCAAGGCGTCGCCCTGACGAAACAGCACGCCCAGCTCTGCAGCGCGGCCGGTGCCCACCATGATGGATGTCGGCGTAGCAAGACCCATGGCACATGGGCACGCAATGATGAGTACGGCGACAGCGTTGACAAGCGCATAGCTCAAACTCGGGGAGGGGCCGAATGCGAGCCAAATAAAAAACGTTAATAGCGCGCACAGCATAATGACGGGCACAAACCTTGCCGTGACTCGGTCCACTACGGCTTGTATAGGCAGCTTCGCACCCTGGGCATTTTCGACCATGCGGATAATGCGGGCCAAGACGGTTTCTGCGCCTGTATGCGTCGTGCGATACGAAAAGCTTGTCGTGGTGTTGAGCGTGCCTGCTGAGACGCGATCGCCTGTGTGTTTTGTCACTGGAATCGGCTCGCCCGTAATCATTGATTCATCCAGATAAGGCTGTCCCTCGGTTACCACACCATCGGTCGCCACCTTTTCTCCGGGCCTGACCAAAATCAAATCTCCAGGCTTCACCAAGTCAATATTGACGTCGGTTGCAATGCCATTTTCCATTACACGCGCTTGTCTGGGCTGCAGACCCACTAGGTGTTTAATGGCAGATCCCGTTTTCCCGCGTGCGCGCATTTCAAGTACGCGTCCAAGCAAGATAAGCGTGACAATGACCGCAGCGGCTTCAAAGTAAACGTGGCGGGCACCTTCTGGTAGCCACTCTGGAAGAAACGTGGTCACCATGGAATAGAGCCATGCACTGGAGGCCCCGAGCGCGACCAAAGAGTTCATGTCGGGTCCAAGCCGCCAAAGGGCTGGAAAGCCTTTAATAAAAAAAGTTCTACCTGGACCCACCAGAATCAGCGTGGTGAGTAACGCTTGTAACCACCAACTTTTCTGCATACCAATGGATGCGTGGATGAATTGATGAATGGCAGGGAAAATATGTCCACCCATCTCTAGGATAAAGACCGGAACAGTTAGAATCAACGCAGCGATAAACGAGCGATTGAGTCCGTTCGCTTCTTGCGTTTGCTCAGCGGCGAGGCCATCTTCAGTGGATTGCGCACCATCAAGGTAGGAGGCTTCGTAACCGGCTTTTTCAGACGCGATGACGAGCGCATCAATTATTGAGTGTGGATCATCGACAGATGGTGTAAAACTGAGGGATGCGCGGTGTGTGGCCAGATTGACACTGGCTTGCGCTACGCCAGGCACCCCTTTGAGTACTTTCTCAACCCGTAGTACACAGGATGCGCAAGTCATCCCTTTGATCGCGAGCTCGACGTGACTGTCCGATGTCTTGCGCGGTGATTGCTCTACCATGGTCGGCTTGCCAAGCAATTTTGTCTCATTTCTAAGTTAAGGAATTTCATCATGACCTCATTCCAAGTGAAAGATATGACATGCAATCACTGTGTAAAGTCCATTACGACCAGTGTACACAGTGTCGCGCCCGAAGCGAGCGTTTTGTGTGATGTGGCCGCGCACACCGTAACCGTATCAGGTCAGCATGACAACAAGTTAGTTGAGAACGCGATCAAAGAGGCTGGATATACCCCAGTGCGTCAGTCTTTGACGAATGTGGTGAGTCCAAGGAGCTGACGCAAGTCCTGTGTCACGACGTCAACTTTTTCTGTGTCGGGCGCGAGCAATCTCGCTCGACCGTTTTTGTCAAAAATAAATACACCGCGGCTATGTGTGACGTCGTAGATTTTTGCATCGTCACCAGGCTTGGGCTTTTCAATTTGGTAAGCGACTCTGTAACGCCGTGCGAGATCCGCCACTTGTTTTTCGCTACCCGTTAAGCCGATCGCATTTTTATTGAAAGCATTAACATAGGCCTGCAGCATGTCGGGCGTGTCACGGTGTGGATCAACACTGACAAAAATAATGCGTACATCCTTGGCCTGATCCCCAAGCTTTTCTAGTACCTCGGTCAGTTGTGCCATCGTCGTGGGGCAGACGTCTGGACAGCTTGCATAGCCAAAAAACATCAATACCGTTTTATCTTTCAAGTCTGCTTGCGTAATGACTTTGTTACCCTCGCCAAGCAAGGAGAACTTGAGGTCTGGCAAGTGGCCCGATACATCGTAAAGCGACCATTTTTGCGTTGGATCAGAGCATGCTGTCAAAAAAACAAGGCATAGAGCCATCGCACCCGTGAGGGCGCGTTGTAGAACGGTTCGAAAAGATAAATGCAACTTACAAAACATGATGCATGAGCCTTTAGTTTCGAATCGACAGGGCTTCATCTTGCATGCCGCTATGTCTTAGCAACGCATCCATCTGAGGCGGCCGCCCTCTAAAGGCATTAAAAGATTCCGCTGCGGGTCGAGTGCCTCCAACGGCGAGTACTTCACGACGAAATTTCATTCCAGTGTCCGCATCAAGCGTACCCAGTGTCTCGGTGGCTTGGTGTGCAGAGGTTGCACTCCGCGCGGCGGCCTCTTCAAATGCTTCGAAGGCATCGGCGGATAATACTTCGGCCCATTTGTAGCTGTAATAGCCTGCGCCGTACCCGCCCGCGAACAAGTGAGAAAAGCTGTGAGGAAAGCGGTGCCAGCTAGGAGGACGCACGACGGCGACTTCTTCACGGACTTGATCAAGCTGTGTGAGAACTTCAGCAATCGAAAGCCCTTGACTGCGGTTGTGCAGTTGAATATCAAATAGAGAAAACTCAATCTGTCTGACGGTCTGCATGCCGCTCTGGAAATTGCGTGCGGCTTTCATACGATCATAAAGATCTTTGGGTAAGGGCACGTGCGTGTCGATGTGCGCGGTCAAACGTTGCAACACCTGCCATTCCCAGCAAAAGTTTTCCATAAATTGCGAGGGAAGTTCAATGGCATCCCATTCGACCGCAGCAAAGGCAGAGACGCCTGGCTCATCGACTTCGGACAGGAGTGCGTGCAAGGCGTGGCCACTTTCGTGGAACAGCGTGATCACATCGTCATGCGTCAGCAACGCAGGGCGATCTCCTTGGGGACGCGCAAAATTACAGGTCAGATAAATCACGGGTGTTTGTACGGTCGATAAACGTTTGCGACGGCTGCGTTCACTGTCGACCCACGCACCACCTTGCTTACCGGGGCGCGCGTACAGATCCAGAATCAAATAGCCAAGCACTTCACCAGACTGATTTTGTACTGCTGCAGCACGCACATCCTCATGCCAGCCGCTCAGCGTATAAGGCGTCAACCTCACGTCAAATAAGGTCTCGATGACTTCAAACAAGCCACTCAGCACGCGTGGTTCAGTAAAGTATTGTTTCACTTCATCTTCTGAATACGCGTAACGCATTTCACGCAAACGTTCTGAAGCGTAGGGGATATCCCAAGGTTGTAGATCCGTGAGCCCAAGTTCAGTTTTTGCAAAATCTTTGAGTTCGGTTAAATCACGCTCTGCAAAAGGTTTTGCGCGTTTGGCTAATTGACGCAAAAAATCCATGACTTCTTCGGCACTATCGGCCATTCTCGTTTGCAGACGAAGATCCGCAAAGTGCTGAAAGCCAAGTAACTGAGATTCTTCGGCGCGCAAGGACAAGGCTTCCTCAATAAGAGGCGAATTGTCGAGGCTGATGTCGCCCTGGTCTGAGGCGCGCGTCGCGTACGCATGATAAATGGTGCGGCGCAGTTCACGATCATGGGCATACTGAATGACAGGCAAGTAGCAGGGCATTTTGAGATTAAGCGTCCAACGCTCTGCCGAAGCGTCTTTGAGTGAGGCCAGCGTATCTTCGGGAATACCGTCTAAACGCTTGACGTCTTCAATCACTAAAGACCATCGGTCTGTCGCATCGAGCACATTTTCAGAAAATTTCTGTGAAACCTGTGATTGTCGATCTGAGTTCGTGGCATAGCGCGTTCTGGCTTCGCCCTGGAGCTCGACGCCACTGAGTTTAAAGTCACGAAGGGCAAGTTCAATCACTCGACGTCTTGCGGGAGACAACTGTTCAAAGTCTGGCGCATGCCGTAAGCGTTGATATTGTTGATAAAGCCCTTCGTGTAACCCCACCCAAGTTGAAAACTCGCTGATGGGACCCAGCATCTGGTTGTAGACGTCCCGCAACTCTGGAGTGTTGACGACGGCGTTGAGATGTCCCGCAATTGACCACGCACGCCACAGTGGCTCAGATGCATCGTCAAGGGGGGTGACGATTTCGTCCCATGTCGGTGCCAGCTTAGGATCCGCAGCAATGGTGATGGCAGCACGTGCTTTTGCAAGAAGCTGCTCAATCGCATCACTGACGTGACTAGGAGTGATCGACGCATAGTCGACCAATGTATCCATCGGCACCAAAAGAGGGTTCATTTGTTTAGCCTAGTGTTGTTGACTACGATTATTGAGTGCGTTCAGCGGCTTCGAGCGTATTGACGAGCAACATGGCAATGGTCATCGGACCCACACCACCAGGTACGGGAGTAAGAGCGCCTGCAACCGTTTTGACGCTGTCAAAGTCGACATCTCCGCAAAGCTTTCCATCCGCACCGCGGTTAATGCCCACGTCGATCACAATCGCCCCTGGTTTGACCATACTTGCATCAATCATTTTAGGCTTGCCTGTAGCAACCACCAGAATATCCGCATGCCGGGTGTGCCAACCAAGATCTTTCGTCTTTGAATTACAGATCGTAACGGTGGCCCCCGCGGTTTGCAGGAGCATTGCCATGGGTTTGCCAACGATATTGCTCGCCCCAATGATCACGGCGATAGCACCTCTGAGCGTGACGTGTTCAGCCTCTAGCATTTTCATCACGCCGTAAGGCGTGCAGGGTCTAAACAAAGGCTTACCTGTCATGAGTAATCCGGCATTGCTTACATGAAACCCATCTACATCCTTTTGAGCCGCAATCGTCTCAATAACCAGGTGTGCATCGATGTGTGCGGGTAGGGGTAATTGAACCAAAATGCCATGGATAGTTGGGTCCGTATTTAACGCTCTGATGCGCGACAGCAAGGCTTCTTGGGTCATGTCAGCGCCATACTGCTCCAACACGGAGTGAAAGCCTGCTTTTTCACACGCGGCGACTTTATTGCGCACGTACACTTGGGAGGCAGAATCACTGCCCACCAAAATCACGGCCAAGCCAGGTTTGATGCCAACCGTGGCTAGTGCAGCTGTTCGATCGGCTACGTTTTCGCGAATCGTTGCGGCGAGTTTGACGCCGTCAATGACACGTGCCGTCATGCCGAAATCTCAGGTTTGGCTAATGCAACTTTCATTAAGTCTGCAACAGTTGTGACCTGAAGTTTCTCCATAATATTTGCACGATGCGCCTCAACAGTTTTAATGCTGATACCGAGATCGTCAGCGATTTGTTTGTTGAGTCGACCCGCCACAATGCGTTCGAGTACTTGTTGCTCACGGGCCGTCAGCCGAGCGAGCATCGCATCATGCGCTTTTTGCGCTTGTGCCTGAGAAAGTCTCTCGTTGGCTTGTTCAAACATACGACTGACGATTTCGCGTAAATCCGTTTCATCAAAGGGCTTTTCTAGAAAATCAATCGCACCTTTTTTGATCGTGGAGACTGCCATTGGAACATCGCCGTGGCCAGTAATAAACACGATTGGCATAGTTGATTTGCGCGCGATGAGTTGTTCTTGGAGCTCAAGACCGCTCATGCCTGGCATCCTTACATCCACAATCAGCACACCAAGACGCTTGTCGTCATACTCAGCCAGAAAACTTTCTCCGCTCGGAAATGTACGAACGCGATAGTTATTGGCTTCGAGCAGCCAACGTAAGGAGTCCCTGACAGCCTCGTCATCATCAACGATATAGACGGTGCTCGCAGTTTGGGGTGTGTTCATGTGTGTAACTCCTCGGACTGAAGGTGCTGTTGCGCCTCAAGGCTTGAAGCGCAAGGTAGTGTAAAGCGAAATGTTGTTCCGACTTCGGGATTGCTGACCGCCCAAAGGCGGCCATGATGAGACTCAATAATAGTGCGGCAAATATTCAGACCCATTCCGAGACCCTCGGATTTGGTGCTGAAAAAGGGCTCGAACAGGCGCTCGGGGTCCGAAAGGCCGTGACCACGATCCGTGACTGCGACTTCGATTTGCTGATCATGCAGCGTGACCGCCACGACCAGTGTTTCGACCGCGCTATGCTCCATGGACTCCAGGCCATTTTTTAGCAAGTTTAATAACACTTGTTCGATCAAGATAGGGTCTGCGAAGACATCGGGCAGATTTTCAGGCACATCCTGACTAATCGCGACTTGACGCTTGCGAGAGTGGATTTCCGCGAGGCTGATGGCGTTGTCGACAACGGTTTGAATCTGAATGGCTTGGCGGCGTGGTTCGCTCCGTTTTACAAAGTCTCGGATCCGGCTGATGATTTTTCCAGCACGCTGGGCCTGGGCCGCAGCTTTTTCAAGCGCAGGTAACAGAGTGTCCATGTTTGGATTACCCGACTTGACCATTGCCACAGCACCCATACTGTAATTGGCAATTGCGGTCAGCGGTTGGTTGAGCTCATGCGCGAGCGAGGAGGCCATTTCTCCCATTGTTGTCAGACGGCTCGTGAGCTGAATTTTTTCTTGCTGGATTCTTGAGGTTTCTTCGTGCTGACGGCGTTCAGTAATATCGCGTGCCACCTGTAGTCTGACGCGACGCCCATCGGTCCACGCCAACATGCGATGCTGCACTTCGAACCATCTTTGGACAGAGGCTGAAAAAATCTCAACGGATTCGTCCGTGTAACGACCGCGTCGACCCGCTAGTAACTCATCGTGCCCATTCGTCTGCGCACCGAAGAGTCGGCGGTAGGTCCGATTAGCAAACAATAATTCAAGGCCGTCGTTAGTGTCAGCGGTCACAGAGATCGCATCGTCAAGACCTTCGAGCACCGTCATGAAGCGCTCGTGTGCGGCGGTCAGTGCCTCTCTAATTCGCTTAGGCTCTGTGATATCGGTCATGGAGGTCATCCATCCGATTTGATTGCCTTGAGGGTCTAATAACGGTGATACATACATGCGTGCGTTGAAACGCGAGCCGTCACGGCGTTGCGCTTCGAGTTCTAGGCCGCTGCTCGGCGCCTTGCCACTCAGAACGCTTTCCAGTGTTTGCATGTGCGTGTCATGCATGCCGGAAACCCAATAAGGAAAGGGAGGCATTCTCCCAATCAGATCCGCTTCATTCCAGCCGATCATTCGGCAGAAGGCGGGATTCACGTAGGCGATGCGGCCTTCGAGATCGAGCACCCGCATGCCTGTAGACATGGAGTTTTCCATGGCCCGCCTGAAGCCCGTCTCAGCGATGAGGGCGGCTTCTGCTTCGGAACGATACCGTGTGTAACGCCACAAGATGAGCAGGGCGATCACGATCACCACAGAAAGTGCAATCACCACCCAGATCAAGCGGTGTTGCCGCATTTCCTGATCGATCGTGATGAACATCACGCTGCCATCTTGAATGCGCTGTAACCAAAAGAACGCACTCATCACGCACGCATACAGAATCAGGATCAGCATCGGCGTGAGCCAGTACCAGCGACGCCTTCGAAGGCGTGCCTGGTCTATAAACGGCTTGGCGATCACTGACTTTGGAGGAGTGGACATATTTCATGCAAATTGACAGATGATGCATTTTAGTCAGGTTATGCCATCAAAACCGCTATGTTCGTTTCACGATATGAAAATACGTCCCGCCTTGTGAAATTTTAGTTGCCGTGACTAATAGATGTACATAGAATGCGGCAAATACCCAAAAAACAGTTAGGCTCTCATACACAAGAACCTACGCACCAGGAGATTCACATGGCACCACAAGCTGCCGGAATTAATGCCGCTCAAGACGTCGATTCGCTGGAAACCCAAGAGTGGCTGGATGCCTTGGAAGCCGTGTTAGACCGCGAAGGTCCTGAACGCGCTCACTATTTGTTAGAGCGCTTGACAGATTTGGCTCGCCGCTCCGGTGTGCACATTCCATTTTCTCCCAATACGGCTTACCTCAACACCATTCCTGTAGGGCTTGAGCCTACGCAGCCAGGTAACCTTGAACTCGAAGCTCGGATTCGCAGCATCATTCGCTGGAATGCGATGGCGATGGTCGTTAAAGCCAACAAGCACAGCCCACCAGACGGTGGAGATCTCGGTGGACATATTGCTTCATTTGCTTCGCTGGCAACAATGATCGGCTGCGGTCAAAATCATTTTTGGCATGCCGACACACCTGAACGTGGTGGTGATTTGGTGTACTTCCAAGGCCACTCTTCGCCGGGTGTTTATGGTCGTGCTTATTTGGAAGGTCGCCTGACTGAAGATCAGTTGGATCATTTCCGTCAAGAAGTGGGTGGAAAAGGTTTGTCGTCTTATCCCCATCCTAAGTTGATGCCTGAGTTCTGGCAGTTTCCGACGGTATCGATGGGTCTGGGACCATTGATGGCGATTTATCAGGCACGTTTTCTCAAGTATCTGCATGCACGTGGTATCGCAGATACGAGTCAGCGTAAGGTTTGGGTATTTTGCGGTGATGGTGAAATGGATGAGCCCGAGTCCCTGGGTGCAATCAGCTTAGCTGCGCGTGAAAAACTCGATAACTTGATTTTTGTGATCAATTGCAACTTGCAGCGTCTGGATGGACCTGTGCGCGGCAATGGCAAGATTATTCAAGAGCTTGAGGGGGATTTCCGCGGTAGTGGATGGAATGTTATCAAGATGATTTGGGGCGGCTATTGGGACCCTCTGCTAGCAAGCGACAAAGAGGGCATTCTTCGCAAAATCATGGAAGAAACCGTTGATGGCGAATATCAGGCCTACAAAGCCAATGACGGAAAATTTGTTCGCGAACACTTCTTTGGTAAACATCCCAAGCTGTTGGAAATGGTGTCGCGCATGAGCGACGAAGATGTATGGCGCTTGAATCGTGGCGGCCATGATCCTCATAAAGTGTACGCGGCGTTTTCCGCTGCGACCCAACATACTGGACAGCCAACAGTGATCTTGGCCAAAACGATTAAAGGTTATGGCGTAGGACACGGCGTTCAGGCAAAAAATCCTTCACATCAGCAAAAGAAACTCGATACGGACACCATCCGCGAGTTCCGTGATCGCTACAACATCCCCATCCCTGATAGCCAGATTGCAGAAGTTCCCTATTTCAAGCCAGCCGAAGATTCACCCGAAATGATGTACTTGCACGATCGTCGCAAAGCGCTAGGCGGTTACTTGCCCAAGCGTCGAACACGTGCAGATGAGCATCTCAAAGCGCCTGCGCTTGAAGTGCTACGTCCCGTTTTGGACCCGACTGCAGAAGGTCGTGAGATCTCTACGACACAAGCTTTTGTACGTATTCTGAATCAAGTGCTGCGAGACAAGGATCTCGGACCTCGTGTTGTACCGATCTTGGCCGATGAGTCACGTACCTTTGGTATGGAAGGCTTATTCCGGCAGATTGGTATTTACGCGCCTGAAGGTCAAAAATATGTACCTGTCGACAAAGATCAGGTCATGTATTACCGCGAATCTTCTGACGGTCAGCTTCTCCAAGAGGGGATCAACGAGGCGGGTGCTTTTAGTTCTTGGATTGCTGCGGCAACGTCATACTCGACGAATAACCGCATCATGATCCCGTTCTATATTTATTACTCAATGTTCGGCTTTCAGCGCGTGGGCGATTTGGCTTGGGCTGCGGGTGACATTCAGGCGAGAGGCTTTTTGCTCGGCGGTACTGCAGGTCGCACGACGCTCAACGGCGAGGGCCTTCAGCACGAAGACGGCCACAGCCATATTTTCTCTTCGACAATTCCCAATTGCGTCTCTTACGACCCTACGTTTGCGCACGAGCTCGCTGTCATCATTCAGCATGGTTTAAAGCGCATGGTCGAAGATCAGGAAAACGTGTTCTTTTACCTGACAGTCATGAACGAGAACTATGCTCAGCCTGGCCTGAACAAGGGCGACGAGGATGGCATTATTCGCGGGATGTATCGCCTCAAGAAAGGTGGCAAAAATAAGCTTCGCGCCCAGTTGTTGGGTTCGGGCACGATTTTGCGTGAGGTGATGGCTGCGGCGGAGTTACTAGAGAAAGATTGGGGCGTTTCTGCAGATATCTGGAGCGTCACCAGCTTTACAGAGTTGCGTCGCGATGGTTTGGACTGTGAGCGACACAATATGCTCCATCCCACAGGCAAATCAAAAGTACCTTTTGTATCAAGTCTGCTTGAAAAGACCGAGGGCCCTATCATTGCGTCGACGGACTATATGAAACTGTTTGCCGACCAGGTTCGTCCTTTCATGCCGCGTGGTCGCGACTACAAGGTATTGGGGACAGATGGTTTCGGCCGCTCAGATTTCCGAGCCAAGTTGCGAGAGCACTTTGAAGTGGATCGTCACTTTGTTGTGCTGGCGACTTTGCGCGCCTTGGCGGATGAGGGCACCGTTCCTGTGAGCCAAGTTGCTGCTGCCATCAAAAAATATGGCATTGATCCAAACAAAGCCAATCCTCAATACGCTTGATAAAGAGACCCGCGATGAGCAATGTTACAGCCGTTCAAGTTCCAGATATTGGGGATTTCGACACCGTTGAAGTGATCGAGATTCTTGTCAAAGTTGGCGATACAGTCAAAGCCGAACAAAGTCTGATTACTGTCGAGTCGGACAAGGCCTCAATGGAGATTCCTACGTCGATCGGTGGTGTAGTCAAGTCGATTGAGGTAAAGGTTGGCGACAAGGTCAAGCAAGGCAGTGTGATGTTGCACGTGGAGGCTTCTGCTGCTGCATCAGCGCCTGCTCCCGCAGCAGCCCCTGCAGTGGCTGCACCTGCACCCGCACCCGCACCTGCAACCGCAGCGCCTGCGGCTGTCTCAGCTCCCGCGCCTGTCGCGAGCACGCCAGTGATAGCAACTCCGCAGACTGCTGCCCCTGCTGCTGGTAAGTTAGAGATGCCTGTCTCGACTGCGGGGATGGCACATGCTTCTCCCTCCGTGCGCAAGTTCGCACGAGAGTTGGGTGTGGATCTCAGTCTGGTAACGGGTACTGGTCCCAAAAATCGTATTTTGCAAGAGGATGTGCAAGGTTTCGTTAAGCTTGCCTTGTCTGGTGGCGCCGGTGCATCAGCGGGTTCGGCTTCTGGTGCGTCTATCGGCGGCCTTGAGCTTTTACCCTGGCCCAAAATTGATTTCACCAAATTTGGCGAAGTCACACCCAAGCCATTGTCCCGTATCAAGAAAATATCGGGTGCCAACCTGCACCGTAATTGGGTCATGATTCCGCACGTCACTAACAATGACGAGGCCAACATCACTGAGCTCGAAGCTCTACGTGTGACCCTCAATAAAGAAAATGAAAAGTCTGGCATCAAGGTCACGATGCTCGCTTTCTTGATCAAGGCGTGTGTGGCTGCGCTCAAGAAGTTTCCCGAGTTCAATGCTTCTCTTGACGGCGATCAGCTGATCCTGAAGCAATATTTCCATATTGGTTTTGCGGCAGATACGCCAAATGGACTCGTCGTTCCTGTGATCCGAGATGCAGATAAAAAAGGCATTCTTGAGCTCGCAAACGAAAGCACTGAGCTTGCCAAAAAAGCCCGTGACGGTAAATTGTCTCCTGCTGAAATGCAAGGTGGATGTTTTTCAATTTCCTCACTCGGTGGCATCGGTGGTACGCATTTCACCCCCATCATTAACGCACCTGAGCTCGCGATTTTGGGTGTGTCCCGCTCTTATATGAAGCCAGTCTGGGACGGAAAAGCTTTTGTGCCCCAGCTGACCTTGCCGCTTTCGCTTTCTTACGATCATCGTGTGATTGATGGTGCGTCGGCCGCGCGTTTCAATGCCTATCTTGGCAGCCTCCTGGCGGATTTCCGTCGTATTGCGCTTTAAGGAGTAGCCATGAGCAATCAAATTGATGTGATCGTTCCCGATATTGGTGATTTTGATACGGTCGAAGTCATTGAGGTGTTAGTTAAGGTCGGTGATGTGGTGCGGGCGGATCAAAGCTTGATCACCGTAGAGTCCGACAAGGCCTCCATGGAAATTCCTAGCGCACAAGCGGGAGTCATTAAAAGTATCTCTGTCAAAGTGGGCGACAAGGTCAAGCAAGGCTCTGCCATCATGAAAATGGAAGCGGGTGCCACAACTGCCGCGACGCCTGCGTCAGTTGTTTCCGAGACCGCTGCTGCACCCGTTGCGGCTGTTACAACAGTTGCAGTGTCTTCGGCGACCCCTGTGGCTCCAAGTTCCAGTCCAGCCGCCTTGCCCGTTGTCGCCAGCTTCGCCGGAAAAGTGGATAGTCAGTTTGACTTGCTCGTGCTGGGTGCAGGGCCTGGAGGTTACTCAGCCGCTTTCCGTGCTGCAGATCTTGGTTTAAATGTTGTGCTGGTCGAGCGTTATGCAACGCTTGGTGGCGTCTGCCTCAATGTCGGCTGTATTCCGTCCAAAGCGTTATTACATACTGCGGCCGTTCTCGAAGAAGCGCAGGCACTTGCGGCCCATGGTATTTCTTTCGCGAAACCCAAAATTGATCTCGATAAACTCCGTGCTTTCAAAGATGGTGTGATTGGTAAGTTGACCGGTGGCTTGGCAGGAATGGCTAAAGCACGCAAAGTGACCGTCATTCAGGGGATAGGCGAGTTTGTTACTGCGAATCATCTGAGCGTCAAGACTGAAAAGGGCGTCCAGACCATCGCCTTTGGCCAGGCGATCATCGCAGCCGGTAGTCAATCAGTGAAATTGCCTTTCATGCCGAATGATGAACGTGTGGTTGATTCCACAGGTGCACTGTTGTTGCGCAGTATTCCAAAGAAAATGCTGATTGTGGGTGGCGGTATCATTGGTCTTGAAATGGGCACGGTCTATTCAGCGCTGGGTTCACGTCTTGATGTAGTTGAAATGCAGGACGGTCTGATGCAGGGTGCGGACCGGGACTTGGTCAAGGTCTGGCAAAAATTCAACGCCCATCGCTTTGATAATCTCATGCTCAAGACTAAAACAGTCGGTGCTGAGGCTAAAAAAGACGGCATCTATGTAACCTTTGAAGGCGAGGGTGCACCTAAAGAGCCGCAGCGCTACGATTTGGTGCTCCAGGCAGTGGGACGCACGCCAAATGGTAAAAAAATCAGTGCCGAGCGCGCAGGTGTTGCCGTGACGGACCGTGGCTTCATTGAGGTCGATCGTCAGATGCGTACCAATGTACCTAGTATTTTTGCCATTGGGGATATTGTTGGGCAGCCAATGCTGGCACACAAGGCGGTGCATGAAGGTCATGTCGCAGCTGAGGCTGCAGCAGGTCAAAAGAGTTATTTTGATGCACGCGTGATTCCTTCAGTGGCCTACACAGATCCTGAAATCGCTTGGGTAGGCTTGACGGAAGACCAAGCTAAGCAAGAAGGCATTGCAGTGACCAAGGGCGTGTTTCCTTGGGCTGCTTCAGGTCGTGCGATTGCGAATGGCCGCGACGAGGGCTTTACCAAGCTTTTATTTGATGCGACGACTCACAAGATCTTGGGTGGCGGTATTGTGGGCACC
This sequence comes from Burkholderiaceae bacterium, assembly GCA_023653055.1. GTDB lineage: Bacteria > Pseudomonadota > Gammaproteobacteria > Burkholderiales > Burkholderiaceae_B > Zwartia. Next base: position 370 of record JAMNXR010000015.1, on the reverse strand, counting down.
CATGCAGGCGATCTGATTGGTGAGGTTTCGCTTGCCATCGAGATGGGCGCGGATGCAGTGGATATCGGTAAAACGATTCACCCGCACCCAACGCTTGGTGAGTCGATTGGTTTAGCCGCCGAGGCCGCAGAAGGGCACTGCACGGACTTGCCCCCTGTTCGGAAAAAGTAAATCTTGAAACAAAGCTTGTCATAAAGTGAGTAAAAAAAGCTGCCAGATTTATGAACTGCACCCCAAAAGTTGGACACTCATCCAACTCTTGGGGTGTTTTTCATGACGAAGTACGACGAGGAATTTAAAAGATCAGTAGTTCAAGACTACTTAGCGGATGGCGGAGGTTGCAAAGCGCTTGCTGCCAAGTATGGTGTCC
>JAMNXR010000014.1 GCA_023653055.1 Burkholderiaceae bacterium | reverse complement strand
TTGAGATGGGCTTGAAAGATTACATCCACTATTACAATCACGACCGGATCAAGACCAAATTAAAAGGGCTAAGTCCTGTGCAATACAGAACTCAGCCCTCTGTGGCCTAATCCGCCTTATAAACTGTCCAACTTTATGGGGTCAGTTCATTATTTGGCAGCTTTTTTAATGAATCGCTCAGATTTTAAAGTGCCACAGTCGAGAACCAAGGCACGGCTGCAATCAAAACAAGACCCGCGATGAGCGCCAAAATATAAGGCCAGATTGCGCCCATCACTTCGTCTGGTGAAGTATTTCCAATGCGGCAGGCTACAAAAAATCCGATTCCAATCGGAGGCATCATTAATCCGATGTTCATCGCCGTGACGACAACCATTGAATAGTGGATATCGTGAATCCCGAGCTTTCTGGCAATCGGAAACATAATAGGTGCCAAAATTAAAATGGCGGGCAGACCCTCAAGTAAGCAACCCAAGATCAAAAAGATCAAGATCGTGACAATCATAAAGCTCACCACACCACCGGGTAGCGTCGTGAGAAATTGCGAAAGGCTTTGCACTACACCGCTTTGGGTAATGGCCCAGGCCATCGCTGAGGCGGTACCCAAGATCAGTAAGATTGCACCACTGAGCGCAGCAGTTTCTACCAGCATGTCATAAATTTTGCGCCATCCCAGCCCGCCGTATAACACTTGGCCGATGATCATTGCGTAAAGAACGGCAATTGTGGATACTTCAGTGGCCGTTGCCACACCTCCGCCAACAGCGCTACGAATTAAAAAGGGCAATACGAGAGCCGGTGCAGCGATCATAAGTGCGTGTCCAATGACGGGCATGCTCGAACGTGTAACTTGATCCATGATTTCATGGCGTGCCTTCCATCGCGCAAGGACCGCAAGCGCGAGGAGTAAGACCATCGCAATCACTACACCACTTTGAAACAAGCCTGCGATTGAAACGCCCGCGACCGAACCGAGTACGATCAGCACGATGCTGGGCGGCACTGTGTCGGCCATGGCAGCTCCAGTCGCTAACAGCGCAATCATTTCCTTTGGTTTATGGCCTCGACGCTTCATCTCAGGAAAAAGGGCGGGCGCAATGGTTGCCATGTCTGACACTTTCGAGCCGGAAATTCCAGAAACAATAAAAAGGGAACCCAATAAAACGTAAGACATGCCTGCATTGATATGGCCTAAAAGAGACGCCAAAAAGCCGACAATCGCTTTGCCCATGCCTGTTGCATCTAATACACAGCCTAGCAAAACAAAAATGGGTACTGATACAAGGATCAGGCTCGACATCCCTTCGTCCATTCTGCCAATCACCACCATGAGGGGGACGGTCGTGGCAAAGGCCAAATAACTCAATGCACCTAAGCCAAAACAAAAGGCAATTGGAACACCAGCGACTAAGCAAAGTGCCACCAAGACAATTAAAAAAATAACAATATTAAGGATGCCCAATGTAAACAATAGCGAAGACCCTAACCAGCAAGCAGCAGAAATCGCACAGACGGTAATGATGGCGAACAGCAAATTGCGCTTAGTCACTGTCTTGAGTGTGTAGACTGAAAGAATACACAGCATCGCCAGAAATCCGAAAGCAAGAGCGGAAACGCGATATGTATTTGGAATATTGAGGGCAGGAGACTTAACGAACCACTCCTCTTGTGCGTAGATGATGGAGGGATGAATCATTGCAATCAAAAAGGCCGCTATAGAAACTAAGGCGGTGGCATGGACGAAGCCTTGAATTTTTGCTGGCATCATCTCCAAAAACAAACTGAGACGAAGGTGCTCATTGCGATACATCGCGATCGCTGTGCCTATCATGGCAAACCAAAGAAAGGAGAGAGAAACGACCTCGTCAATCCAAATGATGGGGATCGCAAAGACGTAGCGCGATACGACGCCAATGAGAAGCATGACGATGATGACAACAAGCAGCAAAGCGCTAATAAACTCTAGAGGTTTTAAAAATTTCGAACTTAGCGTATTGCTTAGTGAAGCACTTTGGGTCGTCATGAAAGCTCCGGCCATCAATCAAATCAATTTAAAAATTTCGGGCGCCTATCAAAGGCGCCCGAATGTGTATAACTAAAGCTTACATTTATGCAATTTTTCCGGTGTAGCGCTCAAGCACAGACCAGGCTTCATTGCCTAACTTGCCTTTCCACTCAGAATAAAATCCGCCCGTACGTAAACGGTCACGGAAAGACTCTGGTGTGGTTGAATTGAAAATCATACCCTTGTCGGTGAGTCCTTTTTGCAAGGTCACGTTCATGGCAGCAATATCTGCACGCTCTTTTAAAGCAGCGGCATTAATATTTTTTGCAACAATGGTGCGTAAATTCTCTGGGAGACGCTCCCAGGCGCGACGGTTAGCCAAGAACCAGAAACCATCCCACATATGGTTTGTCAGTGAACAGTATTTCTGGACTTCATTGAGTTTTGCGGTGTCGATTAGCGCCAAGGGATTTTCTTGACCATCGACAATTTTTGTCTGTAACGCACTATAAACTTCGTTAAAGTTAATAGAAGCGGGTGCAGAATCAAACGCTTTGAACATGGATGTCCAAAGTGGAGATACGGGTACGCGTATTTTGAAACCCTTCAGGTCATTTGCACTCTGAATAGGCTTTGTCGAAGAAGTAATTTGACGGAATCCATTGTCCCAAATGTTATCCATCACCACCAGGTTCGCTTTGGTGATCTCTTTGCGAACATGTGCGCCTAAATCGCCATCGAGTGCTTTCCAGACATCTGCGTAATTACCAAACGCAAAGCCAATGCCGGTAATCGAGGCTCCAGGAACCAGTGTTGCGAGGATCAAGCCGGAAAGGGTAAAGAATTCAACGCCTCCGCTGCGTACTTGACTCAGCGTATCGGTGTCAGAGCCAAGTTGACTACTTGGGAAGATACGAATTTCAACGCGACCATTCGTCTCTTTTTGAATGGCTTCTACCATTTCTTTGGCCCGAATATTCATCGGATGGGTCAAAGGCAGGTTGTTGGCGTATTTGTAGGAAAACTCCGCCTTGGATTGCGCCCAGGCGCTGTTTAGAGGTGAAGCAAGAGTAATCGCTCCAGCACCCATGCCCGTTAATAGTTTGCGACGTGAAATAGACATTTTGTCTCCCATGGTTTTCTAATTACAAACTATCATAGCAATGAACTTAGGGATCATCGTCCCTAAATGCGCCTCAGGACGCTAAAATGCGTGTTTTCCCCTACGTTGCCTCCTGGTCGCCAAAGTGTCACATATTCTGCATATCCCCGGCTCCTCCGTTCTGTCTAGTTTTCGCCAAGAACGTCTGTTGTCCAAGCTTCGTGCGTTAGGCCTGCCCATTGCGAGAGTGAGCGCCAGATACGAACACTTTGTCTGGTGCGACGAGGCTCCTGATGCGCTCACACAGACGCGACTCGGACAATTGTTGGACTATGGGGTGCCTCATACTGACAATCCAGAGCAGAGTACGCCGATTGTTTTGCGTGTCATTCCAAGGTTAGGCACGATTTCCTCATGGGCCAGCAAGGCAACAGATATTGCGCATAACTGCGGGCTAAGCCATGTGCGTCGCATTGAGCGGGGGATTGAGTACACCCTCACGCCCGAGCGCGGCTGGCTCAAGACTAAAAACCTTGATGCTGCGATGCTGGCTCAGGCCGCGAGCTGTTTGCATGACAGGATGACTGAAACGGTCGTAGATGCCAACTTTGACCCAGAGGCCTTATTTGTTTCCTTGCCTGGTAAGCCAATGCAAACCGTTGCCGTTACGGCCCAAGGAAAAGCGGCTTTGTTAGAAGCCAACACCAAGCTTGGTTTGGCACTTTCAGAGGACGAAATTGACTATCTGACCCAGGCCTTTACAGATCTTGGTCGTGACCCGACCGATGTAGAGCTCATGATGTTTGCGCAAGCCAATAGCGAGCATTGCCGCCACAAGATTTTTAATGCGCAGTGGGTCATTGATGGTCAGGCTGAGTCCAAGACCTTGTTTGGCATGATTCGCGAAACGCATGCCGCCCAACCGCTCGGTACCGTAGTGGCTTACTCCGATAATGCTGCCATTATGGAGGGCGGGCAAGCACAGCGTTTTCAAGCCTCAGCTGGAACAGAAGGGCAATCTGCCATCTATGGCACAGAGCTCAAAACTGTCCATACCGTGATGAAGGTCGAGACGCACAATCACCCGACCGCGATTGCGCCATTTGAAGGGGCATCCACGGGTGCGGGCGGAGAAATCCGCGATGAGGGCGCGACTGGGCGCGGTTCAAAGCCCAAAGCGGGACTCGCTGGTTTTACCGTATCTCATCTTCGTTTTGAAGACGCACCTCGCAGTTGGGAGTCTGACCACCACGGCGCACCCGATCGGATTGCGACCCCACTGTCCATCATGATTGACGGGCCATTGGGCGCTGCTGCATTCAACAACGAGTTTGGTCGTCCTAATTTGCTGGGTTATTTTCGTTCCTATGAGCAGTCTGCGGGTCAAACCCGCTGGGGTTATCACAAGCCCATTATGATTGCCGGGGGTTTGGGCAGCATCGATGGCAGCCAAACTTTAAAAGACCGTATTGCGCCGGGTTCTTTACTGATTCAACTGGGTGGTCCTGGCTTGCGAATTGGGATGGGAGGCAGTGCCGCCTCGAGTATGGCCGTTGGCACCAATACGGCAGCATTAGATTTTGACTCTGTTCAGCGTGGCAACCCCGAGATTGAGCGTCGTTGCCAGGAGGTGATTGATCGCTGCTGGCAGCAGGGAGAAAACAACCCAATCGTTGCGATCCATGATGTGGGCGCAGGTGGTTTGTCCAATGCCTTTCCTGAGCTCGTCAATGACGCGGGGCGTGGAGCAAGCTTTGATTTGAGTCGCGTTCGCCTCGAAGAGTCGGGCATGTCGCCCGCCGAGATTTGGAGTAACGAATCACAAGAGCGTTACGTACTTTCCGTACTACCCAAGGACTTGCCAAGATTCCAAAAGATCGCTGAGCGCGAACGTTGTCCATTCGCTGTGATAGGTGTGGCAACCGAGGAGCGCCAGTTGCGCGTTGTCCAAGGAGAGGGACTGCCTGGTTTGGATACGCTCTCACCTCAGCAGGGCATGCGTCCTGTGGACGTGCCGATTGATGTGATCCTGGGTAAACCTCCGCGCATGACACGAGATGTCAAACGGGTAGCGCCACAAACAGAACCACTCGACTTGACGCTCATTGCCTTGGACGATGCTGTCACGCGCGTATTGCAGCATCCAACTGTTGCAAACAAAAGCTTTCTCATCACGATTGGTGACCGTACCGTGGGCGGTCTGTCTAGTCGGGATCAGCTTGTTGGTCCCTGGCAGGTCGCTGTGGCAGATTGCGCCGTGACGCTTTCAGACCATGACGGTACGCGTGGCGAAGCCATGGCCATGGGTGAGCGTACGCCGATTGCTGTGATCGATGCTGCCGCTTCCGGCCGGATGGCGGTAGGCGAAGCCTTGACCAATCTGGCTGCTGCCGATGTTGCGCGTATCGAGGATATCAAACTGTCCGCGAACTGGATGGCCGCGTGTGGCGCGCCAGGGCAGGATGCGGCACTGTTTGATACGGTCTCTGCTGTCAGTGCGTTGTGTCAGAGCGTTGGACTTTCGATACCTGTGGGCAAAGACTCTCTGTCAATGCAAACAAGCTGGACGCATGAGGACGAAAAACGCCAGGTGATTTCGCCTGTGTCATTGATTGTGACGGCGTTTGCCCCCGTTCAGGATGTACGCCAGACTCTCACCCCGCAGTTACGCACGAATGTCGGACCGACCTCGCTGATCCTGATTGACTTGGGGGCTGGAAAAAAACGTATGGGCGGGTCGATATTGACTCAAGTGTGTAATCAAGTCGGTGAGCAAACCCCCGATGCGGATGATGCCGAGGCTTTAAGGGCATTTTTTGTCACGATTCGTGCTTTGGCTGAGTCAGGTGTGTTGCTGGCTTATCACGATCGCTCCGATGGAGGCTTGTTGGCGACCGTTTGTGAAATGGCGTTTGCCGGACATACTGGTGTTTCTCTGAACCTCGATATGTTGACTATTGACGCCAATGCCGAAGACTGGGACGCCTACAACATTCGTGCAGCGCAGGTAGAGGTTCAGCGTAAAGAGCTCACCATCAAAGCCTTGTTCAATGAAGAACTGGGCGGGGTACTTCAAGTGCCAAGTTCAGAGCGTGATGCCGTCATGCAAGTCTTGCGCGCAGCAGGACTTTCGGCGCATTCACATGTCATTGGTTCGCTCAATCCAAACGATGTGATCGAAATTTACCGCGACGGTAAGAAAATTTGGGGCAAGCCGCGTGCTGAACTCGCCCAGCTTTGGAGCGATGTGAGTTATCGGATTTCAGCCCTGCGTGACAATCCAGCTTGCGCGCAGGCTGAGTTTGATGCGTGGTCTGACACGACAGATCCAGGTATGACGCCGATTGTTGACTTTGACCCTCAGGAAAATATTGCGGCACCTTTTATCAACAAGGGTGCGCGTCCACGTGTGGCAATTTTGCGTGAGCAGGGGTGTAACAGTCAGGTTGAAATGGCGTGGGCATTTGATCGCTCAGGCTTTGATGCCTGGGATGTACACATGACGGATCTGCAAACCGGTTCTGCAGACCTATCAAAATTTCAGGGGCTTGTGGCTGTAGGGGGCTTTAGCTACGGTGACGTTTTAGGCGCAGGTGAGGGCTGGGCGCGCAGCATTTTGTTTAACTCCCAGTTGTCTGACCAGTTTGCCCAGTATTTCAGCCGCACAGACACTTTTGCCTTAGGGGTGTGTAACGGTTGTCAGATGATGGCGGCGCTTGCCCCCATGATTCCGGGTGCACAGGATTGGCCAAGATTTACCCGCAACGTATCGGAAAAGTACGAAGCACGTTTCTCAATGGTGGAGGTGCTTGAGTCACCTTCGCTATTTTTCAAAGGCATGACGGGTGCGCATATCCCTGTTGCTGTTGCCCATGGTGAGGGTTTTGCTAATTTTGCTCGCCAAGGCGACGCCACCAAGGTGTTGAGTGCCCTCAGATATGTTGATCATCGCGGGCAGGCAACGGAAACCTATCCGCTCAATCCAAACGGCAGTCCGGGTGGTTTGACTGCGGTGACGACTGCGGATGGAAGATTCACGATCATGATGCCGCATCCTGAGCGTGTGACGCGTAACGTCATGATGTCTTGGGCGCCAGAGTCGTGGGGGGCTAAGGATACAAAAGGGGCTTACACGCCTTGGATGCGGTTTTTCCAAAATGCGCGTGTCTCCCTGGGCTAAGCTTGGTTTTAGTTAGCATTGATATCTAAAATCATGCAGGTGGTTGTCGCAAACGCGTGTAGCTTGCCATCAGGTCCGAAGATTTTTCCCTCGGCCGTGGCAATTTTGCGTCCTACCTGAATCACTGTTCCAACTGCGCGGACTCTACCCACATTTGGATTGATGGCACGTGTCATTTTGACGCTCAAATCCAGAGTGGTGTAACCCTTTCCCGCCGGTAGCATTGAATGAATGGCGTTGCCAACAGCCCCATCCAAAATGCTTGCAAACCAGCCACCATGGACAGAGCCCTGAACGTTGAGTACGGATTCCGTGGGATTTCCTTGCAAAATGGCTCGACCCGACTCAATTTCCATCAGCAAATAGTTCATCGTGACGGCCATTGGACCGCAGGGCAAGTTACCGCATCTGACGGCTTGCATAATCTCTAGCCCAGTCATATTTGATGTGTCTTTAGAGGATAAAAAACCCGAAAATCGGCCGTCTTTCATGCTGGCTAAGAGTGTTTTTTCTTCATCGATCCAGCGTGCTAGCGTTTCTTGGGTGTTCATGTTGAATTCAGTTCCAAGTCAAAAATTTTAGGATTCCGTCTTTTAGCACCAGTTTGAGCTCAAAAGTAGTGGTTTCCCCATCGTATAATCACCCTTTGCGCCCGGAGCTTTTCATGCGTCTTATCCAAACTGCGCTTACCTTCGACGATGTCCTGCTGGTCCCTGCTTTTTCTCAGGTACTGCCTCGCGACACTTCGCTGGTGACACGTCTCACACGAAATATTTCTCTCAACATCCCACTCGTCTCGGCGGCGATGGACACGGTGACGGAGTCCAGACTCGCCATCGCGATGGCCCAAGAGGGCGGTATTGGGATCATCCATAAAAATCTGACTGCTGATCAGCAGGCCCATGAGGTGGCGCTTGTCAAACGTCACGAGTTCGGTATTGTGAGTGACCCAATCACGCTGAGACCTGACATGAAAGTGCGCGATGCGATCGCTTTACAGCGGCAGCATGGCATTTCCGGTTTACCGGTCGTGCAGGGTGGCAAGCTTGTCGGTATCGTCACGAACAGAGACCTGCGTTTTGAGGATAGGCTCGACGCCCTGATTGCGACCGTCATGACGCCACAGGATCGTTTGATCACGATGAAAGAGGGCACGACACTCTCTGAGGCTCAAACATTAATGCACAAGCATCGTCTTGAGCGCGTGCTGATCGTCAACGACGCCTTCGAGTTGCGTGGCTTGGCCACAGTGAAAGACATCGTTAAAAACACCGAGCATCCCGCGGCATGCAAAGACAGCCACGGCCAGTTGCGCGTGGGTGCCGCCGTGGGTGTAGGTGATGGCACTGAAGAGCGTGTAGAAAAACTAGTCGCGGCCGGCGTAGACGTGATCGTAGTCGATACCGCACACGGTCATTCCGCAGGCGTGATCGAACGTGTGCGGTGGGTAAAAACTAACTATCCTAAAGTCGAAGTCATCGGTGGCAACATTGCAACAGCGGATGCCGCACGCGCATTACTCAATGCAGGTGCTGATGCGGTCAAGGTCGGGATCGGGCCAGGTTCAATCTGCACGACGCGTGTCGTGGCGGGTGTTGGCGTGCCACAGATTACGGCAATCTCTGATGTCTCCAAAGCTTTGGAGGGCACGGGTGTGCCGCTGATCGCTGATGGTGGTGTGCGTTTCTCGGGTGATGTGGCCAAAGCCATCGCAGCCGGCGCGTCCACAGTCATGATGGGCGGTATGTTTGCCGGTACCGAAGAGGCGCCAGGCGAAGTCGTCTTGTTCCAGGGCCGTTCTTACAAGTCCTATCGCGGGATGGGTAGCTTGGGCGCCATGGCGGATGGTTCTGCGGATCGCTACTTCCAGGATCCTGCGAACAATGCTGACAAACTTGTCCCCGAAGGCATCGAGGGTCGTGTGCCTTACAAAGGCAGCGTACTGGCGATTATTTTCCAACTCGTCGGTGGTGTGCGTGCTTCGATGGGCTATTGCGGTTGCGCCTCGATCGAAGAGATGCGCACCAAGCCTCAGTTCGTTCAGATCACTGCTGCCGGGATGCGTGAATCTCACGTGCACGACGTACAAATCACAAAAGAAGCGCCAAACTACCGCGCCGAATAGACTCACTTACAGATTGATAGGTTTACCACTCATGCATCAGCGCATTCTCATCCTTGATTACGGTTCACAAGTCACCCAGTTGATCGCACGTCGTGTGCGTGAGGCAGGGGTGTATTGCGAATTGCACCCCGGAGATGTGGATGCGGCCTTCTTGCAAAATCAGATCGCGCAGGGACTCAAGGGCATTATTTTGTCCGGTAGTCATGCTTCTGTGTACGACGACGATTCACTCAAGGTCCCTCACGCAGTGTTCGAGGCGGGTGTGCCTGTACTCGGCATTTGCTATGGCATGCAGGCGATGGCTCAACAGTTGGGGGGCGAGGTCAATTTCTCTGATCATCGCGAGTTTGGTTATGCAGAGGTTCGTGCGCGCGGTCATACGCGTTTGCTTAACGGGATTGAGGATTTCACGACCCCCGAAGGCCACGGCATGCTCAAGGTTTGGATGAGCCATGGCGACCAGGTGACGCGTTTGCCCGAGGGCTTCAAGGTCATGGCCTCCACGGCTTCTTGTCCCATCGCTGGCATGGCGGACGAAGCACGCGGCTTCTACGCGGTGCAGTTCCATCCTGAAGTGACGCATACGGTCAAGGGGCAGGACCTGCTCAACCGTTTCGTTCATGAGATCTGCGGCTGTGTGGGTGACTGGACGATGCCTACATACGTCGATGAGGCTGTCGCGCGTATTAGAGAGCAGGTGGGCGAGGACGAAGTCATCCTGGGTTTGTCAGGTGGCGTGGACTCTTCAGTCGCTGCTGCACTGATTCACAAAGCCATCGGCGATCGTCTGACCTGTGTGTTTGTCGATCATGGTCTGTTGCGCCTCAATGAGGGAAAACAGGTTATGGAGACTTTCGCTCAAAACATGGGTGTGCGCATCATTCATGTGGATGCGACCGAACAGTTTATGGGCAAGCTTGCTGGCGTTTCAGACCCCGAAGCAAAACGCAAAATTATTGGTCGTGAGTTTGTCGAGGTGTTTCAGGCTGAGGCGGGCAAGCTTAAAAAAGCAAAATGGCTCGCGCAAGGGACTATTTATCCTGACGTCATCGAGTCGGCAGGAGCCAAAACCGGTAAAGCGGTCGCGATCAAGTCACACCATAATGTAGGTGGTTTGCCTGATACCTTGAACCTCAAGCTCCTTGAGCCATTGCGTGAGTTGTTCAAAGACGAAGTCCGCAAGCTGGGCGTGGCCCTTGGTTTGCCCCAAAGTATGGTCTATCGCCATCCCTTCCCGGGCCCTGGCTTGGGCGTGCGTATTTTGGGTGCAGTCAATACAGAGTTTGCAGATCTATTGCGCCGCGCGGATGCAATTTTTATTGAAGAACTTCGCAATATGATCGATCCAGAGACCAAACAGTCTTGGTACGACCTGACTTCGCAAGCCTTTGCTGTGTTCTTGCCAGTCAAGTCAGTTGGCGTGATGGGTGATGGCCGCACCTACGACTATGTTGTGGCGCTACGTGCTGTTCAGACCTCTGACTTTATGACCGCAGATTGGGCACCATTGCCATATCCATTGCTGGCCAAAGTCTCCTCGCGGATTATTAACGAGGTACGCGGTATTAATCGAGTGGTGTATGACGTGTCGAGTAAACCGCCAGCGACGATTGAGTGGGAGTAGTTTTTGTAGTCTAAGTTGTTGATTTATAAGAGTTTTGTAGTTACACAAAACTTTCACAAATCAAATAAGTCGTTGATTTTATTAGGCGTTGGAATTACAGTTACACGTAAAGCTACACAAAGCTGTAGCTATTCAAATTCGTACGTAACATCCACGCCAAATGCCACTCAAAAAACAGCCATCCAATGCCAATGAGATAGCCATATACGACGAAGCCTTAATTTACCAAAGAGGTGAATATTGGCAGATGCGTATGTGGTTGGCTAAGGAGAAGAAGTACGCACGATTTAGTCTGCGTACGAGAAATAGAGACACGGCTGAGGCTAAAGCAAAGAAGTATTACCACGAGCTAATGGCACAGCAATTAGCTGGTAAAACCTACTTCTCTATGACAGCTAAGCAAGCTGTTGAAGATTACATTAAGCAACGAACAGTGGATATGGAAGCTGGCTTAATCGTTAAGGGAAGGCTCGGCACTATCAAAACACACTTAGAGCATTGGCTCAAGTTCATAGGCAAAGACACCAAGATTAAGGAAATGGAACGCACAGACTGCGAAAACTATTTCCATCACCGCACTAAGAATAAAAAGAAGCTGCCAGTCAGCAGAACGACTGTGCTTAATGAGCAAAGTACCATTAACGCAATGATGTTACGGCTACACCAACGTGGGGAAAGTTACATAGAAGCGTTTGATTTTAAGAAGCTTGGAAAGATTGACACGGGCGATGAACGTACAAGACGTAATACCTTGCCAAGTCACGTTAAGTTTAATCAGTTTGACACGCTGGTTAGGTGACAACATCATTGAAACTATCATCAACAAAAGCGACAAGATTAAAGAAATTAAGGAGAAGGGTAAGAGTCGTGACTTGAGTGATAAGGAAAAGAAAGAACTTAGTGAGGAGGAAAAAGAGTACAAATCTAAGAGAAAGCTTGTACAAGAAAAGCTGATTAAGTTCGCCACTCGAATTCCTGCATTCATGTATCTAACTGATTTCAGAGAAAACACATTGCAAGATGTTATTACGAAGTTGGAGCCAGACTTATTCCTCACTGTAACGGGTTTAACAGTTAAGGACTTTCATCTTCTTGTCCAACTACGTGTGTTCAATACGGAGCATATGAACCAAGCTGTGTTTGCATTTAGGCGTTATGAAGATGCATCGTTGAGGTACACAGGAATTGATAGTCACGAAGGACTATCTCACTATGGACTATTCAATACGGTTGTTGCTATTGAGAAGTAGGCAAGTGTTAGGAACGAAGAAAGTTTTTTTACTCACTAGCAATCTGTGTATCAAAACGAAAGTAAAATCTAAGCTTCACAAGCACTTAGTCCAACCATAAGGGAACTTATGTCCGTGCTCAAAGTTACACAAAAGTTACACACGAAAAATCAACTATCGCAAGTTGTTGATTTTATTGACTATTTTAGTCGAGTAACTATTGAGTGGGAGTAGGGTTTGCTCTCACAATCCGCACAAAAAATACCTATTTTGAAACCAATTGTGCACAGTTCTAGTGATGACTAAGTTCACGATTCATTGCCAAGTGTTAGCGAGCACCAACGTTTCTTATCCAATATCATTATGAGTGGTCTATGTCTTCGAACATATATATAGAAAACTTATGGCAAGAATTAGAGGCCACATGGGAGTTGTGTGCGTTGGTCAACGACTTTCCTGAGAGTACGCGCACTGATTTGGTAAAGTTATGGGTTGAATGCTTTGCTAAGCATCCGCTCGTAGATGCTGAATTGTCACAGCATGAACCGAGCACTGATATTAATGACTTGAAAATATTCTGCAAAAATAAATACGGTATTCATCTCAACGATGAGATGAAAATGTGGGTTCCCTTTCGGCACGGGGACATTGATTACGGCCGCTTCAAACCGGAATAATTACTTTCCTACTCTATATTTTCAATATTGATTGAAGGATGTTTGACGTGCAGCTTATACCTTTTCAAGACTCTTCTGATTTACTTTTAGATGGCGATGCCTTGTCTAAGCGCCTGAGTGAAGACGGTTATTTGTTTATTCGTGGCTTAATTCCCCGTGAAAGCGTCATAACTGTGCGCAGTAGATTATTGAACATCGCCTCTGAAGCAAGCTGGCTTAAAAAACATACTCAAATTTCAGATGCCTTAGTCGACGACGCGTTCGATTTTAAAACTGTTCGTGGTGCGGATATAAAGTATTTACACCGTATGTGGTGCGACGAAGAGCTCCATCGTTTGCGTACACACGCTAATGTCTTGTCTCTTTTTGACAGAATATTTAACGAGCCGACTCTAGCGCATCCTAATTTTTTTCTTCGTAATTATTTTCCAAAAGACGTATCAACTGATAGTCATCAAGACCAAATGTATGTTGGTGGAGGGGATTTCTGCACCATGTGGGTTCCGCTAGGTGATTATCCTGTCGAGCAAGGCGTCTTAGCCGTGGCATCCAAATCTCACACTCAAGGAATTCGTAAAGCAAAGTTTTTTGGAATGGGCATTCTTGAGGATTTTTCGGGCCAATGGGTATCGGGTGATGTCCGTGCAGGAGACGTTTTAATTTTTAATAATTTGACTGTCCACAAATCACTGGTCAATCAAACTAACAAATTAAGACAGTCTTTTGATGCGCGCTATCAGGCAGCTAGCCAAACTGTCACGCAGCTATCGATTACGCCAGGTTCCGATTCTGGTTGTTTAGATTGGGAATCCGTATACGCAAACTGGAAATCAAAGGACATGCAATTTTATTGGCGTGAGTTTGATTTAAAGGTTGTCCCGCTTAGTAAAACCCCTTTTGAAATCGACTACCCTGCAGCATTTAAAATCGCTCAAAGCGGTGACGTGTCGATGCGCGAATCGTTGTTGCGCTTAATATAAGTAATGAGATCTTGAGCGTCTAGCGTTCAACTACCTGCTCGATCAACGAACTGCACGCATGTTGATCATTCACAAGTGTCAAGATCATGGCTACATGAAGACGCAGAAGTATTGGTCTTCGATCTGGCCGTCTGATCACCTCAATAATCTTCCAGTAAAGTCTCAAGTCAACGTTTGGTTATGTTGATGGTAACCAACATAGAGTTTTTTACCTGTCAATTGGGTGTCACTGCCAAAGCTGTTCAACGATAGTTTTATTAGGCTAGAATCTGTCATAATAAACAAAATATCATTATTAGATTCAAACTTGGGCAGTTACGGCAGATACTCCAACAACCCTAATGCTTATTACGAACAATAAAGCATATACGGCTGTTGGCAATCAATTACTTTTTAACCAAAGCAATTATTACCGTATCAATGCCAACAATACATTAACGAATTTACGTAAAAATATTAAGCCAACCGGATTTGTAACACGTGACGGTGATCAGAATATTGATGAGGTCTATCAACAGCCATGATGTGTTGAAAAATCGAGTCATCTGACGGTTAAGAAATAACGCTCTCTTTAAAGTAATGATGAAAATTAGATAATAGGATTAATGAAAATGATATTCAACACTCCTGCTTCACAGATGTTCAACAAAACAAAATTTAAACTGGCTTTGCCTCTTTTATCAGTAGTCATATTGGCAGCATGTGGTGGGGGTGATAGCTCTTCATCTAGTTCCCCAACATTAAATTTAAATGCAGCCTACACAAGCTGGGTGAAAGGCGGAAGCAAAATAACGGGTACTGTTAGTGGTTACTGCCAGGGGACAAGACAACAGACTTTTACTCCTACGGTCTCAGGGCAAACCTTAAATGGTGCCGCTGCTTTAATCACGTACGAATCTGAAATTGACTCGATAGTTGCTGACTCTAATGCGTTTTGCAAAAGTTTTTACAGCTACGATGGTAGTAAAAGTACTCCGTATTATTTTGACCCAACAAATGTGACCCCGATAACGACTGGCGCCACGAAAAATGGTTATCCACTTGGCCTTGTCTGGTCCAATCAAGCAGCGCCCCCAACCTCAGTGACTGCTGGAGCGTCAGGTACTTTGGCTACCTATGTAAACTACACTGGCGATTCACCAAGACCTGCTACTGAAGGCAGCAGAACCTGGAAAGTTTCAGCCGATACGGACACCACGCTTTTGTACATTACTATTGACACTACAAAAGTATATGGTACAGAGTTGCTAATTTACAATAGCATCACAACCTATCGTATCAATGCGAACAATACCCTAACAGCTCTCAGCAAAGAGGTTCAAGCAACCACGATTGCTACGATGGGGCAGGGAAATCAGACTATTAATGAAACCTATAAGTAATGAAGAAGTGTGTTGTTAACTCTTGGTCAGTCATCGAGTTTGCTGGTATTACCTCTGCACATGATGTTGCTCTCAGATCGGTTCAAACCAAATAAGGCAGCCAATATGATCATTCGCAAATCTCAAGATCGCGGCTACGCTGATCATGGCTGGCTTAAAAGTCACCACTCGTTCTCCTTTGCGGGCTACCACGATCCAGCACAGATGGGTTGGGGGAACTTGCGTGTCATCAACGAGGACCGCATCGCACCCGGCAAAGGGTTCGGCAGCCACGGCCATCGCGACATGGAAATTATCAGTTACGTGCTGTCTGGATCGCTTGCGCACAAAGACAACATCGGCAACGGCACCGCGATCCCCCCCGGCGATGTGCAACGTATGAGTGCGGGCAGTGGGGTGGTGCACAGTGAGTTCAATCACGAACAACATGAGGCCACGCATTTTTTTCAGATTTGGATCGAGCCCAATCAGCTCGGCGTGCCTCCCGGTTATGAGCAAAAAACGTTTGCAGAAACTGAAAAAAGAGGAACACTCAGATTGGTCACCTCGCCAGATGGTGCAAATGGCTCTGTCAGTATCCATGCCGACGCACGTATATATGCAGGTCTTTTTAATGGCGCGGAGACATTCACCCTATCTTTAAATCCAATGCGCAAAGCTTACGTGCACCTTGTGCGAGGCACGCTACTTGTCAACGGACAAAAGCTGTTTGCAGGTGATGCGGCAAAGTTATCTGAAGAGACTGAGTTGACCTTGAGCGAGGGTGAAGACGCAGAAGTATTGGTCTTCGATCTGGTTGCCTGAGCTCGTCAATCGTCTACCTTCACAGACTCAAGTCAACGATTGATTGGATGATCCGGTATGCACACACTCCAAGCATTACAAAATCGTTTCGGTGATTGTGATTACATTTCTTTTCAGCAAACTGAACTGGGTGTCGTACTCATCCGTATCAACCATCCTCTGGCGACGGCAACTATCAGCCTTCAGGGTGGCCAAGTGCTCGAGTGGCAGCCCAAGTCACAAGCTAAACCCGTGCTTTGGAGTGCGGTCCCCAAACATTGGCTTCCTGGTCGTGCAATCCGTGCAGGTGTCCCGATTTGTTGGCCATGGTTTGGCGCGCACCAAACCGATACGACAGCACCCGCGCATGGCTATGCCAGGCTATGCGACTGGGAGGTGACTGCGATATCCACTGGCCCTTTGGGAACTGTGGACATCGATCTCAATATGGTACCCACACATGAGGCAGCCGCGCGCAACCCGTTGACGGCTAAGTTAGCGACTCGGATTTCAGTCGGCGAAGCATTATCCATTTCACTCACCACCACCAATACAGGCGTGGCCCCCATTACCATCTCTGAAGCCTTGCATGCATACTTCAAGATTGCTGCGATCGATGACATTCAGATCGAGGGTTTAGAGAGCAATGACTATATTGACCTGATTGATCAAAATATACGAAAAACACAAGTTGGTGCAGTACGATTTGCAGGTGAAACAGGTAAGGTATTTTTAAACACTCTAAAAGACTGCCTCATCGACGATCGTTTACTTGGTCGCACAATTAGGATTGAGAAATCCAAAAGTCATAGTACTGTAGTGTGGAATCCATGGCTTGAGACCGGATCCAAAATGAATGACCTTGGTGCCGCTGCTTGGCAAGAAATGGTTTGCGTCGAAAGTGCAAATGCGCTCGACAATTTTGTCACGCTCGAGCCAAGAGGCCAGCATACCCTTACGGTCAGATACTCGATCGACGCGTAAGGGTATGTAGATTATTGCTTATGGACGGACGTCCAAGCTATTTCTGATCTCTTTGACACCTTGAACCGTTTTAGTCATTTCAACGACGCGATCAGCCTCTGGGCGCGACTGGACGGTGCCCGTTAATGTCACAACACCATTGACGGTTTCGACGCGGACCTGATTGACTTTAAACATCGCTTCATTGACCAATGCCGTTCTGACTTGAGCCGTCACGTTTGCATCATCGACAGATGTGGCCGGATATCCGGGAGTACCTGGTGCGACACAGCCCACCAGTGTAATCATTGCGGCTGCCATTGCGGTGGCGACAGCATATTTGTAATTTCTCATTTTCAATACTCCTTGAAATTCGATGCCTGAATTGGCATGCCATCACCTCCAATGTAAGAGCGACGAGGCCGTCAGACTGTCTGCTAGCGCACATAGGTAAAATGTTTTTTTGAGCGATCCGGAGAACGTGTGTGCAAGCCTTATTACAGAGAGTGTCAGAAGCGGCCGTAACAGTGGAAGGCAGAGTCGTTGGGCAAATCGGCCGGGGGCTCTTGGTACTCGTTTGTGCCGAGCACGGCGATACCGATACGATCTCTTCAAAGCTTTTAGAAAAAATACTGAAGCTCCGTATTTTTTCTGACGAGACAGGCAAGATGAACCATTCGGTTCAAGATATCAACGGCGCTTTGCTGATCGTGTCGCAATTCACTTTGGCTGCTGACACCTCCAAAGGGACGCGTCCGAGTTTTGGTCGTGCGGCGGCTCCCGAGCTAGCAAGGGGTCTCTACGATGGTTTTATTGAATTGGCACGTCAGAGTGGCGTGCCTGTTCAGACCGGTATCTTTGCTGCCGACATGAAGGTCGCCCTGATCAATGATGGCCCTGTGACCATTCCTTTGTCGATATCACCGACTGGTAACATTTGATTTCATCTAGGGAGCGACATGTTATGCAGAGCCTTAAGAAAATACGCGCAGGTGTGCTTGAAATCACCTATGCCGAAGCAGGACCCATAGACGGGCCACCGGTTTTTTTGATGCATGGATTTCCCTACGATATTCACGCGTATGAGGAAGTGGCGCCCATACTTGCTCAAGCAGGTTGTCGCGTGATCGTGCCTTACCTGCGGGGCTATGGGTCCACAACATTTCTAAGTCCCTCCACACCACGCTCGGGTGAGCAAGCAGCACTCGGCGCAGATCTATTGGCGCTGATGGATGCCTTGGCGATCCCTCAGGCCTTACTCGCGGGTTATGACTGGGGTGGTCGCGCTGCCTGTGTCGTGGCTGCATTGTGGCCTGAACGCTGCACAGGGCTCGTATCGTTTAATAGCTACAACATTCAAAATATCGCGCAGGCCTTAGTGCCGGATTTACCTGAAAATGAACATCGTCTTTGGTATCAATATTATTTTCATAGTGAGCGTGGTCGGGCAGGTTTAGAAAAAGATCGACGCGCTGTGACCCATTTGCTCTGGAAGCAGTGGTCTCCCACTTGGACCTTTAACGCTGACACATTTGAAAAAAGTGCACGTGCTTTTGATCATCCAGATTTCGTCGAAGTTGTGATTCACTCTTATCGCCACCGCTTTGGTCTCGTGCAAGGTGATCCCGCCTACGCTGAGATTGAGGCGCGCTTGGCGACCCAGCCTCCCATCACCGTACCAACCATTACGTTTGATGGCGCCGATGATGGTGTCCGGCAGCCATCCGTTGTGGGGCCGCATGCCCAGCGCTTTACAGGCGCCCGCTCACATCGAGTGGTTCCCGGTGTTGGTCACAATATGCCTCAAGAAGTGCCGGTGGTGTTTGCCCAGGCTGTGCTTGAGCTTTTGCCTTCTCAGGGACGTTGAAAACGCTTTAATTTAGAATATTGATCGCAATAAAATTAAAATCATAATAAAATAGTAACCGGATATCTTAATTACCGAGCATTTCAAAATGACAGAGCAAAAGACAGTCGATCTTTTTGGTGTTCCGGATGTTTTAATTGCTCCGGATGCGGTCGTTCAAAAAAGAGCAGCACGTCAACCCCGGACCAAGAAGTCTGAAAATCAGGCGAAATCTTTGGGAGGACAAGCCGCTGGGAGTAAACCAAACTCACCCTCTGCCGCGGCCAATTTGCCAGGTCAGGGTTTTTTACCCGGGCTGTCTCGGCGCGGACGGCCTAGACTCGCCAAGCCAATCTCAGCGGTTGAGCGCACTGCCGAACATCGTCGAAAAAGAATTGCGAACGGTGCAAAGCGAGTAGAAATTATTTTAGATAGCGACGTATCGCAGGCATTAGACCGCTTGGCCGAACATCATCAAGAGCCAAAAAGTGACGTCATCGCGGCGCTGATTCGCAAGGCCGCTACCCGCTTAAAGGGGTAACGGTCGCCTTGCCAATTTAGCGCGCACTCTCAGTGGTCGTGCGCAATACAAAAGGAATTAACGTGCGCCAGGTCTATTGACTGGCCCACCACGATTGACGCCTTCCCTACCACCATCGACTCCTTCGCCACGCGTAACGCCTGCTCCAGGAGCACCTGCACCTGCACCAGGTAAAACTCCCACTCCAGGTGCACCCACACCAGGCGCAACACCCACACCAGGCGCACCGACGCCTGGGCCTGGCAAGACGCCTACGCCAGGTGCTCCGCGGTCCAAGCGCGCTTCTATACACCCGACTGGAAAACCAGGAGATGTACACACGATTCGGGCATTGGCTGATGAAGCATAAAAGCTCAGTACTGCAAGTGGTGCCAGGAGGGCGATGGTGAGTTTGCGATTCATGAATGGACCTTTAAAGATGGTGGAGTGTTGAGCACTCAAAAAAGCATGCAGTCGACATGGTGGTCGACTTCTCAGGGATATTACTCCAACCAACAAAGCAAGATGTACACGCTAAATGCCTCTGTGACAGATATTGAGAGGATTTAGCGCCGGGCACTTGCATACCGTTGTGCATATTTCCAGCCAATATCCGCTAGTGGACGTGCTTTGCTGCCCGTTTCTTTGGCATCAGGGGCAGAGGATGTACCATCTGCCGCCCGTTTGGCGATACCTTGCAAAATGGCCGCCATTCGAAACAAGTTGTAAGCAATGTAAAAGTCCCAATGCTCTTCGCCTTTAAATCCAGTTGTGTCTGTATAGCGTTTAACGTAGTCAGACTCAGTAGGGATGCCTAGCGCAGCGAAGTCAAGTCCTGCAATGCCTCGCCAGAGGGAGGCAGGGATATGCCAACTCATGCAATGGTAGGCAAAATCAGCCATGGGATGCCCGAGGGTTGCGAGCTCCCAGTCCAGTAAACCAATCGCGCGTGGCTCGGTTGGATGCAAGACCAGATTGTCTAAGCGATAGTCGCCATGGACGATCGAGGTTTGATCTCCCGCAGGAATGTTTTGGGGCAGCCACTCAATCAGTGCGTGTAAGGACGCAATGTTTTCAGTATTGGCCTCCAAATATTGGTGGCTCCAACGGGCGATCTGACGTTGAAAATAATTACCCGGCTTGCCAAAGGTCTCCAGTCCGACTGCGACAGGATCGAGCTGATGGAGCGCTGCGATGACGCGATTCATCTCGTCGTAGACGGCGCCACGCTCTGCATGGCTCATCCCAGGGAGAGACTGATCGACAATCACGCGTCCCTTTAAAAACTCCATGATGTAAAAGGGCGTCCCTACCACCTCGTGATCATCACTAAATGCGTAAAGCTTCGGCACAGGCACATCGCTGCCCTGTAGCGCCTTCATCACGCGATACTCACGGTCAACCGCATGCGCAGAAGCCATCAACACACCAGGCGGCTTTTTACGCAAGACCAGTTGCTGCGATCCGGAGCTCAGTAGAAACGTAGGATTGGATTGTCCACCCGTCAGTGGCTGGCAAGAGAGTGCGCCACGCTCGACAATGCCTTGTGTGCGCAACCAATCCTCCAATACCTCCAGCTTAAATTGTCCGTACGTGCCGTCAGCACCTGCAGAGTGTGCTTGTACCTCACTCATAGCGAGCTCACCAAGTGCCCCCAGTCAACGGGCAGGGTTGTGCCTGTCATCGCTTGACCGGCCTCGGAGGCGAGTAACAGCAACGGACCGTCCAGATCTTCCATCTGACAAAAACGGCGGAACGGCACGCGCGCTTCAAGTTTTTTGCCGGCCTCGCTGGCCAAAAATTCGTGATTCAGATCGGTCACCACATAGCCTGGCAAAAGCGCGTTGACGCGAATGCCATAGCGTGCAAACTCCAACGCCAAGGCTTTCGTAAATTGGATCACGCCTGCTTTAGACGTTGCGTAAGCCACCACGGCGCCGGCCACACGTTCGCCTAAGATTGACGAAATATTGATAATGCTGCCTTTCTTTTTATGCTTGACCAAGCGACGTGCCGCTTCGGTGTCGACCATCCAGCAGCCCTTGAGGTTGGTGTCGATCACATCGTCCCAATCTTTTTCGGTTTGATCCAGTGCGGGTTTCGCAACAGTTGTCCCTGCGTTGCTGACAATAATGTCTGCCACCAAACCAAGCGCTTCGATTTGATCAAAACAAGCCTTCACGCTTTCTGCACGTGTGACATCCAAGGAAACTGCAGAGGCCTGCGCACCGGTTGCCTTGATTTCTTCAACCAATGATTGCAGTTTGTCGGCGCGGCGCGCAGCGACGACGACGTGCGCACCCGCATGAGCGAGAACGTTAGCCATATGACGGCCGATTCCGCTCGAAGCACCCGTGACAAGTGCTGTACGTCCCGTCAAGCTAAACAAGGCGTGACTTCCCTGAGCATGGTTCATGCCTGTGCTCCTAGACGCTTCTCCGCCGCATCGAGAATTTTGCGCGCCATACTCCAGCGATGCACCTCGCTTGGGCCGTCATAGATCCTGAAGGCACGCATATCTAGAAAAATTCGCATCACAACCGTTTCACCAGTGACACCTTGACCGCCGAGCATCTGAACGCAACGATCCACCACGCGCCACTCCGCTTCAGAGCAGGTGACTTTTGCACGACTCGACTCAAAGTTACACGTTTGTCCTTGATCCAAAAGCCATGCAGTATGGGCAATATGGAGTCTTGAAGTCTGAATATCCATATCGTTGTCGGCAAGCATAAAGCCAACGCCTTCGTGCTTGCCCAGCACACGACCAAAAGCCTGGCGGGTGCGCGCATATTCGGTGGCAATATCATGCGCCCGACGCGCTTGACCTAGCCAGCGCATGCAGTGTGTCAGGCGTGCAGGCGCCAAGCGAACCTGGGCATATTTAAAGCCCCGTCCAATCTCACCTAGTACGTCAGTCGCTGGAATGCGAACATTCGTAAACTCCATCACGCAATGGCCACCCGTAAAGCAGCTATCCATCGCATCCATTTGTCGGGTGATGCTGATGCCAGCGCGATTCATGTCCGACAAAAACATCGTTGCCGAACCGTCTTCCATCTTTGCCATAATGATGACGTAGCTGGCCCCTTGCGCACCCGTGATAAACCATTTGGTGCCATTAATGATGTAGTAGTTTCCGTCTTTGACTGCCGTGGTCAGCATCATCGATGGATCCGCTCCTGCACCGGGTTGGGGCTCGGTCATGGCAAAGCAAGAGCGCGTCAGTCCCTGTACCTGTGGGCGTAACCAGCGTTCTTTTTGCGCCTCGGTGGCAACCATCTCCATTAGGTGAATATTGCCCTCGTCAGGCGCATGAATATTCATGGCAGTTGGACCGAGATTCGAATAGCCAGCCTCTTCGAATACCACGGCTTTATCCATGTGACTTAAGCCTAAGCCACCCATCTCGATTGAGGCATGGGGCGTTAATAATCCTGCCTCTCTGGCTAAGCCCACAAGTTGCGCCCGCAAATCTTCCGTGGGGCCGTGCGAGGTCGCGCGTGGATCTTTTTCAAGAGGAATAATCTTTTCGGCAATAAATTGCCGTGTACGCTCTTGAAGCGCAAGCTGGGTGGGGGTAAGGGAGAAATCCATGTTGCGAGTCCTGTTTGCTGAATAGGCCAAATCGGGCGCATCGTGACAATACGCACGTAATCTTTAATATTACCTAATCAACAACAGCGTGGTCGAACAACGCCTCCATGTTTTGGAATATTGGCTATCATCACAAAACAAAACCTAGACTTCAAAGATCATCACATCATGCGCAGCATTGCCCACCCTGGAACACCCGACTCGCAACGGATTTTTGCTCAGCCTGTCCATGCCAGGCCCTTAAATGGATACCTTTCAAACGGTCAAACCTTGCTGAGCGCCGTCACGGAGATTGCTGAAGCAAATAATGCAAAAAGTGGTGCATTCAGGCTAGAAGGCGGTGAATTCACGTCTTTTAGCTACGTAATGCCAGCACTTTCAAAATCCCCTGAACATGCGGTGTATTTTAGTGAAACCTTTTATGTGGAAGGTCGAGTCACTCTAGAGACCGCCTCTGTGACCTACGGTCAGCGCGAGGGTCGTCCATGGTTGCACTGTCATGCAGTATGGGTTGAGCCCAGCGGACGTCGACACGGTGGTCATCTTTTGCCCGATCAAGTCGTGGTGGCAGCGCCCATTCGCATCGCGGGCGTGGCGCTCGATGGGGCGACGTTTACCGTGTGCCCAGATGCTGAAACACATTTCTCCTTATTTTTGCCTGTAGCAACGCCCGTTCCGGAGTTATCGCCGCTAGTGGCTCAGCACGCTTATGCGCTCAGAGTGGCGCCCAACGAGGATCTTTGCACGGCCTTAGAGGTCTTTTGCCAAACGCATCATATCCAGGAGGCCACTATTTTGGGTGGCGTTGGCAGCACCGTGGGCGCTGTATTTCAAGACGGTCGCGTTGTAGAGCCTTTTGTCACGGAGTTGCTTATCCGCTCAGGGCAAATTGTCTGCGAAGAGGGCAGTCAGCCACGCGCCGAAATTGATATTGCGATCGTTGATTACAAAGGTGGCCTCACAGAAGGTCGACTTGCAAAGGGTGGTAATCCAGTTTTGGTGACCGCCGAGCTCGTGCTATGTCCAAAAAGTGAGCGTTAAGCCTTGAAATAGATTCTCTTATCAATACTGGTATCGTTTTAATATATAAACAATAGAAAAAAACTAAAGTAACGGAGACGGATTTTGCATACTGCACTGACAAAAAAACTAGGTATCGAGCACCCTATTATTCAGGGTGGTATGCAGTGGATCGGTCGCGCTGAGCTGGTCGCGGCGGTCTCAAACGCAGGTGCATTGGGAACCTTGACCGCGCTGACTCAACCAACGCCTGAGGCGTTGCGGGACGAAATCGCACGCTTGCGCACCATGACAGATCGCCCGTTTGCGGTAAATCTGACGTTTTTGCCGACCTTGAAACCTGTGCCTTACGAGGCCTATCGCGATGTCATCATTGACTGCGGTGTCAAAATTGTAGAAACGGCTGGAAATAATCCCTCAGCCCATATGCCCGCCTTAAAAGCAGCGGGTATTACTGTCATTCACAAGTGCACCACAGCACGTCACGCGCTCAAAGCCCAGCAAATCGGCGTCGATATGGTGAGCATTGATGGCTTTGAGTGCGCCGGACATACGGGTGAAGAAGACATCCCTGGTCTAATTTTGATACCCGCCGCCGTTGCCAAACTGAGTATCCCAGTGATTGCCTCCGGTGGATTCAGTGATGGTAAAGGCTTGGTCGCCGCCTTGGCGTTGGGGGCCGAGGGCATCAATATGGGCACGCGCTTTATGTGTACGCAAGAGTCGCCTGCGCACTTAAATATCAAGCAAGCTATCGTCGATAACGCTGAAACAGACACGGCCTTGATTTTGCGAAGTCTGCGTAATAGCAGCCGTGTCGCGCGCACGCAGCTGGCACAGAGCATTATCGACATGGAAAAAGCGGGCGCAACGATTCAGGAAATCGGTCCAAAAATCGCGGGCGTCAAGGGACGCAAAGTGTACGAAGAGGGGGATGTCGAAGGCGGTATTTGGACGGTCGGCATGGTCCAAGGATTAATTCACGACATTCCCACTTGTGCAGTGTTAGTTCGACGTATTGTCGACGAGGCCGAAGCCATCATTGAGCAAAGACTGATGAAACTGACGGGACGGAGTTCTGTCAACGCATGAAGACGCTGGATTTAGACAATCATCCGATTATCAAAAAAGCGCAGCGAGCGATTGCTTTAACGCGCACCCCTGGTTATCACTTTTGCGGCAATTTTTTTGATTTTGTGTATGACAAGGCGAGTTCTCAACATTCCGTCGTACATATCGATCCCGAACCACAAAATATCGATCGTGAGCAAAGTGTCCACCTAGTATTGTTGGCTATATTGGCCGATATGGGGTTGGCAACAGGCATTCGTTTTGGCTTGGATGACCGTACCAGACTGGCGACAGTTTCCCTCAGTCTTCAATTGACAGGTGCCAGGCCGACCGGTCGTTTAGAAGCGGTGACCAATACACAGGGCCACTTACAAGGTACCAAGGGCAGTCAAGGCGTGAGCCTCACGCACATCAAGTCTGACGATACGCTGATCGCGGTGGGTTACGGAGCTTTTATGATCTTGCCGGTTCCAAACGGTGCCTCTTTACCTGCTGTGCCGTGGGTAGAGAAAAAGGCACCAGCGGATCCACCCTTGGATATGCAAACGCTTACTGAGGATGAGAGATGGATCTTGGCGCGTGTGCAAAAAAGCATCGAGTATTGCCACCAAACAGGTGATGATTTTGCAATGCATTTTCTTAATTTCCATCCTACTCAGCAAGCGCGCGGAGCCTATTGCGAAGTCCTCAATGGTCCGCATGTTGCCAATCGCGTTGGTCATGTCCAGGGTGGCGTGATTCTTGCGCTCGGAATGGTGACGGCTAACGCTGCATTAGGGGATGACTGGATGCTTTCTAATGTGTCGGCCACATACATCAGCCCAGGAGAGGGCGAAGCGATTCATGCGCAATCCAAGATCATCCATCAGGGACGTATGACGGCTGTGGTGCAAACGTCCATTTATAACAAAACTGGACGACAAGCTCTCGAAGTCCTGAGTACGCATGCGCGTCGTGCAGGCGCTACTTAGTCGTTGAGTCCTCAGTGTTGGAGAAGGAATCCACACGCGATGCTTTATTTTTTGGTGCTTTGTAGCGGTTGTAGCCCCAAAGGTATTGCTCAGGCATTTTGCGAATCATCTCTTCCATTTCTTGATTGATGACCAACGCAGCGGCCTCTGGCTCTTTGGGTAGCGGCGCTGCAAGTTCTTTATGCCTGAGTGTGTAACCGTTTCCAATATCGTTGCGTTGCGCCGCAAGAATGAAAATAGTTGCACCAGAAAGCTCTTGGAGTCTTTGCACCAAGGTCATGGTGTAGGCAGGGCGTCCAAAAAAAGGCGCCCAGACACCTTCACCATCGGGCGGCACTTGATCGGGCAAGATACCGATCGTGTTGCCTCGCATCAGTGTTTTCACTAGCGCACGCACACCTTTTTGATTGGCGGGTGCCATCTTCAGTTGTCTTCTTGTACGCATTTCTACAATCCAGTCTTGAATCCAGACCTTTCTGGGTGGTCTGAACAAAACCGTTGAGGGAAAATGACTGCTGTAGACGGGCCCTAACAATTCAAAACATCCCGCATGGGGCGAGAGCAAAATGACACCTTTGCCTTTCTCTAATGCAACTTGAAATTGCGACCAGTTGTCGCAACTCAGCTTGGTGTTGATAAATGCTTCATTGCGACGTGTCCACCAGAAAGGCATTTCAAACATCAATTGCCCGTTGCTAAGCATTACTGAGCGAAGTGTCGCCCGCGTCGCCTCAGGGAATGCTTGTCGTAAATTGGTCCACGCGCGTTGTTTATAGCGCCCAGGCAAAATCCACGCGAGCCAGCCCACGCACACACCTAATATTTGCAGCATGGTGAGGGGCAAAATACCGAGAGATTTAAAAAGCGCGGTCAGTAGCCGAGGGGCAAGAGTTTTGAGCATTCAGAAAGGACACAAGTAGAGCGTGAAGAGACGCGTAGGGATAGAATAAGCGGGTTCACAGCCTTTCTGCAACCGCACATACACTTTATGAAAATCTCCGAACTTTCGACACCTGCTGCTTTGGTTGATATTGCACGCATGGAGCGCAACATTGCGCGCATGCAATCCCGCATGAATAACTTAGGCGTCAGCTTTCGACCGCACGTCAAAACCTCAAAGTGTGTGGATGTGACCAACGCGCAGATTCATGCAGGTGCGCGTGGTATTACCGTCTCAACACTCAAAGAAGCCGAGCAGTTTTTTTCAGCTGGCATTACCGATATTCTTTATGCGGTGGGTATTACCGCAAACAAATTCGCCCAGGCGCTTGCCCTCATTAAAAAAGGCTGTGACCTTAAAGTGTTGACGGACAGCGCGCAGTCCGCTGCCGCAATCTCTGCCTTTGGCTTGGCCAACAATATCCAATTTAAAGTGATGATCGAAGTCGATACGGACGATCACCGCTCAGGTATCAAGCCAGAGAGTCCACAACTTCTCGAGGTGGCCCAAGCGCTTGCAGTGGGAGGCACCCAATTGCAAGGTGTGATGACCCACGCGGGTTCGAGTTACGACCTCAATACCCCCGAGGCACTCGAACAAATGGCTGAGCAAGAACGCTCAGGCTGTGTCCGAGCCGCCCAGCGTTTGCGTGAGGCAGGTTTTGCGTGTCCTGTGGTCAGCGTTGGCTCTACACCAACCGCTTTATCCGCTCGCAAGCTCGAGGGCGTGACAGAGGTCAGGGCAGGCGTCTATGTGTTCTTTGATTTAGTGATGCAAAACGTAGGTGTCTGCGAGACGGACGATATTGCCCTAAGCGTGTTGTCGACTGTGATTGGTCACCAAGAAGAAAAAGGCTGGGTCATCGTCGATGCGGGATGGATGGCCATGAGTCGCGATCGCGGGACACAAAAACAAACCACGGATTTTGGCTACGGACAGGTTTGTAGCGCGGATGGCACCCCTTTGACGGGCTATACGATGACGAGTGCGAACCAAGAGCACGGCATCATTTCGCGAACGGGCGCGCCCGATCTTTCGATTGTGAGTCGTTTTCCGGTCGGGACGCAATTACGCATATTACCTAATCACGCTTGTGCAACCGCTGCCCAATTTCCAGAGTATCAGGCCTTGAGTGCGGATCAAAATATTCAGACCTGGCCACGCTTTTACGGTTGGTAGATGAGACGGCTCAATCCATCCATTGTGATATTTGCGGATTGAGCCAAAGCCCCGGACTCTGCACACTACGCCTCTATCTTTCTTTGAGAGGCTGGTGTGAACACGATAAGCAAGCAATCTTACAAACGCTTCCTTTTTTTACTCCCGTATCTGTACCCGCACCCGCGACCGTGCAAGCGACTCCCCCGTCAAAGCGGGCAAGGGATGACGGAGTACATCATTATTGTTGCCTTGGTGGCTGTTGCTGCGATTGGGGTCTATCAATACTTTGGTCAGGTCATGCGTTCTCAGACCGCAGCGGTAGCTAAAGAACTGGCGGGTGAGGATGGAACGGCTCAGACAAAGGCTGCAAAATCAGCCGCACAAGGCGCCAGTGCACAGACAAAAGCAAAAACGCTAAAGGGCTTCACTGGTAATGCCAGCGCTGCTAAACGGTAATGTCTCTCGGCATCAAACACGTTCAGCACGGCGTGGTTTACCGGTTAAAAGGTCCGCACAACATCCGTGATCATCTAGGTCGGGTTGACGGCATTTCACAACAAAAAGGTCAGACGCTGTTGCTCGGACTCGTATTGTGCGGTGCGGGTGTGTTGGCATGGATACTCATGCTAGAGCTCGGTCAGCGCGTGCACGATCAATCTTCATTGCATCGGGCTACGGATGCGGCTGCCTATAGCGCAGCGCTGATGCAAGCCCGCTCAATGAATTTACATGCCTACCTCAATCGTGCACAGCTCGCGCATCAACTTGGCATGGCACACTTGATCGCAGTGGCGACTGCCTCGCAGTACCGTGCCAAACTTGCCAATCAAGCTTCTCGACGTAATCCTCCCGCGAGCTTGATTGGTGCATTTTTTGGACCACAACATTCAATGGCCTATAGCTCCGCATTGAGTGGTGGCCTAGAAAGCGCTGTTTCGCAACATGTATTTAGAGATGCGTATTTACGACATGAGCGGCACGTTCATCAAGCCTTGGATCAGGTTAGACAATTGCAACTCAAGGGGGGAGAGCAGCAGCGCGAACACGCCATTCATCGGATGTTGATTGCTAACGTTGGACAGAGTGGTTCAGCCTTAAAGGGGCACTCGTTGGCTCAGCTTGGCTTGAGTGTCTCGTTGACGTTGGATGAGAGCAAGGGACCAGTTGAACAATACTCAGGGACCGATTCAGTTTGGCGAGACTTTCTAACTGAGCTCGTCGGACAGTATGGTTTTTTGACCGAAAGAAAGCGAACGTATCGAAATAGGTGGCTTGTCAATCCACGCTGTCCGTTCAAAAGACATGAATTACGCCGCAAGGGACAATTAAAACTCAGATCCGATGGCCAATGGTTATCCGAGGAATCTCTTTCATTTCACGCGTTGCGATACAACAAAATAATTGGTTGCTATTACCGTGAGTACCCTATGGGCTGGGCTTTACTCAACACCCACGACAAGGGAGCGCATCCAAGTGCGACTCAAAACATTGTCACGATGCCTGATTTTTCACGCCAAGCTTTTTGGCGGTGGTCTCGCGCGCAGAGTGGTGGAGGCTTGAATATTTTTAGTGGCAAAGGCAATCCACTTGCCCAAAGGTATGCCCAAGCTGCTGCTGTCAAATGGAGTGCCAAGGGATTAGGTCGGTATACACAGCTAAAAATTGGGCGAGAGCACAAGCCAGTGCGGATCGCCGTCAAGGTATTTCAAAAAATCAACCGTGACAATACGATTCAATCTCAAGCAACCGCTCAAACATATTTTGCACCGCCAACGTCTTTACGTGATCGAGCAAAAACACCAAGTTTGTTTGAACCATATTGGCGAGCGACGCTCATTCCAAGCGTGAATCGTCCATGATGTTTCCCTCTGTCGATAGGCAGCGTGGTCAGGCCTTACTTGAAGCAAGTTTTATTTGCATGATGCTCATTACGCTTTTACTGGCGATTCAATTTTCTGGTCATTTTCGAACACGTACGCTCGAATTGCTGGGAGATAGTAGCTATCAAACTTTTTTAAATTCAGAGCCCAGTGTTGAGCCTAACCCCCCACGACACGTCAAAGAAAAAATAGGATCTTCAAAACAGAAAGGTTTGTTACAGACCTATGTTCAAGAGCTGTTACATGTACAGGACCAGGGCATGATCCACGTTCGGCGAGCCACAAACCCAGCCACGGATAGTCGACTGACTGCAAATCACATGTTTAATGCCGTATCTTTGCAGCGCACCAGTTATCTGTATGTTCAGGAGGGACAAGGTCGCTCAGGCCGCGAAGTCCAGTCTCGCATCGGCCGCTCAAAAGCTGCCTGGCGGGATGTAACCAGCCCTACGCAGCAAATGTTGCAGTCTCACATTTACCCCCTTAAGAAAGTCGATGTCCCTTGGCGTCGCGGACAACTGCATACTGATTGGTTAAGCGGTTGGGCGGGCCAATCCCCACGTGTTCCGACCTTAAAAATGCGACGTGAATGATAAAGCTTATTCTTTTGATTTATTTTTTCGCGATGCAGGGGCCCTGTCTTGCGCATTTAAGCAACGTCGTGATGGTGGGGGAGCGCCAGTTGGTGGGCGATCCAGACACCCTTTTTACGATTAAAAAATTGAGTATGGGCGGTTACGCAATTACCTTAAATCAGTGGGAGCGCGCGCAAGGAATCAACAAAGTAATGGAGACGCTCACGGCTCAACTTCCCGACGATACGCTTGCTTGGAGTGATGGAGAGCGAATGCACATTGTTTGGTCGACGTCGGAGCAATCTCATGTTTTAGTCGTTTCTCCATTAGATGCCAATCATGTCTCATTTTCTCTGTCGAGTATTCGCATGTCCGTTTTGCACGCTAGTCGCGATGAAACTTCATATCATCAATTAAAGAAAATGTTCTCTGATTCAACCCTCAACATTCAATTGATGATGAATGTGAGAGATGAGAGTCATGATGTAGCCGTTGTCAGCTTGTTGTATGCATCCACACAATCCATCAATACCTTAGTGCAAAAAATTAGGCATTCTTTAAAAAAAAATGACTGGTTTATTGTTGATGCCCCTCAGGCTCAGCGACATTTCAAGCAAGCATATTCAATTGACGCTGTCCGTTTAGGATCACATTTGAGGTTAGATCTTGTTGATATTGGCCAATCATTCATATACGTCAATTTGTCTGGAGGATTAAAACCTTGAATGTTTCATCATCAACAGCAAAGTGGTGGTTAATGGCGATATCCATCGCCCTCGGTGGTGTGTCTGCCTGGGCCATCGATCAACACTTAAACGAAAAAACTGAGGAAATCGAGTCACGTACGCGACTCGATCAACTGACTTTACTTGTGGCGTCAAAAGATCTTTCTAGGGACACAATCATTGAGGAGGCCGATTATGTTGCCGAGCTGTTTCCTGTGAAATGGGCACCCGATGATGCAGTGACGTTTGAGCAACGAGATTTTTTGATCGGCAAGCGTCTTTTAACTGATATTCGAGCTGGGCAGCCGCTTGTACATATTCATCTTCAAGACCCAGAGTCTTCCGGCGTTTCCACGCGTTTAGAGCCCGGGCTAAAAGCCGTATCTATCACCGTCGATCCAAGTAGCGCAGCTTCGGGTCTAATTCGTGCGGGTGATCGTGTCGATTTGTTCGTATCACTCGATTATCAAGGCAAACGGTTAACCGTAGTCTTATTGCAATCTGTCGAAGTATTAGGGACCGGTCAGTTTTCTGATATCAGTACACGCATGGAAAATACGGTCTCGTCGTCGGATGCCAATATCACGTTGGCGGTATCACACGCAGATGCCGTAAAAGTTGTTGCAGCACGCGAGGCAGGTTCCATTAGTGCAGTGCTGAGTTCCAGTCAGCGTCCGTTAGCGGAATCGATGGATCGAGCGTTTGTAGGAGACTTGGCATCACTCCTTGGCTTACCATCGCAACCCGTCTCACGCATGGTTCCTATTTTGTACGGTGACCGCTTAACTGCTGAGAGTGATGAGACAGAGATAGAAAAGCATTCTGCAGGAATGAGATGACGTACATCGGGGGTTGGATTGCTTTGATCATGCTGGGTATACCGCTTTTGGGCGCTTGCCAGACTAGCGTAACGCTTGAGGTTGGATCGTCGACGGTATTAAAAATCTCCAAGGTTGATCGCTTGGCAATCGGTAATGGGGAAGTCGTACAGGCAACGGTTATTAATCAAAATGAAATCGTTGTATTTGGAAAAAAATCGGGCACCACCACACTCGATATATGGCGGTCTATCGGTACGCGTATTTCTTATAAGGTTAGGGTAAACCCAGAGGGGTTTTCACGCGTACAAGAGGAACTTAAAAACCTGCTCAAAACGGTTCCGATGGCCAGAAGCTCCGTTGTAGGGGATAAATTAATCGTCGAGGGTGAAAACTTATCTGATGCCGATCAGGCAAAAATTGCAAGGCTTGCTCAGCGTTATCCCGAGTTACTGGATTTTACGAGTCAAGTAGGCTGGGACAAAATGGTGTTGTTAGATGTTCAGGTGATTGAGATCCCTTCAGTCCGACTGCAAGAGTTAGGGATTCGCTGGGATAGCAGCTTACCTCTGCCATTAAGTGGTGCAGGAGGATTATCCGGAGTGCATGGATTGCTGTCCGCGCGAATTAGTGCGCTCGCGCAAGCGGGTGAGGCAACTATTCTTGCACAGCCTCAATTACTTGCGCGTAGCGGCGCCACTGCAAGTTTTGAGGCGGGTGGTGAGGTGCCCTATACCAACACGGATAAGGAAGGAAAGAGCACGACTTCTTTTAAAAAGTATGGGGTTTCGCTCAACATCACACCTCAAGTAGATCGAAATTACGCAATCCGATCCAAAATTGATATTGAAGTGAGTTCAGTTGATCAGACGCTTGCTTCCTCGGCAGGTCCCGCACTCAAAATCAAACGTACTTCGACAGAATTTAACGTCCGTTCTGGACAAACGCTAGTATTGGGCGGGTTTATTTCTCGCGAGCGGTCACGTGACCGAGATGGGGTGCCCGTACTCTCTGAGGTCCCTGTTCTTGGCAATCTATTTGGCGTCAAGCGCGATTATTACAGAGAGACCGAACTTGCGATATTTGTAACGCCTGTGGTTGTGAATGCAGATCACCCTAGCATGACTCAGCGGGTAGAAAAGGCTGCAGTCATTTTGGATCAGGTCTTCGGAACAGAGGCTCGACTCAATACGCCTATCCAATCGAGTACGACCTCTTCAAACTGGCATCAGCGAGATGCCGCACACTCGCAATGGGAGAGCGAGAAATCATCCACATCTGAAACTCAAATCATTGACCAATGGAGCGAAACACAATGATGGATTTACTCATCGTTTATGAAGATGGACGTCGTGAACGCATGCAACAAACTGTTCCATTTACGCTTGGAAGAGGCATTGAATGTGAGGCACGCGTATCACATTGGCGTGTCGCCCGGCGTCATTTGCGCGTCACCAAAGGCATGGACGGTTACCAGATCGAAGACACGGGTTCTTTATATGGCACACGCGTCAACGGTAAAAAGTTTTCCATTCATTCGCCCGTCATGGAAAGCGATGAGTTTATTGTTGGTCCTTGCATGATTAGAATGTTTCCAGTGGTACATAAAAAGGAGTCTTCACAGTGTCTTCCTCCACAAGATTCAAAAAAAATGTTGGAGGACACTCAGAAAAAAACATCTACGCTTTCCACGGCTGCCTATCGGGATATTCGACGTGATTTACATGCTGGGTTGATTAAGTCGTTTGATTTGCGACGTCACGATATTGCGGCATTGTCAGAACATGCCCTTAGAGACCAGGCAATGCAGTGCGTTTCAAGTTTGCTCAATGACCATGCCAGTCATTTGAGTGCGCTGCAGCGAAAGGAATTACTTGATCTCGTGGTGGATGAAGCGATCGGTTTAGGAGTGCTGGAAGCATTATTAGCCGACCCGTTTATCACTGAAATTATGGTCAACCGATACGATGAAATCTTTATTGAACGAAATGGGCGGATTGAACCCAGTAGTTATCAATTTAGTGGCGAACAAGCTGTCCGTGGTGTGATTGAGCGTATCGTCTTTCCATTAGGTCGGAGGCTGGATGATGCCTCTCCAATGGTGGATGCCCGTTTGCGAGATGGTTCTAGGATCAATGCCGTCATTCCTCCCATTGCCATTCGTGGCGCCAGTATGACCATTCGAAAATTCACTAAGAAGGGCATGGATTTGGACGACTTGGTCAGCCATGCCACCTTGTGTGTTGAGCTCGCCCAATTTTTAAAGCTATGTGTCATCCAGCGTCAAAATATTTTGGTTTCTGGTGGAACGGGCTCTGGTAAAACGACCTTGTTAAACGTTTTGGCTAATTGCGTGCCACCCGACCAGCGCATCGTCACGATTGAAGACTCAGCGGAACTACACATTCATCATCCTCATGTCATGTCGCTTGAAGCAAGACCTGAAAATGCGGAGGGGCGTGGGGCGGTTAGCCTACGTGGTTTGGTACGAAATGCCCTGCGTATGCGTCCAGATCGCATTATTGTGGGTGAGGTGCGAGGGCCCGAGGCGCTTGATATGTTGACCGCGATGAATACAGGCCATGAGGGCTCTCTTACGACCCTGCATGCCAATACCCCTAGAGATGCGTTGTCTCGTCTTGAAACGATGATCCTTTCGGCGAATGCTGGGCTTCCACTTCATGCAATCAGGGAACAGATCAGTTCCGCGATTAATCTCATTGTTCAACAAGCACGGTTACGAGACGGTCGGCGCGTCGTGGTGGACGTGGCAGAGATCGTTGGCATGGAGTCAGGATGTATTCAGATGCAAACGCTTGCCCGCTTTGATCGCCCGAGTGGATCCACAATTTCTGGAGCATTAATGCCTCAGTGTTTTGAGCAATGGGGCCATGAGGTTCAACCGTCTTTAAAGCACTGGTTTGCGCGAGGATGATGTATGTTGGGTTGTTTTTAGCGAGTTTATCCATTGCGATCGCATGCTGGTTGATTCAACATTTGCTAGGGTATGCCTGGAGCCGATATCGTCATGCTGTTGAGGAGCATGCGCAGACAAGTCTATCGGAACTTTTTGTTTTTATTGACACTACGCACTTATGGCCTGCTTTGTGTTGTGTTGCAGTGATGGTGGGGCTATCGGTATGGCTATTGAGTCGTAG
Organism: Burkholderiaceae bacterium; assembly: GCA_023653055.1. Lineage (GTDB taxonomy): Bacteria > Pseudomonadota > Gammaproteobacteria > Burkholderiales > Burkholderiaceae_B > Zwartia. Next base: position 52,747 of record JAMNXR010000014.1, on the reverse strand, counting down.
TGCGCTTATTGCGATCATCATGGGCACACTCATCCTTGTGTTGCCCAGAATCCTACTGACCGCTGCTTTACGCAGACGGTTGTGTCTGTTTGATACCCAATGGCCGGATGCATTGACCGCTATTGCGGGTGCATTGCGTTCGGGAGCGAGCATTGGCATGGCACTTAAAAATTTTGCAGCGGATGCGCCGGCACCCATGTCGCAGGAGCTGAGTTTGTTAATGAGGGAACACCGCATGGGCTTGCCACTCAATCAGGCATTAGCTGAACTTAAACGACGGATGCCAACAGAAAGCGTTGAATTGGTGACCGCCTTGCTTGCGGTTGGAAATGCTTCAGGTGGTTCAATGGCTGATTTATTAGAACGTTTGTCCAGCAACTTGCGTGCACGTCAGCATGTCACTGGAAAAATTAATATGTTGACAGCACAAGGAAAAATGCAGGCATGGATTATGGGTGCGTTACCCCTTATTTTATTAGTCGCATTGAGTCAGATTGATCCGTCTTCAGTGGAGTTGATGTTTTTTAGTCAAACGGGACAATTATTATTGGCAGTGGTGCTTGTGCTCGAGTGCGTGGGTATTTTTTGGCTACGTCGAATCCTAGCCATTGAGGTTTAGTGAGATGGCGTACTTAGCGCTTGTGTGTGTAACAGGTGCAGTGATTTTGTTGACGATCTCACTTGCAATGATTGCACTCAGACTGCATAAACGTTCCAGGCCTTTTTTAAGTCAGTACTTTCGTCATGGCTCAGCCGGGCCTAGAAAAGAAAAAACGTTCGAATCGGGCAAGCAATCTGGTCGTTTTTTGTGGCGAATCACAGCTTGGCTGGGGCGTCCTTTAATGCCATTTGTTACGTGGGGTCAGCGCAGACGCCTCACTTTGCTTCTCTCCCGTGCAGGTTTGACAACGTGGGAATGTGTGCAAATTTATTGTTTGCAATGCGTATCCGTATTCTTGTTACTCACGATGGGTGTGTATGTATTAAATCAGTCCTTGTTAGATTTTCAAGTCACTGCATATTTTGGTCTATGTGTCTGTGCGGTCTTAGGTTGGTGGTGCCCAATATTTTGGCTAAGGCGCATCCACCAAAACCGCTTACGTCAAATTGCGCACCAATTCCCTTTTTTTCTGGATATGGTAGGTCTTGGTCTTGATGCGGGACTAAATCTTCAGGCCTCTATTCAACTGGCGCTTGAACATGTCGGGGAGGGTGCTTTGCATCAGGAGTGGTCAACCATGCTGGCGGATATGCGGGCAGGGCAGTCGCGTGCCTTGGCATTGCGTCAGCTCAGCCAACGTCTTAATCTTTCCAGCATCCGACAGTTAGTGTCGTCACTCATCCATGGGGAGTCAATGGGCTTTAGTTTGGGTCGCATTATTCAGGTTTATGCCGATCAGCAACGCGCCCAACGCTTGATGCAAGCAGAGAAGCTCGCATTACAAGCACCAGTCAAAATGCTTTTCCCAATGGCGCTTTGTATTTTTCCGTGCACCTTTATTATTTTGGGGTTCCCGGTGGTCGTTCAGTTACTGGGCTTGTCATGAAAATTATTAAAGTCACGCATTGGTGGCAGCGCGCAGGGGGACTGTTGATTCGACCGAAACTTGTGGCGGGTGAGGTGCTGTGGTTACAACCGTGTTGTTCTGTTCATACCTTTGGTATGGGGTATCCAATCGCCGTATTTTTTTTGGATAAAAGCAATGAGATCTTAAAGGTTCAATCCCATGTGCCGCCCAACCGGATCGTATATTGTCTTGGCGCGCGATCTGTGTGCGAAATGTTACCTATTCTCGACGCTCATTGTGCGTCGGTTTCAGAGGTACTTAAGCGCTCATTATCTTGGAAAACGGCAACGTAGCTTGTATAAAAACTACAGTACAACACGGAGGTTGCCACGACGTTGATGGGCACCTGAATCGTTGCTGCTGTGTTGGGTGAAAGGCCCATGAGTGCAAGGACGCTAATCAATGTGTCAATACCGAGAAATACACCTAACCAGCACAGTCCATAGACTAAAAATGCCCATTTATTGCGCCAACAGGCAATCCAGCTAAAAAATAATGCCTGAGTAATCCGGATGCCGTGCCAGCCGACCAGTGCCGGTGCAAACCAAAAGACCGCAGCCATGACGACGTAAAAAATAGCGAAAATCAGCATCGGCGTCTTGACGGCTTCCATCAAGGGCAATAAGTCGTTTGTTTGTTCAATATTTTTGAGCGCTTCGGTGACTTCACCTGAAAATGGCATAAAGACTGCCAAGCCAAGTAACAAACAAAATGCAATGTATAAACCACCCATTGCAAGTAGGCGGCGAAAAACGAAGGGTTGACGCAATGGTTCAATCCACGTGCCGAGCAAAATCCTTTGTCCAGCGCTGGCATGCCTGCCTGCAGAAAGCGAAAGCAATGTTGCGGTCGGCATGAGCACGATAAAGAAAATAGGACCAATAGGCGGGGTGATGGTGGCGATCATCAGTATCAAGCTGACAAACATCGCCCATGAAAAAAACGCGAGTGGCTGGCTACGAAACAGTGACCAACCGTCTCGAACCCACATCCAGCCTGCGAGTGCAGGCAAGGGAACAGCTTGCATCAGGATTCCTTGGGAAGTGCCATGCTGGCACTTATTGTTCTTTGGGTGAGTATGCGCTCAAAATGACCGGGGTCATGCGGCTTAAGCGTTTGAGCTGGGCGGGGTAAATAAAAGTCATACAGTCTTGAGATCCAAAAGCGTAGTGCCGCTCCTCGCAAGATGGCGGGCCAAACATGTCTTTCCGACTCTGTAAATGGGCGGATACGGGCATACGCTTTAAGCCAGGACTCAAGCAGTTCTGGATGAAACTTTCCATTTGCGTGGTCGATACACCAGTCATTGACGCTAACAGCGACGTCAAAAATCCACGAGTCGACACCCGCAAAATAAAAGTCAATGAAACCACCCATGACAGGACGATCGGGTGTGCCGGCAAATAAAACGTTGTCGCGAAAGAGATCACAATGCGACGGGCCGCGAGGCAGCGACATGTATTCTGTCGTTTTGGCCAACGTCTGCTGCTCAGTAAGCGTGTCCTGCAACAACTGGGCAAGCGTTTCGTTCAGAAAGGGCGCCACAGTGGGTGCTGTGGACGTCCACCAAGGCAATCCACGTAAATTAGGTTGCTGAATCGAAAAATCCATTCCCGCTAGGTGCGCGCGTGCGAGGGTTTCACCTGCGATGGCGCAATGCGAAGCATTTGGCTTGGCTTCGTAGCTGCCTGGAAGTTTTGAAACAATGGCGGCGGGCTTGCCATGTAGGGTGGAAAGCCGCGTTCCGTCTTTCCTCGTCTGAGGCTGAGGCACTGGGATGGCTTTTTCAGCAAGATGGTGCATCAGCTCGATATAGAACGGTAACTGTTCGACTTTGAGCACCTCAAAAACCGTCAATACATACTCTCCCTGCGTCGTTGTCAGGAAAAAGTTACTGTTTTCAATTCCGGCAGCAATACCCTTTAAGGCTATGAAATCACCTAAGGTGTATTCAGCCAACAAAGTTCGAACGTCAAATTCACTGACTTGGGTAAATACTGCCATAGGGATGAGGGGATGCATTTTCTGAGATGTCGCAATTTTAGCAAGGATGACTTCTACGGGCTCACGCGTGTCGCAATTTGGCTGATCCCAAGCCATATAAAATAGCGGGAGTCCGGTTTGGACGTTTTTGAGCCATTAGATACATGTCCATGCCAGTACAGTCCTGGAAGTTAAGCGTAGCCCCCATGATCGATGTGACAGACCGGCATTGTCGGTTCTTCCATCGTTTGCTTGCACCCCATGCGCGTCTGTACACAGAGATGATTACGACTGGCGCTTTGACACACGGCGATATTCACAGGCACTTAGACTTCAATGACCAAGAACATCCCGTGGCGCTTCAGCTTGGAGGCAGTGAGCCCGAGGCCTTAAGTCAAGCGGCTCGACTGGGTGCGCAATGGGGGTATGACGAAATTAACCTCAATTGTGGGTGCCCTTCCGAGCGCGTTCAAAAGGGTGCGTTTGGAGCGTGCCTGATGGCTGAACCAACGTTAGTGGCGGATTGTGTCAAGGCCATGCAGGACGCGGTTAGTATCCCCGTGACGGTTAAGCACCGCTTAGGCTTGGACTACAACGATGATTACGGCTTTGTCCGTGACTTTGTTGGCACGATTTATGACACAGGCTGTCGTGTTTTTGTGGTGCATGCACGAAATGCTGTCCTAAAAGGCCTGACCCCTAAGGATAATCGCGACATTCCACCTTTGCGCTATGGCGATGCGGCCAAGTTAAAACAAGATTTTCCTGAGGCCACCATTGTCCTCAACGGAGGTTTGTCAGGGGTAGAGGATTGCTCGGAAGCGCTGCTGACCTTTGATGGTGTGATGCTTGGGCGTACACCTTGGCACAATCCAGGCGTCTTAAGTGAGTTATCTGCGGCTTTTTGGCCAGACGAGGCTGCCATTCAAGAGGCAGCACTCATCGATCAGTTGGTTGCCTATGCCGCGGGTCAAGTTGAGCGCGATACCCCTTTGCGAATCGTGGTGAGACCGTTGCTAGGGTTGTTTAATGGCAGGCCGCGCTCGCGCTTATGGCGTCGGATGTTATCGGATTCAAAACTACTCAATGCAAATGATTCAACACTTATCCGGCGCGCATATTTAGAGATTGGCGGCTATGAACCGCTTGACCGCTTGAAGACAGAATAATATGTTTGCTGTTGAGTCTTTACGCTTTAGGGCGTTGACTGTCTTCTTCAGGCCAGTCTCGTATATAGGCCTTGAGCATCGAGTTTTCAAATTTTTGCGCAGCAACGATGGCTTGGGCCATGTCGTAAAAAGAAATGACACCCATCAGTACCGTACCATCCATCACAGGAATATAACGGGAGTGATTTTCAAGCATGAGGCGCTGGACGTGGTCTGCGTCTGCATCAGGCGATACGCTGACGGGCTTGGCATCCATAATGCTACGAATAGTGGTTGAACCCACCGCACCGTGATTGCCGTTCACATGACGGATAATCTCCCTAAACGTCAACATGCCGGCTAGCGTGCCGCGATCCATAATGACCAAAGAGCCAATGTCTTGTTCGCTCATTGTTTCAAGCGCTTGAATGACAGAAGTCTCGGGCGACGCGGTAAAAAGGGTATTGCCCTTGACCCGCAGAATTTCACTGACCTGTAGCATGATGCGTCTCCTTTGTGCTGCTTTGTTCGGATTGTACGTTCAGCGTGTCTGGCTTGTCATTCTGCAACAGCACATCGCTCAAGTTTGAGTCTTTATTGTCTTGAATATAAATGGATAAAGCGTGCTTGAGTGCAGGTTGCTCATCAAGACGAAGCGTATTGCGATTCACAAAAAATTGCCTTAATAAGGGTGTCAAACTCGTGAGGTGAGGGGCGCACACGATGACCCAGTGCTCACGCTGCCGGACTTGGGCTGCGGCGATGAGTCCCAAATCTTGCAGTGTGGCTAATATTGAGGCCGTCTGATCTTCGGTAAGCTGCAGCGCTTCTGCAATGTCTCGCGTGCGTAAACCTGGTGTTTTTTGTGCGCGAGACTGGTCGAGCAAGCTTAGTGTGGCGAGAGCATCTTGCAGCAGATCGCCGGGCTGTGAAGCGCCACGCACGCGAACATGTCGTAGATAAGGAAGGTTGGCAGCAACAATAGCGCCGAACAAGATACTGAGCCAGGAGAGATAGACCCATATTAAGAAAACGGGGAGAGCAGCAAATGCACCATAAATCATGGTGTAAGTGGACAGTTGAGAAACATAAAAAGCAAAGCCTGTTTTCATCACCTCTAGCAAGAAGGCCACGAATAGCCCTCCGACTATCGCATCCCGGGGCGCGACGCGCGCGTTTGGGACAATGGTGAATAACGCCGCAAAACCCGCTGCGCTGACAACAAAGGGCGACACTTTCAGTGTCACCTCTAAAAGGTAGGGAATATGGGAGATCACGCCAAATGACTCGCGTGCCAATAATGCCGTTGCCCAAAGACTTGCGCCCGTCATCAACGGTCCTAGCGTCAAAAGCGCCCAGTAGACAAGCAGACGTTGTCCCATTCGGCGCGATTTTGTGACCCGCCAGATCTCGTTAAAGGCTTTATCAATAGATAAAATTAGCAACAACACCGTAATAACTAAAAAACTGCCGCCAATCGCAGTCAATCGGCTAGCCTTTTGAGCAAAATCGTTGAGGTAGGTCATCACATTTTCTGAGACAACAGGGGGCATTAAGCTGTTTGATAAAAAAACCTGCAAAGCATCGCTGAACTCATGAAATTGAGGAAAGGCGGTGAACAGTGCAAGTGCAACGGCCAATAATGGAACAATCGCCAACACCGTTGTAAAGGTCAGGCTCCCGGCCAGATCAAACGCATCAACCTGACTCAGCCGCTTTGCGCTTGACAGCATGATTTCACGCCAAGCGGTGAGCTTTGCATGCGGAGGGGTATCTGGGGATGGTTGAGAAATCACTGAATAAAACTCCTCGTACCAATCGTACGCAGGTAGGGATACTGTGTTGTTTACCCTGACCCGAGTCATAATAGCAGTATGAAGCCCATAACAAGTCCTCTGGTCGCCCCAACTGAACCCACCCTAAATGTTGCGTTGCAACGCACGGCGATGTTCTCCCTGTTTGCACTCTTTATTTTGTGCGTGCTCTGGGAAACATGGCTGGCACCACTGCGTGCAGGCGGAACCTTATTGTTTTTAAAGGCGCTGCCGCTTGCCTTTGCGTTTCGCGGTGTTTCGAAAGGCAGTTTGTACACGATTCAGTGGGCCTCTATGCTGGTGTTGTTGTATTTGATGGAAGGTGTCGTCAGAGTGATGTCAGATCCGCCTGGCCCCTCAATTGCCATGGCGTGGATAGAGATTGCTCTCTCCTCAATTTTTTTCTTTGCTGCCTTGTTTTACGTCAAACCTGCTAAGCGGTTTGCCAAACAACTAAAAAAACAAGCCGAGACTCAAGCTCAAGACCCATCACAAGAAAAGCCGCTGCCATGACCTCTACAGCCAATCCCGTTGCGGACAGTTTTTCCGCCTTACAAACGAACAATAGTTTTGCAGCCCTCGGGCTAGATTTCTTTACCCGCCTGCCAACGACGCCATTGAAAAACCCAAGGTTGGTGCACGTGAATCAAGACGTGGCAGCCCTGTTGGGCTTTTCTCCCGAGGCACAGAAGACGCCGGAGTTTCTCAGCGTGGTGAGTGGTACCGCACCGATGCCAGGGGGAGATACGCTGGCTGCGGTGTATAGCGGTCACCAGTTTGGCGTGTGGGCTGGGCAGCTCGGAGATGGTCGCGCGCACTTGTTGGGAGAAATAGTCGGTCCCACTGGAAACTGGGAACTCCAGCTCAAAGGGGCTGGCATGACACCTTATTCTCGGATGGGAGATGGTCGTGCGGTATTGCGTTCCTCTGTGCGCGAATATTTAGCGAGCCAAGCCATGCACGGCTTAGGTGTCGCCACCACACGTGCCTTGTCGTTGGTGTCGGCCGACGATCCCGTCATGCGTGAGACAGTTGAAACAGCAGCGGTGGTCGCCAGAGTTGCACCGAGTTTTGTACGTTTCGGATCGTTTGAACACTGGGCTTCTCGCAATAAGCCTGATTTAGTGCGCAAGCTGTCGGATTACGTGATTGAACGTTTTTATCCTGAGTGTTTACAGACAGCTCCGGGCGTACCTGCAACGGCTGAATTGCGTTACGTCAAGCTGCTTGAGGCCGTGGTGAAACGAACCGCCGATTTAATGGCGAGCTGGCAAGTCGTGGGTTTTTGTCATGGCGTCATGAATACAGACAATATGTCGATCTTGGGCTTGACCCTTGACTATGGTCCGTATGGTTTTATGGATGGTTTTGACGCACGACACATTTGTAATCACACCGATTCAAACGGTCGTTATGCATGGCATGCGCAACCCGCAGTCGCGCATTGGAATCTTTATCAGTTAGCCAATAGCCTGCATGCAATCGTGCCGGATGCGGAGGCGCTCCGGTCGGCCCTCAATCAGTTTGAGCCGACTTTTCTGCAATCCATGCAAACGCGTATGAGTCAAAAACTAGGTTTAAGGACTTGGCAGGCGGGCGATGAAACGCTGATCGATGATCTCTGGAGTGTGATGCAAGCGAGTCATGCGGACTTTTCCATGACGTTTCGACAACTGGCTTATGCACCAGGTATGACTGAGGCTTTAGCGGGGCAGGTGTCGCACGACCTTGGAGGCACCGTTGGCGATGGGTCAGGTGCTTTGCAGCCGTTTGTTGATCTTTTCGTCGACAGAGAAGCCGCTGGGGCATGGTTGGCCCGCTATCGCGATAGGGTGGCGCAGGAGGCTGCGCCTTGGCAACAAAGGGTTTCCGGCATGCTGGCCGTCAATCCTTTATATGTCTTGCGAAATTACTTAGCCCAGCAAGCGATCGAGTCAACCCAGCGGGGTGACTTTACCGCGTTAGATGAAATGATGACCTTGCTTGCCGATCCTTTTACCGCCCAAGTCGGAATGGAGCGTTATGCGTCGATGCCGCCGCATTGGGCAAGCAAAATTGAAGTCAGTTGCTCTTCCTAGTGCAATAATGTCGTTTTGTTGCGTGTTTCCCTTTGAGCACGCCCAACCTTGACGGTTCGTTTCTATGTCTGGCAATACGCTCGGTACCTTATTTTGTGTCACGAATTTTGGTGAGTCCCACGGGCCTGCAATCGGCTGTGTGGTGGATGGTTGCCCCCCTGGGATGTCTCTTTCTGAGCAAGACATCCAAGTCGAGCTGGATCGACGCCGTCCTGGGACCTCGCGTCATGTGACGCAGCGCCAGGAGGCAGACCAGGTCGAAATCTTGTCGGGCATTTTTGAGGGTAAGACGACAGGTACGCCGATTGCCTTACTGATTCGAAATGTCGATGCGCGCAGCAAGGATTACACCGCCATCTCTGACACGTTCCGCCCGGGCCATGCGGATTACGCCTATTTCAAAAAATACGGTGTCCGAGATCCGCGTGGTGGTGGGCGCTCTTCGGCGAGGCTGACCGCGCCAACTGTCGCGGCGGGTGCGATTGCTAAAAAATGGTTGTCCGAGCAATACGGGATCACTGTACGCGGCTACATGAGCCAACTCGGTCCGATACCCATGCCATTTAAAAGTTGGGAACACGTTCCCAATAACCCATTTTATTCGGCGGATCCCGATATCGTCGCGCAGCTTGAGTTCTATATGGATCAGCTGCGCAAAGACGGAGATTCAGCCGGTGCGCGTATCGAGGTCGTTGCCGAGGGCATGCCTGCTGGCTGGGGCGAGCCCCTTTATGATCGGCTCGATGCGGATATTGCGCACGCGATGATGGGACTCAATGCCGTTAAAGGCGTCGAAATTGGTGCTGGATTTCACAGCATTGTGCAGCGTGGCTCTGAGCATGGTGACGAGATTACCCCCGATGGGTTCTTAACCAATCATGCCGGTGGTGTGTTGGGTGGTATCTCAACAGGTCAGCCGATTACTGTCAGTTTGGCAATCAAACCAACTTCCAGTATTCGGATCGAACGCCGTTCTGTCGACCGGGCGGGTAATCCTGTTTCCGTGCAAACCTTGGGTCGGCATGATCCCTGCGTAGGGATTCGTGCCACGCCTATTGCGGAGTCATTGTTGGCAATCATTTTGGCAGACCATGCCCTTCGCCATCGTGCCCAGTGTGGCGACGTGCTCCGCAAGGGCTAGTCGCTTGCCTGCTATGGCATAATCAAGAGCTAAACCTATACAACGTGTGTGGCAGAGACAGCTTCATGAAAAAAACCTTATACGACAAGCTTTGGGATGCCCATGTGGTTCACGAAGAATCAGATGGCACCGCCATTCTTTACATCGACCGTCACCTTTTGCATGAGGTGACCAGTCCTCAGGCTTTCGAGGGTCTCGATTTGGCCGGCCGTAAGCTGTGGCGCCTGAATGCCAATTTGGCTGTGGCAGACCATAATGTGCCGACGACTGATCGAGCCCAAGGTATTACAGACCCTATTTCAAAGCTTCAGGTCGATACCCTCGATGCCAACTGCGAAAAGCACCAGGTGATTGAGTTCCGCATGAACGACTTGCGTCAAGGCATCGTGCATGTCATTGGTCCCGAGCAAGGCGCTACATTGCCAGGCATGACAGTTGTTTGTGGTGACTCCCACACCAGCACGCATGGCGCGATGGGTGCGTTGGCGTTCGGTATTGGCACCTCCGAGGTTGAGCACGTGATGGCAACGCAGACCCTGCAAGCCAAGAAAAATAAAAATATGCTTGTGCGTGTTGAGGGTGCTTTGCCAGCAGGTTGCACAGCCAAAGACATTATTTTGCATATCATCGGTGAGATCGGCACTGCAGGTGGTACTGCGCATGCGATCGAGTTTGCAGGCAGCGCCATTCGTGATTTGTCGATCGAAGGTCGCATGACCCTTTGCAATATGTCGATCGAGGCGGGTGCCCGTTCTGGCATGGTGGCCGTTGATCAAAAGACCATTGATTATTTTGTGGGACGTCCTTTTGCACCGAGCGGCGCGCTGTGGGATCAAGCAGTTGCTTATTGGAAAACCTTGCACTCAGACGAGGGCGCGCATTTTGATCGTGTCGTGGAAATCGATGCGCGTCAGATCGTGCCTCAAGTCACCTGGGGGACTTCCCCAGAGATGGTCTTGCCTGTGACAGGTCGCGTACCGGATCCAGAACGCGAAAAGGATGAAGCCCGTCGCAGCGGTATGGAACGTGCCCTCGAATATATGGGTCTCAAGCCCAATACCGCTATCCAAGACATTAAGATTGATCGCGTGTTCATTGGTTCATGTACCAACTCACGTATTGAGGACTTGCGTGCTGCGGCGGTGGTTGCGCGCGGTAAACATGTGGCGAGTAACGTCCGTCAGGCGATGGTCGTCGCAGGCTCTGGGCTTGTTAAAGCCCAAGCTGAACGCGAAGGTCTCGACAAGATCTTTATCGAGGCAGGTTTTGAATGGCGTGAGCCAGGCTGTTCGATGTGTTTGGCGATGAATGCTGATCGTCTCGAACCCCAGGAGCGCTGTGCCTCGACCTCTAATCGTAATTTCGAAGGTCGTCAGGGCCAAGGTGGCAGAACCCATCTCGTGAGTCCAGCCATGGCAGCGGCTGCTGCGATTGCTGGTCATTTTGTCGACGTACGTAACTTCCGGTAAAAAGACATGGACGCATTTACAACACACCAAGGGCTGGTCGCTCCACTCGATCGCGAAAACGTCGACACAGACCTGATCATCCCCAAGCAGTTTCTCAAGTCAATCAAACGTTCTGGCTTTGGTCCGAACCTGTTTGATGAGATCCGTTATTTGGATCATGGCGAGCCTGGCATGGACAATTCCAAGCGTCCGCTAAATCCCGAATTCATTCTGAACCAACCCCGCTACCAACAGGCTTCGATTTTGTTGGGTCGCAAGAACTTTGGTTGTGGCTCCAGCCGCGAGCATGCGCCTTGGGCGCTTGCGCAATACGGCTTCAAAGCCGTGATTGCGCCTTCATTTGCAGACATCTTTTTTAACAATAGTTACAAGACAGGCTTTTTGCCAATCGTACTGACAGAGCTCGAAGTTGCGCGTCTGTTTGACGAGGTGCGAGGCTTTGTGGGTTACAAGCTGACCATTGATCTTGAAAAACAACTCGTCATTGCTCCCGATGGTCGTGAGATGCATTTCGATATCACCACACATCGTAAATATTGTTTGCTCAATGGTTTGGATGAGATCGGCTTGACATTGCGTCACGCAGACAAAATCCGCAATTTTGAAAATGAGCGTCTTGCCCGTCATCCCTGGCTGGATGTCGTGCCAATTGGTGCGCGTTAAATCACTGTATCTCGGGCCGGCTCGCCGGCCCATTATTATTTAGATGAGTCAATCATGACAAAGAAAATTGCAGTCTTACCCGGTGATGGCATCGGTGCAGAAATTATTGAGCAAGCTGTACGCGTCTTGAGTGTAGTAGCGCCAGAGTTAGAGCTCACCCACGCCCCTGTAGGTGGTACCGCCTATGATTTGCATGGGCACCCCTTGCCACCTGCAACACTCAAGCTCGCCCAAGAATCCAATGCGATTTTGTTTGGTGCAGTGGGTGATTGGAAATATGATAAGTTGCCTCGGGAACATCGCCCCGAGCAAGCCATTTTGGGGTTGCGTAAAGCACTCGGCTTGTTTGCAAACTTGCGGCCTGCCATTTTGTATCCAGAGTTGGCCAATGCTTCATCGCTCAAGCCTGAGATCGTGTCCGGATTGGATATTTTGATTTTGCGTGAGCTAACTGGTGATATTTATTTTGGTACGCCACGCGGTATTCGTACTGCGACGGATGGTCCCTATGCTGGGTCCCGTGAGGGTTTTGACACCATGCGCTATGCCGAGCCTGAGATTCGGCGTATTGCACACATCGGTTTCCAAGCTGCACAAAAGCGCAAAGGCAAGTTATGCAGCGTCGATAAAGCCAACGTGCTGGAGACCTCGCAGCTCTGGCGTGACATTGTCATTGATGTTGCAAAAGACTATCCCGATGTGGCCTTGACGCATATGTATGTCGATAATGCGGCTATGCAGCTCGTCCGCGCGCCACGTGAGTTTGACGTGATCGTCACCGGCAACTTGTTTGGCGATATTTTGTCTGACGAAGCTGCGATGCTGACGGGCTCAATCGGGATGTTGCCCTCGGCTTCATTGAATGCCTCCGGTCAAGGTTTGTACGAGCCTAGTCATGGCTCCGCACCCGACATCGCAGGTCAGGGTGTTGCCAATCCGCTTGCGACGATTTTGTCTGCAGCCATGATGTTGCGTTATTCGCTGGATAGCGCTGCAGCTGCCGATCGTATTGAGCAGGCTGTACAAAAAGTGTTGAAACAAGGTTTACGCACCGCGGACATTTACGAGTCTGGCACGACTAAGGTTGGAACGTCTGCGATGGGTGATGCTGTGCTAAAAGCTTTGGCTTAATGAGTATCCTGCCCAGCCGCCTGTATGCGGTGGGCTAAAATGTTTTAAATATATTCCTTCATTGTGGTTTGGTTGAAATGAAAAAATCGGTAGGGTTAGTAGGTTGGCGCGGGATGGTTGGATCCGTTCTCATGCAGCGCATGCGTGACGAGGGCGATTTTGATCTGATTGATCCCGTCTTTTTCTCCACCAGCAATGCTGGCGGACGTGCACCTGAGTGGGCCGGTTCAACGGCTCTTCAAAATGCATTCGACATTGAAGCCCTTAAAAAATTACCTATTATTGTGACCGCGCAAGGGGGCGATTACACCAGCGAGGTCTATCCAAAACTGCGTGCAGCGGGTTGGACAGGCATCTGGATTGATGCGGCCAGCACCTTGCGCATGAAAAACGATGCCATTATTGTCCTGGATCCGGTTAACCGTGATGTGATTGACGCGGCATTGCAGCGTGGCGTGCGTGATTACATCGGCGGCAATTGCACCGTAAGTTGCATGATGATGGGTCTGGCTGGTCTCTTCAAGCATGACTTGATTGACTGGATGACGAGCATGACCTATCAGGCCGCCTCAGGTGGTGGTGCACAGCACATGCGTGAATTGTTGACGCAATTTGGTCTGCTGAATGGGGTCGTCAAGTCTGAGCTCGCCGATCCGGCCTCTGCTATTTTGGAGATTGACCGTAAAGTGCTGGCGACTCAGCAGTCCGGACAATTACCGACAGAGCATTTCGGTATTCCTCTCGCGGGTAATTTAATTCCCTGGATCGACAAAGACCTCGGCAACGGGATGTCCCGCGAGGAATGGAAGGGCGAAGCTGAAACCAATAAAATTTTGAGTCGTGGCGAAGGTTTTGGTTCTGCACCGATTCCGATTGATGGCCTGTGTGTGAGAATTGGGGCCATGCGTTGCCACAGTCAAGCGCTCACCATCAAACTTAAGCGTGATGTGCCGATGGACGAGATTGCAGAGATCATCGCTCAAGGTACGGCGTGGGCCAAGTTTGTCCCAAACACCAAAGAAGACACACTAAAAGCTTTGTCGCCCGTTTCTGTTACCGGAACGCTTGATATTCCTGTTGGCCGGATGAGAAAGCTTTCAATGGGGCCTGAGTACCTAAGCGCTTTTACTATTGGCGATCAGTTACTGTGGGGCGCTGCAGAGCCTCTGCGTCGTATGTTACGCATTACGCTCGGTGAGCTCTAAGTCAAGGAACATCTTATATGGCATGGCAATTGAATAGTTCAGGACCTTTTTTGCAGCGTGTGATAACGCCAATGATTGTATGCATGGGGCTGTCGTTCTCAGCAATGAACGTGTCTCAAGCCGCACAAACAGGGCATGGTCGCGTTAATTCAGTTGCCGGCGCACCCCTTCAATTATCCATTCCGATTCGCGGATTGACGGCGGATGACCTCAAGGTTTTAAGCGCATCCGTTGCTGAATCTGCAGCTTGGGCCCAAGCTGGTTTGACTCAACCAGCCCCAGTTGAGTCTTTATCCGTCACTATCGAGCCAGGCGTCAACGCGACTTCGCGTAATCTTGTGTTGCGATCGACTCAAGCGGTCAATCGCCCTGTGATTGATGTGTTGATTAGACTGACGACGGCTTCAGGTACAACCTCCCTTCAGTCTAGCTATTTAGTGTTGGTCGGTGATGCTTCACCTAAATCAGCAGGTGTGGTGCAAGTTGTGCGTGGCGACACTTTGTATGCGATTTCTTTAGAGAAAGCGGTAAGTGGTGCAGACATTTACCAAGTCATGTGGGCGATTTATACGGCCAATCCTCAAGCCTTTATCGCCAATAATATGAATCTACTGCGTGCCGGCGTGTCGCTCAATATTCCGGATGCTGCAACGATGCGTGCCGTCGACGCAAAGTACGCGCGTTCGATGTTTGCTCAGCATGATCAGGCTTTTAGGTCACGCCGAGGTCTTGGGCAAACTGGGGTGACCGTGCCGACTGTGCCGACTGTGGTGACTCCGAGCGCGCAGACGGGCGCGATCACGAGTCCTCAGTCAGCTCCCGATAATGCCGCGGTTGGTGATCAGGTTAGGTTAGCCTCGACCAATCCCTCCGATCAACAAGCCGATGCGCTGGTGGCCAAAGCAAATGAGCTGCGTGAAATGCAATCTCGCATCGAGGCATTGCAGAAAAATGTCGAAGACTTAAAAAATGCCTTACAGAAAAGTCAGGCTGCTACAGGCTCCAGCGGCACAACGGGACCTGTTGGAGCCTCTGGCTCGTCAGGCTCAGTTGGAGCGACTGGAACACCCGGTTCGCCTGGAGCCTCTGGGGTACCTGGCATTAGCGGAACGGCAGGAACCTCCGCAGCACCCGCTCCGTTAAAGACTGAAGGTTCCTCCGCCAATGGGGCCAAAACTAATCCCGAGACGGTAGCAGCGCGTGAAGTGAAAACTGGTATGGATAAATTGAAGCAATATGCTTCTGATCATGTGCTGGGAGTTGTGCTCGGTATTTCTGCCTTGCTAGCACTGATCATTGCCTTCCTGTTAAAGCGAGCAGGTCGACAAGCGCGGAACGATGACCTAGATCAAGTCCCACCACACGCCAATGCTTCAGTCGCCTCAGATTTTGATCAAAAGCTTCAGTCGATTGATCTAAATTTATCCGCGGATGACAAGCCGTCAAATACGGCTGGATCCAGCAAAACAGGTGTCTGATTCGCGTGTTTCGGCCTCAGCAGAGTCACTTGAGGTTGACTGTGCTCAGTCCGTGACACGTGGCATTGTTTTGAATAGGATTGCTCTTGGCATTGCCTATGACGGTCGACCATGGCAAGGTTGGCAAAAACAACCACATGGTCAGACTGTTCAAGACACGCTAGAACGTGCTCTTCAAACTTTTGTGGGTGCACCTGTCAGCACAGTGTGTGCAGGACGCACTGATACTGGGGTGCACGGACTCAACCAAGTGGTGCACCTTGATACGGATGTTCTGCGAACGCCTGAATCTTGGGTGCGCGGAACCAATGCACATCTGCCTGATTCTATTTCGGTGCAGTGGGCGCAAGTTGTTCCAGCCGAGTTTCATGCGCGTTTTTCAGCGACGGCGCGTGCATATACCTACGTGATCCTCAATACACGCGTGCGTCATCCTTTGTGGCAAGGCCGGGCAGGGTGGGTGTTTCAACCACTCAATATCGACTTGATGCAGCAAGCTGCACGTTGCTTGCTAGGCGAGCACGACTTTAGTAGCTTTAGGTCCTCTCAGTGTCAGGCCAAGTCGCCCGTTCGAACATTGCATCAACTAGACCTCACTCAGCAGGGACCTCGCATTGTGGTGCAACTGCGTGCCAATGCTTTTCTTCACCACATGGTTCGCAATATTTTGGGTGCGCTTGTTCAGGTGGGACAAGGGCGAGAGTCTGTAGACTATGTCGCACAGGTGCTTGAGGCGCGTGATCGTACGCAGGGTGCACCTACGTTCTCTCCGGATGGCTTGTATTTGACGGATGTCACGTATCCGGGATACGCGTTACCCGTGGTGACAACCGAGGCGGTGGGTTTAGATTTTCTTGGGATATGTTGAAATATGTCCCAGGAGCAATAATCAAAAGGCAAAGCGATGCGCACGAGAATCAAAATTTGTGGAATTACGCGTCACGAGGACCTGACGTGTGCGGTTGATGCGGGTGCAGACGCCGTAGGTTTTGTTTTTCACTCCTCAAGCAAGCGTTTTGTTACGGCTGAGCGTGCGGCTGAGCTAGTGCGAAATCTACCTGCCTTTGTGAGCTCGGTTGCGCTTTTCGTGAATCCCGAGCCGCAGTTTGTTCATTCAGTGATTCAAATAATGCGACCGACCTTGCTACAGTTTCACGGCGAAGAGACCCCAGAATTTTGCGCTTCGTTTGAAATACCCTACATCAAGGCATTTCGCGTAGGTGCGCCAGGTATGGATTCCGCGCGCAGTCTCAAGCAATCTTGTCAGCAGTTTGCGTCAGCGCGCGGTTGGTTGTTTGATAGCTATACGCCAGCTTATGGTGGCAGTGGCCACACCTTTGACCATGCAATGCTCTCAGAGCTGCTTGCGCTAGAGTCTGGGCAACGCGCGCCCATCATTCTGTCTGGTGGCCTCAATGCGCAAACTCTTTTGACGCCTGTTCGTCAGCTCCGTCCTTGGGCGGTCGATGTGAGTAGCGGTGTCGAAGAAAGCCCAGGCATGAAGTCCCCGCCACTGATCGCTGCATTCGTATCTGCTGTTAAAAAAGCGGATGAATGAGCGCTTTTGACATCCGCGACATAAAACCGATATAATCTTCCTCTTTCAGGCGGTTAGCTCAGCTGGTTAGAGCGCCACGTTGACATCGTGGAGGTCGCTGGTTCGATTCCAGTACCGCCTACCAAGTGCCCCTTTTCAGGGGCATTTTTATTTTTGTTTTGGATTGGCCGTTTGACCGCATTGCCTCGACGTCAACTCTGGTCGATATTCAAAATGAATGCTGTCGTAATGCCACCATTTTCCACCCCACACGAATCCGTGTGACTCAAAAATACTTACCACACGATTAAAGTCTTTATCGCGCAGAATGTCTTCTGGAAAGCGTTTGCTTGGGTTCGTATACGCGCCATCCCATCGCCAATAGCGACCGAGTGCTTTAGGCAGCTTGAAATCGATGGCAATGCCAAACGCATGCATACTCAAACGCTGAGTCCCCGCTATTTTTCTCCAATTAAACGTCCCCATACTTTCAGCAACGAAATGCGAGAGCCCTGCGTGTTCAATTTCTTGGCCTACAGCTTCAAGTGCTTGCGCTGCGCCATTGACTCCGGAAAACTGAAGTTTGCAATGGCACGGCGCCCAGTGAATCGTAACGAGTTTGCTGGCAACTTCTGAAAAAGTCTTGCCATACATATCCAAGAAAAGGGGCGTATGACGCAAGCGTCCTGGATCCTCATTTCGTTGCGGAGTTGTACTTAAGGGGCCCGATTGATACGCTTGGCGCATTTGACTATAGAGATCGGCGCGCTCAAGTTCATCCTCAAAATCCCTGTAAGAAGTCTTCGGGTCGAATGGATAACGTTGTCCCGCATGGGAATAGACGGCATCCGAGCTTGACGGCTGAGCCAAATGGTCAGGATAGGCGTTGGCAAGACATACCAATAGACGATTGGCTTCTGCGGCTAAAAGGGTAGGCTGAAACAAAAACACCATGCCGCATAAAAGGAGGGCGCGTTGCAACACGCCCGTGAGTGCCGCTGTTTTAATTTCCACCTAGAAGTCTGCCGTACCCAGGCACCAAGGGTTCAACCCCTGCAATTTTTAAGCAATGCCACATCATGGCAGCCACGCTTGAAATGACGGGTTTACCGAGGTCCCGTTCAAGCGCATCTAGCACTTCGATGGTCGGCATCCCTACACCACTTAAAAAGATGACTTCTGCTTCTGGTGTGTTGGCTGCACGCGCCAGGGCATACGCACGCTCCGGCGTTTCCTCGTAAATGTTTCGAACATTTTCAAGGCGTTTGACGTTCACAACATTTAAACCATAGCTTTCAAGTGCGCCTTTGCCCGCGAGTGTTTGGGCTTCTGCATAAGGTGTGGCTAAAGCGACTTTTGTGACGCCTAGGTGGTCCATTGCAACGATGACACTTTTAAACGCTGAGGTAAATCGAACCTTATATTGCTGCTCGAGTCTTGCTGTGAGCGCCGCTTCACCTTCGCGACCCAGCATGTAACTTGAGGCGGTATGCGCCAAGGCGATCACTTGCGGACGGATGTGGGCCAACATTTCTGTAGGCTCGTCAAGATGATCAAGCTGAGAGCGTGTCCGTTGATCTTGACCATCGTGCGCGCCGGGCGTCCCACGTGCAATCATTCGGCCAAAATGTATAGAAACGCCCGTCGGCTTCAAAGAAAATAATTCAGGCTCGACGTTTGGATTTCCAGGGGGTAACAAAAATCCTAATCGAGCGCGCCATCCGTCCATGAGTCTTTCCTTGTCCTAGGTTCATTGCGTGTCATACGGGATGACGCGAATCTATTTATTTTGAAATGTTACGTGCAATGTCAGACCACTTTGTCATCTCAGCCTTGATGTGACCGTTGACTTCAGCAGGGCTGCCTTTTTTAACTTGAACAGACATATTCGCAAAGCGGCTTTCAACATCTTTGCTTTGCAATGCGATGTCAATGCTTTGACTCAGCTTTTCAACAATGTCTTTAGGCGTGCCAGCAGGCGCGACAAAAAAGAACGACACCTCTGTGAACATATCGGGAATACCGGCTTCTTTAACAGTGGGAACATCTGGGAGTGCCGCCAGGCGCTTATCTCCAGTAACGGCGATGACGCGAACCTTGTCACCCTTGGCCAGGCCTACCGCCGAAGCTGCCGTCGTAAACCAGACTTGAATGCGTCCCGCTAATACGTCAACCTGTGCATCTGAGGTGCTTTTGTAAGGGATCATGACCATGTCGAGATTATTCGAGGCCTTGAGCTTTGTACCGAGATAGTCAGAGACGCTGCCTGAAGGACCGTTGTAATTCAGTTTGCCGGGAGAGGCCTTAGCGAGTTTGACCACGTCACTCAAGGATTTGGCAGGCAAGCTAGGAGGAACGGCGACGACATAGGGCAGGCTGGCAGCAAAGGCAATGGACTCAAAGTCTTTTGAGAGGTCTGTTTTTACAGCAGGATTGGTCACCTGATTGATAATGCTGCTCGTGCTGGTTAGAAAAATCGTGTAACCATCGGGCTTGGCTTGGGCCACATAATCGGTTGCAATATTGCCTGTTGCGCCTGCTTTATTTTCAACGAGAACCGTTGTTTTCATAATTTGAGTCAGTTGCTGCGCGACTTCTCGGGCAATCATGTCGTTTCCGCTTCCTGGACCGTAGGGCACGACGATGGTGATCGGACGGGAAGGGTAATTTTGCGCGTGGGACATGAACGGCAAGAAAACGGACAGACATGCGAGCGTGCGCGCAACAATACGGGCAAAGATTTTCATGGGTTTGTCTCTTGTTGTAATGAGGGTTGTTGTGAAGTAACAATAGCAGAACAGACGCCCCTAGCGATAGGTCGTCCAGACAGGACCTTTTGACCAGGAGCCAAGTGTCTGAAATGGTAAACTTAGGGTTTATTGCTTTGTTACAGGATTAGTGCTGATGCTCTCAATTACGCTCCCCGACGGGTCGCAGCGTCAATATCCAGGACCGGTGACGGTTGCTGAGGTTGCTCAATCGATCGGTGCTGGTTTGGCACGTGCTGCCCTAGGTGGCCGCGTCACGCAGGATGGTGCAAGCCGGTTGGTCGATACGACCCATTGTTTAGAGAGCGATACGCATCTTGCGATCATCACAGCAAAAGACGCGGATGGGCTGGATTTGATTCGTCATTCCACGGCCCACTTGTTGGCCTATGCGGTCAAATCGTTATTTCCTGATGCGCAGGTCACGATTGGTCCTGTGATTGATAACGGCTTTTTCTATGACTTTTCTTACAAGCGCCCCTTTACCCCAGAAGATTTGGTGGCGATCGAAAAGAAAATGACTGAGCTCGCGAAAAAAGACGAGGTCGTGACGCGTGAGGAATGGCTGCGCGACGATGCCGTGACTTTTTTCAAAGGGATTGGCGAGGCGTACAAGGCTGAGATCATCGGTGCCATTCCTGGTAACGAAGCGATCAGTCTTTACCGCGAAGGCGACTTTATCGACTTGTGCCGTGGCCCTCACGTACCCAGCACTGGCAAATTAAAAGTCTTCAAGCTCATGAAAGTCGCGGGCGCCTATTGGCGTAGCGATAGCAATAATGAAATGTTGCAGCGGATTTACGGTACGGCTTGGGCGACCAAAGAAGACCAGGACGCATATCTGCATATGCTCGAAGAAGCAGAGCGTCGTGACCATCGCAAGATCGGTCGTGACCTAGATTTGTTCCATTTCCAAGAAGAAGGCCCAGGCCTGATTTTCTGGCATCCCAAAGGCTGGGCAATCTGGCAGCAAGTGGAACAATACATGCGTGCGGTTTACCGTGACAACGGCTACCAAGAAGTTAAGGCCCCTCAGATTCTCGACATCTCCCTTTGGAAAAAAACCGGTCATTGGGATAACTATCGTGAAAATATGTTCACGACTGAGTCAGAAAATCGCGTGTACGGCCTCAAGCCCATGAATTGTCCTGGCCACGTTCAGATTTTTAATTCAGGTTTGCACTCCTACCGTGACTTGCCGCTTCGCTACGGGGAGTTTGGTCAATGTCATCGCAATGAGCCGTCTGGCTCCTTGCACGGCATGATGCGTGTCCGTGGTTTTACCCAGGATGACGGTCACATTTTTTGTACCGAAGATCAGCTGCAGGATGAGTGCGCAGCCTTCACTTCTTTACTACAACAGGTCTATGCCGACTTTGGCTTTACCGAAGTCCTTTACAAGGTGGCGACCCGCCCTGAAAAGCGGATCGGTAGCGATGAGGTATGGGATAAAGCCGAAACAGCGCTGATGGAAAGCCTCAAGCGCACCGGATGTGTGTACGAAGTGTCGCCAGGTGAGGGCGCGTTTTACGGCCCCAAGATCGAATACACACTCAAGGATGCCATTGGTCGTCACTGGCAGTGCGGCACGATTCAGGTGGATTTCTCAATGCCTCAGCGCCTCGGTGCCGAGTTTGTTGATGCAACGGATCAGCGCCGGGCGCCAGTAATGCTGCATCGCGCGATTCTTGGTTCATTCGAGCGTTTTATCGGCATGTTGATTGAAAATCATGCTGGCGCGATGCCTGCCTGGCTGGCGCCTGTTCAGGCTGTGATTTGTTCTATTTCGGAACATGCGGCCGATTATGCGGCAGAAATCACACAAAGCCTGAAAAAACAAGGCTTTAGAGTAGAATCAGATTGTCGCAGTGAAAAAATTACCTATAAAATCCGTGAATATAGTTTGCAAAAGGTCCCTTATATCTTGGTGGTCGGTGAAAAAGAGCGCCAAGCGGGGACTGTAGCTGTACGTGGACGTGGTGGAGTTGAGCTTGGTGTGATGCCGGCTGCTCAATTCGCTACACTGCTAAACGAAGACGTGGCGTTACGCCGCAATTCTGGCTCGACTGCACCGCAGTCGGCCTAACTACTAGGAGTCGTCAACATCGCAACAGAAAAACCCCATCGCATCAATAGTGAAATTCGTGTTCCTGAGGTGCGTTTATTAGGTATTGAGGGCGAACAGCTCGGTATTGTTAAAACTTTCGACGCCATCCGTATGGCTGAGGAAAGTGATATAGATTTGGTTGAGATCGCTCCAAACGCTGATCCACCAGTCTGCCGTTTGATGGATTACGGCAAGTTTAAATACCAAGAACAAAAACGGTTGGCCGAAGCACGTGCCAAGCAAAAAATTATTCAGGTCAAAGAGGTCAAGTTTCGCCCAGCGACTGACGAAGGCGACTATCAGGTCAAGTTACGTAATCTGAAGCGCTTTCTCGAAGAGGGCGATAAAGCCAAAGTGACACTTCGCTTCCGTGGCCGTGAGATGGCGCACCAAGAGCTCGGTATGCGTGTTCTTGAGCGCGTCCGTGACGACTTGACGGACATGGCGGTTGTTGAGGCGATGCCCAAGCTTGAAGGCCGTCAAATGGTGATGGTCTTGTCGCCGCGCAAAAAAACAACCACTAAAGAAGCCGCAGTTTAAATCCATGCATGTATTGTTTGTTCTGGACCCGCTGCCTTCTTTAAACGCCTACAAAGATAGCTCTGTTGCGATGATGCGGGCACTTGTTGCCCGCGGTCATACATTGAGTGTGGCTTTGCAAGGCGATGTGTTTATCGAAGGTGGTCAGGTCAATGCACGTGCGACACCCATAGGGTTAGTTGCCGGTGCTGACTTGCATCAACATCATTGGTGGCAAGAGCTTGGAGCTCCGGTTGATACGCCTCTCCAGGCTTTTTCAGCGGTCATCATGCGCAAAGATCCTCCATTTGATATGGAGTATGTCTACATCACGCATATGTTTGATTATGCTCAAGCTCAAGGTGCGCGTGTTTTCAATAGTGGTGCGGCGATCCGTAATCACCCTGAAAAGCTTGCTATTACTGAATTTGCACAGTTCACCACGCCCACGCTGGTGACCCGTGACATGGCGAGAATCAAGGCGTTTCACGCTGAGCATCGCGATGTGATCGTCAAACCTCTCGATGGCATGGGTGGCACAGGTATTTTCAAACTTGCGGCGAGTGAGCCCAATTTGAATGCGATCCTTGAGTCTCTCACCCATGATGGTCAACGATCAATCATGGCACAGCGTTACATCCCTGAGATTAGTCAGGGAGATAAACGGATTTTGCTCATCGGTGGCGAACCTGTTCCATTCTGTCTGGCGCGTATTCCCCTCGCGGGTGAAACACGTGGCAATCTTGCAGCAGGTGGACGGGGCGTGGCACAGCCACTTTCAAAAAGAGATTGGGAGATTGCGCGTGAGATTGCCCCGCAGTTGAGCAAAAGGGGTTTGTTGCTGGTTGGCTTAGATGTAATCGGCGACTATGTCACTGAAATCAACGTGACCAGTCCAACATGCTTTGTAGAAATTACCGAGCAAACAGGCTTTGATGTAGGGGCGCGTTTTGTCGAGGCCCTAGAGCTTACGGTTCTGCAGGCTGACTGAGCGATGGTTGTTATTTTTGTTGTGGCACATGCGCCGCTGGCCTCTGCTTTAGAGTCATGTGCCAGACATGTTCTAGGTACATCCACACACCTCCATTTGTTTGATATTGCACCGCACGAATGTGCGTCTGACTCATCGCCGCGTTTAGCGGCAGAGATCATTGCCGCAGACCAAGGCGAGGGCGTTTTGATCTTGACGGACTTGCCTGGTGCAACGCCTTCAAATATTGCGGTAGCAGCTTCTGGTCTTGCGCAAGCGCAAGGCATCTCTTGCCGCGTTTTAGGCGGTGTCAATGCCTCGATGTTACTAAAAGCCATTAACTACCGCGATGCAGCATTGGATGTCGTGATTGAGAAAGCACTCGCGGGCGCCACTCAAGCCGTGTTGCGTGTAGACTAACGCTATCCGCGTGAGCTAACCCCCTCTTCATAATTTTTCGATATGCCTGATCTCGATATCGTCGTGTCCAATAAGCTTGGCTTGCATGCCCGTGCAGCGGCCAAACTGACTCAGCTTGCGGGTCAGTTCAGTAGCGAAATTTTCATCTCAAAAGGCGCTCAGCGCGTCAATGCCAAAAGCATTATGGGCGTCATGATGCTTGCCGCAGGGATACGAACCACCGTCAAGGTTGAAGCGAACGGCAGTGATGCTGAGCGCGCACTTGACGCAATTCAGACATTGTTCGATGACAAATTCGGCGAAGGCGAATAAGTCCTCTGGCGATACTCGCCCAGGGCCAATGCTTTGCCTGTACGGGCAGGGCGCGGCACGCGGTTATGCGATAGGGCGCGCACTTGTGATGGGTGCTGCGGCACTCGAAGTCGCACACTATAGAGTGCATCCTTCTGGCGTGCCTGCTGAGCAAGAACGCTTGAGTCGTGCCTTGGAGACGACTCGCCAAGAAATGCTCGAGTTGGTTGAGACGCTACCTGAGGATGCGCCTCGCGAATTAGCTGCACTGTTGAATGTCCATGGCATGCTGCTGTCGGATCCATTGCTTGCTGACGAAGCGCTGAGTTTGATTCACGACAAGCATTACAACGCCGAATGGGCGCTGACTACGCAAGGGCAGATTCTTGGCGAACAGTTTGCCGCCATGGAAGATGAATATCTGCGCGAGCGTGGTGCGGATGTCCGGCATGTCATTGAGCGTGTTCTACATGTTTTATCGGGTTCCCGTACCTTAAGTCCTTTAGATTTAGCCGGAAATAGTGACGAACCCTTAATTGTGATCGCACACGATATTTCTCCTGCAGACATGATTCGTTTGCGCGGCGGACGCTTCGCCGGTTTTGCAACTGACCTTGGTGGCGCCACCTCTCACACCGCAATTGTGGCCCGCAGCTTGTCTGTTCCTGCAGTGGTCGCCCTTGGTCATGCGCGCAGCGTGTTGCGTGACGGCGATCAGGTGATTATCGATGGTATCCAAGGCGTCTTGATTGTCAATCCTTCGCCTCTTGCACTTGAACAATACAAAAAAATGCAAGAGCAGTATCTGGACGATCGCATCACGCTTGCGGCACTCAAAGACGTTCCTGCTGTCACGCTTGACGGTTTAGCGATTTCTCTTCAGGCCAATATCGAATTACCCGAAGAAGTTGAGTTGGCTTTAGCCAACGGGGCGAATGGTATTGGCTTGTTTCGCAGCGAATTTTTATTTATTGGTCGCAGCGAATTGCCGAGCGAAGAAGAACAATATTTGGCGTATGCCTCTGTTGTGAAAGCCATGCAAAATAGGCCAGTTACGATTCGAACACTGGATGTGGGTGCCGATAAGGCACTGGATGGTGAGGCAACGGTTGCGACGAATCCGGCTTTGGGCTTGCGCGCGATTCGTTATTGTCTTGCCCACCCTGATTTGTTTGCCACGCAACTCAGAGCCATCTTGAGGGCCTCTGCACACGGAACGGTGCGTATTTTGATTCCGATGGTAGCGCACATGCATGAAGTGGTGGCTGCGAAAGCTGCAATCGCATCCTCCATGCGAGAGCTTGACGACCGAGGTCAAGCGTATGCCGATAAGATTGAAGTTGGTTGCATGGTAGAAATTCCTGCAACAGCGATTGCAATTGATCCGTTTGCAGATGCGTTAGATTTTTTATCGATCGGAACGAACGATTTGATTCAGTACACCCTTGCCATTGATCGTGCGGACAATGAAGTATCTGCACTGTACGATCCCTTGCACCCAGCCGTGCTTAAGCTCATTGCAAATACGATTAATGCAGGTATTCGTGCAGGTATCCCTGTCGCGGTATGCGGTGAAATGGCAGGTGACCCTAAGCTCACTCGTTTATTACTAGGCTTGGGTTTAACGCATTTTTCAATGCATCCGCAGCAACTGCTTGACGTCAAGCGTGAGATCCGTCGCGGTCACTCCAATGCATTACGTCAGCAAGTCGCAACCGCGCTCAATCGCCACAGCACCATTGATCCTTCAGTGCTTCAATAGAGTACCTGTTTAAATTAAAAATCGCCAAATGTGCTTTTTACACATTTGGCGATTTTTATTACTCGGAGAATTTTTATTACCCACTCAAGCAATTGCTTTTTTGCTGAGTAGATCAATCAACGGAGGTTAGCGATGATAGGCTGACTCACCGTGCGAGGTGATATCGAGACCTTCGCGTTCCATGTCCTCGCTAACACGCAGACCGCACATCAGATCTGCAATCTTGAACGAGACATAAGCCACAACGCCGGACCAGATGATGGTGATGACAATGCCTTCAAGCTGCACTAACAACTGACCACCAATGAGACTGATCGAATCCAGGCCGAGGCCTCCGAGTGCTTTAGCGTTAAACACACCTACTAAGACACCACCAACGATACCGCCCACACCATGGATACCGAACACGTCGAGTGAATCATCTACTCCCAGCATGTGCTTCAGTCCGTTAACGCCCCAGACGCAGATCACGCCGGCTGAGATACCAATCACTAAGGCACCGACTGGACCCACCAAGCCTGCTGCAGGTGTCACGCCGACCAAGCCCGCGATGGCGCCTGACGCAGCACCCAACATGGATGGGCGACCTTTGATAGCCCACTCAGTAAACACCCACGCCATAATGGCACCAACCGTTGCAATTAAGGTGTTGAATAATGCAAGGGCGGCAACTTCGTTTGCAGCGAGTGATGAGCCTGCGTTGAAACCAAACCAGCCTACCCATAATAATGCTGCACCAGTCATCGTCATGGGGAGATTGTGGGGTTGCATGGCTTCTTTGCCATATCCCAAACGCTTGCCGACAACAAAGGCCCCGACCAACGCAGCGATACCTGCGTTGATGTGAACTACGGTGCCGCCTGCAAAGTCTAGCGCACCTTTTTCAGCGAGCAGACCTTTTGAGGTTTCTGTGGTGAACCAAATCATATGGGCCACAGGGATGTAAGCAAACGTGAACCACAACACGGTAAAAACCAGGACGGCTGAAAATCGTGCACGTTCTGCGAAAGCACCTACGATCAGTGCGCAGGTAATCCCAGCGAATGTGGCCTGGAACGCTGCGTACAGAAACTCAGGGATGGAACCCGTCATGGAGTATTTGCCGTCTTCAGGGTTAAACATTCCACTGAAGAAAGAGCGAGAGAAACCGCCTACAAAGGCATTACCCTCTGTAAAAGTGAGTGAGTAGCCGTAGGCAAACCACAGTAAAACTGCGACCGCGAACGTACACATAACCTGCATCAGTACGGATAGGACATTTTTCGAACGAACCAAGCCGCCGTAAAACAAAGCTAAGCCCGGTACAACCATCAGAAGAACGAGCAGGGTTGAAACACCTACCCATGCGATATCGGCTTTATCCATTTTTTAATGCTCCATTGATTCAATAAATTTAGAGTGCAGCGTCGCCGGTTTCGCCGGTTCGGATTCTGATGACTTGCTCGAGTGGAGCAATAAATATTTTTCCGTCACCGATCTTGCCTGTGCGTGCAGCTTGTTCAATTGCCTCGATAGCTTGATCGACTAGATGATCCGCCACTGCCGCTTCAACACGCAGCTTGGGCAAGAAATCGACTGCATATTCAGCGCCTCGATAGAGCTCCGTATGTCCCTTTTGACGACCAAATCCTTTAACTTCAGTGACGGTGAGTCCCTGTACGCCAAGCGTTGAGAGGGCGACTCGGACCTCGTCAAGCTTAAAAGGCTTGATAATGGCGATAATGAGCTTCATAAATGTTTCCTCGAGAAAAGGGTTCGTATCGTTGAATAAGCAAGAGACGTGCCAGCTTTTTCGCTGAAGGAAATTGACAGTATTGGCGTCGTATTGATGCTTTTAAGTGGTAAAAATCCTTTCACGTTTCAGATTTGTATCCAAACAAGAACGAAAATGGTGCAAAGGCTGTCTTTTCGCACCAAAGTAGTGCGTGAAATCTCTTCCAGTGTCTAAAATAAAAAAGAGGTATTTTTTATCAATCGTGATGCACATCATTCCGCTCTTCTGCAACAGCCTCTAAACTTGGTAAATCTTATTAGGAGTACGTCATGATGAAGGCAAATGCGTGGTTTGAAGAATTTCAAAAAAATATCTCGGAACTCATTGCGAAGAGCCCAGCCGCCGATATTGAACGTAACGTCAAAGCTTTTATGGGGCAAGCATTTAATCGGATGGATCTTGTGACCCGAGAAGAGTTCGATGTCCAGGCGGATTTGCTGAGTCGCGCACAGGTTCGGATCAACGCACTCGAGCAGCAGTTACAGGCGCTCGAAGCCCGTGTTACCGCGCTAGATAGTCCTGAATAACGTAGTTTTCTTGCTGAGTGAGTCTACTGGCATTGGCTGGATGCGATGGACTGTAGTGCTTTCCGAGGTGGATCTATTTAGCCTGAGAACCTCTCTAGCTCAAACGCCCACTGCATAATTTGCAGTTTGGGGCGCACCATGTCTCTTGCTGTTTTATTGAGTCGTTCTCTCGTGGGTTTGGATGCGCCCACCGTGCGCGTAGAAATCCATCTGGCGCGCGGACTTCCTAGTTTTGGCATCGTCGGCCTGGCGGATGCAGAGGTGCGTGAAAGTCGCGAGCGCGTGCGCGCCGCGATTCTGAGTAGTGGTTTTGAGTTTCCGTTGGGTCGCTTAACGGTCAATCTTTCCCCAGCGGATATTCCCAAAGAGTCTGGACGTTTTGATTTGCCCATCGCACTAGGTGTTTTGTTAGTGTCAGGACAAGCCGCTGCGCGCTGCGCGTCTCTGATGTCTAACTTGGTGTTGGCGGGTGAGCTCTCCTTGACGGGTACGCTTGTCTCGATTAGAGGCGCACTCGCGATCGCTTTGGCTGTTGCGCGGACCCATCGGCATGCGACCTTGCTTCTACCTTTGTTGGATGCAGAAGATGCGTCGCGCGTACCCGGGATTTCCGTGTTGGGGGCCACAAACTTGGCTTAGGTGGTTGCCCACCTCAATGGCACGTATCCTTTGTTTCCCGTAACACCTTCGATTTCTTTGACACCATCCATCCAGCATCCCTGTTTATCCGATTTGCGTGGTCAGTTATTGGCACGAAGAGCATTGGAGCTTGCTGCGGCAGGTGGGCACAGTATCTTGCTTTCGGGTACGCCGGGGGTGGGGAAAAGCATGTTGGCGAAACGTTTGCCAGGCATTTTGCCGGACCTCACGGAGTCTGAGTCACTTGAAGTGGCATCGATTGCAACTTTTGCAGGTGTTTCGCAATCCTTGACGTGTATGCGTCCATTTCGAACCCCGCACCACTCAGCCTCTCTGGCAGCAATGATTGGAGGCGGTTTAAAGCCTCGCCCAGGGGAGGTTTCACTTGCGCATCGAGGGGTGTTGTTAATGGACGAATTGCCAGAGTTTGAACGACGGGTCCGCGAAGCGCTTCGTGAGCCTCTTGAAAACTATGAGATTGCCCTGGCACGTGCCAATATCAAAGTGGTGTATCCCGCTGATTTTCAGTTGATTGCGACAATGAATCCGTGTCCCTGCGGCTGGCATGGTCACCCAAAGCGCGCGTGCCATTGCAGGGCCGAGCAAATACTGACCTACCAGTCGCGGGTTTCGGGGCCTTTAGTGGACCGGATTGATTTGCAGGTGCATGTGACACAGGAAAAGGAAAAATGGCTGGATTTGCCAGCCGGCGAAGGGTCTGCTGTGGTGCGCAAACGTGTGTGTTTAGCCTGGGCGAGACAGAAAAACAGACAGGGCGGACTCAATGCACGCTTGGACGATGCCGCACTAGAGGCACATTGCGCGATGACTTCAGGCGCTAAAACACTGTTAGAACAACTCATGGACCGGTATGATCTGACTGCACGCTCCATTCAGCGTGTGCGCCGCGTCTCTCGCACGATTGCGGATCTGGACGAACAACAATCCATAGATATCCAGCATCTTGCCGAAGCATTTCAATATCGATTCAAGGCGTCATGACAAGTTTTATCGCTCCAGATGGAGCCAAGTGCTGCAAATAATAAAAATATGTCATATAATCAAAGGCTTTCCCGGAAAAACTATCCGAGAAAGTAGAAAAATCAGTGCGCTTAGGTTAACAAGAACTGATAGTAGGGTTTGGCTTTTATGGTCAGATCAGCTTTTCAGGGCACCTGCAGGGTACAAGTTTAAGTAACAGGAATTGATATGCCCAAGATGAAGACCAAGAAAAGTGCTGCAAAGCGCTTTCAGGTTCGCGGCAGCGGATCGATCAAGCGAGGCCAGGCTTTCAAACGCCACATCCTCACCAAGAAAACCACCAAGAACAAGCGCCAGTTGCGCGGTTCAGCAGCGGTCGACAAAACAAACGTGGCTTCAGTTAAAGCCATGATGCCTTTCGCTTGATAGGAGATAAACAATGCCTCGCGTAAAACGTGGTGTAACGGCCAGAGCCCGTCACAAAAAAGTTATTACAGCAGCGAAAGGTTATCGCGGTCGCCGCGGTAATGTATTCCGTATCGCCAAACAGGCGGTCATGCGTGCAGGTCAATATGCCTACCGTGATCGTCGTAACAAAAAGCGTACATTCCGTGCACTGTGGATCACGCGTATCAACGCGGCAGTCCGCGAGCATGGCGTGACATACAGCGTGTTTGTTGCGGGTCTGAAGAAAGCGGCTATCGAACTCGATCGCAAGGTCTTGGCAGATATGGCCGTTCATGACAAGGCTGGTTTTGCAGCCGTCGTCAATCAGGTCAAATCTGTGTTGGCTGCCTAAGCACTGACTAGATGTATCTGTAAACGGGGCCTCTTTGGCTCCGTTTGCATTTTTAAGCTTCGATTCCCTAAGGTTTTCCAGCGATGACTCAGATAGTCAATGACCTGATTGAGCAGGCCCAACAGCAGTTTGAACACGCAACGGATGCTGCCGCGCTCGAGAACGCAAAAGCGCGTTTTTTGGGCAAGCAAGGTAGCCTGACCGAGATGATGAAAGGTTTGGCAAAGCTCGATGCCGAAGCCAAGCGCGAAGAGGGTGCGCGTATCAATCAGATCAAACAGCAAATCGAAGCCTTGCTCAATGCACGTAGAGCGGCATTGGCCCAGGCGCAATTAGATGCGCGGCTGGCTGCGGAGACAATCGACGTCAGCCTGCCAGGCCGAGGAATCGCTGCGGGCGGCGTGCATCCAGTTATTCGCACGTGGCAGCGGGTTGAGGAGATTTTCAAGTCAATTGGTTTCGAAGTGGCCGATGGTCCCGAAATCGAAAACGACTGGACCAACTTTACTGCGCTCAACAATCCAGAGAATCATCCTGCCCGTTCGATGCAGGATACTTTTTATGTGGATATGAAAGATGACAAAGGCCTGCCTTTGTTATTGCGTACGCACACGAGTCCGATGCAAGTGCGTTATGCGCGGATGAATAAACCTCCGATCAAGGTGATTGCACCTGGTCGGACATATCGCGTTGATAGCGATGCGACGCA
Source organism: Burkholderiaceae bacterium (assembly GCA_023653055.1). Taxonomy (GTDB): domain Bacteria; phylum Pseudomonadota; class Gammaproteobacteria; order Burkholderiales; family Burkholderiaceae_B; genus Zwartia. The sequence continues at coordinate 21,266 of JAMNXR010000014.1, read as the reverse complement.
CTCGCCCATGTTTCATCAAGTTGAAGGTCTTTGGATAGACGAGAACATCTCCTTTGCAGACTTGAAAGGTGTGTACACCAACTTTTTGCGTTGTTTCTTTGAAACCGAAGACCTTGAGTTGCGTTTTAGACCTTCATTTTTTCCGTTCACTGAGCCTTCAGCCGAGATCGATATGATGTTTACCTCCGGTCCTAACAAGGGTCGTTGGTTAGAGATTTCTGGTTCGGGTCAAGTACACCCAGATGTGATACGCAATTTTGGTCTGGATCCTGAGCGCTACATTGGTTTTGCTTTCGGCTCAGGCCTTGAGAGACTGACAATGTTGCGTTATGGGGTCAACGATCTCAGACAGTTCTTTGAGGGTGATCTGCGTTTTCTTCGCCAGTTCAACGATTAATTAAGTTCAGACCTGAGACGGTTCAATATGCAATTTCCAGAATCCTGGCTCCGTGCCCTTGTTAATCCTGAGATCTCCTCAGAGGAGTTGTCACACCGCTTGACGATGGCAGGCCTTGAGGTCGAAGAGACCAACCCAGTTGCACCCGCGTTTTCTGGTGTGGTGGTAGCACAGATTATGAGTGCCGAGCCGCATCCCAATGCGGACAAGTTGCGTGTGTGTATGGTGAATACTGGCGCAAGTACGCCGATTCAAATCGTGTGTGGTGCACCGAATGCAGCGGCGGGTCTTAAGGTCCCACTTGCGACCGTTGGTGCAACACTTCCGGGCGGCATGAAAATTGGGATCGCCAAGATGCGTGGCGTAGAGTCCTCCGGAATGCTTTGCTCAGCGCGTGAGCTGGGTTTATCGCAAGACCACGGCGGCTTACTCGTCTTGCCACAGAGCGCGACCATTGGCCAGAGTATTCGCAAGGCACTTGATCTGGACGATACGCTCTTTACCCTCAAGCTCACCCCCAATCGTGCAGATTGCCTCTCGATTTTAGGTGTTGCGCGTGAAGTGGCGGCATTGACCGGCGCTGAGTTGTGTATGCCTGCTATGACGCCGGCTCCGGTTACCTTGGACGAAATGTTACCCGTTGAGGTGCTTGCCCCTGATTTGTGTGGACGTTTTGGCGGTCGAATTGTACGTGGCGTCAATGCCCGTGCTGAGACACCCGCTTGGATGGTTGAGCGTCTTGAGCGTGCCGGGCAGCGCTCTGTTACTGCCTTGGTTGATATTTCCAACTACGTGATGCTCGAATTGGGTCGACCAACCCACGTCTTTGATTTGGACAAGTTACCTGAACCAAAGATGGAAATACGTTGGGGACGTAAGGGCGAGACGCTGACGCTGCTCAATGAGCAGAAGATTGAGCTCGACGAATCCTATGGCGTTATTGCCAGCGGTGGTGCGCCTGAAAGTTTGGCAGGCATTATGGGTGGGCTCGGCGTCGCCGTTTCACTCGACACCCAAAATATTTATCTTGAAGCAGCCTTTTGGTATCCGGATGCCATTGCAGGACGCGCCCGTAAGCTCAAGCTCAATTCCGAAGCAAGTCATCGTTTTGAGCGTGGAGTTGACTTTAATAATATCCCGGAACACATTGATTTTATTACTAATTTAATCATTGACATCTGTGGCGGTCAAGCCGGACCGATTGATGATCAGCATATCAATTTGCCCAAGCGAATGCCCGTCAAAATGCGATTGGAGCGTTGTTGCCGCATTCTTGGGGTGACCGTGTCCCAAGCCGATGTCGAGCAAACCTTTACGCGACTGGGATTTTCATACACCGTGGCGGACCAGGTCTTTGTGGTTGACCCGCCTTCCTACCGCTTTGATATTCAGATCGAAGAAGATTTGATTGAGGAAATTGCCAGAATTATTGGCTTTGAAAATATTCCTGCCGTACCTCCGATTGCGGCGGCACGGATGCGCATGGATCCCGAAGTCACGCGTTCTGCTCACACGATTCGTCATCAAGTCGCCGGCTTAGGTTACCAAGAGGTCATTAACTTTTCCTTTGTAGAGTCGGCGTGGGAAGAGGGCATGTGCGGACAGAGAGATCCCATTCGTTTGCTCAATCCCATCGCAAGCCAATTAGCTGTGATGCGTTCATCCTTATTACCAGGGCTGATCGCCAATATTCGCTATAACGCGAATCGTAAGCAGTCTCGCGTTCGTGTTTTTGAGCTTGGTCGTGTGTATACGAAAGATCTCTTAGTCACTGACGGTCCCTTGACGGTTGCGGGCATTCATCAGCCGCAGTCTGTTGCATTGGCTGCCTGGGGCGCGGTCTGTGAGGATCAATGGGGGGCCACTACGCGGACTGTGGATTATTTTGATGTGAAGCACGATCTCGAAATTTTATTTGGTGTCAAAGCGTCGTCACTTCGCTTTAACGTCAAACCGCATCCCATTTTGCATCCTGGACGGAGTGCTGCAATCGAGCTGGATGGTGAGCATATTGGTTGGATTGGAGAGCTACATCCTCGCTGGGTGCAGGAGCAGGAGTTACCCACGGCCCCAGTATTACTTGAGGTTCGCTTGGATGCACTGACCGCTGTTTCGATGCCAGAGGTCAGAGATCTTTCGCGTCAACCCTTAGTGCAACGAGACTTGGCTATTTGGGTTTCTACCGATACGCCTGTACAGGTCTTATTGGATACCATAGCAACAGCGATAGCCGGTGATCCAAATCTGAGCGTTGTTCAGCATGTGGGTTTGTTCGATGTGTGGAAAGATCCTGCCAAGAGTGAATCGAAAGAAAAGAGTTTGGCTTTTAGGGTGTCGTTGCAAGACAATGAAGTGACCCTTGATGATGCGCGTGTAGATGCTTGCATGAGCACAATCCGCGTAGCACTTGAAGTTGGTCATCAGGCACGACCACGATAGTCTTGGTTAATGACCCAATATTTGATAGTTGATAACAATGACAGAACCAAGAACACTCACCAAGGCTGAGCTCGCTGAAATGTTGTTTGATCGCGTTGGATTAAACAAACGTGAAGCTAAGGATATCGTTGATACTTTTTTTGAAGAAATTCGCGATGCGTTAGCCCGCGGAGAGCCAGTCAAGCTCTCAGGTTTTGGGAATTTTCAAGTGCGTCATAAACCACCTCGTCCGGGTCGTAATCCCAAGACCGGTGAAACAATTCCGATCGCAGCGAGACGCGTAGTGACTTTCCATGCAAGCCAGAAGCTTAAAGGTGCGGTTGAGCATCCAGGCGAACCTGTTTCTGCCAGTTAGCGATACACTGGTGCAATTGTATTTAGCAATTCGGCTGGGTTATGACTATTACTGATAAGTCCGTTGTGCTTCCCCCCATTCCCGCAAAGCGTTACTTCACCATTGGTGAGGTGAGTGATCTGTGCGGTGTGAAGCCGCACGTGTTGCGCTATTGGGAGCAAGAGTTCACACAACTCAAGCCGGTCAAACGTCGCGGTAATCGCCGCTATTACCAGCACCATGAGGTGTTGTTGATTCGTAAAATCCGCGAGCTGTTGTACGAACAAGGTTTCACCATCAGTGGTGCGCGCAATCGTTTGAGTGAGGGGCGTGAAACACCTCAAGATCCTGACGCAGCGGTGCGTTTGACGGCTCTTGAGCTCAATGCATTACGCACAGAATTGCTGGGCATCAAAGACTTGTTATCGAGCGTTGCACCGACTCTGTTATAATTTTCCTTCGGGGCGTAGCGCAGCCTGGTAGCGCACTTGCATGGGGTGCAAGGGGTCGAAGGTTCGAATCCTTCCGTTCCGACCAGTTATATCAAAGGGTTAGCTTTCACAAGAAGCTAACCTTTTTTGTATTTATCAATTAGTATATTTGTTCATGCATATTCAATACACGTTCTCTATCACTGTGGCCCATAACCTGCTTTCGCCAGAGATGCGACAAGTAAGGTGATGTAAACCCATTGAATTGACACGCATCAATTGCCAGACATTTCATTGGTAAAGCACTCAGAGCGATGGGTGTAAGTTTCCTTTATCAATTTGAAAGAAGTGTTGAAATATCTCAAATGTTCATACCGTCTTTAATACGTCAGGCGCATCTTCAGTTCTTAGATGTAGAACTAGAAAGTAAGTTTTATTTGACGAAAAAATATTCGATATAATAATAATTGTAGAAATACTAACCATATCGAATGGTGCTAAATGATTAAATTAATATTTGTAATTGCTTCTTTTTTGTTATCACAGCAAGCATTGGCCGGAAAACGGCCCTGTGTTAAAGGCGAGTTTGATCTCTTATCGCAGATGGCTACATATGCTGGACACAAATGGACTGGAACCCTAAAGACATGTACTGTTGATGAACAGCACAGCTTTGCAATTTACTGGTCTGCACCAGCTGCCGGTGGAGTTATGAGTGCTGTGCAAAGAAATGAAAAAATCCAGTTTATGGTAGGTGGAGGTATGAACCTTTTTTGTATGCAACTAAAAGGTGGAAGGTGGCTTGATACTGGAAAAGAATGTAATTAATGTCATTTAAAAAGCGACCAACTCGCTTGATAAATAAGTAGCTTTAAATCCTAAGAGTAAATTACTCAAATCATTGCAATATAGTTTCTTGTTATAACCGTGCTGAGATCCCCCGTTTCTCTGTGAAGGCTAGGATTTCTGCAATTACATGGGTGTTCAGCGCCTGACAAACTTTATGGAGTGCAAGGGGTCGAAGGTTTCAATTCCTCTGTTCCGATCAGCAATATCACGGGGTTAGCTTTCACAAGAAGCTAACCCTTTTTGTATTTATCAATCATTAATTTTTTCGGTTACCGTTTGAACATGACCGCTTGTGCGGGTGTGTTTAATGCCGCGACAGAGCACACAAAAAGTTACAAAAAATACACGACCTCCGCATTGAAATTTAGTCTGGCCAGAAGCTAAAATTTCACTATGGAAATCAGATTTGCACGACTCGAAGCTATTATCTCGACCCTCGCAACGAGGGAAGATTTGGCTTGTCTTGAAACACGTATGAATGCCTCTATCGGCAGAGTTGAAGCGACCCTGCACAGCGAAATGACTAAATTAACGTGGCGTATTGTGGCATTACTAGTGGGGCTCTTGCCGTCACTCTTTGCAGCCGCCGTATATGTGCTGCGCTATACAAACTAAAACCGTGACGATTGAAACCGTCACGGTTTTAGTTTTCATTCAGTTTTCATTACGCGGTTTTTACGAATTCTCTACCGCTTTGACTAAATCTTCGATGACTTTTTTTGCATCGCCAAACACCATCATGGTTTTGTCGAGATAAAAAAGTTCGTTATCGAGTCCTGCGTAGCCAGAAGCCATCGAGCGTTTGTTCACGATAATCGTTTTAGCTTTGTAAGCCTCAAGGATAGGCATACCGGCGATGGGTGATTTGGGATCATTTTTAGCGGCGGGGTTCACCACATCATTCGCACCCAACACCAACACAACGTCTGTCTGGGCAAACTCGCTGTTGATATCTTCCATTTCGAACACTTGATCGTAAGGGACCTCAGCTTCGGCCAGGAGCACGTTCATGTGCCCGGGCATACGACCTGCGACCGGATGAATCGCGTATTTCACGGTGACGCCGTGCTCGGTGAGTTTTTCTGCCAACTCCTTGAGCGCATGCTGGGCACGAGCAACAGCCAAACCGTAGCCCGGCACGATCGTGACGGTTTCAGCATTGGTCAGCAAAAATGCGGCGTCATCCGGACTGCCTGAACGCACATTTCGTTGAACGCCTGAGCCAGCAGCTGGGCCTGTATCTGTCGCGCCACCAAAGCCGCCCAGGATCACATTAAAGAAAGACCGATTCATGGCCTTGCACATGATGTAGGACAAGATCGCACCAGAGGAGCCCACTAACGAGCCCGCAATGATGAGCATTGGGTTGTTGAGCGAAAAGCCAATACCTGCTGCAGCCCATCCTGAATAGCTGTTGAGCATCGACACGACAACAGGCATGTCCGCGCCACCGATTGGGATGATGATCAACACACCCAAGATAAAGGCGATGATGGTCATGATGACAAACGGTGTCCAGTCTTGGGTCATCATGAACCAGATGCCGCAGCCAAGCATTGCAAGTGCTAGCGCAAGGTTGACCATATGCTGGCCTGCAAAGACGACAGGTGCACCCTGGAACAGCCGGAACTTATACTTGCCTGAGAGCTTTCCAAAGGCGATAACCGAGCCTGAAAAAGTAATCGCACCTACGAACGTACCAATAAACAGTTCAAGTCGATTACCAATAGGGATGGGATCGCCCTTGGCTGCAACGATGCTAAATGCCTGAGGCTCAGCAACAATGGCAACGGCGATTGCGACAGCGGCTAGTCCAATCATGCTGTGCATGAATGCGACGAGCTCAGGCATTTTGGTCATTTCAACACGTTTGGCCATCACGGTGCCGACTGTGCCACCGATCAACAAACCTAACAACACCCAGGCCAGACCCGTACCTGCTTGCGCTTCACGTGACAGGCTCATGATGAGAGCCGCAGTAGTGAGTACAGCGATCACCATGCCAGCCATCCCGAACGCATTGCCTAAGCGCGAGGTGGTGGGGTGAGACAGACCTTTGAGGGCCTGAATAAAACAAACCGAAGCGACAAGATATAAAAGCGTGACAACATTAATGGAAATCATGCATGGCTCCCACTATTGGTTGTTTTCTCTTTTTCAGCTTTGTCTTTTGGTGGTTTCTTTTTAAACATCTCAAGCATCCGACGTGTGACTAAGAAGCCACCAAAGACATTGACGGCTGCGAGTGCGACGGCAAAGACACCCATACCGCGCGCGAGACCGCCTTCTGTGAGTGCCGCAGCCAACATAGCGCCGACAATCACGATCGCAGAGATCGCATTGGTCACGGCCATGAGTGGTGTATGCAGCGCCGGCGTGACGTTCCAGACCACGTGGTAGCCGACGTAGATGGCCAGTACAAAAATGATTAGGTTGACGAGAGTAGGGCTAATCGCATCCATTATTTTTTCCTTAGATTTTTGCCATCTTCGCAGACGAGGCAAGCCACAACAATGTCGTCATCTCGCGCAATGGCCAGTTTGGCTTCTTTGTCGATAATGAGTTTGAGAAAGTCCAAGACGTTGCGTGCATAAAGCGCCGAGGCATCCGTGGCCAACATGCCGGGCAAGTTTGTGAGTCCGACTAAGGCCACGCCGTTTTCGTAAACAACGAGGCCTTTTTGTGAAAGTGGGCAGTTACCGCCGCGTTCAACTGCGAGATCGACGATGACTGAGCCAGGCTTCATCGCGCGGACAGTTTCAGCGGAAATCAAGGTTGGAGCAGGGCGTCCTGGAATGAGTGCTGTTGAGATCACGAGATCGGCTTGTTTGCAGCGCTCACTGACCAGTACAGCCTGTCGCTGCATCCAGCTCGCGGGCATGGGGCGTGCATAGCCCCCGACACCCTGGGCAATTTCACGTTCTTCGTCTGTTTCAAACGGCACATCGATGAATTTTGCACCCAGCGACTCGACTTGCTCTTTGGCAGCGGGGCGGACATCCGAGGCTTCAACCACCGCGCCGAGACGTTTGGCGGTGGCAATGGCTTGTAAGCCAGCCACACCGGTGCCCAGAATGACGACACGCGCAGCTTTGATCGTGCCTGCGGCGGTCATCATCATGGGAAACATACGGCCGTAATAGTGTGCGCCAAGCAAAACCGCTTTGTATCCAGCCAAGTTGGCCTGCGAAGACAAGACGTCAAGGCTTTGGGCACGTGTGGTACGCGGTGCAGCCTCGAGGGCGAAGGCGGTCAGGCCCGCTTTTGCCATGGCATCGAGTCCGGCTTCGTCAAAGGGATCAAGCATACCTACCAAGGTACTGCCTGCCGTGATGCCAGACAGCTCGATCTCACTGGGGGCACGCACTTTAAGGATTAAGGCAGAGGCGAATGCTTGTGCAGCATCGACGATCTTGGCACCCGCTTGTTCGTAGGCCTGATCACTAAAGTGGGCAGCTAAGCCGGCATCTTTCTCGACGATGACCTCATGCCCTGCACTAACGTATTTTTTGACCGTTTCAGGTGTCGCGGCTACACGAGTTTCACTGTCGCGAGTCTCGCGCGGAATTCCGATTCGCATCGAGCGCTCCATTAGGTAAGATTATTAATCCCTAGTTTATACACCACGTATAGGGGTTCGCGCCCGACATCTTCCTCTAATTTAAGCGGATTACGCCAGAGTTGTTGGCAGAGAGCGACTACAATTTGAACGATATGAATACATCCAAAAAGCGTGTGGTAGTGGGTATGTCTGGTGGCGTGGACTCATCGGTCAGTGCTTGGCTGCTAAAAGAGCAGGGCTACGAGGTCATCGGCCTGTTTATGAAGAACTGGGAAGATGACGATGACTCCGAGTACTGTTCGACCCGTCAGGATTGGTTAGATGCGGCCAGCGTAGCAGATGTTGTGGGTGTGGATATTGAGGCGGTTAACTTTGCTGCCGAATACAAAGACCGTGTTTTTGCGGATTTTTTAAAAGAGTACTCAGCGGGTCGGACACCGAATCCGGATGTACTGTGCAATGCTGAAATCAAATTTAAAGCCTTTCTTGACCATGCGATGTCACTCGGCGCCGATCACATTGCCACAGGCCATTACGCGAGGGTTCGCCATGTGGGTGATCGCTTTGAGTTACTCAAAGCCCTTGATCACACCAAGGATCAAAGCTATTTCTTGCACCGACTCAACCAAGCACAGTTGTCGCACACCTTATTTCCTCTCGGTGAAATTAACAAAACTGAGGTACGCCGTATTGCGCTTGAACTTGGCTTGCCAAATGCAACCAAGAAAGACTCAACTGGAATTTGCTTTATAGGTGAGCGACCATTTAGAGAGTTTTTAAACCGTTACTTGCCAACGCAACCAGGTCCAATTTTGACTGAAGCGGGTAAAAAAGTTGGGGAGCACCATGGTTTGTCGTTCTATACCTTGGGGCAGCGCAAGGGGCTCGGGATAGGCGGTATAAAAGGTCATCAGCACCCAGACGGTACAGGTCCAGTTTGGTATGTAGCTCGCAAGGATATGGCGACCAACACGCTTTATGTCGTCGAGGGGCACGATCATCCTTGGTTGCTCTCTGAGCAACTAAAAGCCGAGCAAGTGAGTTGGGTGAGCGGTCGAGCCCCTAGTGCCGGTCAATTTGCTGCAAAGACACGGTATCGCCAGCAGGATTCCGTGTGTCAGCTACTGCCCGGGGGAGATATAGAAGGCTTTGGTTTGAGTTTTGTACAGCCACAATGGGCCGTTACGCCCGGTCAGTCGGCTGTTTTATACGATGGAGATGTGTGCCTGGGAGGCGGAATTATTGCTTAGGGGGTGCGGTATCAATAAAGCTCTGACGTTGACTGAGCTTGCTGTAAAGGCGATCAAGATTGGGCGACTCTACGCGCCAATCGATCTGAGGAAAACGAAAATCTAGATAGCCAAGTACACATCCGACTGCAACATCCGCTAGGCTGAAATTAACGCCCATGCAGAAATTTTTAGTGCCCAGATCCGCTTCCATTGCTTTGATTGACGCATGGATTTTGCCGTATTGACGGTCAATCCATTCTTGACTCTGTTGCGTTGTGGGACGCTGCAACTCTTTGACGATGGTGATTGCAGCATCAAGCGTACCGTCGCCCAACGCTTCCCAGCACTTTGTAGCTGCGCGCTCACGGCCTGTCTTGGGAATGAGTTGGCTGACAGGGGAGAGAGTATCCAAATACTCGGCAATTACCCGGGAATCAAACAGCCTATTGTCATCTTCGATAATAAGGCAAGGCACTTTACCTAAGGGGTTGAACTCTTGCATCACGGTGTCTGCAGCCCAAACATTCTCAAGCTGCATCTGGTAGTCGAGCTTTTTCTCAGCCATGACGATACGGACTTTACGGACATAGGGACTGGTGAGTGATGCGATGAGTTTCATGTGTTTTTTGACTTTACGACGGTACTGAGATTGTATTAGTTTTACTAATTAATTTTTAATAGACTCGAAGGTGTGCCAAAGGGCGTACAACGAGTAGTCCAATACCATACAACGAGAAACCCCCGGAAGGGAGTTATTGCTCAGGAAACGAGGGTGATAAACTCAAACACATCCATTTTGTCGTTTTTTTGTCAGCTTTCTCTCCTATGCAAACGAATCCTGCTTTGACTGTTTTAAACGCTGTTTCCCCTTTAGACGGCCGTTATGCTTCTCGATGCGATGCGCTCAGACCGCTACTTTCCGAAGCTGGCTTTATGGCGCACCGGGTTGAAGTAGAAATTGCCTGGCTGATTGGGTTGTCTCAAGCCGGTTTGCCAGAACTTCCAGCTTTTTCTAAGGCGGCCACCCAGCTGTTACGTGGACTGGTGACAAACTTTTCTGAGGCAGATGCAGACTGGATCAAACAGATCGAGCGTACAACCAATCACGACGTGAAAGCAGTCGAGTATTGGCTCAAGGAAAAAGTTGCAGGTTTGCCTGAGCTTGAGAAAGCAGGTGAGTTTATCCATTTTGCCTGCACGTCTGAGGACATCAATAACACCTCACATGCCCTGATGCTTGGCCGCGCCCGCGAACAGGTCGTTGTGCCTCAATTGCAAAAGGTATTGGCTTCGCTTCAGCAAATGGCGCATTCGCAGGCTGCACAACCGATGTTGGCTCGTACGCATGGTCAACCGGCCACGCCCACGACGCTTGGTAAAGAGTTTGCCAACGTGGCAGCGCGATTACGCGATGCGATTACTAGTATTGAGGCTGTCGTCCCTCTTGCAAAAATGAACGGTGCGACAGGTAATTACAACGCGCACTTATCCGCCTATCCAGAGCTGAACTGGCCCGCTTTTACTGCGGGCGTTCTTAAGGAGCTTGGTCTTAAACAAAACCCGCATACGATTCAGATCGAACCGCATGACTGGATGGCTAGTTTGTTTGATGCGATTGCACGTGCCAACACAATTTTGATCGATTTAAACCGAGATATCTGGGGCTACATCGCGCTGGGTTATTTTAAGCAGCGTCTCAAAGACGGTGAGGTGGGCTCCTCGACGATGCCCCACAAAGTTAACCCCATCGACTTTGAGAATGCCGAGGGTAATCTTGGCTTGGCCAATGCAGTTTTGCGTCACTTATCTGAAAAACTCCCAATTTCTCGTTGGCAGCGTGACTTGACGGACTCCACAGTGTTGCGCAACTTGGGCGTAGCACTTGGTTATTGTTTGGTGGCCTACGATGCATGCTTGCGTGGTTTGGGCAAGCTCGAGGTCAATGCCGCTGCGATTGACGCTGATATTGACAGTAGCTGGGAAGTGCTTGCGGAGCCGATCCAGACTGTGATGCGTCGCTATGGCTTGCCTCAGCCTTATGAGCAACTCAAAGCATTGACGCGTGGCAAAGGCATCACCGAGCAAGGATTACGCGAGTTCATCAGTGGTCTGGATTTACCCTCTGACGTGCGCGCGCGCATGCTGGCCATGACGCCGCGCAGCTATATTGGCTTGGCGCAAGACCTTGCTAAGACTGTATATTGAGTACATACCACTCTCAAAGGAGTACCCGCATGAAAAAACTTTCTATTCTTTTGGTGACCGGTGCATTGTTGTCGCCCTTTTGGATGTCTACGGCGAGTGCTCAGTTTGCAAAGCCTGAGGATGCGATCAAGTATCGCCAGTCAGCCTTCGTGGTGTTGGCGTCGCAATTTGGACGCATGCAGCCGACTCTCAAAGGACAAGTTCCTTATGATGCCGTGGCTATTAAGGCGAACGTGGCGCTAGTGCAGACGTTGTCCACCTTGCCCTGGAGCGCCTTCGGTTCAGGTACACAAGGCAATAGTTCAGCCAAGCCCGAGGTCTGGTCTGATGCAGCTGGCTTTAAAGCCGCGCAGACTAAGTTTGAAGGTGCTGTAGTCAAGCTTTCTGCTGCTGCGGATGCCGGTGATCTAGATAAGCTGCGTGCGGCTTTTGGCGATGTGGGTGCCAGCTGTAAAGCCTGTCACGACTCGTACCGCGTCAAGAAATAAAAGGTAATACCGCCGCCAGATATTCTGTTGGAATTTCTGGCGGTGCGATGTGTGCACTTTGCACGTTGATCATCCGAGCATCATCGATGCGATCCACCAATGCTTGACCGCGCGCCTGAGGTGTCGAGAGGTCAAAATCGCCGACCACTACGAGTGTTGGCACTTGGATACGCTCTAGGCGGGGATAAAGGTTCATATCCCGAATGGCACCACAACAGGCCGCGTAACCATTGGGGGCTTGCGATAGTGCGATATTTCGGATGCGCTTGAGCCGGACTGAGTTTTGCTTCACAAAGTCAGCTGTAAAGAAACGTCCAATCACCCCGTCAATAATAGCCGCCATGCCGCCGGTTTTTAATGCTGTAATGCGCTGATCCCAGACGCCCGGATCAAATTCAGCGGCAGTATGACTCAGGATAAGCTTTTTTAGTCCTGTGGGCCTGCGCGCAGCAAGCTCCATTCCGACCATACCACCCAAGGAAATACCCCAGTAGTGATAGCTGGATAGACGCGCTGCGGCTATCACAGCTTGTGCGTCATCGGCGAGTTGGTCAATTGAGTAGGGGCCGAGCGGCGCATCAGAGGCACCGTGACCGCGTGCGTCGAAACGTACAACAAAGAAATGTTGCATGAGTGCTTCAAGCATTGGATCCCAAAGTGTCAGGTCTGTTCCCAGCGAGTTGCCCAGCACGAGTGCAGGCAATTGGATATCCCCATCCCCGCGCCAATATAATTTGCAGTCACCGTTGTTTAGGATCGGCATGTTGTTGTTCCCCGAGTCATTTTTATATTTAATGCTGAAACATTATTCACTAAAAGTGATCAATTGAGTGAGGTCTTTTAGCTAAAGCTCATTGGCGCATTAAAAGCAAGGTCCCACAGCCACCAGGCCAAGGCTCCAAGCGCTGTAGCCAAGACAAGCGCGCCAAGTCTGATACGCCAGTCGTCGCGAGCACTTTGTGTGCCGGAGGGCAGGGTGTGTTTAGGGACATCACCTGTCACCATGGGCTTTACAAGTGCTTGTCCTCGAACGCTATAAAACGCAATGGCCGTGAGATGTAAACCAATCATGGCATACAGCAAATACTCAGTAAAACGATGCATGCGGGTTAATAAAGCGACGGTGTCGTTACTGACAAACTGTACCAAAGGCCCCTGTGTCATGACATCGTCATTAGCAAAAAGACCTGTTGCGCTTTGAAATAAAAATAATAGCAACATTGCCAGCACAGACCATGCACCGAGAGGATTGTGGCCTGCATGTCGGGAGCCCTGCGGAACGCGGATGTAAGCAATTGTTTTCGAAGGGGAGGTCACAAACTGGCTGAAACGTGCATAGCGCGGGCCGATGAGTCCCCACACTAAACGAAAGAAAAGCAATACAAAACTGGCGATTCCAAATCTGACATGCCAGTCCATCCAGCCCCCTCCAAGATTAATCGTGATGAGTGCGCCGGTGATACTGATGGCCAGCAACCAGTGGAACAGACGGGTAGGGAGATCCCATATGCGAAGCGCGGGGATGGTTTTGTGTATGGGTCTTTTTTGGGGAGAGGTCATGCTTAGCAGTGTGTATTGTTCAATTTTCAATTTATCACCCTTTTTTAAATATTGCTTTTGCGCGACGCTTATTGGTGTGGATAGTCATTGAGTCAAACAATACATATTGATGCATGCGCGCACTATGTTGGCGTTTTGGCGCTAAAGCGGTGCCATTAATAATCTTTCTTCGGGCGGGTGCACGTTATGGGTGCGAGGCGATTGAATGTTTGATTCACGCTTGCACTGCAGAGTCTTTAGCTTGGCACGCATCTTGCTTAATCCCCTGGTATCGAGTTTCTACACAGGGGTGCTCACAATGTCGATCTTTTCAAATCCATTTGATTCAAAGCTGCGTTTACGTTGTTCGTGTGGCCAGCAAGCTTCTGCCGCAGAGCATCAGGCCAGTCAGTCTGCATTGTCTGACATGAGTGATCAATCTGCTGAGGCATTGGGGAACCGTGTTGTCGAGCAAGCGGTGATGCGCGCTGTTTTTCCACAAGACGATATGCGCCGAAGATTTTTACAGGCTGTAGGTGCGCCGACTGCACTCGCAGCAATTTCTTCGATTTTCCCGATGGCTTTTGCTAAAGAGGCCTTCGCGCAAGGTGGGAAGTTAGAAAAGATAAATTTAAAAGTTGGTTTTATTCCAATTACGTGTGCGACGCCCATCATCATGGCTGATCCAATGGGCTTTTATAAAAAGCAGGGGCTAAACGTCGAGGTGGTTAAAACAGCGGGTTGGGCAGTTGTACGTGATAAGGCGCTCAACAAAGAATACGATGCGGCGCATATGCTTTCTCCCATGCCTCTTGCCATTTCAATGGGTGCAGGTGCAACGCCTACACCATATACCGTCCCTGCGATTGAAAACATCAACGGACAGGCGATTACGCTCGCGATGCGGCACAAGGACAAACGCAATCCCAAGGACTGGAAGGGCTTTAAGTTTGCCGTGCCGTTCGATTATTCAATGCATAACTATTTGTTGCGTTACTACCTTGCAGAAAATGGGATTGATCCTGATCGTGATGTACAGATCCGTGTGGTGCCGCCTCCAGAGATGGTCGCAAACTTGCGCGCAGACAACATTGATGGGTTTTTAGCTCCTGATCCTGTGAATCAGCGCGCCGTATTTGATGGTGTTGGGTTTATTCACATTTTGTCTAAAGAGCTTTGGGATGGCCATCCCTGTTGTGCGTTTGCAGCAAGCAAAGAATTTATGACGGCAAATCCAAATACCTATAGCGCTTTGTTACGTGCAATTGTTGAGGCGACCGCCTACGCACAAAAAGCTGAAAATCGTAAGGAAATTGCCGCAGCGATTCACACGCCAAACTACCTCAATCAGCCGTTGACCGTAGTCGAACAAGTCTTGACGGGTACCTATGCGGACGGTTTAGGGAATGTGAAAAAAGTACCAGATCGAATTGGTTTTGATCCAATGCCCTGGGAGTCTTTTGCGGTCTGGATCATGACGCAAATGCAGCGCTGGGGACAGGTCAAAGGCGAGGTTGATTATCAAAAAATCGCACAAGATGTTTTCTTAGCAACCGATGCACGTCGTGCGATGGAGCAGGCTGGTCTGGTTGTGCAAGCGCCTGGTAGCAAGAAAATCATTGTGATGGGCAAGGTGTTTGATGCCAGTAAGCCGAAAGAATACATCAACAGTTTTGCAATCAAGAGAGTATAGAAATGATGCGTCACGAAAGGATGAGAGCATTGGTTTTGTCGGTTTTAGTCCTGGCGATTTTTTTGATGTTTTGGCAAATCGCCACCATGCCAACGCAAGGTTCTCAGGTCGTAGATGACGAGTATGCCAAGCTCGTCGGGGCAGCCGCTGCGACAGGCCAAAAGTCCACCTTCCCGGGTCCGCTGGATGTCGGCGCCAAGTTAGTTGAACACCTATCCGATCCTTTTTACGATCGGGGTGCCAACGATAAGGGCATCGGCATTCAGCTTGCGTGGTCAGTGTCTCGGGTAGCGCTTGGTTTTGGACTCGCGGCACTTGTTGCTGTGCCGTTGGGTTTTTTGATTGGAATGTCTCGTTTATTTTTTCAAGCATTGGATCCTTTCATCCAGATTCTTAAGCCCATTTCGCCTTTGGCATGGATGCCTCTTGCGCTCTTTACGCTCAAGGACTCGAATGTGTCGGCCGTGTTCGTTATTTTTATCTGTTCGATTTGGCCGATGCTGATTAACACAGCCTTTGGTGTGGCCTCTGTCCGCAAGGAATGGATCGACGTCTCACGTACGCTTGAGGTCAGCCCTCTACGTAAAGCATTTTTTATCATCTTGCCCGCTGCGGCTCCCACCATCATGACGGGCATGCGTATTTCAATTGGAATTGCGTGGCTCGTGATTGTGGCGGCTGAGATGCTGGTTGGCGGAACGGGAATTGGGTATTTCGTTTGGAACGAGTGGAACAACCTGTCAATTGCAAATATCTTGGTAGCGGTCTTGATGATTGGCGTGATTGGTATGTTGCTAGACCTCTGTTTTGCACGTCTACAAAAATCAGTGACTTATAAAGATTAAGTGTGAAAGGAGTGCGCGCAATGCAAAATTTTCTTCAAGTACAAGGACTGCGCAAGGCCTTTCCGGGCGTAGGTGGTGCAAATGAGTTGGTCGTATTTGATGATGTAAATTTTACGATTGATCGGGGTGAATTCGTTTGCATCATTGGTCACTCAGGCTGTGGCAAAACGACAATTTTGAATGTGCTGGCTGGACTGGAGGCTCCGACAGACGGTCACTCTTTTATTGATGGTCGTGAAATCAATGGCCCGAGCTTGGATCGTGGCGTGGTGTTTCAGTCACATGCGTTGATGCCCTGGATGACGGTGAGCGGCAACATTGCTTTTGCAGTGCGTTCGAAATGGCCGGACTGGTCACGCAGCAAGGTGGATGCACACGTCCAACAATTTATCGACATGGTGCATTTGACGGGTTCCGAAGATAAAAAACCCTCTCAGCTTTCGGGTGGGATGAAGCAACGCGTCGGTATTGCACGTGCATTTGCGATTCAGCCCAAGATGTTGCTGCTCGATGAGCCCTTTGGTGCGTTAGATGCATTGACCCGCGGCAATATTCAAGACGAACTTGTCACGATTGTGCGTGGGACACAACAAACGGTATTCATGATTACGCATGATGTGGATGAAGCGATTTTATTATCGGACAAGATTTTTCTCATGAGTAATGGACCCCGCGCGGTCTTGGCTGAAATTGTGACGAATCCTTTGCCTAAGGATCGGACGCGCGCCACGATGCATCATGACCCAAAGTTTTACGAGGTGCGTAATCATTTGATTGATTTTCTTGTGCATCGGTCTAAGACCTATGCGGCGGCTTAATTTTTAATTTCTTTTATTCATACGGAGTAGGACATGGCAACTTCTAAAGCAATTGCAAAACCAATGACCCGAGAAGACGTTACCGACTTAATTTATTCGGCCAAGGTGCAAAAAGGCCTGAAATGGTCCGATGTCGCAAAAAAACTGAAGCTCTCCAAAGAATGGACCACCGCCGCATGTATGGGGCAAATGACATTGACGAAAGCACAGGCTTTGGTGATCGGCAAAACCTTTGATTTACCCACTGAGGCCATTGCCCTGTTGCAAGTTGTGCCTTACAAGGGTTCTTTGCGTAGTGCTGTACCTACTGATCCTTTAATCTATCGTTGGTACGAGATGGTCAATGTCTATGGCACAACCATTAAGGAATTGATTCACGAAGAGTTTGGCGACGGCATTATGAGCGCGATCGACTTTTCAATGGATATCACGCGTGAGCCTGATCCTAAAGGCGACCGTGTCAATGTGGTTTTATCTGGTAAATTTTTACCTTACAAGACTTACTAGACTCCCAAAAAAACCTCAAGTCCAGATTAAACTGTGAGAGACGCCTGTTAAGGACAGGTGCGACGTTTCTCACAGGAAATCGACATGGCGGTTTTACAAGATGTTGGTCAAGAAATCATGCATTGGTCAGAGCGTCTGGCCCTGCATAGCGAGCCGGGTTGGGATGAAAAGGGCCAGTTAACGGTGACGTACCTGACCCCCGCGCATCTCGCGGTGGCAACTGAACTCAAAACATTGATGCAAGAGGCTGGCTTTGATCAGATTTCGGTCGATGCAGTCGGTAACGTTGTGGGTGTCTATCATGGCGCAACAGCGGATTGTCCATCTCTGATGACCGGTTCGCATTACGACACTGTGCGTAATGGCGGTAAATATGACGGTCGGCTCGGTATTTTGATCCCGATTGCCGTGGTGAAGTCTTTATCTAGTCAAAAGCGTCGTTTGCCTTATGGCATTGAAGTCGTTGGTTTTTCCGAAGAGGAAGGTCAGCGTTTTCGCGCCACCTTTTTAGCTGCAGGTGCATTAACGGGTAGTTTTGACCCAGCTTGGCTGACTCAGCAAGATGCGGATGGCATTACGATGGCGCAGGCGATGCAAACCGCTGGTTTGCCTGGGACGCTTGCTTCTATTCATGCCATTAAACGTGATCCTAAAAAATATCTCGGCTTTGTCGAGGTGCATATTGAGCAAGGTCCGGTTCTTTGTGAGAAAGCGCTTCCACTCGGTGTGGTGACCTCGATTAATGCAGGTGTCCGTGCCACCTGTAAAACAATTGGTCTGGCGGGACATGCTGGGACCACACCGATGTCGATGCGACAGGATGCGATGTTGGCAGCGGCTGAAATCAGTCTGATGGCTGAGCAGCGCGCGCGTGCGGACGAGGGTTCAGTGGCGACAGTCGGGCAGATTCAGGTGCCTGGCGGTTCAATTAATGTGATCCCGGGTGAGTGTGTCTTTACCTTGGATATGCGCGCGCCCACAGATCCTCAGCGTGATGCACTAGTGGCCGATATTGTGAAAGAGGCGCACGCAATTGCTGCGCGCAGACAGGTCCAGTTCGAATGCACCGAGGTTATGCGCGCGAGTGCCGCGCCTTCGGATCCTGCCTGGCAGGCCCGATGGGAGAAGGCGGTCGCCAAAATCGGCCAGCCTGTGTTTAAACTGAACAGTGGTGCTGGTCACGATGCCATGAAGATGCACACCATCATGCCTCAGGCGATGTTGTTCGTCCGCGGTGGTAATCGCGGTATCAGCCACAATCCTCTTGAGATCATCACAGCCGAAGACGCAACCCTCGCGACTCAGGCTTTTGAAGCTCTATTAGATCAAATTTACTAATCACAACCCGACAACATGAAAAACAATCATCACGCCGAACTCTATGTAAAGCTCGACCAGTGGATCGATGCGCACTTTGACGAACAAGTAAAGTTTTTGCAGTCAGTGATCCAAGTGCCGACTGATACACCACCAGGCAACAACACGCCGCATGCACTGCATGTGGCCAAGCTGATTGAGTCCTTCGGGATGCAGGCTGAAAAGCATGCTGTGCCAGAAGCCGTGGTTCGCGAGGCTGGATTAGAGTCGATTACGAACTTGATCGTCAAAAGGCAGTATTCAGACGGTGGCAAAATATTGGCACTCAATGCGCACGGCGATGTCGTGCCTCCAGGCGATGGTTGGACACACCCACCCTACGCCGGCGAGATTCATGAGGGGCGGATCTATGGTCGTGCCGCCGCCGTCAGTAAGTGTGATTTTTCTACCTACATTTTTGCTGTGCGTGCGCTTGAGTCGCTCGGCGTGCCGCTGAAAGGTCGTATCGAGTTGCAGTTCACCTACGACGAAGAGTTCGGAGGAGAGCTTGGCCCCGGCTGGTTGCTGAAGAACAAACTCACCAAGCCAGACTTGGCGATTGCTGCAGGTTTTAGTTATCAAATCATCACTGCCCACAATGGCTGTTTGCAGTTTGAGGTTACGGTCAACGGGAAAATGGGGCATGCGGCCGTCCCTACCTCAGGCGTCGATGCCTTGCAGGCCGCAGTTAAGATCATGAACGCGCTGTATGGATTGAACGAGACCTACAAGTCGATCAATAGTGAGGTTCCGGGCATCAATCATCCGTACCTGAATATCGGTTTGATTCAAGGTGGTACTAACACCAACGTGATCCCTGGAAAAGTCGTCCTCAAGCTTGATCGTCGGATGATTCCCGAAGAGGATCCAGCCCAGGTTGAGGAAAGCATTCGCGCGACGATCGAAGCTGTCTGGAGGCAAATTCCTGGCATTAAAGCTGAAACCAAGCGTATTTTGTTGGCCCGTGCGCTCAAGCCTCTGCCAGGTAGCACCGAGCTGGTCGAGGCATTGCAAACCCATGCGGAAAAACAGTTTGGCGAGAAGGTTCCTGCATGCGGTACACCGCTTTACGCTGATGCACGCTTGTATTGCGAGGCGGGTATCCCCGTCGTGTTGTATGGTGCGGGTCCGCGCACGGTCGAGGAAAGTCGTGCCAAACAGCCTGATGAGCGTCTCGAACTCGAGGACTTGCGTCGGGCGACAAAAGTTATCGCCCGAACCTGCCTCGATATGATGACAGCCTAGGCTGAAAAGCGGTAGAGCTTCTGCGGGTTATCAACCATTAGTTGTTGTAGTAATGCTGGCTCAGGCGCGATCTGAGCCAGTGCATTGACCAACACGCCATCGTCTGGAATGTGTGTGTGATTGGGGTGGGGCCAGTCCGAGCCCCATACGCAACGATCTGGATAGGTTGTTACAAGGTGTCGGGCAAAGGGAATCCCTTGTTTGTAAGGTGATTGTGCATCGATGCGGTCAATGCCGCTGACCTTGACCATAAACCCAGGCATTTCTAAAAGTCGGCAAAAGTCTTGAAAGTGCGCGTGCTCCAAGCCAAGCGTGGCATCGACGCGGCCCATATGATCCATGACAACAGGAACGGCGGATTGCTTGAGTAGTGGCGTGAGCTCTTTGGCGTGCATTGCGTGCATTTGCAACTGGAGGTGCATGCCCAAAGGTTCCAAACGACGGGTCAGGGCGATCACTTGTTCGGGCGTGTAGTCGATTTTATAGCCCGGCATAAAGTGAAACCTCAGTCCACGAAATCCCACAGAGGCCAGACGCTTGAGCTCCGCATCGGGCAGATCAACGGGGGTGAGGGCTACGCCTAAATACCGACCTTCCGCAGCCCGCATGGCGTCCTCGACCACGCTGTTGTCAAAGCCATGCAGGAGCGTGTTGACGATGACGCAGCGGTCGATGCCGAGCTTTTTGTGTAAGGCAAATAAGCTTTCCTTTGGTGCATCTGCGGGCGTAAAGCCGCGCGTTGCCGCATAGGGAAACTTATCGCTGGGACCAAATACGTGCACGTGAGAGTCTGTTGCGCCCCTCGGCAGCGTCAGGGTGACTGGGCTAGAGGTGTCAAGGTAAGTCTTAATAATGTCAGTCATGTGCGTCTCTATGATGGTTTTTGGCATCTTGGATTGGTTTTGACGTTATTTTGGCATGCAGTGAAGGGTTTTGTGTTGAGGCTCAAGCAGCGAGAATAGAGGGTTGATCCAGTGCAGAGTCTTTAAAAAAATGCTAGACTTTCGCCTCTCAGCTTGAAAGCAATATGGTTTCAAGCTGTTGGAGGCGCATTAGCTCAGCCGGTTAGAGCGACGGAATCATAATCCGCAGGTCCCCTGTTCGAATCAGGGATGCGCCACCAGTAAATCAACTATCCATGCGGGTTTGCGGGCTCTACCGGCTCTACCCCATTAACGGGCTCTACCCCATTAACGGGGGATGGCAGTATTCATCAAATTAGCAGTACTCATCAAACACGGCAAAATACGCCGTTCCAACCGCAATGGGCCAAGACCCTTAGCCGGTAATTCTCAAAGTTCCTAAACCCATATGCCCTTCGGGACA
>JAMNXR010000013.1 GCA_023653055.1 Burkholderiaceae bacterium | reverse complement strand
TGTTCAAGTAGAAGTACTCCGACTTAAGTGTTCCAAAGAAACTCTCCATCGCAGCATTATCCAAGCAATTGCCTTTTCTTGACATACTCTGTGTCAGTCCTCGGGATGCAAGTTGGCGTTGATACGATTCCATCTGATATTGCCACCCCTGATCTGAATGAAGCATTGGCGCTTCCCCGTTTACAAGTTTGCTCAATGCTTTCTTAAGCATCCCACTGACCAACGGCATCCTCGGATTCTCTTGTGTCTCATAGGCAATGATTTCCCCGTTGAACAAGTCCAGCACCGGCGATAGATATAGCTTGTTGCCCCGAACGCTGAACTCTGTGACATCCGTCACCCACTTGCTGTTTGGCCTATCAGCGCAGAACTGTCGATCCAAGATATTTGGCACATTCGCATTGAACTGACCTCTATACGAGCGGTACTTCTTTGGGCGCACCAGGGACTTGAGCCCTTGCCGTTGCATCAATCGCTGGACGGCCTTGTGATTGACCTTGCAGCCACTGCGACACAACTCAGCCGTAATGCGCCTGTAGCCATAACGCCCTTTGTGGCAGTTGTAAATCTCACGTATGCGAACCTTCAAATCCGCATCTTTATCGGCACCTTGTTGCGCTTTGGCTTGGTAGTAGAACGTGCTGCGCGAGAGCTTAGCAACTTGGAGTAACGTGGCCAATGGGTACTGCTGCCTTAGTTCGATCAGGGCTTTCGCTTTATCTGCGCTGCCTGCTGCTTGGCTCGGACTAAGGCATCCAACTTTTTTAGATAAGCCACCTCCGCTCGCAAGTACTCGTTTTCTCGTTGCAGTTCTTCTAAGGTTTTAGCTTCGGTTGGTTGCACGTTTGATGACTGCGCAGGGGTGGGAGGCTTCATTTTTTTTGGGCGCCCTCGGGGCTTGGGGATTAATGCTGTGATGCCACCCTCATAGTACTTGCGCTGCCAATTGGAGACAACACCGACGCCTCCGCGCAGATTAAATAAGTGAACAGTTTGGCTAAACGACAGTTCTTCGCGCCACATGCGTTTCAAGACTTGGAGTTTAAATTCAGCGCTGTAGTGACTGAACTTCTTGATTAATCCGCTATCGCCATTATGGCGATAAGACTCCACCCAACGCCGTATCTGCTCGCGATGGACACCATACTTGGCAGCAAGCGCTTTGCAACCTCCGCCATCCGCTAAGTAGTCTTGAACTACTGATCTTTTAAATTCCTCGTCGTACTTCGTCATGAAAAACACCCCAAGAGTTGGATGAGTGTCCAACTTTTGGGGTGCAGTTCAAAGATCCTCTTTTTTATTTAACTGATAAAGAACGCTAAACAATCATTAAATTGGCGTGAACATCGGAACGGGTGGGCCTTCTTCAGTGGTTGGCTTGAATACCAACTTAACTTTCTGTCCAATCTTGAGCGCAGCTAAATCACAGTCTACGATCTGCGTCATCATCGTGACACCTTCGTCTAGCGTGACATAGGCAATGCAATAGGGATTCGGATTGCCACGTTGCATCACGCTCAACGAGTAAATCGTACCTTTTCCTGATCCTTCTTTCCATTCTGTTTCACCAAAACAAAATGGGCAAAGTGTTCGGGGATACCAATGAGGCTCTTTGCAAGACTTGCAATATTTCACCAAAAACTTACCCGTTTTTGCGGCTTCCCAAAAAGGCTGATTGCCTTGCTCTTCAGTAGGGGCTGGAATAGGATTGGGTTGATACATCAATGTCATGATTATGCACGCTCCATGATCAGTGTTGCGCTACCGTGGCGCGAACCAAGAAAACCGCCAGTGCCATGGGCGAGGGCGATATCACAATTTTTAACTTGTACTGCAGGGTGCGCTTCGCCACGTAATTGACGGACAGCCTCAATGACCTTGGTGATACCACCACGATTAGCAGGATGGTTGTTACACAAACCACCGCCGTCCGTATTGAAGGGAAGCTTACCAACGCCAGAGATCAGGTTGCCATCGGAGACAAACTTACCGCCTTCGCCTTTTTTGCAAAAGCCAAGATCCTCTAACTGCATCAATACCGTGATCGTAAAGCTGTCGTATATCGAGGCATACTTGATATCTTGAGGGGTCAAGCCAGCTTCTGAAAAAGCATTTGCTCCCGAGATGCGCGCACCTGAGTATGTCAGGTCTACACGGCCACCTAGCTGACCCTTAACTGACTCCCCAGCGCCACGCAGCTTGACGAGGGGACGCTTGAGTGACTTTGCAATATCTGGACGCGCCACGATCAACGCTCCGCCGCCATCACTCACTACGCAACAATCGAGGCGATGCAGGGGCGTGGATACCAAAGGAGAGTTGATGACATCTTCAACAGTCACCACATCGCGCAACATGGCATGCGGATTATGCTGGGCATGGTGAGAGGCTGCAACCTTAATCCAGGCAAGCTGCTCGGAGGTTGTGCCGTACTCATACATGTGGCGAGCGGCAACCATGGCGTAACTGTTGACAGTAACGGGACCAAAGGGTGCCTCAAAGGGCACATCAGGCAAATCATTGCCCCAATTGCGTGGCTGCAAACCTGATGAACCTGCCGAACGAGGGCGTCCCGCCAATGTAATAAGCGCGATATCACACTTGCCTGCTGCGATAGCCTGGGCAGCATGCGAGACGTGAATCAGGTAAGAACAACCACCCGTTTCGGTTGAGTCCACATGACGAAGCTTATTTAAGCCCATGTAGTCAGCCATATTTAGCATACCAAGGCCCGGTGCATCGCCGGCACAAAAGTAGCCGTCAATATCACTGAGGGTTAATCCTGCGTCTTCTAGCGCGCCCTTGGCGGACTCTGCGTGCAGTTGAGCCACGGATTTGTCTGGGGCTTTTCGTGTAGGGTGTTCGTATGCACCGACGATATATGCTTTGTCTCGTATGGTCATTGGATTAGATACTGAGTTGTTAATGAAAATGTGTGTCAATCAGCTTTTTACCACTGAAGTGAAGCCTTGTTTTTAACTTGGGCGAAATGAATGTTTTCTGTGCTGCACACTTGACACACCCAGAAACACCCAGCCAAGCATTAAACAGATTCCCCCGCTGGGTGCTACGGCTGTCGCACTGTGCAAGCCGAGCAAATACTTGAGCACAATAGAGCCACAAAAGAGTGTGATACCAAGCAAAAAGAACCAGCAGCTTATCTTAGCAACACGTCCAGGTTGTCGACTTGCAAACAAAAGCGCCAAAACATGTATAAGTTGATAAATTGCGGCTTTTTCGACGGCCGCGATCGCTTTGGGGTCAGCAATCGCATGCGCTGCAATCGCGCCAATTGCTACGCCAAGTACACCCAAAATGGCCGCGATCACAATCCAGCCGGAGAAACTATATTTGAGAGGCATCATGAGAGGATTAAAAGTCGTAAAATTGCAGATTAAGTCCATATTATGCAATCTTTGGCTCCTTGGGGCCTGTCTGAGGCGAACCAAATGAATTTCAAATGGCTGATTACACTGCTGCCTTTGCTTCTTAGTGCATGCATCGGCATCAATCCAAACTCCTCGCCTAAAGACAGTTTTACTGTTCCTTTCGCGTACGAAATCGTTTTTGAGCGTGCCAAAGCGCAAGCTCAGCGTTGTTGGAGTGCAGATGGCGAGTTTCCAATCATTGGCGCGGTCAATACAGCAGACCGCACTGCATTTGTCGCGGTGACGAGTGAACTTGGTGGCAGCCGTTATGGGCAAGTAGATATTCGCGCCTTGGATACGCAGTCTTCGCAGGTTCAGGTCATTGTCAACGGCATTAACATCTGGAATGCCAAATCACTCGCGGCCATGCACGAAGTCATTCAATTTGGCACGCCGACTTGCATCAGTTACATGCCAAGACCTCAACCTTAAAGTTGAGCGATTGAGAAATATTTTTTATCAATTTATTAGAGTACATCTGTGTCATCTTTAGAAAAACCCAAAACCTATTTCGGTTTAGAAATTCCTTATCTTGATTTTCTACAGCTTGAACCCGTCCTTTGCGAAGGCGACCGTGCCGTCACACGTATTAAAATCCGTGATGAACTCCGCAACAGCCGTGGACACATTCACGGTGGTGCAATCATGAGTATTTTAGATTTCACACTCAGCGCAGCGGGTCGAGCGAGCGATCCGCTCGGCATTGGCATGGCGACAATCGATATGCACACCACCTGCCTCGAGCCTGCCGTGACAGATCTGACAGTCGAAGCACGTTGTATTCGTCGCGGCAGCTCTATCGCCTTTTGTGAAGGCGAGGTCCTGGATACAACCGGCAATATCATCGCAAAAGCAACCGCAGCATTTAAAGTTCTGCGGGTGAAGCCCTTAGCTTAATTTAGCTTTTACTTGAGCAGAGAGTGCAGACATTTCTGCACGTCCTGCAAGAGCAAGCTTTAAGATGGCCATGACCTTACCCATCGCAGGAGCCCCTGTGACGCCTTGAGAGGCGACTTCAGCGAGCGCAGCATCAATAGCGGCGGCAATCTCTGCGTCCGAGGCACCCTGAGGTAAAAACTCTTTCAAAATAGCCAACTCAGCTGTTTCCTGCGCAGCAGTTTCTACGCGACCGGCTTGTTCAAAAGCGGCAATAGATTCGCGTCTCTGCTTGATCTGCTTTTCAATAATGGCCGTCACTTCAGCATCAGAAAGATCTTTGCGCTCATCGATTTCACGTTGTTTGATTGCGGCTTGGAGAAAACGTAATGTCCCCAGACGCTCAGCAGCCTTGGCGCGCATCGCATCTTTGACTGCATCGGAAATTCGAACTTTTAAGTCAGACATAAGAGACCTTAATTCAGGTGAACATACAGCATTCATTATAGGGGTTACGTTGTCATCGACTGCGCAATACGCTTGAAATCTTAAAAATCAAAGGTTTCATCCGTGCCAGGTAAAAATCGCTGATTGATTGTATCCACGGTCCAGAGACTTTCACCGACAATGATTGCTTGCGCATTGAATCTTTTTTCGTGAAAACGAACCATACCATCCGACCGTTTCAAAATGAGTGTGGTGCAACGTGTCCCGTAACGTTCGTTTTTGATAAAAGGACTACTCAATAACTTTTCTCTTTCCGGCCCCAGACCCGTATCCGGAAGTTCTTCTATGGCAGCAGAACGCGTGTCTTGCATGATGTCAAAAAGATGCTCGACATTGGGCGTGCCGCTTGCGCCGACAAAAGCGAGATGTTCAGAGACAGCAGCCTGAGTGCGCGTGAGCTTGGGCCAGGGCGTGTTGAGAGAAGCATTCGATATCCCCACCACGCCCTGATGGATGTGTTGAATCTTGTCGTGTCCTCGGTTTGAGCAGTACACAAGACCTGCCGCATCCGCCAGCAATAAATTAAAACCGTTATAACTATTTTCACGCTCTTGAAGTAAACGTGCATATGAATGAGGAGCGTCTTCGCCTCTGAGGAAACCATCCGTGAGCTGTCCTCGTGAGGGCGCTTGCGCATCGTGCTGACCAGGCTCCCGAACGTTGGTTAACAGCGCAACTCTACCTTGTGTCGTGATGCCAAGCCATGTGCCACCCGCACTCAGATCACGCCCAGCGAGTATGGTACGCACATCAGACCAAGGGTTTGCAGGAAGGGTAGGGCGAAGGTGTAGTTCGTCACGATTCGCCAACACAATGAGTGGCCACTCAGACAAAATATTTGAAGCGAGAATAGCGAGACACATTTTGTTAAACGCTTTTTTCTTGTTCAGCCAATACTGCAGTTTTAGAGGGCCAATTCACTACGACAACGCCAATCATCACCATCAATGCACCCCATACAAATTCAGTATGCAAAGGTTCGTCCAAAATCATTACGCCCAAGCTCACACCAATCAAAGGAGTAAGAAAGGTGAATATCGATACACGCGATGCAAGGTAATGTTTAAGCAACCAAAACCACACGAGTAAGCTTAAAAATGCAATAAATACACCCTGACTAATCAGGCTGACGACGATAAATGGACTCCAACGTACATCGAACTGTCCCGTCACAAAACATGCAAATAGCAAGGCGAGGGCGGCAAAAAACAATTGGTAAAAGGTTGTTTGGGTTGCGGGTAGCTTGGCCAGCCCAGTAGTACGGATTAAAATCGTTGTCACTGCCCAGCCCAAGCCTGCACCCAGTGCCAATAAATCCCCAAACAACATCTTTAAATCAAAATGAGGCTGATTGGCGCCGCCAATAAATCCAACGGCAATACCAATAAAGCTAGCAAAAACTCCGAACCATTGTCGACGACTCAGATTTTCCCCAGGCACCCAGATATGCAACCCTAAAGCAGTAAAAATAGGGGCGGTATATAAAAACACGACAAGATGCGAGGCCGTAGTGAGCCGCAAACTCTCACCAATCATCCACCATTCCAAACCGAATATCAGTCCAACTGCCATACCTGCGCGCCAGGGGCCTTTCCATAATGCAAGTGAAACCCCCTGGTGCCACATGAATAGAGCAAGCAACACACAGCCAAGAATGGAGCGAAGCCCGATCTGCATCGACGGAGTAATGTCATCGATTGTGAGTTTAAAGAGAATTTGCTGACCGCCCCAGAGCGTGCATAGCATCAAGATGCTTATGTAAGCTGTTGCGTCGAGCGGTTTGCGCGAGGTGGACATGCGTTTCCTTTCCGACTACTGATTTTACACACAGGCGAAGCAGGGGTATCCAGCGTTATTGCACTGTTAAAATTCAATCTTCATGTCTCATTTTGAATCACACCCCATGGCGATCGTGCATCCCTCCGCTGGCGCTACCCTGAATGCTTGGCTTGAGTACCTCGAGTCGCTCCATCCCAGCGCGATTGATATGGGCCTTGAGCGCGTCCGCCAAGTCGCAGACCGGCTCGCTTTAGAGACTTCCGCAATAAAAATAATTGTCGGTGGAACCAATGGCAAAGGATCCACCTGCGCCATGCTCGAATCGATCTTGTTAGCCGCTGGATATCGGGTCGGTCTTTATACCTCACCCCATCTTATTAACTTTAACGAACGTGCACGGGTCAATGGTGACCTCGTTACCGACTCGACACTCATCACACAATTCGAAGCCGTCGAAGCGGCGCGACATGGCGTTTCCCTCACTTACTTTGAATTCACCACGCTAGCCGTTTTGCGCCTATTTGCAGCATCCGCTCTCGATGTGATGGTATTAGAAGTCGGGTTGGGTGGTCGCTTGGATGCCGTCAATATCGTCGACGCCGATTGTTCAGTCATTACGAGCGTCGATATTGACCATATCGACTGGCTAGGTGATACCCGCGAAAAGATTGGCTTTGAAAAAGCGCATATTTTTCGCGCAGGCTGTCCCGCCATTGTGAGTGACCCGTCCCCTCCACAATCTTTGCTAGATTACGCCAAACACATTGATGCAGATCTTTGGTTGTTTGGTCGTGACTTTAACTATTCTGGTGATCGCCAACAATGGGCCTTTGGTGGACGTGACCAACGCCGCAATGCGCTCGCTTATCCTGCACTACGCGGGGCCAATCAACTTTTAAATGCCTCGGCGGCGCTTGCGGCGCTGGAGTCTCTGCGCGATCGTTTGGCGGTTCCCCAGCAAGCGGTCCGTCAAGGGCTCATCCAAGCCTCTTTGCCTGGCCGATTCCAGATTTTGCCAGGCCAGCCCACTATCATCATGGATGTGGCGCACAACCCTCACGCTGCCGCTGTGCTTGAGAAAAATCTGGGTAATATGGGATTTCATCCTTATACGTTTGCGGTATTTAGCATGCTATCCGACAAGGATATCGAGTCTGTTGTCCGACACATGGCGCCTCGGATTGACCATTGGTTTTGCGCAGCCTTACCCGGGCCGCGGGGACTCACGACTGAGGCCATCCAAACCAAAGTTCAGCAAATTTTGGCAGAACCGGATTCAAATGCGCCAAAAGATGTGCAAATTTCAGGCTATGTGACTGTAAAAGATGCATTTGCTGCTGCACGCAGCAAAAGTAACCTGGATGATAGAATCGTAGTGTTTGGATCGTTTTTGACGGTTGCTGAGGCGCTCAGCACCAAAGAAGATGCGGTGCGACACTAATTCTAAGTACATGTTTTTTTTATAAAAAGTGTAGTTTGGACGCTTAAAGCGCTTGTATTTCAGTCTGTTTTCCAGTCAGGATGTTTTAAATGGGACTGTTTTCCAGAAAAGATAGTGCCCCCTCGCGCAAGCCTGTAGGCAAGCCACGGCCTTCCGTTACCAGTGAGGCCCAAGCTGCTGAACTCCGTATCAAAGCCAGACGACGCCTGGCGGGTGCAGTCGCCTTGATACTTGCCGCAGTGGTCGTACTCCCGATGCTCCTTGATTCTGAGCCCGCTCCCATTGCGAGCAATATCCCGATTCGTATTCCAGATCGCCAATCACCATTCCAGCCCAACCTATCTGGCCCTGAGGCTGCCATCATTGTTCCGACCTCTCCGGAAACAGTCGCATCTTCGATTGTGACGGCTAATTCTGCCGACACAAATACTGTCGTATCGGGCCAAGTCAAACCTGAGGCGGGTGTCAAACCCACCCCGGCGAATAATGCAGATGCCGCTAAAGTGACACCTCCAGCTAAACCTGCTACACCTCCAACCTCAGCATCACAACCCGCTCCAGCGCCTAATGCACAGCAGCGTCGAGACGATGCTGCACGTGCGCTTGCCCTTTTAGAAGGGCGAAATCCCGTTGCAAGTGTACCTAGTCCCAAAGCCCCTGTACGCGGAAATTTTGTCGTTCAGGCAATGTCTCTCGACGCTTCAGCGGATGCACAAAAGCAACGTAATGTTTTGATTGCTGCGGGAATCAACAATGCATTTGTGGATGGACCTGTTGATGTAAATGGTCGTCCTAAATATCGAGTCAGAGTTGGACCCTTTCAGTCCCGCGAAGCAGCCCAAGCTGCCCAGACACGTCTGCGCACCCAAGGCTATGGCGGTGCATTTATCACCACACAGTGACAGGCTTCGATTTTGTCCTCTTAGCAATACTTGCAATCTCAGCAATCCTGGGATTGCTAAGAGGCCTTCTTAAAGAAGTGTTATCACTTGTAGCGTATGCCTCGGCATTTCTGGCGGCAATCTGGTGGGGGCCTACTGTTTCTGATTGGTTCGCACAATGGATCTCTCAACCGTTTGTCAGTATGGCACTTGCTTACTTAGGTGTATTTATCGCAGTTTTGCTGTCGATTGGCTTTATCAACATGACATTAGCGTCGCTATTGAGTAAAACTGGTCTCACTCCGGCAGATCATGGGCTAGGTGCATTATTTGGGCTTGTCAGAGGTGTGCTGTTTGTTTTGGTATTAGTTATTTTGGCTGGATATACGCCTTTACCCGAAGAGCCATGGTGGAAAAATGCCATGTTTTCAAAGCAGGTTGTCGGTGTTGTCCAGCAAATCAAGCTGAGACTGCCTCCACCAGCGAATGACTGGTTGCCTTATTAGTTTTAAATTTGTTTCATTGTGTTTTAACCGTAATCAGGAAATTTCATGTGCGGAATTGTTGGTGTCGTCGGTCGCGGTCCTGTCAATCAACTGATATACGATGCATTGTTGCTATTGCAGCATAGAGGTCAGGACGCAGCAGGTATTGCGACGTCTAATGGAAACCAGTTCAACATGTACAAAGCGCATGGACTGGTCAAGGATGTTTTCCGCACGCGAAATATGCGTTCACTACCAGGCACCTCCGGCATTGGACAGGTACGCTACCCGACAGCGGGTTCATCAGAAAGTGTCGAAGAAGCTCAACCCTTTTATGTCAATGCCCCTTTTGGCATTACTTTTGCGCACAATGGAAATTTAACGAATTGGCACGAGTTACGTGAGTCGCTCTTCAAGGTTGATCAGCGTCATATCAACACGAACTCTGACTCGGAAGTCTTGCTCAATGTACTGGCCCATGAACTACAGCGTGCTGCCAATGGCGTTTCGCTTGATGAACATGCGATTTTTCGAGCTATCAAAGCCGTTCATCAACGCGTGAAGGGTGCCTATGCGGTGGTGGCTCAGATTTCTGGGTATGGACTGATTGCGTTTCGTGATCCCAATGGAATTCGTCCACTTTGCTTGGGAAAATCTGATGCGCCTCAAGGCGTAGAGTGGATGATCGCCTCTGAGTCTGTTGCACTCGAAGGCTCCGGTTTTCAGTTCGTGCGCGATATTCAACCAGGCGAAGGTATTTTTATTACGCTTGACGGAAAACTGAGCAGCGAACAATGTGCACCTGGAGCGATCCATGCACCCTGTATTTTTGAATATGTCTATTTTGCTCGACCAGACTCCGTCTTAGATGGTGTTTCAGTGTATGGCTCGCGCCTCAAAATGGGAGAGTATTTGGCAGACAAACTGGCCAAGCAACTCAGACTAGGCGATATCGACGTCGTGATGCCAATCCCTGATTCGTCAAGGCCTTCTGCGATGCAACTTGCCGATCGTCTTGGCCTCAATTATCGCGAAGGACTGATTAAAAATCGATATGTGGGTCGAACATTCATCATGCCTGGGCAGGCTGTTCGCAAGAAGTCTGTTCGTCAAAAGCTCAATACCATTGGCATGGAATTCAAAGGTAAAAATGTGCTGCTGGTAGATGACTCGATCGTACGCGGCACCACGAGCCGAGAAATTGTTGAAATGGCCCGCGCAGCAGGTGCTAACAAGGTGTATTTGGCCTCTGCCGCACCGCCAGTTCGTTATCAAAACGTCTACGGCATCGACATGCCGACACAAAAAGAATTGATTGCCACAGGCCGTAATGAAGACGAGATCGCTCGCATTATTGGGGCCGATGCCTTGGTGTATCAAGACATCGACGCAATGCAACGCTCCGTCTCTGATCTCAACCCAGCGCTAACACGCTTTGATAACTCTTGTTTCACAGGCGACTACATTACCGGAGACATCACACCCGAATATCTTGAACAAGTGGGTCGCAATCGCGGCCAAACCCAAGATGGCTCAAACGGATTGCTTTTTAATATGGGATTTGCCGCCGAGGATAACTAAGGGCGAATCCTGAGCAAAGCGATGGTGCCAAGCACGCCAAGAATGCTAAACATCGCCATGCTCCACCAGGCATATTCAATACCTAGCAGTGTGACGCGCGCCTCCATGCAGCTTGCATAAATTCCAAATAACCATGGTACGGCTTCATCAAGTCCACTTTTTGTCATGAGTTGATCTGCAATAGTTTGCGCGCAGGAAAAGGTATGCGCAGCAACCTTTTCTTGATACACCGCAGACATTACACCTGCGATCGCTATTGCAATAATTCCTGCAATCCCGACAGATAAACGTATACGTTTCGGTTGACCAAGCGTCAGCAGTAATGCTGTGATACCAATAATTAGATATAGCAGACGTTGAAACACACACCATGCACAGGGTTGCATGTCATACACATACTGCGAAATCAAGGCAAACGCGACTGAACTAAAACTCAGAATGCTGATGAGCCGTAAGATTTTTATTTCAAGCTGCAAGCTGTTTCTCCTGAGACAACGTATCCAGTAGAGCACGCTCAAATTGTCTTTGTGTTCGGGGCTGTGATAATGCCTCGCCTTTGATAACAAATACGTCTTCAACGCGATCGCCCAAGGTCATCACTTTAGCCGTCTGCAGGTAAATATTAAAAGACACAAATAACTGCGCCAAATCACTCAGCAAGCCTGAGCGGTCTGTGGCGGTGATGTCCAGCACCCATGAAGCATTATCATCACCTGGCCTTATTTCCACTAAGGGTGGAAAAGGGAAGGCTTTAGATAATCTAGAAGCCCGCGTATTGATTTTATGTTTTAAATCATCCAAGCTTAAAAGATCGAGTTGAGTCGATAATTCATGCTCAATCAAGGCAGCATTAGCACGCAAATCTCGCTCACGGTCGGTTGGCAACACAATAAAACTATCCAGAGCGTAGCCCTGACGCGTTGTATGAATACGGGCATCCTGAATACTGAGGCCCCGATATCCAAAGTAGCCACACAGGCGCGCAAACAGTTCTTTGACGTGCTTGGTGTACACCATCACCTGTAAACCTTCACCGCCCTCAGTCGGTCGGGC
The DNA here is from genome assembly GCA_023653055.1 of Burkholderiaceae bacterium. Lineage (GTDB taxonomy): Bacteria > Pseudomonadota > Gammaproteobacteria > Burkholderiales > Burkholderiaceae_B > Zwartia. The sequence goes on along the minus strand of JAMNXR010000013.1, from coordinate 88,296 downwards.
TTTCACCACCGTCTCTTCGGTTCCAAAACAATGATAAAGATGGCGTGTATGCCAAGCAATTTCTTGTGCATCATGTCGCATGAAATAAGCAATATCTAACTCAGCCCAAAACGACTCTCGCGCATCATCTCGTAATCCTGCGAGGCGCGTGAGACTGGCCGCTTCATCCATACGATGACGTAAAACAGTATTTGAATCACCTAAAGATCCACCCAATGCCGCAAGGGTCAAATTAAACAAATCCTCAAGTAACTTTCCTTTCCACGCATTCCAAACCTTGGGACTGGTGCCGCGGACGTCAGCGACCGTCAATAAGTAGAGCGCTGTGAGATTTCTAGGGGTCTGAACAAGGGCAGCAAAGTCACGAATAACTTGAGGATCTGAGAGATCCTTTTTTTGCGCAACTTGTGACATGAGCAAATGGTGCCTCACTAAGAACACAACAAGTGCAGTCTCATCTTTCGCGAGATCATGTGTTCGTGCAAACTTTTTGACCTCTTCAGCACCTAGGGTTGAGTGGTCACCGCCACGGCCTTTGGCAATATCGTGAAAGAGGGCCGCAACATAAATCAACCAGTGGCGATCAAATCCTGCCATCAGTCGGGTCGCGAGCGGATACTCTTGAGCATGTTCGAGCATCGTAAAGCGTCGAACATTACGCAACACGGCCAAAGTGTGTTGATCAACGGTATATACGTGAAATAAATCATGCTGCATCTGTCCCACCACACGGCGAAATGCCGGAATGTAGCGAGGTAAGACATTGAGCATTGTCATCCGCCTGAGTGCGTGGACAATCCCTTGGCTTTGTTTGAGGATCTCAATAAACAAATGTCTATTTTTAGGGTCCGCTCTAAATGAAGCATCAATGAGTAGTCTGGCATGCCAAATCGCACGCAATGCACGAGCTGAAAGCTCGGTCAATTCGGGATTCTGCTGCATGACTAAAAAAACGCGTAACAGCTCCGAGGGATGCTTTTGAAAAAGCTCTTCATCGACAATATCCAAACGATGGTGATGCGCGACATAGTGTGCATCGAGCTTGCGGGCATCCGTTTGCGTTAAAGGAAAAAGATGCTCGCCTATGGCCTGAACCAACAAGGTATTGAGTTGCGTCACCAGGCGTGCGGCCCAATAATATCGCTGCATCAAAATTTCACTTGCACGGCGGGTCGCCGTCGCGGTGATTTGGTATGCCTGAGCGAGGCCGTGTTGCAAATCAAATAGCAAACGATCCTCACGACGATTGACAAGTAAATGCAATTCAATACGCAGTCTTTTGAATGCTTGTTCGGCACGATTAAGATCGCGTGCCTCAGCATGCGTCAGCAGTCCTGATTGTGCGATTTGATCCCAGCTCTGACCAAAGCCCGCTGCTTTAGCCATCCATAAAATGACCTGTAGGTCACGCAAACCGCCTGGTGACTCTTTGCAATTAGGCTCGAGGGAGTAGGGGGTATCCTGATAGCGTGAATGGCGCTGCTGCATTTCGCTGCGCTTTGCCTGATAAAAGTTTTTAGGGTCCAGTTGATCTTGCATGCGCTGCATAAATACATTTGTCAGCGCTCGACTACCCGCAATCCAGCGAAGTTCTAGCAATGAGGTTTCAACGGTAATGTCGGCACGTGCCTCTGTCAGACATTGCTCCACAGTGCGGACACTACACCCAGGCTCAAGCCCAACGTCCCACATCGCAGCGACAAGACCGCTCAACGTCGCTTCGGCGATCGGACTCGGTTCCGCAGGTAACAATATCAACAAATCTACGTCTGAAAACGGATAGAGCTCTCCGCGACCGAACCCCCCAACAGCCGCTAACGCAGCCCCTTTTGGCAAAGGATACAAGGATAAAAGCTGCCGTAACGCTTGATCGGCAATTCGCCTTAGCGCAGTCAAAAGAGAGTCAGCACGCGGTTTATTCCGATACTTTTCGAAGGCAGCTTGCCGCTCAACCTTGATCTTGGACCGAATCGCACCAAGGCTCTCACTTAACGTTTCATTAAGTCCGCTTTGTTGAGTCATCCGGATACCCTAGGTATAAAAATTTAAAATCGTTGCACTCAAATACTTGCGACTAAAAAATTAAAGTTGAATAAATGCAGGTGGCGCTGGCATTCCAGGAGACTGTGTCAGCACCTCAAAACCAGAGTCCGTCACCATAATCGTATGCTCCCATTGCGCAGAGAGACTATGGTCACGCGTGACAACGGTCCAGCCATCGGCCAATTGGCGGATCTCACGCTTGCCAGCATTAATCATAGGTTCGATCGTAAAAATGAGGCCCGGTTCAAGCTTTTGTCCGGTTCCTGCTTTGCCATAATGCAAAATTTGTGGATCTTGATGAAATTTTTGACCAATGCCATGGCCACAAAATTCGCGCACAACCGAAAATCCTTGTTGTTCAGCGTATTTTTGAATGGCGTTTCCAATATCACCCAAGGTATTTCCAGGTTTAACTTGAGCAATCCCTAACCACATGCACTCATATGTAACGTCAGTCAGTCGTTTGGCAAGGATAGAGGTCTCTCCCACTGCATACATGCGACTGGTATCACCAAACCAGCCATCCTTGATAATGGTGACATCGATATTTAAGACATCCCCATTTTTCAAAACCTTATCGCCAGGAATGCCGTGGCAGACTTGATGATTAACAGACGTGCAAATTGCGCCAGGGAAGGGTGGATAGCCAGGGGGGGCATAGCCAACCGTTGCCGATTTGACCATCAGTTCCTCAGTCAAAAACTTTAGACACAACTGATCAAGTTCGCCTGTTGTCACACCTGGTTTAACAAAAGGTGTGATGAAATCTAGGACTTTTGCTGCCTCGCGACATGCTGCGCGCATTTTGGCCTGATCTTCGGGGTTAGTGACTAGACTCATGGTGACTTGAGTAAATGTAGTGAAAGATAGTAGAATTATAGGCTTACCAAGTTTTGGAACGTGTAATCGTCCTGTTTCGAAAGGCTAATTTAAACAATTAGTCCTGACTGGTACGTTTTTGTAGTATCTGGTCCTTTGCAGACATGGTGTTTGCAAATACCAAAATCGCGTGTCATGTCGCCAGGGTGCCTGCTTTATGCGGGTGCATGCATGACACTAGACCTAACCCTCGGAGATTTATTATGTCATTAATGCGTGAAATGTTAGAAGCGGGCGTCCACTTTGGCCACCAAACCCGTTACTGGAACCCCAAGATGGCTCCTTACATCTTCGGTCATCGCAACAAAATTCACATCATCAACCTCGAAAAGACAGTTGCAAACTACCAAGATGCCACTAAGTTTTTGCGTCAGGTTGCTGCAAAAGGCGGAACCGTTCTTTTCGTTGGCACCAAGCGTGCAGCACGTGAACTGGTCGCGGCAGAAGCCGCCCGTGCCGGAATGCCTTTCGTTGATAGCCGTTGGCTCGGCGGCATGCTGACCAATTTCAAAACGGTCAAAAGCTCGATCAAACGCTTGAAAGACATGGAAGTCATGATTGCCGAAGGCACAACTGAGCGGATGAGCAAAAAAGAAGGTTTGATGTTCCAGCGCGAACTCGACAAGCTCAACAAGTCGATTGGCGGCATTAAAGACATGAACGGCTTGCCTGACGCGATTTTCATGATCGACGTTGGTTACCACAAGATTGCGGTTGCCGAAGCAAATGCGCTGGGAATACCAGTCGTTGCTGTGGTGGATACCAATCACTCCCCCGACGGAATTGATTTCATTATTCCTGGTAATGATGACTCAGCCAAAGCCATTGCACTTTATGCTTCTGGCGTTGCAGATGCTGTGATCGCAGGCCGTGGTGACAACATCAACGGTTTGGTCGAAGAACTGACTCAGGGTGAAGAGTTCGTTGAAGTCGAGCAGGCAAAAGCCTAATCTCTGATCGCGCTCACGTATGGCGAGCGCTTGACACTTACACCCTGGCCGTTTGGTCAGGGTGCTTTTACTAATACTGGAGCAAACATGGCTGACATTACCGCCGCAATGGTCAAAGAGTTGCGCGAAAAAACTGACGCACCCATGATGGAGTGCAAAAAAGCCCTGACTGAGGCTGCCGGCGACATGGCGCGTGCCGAAGAAATTCTGCGTGTCAAGCTAGGTAGCAAAGCTAGCAAGGCCGCTAGCCGTGTCACGGCAGAGGGACTGGTTGGTCTCTATATTTCGCCGGATGCCAAAAAAGGTGCAGTAATCGAGATCAACTGTGAAACAGACTTTGTTGCAAAAAATGACGATTTTGTCGCTTTTGTTGCAAACCTCGCTAAATTAGTTGCAACTGAAGGCATCTCAGATGTTGCAGCACTTTCCGTCACACCAATGGCTGACGGCACAGTGGATAGCGTCCGCACTGCCTTAATCGGCAAGATTGGTGAAAATATCTCCATTCGTCGCTTTCAGCGCTACGACACACCTAACAAGCTTGCGAGCTATGTCCATAGTGGCAAAATCGGTGTGATGGTTGAGTTCTCCGGCGCTGACGAGATTGGCAAGGACTTGGCTATGCACATTGCTGCGACTAAGCCACGTGCTATTGACGAAACAGGTGTTTCCGACGCTGATAAAGAAACAGAGCGTTCCGTCGCGCGTTTAAAGGCTGCCGAATCTGGCAAGCCAGCCGAGATCGTTGAAAAAATGGTCGAGGGCGCCGTTCAAAAGTACCTCAAAGAAGTTGCATTACTGTCACAGCCTTTTGTTAAAAACGACAAGCAGACCGTGGCACAGATGCTAAAAGAGAAATCATCTACCGTCACAGGGTTTTCCCTGTTTGTCGTAGGTGAGGGCATTGAAAAGAAAACCAGTGACTTTGCTGCCGAAGTAGCCGCAGCAGCTGCCGGTAACGCATAATTTTGTATCAAAAGCCGGGCGGCGCAGCATCGGCCGCCCGGCTTTCGCATACAATTTTGATTGTGTTTAATACTCCGGATTGATCCCCATATGACCAGCAGAATGCACAAACGAGTCCTCCTCAAACTGTCTGGCGAAGCATTGATGGGTGATGATGCGTTTGGCATCAATCGTGCCACGATCATGCGAATGACAGACGAGGTTGCCGAAGTCGCGGCAATGGGCGTACAGCTCGCCATCGTCATTGGTGGTGGCAATATTTTTCGTGGTGTGGCCCCTGGTGCTCAAGGCATGGATCGTGCGACGGCCGACTACATGGGTATGATGGCAACCGTGATGAATGCGCTCGCGCTTCAAGATGCGTTAAAGCATCGAGGTGTTGATGCGCGCGTACAGTCAGCCCTCAATATCGAGCAGGTTGTCGAGCCCTATATTCGCCCAAAAGCTTTACGTTACCTCGAAGAAGGCAAAGTCGTTATTTTTGCAGCTGGAACGGGTAATCCATTTTTTACAACGGATACAGCTGCTGCTCTTCGTGGTGCGGAAATTGGTGCAGAAGTCGTGCTGAAAGCCACCAAAGTCGATGGCATTTACAGTGCCGATCCAAATAAGGATCCTGCTGCGACACGTTACACACGCATTAGCTTTGACGAGGTCATTGTCAAACGTCTCGAAATTATGGACGCGACAGCTTTCGCTCTTTGTCGCGACCAAAAACTACCTATCAAAGTGTTTTCTATCAACAAACCCGGTGCGTTAAGACGTGCTGTTAGTGGCGAGGACGAGGGCACCCTCGTTCACGTCTAAAGGAAACAACATGAGTATTGCGGACATTCAACAATCTACCGAAAGCCGGATGGGAAAATCCCTTGAGACCCTCAAGGCGAATATTGCAAAAATTCGAACGGGTCGTGCACATACAGGGATTCTTGATCACGTTCAGGTCGAGTATTACGGCTCTCCAGTTCCAATCAGCCAGGTGGCTAACGTGACGCTCATGGATGCCCGGACTCTTAGCGTGTCTGTTTGGGAAAAAAATCTTGGGGCGGCAGTTGAAAAGGCTATTCGTGATTCTGACCTGGGGCTCAACCCCGTTGGAATGGGCGACAGCATTCGAGTCCCGATGCCCGCCTTAACCGAAGAGCGTCGTCGCGATCTAAATAAAGTCGTCAAGTCAGAAGGCGAAGACGCAAAAATTGCCATTCGTAATTTGCGTCGTGACGCCAACGAAGCGTTCAAAAAACTTGTTAAAGAAAAAGAAATCTCTGAAGATGACGAGCGCCGTGCGCAAGATATCGTTCAAAAATTGACCGATCGCTGCGTCGTAGAAATCGACAAGCTGATTGTTCAAAAAGAAGCTGAGATCATGACGGTTTGATCCGTCATTCATATGGCAATCAGCTCAACCATTGACATCCCGGTTATATCCGAGGTCCCTAAGCATGTTGCCATCATCATGGATGGCAACGGAAGGTGGGCGGCCAAACGCTTTTTGCCTCGAACGGCAGGCCATGCTCGGGGCGTCCAATCTGTGCGCGCTGCGGTAGAGACGTGCGGCAAAATGGGGGTGCGTTATCTCACCTTGTTTGCCTTTAGCTCTGAAAATTGGCGTCGTCCTGCAGATGAAGTCTCCTTATTGATGCGCTTGTTTGTTCAGGCCCTGGAGAGGGAGGTCTCACGATTGCTTGACCAAGGCGTCCGGTTGCGCGTCATAGGCGATCTGTCTGCCTTTGAGCCGAAACTTCAAGAATTGATTGTCCAAGCACAGGCAAAAACTGCGCATAACGATCAGCTCCATCTCACCATTGCAGCCAATTACGGCGGCCGTTGGGATATTTTGCAGGCCATGAAAAAAATGATGCTTGCTCACCCTGAATATGGTGCTGATCCTGGACGCATTGATGAAAGTGCGCTTTCAGAACATCTGTCAATGTCATGGGCACCCGAACCCGATTTGTTCATCCGCACGGGAGGAGAGCAGCGCGTTTCAAATTTTCTGATTTGGCAACTTGCTTATACTGAATTGTTTTTTTCCGATTGCTACTGGCCAGACTTTAGTGCTGAAGAATTAAAAAATGCCTTTGAGTGGTACCGTCATCGAGAAAGACGGTTTGGGCGAACAAGCGCACAACTTCAATCTCATACGACGAGCTAACGTCATGCTCAAACAGCGTATTCTCACAGCCATCGTATTGCTTACGGTCTTGGCTGGCGTACTTTCTTTTGACTCAGCTTGGCCATTTTTGACGTTTCTGGCAATCACCTGCGGAGTCGCTGGCTGGGAGTGGACACGCCTGACTTTAGGTCGAACCTCACCCTTACCTATACGGCTGGGCCTCGGTCTTTTTATTTTAACCATGGCTCAAACATTCGCTTGGCTCAGCCTCGGCTTGTCTAGCACCCTAGCTATTCAGGTCAGCGCGGGACTTTGTGTCGTATTTTGGTTCGTTGCTGTGGGCTATGCCATTTACCGCGCACAAGTTCAAGTACCTGCTGCACCCACCGCCTGGAGCGGTTTTGCGCTACTCACATTATTTGCCACTTGGGGTGTTCTCGCGATTCTTTACCTTACGCATGGGGTGACCTATGTGTTGTCCTTACTGATTGTCGTTTGGATCGCGGATATTGCTGCCTATTTTGTTGGTCGCGCGATGGGTCGCCATAAACTTGCGCCGTCCATTAGTCCTGGCAAAACCCGCGAAGGTGCGCTCGCAGGTATTGTTGGTGTGGTGATCTGGATACTCATCTCTGCTCATTGGTCAGGCAGCTTTGCAGCAGATCTTATGCTGAGATGGGGGCTGTTATACACCATCTTATTAGCCGTTTTACTCGCAGTCTTTTCTATCTGTGGAGACCTGTTCGAATCCATGCTTAAACGCAGGGCTGGCGTGAAAGATTCAAGTCAATTATTACCAGGACACGGCGGTGTCTATGATCGCATTGATGCTGTGGTCGCAGTCGTGCCCTTAGCCTATGTACTCACTGAAGGTTTGCGATTTTGAAATCTTCACGCATCACGATTTTGGGTTCGACTGGATCGATCGGCATCAATACGATTGATGTGATTGCACGTCACCCTGATCGCTTTTCTGTTTACGCATTATCGGCACACTCTCGAATCGCCCAACTTGCTGTGCAAGCGCAAGAAACAAATGCGAAAGTCGTCGTCGTGCCCACAGATCACGCCGCACAGTTATTTAAGTCTTGCTGGCATTCAAAAAATGCCATGCCAGAAATTCGAGTTGGCGCTCGTGCGCTTGCCCAAACAGCGGCAGATCGCGAGACAGACGTCGTCATGGCGGCGATTGTCGGAGCAGCGGGTCTGCCAGCTGCGCTGTCGGCTGCACAGGCAGGCAAACGCGTGCTGCTTGCAAACAAAGAAGCGCTCGTTGCGGCCGGTTCATTATTTATGGCGGCAGTCAGAGACAACGGCGCTGAGCTATTACCCATTGATAGTGAGCACAACGCTATTTTTCAATGTTTGCCTCACGATGGGCGGGCGTTTGCTCCAACAGCCCCAACAGCAGGTGTGCGGCGTTTAATCCTGACCGCTTCAGGCGGACCTTTTCGAACCAAGCGCTGGGAAGAACTTCACCATGTGACGCCTGAGCAAGCTTGCGCGCATCCAAACTGGAGTATGGGAAAAAAAATCTCTGTCGATTCAGCAACGATGTTGAATAAAGGGCTTGAAGTCATCGAAGCGCATTGGTTGTTTGCGATGCCCCCCGAACGCATTAACGTGGTGATTCACCCCCAAAGTGTTGTGCATTCCATGGTTGAATATGAGGATGGCTCTGTGATTGCCCAGCTCGGACAACCCGACATGCGTACGCCGATTGCTTATGGTCTAGGATTTCCTGACCGTATCGACGCAGGTGTTGGGTTACTGGATCTTGCGCTCGCTGGCAGGTTAGATTTTGAGCAACCCGATTTCAAACAGTTTCCTTGTCTCAAATTATCTTTTGATGCGCTGTCAGTCGGGCAGGGCGCATGCATTGCACTTAATGCGGCCAATGAAATGGCTGTTGAAGCCTTTTTGGAGGGCAGGTTGGCTTACACCGCCATTTCCTCAGTGCTAGAGTCGACGTTAACTTGGCATGCCGGCCTTCCTACCCGTACTTATCAGTCGCTTGATGACGTCATGGCCCTAGACGCTGAGGTACGCCATCAAGCGGTGACATTTTTAACATCGTAATCATTCATCTTCGATTTCGAATGGTTTAGCAGTTAACGTATTTTTCTGGCTGTGAATATGCTCACAACGCTCATTTCTTTTTTTGTAACGCTTGGTGTTCTCATCACTTTTCATGAACTGGGCCATTATTGGGTGGCACGTTGGTGTGGTGTGCGTGTCCTGCGTTTTTCTGTCGGCTTTGGACGTGTCCTGATCAAACGTGTGGACAAAAATGGGACTGAGTGGGCCCTCTCAATGATTCCGCTGGGTGGCTATGTCAAGATGCTCGATCAAGATGATTTGGCACCTTCTTCCAAAATTTCGACGCCTCCACAAACCTCTCTTACAAATGCATCGTCAACATCATCTCCTGACCCTAGGGGCAGCAGTTTTCAATCACAACCCGTATCAAAGCGTTTTGCGATTGTTGCCGCTGGGCCCATGTTCAACTTGATACTTGCGGTGTTCTTGTATGCCTGTATCAATTTCGTTGGTACCAAAGAACCCGAAGCGATTTTGGCCACACCCACCGTCAATTCACCCGCTGCACTGGCCGGTCTGAAAGGCGGTGATACAGTCGTTGCCATCGATCAAACGGCTATCGCCTCATGGCCTCAACTGCGTTGGAACTTGCTTCAAAAACTTGCAGACGGAGGCGAAGCTGAGATCACAATCGAGCAAGGGGGGGCACGACTGCATCGCACCCTTCGCCTGCCAAGCTTGGCAGATCCCTCACAAGCTGAACCAATGCGAGACCTCGGATTAGGTCTTGCCGGTGGGCCCCCAATCGTTCGATCGGTTGTTGAGGGCAGTGTTGCACAGAGAGCGGGGATAAACCCCCAGGACCTCATTCTTCGTATCGGCGACATCAATAGTCCAGATATTGGAACGCTTATCCAAGCCATTCAGAAAAGTGCGGGTGAGCCTATCGCGCTAGAAGTTGAGCGGAATGGTGAAAAACTTAAGTTTTTAATCACGCCTAGTGCTCACACCCTAGAAAATGGTCAAACGGTTGGACGTGCCGGTATTCAGCTTGGCGCGGTCGTACCGATGGTTGATGTCAGTTATGGTCCGATTGATAGCCTCATCCAAGGCGCTGTCAAAACCTTCGATACGGCATGGTTTTCGCTTCGAATGATGGGTCGTATGTTGACGGGAGATGTTTCCTTAAAAAATATCAGTGGGCCGGTGACGATTGCGGATTATGCAGGGCAGTCTGTCAAAATTGGTTGGGCTGCTTATGTTGCCTTTTTAGCACTGGTGAGTGTGAGTCTAGGAATCTTGAATCTGCTGCCGATTCCCATGCTGGATGGGGGGCATCTCATGTACTATCTCATAGAGATGGTGCGTGGCAAGCCCGTCTCTAACCGTGTCATGGAATGGGGACAGCGCGCAGGAGTGAGTTTGCTCGCTGGGCTTATGGTTTTGGCTTTATTTAATGATTTAATTCGTATTTTTAACTAGCCCGTTTCTGCCTTAAAATCAGATTCGTAGTTTTTGCGTTTGTTTTACCTATTCATTTAATACTAAGGATTACCCGGGATGCTCGCTCGATTGCCCTTTATGTTTGACAAAAGCCTGCGTTTACTGACGCTTGCGTTGTGTCAGGTGCTGTTGATTGCATCACTGATGTCGCCTTTTAATGCGCACGCATTTGAGCCTTTTGTCGTAAGCGATATCAGAGTTGAGGGGATGCAGCGGACTGAGCCGGGTTCGATTTTCTCGCAGCTGCCCTTTAAAGTTGGGCAAAAATTTACTGAAGAACTTGCGACAGAGTCTGTCAGAAAACTGTATGCAACCGGGTTGTATGCAGACGTGCGGATCCAGACTGCAAACCGAGTCGTGGTGGTCGCCGTCCAAGAACGTCCAACGATCGCGGCAATTACTTTTACAGGCATGAAGGAATTTGAGCCTGAGGCCATTACTGGCAATCTCAAGCAAGTAGGATTTGCTCAAGGGCGCGTATTTGATCAGTCAATGCTTGAACAAGCGCAATTCGAACTGCGTCAGGCCTACCTCAATAAGGGCAAATACGCGGTCGATATTTCCCCAACGGTCACACCTTTGCCTCGCAACCGTGTGGGTATCAACTTTGACGTCTTTGAAGGGGGTGTTTCGCGCATTCGTGAAATCAATATCGTTGGCAACTCAGCCTTTTCTCAAAGTCGCTTACGCGACCTCATGTCACTTACGACGCCCGGTTGGCTCACTTGGTACACCGACACCGATAAATATTCGCGTGAAAAGTTAGAGCGTGACGTTGAAGCGATTAAATCTTTTTATCTTGACCGAGGATATCTCGAGTTTAGGATTGAGCCACCACAAGTGTCCATTTCAGGTGACCGACAAGAAATTTTTATCACACTTACCCTAACTGAAGGTAAGCCCTATACCGTTTCAGAGGTCAAGCTAGCAGGTGAGTTACTGGGCCTTGAGAGCGAGATCCAACAGCTGGTCCAACTCAAAGCAGGAGAGGTTTTTTCAGGCGCTAAAACCAATGCGACTGCGAAAGGAATATCTGAGTATCTTGGCGGATTGGGCTATGCGTTTGCTAACGTCAACCCCAATCCTATTTTGGATCGTGAGAAACAAACTGCTGAAGTTACATTTTATGTAGACCCCAATCGACGCGTTTATGTCCGTCGCGTCCAGATTGTTGGTAACCACAGATCCAAAGACGAAGTCATTCGTCGTGAGGTGCGCCAACCCGAAGCGGCTTGGTATGACTCTGGCAAGATTAAACTATCCCGTGATCGCCTCGACCGCGTTGGATACTTTAAGGATATTAAAGTCGGAACAGAACCTGTACCTGGCTCCCCCGATCAAGTTGACGTCAATCTGACTGTCGAAGAAAAACCCACGGGAATGTTGAATCTTGGTGTAGGTTACGGTCAAGTAGATGGCGTTATTTTGTCAGCCGGTATTAGTGAAGAAAACGTTTTTGGTAGCGGGACTAACCTGACGCTCAACCTCAATACGAGCACCTCCAATCGTACCGCTGTGTTAGCCCATACTGATCCATACTTTACCAATGACGGAGTCAGTCGAACATCTTCGGTTTACTTTAGAACGGTCACACCTTACTCAAACAACCCAGGAAACTACAAGGTCACCACTGGGGGTCTTGGTCTGAACTTCGGCGTCCCCATTTCCGAGTTTGACCGAATCTTTTTAGGCGTTAACCTTGAGCGCAACTCTATTGGTTTGTTCGACAACTCTCCGATTGCCTATCGTGAATATGTGAGGGATTACGGTGAAACAACGACGGCGGCGATCTTAAATACAGGATGGGCCAAGGATACCCGAGACAGTGCGCTAAGTCCGACCAAAGGCTCCTTCACACGACTCAAGCTTGACGTCGGTACAGGTAGTCTCGATTACTACATGTTTGGTGCGCAATATCAGACGTATATGCCCGTCGGCCGTGACTTTACGTTAGCCCTCAACGGAATGTTCGACTTTGGTAAAAGCTATAAAACTGATCTGCCTTTTCCCATCATTAAAAATATTTACGCCGGCGGTATTGGCACTGTGAGAGGCTTTTCACAAAACTCGCTTGGCCCAACAGACCCCATTACGGGCACCTATTTGGGTGGATCCAAACGGGTCGTGGGTAATGTACAGTTTTATCTCCCATTTCCTGGCACGCAAAAGGATAGATCTTTGCGTTGGTTTGCCTTCGCGGACGGTGGTCAGGTCTATGGAACGGATGGGTTTGGAAACGATACCTCTATTGATTTAAGTCAGATGCGGTACTCTGCAGGTATTGGCTTATCGTGGGTTTCCCCCCTGGGACCTCTCCAATTGTCTTTTGCTAGACCTCTGAACGCTAAATCTGGTGACAACACGCAAATCTTCCAGTTTCAAATTGGCACAGGCTTCTGATCCGTTTTCCCCATTAATTTAGTGGCACAATACCAACTTATATCTATTGTTTATCGTGAGAGTTCCATAATGGTTTCATCCTTATTTACCCCTACCCAAAAGCGTATGCCATTTGAGGTTTTTGCACGTCAATCGCTGGTCTGGGTGATTTCCCTGACCTGCCTGATTTTGGCCTTGACGTTTAGTCACTCTGTACGCGCTCAGGGATCTAAAATCGGTTTCGTCAATACCGAGCGTATTCTTAGAGATTCTGCGCCCGCTAAAGCAGCACAAACCAAAATTGAGGCTGAATTCAAAAAGCGTGAAGAAGAAATCCAACGTCTTGGAAATAGCTTACGCACAGCTGCGCAAAAATTTGAGAAAGATGCCCCTGTGCTGTCTGAATCAGATCGTAACAAGCGCCAACGCGAGCTTGCCAATATTGATGCGGACCTGCAACGTAAGCGTCGCGAACTCCAAGAAGACTTTAATCGTCGTCGCAATGAAGAGTTTGCGACAATCATCGAACGCGCAAACGCATCGATTAAGCGTATCGCCGAAAAAGATGATTACGATATGATTTTGCAAGATGCTGTCACAGTGAATCCTCGTGCCGATATTACCGACAAGGTGATTCAGGCGTTAGGTACAAAATAATCAGCCGCGGCTATGCCCGTACTGTTAGACCCGGCGCGGGCACCCACTCTCTCTGATCTTTTGCGTGCGGTGCCTGGCGGCTTGGTGCAAAGCGTGGTGCCAGGCTCAGGGCCCAACACTGATCCTCGTATCGCAGGTTTAGGCTCTCTCGGCCATGCCTCTGCACTCGAAATTTCTTTTATTGTCCATCCAAAATACCTCGACCATTTGGCCAGAACACGTGCTTGCACGGTCATTGTGCTGCCTGAAATCGAGGAAAAACTTTCCCAAGCAATTCCTCCACCTTTATTCGCAAGGGTGGTCTGCAAGCATCCCTATCTACTCTATGCCCGGATTGCTCAATGGTTTGAATGGGCAAGACGGCCAGCCTATGAACCTCGCATCCATCCTTCTGCAATCGTTGATCCCTCAGCGCACATTGAACCGAGTGCGCTGATTGGTCCGCACGCAGTCATTGGCGCACGATGTGTGGTGGGCGCAATGGTCCAAATTGGCGCAGGTTGCACGCTGGGTGACGATGTACAGATTGGTGCTTCTTCGGTACTTTATCCCCGCGTATCGATTTATTACGGCGTCAAGGTCGGTGATCGTGCCATCATTCATAGCGGAGTGGTGCTGGGCGCAGACGGTTTTGGTTTTGCACCTGACCCAACCCTTTCTAAAGGCGCTTGGGGAAAGATTCCACAGTTAGGTGTTGTTTTGATTGGCCACGATGTTGAGATTGGTGCGAACACAACCATTGATCGTGGTGCACTTGACAACACCGTCATCGCCGACGGTGTCAAAATAGACAACCAGGTGATGATTGGACACAACTGCCAGATAGGCGCCCATACCGCTATTGCGGCATGTGTGGGCATCGCCGGCTCAACGGTCATTGGTGCGCGTTGCACGATTGGCGGCATGACTGGAATATCTGGTCATTTAGTCATTTGTGATGATGTACATATCTCAGGTGGTACCGGGGTGATTACCAGTATTGACACTCCTGGGCGTTACACAGGGGTGTATCCGTTTGCCGAACACAAAGAGTGGCAACGAAATGCTGCTGTGATTTCCCAACTCTCCACGTTGCGTAAACGCGTGAGAACACTCGAACGCGAATAACAAATGTGAGCCAGTTAAATCTTGGCTAACATGACTTAGATTTTAAATTGAACGAAGCGCTTAGGATAAGTGATGCAACTTGATATCAAAAGTATTCTTGAACGGCTCCCGCACCGTTACCCAATGTTGCTGATTGATCGTGTCATTGACATGGTGCCTGGCAAGTCCATCAAGGCTCTTAAAAATGTCTCCATCAATGAGCCTTTTTTCACGGGTCACTTTCCACACCATCCCGTCATGCCGGGCGTATTGATTCTAGAGGCGATGGCGCAAGCTGCTGCCATTTTTTCATTTGCCGATGAAACAGGTCTTAAACCCAAAGACGAAGAAATTCTCTATTACTTTGTTGGTATCGACGGTGCTCGATTTCGCAAGCCTGTATTGCCTGGCGATCAGTTGCATATTGAAGTCGTAGCCGAACGTCTTGGTCGTACGATTTGCAAATATCAAGGGCATGCCTTTGTGGACGGTCAAGAAGTCGCCGAAGCCAAACTAATGTGTGCCATCAGGCCAATGGAAAAATAAATGACTGCGCTGATCCATCCGACCGCTCTCATCGATCCAAATGCTCAACTGCATCCCTCTGTGTCTGTGGGAGCCTTTTCAATTGTTGGACCCCATGTCACGATCGGTGCGGATTCTATTGTCGGTCCCCACTGCGTCATCGATGGGCATACTCAAATTGGCAACGCGAATCATTTTTATCGCTTTTGTTCTGTTGGCGGTATGCCCCAGGACAAAAAATATGCAGGCGAACCTACCCGCCTAGAAATTGGTGATCGAAATATGGTGCGTGAATACGTCACCATTAATACCGGAACGGTTCAAGACGTTGGCGTCACGCGACTGGGCTCTGACAATTGGATCATGGCCTATGTTCACGTCGCGCATGATTGCCAAGTCGGCAGTCACACTATTTTGGCAAATGGCGTGCAGATGGGAGGACACGTCCATATCGGCGATTGGGCAATCGTGGGTGGACTGGCGGCTGTTCATCAATTTGGCAAAATCGGCGCTCACAGTATGACGGGTGGGCAAAGTGCGTTACATATGGATATTCCTCCCTACGTGATGGGCTCTGGCAATCCTTGTGTACCTGTTGGGATTAATGTTGAAGGCCTGAAGCGGCGAGGATTTAGCGCTGAGTCAATTGGCGCTTTACGCGATGCCTACAAGTTGATTTACCGCCGTGGCCTTTCTCTCACTGAGGCGTGTATTGAAATACGCAGCAGGCAGCAAAAAGAACCTGAAGTTGCGGCCGCATTGCAACCATTACTAGACTTTGTTGAGTCCAGTGCTCGGGGCATTATTCGCCCATGACCTGGCGGCTTGGGCTGATTGCCGGGGAGCCTTCGGGAGACCTAATTGCAGCAAAGGCTCTTGCAGGCCTCAAACTTGTTGACCCTCAAGTCAGACCAGAGGGTATCGGCGGACCTCATTTAGCTGCAGCAGGTTTGGATATCTGGCATCCGATGCATGCGCTCAGCGTGTTTGGGTATGTCGATGCAATTAAACGCTTTCCCTCTCTCCTTCGTATTTATAGCGATGTTAAAAACCGCTGGCTACGTGACCCACCCGCGGTTTTCCTGGGCGTCGATGCTCCCGACTTTAATTTACGCCTTGAGCACCGACTAAGACGCGAAGGTGTACCTACCGTGCACTTTGTGGGCCCTTCGATTTGGGCTTGGCGTTATGAGCGTATTCATTACATTCGAGAAGCAGTATCACACATGTTGGTGCTATTTCCCTTCGAACAAGCGATATACGAAAAGGAAGGTATACCTGTCACGTATGTCGGACACCCTATGGCGGATTCGATCCCCATTGAACCTAATCAGTATTCTGCAAGAGAGCGTTTAGGCCTCAATCAGCAAGGGCGTATTGTTGCGATTTTGCCTGGAAGCAGGGCCTCTGAAATTAAGCTTCTTGCACCACGCTTTCTTCAAGCGGCACAATTGTTACAAAAAAATGATCCGTCGCTTCAATTCGTCGTACCAATGGTCAACGCTCTGCGTGCAAAAGAGTTTGAACAGTTTTTAAAACAATTTCCTGTTAAAAATATTCAAACTGTTATGGCGCGACAGCAATCCATCGGCATCGCAGATCCGATCGCATGGACTGTGTTAGAGGCCTGTGATGTCGCGCTTGTTGCAAGCGGAACCGCGACACTTGAAGCGGCGTTGTTTAAAAAGCCCATGGTGATTTCCTATGCGGTATCGCCTCTTGTTAGAAAAGTCATGGCGTGGAAATCTGGACAACAACGTCCTTATTTGCCCTGGGTGGGTTTGCCGAATGTCCTACTCAATGACTTTGCTGTTCCAGAACTTATTCAAGAAGATGCGACGCCTGAGAACCTTGCACGCGAAATATCAAACTTGTTACGTGATGCGCATCGGTGCGACGTCATTCATACCCGCTTTACCGAACTGCACCATACGCTTCGCTGTAATACACCTGTGCGGGTCGCTCAAGCGATTGAGTCCGTGATTCTGCAACAACGATCACGCGCGTAATGCCTATACAGCCAATTTCTTCGGCGCATTTAACCCAAGTGGATCTTTTTGACTTGAAGTTAGAAAGTGCGTTACACGCTGCGGGGGTAGATGAAGCGGGCAGGGGACCTCTCGCGGGCGATGTCTATGCGGCAGCCGTTATATTAGATGCGGACTACAGCATTTCAGGACTCGCGGATTCTAAAACGCTTTCCGAAAAGAAACGTATTGCTTTAGCTGAGCAAATTAAGGCCCACGCCTTATGCTTTTCAATTGCCACTGCTACAGTCGAGGAAATTGATCGGCTCAATATCTTGCAAGCCACGTTGCTTGCAATGAAGCGGGCCGTTGAAGGTTTGTCTATTCCACCAGAGCTCGCATGGGTGGACGGCAATCAGTCTCCGCGTTTATCTTGTCGCGTACAAACAATCGTCAAAGGTGACTCACGCGTTCCGGCAATCTCCGCGGCATCTATTCTTGCAAAAACCGCACGAGATGAAGACCTTCAGCGCTTACACTTGCTCTATCCGCAATATGCCTTTGATCAACATAAGGGCTATGGCACGGCACTACATTTGGCACGACTCAAGCAGTATGGCCCGAGTCCAGTGCACCGTCGCAGTTTTGCTCCGGTGCGCGCTTGTCTGGAATCAACATGAAACATATCGAGTCACGCTCTAATCCACTCTACAAACAACTATACAAATGGCAATCTAGCGCGGGCAGACGCGATGAACCCATTTTGCTCGAAGGCGTTAATCTTTGCGAATCTTGGCTGACGATGGGCAAACAACCCAAGTACGCTATTTTTGATCTTGAGCGCGTCGGTCAGTCGCATCTTGTTGGGCTGATTGACAAGCTTAACCCAGAGGTGTGCTTGACCATGTCCGGCTCCTTGCTGGGCAACCTCTCGAGTGTCGATACGGATCAAGGGGTTTTGTTTGTTGCGCAACCAACGATCCATCCTATTCCTGAAAAAATTTCTGAGTCGATCGTAATGCTTGATCGACTTCAAGACCCTGGCAATGTCGGTGCCATTTTACGAACCTGTGCAGCGGCAGGTATCAAGAGAGTGTTTGCTTCAATTGGTACAGCAGGTCTATGGTCGCCCAAAGTCTTGCGTAGCGCGCAAGGCGCACATTTTGTCCTGAAACTTCACGAACAAATGGACCTGATGTCGCTCTCTGAAGCATTGGCGATTCCACTAATCGTGACCACCTTAGAGAATGCCAATGACCTCTATAAAACTGCTTTACCAAAACAAGCCGCCTGGGTATTTGGTAATGAGGGGCAGGGTGTGACCGAGGACCTACTTGCTCGTGCCGACATACGTGTCAAAATCATGCACGATAAAGCGGTGGAGTCACTCAATGTCACCGTTGCCTCAGGGGTATGCTTATTTGAGCAGCGCAGACAGCACAACGCTGATAAATAACGACTGAGATTTAATACGCGGAGTGACGATCCAAGCCGACCTCGTGCAGCACGGTTGTTGAGATCTCTTCGATCGACTTGGTGGTCGTCGATAACATTGGAATGGACTCCCTTCGCATCAAGCGCTCCGCCTCCGCGACCTCATGGCGACATTGGGGTAGTGACGCATAGACGCTATCAGGCCGCCTCTCGTGCCGCACCTCATTCAAACGCTCAGGCTGAATCGTTAAGCCAAACAACTTGGAGCGATGGGGAATCAGCGTTGCAGGCAAGGCGCCTCTATCAAAGTCCTCTGGAATCAGCGGAAAATTTGCGGCTTTCACGCCGTACTGCATGGCCAAATACAAACTGGTCGGTGTCTTTCCACAGCGTGAAACTCCCACCAAAATCACATCTGCCTGCGCTAAGCCGGACACAAACTGTCCATCATCATGGGCTAGGCTGAAATTGATCGCTTCTATGCGATTGCGGTATTGAGTTGAACTGGCCGCTTTATGTGACTTGCCGATCGAGTGGCTCGATTTTATTCCGAGGTTGTGTTCGAGAGGCTCTACAAACGCACCAAACAAATCTAAAAACAAAGCATTCGCAAGCTTGACGCGGCCCAGCACATCAGGATTGACCAACGTTGTAAAAACGATAGGGGGTGTACCTTGATCCGCAGCGCAGCGGTTGATGCGCTGGACGACCGAGTCAGCTTTCTCTACTGAGTCAATAAAAGGTACGCGTACTTGACGAAAGGTGACGGACTCGAACTGAGACAAAACAGAATGACTAAATGTCTCTGCGGTGATCCCTGTGCCATCAGAAATAATAAAAACTGTGCGTTCGTTCGCGGGCATCGTCATGAAATTTGATCCGAAGTCAGGTGCTTGAGTAGTATAATGCAGTGCAGCAATAGACTTGTATTTCGGGCACCTACATACAGTCCAGGCAAGTTTGGCTAGTACATGCGTTACCCCATGCATTTTATGGGCCATCCTCAAAAAAATAGAATGGATGGGTGATGCAGTCTTAACCAAACTCGCTTTCTCACATTGTTATAGGGTGACTTCCATGTCATATGTCGTGTCTTTTGAGCAGCTCCGCATGTCGGATGTTGACTCTGTCGGAGGAAAGAACGCCTCTTTAGGCGAAATGATTAGCCAGCTTGCAGATGCTGGTGTGCGCGTACCAGGTGGCTTTGCTACAACAGCCCAAGCCTTTCGAGATTTTTTGTCTGGAACGGGCCTTGACGCGCGCATTGCTAATCGTCTTTCAACACTCAACCCCGAGGATGTCCGTGAGCTCGCTGTGGCTGGTGCTGAAATCCGTCAATGGATTGTTGAGGCACCGCTGCCAGAGCAGTTGCACCACGACATTAAATCTGCCTTTGCTGCATTAGATGCCGATGGTAAAGGTTCATTTGCTGTGCGCTCGTCCGCCACTGCCGAAGACCTCCCCGATGCCTCATTTGCAGGCCAACAAGAAACATACCTCAACGTTGTCGGCTTTGATGACGTCATAGATAAAATCCGTCACGTGTTTGCCTCCCTTTATAACGATCGCGCGATCTCATATCGCGTCCATAAAGGCTTTGCTCATGCGGATGTCGCACTGTCTGCAGGCATTCAACGCATGGTGCGCTCTGACAAGGGCAGTGCGGGCGTAATGTTCACCTTAGATACTGAGTCGGGTTTTGAGGATGTTGTATTTATTACATCTTCTTACGGTTTAGGGGAGACGGTTGTTCAAGGTGCGGTCAACCCTGATGAGTTTTATGTTTTTAAACCTACGCTTGCTTCCGGCCACTATCCAATCGTTAATCGTCGTATTGGCTCAAAACTACTGAAAATGGAGTTTGATGCTGAGCGCACCGAGGGTCGCGCCGTTCGTACAGTAGATGTCCCTGTATCTGAACGCAACCGATTCTCTTTGACGGATGACGAGGTGATTGAACTCGCGCGTTATGCCGTCATTATTGAAAAACATTACCAGCGCCCCATGGATATCGAATGGGGACGTGACGGGGTAGATGGAAAGATTTACATTCTTCAGGCAAGACCTGAGACCGTCAAATCACAACAAAGTACGAATGATGTCCAGCAGCGCTATCGTCTGAAAGCCACAGGGGAGGTCATCGTCACGGGTCGCGCCATCGGTCAGAAAATTGGCTCTGGACCGGTGCGCATTGTCAGCGACCTCTCTGAAATGGATAAGGTTCAACCCGGTGACGTGCTGGTGACCGACATGACCGACCCAAATTGGGAGCCTGTCATGAAAAGAGCCGCTGCGATTGTGACCAATCGCGGAGGGCGCACGTGCCACGCCGCGATTATTGCGCGCGAACTTGGCATTCCAGCCGTTGTAGGCTGCGCTGATGCAACTGATCGGCTCAAAGAAGGACAGCAGGTCACCGTGTCTTGCGCAGAGGGTGATGAAGGCAGAATATACGACGGTCTCATCGAAACCGAGATCGAAGAAGTCAGACGCGGCGAGATGCCTGCAGTCGGTCTCAAAATCATGATGAACGTCGGCAACCCTCAATTAGCGTTTGATTTTTCTCAAATCCCCAATGATGGTGTGGGGCTCGCTCGCCTTGAGTTCATTATTAATAACAATATCGGCATTCATCCTAAAGCAGTTTTAGATTATCCGAATGTGGATGCAGAGCTCAAAATTGCAGTCGAGTCAGCCGCGCGCGGCCATGCAAGTCCACGTGCATTTTTCGTTGAAAAACTCGCGGATGGCATCGCGACGATTGGTGCGGCGTTTTACCCCAAAACAGTGATCGTCAGACTTTCAGACTTTAAATCGAACGAGTATCGCAAACTGGTCGGCGGTTCACGTTATGAACCCGAAGAGGAAAATCCCATGCTGGGTTTTCGTGGTGCATCGCGATACATTTCTGCAGACTTTGCGGAATGTTTCAAAATGGAGTGTGAAGCCCTCAAGCGCGTACGTAATGACATGGGTCTGACCAATGTTGAAATCATGGTGCCGTTTGTACGTACGGTCAAACAAGCGGAACGTGTCATTCAGCTCCTCGCTTCACACGGCTTAGTCCGCGGAGAAAATGGTCTGCGCATCATCATGATGTGCGAAGTGCCTTCCAATGCAATTTTGGCGGAACAGTTCTTAGAACATTTTGATGGATTTTCGATCGGTTCAAACGACATGACCCAGCTGACACTTGGCCTTGACCGTGACTCTGGCATGGAACTGCTTGCTGCCGATTTTGATGAGCGCGATGATGCAGTCAAGTTTATGCTGAGACGCGCTATTCAAGCCTGCTTAAAAGCCAACAAGTATGTCGGGATTTGTGGTCAAGGCCCGAGCGACTATGCTGACTTTGCAATTTGGCTCAAGGAAGAGGGGATTTTATCGATGTCCCTTAATCCGGACACCGTTGTGGAAACCTGGAAAAAACTCGCGCATTAACCTGACACTTTTGGCCCGTCAACGTTATGACGGGCCGGTTTTTTATAGTTCAGGTTAGTCACGTGTTCGCGTATCGTGCTTCATCAGACGCTCTTTTTCACGGGCCCAGTCCTTTTCCTGTGCGGCATCGCGTTTGTCGTGGAGTTTTTTGCCTTTACCTAGGCCAAAATCAAGTTTGATTCGTCCATTTTTAAAATGTAAGTTGATTGGAACGAGCGCATAACCGCGTTGCTCAACCTTACCAATCAGCTTGCTGATTTCTTCGCCCTTTAACAATAGCTTGCGCGTCCGCATTGCATCAGGATGGATATGCGTCGAGGCAGAAAGTAGGGGACTTAGATGCATTCCAAGTAACCACAACGCACCGTCTAACACCACGACGTAGCTTTCTTTGAGTTGTGCTCGGCCAGCGCGAATGGCTTTGACCTCCCAACCCTGTAGGACAAGCCCAGCTTCAAAGCGCTCTTCAATGGTGTAGTCGTGAAAAGCCTTACGGTTTTCGATAATGCTCATAAGATCCCTGCGTCATTGACGCAATTGCAACAAAAATCAATTTCAAGACTGAATTTATTTATCAAAACTAGATAAAAGCCCTCAATGATAACGAATAATCGTTAAAATTCTGGTTACCAATTATTGCTAAAAATAAACAATTCGCGATGGCATGATGCCTAAGCAGCAAAGTCGATCATAGGCTGACATGGTTTTTTCCTCGCTGGTTTTTCTTTACCTGTTTTTACCAGTCTGTCTCATTATCTACTATTTGATTGGTTCGAGGATTCGAAGCGCAAAGGAAATTGCGGCGGCTTCGCCACCCGGACACGCAACAAAAGCGCAAAATCTCATTCTGATCGCAGCCAGTATCTTTTTTTACGGCTGGGGAGAACCTATATGGATCGCACTACTTGTCGTGAGTTCTTGGGTTGGATGGCTGGTCGGCATCTGGGTGGAACAGGCGAAAACAACGACTGGAAAAAAAATTGCGCTTGTTTTTGCTGTTTTCTCTAATCTTTGTTTATTGGCCATATTCAAATATAGCGATTTTATTGTCGACAACATTAACTATGCGTTCATCACAGGGTTGAATAATCCTGGCTTTGCGCTACCCATCGGTATCTCTTTTTATACGTTCCAGATTCTTTCCTATGTTGTGGATGTCTATCGTGGCGAGGTGAGGGCGCAGCGTCGTTTCTTGAACTTTCTGCTGTACGTCAGCCTTTTTCATCAACTCGTCGCGGGTCCTATCGTCCGATACGTGCACATTGCAAATGAAATTAATAACAGAATCCATACTTGGAGCGACTTTAGCCAAGGGTTGCATCGTGTCTGTGTCGGTTTGTTTAAAAAGGTGTTTATTGCAAACGTTGCAGGCGAATGGGCACAACGCACTTTAGGTGGCGACCTGTCGACACTGTCCACCGCGGATGCGTGGCTAGGCCTCGCGATGTTTACAATCCAAATTTATTTTGATTTTTCTGCCTACTCTGACATGGCGATTGGTTTGGGCATGATGTTTGGTTTTCATTATCGAGAAAACTTTAACTACCCCTACATCGCGAAATCCGTCACGGATTTTTGGCGTCGCTGGCATATTTCACTTGGTACATTTTTTAGGGATTATGTCTATATTCCGCTCGGAGGCAACAAAAGTTGGGCGTTTCGTAATTTATTTATTGTCTGGGCGTTAACTGGCTTTTGGCATGGCGCGAGTTGGAACTTTATGCTGTGGGGGCTCTATTTTGGCGTGTGGATTGCGTTAGAAAGACTCTTTATTGAACGCCTACTCAATGCGCTACCTGTTGCAATCAGTCATTTTTATTTAATGTTAATTGTGACGCTAGGCTGGGCGCTCTTTTACTTTACAGATCTCTCACGATTAGTGATTTTTTTTCAAATACTCTTTGGTATCGCCCAGACCCCGACAATCGGGCTATCTACGGTTGATGATCTGAGTTCACATGCGATATGGATCGTGGTTGCCGTTTTATGGTGCATGCCAGTTGGGACTTGGATACAAAATCATTTTGATTGGTGTCGCGTGAGTAAATGGCCTGTCTCTGCGCAGACACTGACTGTGTTGGCAACAGATTTATTTTTACTGTTGACCTCAACAGCCTTGTTGGTAGGGCAAAGTTACAACCCCTTTCTTTATTTTCGTTTTTAAGCCATGACTGACGGTAGCCATCACGCCACGACATCACGCTCAAGTCATCACGCATTTCATGCGCTGATAATGGTGGGGATCATCAGTGCATTGGGTGTTTTTTTTGCACTGACCTTGCATCACAATCAATCCATATCAGAACTTGAAAATCGTCGTCTCGCCAGCTGGCCCACATTGTCATCTGAAGCGCTTTTAGACGGCTCATACACCAGAGCAATTGAAAAATACGTCGCAGATCATTTTCCTGGAAGAGCGTGGTTGACTGAAGCAGCTTTTGCGATTCGTTCATACCGTGGGGTACCTACTGGCGATCGCGTTATTCAGGTCAAAGGTGCTGAAACGGGATTTGAAGATATCAGTAAGTGGGCAAGTGCCGATGAAAATGCGCCTTCAGATGTACCAGCACACTCACATGACGATCATGAATCGAGTGTGTCTGATGCACCCAGTCAACCGACAGACGCTGAACGTGTGGCCACCAGCACCATCACTACTGTGGAGCAGCCAGTCCAAACCGATGTTTCCAATGCAGCCGCTGACAAAGATACAGCAGCGGACTTCGCCTCCACAGGTGGAGAAAAAGATGAGGCGCAAATACCCGCTCCGGTAGAAGTAGCCTCTGTTGATCCAGCAGTAAAAGTGCCCGAGGAGTCGCCAAAACCGATCGTCATTCAACAACCTGAACCCTCAAGCGTTCAGGCAGCGATCTCTGTGGATGTTTCGTCTGTCATCATCAAGCCTGATGCTCCTCCTGCTCCTGCTCCTGCTCCTGCTCCTGCTCCTCCTGCTCCTGCTCCTCCTGCTCCTCCTGCTGCTCCTGCTGCTCCTGCTGCTACTGCTGCTCCTGCTGCTCCTCTTGCTCCTGCAGCACCTGCTGCCGCCACACCTGCTGTGATTCCTCCTACCGTCACACCTCTTACACCTCTTCCGGCTAAACCTCCTGCGTCAAAACCAACACCTCCAGTAGAGTCCGCACAAGCCAAACCTCTCAATGTTGTGGGTGGAGTGTTGTTACATGAGGGACAAGCCTTATTCATGTTTCAAGGAACAGACCGCGGTGCACAAGGTTATGCGAATGCCGTCAACACCTGGGTTGAACTCGTCGCAAAGAAACGCCCAGGCATGACCTCTACCGTAGTCGTGACACCGACAAGCAGTCATTTTTATTTACCGCCAGCTGCGCGTGCACGCACGACGTCGGAGCCAAAAAATCTCGCCGCGATGCGCGCAGCATTGTTGCCTGAGGTACGTTTTGCAGATGTCGTGTCTGAAATGGAAGGATACCAAGACGAAGCGCTCTTTTTTAAATCTGATCATCACTGGACCGGGCTTGGCGCGTATTACGCCTATCGGGCTTGGGCACATGCAAATGGTGTGATACCTCTAGAGCTATCCGCCTTTAGTAAGCGCTCCGTTCCCGGTGTTG
Source organism: Burkholderiaceae bacterium (assembly GCA_023653055.1). Classification (GTDB taxonomy): domain Bacteria; phylum Pseudomonadota; class Gammaproteobacteria; order Burkholderiales; family Burkholderiaceae_B; genus Zwartia. The sequence continues at coordinate 62,720 of JAMNXR010000013.1, read as the reverse complement.
CCGGCTCTTTTTGGAGTTTGACGCAAGCGCCTGAGTTAAGGAATGCGGACAAGGAGTCTTTCTACTACGTCCCAACAACAGTGACCTTCGATGGCACACAATACACGGGCCCACAACAAAAAACGCCGGTAGCGCAACCATTTTTCGCTGAAAAAAGTCGAGGCTATATCGTTTTCTTAGGTGGCGATATTCCTTTATTGGTTTCAAACACAAGTGCTGGAACAGGTCGTACGGCCTTGGTTGTGAAAAACTCTTATGGCAATGCGTTCGCCCCCTATCTGCTTCCCCATTTTGATCGTGTGGTCGTGCTGGATTATCGTTACGTGTCCCGCAATATTCAGGATATCGTAGACACGTTTGGGGTGACTGACTTAGTCTTCGTTAATGCCACGATCACAGCCAATTCGGGTGCACATCAGGAAAGAATGCGTCAGGTTGCCCGTGGCAGTTCAACAGCCTGGCTGACTGAAGCTGAAAAACGTCGTATTAAGCAGCAAGAGGATGCGGCTGCGAGTACGCCACCTTCCGCTACCGTGAGTGGTACTACACAATAGGTTTAGTCTGCTACTCAACACATTTGTCTCGATTTATCAGGAGAATGTTATGTCCCCGTCAATGCCTGCAGTCGCTGTCAATGTCACACAGCGCGGGAGAGCCGTTCTCGTCTGTCTGCTCTCAAGTCTTAGTTTTACGATGGCCTCCTGTGCACAAACGGATCGCCCCTCATCCAATGCGACGGCATTGTCGACCAATGCAGACCAACACACCCAATCGCCTAAACTTCCCACCGGACCACGTCCGACTACCGGACTGCTATTGGTACCTGGCGACCGAATCGTTTGGTTAGGGGACAGCATTACCGCCGCGCACACCTATGGCCGCTATGTTGAGGCATTTTTTCTCCTGAGACGACCTGATCTCAACCTCACCTTTATCAATGCAGGGATCGGTGGTCACTCTGCACTCAACGGCTTAAATCGACTTGACGCAGACGTTTTATCGCAACGACCCTCCGTCGTGGTCGTGAACTTTGGTATGAACGATGCCGGATATCCAGCAAGTAGTCCACATGCCGCATTGATTAAAAATACGGATGCCATCATTGACCAACTCAGACAGGGGGGTGTTCAGCGCATCATTTGGGTCGAACCCACGCCTACGCACACTGCAGGTATTCCTGCACAAGCCAAACTCTGGGATCGTCAAAAACAACTTGATCGTCTGGTCGCCGAAATGCGCAACCATAATGTGAAATCAGATGTCATTAAAGTGCAATGGCATGATCAGATGAAACAGGCTTTAAATGCTGCGGCAGCCAAACCTGATTTCAAATTGATTCCTGACCGAATTCATCCTAGTGCTGCAGGCCATGCCGTGATGGCCGCAGAGTTTTTGCGTCAGATTGGTGCAGATCTCGAGCCGAGTGTGATCGACAGTACGCTGCGTCAATCCGTGTTGGAGACAGAGTTTCGCCAAGCAGGTGCTGACGCCAAAAAAATTCAAAAATCACGTAACACGATGGAACGCATTTCAGGTGTAAGTATCAATGTTGCAAGTGCGTTGCCACCTGTGCCCATGCTCTACAACGCCGAATTAAGCAAATTACTGGGCAATAAATCACTTGAAGCGCTTAGAAGCTTGACCTGGCGTATTCAAGGGCTCGATCAAAGTGCACGCTACGCAGTGCAGATCGATGGCGTTGAGGTAGGCCGTTATACAGGTAGTCAACTTGCAAAAGGGGTTGATATCATGCCGTCTGATGCGAATCGAAAAACGCTTTCAGTTGTCGCGAAGCGCGAACTTGAGGCCTGCACACTCAAAGATCAGTATGCATTTTTAAACGACTTTGAATGTCTGTTTGACATGCTCTATCAAAAAGATCAGTTGCGCATGCTCATGAGACCCGACAGAGTGAGAGATCTACCAAACTTTGGTACGGTTCGTCTTTCAACCTACACAAACTTTACCGACAGTTGGATTGACTCGGCAAGTCGTGCAATCACCGAACGGGCACTACAAATGCGTGCGACACCGCACACGCTCTCACTTATTCCGGTGCGCTAGAAGCGTCGCTGACCAAGCTTGGCCTGGGAATAACAATCATTGCACCCGCTTGCAAGCTTATTCCCATGCGTAAGTTATTCATCTGACGCGTTCTGTTGGTATCAACACCCCATTTTTTTGCTAATACATCCAGCGTTTGTGGCTGATCAACAATAACCGATCGCCATTGTGAAAGTGGCTGGGTGTATTGACGGTATTGATTTTCAAAATACGCTACTTTGTTGACGGGTAATAAAAGAAGTTGATTTTTTCCTGCGGGGATGAGGGTCTTTGCAAATGAGGGGTTTAAATCAATAAACTCATCAATCGAGATATCTGCGAGTTTTAAAACAACAGCAATATCAATGGCGCGTGTGACTTCAATTTTCGTAAAGTATGCGGTATTGGGAATCTCTGGCAAGGAGACATTAAACTTTGAAGGGTTCTCAATGATTTGACGCAATGCCTGCAGTTTAGGAACAAATACAAACGTTTCTGCAGGCATATTTAGACTGAGATAGTCTGTAGGAAGCTTTCTGCGTTTATTGTTCTCGATCGCTTTAGACACATTACCCGGTCCCCAGTTGTAGGCCGCAAGTGCCAAATGCCAGTCTCCGTATTTTGCGTAGAATTCTTGCATGAGATCCAGCGCAGCTTCCGTAGAGCGTACGATGTCGCGGCGTTCATCTTTAAATGGCGTATTCTCTAAATTGAGGTGTCGGGCCGCTACAGGCATTAAGCCCCACAAACCTGCTGGATTGAGGCCCTTACCCCTGCGCACGTTGAAACTGCTTTCCAAAAAAGGGAGCAAAGCCAACTCTGCAGGCATGTTGCGTTTTTTGACCTCCTCTAATACAAAGAATAGGTAAGGCCTTGAAAGCGTGAGAGATTGCTGCAGATGTGTTCCACTCGCCGAATAGGACTGAATTTGACGCGCAACAATAGGGGTATTGAGGGGCTCTAAGGCAAAGCTGTCTCGCATAGCCGTCCAGATACTGACAGACTGGGCCTGAGAGGTGGTCAATTGTTTGGCTTCTAAATCATCCGCTGCGGACTGACCGATATATGCACATCCTGAGAGGATGATAAAAAAACAATAAACAGCGGATAAAAAGGCCTTGTTCGTATTTACGCACGCTGTACGCAAAAACATGAAACGATTCATGTGGTTCCAGCCTTATGTGGTTCAGCCTTATTCAGGCTGACAGACGCTCCCTAAGATTAACGTCTAACGGTAAAATCACATCATTTTAGCTAATAGTGATTAACAATGCATTCCGTAGAGCGTTCTGTTCTTGTGCCGCACAGTGCCAGCCAAATGTTTGACCTTGTTGCAGATGTGGAGAAATATCCCCAATTTATGCCTTGGTGTGGCGGTGCCACGGTGTCTGCACGCGACGCGCAGGGCATGCAAGCTTCTATCACTATTTCCCTCGCAGGCATCAAGCAAACCTTTACGACGCGTAATATTCATCAGTATCCAAACAGTATCGTTTTACAACTTGTCGATGGTCCATTCTCCGAATTGACAGGCAAGTGGGAGTTCATATCATTATCAGAAGATGCCTGTAAGGTACTGTTTACATTGAATTATGAGTTTTCAAATCGCGCACTTGAAAGATTGGTTGGTCCGATTTTCAATCGTATTGCCACGAGTTTTATTGACTCCTTTACACAGCGTGCGCTCGTTTGCTATGGCGAATGAATGACGTGAATACCCCCCCTCAACCAGACGAAACGATCTGTATTACCGTGGCGGCCGCAACGGATGGGCAATTATGGCAACGTCAGCTCTCAATGCCTGTAGGCACCACGATCGCGCAAGCCATCGTTGCGGCTGGCTATCTCACTGACTTCCCAGCCAATCCTTTAGCGTCAATTTCCGTGGGAATTTTTGGAAAGCATTACCCCAGTCATCAACCCCTTCAAGATCATGACCGGGTCGAAATTTACGCCCCCTTACGTGTTGATCCAAAAATCGCCAGAAGACGGCGTGCAGCTCATCGCGAAAAAACCAGAAATATCAAAAAGAAAATGCCAGTCAATGATCTGACACAGTCTTGAGTGTCAATCACAGAGGGAAACACCCCGACTGACAAGAGGAGATAGCAATGGATATAGAACTCAACGAAGAGCAAAAAGCCTTTGTGCAGTTGGCCAAAGACTTTGCATATGGGGTATTTGCTCCGCATGCGGCCCAATGGGACCAAGAGGAAATTTTTCCCCGCGATGCGCTGCGCGAAGCAGGCACGCTAGGCTTATGCAGCCTGTATGCGTCAACGGAGATTGGCGGACTCGGACTCTCACGTCTAGATGCCAGCCTTGTATTTGAAGAAATGGCTGCGATTGATCCCTCGACCACCGCTTTTCTGACGATACACAACATGGCCACGTGGATGGTCGGATTGTGGGGCAGTGCGCGTTTACGCAAGGACTGGGGGCCTTTTTTAGCGACGGGTGAAAAACTTGCCTCCTACTGCTTGACCGAACCAGACGCCGGCTCAGATGCCGCATCACTCCGTACTTCTGCTGAGCTGAAGAATGACTGCTATGTTCTGAATGGAGCCAAAGCGTTTATCTCGGGTGCGGGTGAGACAGATCTCTTAATTGTCATGGCGCGCACTGGTGCCGCAGGAGCTAGTGGCATTTCAGCCTTTGCTGTTCCAGCCAACACTCCAGGCATTACATACGGCCGTAAAGAGCGCAAAATGGGGTGGAATAGTCAAAGCACGCGCGCAATCACCTTTGATCAAGTGGAAGTACCCCTCGAGTATTTACTCGGTCAAGAAGGTGAGGGTTTCAAAATTGCCATGCGAGGGTTGGACGGCGGACGCATCAATATTGCAAGCTGCTCAGTGGGTGCAGCACAAGGTGCGATTGATACGGCGAAAACCTATATGCAAGGGCGAAAGCAATTTAATCAAACCCTGACAAGCTTTCAGGCATTGCAGTTTAAGTTTGCCGATATGGTGACGCATACAGTAGCCGCTCGGCAAATGGTTCGACTGGCCGCCTGCAAACTTGATTCGGGCGCTGCGGATGCGTCCACGTACTGTGCGATGGCAAAACGTTTTGCTACCGATGCCGGCTTTACTGTTTGTCTAGACGCGCAACAGTTGCTGGGTGGCTATGGATACCTGAAGGACTACCCGCTTGAGCGACTCGTGCGTGATACCCGTGTGCACCAAATCTTAGAAGGGACGAATGAAATTATGCGTGTCATCATTGCGCGTCATGTATTAGAGAAAGATGGAGATTTGAAATGAACGCAGCGCTAGAAAATGCGACTGACCTCGTGATATTTGAAGAATTGACGTGTGTCGGTCAAAGCAAGATTGGGGTTGCCCAACTCAATGCCCCCCAAACACTTAATGGACTCTCCTTAGCGATGACTCGGCTGTTAAGTGATCGGCTGAATCAGTGGGCGCAAGATGCGTCGATTGCCGTTGTGATTCTTAGGGGCGCAGGAGGCAAAGCATTTTGCGCAGGCGGCGATTTACACGCACTTCATCACAGCATGACAGAAAATGCATCAGGCCTGCCTATCAATAACACCTATGCCGCAACGTTTTTCGCTGAAGAATATGCGTTGGACTATCGCATTCATACCTACCCAAAACCCCTTATGGTCTGGGGCGACGGGATTGTGATGGGCGGGGGGATGGGTCTCATGATGGGGGCAAGCCACCGCGTGGTGACTGAGACGACCCGCATGGCCATGCCTGAAATCTCAATCGGCCTGTTTCCTGATGTAGGGGGCACGTGGCTTCTGAATCGTCTGCCTGGCAATGCAGGCCTGTTTCTTGGCCTAACGGGCGCACAACTTGGTGCAAATGACGCACTTTTTGCCGGCATGGCGGACTACCATCTTCGTCGGGATACATGGACACATCTCTTAGAGGCCTTGACGACACAATCTTGGAAAAATGTGTCCGAATCCTCTACGACAGCCTTCACTGACGTTGCCCGCAAAGACTTGGCACATAATCATGATCAGCTTCACCTCATGCTTTCAAGCCTTCAGAGCCCACCCGATCCTGCTAATAAACCTTTGCAAGAACATTTTTCGTTGATACGTCAATTGTGCGTGGGTGAAGATCTAGAGCGCATCGTAAACGGTATTTTAAAACTTGCCGACCATCAAGACCCCTGGCTCCAGCGAGCCGCCAAAACGCTTTCACATGGAGCGCCAGGTTCGGCGCGCTTAACGTTTGCGCTACTTGCGCATAACAAGCTGCTGTCCTTGGCAGAGGTCTACCGTGTTGAGTGGCTGGCTGGACTCATGGCCGCAGCCCATGGAGACTTCGCCGAAGGCATTCGTGCCTTACTCATTGACAAAGATAAACAACCTAAATGGAATCCACCCACGCTTGCACAGGCTGACGAGCAATGGGTTAAAAAATTCTTTTCGATGCCTTTTCCATCAGACCAGCACCCTTTATATCGCCTAGGAGATTCAGCATGAGCAAGATTGCATTTATCGGGTTAGGCAATATGGGCGCCCCCATGGCGGCCAATCTCCTGAAAGCAGGACACACCCTTAACGTGTTTGATTTGGTGGCGCAGTCTGTCACCTCACTCATTGAGAAGGGTGCACAAGGGGCCGCATCAGCCGCCCAAGCCGTCGAAGGTGCGGAAATTGTTATCACAATGTTGCCTGCAAGCAAACATGTCGAAGCGCTTTACCTCGGAGAGAATGGCTTGCTCAAGCAATGTCCAAAAAACGCCCTTGTCATTGATTGCAGCACCATCGCAGCCGAAAGCGCGCGTCGCGTGGCACAGGCTGCCTCACAATTAGGTCTGAGCATGATCGACGCACCGGTTTCAGGCGGCACAGGTGGTGCCATTGCGGGTACGTTGACCTTTATCGTGGGCGGTAACGCGCACGATCTCGAGCGAGCTAAACCCATACTTGAGAAAATGGGAAAAAATATATTTCATGCGGGTGCTGCAGGTGCAGGTCAAGTTGCCAAAATTGCCAACAATATGCTGCTGGGCATTGCGATGGCGGGTACCGCAGAGGCCCTTGCGCTTGGTGTCGCCAACGGTCTAGACCCTAAGGTGCTCTCTGAGATTATTTCTAAAAGCTCAGGTTGCAACTGGTCGATTGAAAAATACAACCCTTGGCCAGGTGTCATGGAAAACGTCCCCGCGTCAAAAGGGTATGCAGGGGGGTTTGGGGTAGACCTCATGCTTAAGGACTTGGGCTTGGCATCTGAAGCGGCAATCAGCACGGGATCGGTGATTGCCCTGGGCGAGCTCGCGCGCAATTTGTTTGCACTTCATAGCGCACAAGGCAATGGTCAGTTGGACTTTTCTAGCATCGTGGACTTGATTAAGCGCGACGCATGAGCTGAGAATGTGCGTCACACGACACACATTCCCCGCGCGCGCAAGCGCTATCGCGTTGTATAGGGTAGGGAAACCGTTTTAATCACGGGGCCCTTGTCATCAACAGCGCTCAGTTGCTGTCGATCATAGGATTCAAAGCTTGTCTCAAACAACACCCAATGCGCTGACTGACCGTCAGCCTCGATGGTCGAGACATTAATTAAACGGCCACAAGGTTGTCCTGGTTGTGAGGCGTCAAAAATATCTGAGCCTGGTAATGGTGCTGGATGCGTTGTCGGGACGAGCTGTCCCAAGGCCATGCGTTTTTTTACGGTCCCGCGATAATGACTACGGGCCACGATCTCCTGGCCTGGGTAACAGCCCTTGGTGAAACTCACGCCCCCAATCAACTCAAGATTAAGTGTTTGAGGAATAAACAGATCCTGAGTGCGAGCCTCTATCCAGGGCAATCCGGTCTGTATGTCCTGGCAGTCCCAAGTAGACGCTTCTCCGATCGTCCAAGCCAATCGAAGATGTTCAAGAGCGGCTTGATGCTCCACGCCGGCAATCCACCACCAACGACTCAAGGCTTCGTCGCCAAGGGAAGGGTCCATAGCGCTGGGTGCCGCAATCCAGGTGCCTGTTGAGGTGTGGAGGGTTTCCCATTGCGCAATAGGCAAGGGATGTCCGAGCTCGGCCACCAGGGCCTCATGGTGACGCTTAGGCGCACAAACACCCGCGACGTGAATATCCTCGGCACGTAAGGTGACTTTCGCGCGCAATACAAACATCGACAATCGTTTTAAAACGGCTGCAAGAATATCGTTACGTATGATGCCTCTGACGGTCGGCACTTCCTCAGCATTTGGTACTTGCCCAAGCACCATGGTCGCCAACAGTCTGCCTTGTGCTGTGCAATAACCCGCTAAGCGAGACTGGCCGATACCAGGCGCCACGATGTCGTTGGTGAGCTGTCCCTGAAGAAAGGTCAGTGCATCTTGCCCTTTGGCTTCAAAAACACTCAGCGAACTCAACGAATATACCGTTGCAATAGAAAGGTGAGCGGCCTTGTTTTGAACCGAGGAATGACCGAAAAAAGGATGCATGATGCCTCTGACTAGATAACGAGTATTAAAAACGTACGATGAGCGGGAAATTCTAAAGATCCATTCCTCAACCACCTCCTGACATATTAAACTGTCGGTCTTATGAGCGCCGTCAATAAACTATTCATCTATGTGGTCTTGCCCATCCTTGTGGCGATAGCTTGCGCTATTGGTGCTGTCTACTATTGGGTGAATCAACCTCTTGTATTGCCGAGTCCAAAGGTAGACATTTTGGTCCCAAAGGGTGCGACACCTGCGAGTATCGCGACACAGATCAATCAGGCAAGTATCGCGCTGAGCCCTGCAGCGTTCGTCTTGATGGCCAGACTCACAGAACTCGACACAAAAATCAAGGCGGGCGGATACCAACTCGTGCAAGGCGATTCTCCCTTGCGTATTTTGCGTCGCATGGCACAAGGTGACGTCACCTCGCGTCAAATCACGCTTGTCGAAGGCTGGAATCTGCGTCAGATTCGTGCGGCACTCGCACAGCATCCTGATATCAAGCAAAGTATCCAAACGACATCTGATTCAGAATTGCGCACACAGCTCACATTAGAGCCACAGCATCCAGAAGGTTTATTTTTTCCGGATACATATATTTTTCCAATCGGTACCACTGACCTTGAGATTTTACAGCGCGCTGCGCGTGCTCAACAGCAGATACTCGAACGCGCCTGGGCTGCTCGCCAAGATAACCTTCCTTTGCGATCTCCCTATCAAGCACTGATCTTGGGCTCCATCGTTGAGAAAGAGACCGGCAAGGCCTCTGATCGCGCGCGCATTGCTGGGGTTTTTATCAACAGACTGCGCTTGAATATGCCACTCCAGACGGATCCCACTGTCATTTATGGCATGGGGGAGGCCTATGATGGCAAAATCCGTAAAAAAGACTTGCAAACCGACCATGCCTGGAACACCTATACCCGTGGTGGCTTGCCTGTGAGTCCTATTTCTAGCGTTGGCCAAGCCTCCCTCAATGCAGCGTTAAACCCAGAAAAACATGATTTTTTGTATTTTGTCTCCAAGGGCGACGGCAGCAGCGCCTTTGCACGGACACTGCCCGAACACAACAAAAATGTCTCTCAGTACATTTTGGGTCGTAAGCCATGATCACGGTTAAAAAAGGGCTTTTTCTGACGTTCGAAGGCGTCGATGGTGCAGGAAAAAGTACGCATGTCCAATGGACCGTTGACCAGCTCAGGGCCCGCGGTCTTACCGTTGTATCGACCCGAGAGCCGGGTGGAACTGAAATTGGAGAAAAACTGCGTGAACTGCTGCTTCATCAGGCCATGGGACTTGAGTGTGAAACCTTACTGATGTTTGCTGCCCGTGCCCAACATCTGAAAGAGGTCATTCAGCCTGCACTCGAGGCTGGCGCCTGGGTGGTCTGCGATCGCTTTACCGATGCGACGTATGCCTACCAAGGCGGAGGACGCGAGCTCGGCGTTGAACGCATCGCCACGCTTGAAAAATGGGTACACCCGGACTGCCAGCCTGACCTGACCTGGCTATTTGACGTGCCGCTCGAGGTCGCGCGCGAACGACTGGATCGTACCCGCGAGAAAGATCGTTTTGAACAAGAAGCAAGCGCTTTTTTCCTGCGTACCCGTGAGGTGTATCTGTCGCGTGCGGCCCAACACCCAGAGCGTTTTACCGTTGTGAATGCCACCGTGCCGATCGATGACATCCGTATTTTGCTCGCAGAGCAAATCAATACGCTCGTGACGCGGAGCCTAAACGCCTGATGCAACCACACTTTTTACCCTGGCATACAGAGGTCGCGCGAAAATGGCTTGGCAACAAGGAGCGCTTTGCGCATGCCTGGCTCATTCACGGGCTTGCAGGGATTGGGAAACGAGAGTTTGCCTTTGCCGCGGCGGCCTCGCTGCTGTGCGAAGCGCCTATCCAAGGTCTTGCTTGCGGGCAATGTCCCGCTTGTGGTTGGATTGCGCGTGGCAACCATCCTGATTTGAAACGGATACGACCAGAGGCCGTTGCTGTCGAAGAAGGGACTGATCCCGGCACCGATGAGGAGGGGGCGGCTTCGGATGAGATCGCGATCGAGCCAGGCGGCTCAAGCAAGCGGGCGCCCTCAAAAGATATTCGTGTCGAACAAATCCGTTCGCTTGAGCCTTGGTTTAACAATGCCACGCATCGAGGGGGTTGGCGAGTCGCCTTGATTTACCCTGCTGAAGCGCTCACGACGATTTCCGGCAATACGTTGCTCAAGGTTCTTGAGGAACCACCACCCTCCACAATTTTTTTATTGGTCGCGGATGCCCCAGATCGACTGCTACCGACCTTGCTATCGCGCTGTCGTCGACTGCCGCTCTCCACGCCTAGCTTAGACATTGCCCAACAATGGCTGGAAGGCAAAGGGGTTAAAAAGGCGGCAGACTGGTTGGCGGCAGCGGGAGGCGCACCGCTACTTGCTCAGCAACAGTCTGAAGCAGAAAATAGCCCGTGCCCAGACTGGATCGTTGAACTCCTTACGGCTTTTGAGCAGGGTCGAACACTCGATTTGAGTAATTTGGCAGATAAACTTGCCAAAATCAGCCCTAAAATCTGGTTGGATGCTTGCCAACGACTGGCGATTGATCTCAATTTAAGCGCCCATGGACTGGCATGTCGTTATTACCCAGGTCAACACAAACAACTCGCTGCGATTGGCAAACATGGTGGCACCGTCCAGTTCACACAACTTGCCACGTGGCTAAACGAACAAAAGCGCGTCGCCGGCCACCCCCTCAATGCCAAACTATTTGCTCAAGCCGTCTTACAGAGACTTTATCAAGCTTGCCAAATAAAACTATCCGGATCTAGATAAATGTTTGTCGATTCCCATTGCCACGTAAACTTCCCAAACCTTGCGGTTCAAATGCCCGATATTCTGGAGCGTATGCAAAGCAATGGGGTCGGACGTGCGCTTTGCGTGAGCGTCAATTTGCCAGACTGGCCCGGTCTGATTGCACTGGTCGAGCAGCACGATGCCCTTTACGCCTCAGTCGGTGTCCATCCTGACTATGAAGACACGATAGAACCCAGCGTTGAAGATCTAATCGAGCGCAGCCATCACCCGAAAGTCATTGCCATCGGCGAGACCGGGCTTGACTACTTTCGCCTCACGGGTGATCTCACTTGGCAGCGTGAGCGTTTTAGACGCCACATTCGTGCCGCCCGAGAAACAAAGCTTCCACTGATTATTCATACACGCGCCTCTTCACAAGATACGCTCGACATCATGAAAGAAGAGGGCGCACAAGATGCCCGAGGTGTGATGCATTGCTTTACAGAATCGTGGGAGGTTGCGCAAGCCTCAATGGATTTGGGTTTTTACATTTCGTTTTCTGGCATTGTGACCTTCAAGAATGCCACTGAGCTCCAGGAGGTCGCCCGTCGCATGCCTTTGGATCGCATACTGATTGAAACAGACTCGCCTTATCTTGCGCCGGTGCCTTTCCGAGGAAAACTTAATGATCCCTCCAAGGTCATACACGTAGCCGAAATGATTGCAAACTTAAGGGGCGTAACGGTCAAAGAAATTGAAGAAGCTTCCACAGAAAACTTCTTCAATTTATTCAATAAGTTAGATGATAAATATCAAAATACTATTTAATGTTAATTATTCAATATTTATTATTGAATAATTCTATAAACACTTGATTTTAAACTTAAATATTAAAAAAAATATCCGGATATTATGCCAAATCAAAAAAATTCTCTTTTGTTAAAGAATATATTTGCAGCGCTTTTATTGCTTGGGACCTTATGGACAGGCTTTTTAAATTCTGCACAGGCAGCCGATCCTAAGGATTTCTGGTTTTATATTATTAATGATCGAGATGACCAGCTAAAAGATCTTCTTCGTAGAGGGATCGATCCAAACCAGAAGAGCCCGAATCAACAAACGCCTCTTACCATGGCGGCTCGAGAGAACTCTTGGAGGGCGTTTGATGCCCTTTTAGGCAGTGCCAAAATCGATGTCAACCTGGCAAACTACTATAAAGAAACACCGTTGATGTATACCGCACTCGTAGGTGACCTGCCTCGAACTCAACTTCTGCTATCAAAAGGAGCCAAGGTCAACCAACCTGGCTGGTCCGCCCTGCATTATGCGGCGATCAAAGGTCACGCAAAAATTGTGACCTTACTTTTGTCCAAAGGGGCGATGGTCAACGAACATTCCCTCGATGGCGACACGCCACTCATACTCGCAGTCAAGTCTGGAGATGCTGCAACGGTCCAAGCGCTAGTCAGTGCGGGTGCAGACCCCTTACTATCGAACTTTAAAGCCCAAAATGCCATTGAGACTGCGCGCGCCGAAGGGCGTGGATCTCTTGCAAGTGCGCTCGAAAAAGTCGTTGCTGGACGTAAAAAGCAACCTTAAAACTGAATTCTGGCTAAAAGACCGCTATTGATAATGCCTTTCAGCGAGGAGTAGGGCACCACGATTGTCGGCATTCCAAGCGCGTACGGTCCTAATACGTAGTGATCAAAGGTCACTGCAATTCCGTCCTGCATCAAGGCTGCATTATTTGAAAACTGAAATGGCCACATTTTTCTGTAGTCCGCTTTGTCTGCTTGAGCAAACTCGTTGGTTTCAAGCCACTTCTCATACTGCTTTTTAAGGGCTGCCTCAAAGGCCTTCATCCGCCCCCTTAATATCATGTCATTTAAAGTCAATATTTTGTCTATTTTGGGGACCCAATTGACATATTGCATGGTGGACATGCCGTGTGCACCACCAGAGTACAGATAACTCTGCAATTCGATGACAATAACGGAGGGCGTTGCGCGCCTGACTTCTGCACCGAGCACGATTTCATAGCGGTCCTCGGCTGTTTTCCAAAACTGTGAGGCTAAATCAGCAAAGGTTTTGACCTTGCTTGTATCCACGAGCGCAAGATCGAGCAAGGTATGGTCTAAAAATGCATTAAAACGCTCATGCCCCTCAAAACTCAGTTTTTTAAACGTGATGGAGGGGCACAATTCACCTTTGCAATCTGGCATTTTGCGCACCAGACTCACCACCCGGTAACGCGGAGGTTCCTCTGATGTGGACTGGCCGAGCGCTTGCTCCGGGGCGGCTGTGAAAACCACCATGCCTGCTATGAAAGCAAGCACATACGCCATTCCGGATCTCAGCAAGCGCGACATCATCCGCCTTTTGGTAAAGTGGTCCAATAATGGAGGTCGATCAAGTGAGTGCCTCCTGAATATCAGCATGAAGCGCCTCGGGTCCGCTATTGGGCGCATAACGTTTTAACGCCTCACCATTGCGCCCAACCAAAAATTTTGTGAAATTCCATTTGATCGCTTCGGTTCCGAGCAGCCCAGGACGGCTATTTTTAAGCCACTGATAAAGGGGATCGGCCTGAGCGCCATTGACATCGATCTTGGCAAACATCGGGAAGCTCACGCCATAATTGAGCGTACAAAAACTCTTGATGGCCTCTTCGTCACCCGGTTCTTGGCTGCCAAACTGATTACATGGAAAACCCATCACCACCAAACCTTGCTCAGAAAACTCTTGATGTAATTCCTGTAAGCCTTTGTATTGATTGGTAAAGCCACACTTTGATGCCACATTAACAATCAATAAGACTTTTCCGTCAAAGTGCGAAAGTGGAATGACCTCGCCAGCGATCGTTTTCAAACTGAGATTGGGGAGCGACATGTTTTTTCCTTAACGAAGGGAAGAAAAAGCCTCTATCGCGCGCACACGACTGGTGCGCAAATCGACGATTTGCTGAGGATAGTTCAAGGATTGGCGCGAAACAGGTGAGGGATCATGGATCTCACGGTTGGACAGTGATGCGAGCTCAGGACACCAATGACGAATAAATGCGCCCTCAGGATCAAATTTCTCAGACTGACTAATAGGATTAAAGACGCGAAAGTAGGGGGCCGAATCGGCGCCTGTTGAGGCACTCCATTGCCAACCGCCATTATTGGCGGCTAACTCACCATCAATCAGATGCTGCATAAAAAATCGTTCACCTAGCCGCCAATCAATCAATAGGTTTTTAGTCAGATACATGGCCACCACCATGCGCAGACGATTATGCATCCAGCCAGTCTTTAGCAGCTGACGCATGGCGGCATCGACGATCGGGACACCCGTTTTGGCCTGACACCACGCTTCGAAATCCGCGGGGGCATCGCGCCATTGCACGGCATTGGTCTCAGGTCGCATGGGCTGGTGCATCGAAAGCGAAGGATAACCATGCAATAAGTGCTGATAAAACTCTCGCCACAGCAACTCATTCATCCAAGTGATGATGCCCGCATCGCCTGTTCCAAGCTCGCCTTGATTTAAGCGTAGGGCTTGTTGCCAGCATTGGCCAGCCGACACGAGACCTGCAGCAAGATAGGGCGACAACGTGCTCGTACCCGTTATTGAAGGAAAATCTCTGTCGCGCTTGTAATGCATCATGCGTTCATTTGCAAACGTTTCGAGTCGCGCCAGTGCCACGTCCTCACTCGCAGGCCAGCCAGCCTGAATCGCAGCAGAAGTGTGAGACCAACCTGGCAAGCTGTCAGGTACACCATCACTTTTTAGCGCTGATTTTTTTGACTGAGGCTTGGGAACAGGTAAGGGCTGATGCGGAGCTATGCGAAGCTTTTCACGACAAGCTTTGGAAAAGGGCGTAAAAACACGGTAATAATTGTCAGATCCCGTTCTGACCGTACCGGGCACTAACAAGGTGCCGCCGTGATGTCCTTGCATCGAGACCGCGTTTTCCGCGAGTAACGTATACGACGCACGATCACGTCGACGTTCATTGACCCCAAACTCCCGATTGCAATGCACCTCTGTCACGCCATGCTTTTGACAAAAGGCAAGCAAGGCTTGAGGCACATCGGCCCAGCGCGAAACATTGAGTATTTTTAGCGGAACGTTAAGTTGCGCTAAGGAAGCTGAGAGTTCACGCAAGGCACGCAACCAAAAGTCAACCTTGTGCACGGAGTCTGCATGCTCAGCCCATTGCTCAGACGAGATGATAAACAAGCCGATTGCATCTCCCTGAGCCATCGCTGCAGTCAGAGCAGGCTGATCTCTCAATCGCAAATCCGTACGAAACCAACATAGTTTTGTCATCGAAAATTACCGTTCATGCCAACGTTTCACTGCGGCAAGCGTGCTGCTGACGTGCTGATCAGGGTTTAAACTGCTGTGTACAAAATAAATTTTAGCGTCTGGCGTGACCACATAGGAAATACGGCTCGCCATGCTGGAGGTAAAAAACATAGTGGCGTCATATGCACGCATGATCGAACGGTTGGCATCCGATGCGACAGCAAATTTGCCACCACAAGGCCCCATAGAAAAGCGCTCAAGAGTCGCGATATCATCGCCTGAGACGCCTACCACCGTTGCACCATATTTAGAAAACTCTTCAGCAGCCTCCGCAAATAAATTGGCTTCGATTGAGCAACCGCTGGTAAAAGCCTTGGGGTAAAAGTAAACAACCACTGGCCCTTTTTTAAGTGAATCAACCAGTGAGAATTGATAAGGTTTCCCTGCCAAGGCGGCATCCGCAGTGAACGCGGGCGCGTCTTGGCCCACTTTAAGTTGAGCATGCACTGTGCCCAACATTAAACAAAGTATCAGCCCGCTGATAAAGTGAACATACTTAGACATGAGTGCGTTGATCCTGAGAAAGGGGAAAAAGCGTACAGTAATGAAAAGTCATCGCAACTTAATATACATCTCGCAGAGAGGGATCTCATGGCTAAACCATATGAAAAATCCTTAATTATTACGTTATCCGGCCTACTGTTTTTGACGGGTATCAGTGTTGGGCAAGAGAGCTATGCGCAACGCGGAGTTCCACTGCCTCCACCTCCGCCGATCATTTGGCCTGACGAGCGTTCGGCTGATCCGGCGCGCTGGACACAAGAAGATGTCACCCAAGAGCAAAAATTTGATACCGCGCGAAAAGAAGCTGTCGCGGCTCAACAAATAGCGCTGGATTACTGCAAAACACTGGCAATTTCAGATCAAGCCTTGTGCCTGGCTCAGTCTAAGTTAGCGTTTGAGAAAGAAATGGCGGATATAAAGACAACCTTCGGAATCACACGCTAAACATTCAAAGGTCTTGGCATCCCGTCATGCCTATGTGTCCCCATGACGGGATTTAATTCATTCGGCCTCGGGTGCCGCCAATGCTGAAGCGGCCTGCACCTAAAAGCGCAATCGCAAGCGCACCAAACAAATACAGCCCTTGGAGCTCTAACAACCAACCACCTGTTTTTGTGAGTTGAAAAAGCTGGTGACTATGAGCCAAATAAACCGCAATCAGCATATTCAACACAATGACCACTGCACTGGCGCGTGTCAGAAGACCCAGGATGAGGAGGGCGGGCGCAATAATCTCTCCGATATACACACCATAGGCGATCCAAACAGGCCAGCCGTTGGCTTGAATCAGGGCAGAAATGCCTGCAATCCCATGCATTAACTTAAACAAACCATGCATCAACAACAAGATACCGACAGACAAGCGCAATATCAGTTTGCCAATGTCATCGAAATGGTTCATTTAAACTCCTAAGATTGTTGAGACCGTCAAGCGCATCATAACTGGCGATTCGGTATTATCACCAATCTATAATTTTTTCGATCATCGTATCGCAAGAGACAATTTTAATAATTTTAACTGTCATGACACGCGGAGAAAACATGAGCGAAGCCGTCACTTACGAACAAGTAGGGGGTGTTGTTACGCTAACCCTCAACGAACCCGATACTCGCAATGCCTTGTCACCTGCAATTATTGATGCAATTGTCGGCTACGTCGCACGTATCAATGCAGACCTGACAGTCGGCTGTGTCATTATTACGGGCGCAGGAGAGGGCTTTTCATCCGGTGGAAACGTCAAGCGCATGCAAGATAGAAATACGGCCGCCACTCAAAAGGCACCTGTCGATATTCGTGCCTACTATACGAACGGGATCCAACGGATTCCGACGGCGCTCAACACCCTGGATGCCCCGATTATTGCCGCCGTCAATGGTGCCGCAATCGGTGCGGGATGTGACTTAGCCTCAATGTGCGATATCCGTATTGCAGGTCGCAGCGCTAAGTTTGGCGAAAGTTTTGCAAGAATGGGCTTGGTGTCTGGTGACGGTGGCGCCTGGTATTTACCTAAAGCGGTTGGCCTGTCAAAAGCCTATGAAATGACCTTTACAGGTGATTTTGTCGATGCTGAGGAAGCCGCTCGGATCGGTTTAGTATCCAAAGTGGTCGACGATGCAGCACTGATGGATGCGGCACGCGCCATGGCGCAACGGATCGCTGCGCATCCTGTGCATTCGATTCGGATGAGTAAACGTTTGATTCGTGACTCACATCATGTCAGCTTACCGATTGCGCTTGATATGGCCGCAGCTTCGCAGGCGCTTGTACAAACAACACATGACCATAAAGAAGCCGTTCAGGCATTTGCAGAGAAACGCCCACCAAAATTTGAAGGACGGTAAAAATTTGCTCAAAAGTCGAGCAGAAGTAAAGGGTTTTGGATCATTTGGTCCATGCGTAATTGCCGCATAATGTATATTATGTAAAGTAAAGGATTCGAGTCAATGAAGGTATGTATTTATGGTGCGGGCGCAGTGGGTGGACATCTCGCGGCTCGGCTGGCCGCCGCAGGACAACATGAGATTTCCGTCATCGCACGCGGCCCACAATTAGCGGCTATCAAACAACGCGGCCTGACAGTCTCACGTGGCGATGAAGTCCATTCAGGTCGCCCAGATCATGCAACCGATGATCCAGGCTCACTTGCTGCGCAAGATATTGTGATCGTGACCCTTAAGGCCCAAGCCTTGCCTGATGCTGCTGCATCGATCGAATCTTTGCTCGCACCTAATGGCGTAGCAGTCTTTGCCACCAATGGCATTCCCTGGTGGTGGCATAAAGGGCTTGACGTCCCTCAAACTCCCCTATTTCCACTTGATCCCAATGGCGAGCTTTGGAACCGACTTAAAGATAGAAGCTTGGGTTGCGTGATTTATTCGCCCAACGAAGTGATCGAGCCTGGTGTGATTCGCAGCGCACTCAAAGACCGCTGGATGCTAGGTGAACCCAATGGCGCTGAGTCCGAACGTCTCACACGTGTCGCCGAAGTGTTCCAATCGGCCGGGATTCGTGGACTGGCCACGACCGATCTGCGTTATGAGATTTGGTACAAATTGCTCATTAATTGCGGCTTAAATCCAGTGGCCGCACTGACACGCTTGCCAACCCCGCTGATGAATAAAAATCCTTTCATCATTGCGTTGAGAAAATCTGTCATGTTGGAGGTTACAGATATCGCCTTAGCGTGCGGTACAGATTTACGTGGAAAAATCGATCTGGACGAACTCTGTACACCCACTAAACGTTCCGGCTCAAATCGCGCATCGATGCTTCAGGACGTATTGGCAGGACGGTCACTCGAGCATGAGGCAATTTTAGGTATTGCTGTAGGTCTAGCAAAAGAACACGGCGTGTCAGCGCCGCGTTGTGAGCTCATGCTCGGGTTGATGCGTGGACTTTCTGAGTCAATGCAGCAGGCCAGCTAAATAAAGATACAGACTTAGATGTGTCTACTTATTTAAACGCCGCGCGGAGTTCACGCACACCTAAGGCCAACACGCGCGCATCCACACCTACCGCGACAAACGTACAACCGAGTTTGAGATAGTGCTGTGCCAAGACGCGATCCGGCGTCAAAATACCAGCGGCTTTGCCATGTTTGAGAATAGTGGCAATACCTTTCTCTATCGTCGCAACAACCTCTGGATGTCCGGGGTTGCCGAGGTGACCCAATGCGGCTGAGATATCAGACGGACCGAGAAAGACCCCATCCACACCCTCCACTCCACAAATCTCGTCCAGATTACTCAGGCCCGTTTTGGTCTCTGCTTGAACGAGTAAACAAATTTCATCATTCGCAACTTTGACATAATCCTTGCGCGAGTCCCATCGGGACACGCGCGCAGAACCATAACCTACGCCACGGATACCGTGAGGCGGATAGCGCACCGCTTGAACAAGCTCGCGGGCTTGTTCAGCGGTATCGACCATCGGGATTAAAAGATTTTGAACACCCAGATCCAATAACTGCTTGATCAGATGCGTTTGACCAATCGGCGGACGTGCGACAACCTGCGTGTTGTAAGCCGCACAGGCTTGTAACTGGCTCAGGATCGTTAGCGGGTCTGTTGGAGTGTGCTCACCATCTAGCAACATCCAATCAAACTCCGCCGTCGCGCAAATCTCGGTCGCGAACGCATCAGGAAGCGACACCCATAATCCAATGTTTGCCTCCCCTGCTTTCAGAGATTGTTTAAACCGATTCGTGTAATCAGGCATCTGATGTTCTCGCTTAGTCACGCACTCAATTACTTGGCCAGCACTTTGCTGATGGCTTCACCGATCTGAGTGGTGTTGGCTTTTCCACCCAAGTCTGGTGTGTGAGGGCCTTGACTCAGCACTTGCTCAATCGCGGTCACGATCGCATCATGCGCGTCGAGATAAGGCTTTTGATCCGCAGCGGGCATGCCGCGGCCAAGGTAGTCCAGCATCAACGCACCCGACCAAATCATTGCGATTGGGTTGGCGATGTTTTTGCCATAAATATCAGGTGCAGAACCGTGGACGGGCTCAAACAGTGAAGGGAACTTACGATCTGGATTCAGGTTGGCCGAAGGTGCCAGACCAATCGTACCCGTGCAGGCGGGTCCCAAGTCGGACAGAATGTCGCCAAACAAGTTTGAGGCCACCACAACATCGAAACGATCTGGCTGCAAGACAAAACGTGCAGACAAAATGTCGATGTGCTGCTTGTCTGTCGTGACACCTGGATAGTCTTTGCCGACCTCTGCAGCGCGCTCATCCCAATAAGGCATACTGATTGCGATACCGTTTGATTTGGTGGCAATGGTCAGATGCTTACGTGCACGACGCGAGGCCATTTCAAAGGCAAAACGCAAGACGCGATCGCAACCGATACGTGTGAAAATTGACTCTTGCAAAACGATTTCGCGGTCGGTGCCTTCGAACATCTTGCCGCCAACAGCAGAGTATTCACCTTCCGTGTTTTCGCGTACGACGAAAAAGTCGATGTCGCCTGCTTTGCGGTTGGCTAAAGGGCAAGGCACACCGTCAAACAAGCGAACTGGGCGTAAGTTGATGTACTGATCAAATTCGCGACGGAACTTGAGCAAGGATCCGTACAAAGAGGTGTGATCGGGGACGATCGAAGGCATCCCGACTGCACCAAAATAAATCGCATCGCAATCCTGTAGATGGCTCTTCCAGTCTGCAGGCATCATTTCGCCAGTTTTAGCGTAGTAATCGCAAGAAGCCCAATCGAAATGACGGTACTCGAGATTGAGACCAAATTTTTCTGACGCGGTCTTCAAAACCCGCAAACCCTCGGGCATCACTTCTTTACCGATACCATCACCAGGCAGTACTGCAATACGAAATGGGCGACTCATGCGCTAATCCCCTTGATTAAAGTTATTTGAATCTTACTATTTTTTACAGGTTGAAGGCCCAAGGGCATCTTTAGCGGCTGAATTGATGCCCGCATTGAGTTCGGCGATGCTTGAAACACTATAGACCTTGCCACCTGTCGCCTGTGCCACACAGGCTGCGGCGCCAGTCCCACCAATATCGACCACGTTAATTTTGAGATGTGGCTTTTGTCTGGCGAGATTTCGAGCAACCAGACAAGGATCACCGCCACAGGACTCACCGCCGTCAGAAACGAGCAAAATCGTACTTTCCTTGTTCACGCCATCGACGAGCTTGCCCGCTTCCAAAATTCCATCCGCGAGCGGAGTACCTTGATGAGGTCGTAAACCTCTCAGCTGATTGATCATCGCTCCACGCTCTGAAGGACCGAAGCGCCCAATGTTATTGGCGGTAGGACACGCATCAACCACCACCAATCCAGATCCGATGTCTGAAGGCAACCGCTTCATCACATCTATCGTTGCTTGCTGCGCAGTGGTCATTCGCGTCGGCTGACGCGTCAAGTATTCAAATCTTTGTCGATCTTGACCACTCAAAAACAGTATGGCCTGCGGTCGATTTAATTTGGCAAACAGCCACTGCTCATCCTCACGTGTGGCGTTGATATTGACCATCATCGAGCCCGATGAATCAAAGACCACGACCATTTCGGGTGCGAGTGCCGCAGGACGGTCTTCTGGGCAAAGATTTTTGGCCGTGGTGATGGTCGCGGGAGGCTTGGCCACCGGCTTGGGCTTCGGCGGGGGCGGCACAGGTTTGGGCGGCTTGAGCGGCTCTGGCACCGGAATGGGTTCAGGTGCTGGAGCGGGTTCTGGCTCAGGCACAGGTTCTGGCTCCGGATCAATGATAGGCAGATCCGCGGGCTTGGGAACAGGTTCTGGCTCTGGCTCAGGCTCAGGCTTTGGAGGCTCTGGAACTGGAATAGGCTTGGTTGGCGTGGGCTCGGGCGTTGGCTCAGGTGTCACCACCGCGACAGGTTCAATCACGGGTGGTTGAATGGGCAACTCAACGCGATTAAATGGTGAGCGCGGACACCAAAACCACCAGAGAAAAAATAATAACAACAGTAAAAGCAGTCCACCTAACAGCCACTTCCAGAGTGGCAACGTAGAAGCACTGGCAGTAACCAGAGGAATAATTGGAGCCGCTAAAACCTTTCTAGGCGAGTCAGCAACGATGGCGCGATCCCAAAACAATAAAACAGGCTGTCCACCGACTGAGTAAATCGCCTCAACTGGAGGATCTGCACTCGCATCACGCAGTGTTCTCAATAAGTGAGGATCTTGGTTAGGCTGAGCCGCATATGCCTCTGCGCACTGACCGAGCGCGCGCAAACGCTCAAACAAAACGATACGCAAATGTGTAGCCGCAGACTCAGGCAAATCGGCATAAGGAGTAGGCTGACCCGCAAACGATGTATCCCATTGCACCGTACCATCCGTTGATACCCTGGGCGTAGCGTAAAGCGCAGCCACGCTCGGCGGAACAGACACGCCCAAGACACGCAGAAAAGAATCGTGCAGCGCCTCCAAGTCCTGAACGGACCTGTAGGAAAAGTGTCGCTGCACAATTCGATTCACTCCGCTACTCCAAGATGGCGGATTGCTTACGCAACTTTTCCACCTCAACCTCAACGGCCTGAATACGCGTTTGTAGTTCTTGCGCATTAGTCGTGCCTGACGTCACAGGTGTTTTTTGAAGCGCATCCAAACGAGCACGCGCAACATTGATTTGCTCCGTCAATGCTTGATTGGAAGGATTGCTCGACTGCACTGAGCGAAGATAAGCCCCCACACTACGGGTGATATTCGTCACGTCTGCGCGACGCTTGGCGACATCGGCAGTCGCGAGAGCATTTTTCTTTTCCATGTCAGCAACGGCCTGACGCAACAAGACATTATTTTGTCTTTCTGCTGCAAGCTGAGCTTCCTTATCCTTCGAACGTGCATCATAGGAGCCAGAAAAATCGCAATTCATCTTGGTTAATAAACCTGCATCTCGCATCGCTTTAGGGTCACAACCGGCCTTATCCATTGTGCAAGCGCCCAGGAAGGCTGTCAGCCCAAGAACGGTGATGGCTTTATAGATGTGTTTCATCATGTCACCTTTAACCCGTCACTTTAATCGAAGAGGCTAAACCGTAGGCCACATCGAGTTGACCTTTCATCGCATCACGTGTGCGGCTCAGCTGATCAAGCTGACCTTGCAATTGACGCACATCGGCACCTACTGCGCGCTCTTTTTCAATGATGTCTTGATACTCATCCACACGGGTATTGATATTGGCTAATTCTTTTTCAAGAAATGCCTTGTTTGCATTGATACGATCGAGTTCGGCTTTGGCCTTCTTTTGGTCAACCTGCTTGGCGGCCACTTGAGCTTTCAGAGTCCTCAAGGTTCGCTGATTTTCTTGCAATACAACATTGATATTTTGCATACGAGTCTGCAACTTTTTATTGTCTGCCTGTACATCCTCAATGAACGAATTAATTCGCTGCTCATTATTGGCAAACTTCGCGCGACGTTGATCGAGTGCATAGTTAGCGCCAGCTCCGATACCACATCCTGCAACAGCTGCAATCGCCATACAGGCAGCCTTGTTGCTAGAGTTAGTCAATGCGCAAGCCAGCACACCCGTCAACGCACCCGCTGCACAAGCTTGTGCGCCTGATTTACTAAAAAACTTTGCGCTTTCACCTTCCGTCAAACGGGGGTCAACATCACTTCCCCCCATATTCTGACAGCCTGCAAGGAACAAACAACTTAATAATGCAATGAATGTTGATACCAATTTAAGTCTTGATTGTACAAACACGTTTCCTCTCCTTAGTTAACTGTTACTTTTTTACACGCGGATAGCCACTCAGACTGAGTGATCTTCCGATCTTTCAGATACTGCCCTAAATGCGCCCAATACGTATCGAGAAACGCATCAAGATTGCCGCTTTTTCTTGCTAAAAACTGCTGACGTTTCACAACGACCTCCGGTGACACCATTGGGACGGTATAGATCGCACCCGCCTCAACAATGCTGTCTGAGTAAAGACCTAATGCGAGTTCTTGCGCTGCCTTGCGTCTATCTACATTAGGCTTGATCTTCGAACAACTGGCTTGATCCTCTTTTGAGAGGGTTTCGACCTTAGAACACAATCCGTCATAATGTTTTTTGAGCCCATCATAAAAACGACCTTCTTGACTAAGCAGCACACACATAAAAGCGCCTTGCTGTAATGCAGAACGAATCGCAGTGCCGCGCTGTTCATCCCGCGTTTGGTTACTAGTACGCAACTCAGTACGCAAAGTCTCTAGTTCCTTTTTTAGCTTGTCGTCTTTTAATCCTGACATGAGGTTACTGAGTCGCTCGACTGTACTCGTCGTAGCAGGACCTTGTGCATTCGCACTCGCATTAGGTGCATTCTCACGCGCACCGAGTTCGGCCCACCCCTGCTCAATCTCTTTGCTTCGACCCGTAGATGTTAAAGAAGGCGCTACGACGACGAGTCTGAAGCCTGAGGTCTTCTGTTTGTTGGGTGAAGCCTCTCGGTAGTACGTTTGCTCTTGCCGCCAAGACGTACGAATATCACTCTCTGGCGTCATATAGTTAGCGCCTCGGACAATAAAACCACCCGCTTGCCCATGAAAACGATCAAGCTTGTTTAGACGAAACGACTCAAACATCATTTCATCTGCATTCCCAAGCATATCGTGCAAACCAAGAGGATTAGGCTGTAACAGACCAGCCAACTGCAGCTTTCCGTTTGCAGATTGCGATCCTGCAAACCACACATATTTGTTTAAGCCATCGGGCATTGGAAACGTTGCTTCGCGAAACTCGGTGCTAGAGACGCTATTGCCCCCCCGCGCAGCAAACTCCCACTCCACTTCGGTCGGTAAGCGCACGAAACCGGCAACCTTATCCTCAACAGGCAAGCTCTTGAGCGCATTCGCACGTAACCAGATGTTGAGCTTGTCACCAAACTGCATCGCCTCGAACCAACTCAGTTCGACTTTGGGCAGCATCAGCTTGACAGAAGGTCTTAGGCAAGACTCCTGCATCACCGATTGATACTGGAGCTCAGTGACCTCGTACTTTGCCATCAAATAGTAACGACCGGGATTCGGCTTGTCTGTCGTAAAACTACCGGAAATATGCGCGGGATGCGACTGCTCCAAATAACGTAACGCAGTGCCTTCAGAACCAAGTGTCACCCCAAAGTCATCCAGCGGCTTGCTGAGCGGAACATGCACACGACGAAAAACAATGGAGCCCTCACAGGGCAACGGCAAGATCACATCATTATCCGTTGGCTTTGGATTAAAAAAACGTGCCTCCCAAGGCGCAGAAATAGCCAATGCACTAAAAAACGATAAACCAAGTGCACAAAACAGATTAAAAAGGTTTCTAAAGATCACGCAAACTCTCCGCCGGTTCAATTTTTGTCACCACGACACCCCCCACTCCCGCTACCACCATCGACAACAGCAGAGCGCCTGCAAGTGCCACTACAAAATGTATGGGTTCAAGACGGCAGACAAAACGATCGGCCTTCATATACTCACCCAGCATCTGATTAAACAATTGGCTACCCACCAAATACATCACGCAGCCCACAGCAAAACCCGTCACCGTTAGCACAGCAGACTGCATCACGACATAGGCCTGCATCGCCAGTTTTCCGTAACCCATCAGGCGCAAGAGTGCGAGATCTTTTCGTTTGCGGTCGATATTGGCCGTTAAGGCACCAATGAGCGATGCGGCACAGCCCAATAACGCGATCCAAGCAATCACACCGAAGACAATCCCTAACACCTTATCAATAGACTGTACGGACTTAATTTCTGCAAGCCGGCTTGAGGTCTCGATCCCTTCTGCTGACATGCGGTTCGCAAGCGCTTCAACATTTTCTATCTTGTCGGCATACATTCTCGCTCGCGCAAAATGCGTGCGCGCCTGACTGGTAGAACCCGTTTCAACGCCAAAACCAGAAACGTAAAAGCCATCGCGAAAGTCTTCAATTTCAATAAGAAGGGGTAAGGTCAAAAAAACTGCGGGACGGGCAAATGCTGTTGAAGGCAAGATTGCCAACACACGCACATCAACCTGCGCGCGCTCAATACGGTTTTCATGTAAGCGCGTGACTCTGAGTTGCACCCTTTCATCTTGTTTGACGCCGAGCCGGGCGGCGGCTGAAGACGACAGTACGACCTCATCCCTAGCTTGAGGCAACGTGACGCCGGCTAAAAGAGGATCGTTGATAGCAGTGGGGATCAACTCGACATTTTCTGCATAGCGTCGACTATCGACATAAAGATCGGCAATCGTATTGAGCGAACGCGTCAACGGCATAACAAATCCCACACCTTCAGCCATACGCATTTTTTCAAACCAGGAAGGCTCAAGTTTTGCGCTCGCAAGCATCCGTATTTCAAGATTACGAGGATCAGAAAGCAACTCCGCACGCAACTGACTAACAATGCCAAACTTCAAACCAAATAACAATAACAAAGGGGCCACTACGGCCACAATCGAGGCCATGATGCAAATGGACACTTTCCGGTCGTGGATCAAGTCGCTCAAGCCAAGCGAAAACAGCACCTTTAAAGGAGGTGCTGAATACGTTTTACGGTGTTTAGTGGCGCTCATCAAAAACCGTCCGTCTTTGTGCGCACACAGTACCTACAATCTGCCTGATGCCCACATCCGCCACAAGTGACCATTCGTGCGTCACGATCAGTGCACCAATACTGAGTTCGCGGGCAATCTCAACGATTAATGTAAATAGTTCCTTGGCCAGTATTGGATCAAGCGCAGCAGTTGGCTCATCTGCTAGCAATAATCCGGGGCGATGTGCAATGGATCGAACAAAAGAGACCCGCTGACGCTCTCCAATAGAAAGTTGCGCAGGCATACGATCAAGCAACGGCTCTAATCGAAGTCGCCCAATGACCTGTTCCAGTAAAGGATCTCTGCCCTGCAATCCGACCAACTTCCTTGGAAGCTCAATGTTTTGCAAGACATTTAAAAACGGTAACAAGCCACCACTTTGAGGCACAAAACCCAAGGCGTGCTGACGTAATCTTGCCCAGCGAGTTTCACGTTCCGAGGGGGTCAGCTGCAAATCCTCCGTCAGATCAGCAGAACCCAGGTGATGTCGTGCCACTGATTGAGGCTCGAGTATTAAACCAATGGCTTCAAGCAGCGTACTTTTTCCACAGCCACTTGGCCCCACGATTGCAGCGACATCGCCCGCATTGAGTCGACACGCAGAAAGTGCCACCGCATAGGCCTCGCCCACGCGTCCTCGCGCAACTTCCATATCAACGATATCGAGGACGGGGGCACTCACGCTAAGGCAACGACTCTAAGGGAACAGGATAAACAGCTTCGCTTGGATCACTGCCTTTTGCCAAAGAGACCCAAGAGCCTGTATCCGCATTAAAGCTTTGATACTGCCTTAGCTTTGTATTGAGGCGCATCATGAATTGGGTCTGTGCAGCAACAGACATCGCTTTCCAGCCCTCTTCATCTAGACCCAACACGTCACTTTTATATGGCAATCCGTCAAGATACTCACCCAACACGCCCATTTGACCGAGCTTTTGTGCATTGCCTTGACGCAAGTCATTCGGGTCACGCCCCATCGTCGCTGCAACAGAACGCAACCGGTCAAACATATCAGTAGGCGACACCAGCGACGCATTCGCTGCCTCAACAATTTGCGTCACCACGGTACTCAGATCGCTGAGCTGGGCCTTGGTCAACAAAACACGGACTTCAGTAGTAGGAATATTTTGCTTCACCAGATCACGATCACTGATCCACGCTTTGAAAAATGGAGGTGCCTTGGTGTTGGTTGCACCACCAAGGTAAGCAAGCTGCATAGCACGCCCCAGCAATGCCGAATCGCGTGCAATGGCGGCAGCCGTTGAGCCTGCCGGGGGTGTAGCAGGTGCTGTGGAAGGTGTAGGCGTCGGTTGGGCTGCGGTCAATGCACTCCCTGCGACCACTTCACCCATGGAGGCCTGCTTGATTTGTGTCACAAGTGACTGACCGAGACTTTCAATCGTCTCTCCAAAGACATTGACGCGTCCGGCATCGACGGAATAATAAAGAGGTCTGTTCGCAACCGAGTTAAAAGCAAGCGTGTCGTATTGTCGTTGGGCAGACTGATGGTTTTTTGCGCCTTCGGGTGTTTTGAGATGCAAGACATATAAAGCAACACCCTTTTCCTTCGCGATGACACGGATAGCCTGAGCATCCATTTTTGTGGTCGACAGTGGATCATTCGCATCCAGCGCTCCTGCATCTGTCACCAATACGATGTATCTCGCACCAAACTCATTCCAATTAATTTTTTCAAGGGCTTCTTTTACGCCTGCATAAGGATCTTCATCAAACTTTGGTGTTGAGATTTTCGTGGCTTTTAAATCTTTAATTTTTTCAAAAAAATCTGCACCGTTTTTGACTTGTGTTGGATCGGCATAAATACGTGTGTTGTATTCAATGGCCGGCACGGCTGAAAGTGCAGAACGAAAAGCGACCAATCCAAACTTAACCTTATCGTCAATTTTTTCCTTTTCCATACGCGCATAGATGTTTCTCATCACCGCACGCATGCGTTCAATATATGGATCCATTGACAGCGTCGAGTCCATGACAAATACGACACCGGCGCTAAACGCTTTGATTGAACTTTGCACCGCTTGTGGGCTCACAGCTGGGTCGGCAGCAGGGTCCTGACGACTCACGGATGCCACTTCAAGCAAACGAACGTTAAAGCCCCCATCACTCATCACCTCTTCCGCTTGCAAAATCGGTAGCAAGTAAAAGTTTTTACGGAAATCCACATACAGCTCAGGCTCACGTGCAACTACCTGGGGATTGCGCCCAACCTTTGTCATGCTATCTAAAATTGGTGCATATGCCGCGGCGGGATCAGAGGCATCTAGAATTTTTTCAATGCTCTCACGATCTTTAAAAAAGAGTGAAAGCGTGCGGTTGGCGGGATTCGTAAATGCCAAGGACATTTGCATTTTCCACTCTACAGCACACGCGGCATCTAACCAGCCTATTTTTTTACCGACAGTATCGACACCGACCTCAATCCATTTTTTTCCTGCATTTTCCTGACGCTGATACACGTAATAACGACTAAAGGCTTCTTGCGCTGCACCGCTCTGGTCACCTGGCTTGGCATAGAGTTTGCAAGTGGGCGTGGTGAGGACGCGTTGATACAAGGTCTTTTTACCTTCCTGCAAAAGTGGCTTGTTATTTGCCACTTGACCGTAGCTAAGAGGGGCCAAGAACAAACTCGACACAACAAGGAAAAATGAAAAACTATTCTTGATCTGCATCTTATTTCCTTAGGGCTTCAAGACGTGTTTTCACGTCGGTATTGTCAGGCTCTTTCGATAACACCAACTCATACCAGTAGATGGCCGTTTCTTTATCCGCAGACTGTAAACAGCCCGCAACAAAAGTAGCAGGATCAAACTCGCGCGCATACGCAAGTGCAACCTTGGCATCGCCAGACTGTCCTTTAAAGGCATAGAGGCGTTGCACGACATCACACCGTTTAGCTTCTTTGGCTGTCGCGATCACCGTTAACACTTGATTGGAGTCAGGATTCGTTTTGAGACAAGTTTGAATAAATAACAAATCATCCTTTGAGGCCGTCAATGTCTCCTTACTGCAGGGAACCGGCTCTGCGGGTGCTTCAGGAGGCGTCGCGATGACCGCAACAGGTGTCGTGGAAGTCACAACGGGTTGAGCGGTTGATCCAAAAAATTTCCAAGCAAAAAATCCTGCAACCACAAGTACCAATCCAGAAATCAATGCGATCCACAATCCGGTTTTTGATTGAGGTTGACGAGGCTCAATCACAGGCGCGGGCGCTGGCTCAACGGGCTCTGTTTCGGGAGAGACAAGAGGACTGATCGTCGCTGCACGCTGTGTATCTGCAACATGTATCACAGGGTCTGCACTCTGACCTGCCGCACGAGAAGACAGCACACCCTCACGAATACGCAACACCCCAATTGCTTCCTCAGCGCCTATACGAAGCTGAAGTTGATAAGTCATCTGCGGATTTTCAACCAACGGATCAACCAAGCGCGCATCTAACGCCAACACCACTGAAGTATCGACTTGCTCTTCGGATAAACTGACCTGATGCCACGTCTGATTAGCCGTCCATTGTCCGTGCTCACCCAAATAGCGGTGATCTTGATTACGCTGAACGCATAATTCCGCACCTGCACCAAACTCGAGGCTATCGCGCTCCCAGTTTGTAGCCACTAAAATTCCGATACCTGGGCGTCCACTCGCAGCGGGTTTTAATTCTGGTCTAATCTTTTTCATTGTTCGGGATTCACTTTTGCTGCATTTAATTTGGCGATGATGGATCCTAGGTCCGCGTTTTGTTCCGGTTTTATTTCACGCCCACCATCATGGCCTGCGTTATCGAGAACCAATTGCGCAAAGCCTACAAGCCAATCACCCATGTAAATACGCGTATGGTCAATCGCCTCGTTTCCAATCGCGGGGAGCGTTCCTTTCGGAATCGAAACGGGATGCTCAAAAAGTTTATGCCCAACATTGATGCGACTGTCTGGGCGGGCCTCTAGTGGTACGTTGATGTAGCCTAACCACGCCACAAAATCACCCAACAGCGTTTTAGCGGCTAACACTTGACGATCGACCAGGCGCTCTCGTTTCGTCCCCACTTGCTCAGCACCACTTAACGCACCCATTAACTGTTTTTGCACATCCAAGCGCGTAGCGGAGGTAATCAGCTCGTCGCACAACATTTCTGTCGCTTCTTTAGATAAGCCAAAATAACTCAACATCGTCGTTTGACTGGGCATGTTACGCAAGTGCTCAATCCACTCACGTAAAACGGCTTGTGCAAAGCGAGCGTCAGTACTCAATGCGAGTTTTGTATTTGCAGCAGGCGAAGTACCAGACTTTTTCTGATCACCAAAAATATCCAGCGCATCGTCGAGACCAAAAATATCATCGCCTAGATTAAGCGCACCGGGTGATTCGGTATTCTCTATGGACTCCGCAGATTGAACCGAACTGTCAGCGCCCATATACAAGCCTTGCAGCACAGCGTCGGACAGGCGTAATTTCTCTTGAAACTCAGCAAGCAGCGGAATACGCGGCTTGAGCGCTGTCACCACGTGTTGGGCGATTTTTCGCTTGGCCTCTATCTCACCCATTCCATCCTGATGAAACCAACGACCCAGGCGATTACTCGTCAAGTCATGTAGCACCGCATCCATTTGCTCAGCGATACGCTCCAACTTCACTCGACGCACGGAAACTTTGGATAAGTATTGGCTCAGACGCTCAATTCCACCATCATTGAGTGCCATCATGGCTTGCCATGCTGCGGCCGGCTCAGACACATGGCTTTGAATTAACTCAGCCCGATCAAAAACGGTCTCCATCAACGCCAATTGGTGCGCAGAGGATCCGTTCACCCCTTTTTCCTGACCATTTTCCATTTCTAAAAATGCGACAGGCATGCGTGGCTTACGCACTAGGAATGTATTGTTAAAAGCAGCACCACTCGCCCAGTCTTGCATCCAATCAAAACTACCAAAACGCTCAAGCATGGTCATTTTGACCAAATTGTTCCAGACGGTGTGCAGCATATCCTCGTCTTTGTTCAGCGAGTCCGCGATCTTGATGTCAAACATCGTGACGGCCCAAATCAGACCAGGCAAGCGCTTCGCGCGCTCTGCTGACGTCGCACCTTGCGTCTTGCGAATCCACTCTGTTAGAACAGGCCCCACCTCTGTCACATCTGATTGTTTATGTGAGGCTGTACACACTACCAACACATTCATTTCCTGAGTGTCGGTATAACGTTCAAACAAATACGCTACTTTGCCTCGCAATAACAATTGCGCAACAGGATTACCTGACTTTTCCTTGCCTTGCGCCGACGCGATATCAACGAGATTATCCAGACCCAAACGTCCGCGATAACCAGGAAAATCTAATAGATCGACTTCTTCAAAAATCTTTTGATGTGGCACATTGATGAGAGGAAAGATCAACTCAGCTGTCAGCGCAGCTAACTGCGCCATCGTCAAGTGTTGTGCAGCACCGACTTTTCCATCGCATAGCGGCAGCACATCAATCGGCAAGTCTTCTGCGTGGCCTAAACGCTCCAACATATCGACGTTCATGATGCTGTCGGCTTGTGAAAGTGCGCCACCTGGACCCGTTGGACGCACGACCGCATCAATGGGCGCGTAGACGCGCGAAGGATAGCCAAGCGTCGCCAAGGTCTGCGAGAGCATCAAAAATGTTTGGGTTAATGCAGGCGACTGGCGCCACAAACATGAAAATAGCAGTGCACGATCCGCTAAAGAAAGATAAGGCGCAAGCCCAACTGCGCGCGGTAAAAAATCAGCTTCCAGCCCACGAATAGAGGACGCATAGCTTTCACGCAAATAATCCCAAAGCGACACCATGTCGTCTTCGGTGACACCTGAAACACGCTGAGCCTGACGTCTGGATTCAAGCTCAACCAGTTGTTGTCTCGCACCATTGAGATCGACGGGATCGCCAATCTTTTCAAAATTAAAATCGTTGAAATATGAGTTGGACATGATTTTGACCAATTCAATTTCATCAAATAATTTCAGCTCAAGAGGGAAGCCTGCTGGCCCCTGCTTTGCTTTAAAACTAAAACGCGTGACTAAACCGGTTGCTTCCTTACCGCCACCCGGTGGATTGATATGACTCAGAAAATCGAGACGCTTGCCATCGACCTCTGTTTCAAGCTTGCCATCCGCACCTGCAGCCAAAGCAGAAATCAAATAGGATTTGCCTGCTTGAGAAAGACCAAAAAAACCTACCGTAGAAGGTAAACGCGAAGCAAGCGCTAAGCTCTTGGCTTGATTGCGCACACGCCGCAACTTTGTGATAAGGCTGTCGGCTTCGTTATCGACACTTCGGGCATTGCCTCGCACGCGTCCGATCCACTCAATCGCTTGGCCGGACTCATCACGAATTGTCTGCCAGCCTTGGGATAGTTTTTCTGTTAAATCTGTCATGGTGCTTACCTCACGCTGCCGCTGTCGAGCCAATACTGAGAATCACCCAAGCCCGCATCAATCATCGTGTTGAGTCTGAATTTAACTTTGCTCTTTGAGCCCCCTTCAACCGAAGCAAGCTCAAAACTTTCTGCACCCGCACGCTCGCTGCGACGCAAGGATACTTTGAGTACGACACCTTTTGAAGCAAGCTTCTCACGCAAATCGCGATCATCGACCGTCAGCGTATAAAGAGGTGAAGCTGGCCACCGATCTGTTTCGAGTTGCCTAAAGCCCAATCGCATGGATCCCCGCATTTCAAATGTTGTATCGGGAAATTCATAGTCTTCATTATCGAGATCAATATCTCTGTAAAAGACGTTGGAATTTTTGATCGCGTTGTTGTTATCAATCATGCCGATAAAGCGTAGCGTCGAATAGGGCTTAAACACAGCCGAACGAAAAAAGAAATTTGGTAATCGCAAGCTACGACTCAACAGGCAAAGCATGGCGCCAACTGCGGCCGTACTTTTAGGATCATCAATGCGTCCGTTCTTGTGAAATGGGTACCATGGACCTGTTCGATACTGGTGCATCGGTAAAATTCTGGCTGCAGGCACAGCGAGTAATGATCTGACGTAGGCCATGACGCCCGGCATACGCGAGGGACGTCCTGTCAATAGCAACACATCAGGCTGATAGGCATAGACGACTTCGGACAGCGCTTTAAGCGTCTTGCAAATATTGAGCTCACCCCGAATGAACTGTTCGTGCAAACGGCGCAAATTAATGTTGATCCCGACATCCATCAAACTAAAGCCGATCGCTGCCGCTCCGCCCTGGCGCTGGACAGCCGTATTGACGTACTCCAATACATCCGCTGTCGGTTGACCCGCATCACTCAACAACTCAGATAATGTAACCACACCGAGGTTACCTGGATCAAGTGGGTCGTATTTTTCATAGTCCTTGATGACACGCAGCGCAGCGGGATACAGCACTTGCAAGGTCAACTGCTGCCTGAGAACAGCAACGTGCGCATCGAGTGACTCGCTGCCCATGAGCTTGGACACTAACGCATCAGGTTCGGCGATGCCAGCCGTCTTGAACGCGGTTGCAAGTGAAGGCAAAACGACCAGACGAATCACATCAAGGACAATATCGTCACCGGCAATTTTGAAACCGTCACGAAAACGTTGTTCGGGAATGATGTAGGCACTGCCGCCCACCTCACGACCTGAGTTGTCGACCCCTTTATCCAAAGAGTACTCATTGATGACCAAGTCAGTGGTTCCACCGCCAATGTCGATGGTAGCAATCGACACATAGGGGTCGGTCGATCCATTTCGAGGTGGCTGATCCGGTCTTGCCAGCGCAGCAAAAAACTCTTCGGGGCGACCGCCAAAGTTATTGTGCGTTTCACTAAACACATAGACCACTTGCCCGCAGGTTGCCTCGTCCCACTGAACATGGACGTCAGGGAAAGCAGGAAACGCTAAAGCGCGATCCTCCTCCGTGTCCATGCCGGCGTCTTCTGGGTGCCAGCCTAAACTTTTCCAAATCAGGCCGATGGCTTGTTTCATCCTGGTTTCGAAAATCTTTCGTTCAGGCTGCGGCATCGCAGGAGGCACAGTCAAAATAATCGAGCGTAAGTGTCTGGGAACACGCGCATGACTTTGACGTAATCGCTGCGCAGGACTGTTGATCTGAGCGAGCGCTTGCGCCAACACCTCACTCAACATAAATGTCATTAACGAGCTGCGCGAATAATGGGGATGAAACACGGGCATCCGATCATCGGGATCAAGGGTATAAAGCGCCTCACCCATCTCGTTAATCAGACGCGACACAGGCGCAGCAGTCGCATGCGGCTCTGTTTCAGTCTTGACATAGGACGTATTGAACCTCCAGCCAGGTTCAAAACTTTCCTGATCCCATAAATAGCGCTTGGGACTTGACAGTCCAGTGGCCCCTTCCGTTCCCCTGCGGAGACTGGCGAGTCGACCTGCCTCATGACCAACTCTCGCAATCGTCGGCCACAAAAACGCATCACTTCGGCCGCTCTGCACTGAAAAATGATCTTTGCCAAAAGAAGCCTGTGAAAACTCTATTCGGCTTTCAAAAGGCTCGCCATACACATTCTCAGGTTTGGTCAGGTCACGCAGCTCCAGCTCATAACGCCGGCGCAGGCCGTCGCTTTCTTGAGGGTGATCTTCGATCAAAATACCGCAACTACGGGAATTACCAATATCCAACACGAGATCGACAGGAATGGGCTTGTAAAGATCATTCTTTGCATTTGAAATGACCTTAATCTCAGGCAGAGACAACTGGGTACCGACCAAATGCAAAAGATTTAAGTAATGCGCCTGGTGGTGCAAGTCTGCAAGCTCGAGGCGAATATCTTCTGCATCCTTTTTGAGTCTAGGCCGTGCAAGCTCTGTATAAAGCTCTCTCAACCAACTATCGATCCATTGCTGATCTAGAAACCAACCCATTTCATGGGCGCGGTGTGCAAATGCAAAACTTGTACCCGCTTTGACGTCATCAACGGAGGGGCCCATATAGGATGTATCGGTTCGGCCAGGTACCACCTTGGTATCAAAAGCAAACGTAATGCGATGGGTATTGCCATCTGGATCAGAACCAGACTTGACTTCAGTGACACGCATGCGCGCCCAATTCGACGGGCCTTCTTCGAATCGTGCAGGCGGACTAAATCGAAAATAAGGCACGGGTACCCATGTTTCTGCAAACAACTTGAGCGACTGATCTAAGCTGACATCAAACCGCGACTGGATAGGTGTCTTTTTTTCATCAAAGGAAAAATGGAGTTTGCCCGTTCTGACGTCCTCTTCGAGTCGACCAAGCGGACCCGCTTCGCCCATTTTTGCAAACTCACCGGACTGACCCTTTACAACAAAGGTTGCAGCAAAGTCCAAAAACTGAACGCCACTCCCCATGATGAGCGTCGTTTGATCTTCGTATGAATGAATATCTGGCAGCATAATATTGCGTCCTGCTATTTTGGAGCGTGTCGCATCGACACAGGAAAAGTCGTGCCGTTTTCGTAGCGACCTAGACAGTCGGCACGACCATCCGCTTGGGGTGTACAAGTGACTTTGGGCAGCGCGATGGTTCCGCCGTCCGAACACTTGGCCACACCTCGGTCACTGATTTGTAAGTTTTTACTTTGCATTTGTGCAGACACTGCGCCTACACATTGAGAACCATCGGCGCGTTTGATCGTGACCTTGCCTTGACCATTGCCCTGACTGAAGTCATATTCCATCCGCAAGGGTTTGCCGGTTTTCGCGTCTTGAATACCCGCACCTGCGGTCCAAGAGCCATCCAAAAATCCAGTGTTGCCAGAATTGGAGGCTTGAGGCGGAATCGTCAACGGACGCCCCTGCTGAGAGCCTGATTGATCCGCAGGATTGCGAACATCCCCCGCGGATGGCGTAACAGGTGAAACCGGTTGCGCAGAAGCCGTTGGGTTAATTGGAGGTGCGTTGCCTGTAGGCGTCGCAACATCAGCTGGATTTTGTCCAGGCACTTGACCTGCCGTTTGTCCGGTTGCGTCTGCAGGCGGCTCTGCTGTGGCACCTGTAGGCGACTCATTAGTCGGACTCGTTGGCGCTGCGGAGGAATCCACCACAGCATTTCCTGATACCGCATCGGGACTAACAAGGCTAGTGCCCGCACCCGACCCAGGCCACCAACGACTTAAAAACGAAGTGCCTCGATCGATCAAACTGTCTGGCTTTGCATTCGTCAATGGCGTTGTCGGTGCGCCAGGAAGCAATGGCGTACTGGTTGTCACCGGAGATCCTAACTGACCATCAGGTATGACAGCAGGTGTTGGCTGAATCGCAACGGGCAACACACTTGGCGCACATGCGCGAAGTAAAAAGAACAACAGCAATAGCACTAAAAGCAAAAGCAATAGCCACCACCACCATGCTCTCTGCTCGGGCGCCGCTTGGGGAGCCGCCGCAGTGGAACTCGTACTCACAACTGAGCGCAAATGTGTAAATGGATCTGCTGGAAGCGTCGAGCCCTCCGAATGAAAGCCCCAAAAAGCGATCACAGGTTCGCCATTGACCAGATAAATAAAATTGGTGTCAGGAAAATGAAACACCTTACTCATGAGAGGAAGGACGGTATTTTTTTCCCGATCAGCTTGGGAGTTGCGCGCGTGCGTCTGACTCATCTGTGCGATGGCACGTTCAAGGGTGCGATGCGCCGCATCTAACTTGGATAAGGCATGTTCACGTTCTGCAGTCGTTGCCGCAGACCAAGGCACAACATCACCGGCAAATGGGGCATACCAATCCACCATACTGCCGTGTTGATTAGACTGTGGAATCGCCAAACAATTAGCGGTTGTGGCTCCAGCTTTTAAACGAATGGCCTCACGCAATTGAAAGGCGACTGAATAGACGGGCTGACCGCCCTCGCCGATTGCCTTGTAATGTTGAGGGTTACCGCTGACTAGCAGACTTCCAGCCATCTAATCGCTTCCTCTTAAACACGCGCAATTATTATAAAAAAGAAAAGCATTTTAACTGATGACTCACCAATAAAATGGCGATTTTTAAGGTATTTCAATCGCGATACCGCAGCATGCGGCTTAAGATATATTATCTGTCAAACAGCACCTCCCAACCATAACAAAACACGATATATTGAGATTTATTGATGAAGCCCACATCAGCCTTTGAATCTGAGTCATCCAATCTGTATCCCCGCGACTTGATCGGTTACGGCCCGACCCCTCCTCAAGCGAACTGGCCTGGACGCGCCAAGATCGCCGTTCAGTTTGTGCTGAACTATGAGGAAGGGGCTGAAAACAACGTTCTTGATGGCGACACAGGCTCCGAGCGATTTTTATCGGAAATCGTGGGGGCTGAGAGCTTTCCAGCCCGACACATGAGTATGGAGTCCATTTATGAATACGGCTCTCGAGTAGGCGTTTGGCGTATTTTGAAAGAATTTGAACGAAGAAAGCTGCCATTAACTGTCTTTGGCGTCGCAGTCGCACTCAAACGTCATCCTGAGCTGACGGCAGCATTGGTCGAGCAAGGGCATGAAATTGCTTGTCATGGACTGCGCTGGCTGCATTACCAAAACACAGATATAGACACAGAACGTGCGCATTTAGAGGCCGCTACGCGCATCATCAAAGACCTGACTAAAGGCCAATGGCCTTTAGGTTGGTACACAGGCCGAGACAGCCCCAACACCCGAAAATTGGTGGTCGAGCACGGCGGCTACGAGTACGACAGTGACTATTACGGTGATGATTTGCCCTTTTGGACGCAAGTCACCAAAAGTGATGGCTCAACCGTTCCTCATTTAGTGGTGCCTTACACGTTAGACACGAACGATATGCGCTTTGCCACACCTCAGGGCTTCAACACTGGACAGCATTTTTTTGAGTATTTAAGAGATAGCTTTGACGTGCTGTACGCAGAGGGTGAAGATAGCCCCAAAATGCTTTCTATCGGTATGCACTGCCGTCTTTTGGGACGCCCTGGCCGACTGATCGGCTTGCAACGCTTTCTTGATCACATCGCCCGTCACGACCGCGTTTGGGTCTGTCGACGTATCGATATTGCTCGGCATTGGCAAAAAACCCACCCTTTTGTGCGTAATTGACAGAAATTTGATTGTCGATCAATTGAAAAAGTGCAATAATTTTAAGTGAGCTGGGTATTCACCCAGTAGCCTTTTGGCCAACACTGGAGATACCATCATGACAGAAAATCTAAATACTGTTCAGCAATCAAATGCATCAAACGTTTTGGCCAATGGTGCCAAAATATTTGGCGAGACAATCTTGCCCGGCGCTAGCCTTCTTTTAGACGGCAAGTTTGTCAACGGTGCCGCTCACTCAGTGATCGGTCTTGGCGCCCGTGCAGCATTGGGTCCTATCGGTTTGCTTCTCGTTTGTGCTGACTCTTTCTCCAAGTCAGTGTCAGACAAGTTCCTCTGGGATCACATGTCTGATGCATACAAATTTACAACAGAGAAGCGTGCTGCTGCAAAAGCTGCTAAAGAAGAAGCTAAAGCTGCTGCTGCTGCCGAAGCTGCAGTCACTACAGCCTAATTTCCCATTGCTTTTGATTAAGTAGTAATTTTTACAAACTGCAGCTGTGTAGAGCCGCAGTGTCTTTCTAAAAACGGTTATGTTAATTACATAACCGTTTTTTTATTCATGCTTTTAATAAACAGCGTTTATGTTACGTTGGCAAATATGACTGAGCGCTGAGCGCAACCCCTAACCCATATGAATCACCAGACCCTCGAATTTAGAAGCGATAACTGCGGCAGTGCTGCACCAGAAATCATCGAAGCCCTTGTACGTGCCAATCAAGGTAGCGCAGTAGGGTATGGCGCAGATGCACTGACCTCAGATCTCAACGCTACACTAAGTGATGTGTTTGAGTCCAAGCTGAGGGTTTTTCCAATCCCTACTGGCACGGGTGCAAACGCGCTTGCGCTCGCCGCTTGCGGCACACCTTTTGGTGCGGTCTATTGCAGCCCAGAAGCCCATATCAACACTTCCGAATGCAACGCTGTCGGTTTCTTTGGCGGGGGCCTCAAAGTCTCACCTATCGATGGAATAGATGGAAAAGTTTGCCCAGTCTCTCTTGAAAAAAACTTAACTGTCGCAGGCTTTGGACAAGCGCACAAGAGCCAGCCTGTTGCACTCAATCTCGTTCAAGCCACCGACCTGGGTGCTGTTTACAGCACTGAGGAAATCAGCCAGCTCAGTGCCCTCGCTCACGCACGAAAACTAAGCGTCCACATGGATGGTGCACGCTTTGCTAATGCACTCGCGCATCTGGGCTGTAGCCCAGCAGAAATGACGTGGAAAGCAGGTGTCGATATTCTTTCGCTTGGTGTCACCAAGAACGGTGGCTTACTCAGCGATGCAATCGTCGTGTTTAATCCTGATATCGCCGACAAGATTGACTTTCATCTTCGTCGAGGTGGCATGATTTGGTCAAAAATGCGATTTGCCTCCGCTCAGATTTTGGCCTATGTTGAAAATGATCTTTGGCTGCGCTTAGCTAGACAGTCAAACGCCGCTGCGCAACAACTTGCTCAAGGGATTAACAGGATTCCTGCAGCACGACTGATCGCGCCTGTGCAAGCCAATGAACTCTTTGTCGAAATGTCTGTAACAGCCCTTGATCGACTCGCAAATCAAGGCGTACTCTTTTACCGAAGAGGTCCAGAGCTTGCGCGTTTTGTCTGCCGTTGGGACACGACACAAGAAGAAGTTAAACAATTACTCGCCCTTATCGAAACAGGATCACATGCATGAACACGCAGATACGTCACCTTCTTGCTCTGACATTTCTTTGCCTGAGTGCGTTAATAGGAACGGCCTCTGCCTCAGGGCTCACGCTCACTCAATATCGGGAGTGGCAACGGGATCCGATTAAAAAGGAGATGCTCAATACCTACACCGCTGGCATGGGGCAAGGCGTTACCTTTGCAAATGTTTACAACAAGACACAAAAAATACCCATGATATTTTGCCCGCCGGGTGACCTGCAAATGACCGGTGATCTCACAAATATCGTGCTTGCAAAATTCATTGCAAAAAATAACTTTAAGCCCACAGATGAGATTTCAATTATTTTGATTTTTGCGCTAAAAGATGCCTATCCCTGCTAAGCAAGGACGCATCTCATCCGCTGTAAAGTGAAACGTCATACGCAAACCACCGCGCCATCACAATCAACCTTTGAGTGCGGCATCGACAGCTTCGATCCAATGTCGCACAGGCGTGTCAGTACCACTTTGCAAATGACCAATACAACCGATGTTTGACGACAACATCATGTCCGGCTCGGCGGCATTGAGTTGCTCGAGCTTACGATCACGTAAGGCAGCCGAAATCTCGGGCTGTAAAACAGAGTAAGCCCCCCCTGAGCCACAGCACAGATGGCTTTCATTAAAAGTTTGCAACGACATCCCGAGTGCCGTCAAAAGCTGCTCACTCTCAGGACGTAAACCTTGCCAGTGTTGCAAGGTACACGGAGGATGAAAAACCGGCCGTTTGGGAAGCTTGGTTGCATCAATATGTCCAACGAGTTCTTGTGCATGGGGTGCGACCACCTGCGCAATATCACGTACAAATGAAACAATTTTTTCAGCTTTGGGTAAATAAACAGGATCATCACGCAAATGATGGGCATACTCCGCCACCATCGCGCCACAACCAGTCGCATTCATCACAATCGCTTTGATCTTGCCAGACTCGACATATGGCAACCATGCGTCGATATTTAAACGCATCTGAGCGCGCGCGCGTTCCTGATCATCCAGATGAAAGCTCAAGGCACCACAACAGCCCGCACCCGCCACAACTTGTGTGCCGATGCCAAGACGATCCAATACCCGAACCGTCGCTGCATCAATCGAGGGCATCATCGTCGGCTGGACACAGCCGGACAATAATAATACCTGCTGTGCATGGCCCGAGGTCACGGGACGTTGACCAACCGGACGTGGCGCAATCACTTTTCGCTGTAACGTTTCGGGTAACCACTCGCGAAAGGATTGCCCAAGCTTATAAGCGGGCGCAAAAAAACGCGAGGTCAGACCTTCACGCAAAAGCGCACGTTGCACACGCTGACCCAAAGGCCGCTTCACTTTTTCCTCTACGATCTGCCGCCCGATATCCACAAGGTGACCATATTCCACGCCAGAGGGACAAGTCGTCTCACAGTTACGACACGTCAAGCAACGATCCAAGTGCTGCTGTGTTGCCTGAGTTGGTTCCTTACCCTCCAAGACCTCTTTAATCAGATATATACGTCCTCTGGGGCCATCGAGCTCATCGCCCAGCACTTGATAGGTTGGACAGGTCGCGGTGCAAAAACCACAATGCACACAACGACGCAAAATATCGTCCGCCTCTTGACCAAGCTTCGATTCACGTGCCCACTGCGCCAAATTGGTCTGCATGATTATCTCGTTATATACCAGCGATCAAACGACCAGGGTTAAAGACCGACTTGGAATCAAACTCCAATTTGAGCCGCCTGACGATGGTCTCATTTCCTTGACTCAGAGGGTGAAAAACGCCTCCAGGTGGCAACGGTTGATCTGTCAATTGTCTGAATAATGTTGCGTGTCCACCCGCCTGCTCAGCCACATTGCGAATGTGCAGAGGATCACTATTGGCAGCAATCCAGCGTTGACCACCCGCCCACTCCGTCAGCGTTGGCCCCAGATCCAGCACAGGTGTTCCTGGCGCACATGCCACTCTCCACAGGACAGGTGTTGCAAAAAAATCGAGCGCATGTTCACGAAGTGCCACCCAATATTTGGTCGCTTCAGCAAGATCAACCACTTCTCCACCCAGGGATTGCCGGGCGGATAAAAGCGCAGCAGCAGAACCCGCTAGACGTGCGCGCAGGCGACCTGCACCGCCGACGATCTCCCAAGACGTTGCTGAAATCGGTAGAGGTTTTGCGCGCCAGCTCAAGGATTGTGACAAGGCTGCCGCCTCATCTAATGCCCACTCAAGTGTGCACACCTCAAAAGGTTTTGGTGCAACTTTGACAGACACTTGCGTCAATGCGCCAAACATTCCCATCGCACCAGTCAACAAACGCGAAACATCATAACCGGCCACATTTTTCATGACCTCGCCACCAAATTTCAACACACGACCTTGGGCATCTAACAAGTGAGCGCCCAGCACGTAGTCTTTGACAGGTCCCCCGCCCAAGCGGCCCGGCCCGGACAGTCCTGCAGACACACATCCCCCTAGCGTGGCTTCAACGCCAAAAGAAGGAGGATCAAATGCCAGCATTTGCCCTTCTGAATCCAAGGTCTCTACGATTTCCTGAAGAGGTGTACCTGCTAAGGCCGTGATCACGAGTTCTGAAGGGTGATAGTTGACGATCCCTTTCAGACTACGCATGTCTAGCACGACGGGTGCCTCACCCGCACGATCGAAAGGATTGCCGTAAAAAGCTTTTGTACCGCCGCCACGAATGAGCACAGGCTTGAAACTGGCCCGCGCAGCAAGCACCTGATCGATTAACTGTGAAATTTCGTATTGAGTCATACGTCAGAATCTCGGCAGATCCGGAAAAGCAAGCGCTCCGCCGTGCACATGCATTTTGCCGTACTCAGCACAACGCGCCAAGGTTGGAATGACTTTTTCGGGATTGAGCAGACACGCAGGATCAAACGCGCGCTTGACTGCCATGAATACATCGAGCTCATCTCGACTGAATTGCACACACATCTGATTAATTTTCTCCATCCCTACCCCATGCTCGCCTGTGATGGTTCCACCGACCTCGACACACAACTCGAGAATCGCTGCACCAAAATCCTCAGCGCGACGCACTTCGTCTGTAATATTGGAGTTAAACAAAATCAATGGGTGCAGATTGCCGTCGCCCGCATGAAATACGTTTGCGCAACGCAATCCGAATTGCGTTTCCATACCCTGAATGGCCTTGAGCACATCCCCAAGTCGACGTCTTGGGATCGTGC
Source organism: Burkholderiaceae bacterium (assembly GCA_023653055.1). Classification (GTDB taxonomy): domain Bacteria; phylum Pseudomonadota; class Gammaproteobacteria; order Burkholderiales; family Burkholderiaceae_B; genus Zwartia. The sequence continues at coordinate 19,114 of JAMNXR010000013.1, read as the reverse complement.
CGTCCATGCAGTAGTAATCAGGTGACACGCGCCCTGCAGCGGGAAAGGCATTTTTGCGACCTGCCCAAAAACGCAATCGCTCAGCTTCACTTGTCGAGACTTGCAGACGCGTGGCACCTGCGCGCTGAAACACCTGCTCCATACGATGTAATTCTTCGGCAACCTCTTCTACCGTGCCGTCAGACTCGCACAGCAAAATTGCCTCAGCGTTCATGTCATAACCGGCCTTTACAAAAGGCTCCACCATCTGCGTCGCCTGCTTGTCCATCATTTCGAGTCCGGCAGGAATAATACCCGCACCAATAATTTTGCCCACCGCATCACTTGCTTTTTCAACGTCATCAAAACTCGCCATGATGACACTCGCCAAGGCTGGCTTGGGAGTCAGTCTCAAGGTCACCTCGGTGACAACACCCAGCATGCCCTCGGAACCGACAAAGACTGACAATAAATCTGGGCCTGGACAATCAGGTGCGAGAGAACCAAGCTCCACAATGTCACCGTCAATTGTGACCATTCGCACCTTGAGGACGTTATGGATTGTGAGACCGTATTTAAGACAATGTACGCCGCCAGAGTTTTCCGCAACGTTGCCGCCAATCGTGCAGGCGATCTGACTAGAGGGGTCGGGAGCGTAGTACAAACCAAAGGGCGCTGCAGCCTCAGAGACTGCCAAATTGCGCACGCCCGGTTGCACTACAGCAATTGCGGCGACGGCATCAATATGCTTGATCTGATTAAACTTTGCCAAGCCAAGCAAAACGCCTTGGGCGTGCGGCATCGCACCACCAGAAAGGCCTGTACCCGCCCCACGTGCGACAACAGGCACATTGAGTCGCTTGCACACCTTTAAGATATTTTGAATTTGTGCCTCAGTCTCAGGCAACACCACGGCCATGGGCAAGGACCGATAGAGGGATAAGCCGTCACACTCGTACGGTCGCGTATCTTCCTCGCGACTGAGCACACAATGCGGAGGAACCGCAGCACGCAGTGCGAGCACCACCTCTTCTTTGGGTGGCACAACTAAAGGGGCTAAGCCTGTATCGATGATCGCATTCATAGGTCAAACGATAGCGCGGAAGACACTTTTGCGCAGGACGGGACTTACCCGATGTCTGGCCTAAATCCTTGGGTCAAGTACCTTTCCTGGATTAAGGATATTTTTAGGGTCAAAAGACTGTTTCAGCAAGCGCATGAGGTCTAGAGCATCCTCGCCGTGCTCACGCGGCATAAATTGCTTTTTGTGCAAGCCAATCCCGTGTTCACCTGTACAGGTACCGTCTGCATCAATCGCTTGTGTGACGAGTTGGTAATTCAGGCGCTCTGACTCTTGCCACTCACTTTCACTGTTGGGATCCAACAACATCAGAACATGAAAATTACCGTCGCCCACATGTCCCACGATCGTGCTGGGAAAGCTTACCTTGGACAAAGCATCCGTTGCCGCATCAATACATTCGGCAAGACGTGAAATCGGTACACAGACATCGGTCGTACTCGCCTTGCAACCTGGACGCAATTGCAAGCCCGCAAAATAGGCATTGTGACGCGCAGTCCACAAACGATTGCGATCCTCAGGACGTTCCGCCCACTCAAAATCCATACCACCGCAATCCTTGGCAAGTTCTTGAACAGTTTGCGCTTGCTCTTTGACGCTAGCCTCGCTGCCGTGAAATTCAAATAGCAACAGAGGTGTTTCGCGCAAAGTGAGCTTGCTGTATAAATTACCCGCACGCACAGCGTCAGCATTCATCAGCTCGACCCGAGCAACCGGTACGCCGAGCTGAATGGTTTGGATCACACAGGCCACGGCCTCATGCACAGTGGGAAAATTACACACTGCGGCACTCACGGCCTCAGGCTGAGGATAAAGCTTGACAGTGACCTCTGTAATGACCCCGAGTGTGCCTTCGCTTCCTACAAACAAACGCGTCAAATCGTAGCCCGCAGAGGACTTTCTCGCGCGACGTGAAGTACGGATCACCTTACCTTGGGCCGTCACTACAGTAAGTGAGACTACGTTTTCACGCATCGTGCCGTAACGGACAGCATTCGTCCCAGAAGCGCGCGTCGCGGACATTCCACCAAGAGAAGCATCTGCGCCCGGGTCGATGGGAAAAAACAAACCTGTGTCACGGATTTGTTCGTTCAGTTGTTTGCGCGTCAAACCCGCCTGAACAGTGACTGTTTGGTCCTCGGCATGCAAAGCAACTATTTTGTTCATCCTGGTTAAGTCGAGGCTGATACCGCCCTGCACAGCCAAAATATGTCCCTCTAGTGAAGAGCCAGAACCAAAGGGAATCAGAGGAATGCCATGCTTGTCGCACAAGCGAACAACCACAACGACTTCATCCGTGCTTTCAGCGAACACCACGCCGTCAGGTAACATCGAAGGATAAGGTGACTCATCGCGTCCATGATGATCTCTGACCGCATTGGCCATTGAGAAACGGTCGCCAAACTGTGCTTTCAAGGCGAGGATCATCTCCTCCGGAAGCGGACTGCGCAAAGATTGAATGTCGTGCGGTGCGTTCATGTGGTTACTTTTATCCGCTAAGTGGCTTATTGCTCATTTTTGAGCAGACTGCGACGACGCTCGCGCACGGACTCTGCGAGAGATTCAAGCACTTTTACGGAGCTATCCCAGTCAATACATCCATCTGTCACACTTTGACCATAAACCAGTGGTTGCCCCGCCACTAAATCCTGCCGGCCCGCCACGAGATGACTTTCGATCATCAGACCCATGATGCGTGTTTCACCTTGAGCAATTTGCTCCCCCACTTCTACACACACTGCAGGTTGATTTTCAGGTTTTTTATTACTGTTTGCATGACTTGAATCGATCATCAGGCGCTGTGCCAATCCTGCCTTGGCCATCTCCTCACAAGCAGCTTGAACATTCGCCGCATCATAATTAGGTGCTTTGCCACCACGCAAAATCACGTGACAGTCTTCATTACCCGAGGTGGAAACAATCGCAGAATGTCCTGCTTTGGTCACAGACAAAAAATGATGTGGCTGAGAAGCCGCTTTCATTGCATCCACAGCAATGCGAACGTTTCCATCCGTGCCGTTTTTAAAGCCTACGGGACAAGACAAGCCCGAGGCCAGTTCACGGTGCACTTGACTTTCCGTGGTGCGCGCGCCAATTGCGCCCCATGACACCAGATCAGCAATGTACTGTGGCGTAATCATGTCCAAAAACTCGCAACCCGCAGGTAAGCCCATTGCATTGATTTCTAGCAACAGACTCCGCGCAGTCCGAAGACCTTTGTTGATGTTAAAGCTGCCATCAAGTTCTGGGTCGTTAATCAGACCTTTCCAACCCACCGTCGTGCGGGGTTTCTCAAAATACACGCGCATCACAATCTCAAGATCGCCACTCAAACGGTCACGCTGTACTTTAAGTTTGTGTGCGTATTCGATCGCGGCTTTCGTGTCGTGAATCGAGCAAGGACCAATCACGACAACCAGACGATCATCCATCCCGTGCAAAATACGGTGCAGCGCTTGCCGTGTTTCAAACACAAGTGATGATACCTGTGGTGTGCAGGGATTTTCACTCATGGCATACGATGGAGGCGCGAGCTCCTTGATTTCGCGGATACGCAGATCATCGGTATTGTGTGGCACAACTTACTCCTAAAACAATAAACGTATAAATTGAACAATTCAGTCACGCGCACATTGAAGTCGCGTTCTTTTAACAGTTACTCAGGCCGTACCACCAACGGTAAGACCTTCCATCTTAATAGTCGGCATACCCACCCCGACAGGCACACTCTGCCCCTCTTTACCGCAGGTGCCCACACCACTGTCGAGTTTCATGTTGTTACCAATCATGCTGACACGATTCATCGCTTCGGGTCCGCTGCCAATCAAAGTGGCACCCTTGATCGGGTACGTAATGCGCCCATTCTCGATCATGTAGGCCTCAGAGGCTGAAAACACGAACTTGCCGCTCGTGATATCCACCTGACCGCCGCCAAAATTAGCAGCATAAATTCCTTTTTTGACCGAACCAATCATTTCTTCGGGATCTTCTTTACCTGAGAGCATAAAGGTATTGGTCATGCGCGGCATTGGCAGGTGAGCAAACGACTCACGACGTCCATTACCCGTCACACTTGTTTTCATCAAGCGCGCGTTGAGTGTGTCCTGCAGATAGCCACGCAAAATACCATCTTCAATGAGCACATTGCGCTGCGTAGGATTGCCCTCGTCGTCGACATTCAGAGAACCGCGCCGACCTTCGATCGTGCCATCGTCCACCACGGTCACACCTTTGGATGCGACCCGCTGTCCCACTTTGCCAGAAAAGACGCTTGAACCTTTGCGATTGAAATCGCCCTCGAGACCGTGTCCAACCGCTTCATGCAACAAAATTCCTGGCCAACCCGCAGCGAGCACCACCGTCATCTCACCTGCAGGGGCGGGACGCGCATCCAGATTAACCATGGCCTCATGAACCGCTAAATCCACGTAGTGACGAAGCGTCTCTTCAGAAAAATACTCCAAACCAGAGCGGCCGCCACCACCTGAGTGACCCGTCTCTCTACGACCATTTCGTTCAACCACAACGGAGAGTGATAGACGTACCAAAGGGCGGACATCTGCAGTGAGTCGACCGTCGCTTGCGGCAATCATGACGACGTCATACTCCATGCCGAGGCTTGCCATCACTTGTTTTACGTGCGGGTCTTTCGCGCGTGCCATTTTTTCAACACGCTCAAGTAGTCCGACCTTTTCAGGCGCTGTCATCGTCTTAAGAGGATCGACTGGATGGTAAAGGCTCAGACTTCGCTTACCCTTGGTCGCCTGCACGTGTGCTTTCCCAGCGCCTTGGCGCGCGATACTGCGGACCGCATGCGCGGAAGACAGCAGCGCATCTGAGGATAGCGTGTCCGAATACGCAAAGGCCGTTTTTTCACCTGCTACAGCACGGACACCGACACCTTGACTGATTGAAAAACTGCCCGTTTTGACAATGCCCTCTTCTAGACTCCAACCTTCGCTACGCGTGTATTGGAAATATAAGTCTGCGTAATCTACCTTGTGCGTAAAAATTTCACCCAAGGCGCGATTGAGATCAGACTCGCTCAGACCCCAAGGATCCAGCAGCAGTGATTTAGCGGTGGAGAGTGATGCAATAGCAGGATCAATCAGTTTCATTTATCAGCAAATAATGTTCGATGCGAAAGCGCTGGCAAGGATTGCCGCACCTCTTTTAAACGACTAGGCTCTATCGTACCGCTTACGATACCCTCATGCTCGGGTAACACCTCTAGGATATCTCCCCAAGGGTCTATCAGCATCGAATGCCCCCAAGTTCGACGACCATTCTCATGAACACCTCCCTGAGCAGGTGCCAACACATAGCACTGGTTTTCAATCGCGCGGGCACGCAACAACAGTTCCCAATGCGCCTGTCCAGTTGTATAGGTGAAGGCTGAAGGCACCAACATCAAGTCCACTTGACTCAACGCCCGGTAAAGCTCAGGAAATCTTAAGTCATAGCAAATAGATAAGCCAAGCGTGATATCAGGCGTCTCTAAACGAGATACTCGGTCCCCCGCCAAAATAGCGCGCGATTCGTCATAGCTTTCCTCGCCGCGCGCAAAACTGAATAAATGTATTTTGTCGTAGCGGGTGAGTTGTTTGCCGTCAGGTCCGTAAACAAGTTGCGTATTAAATACCCGCCCTGCATCAGGAGAAATGAGTGGAATACTCCCGGACGATAAATAAATCCCATGTTTCAAAGCCGCTGCTGACAAAAATGCCTGAATGGGTCCACTGCCGTCAGACTCTGCTACAGCGAGCTTATCGGTTTCTTTGCGGCCCATTAAGCAAAAATACTCTGGCAAAACGACCAATCTTGCGCCTTGCTCAGCTGCACGCGCAATCCACGTGTCCGCTGTTTCTATATTGCGCTCAACGGTCGAGGCAGACACCATTTGAATAGCAGCGACTTTAAATGGTGATGGCAAACAATCTATTGGCGGAGATACGGGCGCGTTCAAAGGTGGCATATTTATCTCCAATATTGCAATTAATATTTATTAATTATTAATATTTTCTTAATGTTTCCCAGCATGCTTTTAGGTGTGTTGAGTTAATAAACAAAAAGGCATATTTAAATATTTTTTCATTCGGTTATTATATGAAACAGTTTCAGCCTAAATTAATTCAATTATTTAATTAAACTTTAAAGATCCACTTTCATTACTGGTTCGATTTTCATTTTCACAAAGAGCAGGATATGACACAACAAAATTACGCAAACCAGCAAGCAAAAATTCAAAAAGAAATCGAACGCCTCAACAAACAGGCGCAGCTTTTGCAAAGCAAACAGCGAAAACCCGTCATTTCAAGTATTTTGCGCTCCATGAAAGAGTATGGCATTACCCCCGAGGAAATTTCAGCTGCCTTTGGCAAACCAGGCACAAAAACACGTCAAGCTGCCCCCAGCAAGGCGCCTAAGCCCACAAAAGCATCGGGGACGAAAAAACCTGTTGCACCAAAATATCGTCATCCAGATACATCAGCAACCTGGACAGGTCGCGGAAAAGCACCTCTTTGGATTGTCGAAGCAGAGAAAAATGGGCAAACACGCCAGCAGTTTTTAATCTAGAAACTATTATTAAACATTCTATATGTTTGATTAAAAAGGCCGAGAATTTAAAACTCTCGGCCTTTTAATATTTCGACACATTTTTTTAATCAATCGTAGCGCCCGAAGCACGCACAGCCTTGCCCCATTGCTCCAAATCGTTATTAATCACTTTCTGAAATTCTGGCAGCGTAGTGATTAACGTTGAAGCACCTCGCGTGCGTAACTGCTCGACCACTTTGGGATCCGCTAATACTTTATTAATTTCAGCATGAATCTTTTCGCGTAAGGCCATCGGCGTCGCACTGCTGACAAATAAGGCAAACCATGAGTCCAATGCCAAGGCGGGATATCCTGCCTCACCAAAGGTCGGTACGTCTGGCAAGGCCGCCGAGCGGCGTGTGGCAGAGGCTGCCAAAGGCAGAACCGCCCCGCTCTTAATCTGACTCATCACAGAAGGCGCGCTTGCATACACACCCTGTACTTGACCACCCACCACGTCAGTTAAGGCCGGAGCAACGCCTTTATAGGGCACGTGGGTAGTTTTAATATCTGCCGCCAAACCTAGCATTTCATTCAGCAAATGATTGACTGAACCATTGCCGGAAGAGGCAATGTTAATTTTTCCTGGATTGGCTTTGGCGTAGGCCACATATTCAGCAATATTTTTAACAGGCAAAGCGGGATTGACCACTAAAACGAAAGGCAACGTTGCAAGTGAAGCAATAGGTGCTAAATCTTTTGCCATGTCAAAAGACATTTTTTTGTAAAGAGAAGGGTTAATCGCATGTGTGCCTGAATAACTCATCAACCAGGTGGCGCCATCACCTGGGGATTTAGCGACCGCCTCACTGCCGATATTCCCGCCTGCACCAGGACGATTTTCTACAACAATCGTATTTCCCCAACGCTGACTTAACTCGGCAGCCATTAATCGTGCAATGGCATCCGATGCACCACCAGCAGCTTGGGGCACAACAATTTTGATTGATTTTCCCACTAGCTCAGAGGGGATTTGTGCAAAAACAGTCGCAGATAATGTCACCGCAATAGCACCCAATGCTGAAACAGCGAACTGGCGTATATTTTTAGTCATCATGTTCTCTTCCATCTAAATTAATTAGTATTTATTCAAAAAAAGGAAATTGGATTAAAAACGTTTAATTCTTGATATTAGAAATTATTTAGGCAGATCGCCCTTAAGGGTAATGCGATGCAGCAAGCGCTTATGACCGTGATAATCATTAATCGGGTTATGTAATACGCAGCGGTTATCCCATAACGCGATCGATCCCACTTGCCAAGCAAACCGGCAAGTAAATTCAGGTCTTACCTGATGGGCAAACAAATACTTGAGAAGCGGCTCGCTTTCCTCCTCGGTCCAACCAACAAAGCGTGTAGTGTGACCGGGGTTGACATACAAAGCTCGGCGGCCCGTCTCGGGATGCACACGTACAACAGGGTGCTCAGCACTTAGCTCTTCGCGCTCAGACGCCTTAGCCGAATCCGCCAAGCGATCCTCGCGCGTTTTTGTCACAGCGGCCTTTGCTGATGAATTCACTGCATACATCCCGGTGAGTGTCTCTTGCAACGCCGGCGAAAGAGACTCAAACGCTGCGTAATTGCTTGAAAATAATGTATCCCCACCATAAGGCGGAATTTCGCGCGCAATCAGCATCGTCGCCATCGGAGGAGCTTTCAGGTAGGTCGTATCCGTGTGCCAAACTCCACCGAAATTATGCTTTTCATGCGGCAATTTCAGTACGGGAATAATTAAAGGAAAATCAGGCAAACCTTTGACAAACGGGTACTCCACGACTTCGCCAAAACGCATCGCAAAGTCTTGAAAGGTTTGGCAATCAAGTGGTTGATCACGGAAGAAGATCACACCGTATTTCAGCCAAATCTCACGGATCTGAGCGATTTGATCATCACTCACCTTGCCCTGCAGATCAATGCCATGAATCTCTGCGCCCACGGCACCCGATAACGGTCTCACTTCAAGTTTTACATTCATCGCGTAGATATTATTTGAACCAAACGAACCTCAATCATAGGACAGAAACACGATTTCAGCGGCAAGTTTGTCAGGTTTTTCTACGCAAGGCTCATACAATGGGATAGATTATTTATGGACGACAGCATGCGCACAGAGACCGGCACCACAATTCGACGCGAAGACTACCGCCCCTTCGGCTTTCTTATTCCCTCTGTTCACCTTGAGTTCGACTTAGAGGCCGACTTGACATGGGTACGCGCTCAAATGGTCGTGCATCGTCGAAAAGATATTTTAGACACCGGCGACTTCGTGTTGGACGGCGAGGATCTCGCCTTAATCTCGATTCATCTCAATGGCGACCCACTCGATCGCGCCCGATACACACTCACTGCCTCACAGCTCACACTGTTTGACCTACCCGATCATGCAGAAATCGTAATCGTTAGTACCTGCCAACCCGCAAAAAACACCAGTCTTTCAGGATTATATGTATCCGGAAACAGTTTATTCACCCAGTGCGAAGCCCAAGGTTTTAGAAAAATTACGTGGTTTCCTGATCGCCCTGATGTGATGTCTGAGTATCACGTGACGCTGCGTGGCCACCGAGCGACTTACCCTTTACTGCTCTCAAACGGCAATCTTGTCCTCAAAAAAGAATTAGAGGATCAACGCCACGAGGTGCAATGGCATGATCCGTTTGTCAAACCGAGTTACTTGTTTGCGCTTGTCGCGGGCGATTTCGCGTGCCGAGAGCACCACACGACGACAGCAAGCGGTCGCAAGGTTTTATTACAGGTCTACAGCGACCCAGGCTCTGAAAATCAAACAGAATGGGCCATGGCCTCACTCGAGCGCTCACTGCGCTGGGATGAGCAGCGCTTTGGATTAGAGCTTGATTTAGATCGTTTCATGATTGTGGCTGCCAGAGACTTCAACATGGGCGCAATGGAGAACAAAGGGCTCAATATTTTTAACGCTGCATACGTGCTAGCCAATCCAAACACCGCGACCGATTCCAACTATCAGGCGATCGAAGCGGTCATCGGACACGAGTATTTTCACAACTGGACAGGCAACCGCGTGACCTGCCGTGACTGGTTCGAGCTCAGTCTAAAGGAAGGCCTCACAGTCTTTCGCGACCAAGAATTCACAGCCGATATGATGGCGCAGGGACTCAGCGCGAAAGCTGCTCAAAGTGCAAGAGCGATCAAGCGCATAGATGATGTCGTGACCTTGAGAGCCGCTCAGTTTCCCGAAGATAGTGGCCCAATGGCCCATCCCATTCGTCCCGAAAGTTATCAAGAAATTGGTAACTTTTACACCGCAACTGTGTATGAAAAAGGGTCTGAAGTGATCCGCATGATGCATACCTTATTAGGTGAAAATACGTTTCGTGCAGGCATGGACGAATATTTTAGGCGGCATGATGGCCAGGCCGTGACATGTGATGACTTTGTAGATGCCATGAACTGGGCGTTACAACGTCAACATCCAGACAAAAACCTGACGCAATTTAAACGCTGGTACAGTCAAGCCGGCACACCACGGGTCACCGCATCACTTGAGTATGACTCGACCGCGCAACGCTGCACGCTGACCTTAACCCAGCAGTGCGCGCCTGTTGGCGTTGAAAAGCAATCACACACGACCAAACTTCCCTTTCATATTCCAATCACGATTGGTTTGCTAGATGCCCATGGATGCGCCCTACCCCTTGTCGTTCAAGATCAAGCGAGCCCCGCGCCCATGGAGAGAATGCTCGAGCTCACCCAAGCATCCCAACGTTGGACCTTTGAGAACATCTCAAGCCGTCCCACCCCTTCGCTGCTGAGAGACTTCTCAGCCCCCGTCAACCTCATCTACCCCTACACCAGTCAGGAGCTTGCCCTACTATCTGCGCATGACAGTAATGCCTTTGCACGCTGGGAGTCCGGTCAAGAATTGGCGACACGACAGATATTGAACATGGCCACCGCCTGGCGAGAAACAGGACAAGTTTGTTCGCCAGACCCCATCATGATTGAGGCCTGGGGTGCCATGCTCAAAGACGACTCCGTCGATGCCGGCTATCAAGCACGCGCGCTTAGCTTACCTGTTGAAAAAACAGTGTTAGAGCGTATGGATGCGATGGATCCTGTCGCAGTGTCACATGCACGTGCTGCGCTCAAACGCATTCTTGCTCAACATTACAATGCAGAACTTTTCAATACCTATCATCAGCAAGCGACACCAGGAAGTTATTCACCCGCTCCGGGGCCAGCCGGAAAGCGTGCACTTAAAAATCTCGCGCTGTCCTTTCTGATTGCCGCCCAACACTCCGAGGCCATAGACTGCGCATTTCAACAGTTCAATCATGCAACCAACATGACCGATCGCATGGCCGCCTTCGGTGCACTCACACACGAGACGCACAGCGCGCGCACCAGCGATGCCATTATTCAGTTTTATGAAAACTGGCAACATGATCCCCTTGTGATCGACAAGTGGTTTGCGGTGCAGGCTTCATCGCCCTTGGCCACGGCAGAAGGCATGCTTGGACTGATGGCGCATCCAGTCTTTACGCTCCGCAACCCAAATCGCGCCAGATCCGTGATTTTTCAATTTTGCATGGCTAATGTCCTGGGACTCCATGCCGAAGATGGGAGCGGCTACCGTTTTTGGGCTGATCAAGTGCTTGCGCTTGACGGACTTAATCCAGAGATTGCCGCACGCTTGGCACGCGCTTTTGATCACTGGGCGCGCTTTGTGCCGACTGTCCGTGCACAGATGCAACATGAGCTCCAACGCGTCGCCGCGCATCCCCAGTTGTCGCGCAACACACTTGAAATCATTTCAAAAGCCTTGGCGCTGTAATCTTTTTAAACCTAGCCTACACTCTCATTTCATCATATCGACATCACATCATGAAACGCAAAACACTCACCCAGTACCTTGTTGAACAGCAGCGTGCCGAACACGCACTCGGATCAGAAGTTCGCTTGCTGATTGAAATTGTCTCCAGAGCATGTAAAACAATCAGTCACGCTGTCAGCAAAGGCGCTTTAGGCGGAGTACTGGGTAGTCTAGAAAGCGAGAACGTTCAGGGCGAGGTCCAAAAAAAGCTCGATGTGATTTCTAACGAAGTATTACTTGAAGCCAATGAATGGGGCGGTCACCTTGCTGCCATGGCATCCGAGGAAATGGAAACCATTCACCTGATCCCCAATCGTTATCCAAAAGGCGAATTTTTGTTGTTGTTCGACCCCCTGGATGGCTCCTCCAACATCGATATCAATGTCTCAATCGGTACGATTTTTTCTGTGCTTCGCGCGCCTGCCAGCGCCTCGGGACGTGAAATTACCGAGGAGGATTTCCTACAGCCAGGCAGCACACAAGTGGTAGCGGGCTATGCAATTTATGGTCCCCAGACCATGTTGGTCTTGACGATTGGCCAAGGGGTCATGGGCTTTACGCTTGACCGAGAAATGGGCTCGTGGCTGTTGACGCACGAAAACATGACGATCCCAGCAGACACCAAAGAATTTGCGATCAATATGTCTAATATGCGCCACTGGGCGCCACCCGTTCGTCGCTATATCGACGAATGCTTGGCCGGAAAAACAGGTGTGCGCGGTAAAGATTTCAATACGCGTTGGATCGCAGCGATGGTCGCTGACGTGCATAGACTTATTACTCGTGGCGGTATTTTTATGTACCCTTGGGATGCCCGTGAACCCGGCAAACCAGGCAAGCTGCGCCTGATGTACGAAGCCAACCCAATGAGCATGTTGGTTGAACAAGCAGGCGGTGCGTCGACGGACGGCACGCAACGTATCTTGGATATTCAACCCACTAGTCTGCATCAGCGCGTCGGCGTTGTTCTGGGTTCGAAAAATGAAGTCGAGCTTGTGACGCGCTATCACCATGAGGCTAGCAAGTCAGCCTAGAAGAGGCGGCTTCGCCAAAAAGTGTTAACCATTAAAAAGCCTGCCGGAGGAACATCCCGGCAGGCTTTTTTACGCAATACTCAGGTCTTAAGACGCGAGTAAGAGCATCATTAGTTCAGGGTAAAAATTGTCGCACCTGTTGTCTTACGTGAGGCCAGGGCTGCTTGCGCCTCGCCTGCTTGCTCAAGCGGGTAACGCTGATCAATACGGATCTTGATCTTTTTAGCCAAGACCATTTCAAACAACTCGTCGGCCGCTGCCTGCATTTTTTCAGGGGTGTTGACGTGTACGGCCAGAGTAGGACGTGTCACATACAAAGAGCCTTTGGCAGCCAAAATTCCCAAGGAGACGCCTTCAACGGGACCTGAAGCATTGCCGTAGCTCACCATCAATCCGCGTGGCTGCAAGCTATCGAGTGAAGTCATCCAGGTGTCTTTGCCCACACCATCATAAACAACGGGGACTTTCTTGCCACCCGTCAGTTCCAACACGCGCTCAGCAACATTTTCCTTGGAATAGTCAATCACTTCCCACGCGCCGTGGGCCTTGGCAAGTGCTGCCTTTTCTGGGCTGGAAGCAGTACCAATCACCTTGACACCCAGCGCCTTGGCCCACTGGCAAGCGATCAGTCCGACACCGCCAGCTGCGGCGTGAAACAAAATCGTCTCACCTTCTTTGATACGGTAGGTCTGGCGCAGCAGATACTGCACTGTCAAGCCTTTAAGCATCATGGCAGCGGCTTCTTCGAAGCTAATGCCTTCTGGCAGCTTGACGACTTGCGCAGCAGGTACGTTGCGCGCTTGGGCATACGCACCAATCGGGCTTTGGCCATACGCCACGCGATCACCTTCTTTGAAACGCGTCACGGCTTTGCCAACTGCAGTGACCACGCCAGCGCCCTCGAAGCCTAAACCATGCGGCAAAGGACTTTTGTACAGACCGTCGCGGAAGTAAATATCGATGAAATTCAGACCTGCTGCGTGCTGCTTGATCGTGATTTCGTTATCGCCTGGAGCAGGTACTTCGACCTGAACGAGTTGCAAGACTTCAGGTCCGCCGTTTTTTTCAATGCGAATGGCTTTAACTAGATTGCTCATGAGTACTCCAGATAATATAAAAGGAAGGCAAAATGCAGGAAATTGCCAAAGATTTCATCACACGCAAGTTTATATCGTACGCGGGGTAAAATGCACTTTTACCTCGACAAATTGCAGGAAACTATGGCCGGACACAGCAAATGGGCCAATATCCAGCACCGTAAAGGTCGCCAGGATGCCAAACGCGGAAAACTTTGGACCAAAATCATTCGTGAAGTCACGGTGGCTGCCCGCGCGGGCGGTGCCGACCCCGATGCAAACCCCAGACTCCGTATGGCTTGGGACAAGGCAACCGCAGCCAACATGCCCAAGGAAAATATTCAACGTGCCATTACGCGTGGCGCAGGAGGTGCCGATGGCGCCAACTATGACGAGATTCGTTACGAGGGCTATGGTGTGGGCGGTGCAGCAGTCGTCGTGGACTGCATGACGGACAATCGCACCCGAACTGTCGCGGACGTGCGCCACGCGTTATCTAAAAATGGTGGCAATCTCGGGCAGGAGGGATCAGTCGCATTTATGTTCACGCATTGTGGGCAGTTTGTTTTTGCACCAGGCACCTCCGAGGACGTCGTGATGGAAGCCGCACTTGATGCCGGTGCAGACGATGTTGTGACTGACGAAGAAGGTGTGATCGAAGTCACCTGTGCCACGACAGCGTTTGCTGCGGTGCGCGATGCCTTGCAAGCGAAAGGCCTTGTCCCCGAAATGGCCGACATCGTGATGAAGCCCAACAACGAGGTTGAGCTCACAGGCGATGACGCAGTCAAAATGCAAAAATTACTCGATGCTCTGGAGTCACTCGATGATGTCCAAGAGGTCTATACCAACGCTGTGATGGATGAGCAGGACTAGATACGCATGAAACTACTAGTGATTGGCTCTGGTGGCCGCGAACACGCTTTGGCCTGGCGTTTATTGCAATCCAAACGTGTTGAGCACGTTTACGTAGCGCCCGGAAACGGCGGTACGGCACTCATGAAAGGCGCCTCCAATGTTGCCCTGTCGGATCCTCAAGCGTTAGCAGATTTTGTCCGCGCGCAAGGTGTCGCGTTAACAATAGTAGGACCCGAAGCGCCTTTGGCTCAAGGAGTCGTAGATACGTTCCGTGCCCAAGACCTCAAGATTTTTGGTCCCACTCGCGCTGCGGCACAACTCGAAAGCTCCAAGGACTTTGCCAAAGCCTTCATGGTGCGCCATCACATCCCAACTGCCGCTTACCAGACTTTCACAGACCCACTTGCCGCACATGACTACATCAATGCGCAAGGAGCCCCCATCGTCATCAAGGCGGATGGTCTGGCAGCAGGCAAAGGCGTGGTCGTCGCGATGTCTCTCGACGAAGCGCACGAAGCAGTCGACGCTATGCTCGGGGATGGATCTTTAGGCGCTGCAGGTGCGCGCGTTGTCATCGAAGAATGCTTACTAGGCGAAGAAGCAAGCTTTATCGTCCTCTGCGATGGGAAAAATATCTTTCCTCTCGCGACGAGTCAAGACCATAAGCGTCTAAAGGATGCAGATCAAGGCCCCAATACAGGTGGGATGGGTGCTTACTCACCTGCGCCAGTCGTGACTCCGGTCATTTTTGAACGCGCCATGCAAGAAGTCATCGAGCCCACCATCAACGGCATGGCTGCAGACGGCATTCCTTTTACAGGCTTTCTCTATGCAGGTTTGATGATTGGCCAAGGGAATGACGCGACGTGTCCCATCAAGGTCCTCGAATTTAACTGCCGCATGGGAGATCCAGAAACACAACCCATCATGATGCGCGTCCGGAGTGACCTGCTCTCCGTGTTCGAGCACGGAGTCAATGGCACGCTTGATCAAGCACAAATCGATTGGGACCCCCGCACGGCCCTTGGCGTTGTCATGGCCAGTCACAATTACCCCAGCACACCGCGATTAGGTGATCCAATTACTGGGATCCCTGCCGAAGCGAGCGACTGCGTCGTCTTTCATGCTGGCACAACACTGAAAGATAACGTTCCCTTAACAAGTGGCGGTCGTGTGTTGTGCGTCACGGCGTTAGATGACACAGTCCGTGCAACACAAAAACGTGTTTATGCAGCCGTCCAAAAAATTCATTTTGATGGTGCCCAGTACAGAACAGATATTGGCTGGCGAGCACTGGAATCCTAAACCATGCCAAACAGCACCTCCGATAGCACCTCTTCTGAACAGTCCGTCCTTTCTACGGTGGATCTTCCTGCGGTTCGTGCCTATTTATTAGGGCTTCAGCAAAATATCGTGATGGCGCTCGAACGTGCAGGCGGTGACACTTTTCTTCGCGATGAATGGACACGTGCCGAGGGTGGCGGTGGAATTTCTCGTCTGATTGAGGGAGGCTCTTTGTTTGAGCGCGCCGGCGTGCTATTTAGCCATGTTAAAGGCATGACGCTCCCCCCCTCTGCCACCCTGCACCGTCCAGAAGTAGCCGGCCGTCCTTGGGAAGCCATGGGCGTCTCTATGGTTTTGCACCCTCGTAACCCATACATTCCGACCACGCACATGAACGTGAGAATGTTTGTGGCCAAAGCTGCGCCAGAGACGGAGCAACAGGATATTTTCTGGTTTGGCGGCGGTATGGATTTAACGCCTTACTATCCCTTCGAAGAAGATGCCCAGCACTTTCATCGGGTCAATCGCGATGCACTTGCGCCCCATAGTGATACGGCTTATGACGCATACAAAAAATGGTGTGATGAGTACTTCTTTCTCAAACATCGTAACGAAATGCGTGGCATTGGTGGCATATTCTTTGACGATCTGAGTACAGGAGGTTTTGATGCCTCTTTTGCTGTCATACGCTCCGTAGGCAATGCTTTTTTATCAGCCTATATGCCTATCGTCGAAAAGCGTCGTGATATTGCCTATGGTGAACGCGAACGTGACTTTCTCGCCTACCGTCGCGGACGTTATGTAGAGTTCAACCTCGTGTTTGATAGAGGGACTCTTTTTGGTTTGCAATCGGGGGGTCGTACCGAATCAATTCTTTTGTCTATGCCACCCATGGCAGCATGGCGTTACAACTGGCAGCCTGATCCTGGATCCCCCGAAGCGCGACTGGCCGAGTTTCTCAAGCCAAGGCAGTGGGCCTAATGCGCGTAGGCCTTCTCGGGGGGAGCTTTGATCCCGTTCACCATGCACATCTTTTGCTAGCGCAAGCTGCACTTGAACATCTCAAGCTTGATCAAGTACAAATCATTCCCGCTGGGCAACCATGGCAGAGGCCTGCGCTCGGGGCCACCCCTGAACATCGCCTCAACATGCTGCGCCTCGCGACAAAAGGTCTCGATAAGGTTGAGATTAACCCTATTGAAATACAGCGAACTGGCCCAACCTATACAATTGAAACACTTGAGGCACTCGAAACAAAAAATAAGTACGTTTGGATCTTGGGAACGGATCAACTAACGAACTTTTGCACCTGGCATAGATGGCAAGATATTGCGCTAAGTGTTGAGCTAGCCGTAGCGCAACGACCTGGCTCTACCTTAACCCCTCCTCTTGCGCTCTCTCAGTGGCTCAAGGCACATAAACGTACACTTTTAATTATTCCCTTTGAACCGCTAGATGTTTCAGCGACCGTCATTCGTCAGCGACTTGCACAACAACAATCCGCGCGTGACCTCCTTCCTGAGGTTGTCGAGCAATACATTCACGAGCACGGGCTCTATCGTCCGCTCACAGCCTAAAACAGGATTACTTATGGACATCACCAAGCTACAACGTGCAGTTGTTGACGCTCTCGAAGACATCAAAGCACAAGATATTAAAGTTTTTAACACTACCGAAATGACGAGCTTATTTGACCGAGTCATCGTCGCTTCTGCAACATCCAACCGCCAAACACGCGCGTTGGCCTCGAGCGTAGCCGAAAAAGTCAAAGCGCTTGGTGGCAATGTCATTGCAACAGAGGGCGAAGATACAGGCGAATGGGTATTGGTTGATGTTGGCGATATCATCGTGCACATCATGCAACCCGCTATTCGCGCTTATTACAATCTCGAAGAAGTCTGGGGTAGCAAACCCGTCCGGATGAAACTCGCACCTGAGTCAACGCGCGTAGCGGTTGCAACAAGCGATGTCGCCTTTGATCCGATGATCACAACCGATGAACCGACAGGCCGTCGGGCAGCAAGTCGTGCATCATCCAGACTAACTCGTTCCAATCGTTAAGAAATCAGGCTGTCTTTATCGATTTTTATATATTTGAATTGTGAAAATCCTGATTCTCGCTGTCGGAAACCGCATGCCGGATTGGGTGGATTCGGCATGGGACGATTACGCTAAACGTATGCCAGCAGATTGGGCGATTTCACTCAAGGAAATCAAACCCGAACCGAGGGTTAGCGGTAAGACACCTCAACAAATGATGTTGGCAGAGGCCAAACGCATCGAAGCAGCGATTCCTGATCAGTGTTTACGAATTGCGCTCGACGAACACGGTCGAGATATGACAACGCAAAGCTTTGCAACAAAACTCAATATCTGGCATCAGGCAAGCCAAAATATTGCCATCATTATTGGTGGTCCGGACGGTTTAGACCCTCAATTCAAAGCGAATTGTGATGGACTGATTCGGCTGTCCTCAATGACGATGCCGCACCCAATGGTGCGCGTCGTTCTGGTCGAACAACTTTACCGTGCATGGTCGATACTCAATAACCATCCCTACCATCGGGTATAGCTCCCATGAACTCAACCCTTTATCTAGCTTCGGCCAGTCCGAGACGTCACGCACTACTGAATCAAATAGGTTGCACCCACGAAGTACTGCATGTGCCCTCTCCTCCAGGAGAAGACGAGCCACGCTTTTCCTCAGAAAGCCCTCTCGAATATGTACAGCGGACGGCTGAAGACAAAGCGATGCGCGCGCAAGAATGGCTAATTAAACAAGGCCTTGCTCAGATTAGTTCAGGACAGAAAGTAGCCATACTGACTGCAGATACGACCGTCGCATTCGGAGATCTTGTTTTAGGAAAACCCACTGATGCACAAGAAGCATCACACATTTTAAATTTTCTGAGTGGAAAAACGCACACGGTATATACCGCACTCGTATTGTCTCAAACAAGTATGCATTCAAGTGGTGAATGGAATCAGTGGCGTTCGCTGTCGACTACACAAGTGAATTTTACTGAACTCTCACAAAAAGAAATTGATGCTTACATTGCGACTGGCGAGCCATACGGTAAAGCGGGTGCCTATGGTATCCAAGGTAGTGCCGCACAATTTATTAAAAAAATCGAGGGAAGCTATACAGGGGTGATGGGTTTACCGCTTTATGAAACCTACGAATTAATCAAGCAATTACAGCCATAAAAGACAAAACCCCGCAGCTTATGGCTACGGGGTTTTGAGGGTAAGAGCTTGACGATGACCTACTTTCACAGACGTACGTCCACTATCATCGGCGCTAAGGTGTTTCACGGTCCTGTTCGGGATGGGAAGGGGTGGGACCACCTCGCTA
>JAMNXR010000001.1 GCA_023653055.1 Burkholderiaceae bacterium | reverse complement strand
ATCGACTCCCCATCCAGAAATCTAGACACAAATCTTAGTTTTTCGTCCATTTTCGTACTTTCCGTCCAAGGCATAGTGGTCCCCTCCTATGCCAAAACTGTAAAGTATGTGTCCGGTATAAAACGTAAACTATGTGTCGGGTACTACATTGAAACCCCTGCGTTCGCGCTGGGGTTTTTGCTTTTGTGGGCCTGTAACTGGATGTTTTTAAATGATTGATAGTGCTTTAAATAGTGTGATTGACTATACTGTTAGTAATGCTAAACAGGAATTCATCATGAGCACAATCTCAGCCAATGACCTTAAAACTAAAGGTGTGAAAGCAATTGAGGAAGCACTCGCCACGCAACCTGAAGTTGCTGTTTCCGTACGCGGTCAAGTTAAGTACATAGTGATGAGCGAAGAACAATATCAATATCTTCGCGAATGTGAACTAGAGGCAGCACTTGCTGAGTCTAAAACCGATCTCGATGCCGGCCGCTTTGTAAAAGAAACGGTCGCCCAACACATTCTTCGTATCAATAAGCTTAAAGCAAAGTTGGTAGCATGACTTGGCAGTTAATTTTCACAGAGCAATACAACCGCAAGGCTTCTAAATTCATTAAGCAACACCCAAACGCACTGACTCAGTACACCAAGACTCTGGAATTATTAACAGAAAACCCTCATCACCCTTCCCTTCGGCTACATACCCTAAAAGGTAAGCTCGCCGGTCTTCATAGCGTCTCGATCAATCTGAAATACAGGATTACGCTTGAACTCATCATTACTGAGAATGAAATCATTCCAATCAATATTGGGGATCATGACGAGGTTTATTAATTGGTGGTGACCAGAATTAGACATCCTCGGCCCTAGTCGATTCCGCCCCGGGCCACCACTGAATTTTGAAACCCTAGCGGTCGCGCTGGTTTTTTTCTTTTGTGGGTTTATTTTTATACCGAGCACACTGTCGACAGGCTGACCACGTCCTTTCAAACGGACGAAATCTAGAACGTCTAGTTACGGGACGGTGACGGCGGGGAGGCAGTGAGAGCCCGCTCTGGCCAGAATTTGTGCGATGCCTGTGAAACCGACAGCTCGATAGATACGGAGATTCATGTCTTTATTATTCGAGAGTTCACTGGCTTTGCTCTATTATCCAGCTTTATACAAAAGTATTTTGGTTTTAGCAGGGCTAAGATTAATCGAGTAAGCCTGCCATTCATTCTGCAAACATGGAAATCACCCAGATACACGTGAATTACCTCGATACGGAAGACCGTATTCTGATGCGTGTTAACTTTGGCATCGATCAGCAAGTGGCCTTGACGCTTACGCGCCGAATTGCCCGCTTCATCCTAGAGAATATTGCAGCAATGCCTTCTACCCCGCTTGAAGTTGTGGCTGCGCAGACGCCTATTGCTTTCGAAGAGCGTCCTGTAAAGGGGAGTGCATCGAAGGCTGATAGTGGAGCGGCACTTATTCTTAATGCAACCTGTCAGCGCACAGATCTGGCCATTAGCTTTACTTTTGTATGCGCTACAACGCCGCAATTGGATTTGAATTTGTCACTCGTTTTAGCGAAGGGTTTGGAGAAATTGCTTTGGCCTGTCGTTGAGCAAGCCCAATGGTTTGTCGCATTCAGCCCTCAGTTGGCGGCCTCAAATGAACAAGCTTCGGACGACCCGCTGCTTACAACATTACCAGCATCTAGACTTATTCACTAATTAGACGCTCTCGACTGTGTGGCGACGCTGATAGCCATTTGATCAGGTTCGCGCAATGCAAAGACAGCCGTCTGCGTCATGGAATAACGACGCAATCAAGCCTGGTGAATTTCCCGACAGTTAGAAAGCTCGATGCCGCGAATGGTGTAAGACCCTAGGCTTTGGACAGCGGTGTTTCCACCAAAGTTCAGTTGATAAACATAGCGGTTAGAAATTTGGTCTTGAAAAAGACTGAGATCAATCTCGGTTTTCTGATCGGGCGTAAATTTCGAACCGATCTCAACGTGATCCATTTTTTCTGCGGTGATGTTCTTCCAGGAGGAGCCGAAGTTAGTCATGCTCCCCAAGGCTGCTGCTAGCGCAGGGCCCTCACGCCCGGGGTAATTCACACCCTTTGATGCGTTAGCAAAGAATGTTACGTTCTGCGAGACCAGTGAAAGTCCGACAAAGGGCGCTGTTTGGCTCGCATACTGATTATTGAAGTAGTCCATTTTTCCAAGGTGATATATTTTCTTGCCAACGGATTACGCTCATTTTGTATGCCGACAGCACAGTTCCCCAGCCCGCATAGCCGTGTTGTTCACGAATAAGAAGCTCGCCCCGACTTGCCAGGTGGAATTCAAACGGTAGCCGATTGTTCCCATCACGTTGTTGAGTTGCCCAGAGGCATTGGCACGGTTTCCGTTAGACGTCGCATAACCTTGTGCGAGCATAAAGTCCCAGTCACCGCTCTTGCCCAGCAGGTTGGCTTGTTCGATGAAGGTACCGTAGCTGCCTGCTGAAACCATTGCATCGCCATGGATGCCGTCCTGCGTAGCGCGTTTAGTCGTCAGATTGATTGAGGCAAAATTATTGCCATTGGTTTGTGGCTGAGGACTTTTGTTCACGGTAATGCTGCTCATGCCATTGATCGGTAGCAAGTCTAAAAGTGGGTTGCCTCTGGCGAAGGCTTAGCTGTTGCCATTCTTAATCGTAACGAGCCAGCTTTTTATTGCATTCCTGCCAAAACCTATGAAGCATTGTTAGAGCGGCTTGAAGATTTAGAGCTTAATAAAATTGCGGACTCTCGCAAAGGTCAGCCGACTATCAAGGTCAGTATCGATGACCTTTGAGTGAGCGTTTTGCTCAGATGACTTCAAAGAATGGAAGAAATTAGACAACAGCATCAAATCGCAATTCAAGTCTAGGCTTAATGAAAGACTTAAACACCCAAGAGTAACAAGCGCAAAAATTAGTGGCCATTCAAACAGACACGAAATTAAGCTTCGCAGCATTGAGTTTCAGCTCGTTTACGAAGTCGTCGATAAAAAACTCATTGTTGTGATTGTGGCTATCGGTAAACGGGCACGCAATCTGACTTATGGCATTGCCGCAAATCGTCAAATTATTTAGGCCGATTAATCCGACGGATGAAAATCCTTGTGTCGGTGGTTCGATTCCGCCCCGGGTCACCACTGACTTTGAAACCTTAGCGTTCGCGCTGGGTTTTTTGCTTTTATGGTTTTATTTTTATACCGAGCACATGGTTTACAGGCTGGCTAAGTCCTGTCGAACGGACGAAACTTGGAGCGTCCAGCTACGGGACACGGTAATACATTATCCAACTAACGCATTGGCCTGTATGATTTATGCACGACACATGAGGTCACAAGATGAAAATCATCCGCAGCAAAGAATTCACTGCCGGTCGCCCATGGGGTGCGCTAGATATTGCCAACATGAATGGCATAACGACACGCCTGCACTGGACTGACGAGCCATACAAATGGCACGTCAATGATGGGGAGGAGATTTTTGCTGTGCTGGACGGTCGAGTCGAGATGAAATATCGACTCGATGGACAAGAGAATTCCACAGTTTTGGAGACAGGCGATATTTTTTATGCATCCGTTGGCACTGAACATGTCGCTCATCCGATAGGACAGGCTCGCATTCTTGTCGTAGAAAAAGCAGGTAGCGTCTAATTATGGCTGCCTTGATTCAACAGGTATGATGGTTACAAATTGAAACTGTCTTTCAGCTAAAAATCCTTCAGAATTGAAGATCTAATCTGAAGCCAAACGTCATGTCATTACCCCTACCCAGCAACCGAAACACATTATCAGAACCTAAGCCTTACAACCGTGATGCTAGCGATGAAGATGATTACCAATCAAATAGTTTTCAGATTCAGCAAGACCAAGCTTGGCTGCGTGAGCAGTTACTAGCTGGTAAAAACTCGCCTCTTTGCGAACCCATTACACCTGCTTTCTTTAAACGCTTACGGGCTAGGGCAAGAGGAGAGTTTTGAAATGCCTCCCAAATCTATCGTCCCACATCGTCATGCGGTTGATGATGTCCTTGACGTCGAAGATTATTACCGAGGGCATCAAATCTTGGTCGATTTCGCCTCGGGCCACCACTGAAACTGAAAAAAACCTGTGTTCGCGCTGGGTTTTTTGCTTTTGGGGCTTGTAACTGACGGCTTAGTTAGTGGAAAACTTTGCATGGCAAATTTCCACTAGTCTCGGGGATCCCGAATGACTCTCTTTTTAAAAGACAAACCCATTAGACGTCTCTTCGTCAATCGACGTCGTTTAAGATGACGTTACATGACATTTAGCTTTAGGTAGACATATTCAATTCAATGAAATACGCAAACGAAATATTCTTCCTTGTTTTTGCTTTGATCCTATGGGGATTGCTTTTCGGTGCAAGGTTTATCTTAAAGTCGGACAACATCAATCAGTCCAAAAAACTTTGGCTAACCGCCCTCACGCTTATTGCTACTTCATTTACGTTATTCGCATTCGCATCAACAATATCCTTATTCCTGCTGACGTTAGCAAACACATTTTTTGTCGCAAGCTTTATTTATTTTGGGTTGTTTTGTCGCTCTCTAAATACTCCGATACCAAAAAATGTGAACATTCTCGTTCTTATAGGCCTGTTTGCTTTCGCTGTTTTATTTGAATACTTAAGACAAAAAGGATCGTTTATCGAAAGGGTTGGGTTGGTCACCCTTATAGGAGTCTCCTGTTTAATTTGGGAGCTAAGGGAGCTAAGGCATCCCAAGGCTACTGGCTCTACCCAACTTAGGTTTTTAAATTACACCATTGTGATCGAGCTGATCCTGACCTCCGCACGGATTTTAGCCCTGTACATTGATGGTAGATTATCTACGCCTAACTTATACCAAGAAGGTGTCGTGAGCGCTTCATCTAGATGGGCATGGCTTGGCATTTCAGTCCTATCTTATGTAGCCGTTCTTGGATATTGGCTGGAAAAGCTCAGCATTGAAAACGTTCAAGTCACCCAAGAAAATGAAATAATTACTAAGCTCTTAAAGGAAAAAGAGCACCTTATCTTTAGCCTACTAAAAGTTAATAAAACGACGACGACTGGCGCACTGTCGGCATCTATTGCGCATGAGCTCAACCAGCCTCTTGGGGCGTCTCTTCTCAACATCCAGTTTCTCAAAATGCAGTTAGAAAAGGGGATTATCAGTCCAGAGCTAGGTAAGGAAATATTAAATTCTCTGGAGGTTGATAACAACCGTGCGGCTACGATTGTTAACTCCCTCAGGTCAATATTTAGAGAAGGTGAGTCGAACGCTCAAGAAGTTCAAGTGGGGGACTTAATTTCAGGCGTTATAAATATTGCTATGCCTGATCTCAATAGCAAGAACATTCAAATTCAACTTTACGTCGATAATGATTTGATAATAAGGGTTAATCCATCTGAAATTGAACAGGTGATATTGAACTTGGTCAATAACGCCGCACAGTCTTTAGCCAATTCAGGAACCCTTCAGCGTCGTATCGATATAGAGGCTCATAAAGCTGGTGCGTCAGTTCAATTAAATGTTTCTGACAACGGCCCTGGCGTTTCCCCTGAATTCAAACCCGATCTCTTCGAACTGTTGACTACAACAAAGCAGACTGGCATGGGCCTAGGGCTATGGCTTTGTAAGCATATTGTTACTAGATATAGCGGTTCGATCCATTACGAAGACGCTGTCGGTGGCGGCGCTAAGTTTAGGTTTGAACTGCCTTTAGCTGTTTAGCGCTAGACCAAGATATCGGGCAATCGCACGCATACCGTAAAGCCCAGCTGCAGCTTCAGCGTCGCTGTTGTAGTTGGTATTCGTATTGACATCGTAGGTGTAGATCTCACCTGCCTCATCAGCTATAAACTCAATTCCGGCAACCTCAATGCCGTTTTCGGCGATGAAGCGCTGATAACGCTGGATGATGGGGTGATCAAAACCCTCAATGATCTGAAAGCGCGGCGCAGGCGCTTCGGGTGCAGTTTCGCCCACTGGACAAAAAACATCACCGATCTGGCAGACATCCGCTGGACAGAGCTCAAACCCTAGCGAGGTATCTACGCGCACCGCATAAAGGAACTTACCACCCACAAATTCGACGCGTGTAATAAAAGGTTGCGGAGCGCGGATGTATTGCTGGATCAGCGTGATGCCGTCTACAGAAGGCTCGAACTGCGCGCTATTCACATAATCCTGCAGAGCATCGATATGATGGAAAAGCTTTACGCCTAGGCCTTTGCCTGCGCGATTATGTTTGGTGATAAATGAGCCTGTCATCTGACGGGCGGCTTCGAGGATGTGCTGCTTGCCGACGGCAGCGATGGTGCTGGGGGTCTTGATCCCGTAATTCTGTAACGCTACATACTGTGCGACCTTGCTAATTTCAAGCTGCAGAGCGCGGCTGTTGTTCACAACACGCCGACCGTGCGCCTCAAGCCAGGAGAGCACTGCTGCCGTGTATTCGGGGGCAAAGCGATGATCGCGCGTGTGCGATGAGGCACTCATCCGGTTGAAGAAAACACCCTCTGGCGGAGGCACAGACAGATCCAGTTTGCCTTCGTCCAGAAACCACTCCTCGAAGGGTAATTCCAGCTCTCGAAAAGCTGCGTGCAACGGCTCTACCCAAGCGGAGTTCTCATGAATCACATAAATTTTGGACATTTCTCATCTTCACGACGCCGGCTACACAAACGCTATCCGGAACGGCATATCCGGACAATCTAATAGCGTAGTAAAAACTCATTAAAACTAAAACGACATTTTTTCCATTTCTTTATAACCAATTAATCTTACAAAGCACATGCGACGCGTATCAATCCAAACATAGAAACTCCTGCGTTCACGTTGGGGTTTTTGCTTTTGCGGGCTTGTGACTGAATATTGCTTCGCTCATTATTAATAAGTACAATGTACATATGAATTCAATTAAGTTCGATTGGGATCCTCGTAAGGCTGCTGCCAATCAAAAGAAGCACAAAGTTTCGTTTGAGGAAGCTAAGTCGGCTTTTTATGACGAACGGGCGAAGCTAATCGATGATCCAGATCATTCTGCTAATGAAGAAAGGTTCATTTTGTTAGGGCTTAGCCACTTACTTCGCGTAGTCATCGTATGCCATTGCTATCGTGGTGACGACAATGTCATTCGCATTATTTCCGCTCGCAAAGCAACAACCAAAGAATTAAAAGCTTACTGAAGGTGACTTATGCGCAAAGAATATGATTTTTCTAAAGCTAAAAAAAACCCGTACGCCTCTCAGCTCAAGAGGCCAATTACGATTCGTCTTGATGAAGACTCAGTGACCTACTTTAAAACCATCTCAGAAGAGGTAGGCATCCCCTATCAAAGTCTGATTAATCTCTACTTAAGAGACTGCGCGACATCACATAAGAAGTTGAACCTTAGCTGGAAATAACTCAAAGTAAAATGAATGAATGGAGTAGACAATGCATCCAACTGCGCTAAGCGGCATACGAGTACTGGATCTATCACGGATCCTTGCAGGTCCCTCAGCAGCCCAACTTCTCGGCGACCTTGGTGCCGATGTTGTTAAGGTTGAAAAGCCTGAAGAAGGTGATGACACGCGCAAGTGGGGTCCTCCGTTCGTTGAAGATGCCAACGGTCAGCCCACGTCTGAAAGCGCATATTACTTGTGTGCCAACAGAAACAAACGATCCATCGAGATCGATATTGCAAGCGAAGAAGGCCAAAAGCTCATCATGCGCTTGCTTGAAAATGCCGATATCTTGGTTGAAAACTACAAAGTAGGAGGACTGAGTAGCTATGGTCTGGCCTACGATCAAATCAAAGAACGGTTTCCCCGCTTGGTGTATTGCTCAATCACAGGATTTGGACAGACAGGTCCGTACGCCACGCGCGCGGGTTACGACTTCCTGATTCAAGGTATGGGCGGGATCATGAGCTTGACTGGCGAACCTGAAGGTCAACCGATGAAGGTGGGCGTAGGGATTGCTGACGTCATGACAGGCATGTATGCCACTGTGGGCATCCTAGCGGCCTTACGACACAGGGACCAAACAGGAAAAGGTCAACAGATTGATGTATCGCTACTCGACACACAAGTGTCATGGCTCATCAATGCCGGGACGAGTTATCTCAATTCCAAAGAGAATCCGGTCAGACTTGGCAACGGACACCCAAATATCGTGCCTTATCAGGTCTTTCCGACCGCCGATGACCCGATTATTATCGCTGCAGGTAATGACAGCCAATTTAAAAAACTCTGTCACATCGCTGATATTGCTGCCGTTGCCGAAGACCCTCAATACGCGACGAACGTTTCTCGCGTGATGAATCGACAGGCCGTAGTAAAGATCGTCACTGATGCCCTTCAAAAGAAATCACGCGCATACTGGCTTGCTGCCTGCGAAAAAGTAGGCGTTCCATGCGGACCCGTCAATAACCTCGAACAAGTTTTTAATGACCCACATCTGCAACACCGTGGCGCCGAGGTAAAGATGCCCCACCCTCTGGCTGGTTCGGGCGAGGTGAGCCTGATCGCCAACCCTTTAAAACTATCAGAAACACCAGTACGATATAGGCATGCCCCTCCGATTCGCAACCAGCACGAACAAGAGATTTTGCGTGACTGGCTCGGACAACATTGAACCCATTGGCAAACAATAAAAATGACTATTTTGACGCACGAACAACTCACCATCCAAGCCCAAGCACGTGAGTTAGCACAAACAGTTTTCAAACCAACAGCAGCGCAGACCGATGCCACGGAGGCTTATCCTTGGGACAACATTGCCAAGCTCAATGCAGCAGGGTTTATGGGAATGACTGTGCCAAAGGCCTACGGCGGTCGGGGCCTTGGTTATCTTGAAACGACACTCGTGATCGAAGAAATGGCCAAAGCCTGTGCCACCATGGGTCGCATCTCGGTTGAGGCCAACATGGGCGCAATCGGTGCCATCATGGCTTACGGCACTGAGGAGCAAAAGAAGATTGCCGCAGAGTGTGTATTGTCTGGCGACAAACCGGCCATCTGTATCTCTGAACCCAATGCGGGAAGTGCCGCGAGTGAAATGACCACACGCGCCGATAAAAAAGGCGATCGCTATATTATCAATGGTCAAAAATACTGGATTACGGGTGGCGGCGTGTCGCGCTTGCACCTGATTTTTGCGCGGGTGTTTGAAGATGGTGTTGAACAGGGTGTTGGTGGCTTTATCGTTGTACGTGATGGCAACGAACCCAAAGAGCTCGTGATCGCTAAACGTACACCTGCAATGGGTGTGCGTGGCATCCCTGAAACCTATGTAGACTTTATCAACCTTGAAGTCCATGAATCGATGGCGTTAAAGCCGCTTGGTGATTTACGTAAAGGCTTTGCTGCGCTCATGAACGCATACAACGCGCAGCGTGTCGGTGCGGGTACGGTGGCGCTTGGTATTGCGGTTGGCGCCTTTGAAGAAGCCGTTCAATACAGCAAAGAGCGCAAACAATTCGGCCGACCGATTGCTGAGTTTCAAGGATTGCAGTGGATGATCGCAGATATGTCTATCGCGCTTGACGCCGCGCGGCTCATGCTTCATCGCGCAGCCAATGTGCCAGTCGGTAGCTTCCCAGATTTAAAACTTGCCGCCCAAGCCAAAATCATTGCTGCAGAGACCGCTATTAAAGTTACCAATGACTCGCTGCAGCTCTTTGGATCAAGTGGTTACTCACGTGAATTTGCTGCGGAACGCCACGTGCGAGATGCTCGAATGTTTACGATTGCTGGAGGTACGGCTCAGATACTGCGGACGCAAGTCGCAAGTGCGGTACTAGGCGCAAAACTTCCACAAACGCGTGAGGGCTATGTGAAACATCCGATAGGGAAATAAAACCTAGCCGCCACTGATTTTTTAAAAACCCTAGCGTTCGCGCTGGGGTTTTTACTTTTCTGAGAGGCAAGATACATACTGAAACAGACTAACGCATCAGAAAGACTCAGAATGAAGTGCTTAATTAGGAGCACTCAAACAATGCCTTGCGCCCAAATCATACCGCCCGTATACTTGTACAATTTACAGGACAAGTTTAGGTTAATCATGCGAGTTATTAATTTCTCTGATGCCAGAAACCAACTGAAGCAAGTCATTGATCAGGTTGTCGCTGATTGTGACGTAGCTATTATTGCTCGCAGAGATGCCGAGGATGCCGTTGTCATGTCCCTAGATACTTACAACAGCATGATGGAAACATTCCATCTAATGAAATCTCCCGCGAACGTAAAACATCTTGAGAAATCCTTGGCGCAATACCGTAAAGGGCAAGTTAAGCCAAAGGCCTTGGTAGATGCTTAGTAAGCTCGTATGGACCAATGCTGCTTGGTCTGATTATATTTATTGGCAAGGGCAGGATAAGAAAACGCTCAAGCGAATCAATCAGCTGATTAAAGAAACCATGCGCTCACCCGAGGATGGCATTGGCAAACCTGAACCACTGAAAGAAAACCTGTCTGGCTTGTGGTCTAGACGAATAGATGATGCCAATCGCTTAGTCTACGCTCTTGAAAAAGATCAGCTAGTGATTATTGCTTGTCGTTATCACTATGAGTAAGTTTTGAGCGACTAGGCTCGAATATCCTCTGGTTCTCGTGGAATGCGCTCTTGGCTTTCGCCCCCCTTAATGCTAGTCAATAGTATAATTGACTTCATTATGGACTCAATGCCAGCGCTCTAGGAACAAAATGAAATTGTTAAACAGCATGCGGTTTGTCTTGGTCGCGCTTTTGCTACCCGTCAATGTATACGCCCAAATAAAAGAATGTGATCAACTAGCCGCCTCGCCCTTAGATCCACAAAAACAAACGGCTGGGTTGAGTTTCAACAAATTAAATCCAAATCTAGCAGTACCAGCCTGCAAAAAGGCGACAGAAGAAAATGCTCAATTAGCGCGGGTGTGGTTTCAATATGGTCGAGCCTTGGAAAAAGCCAATAGATTGCCAGATGCAATTCAAGCGTACCAAGAAGCCGCAAAATTGAAGTCCGGGGCCGCACACAACAATATTGGTGAGCTTTACCGCGACGGCAAGGGATTTCAAAAGGACCTGAATAAAGCAGAAGAATATTTCACGCTTGCCGCGAACTTAAGTTCGCCCGAAGGAAAAACTAACTTATCGGCACTCCAAGCTCAACAAAAAAAGGACAGTGCCGTGACAATACCCAAAGAACTCGTCGGTAGCTGGGCTGGTAAAGGATCTGTTTGTCTAAAAACGTTAGACAAGAAATCTCTCAGCAAGTGGTACGGAATGGTCTTCACTAATAATGAACTTAAAAAGGGCCGCGTGAGCGATTATGAAATCGGCCCAGACCTTTGTACGCCACAAAACGTAAGTGGTCAGTTTCCTAACTACTCCATCGCATTTAATTGCAAGCCTGGAGACAATGAGCCATACACAACTACTGAAAAATTCACGATAGCAGGAGATCAACTGAACATTGATCTGAACGGAGTCACCATCTGGAAACGCTGCCCTAACTAAAATAGAGAACTCGCTATGACATTAAGAAAAAACGTCATTATCCTTTTATCGCTTTGCTGTATTTCCCAAATTGCAGCCGCTCAAGATATTGGCTTAACCAAACAGTTTTCTAACTGTATGGACAAATCGAACGGAGTCACGAGCAATATGATTGATTGCTTTGTAGCAGAATCAAAACGTCAAGATATCCGCCTTAACAAAGCGTATAAAGAGCTCATGAATCAACTGTCTTCGCAGCGTAAAAAACAATTAGAAATTGCTCAAGACGCCTGGGTCACCTATCGTGATGAAAATTGTGATTTCTATTATGATCCAGAGGGAGGAACGATAGCGAGAGTCAGCGCCAATGACTGTTTCGTGTCAGCAACAGCTGTACGGGCCAAGGAACTTGAAACTCTGGCTGGTAATTCGACTTCAGCGGAGACACAACCTTCACCCTCAGCGCAGAACACACCGCCGGCACCGAGTGCGCCAAGCGCAAAAAATACGGCTCAAAATTTGACCGGACCACAAAAAAATGCAGTAAGAGCGGCACAGTCATATCTCAACATTAGCGCATTCTCGCGTGATGGGCTGATCGAACAGCTTTCATCTCAGGCTGGAAACGGCTTCAATATTAACGACGCGACCAAAGCAGTGGACAGCCTGAACGTCGACTGGAATCAAGAGGCCGTGAAATCCGCAAAACAATACCTCCAGATGATGGGATTTTCGTGTAGTGGCCTGATTCAACAACTTTCTTCTCGCGCGGGCGCTAAGTTTACAGAGAAGCAAGCGACCTTCGGCGCTCAGCGCGCGGGGGCCTGCTAACTGACCTTGTCACCTTTAAAGGAGAGGACCACTGTTCGCAGGCAATCTCATGTCTTGAACGATCAAACCCAATCGCTCAATACCTGTATCGTGAGATTGATCCCGCACAGTCTCATTGAGCGCATCCCTCTCCCATTCCCTCATGGCAGGGTGACTCAACAATCTCTCTACATAAGCTTGAGAACGATCTCCCAACACTATTCCGTAGGTCCTCAATCTGAATGCAACGGGTGCGAAAAAGGCATCAACTGCAGTGAACTGATTTCCCGCTAGCCATGCACCTTGAAAGCGATCGAATCCATCCGTCCATAAACTTTCGATGCGAGCGATATCAGCGTTCAGTGCACCACTCATTGCGTGAAGACGAACCCGAACACCCACACTCATAGAGCACTCATTTCTTAGTGCAAAAAATCCAGAGTGCATTTCTGCACAGGCGCTTCGTGCCCAAGCACGATTGATTTTCTCAGATGGCCAAACTTCTGGGTAATCCTCCGCTAGATATTCGACAATAGATAAGGTGTCCCAGATCGAAAATCCCTCACTCACCAGAACTGGCATCTTGGCGCTAGGTGATAGCGCATCAAATGTACTAGGTGTTTCTGGAGGTGAAAAATAATGAAGCTTCTCCACAAACGGAATATCCAGCGCTTTTATCAATAGCCAAGGACGCAAAGACCAAGAAGAATAATTTTTATTCGCGATGTGAAGTTCAAACATGGCCGATGTTCCTGAAGCTGAAATTTAAGTGGTTATAGGATATACCGATTTACTTAAGCATATGGGTAGTCAATACTAACCATCTAATTTCCCTTAACGACTGCGCCCCGAGATCCCAAGAAACACCGCAGTCACATTCAGATGGTATTTTCATATTTAGATCTGATATAAATCAATAACTCATTAATGGAGCTGACATGACACAACCTTCACGCCGTAATTTCTTAAAAACCTCTGCTGTGGGTGCCATGGCTGTTACTGGCGCAACTGGAGTCGCCGTTGGCTCGGCTAGAGCGCAATCTACACCTCAAAAATCAAATATTGAAACTAAAGCGGATGTGATATCCAAAAAATTATTTGCTGATGATGGTTTAGCCATACCGATTGCGATCAAACCTACCGTTTCAAAGCTCGCAGCTAACTTAGATCGGACGATGGTATTAGGCGGTGGTGGTGAGTATTACATCGCGTGGTACTGCGGTTTTTTTCACGGCCTGTATGAGGCGGGATTGGATATGGCCAAAATACCTGAAATGGTTGTTGGCACGTCTGCCGGATCTTATGTGGGCTCATCACTACTTTCGGGGGAATTTGCGCGTTTGCGAACAGAATTTGAATTTTTTGCTAAGTTTCCAGAGATCTTGGCCAAGATTGCCCCCGTCACTCAACCCAATAGCAGTCAGCTACGCGCAGACCAAATCAATATGAGTGCAACCGATGGCAGCATAGAGACGCGCAAAATAATCGGCCATGCCGCTTTAGCCGCTGACAACAAACTCAATGGTGAGCATCTTGAAAAGCTTGCTGCGCTATTAACCGGTGACAGCAAAACAGACTGGCCGGCAAATCGAATGTATACCACTGGCGTCGATTGCTACACGGGTGAGCGCATTGTGGTCGGACAGCAAACAGCGAGAAAAAATAATGTCCCCTTGGCACGCGGTGCAGCGGCAAGTAGTTCTTTACCAGGAGTAGCTGGGCCAACATTAGTAGGTCAGCGTTATGTCATGGATGGCGGAATCTGCTCAAATCCCGCTCACGTGGATTTGGTGGCAGGCTCTAAAAGAGCGCTCGTGATTACGTTGACCGACGGTATCACGGGGGCTGTCTTAACAACCATCCCGCATCCGATTGCTCAAAACATCAAGGACATAGAAGCGACGGGTACAAAGGTACATTGGATCGTTGCGGGCACGCCTCCAGGAGTCGATCTCCTAGATCCAAGACAAATCGCGGGGGCTTTGCGTACAGGCCACGCACGGGCAAAAATTGAAGCATCAAAAATCAAAGAATTTTGGGCATAGGCCTATAACCAACTTGGATTCATTGTGTATTGTCATGAAGTAATAGCCTTACAATAATCTTCATAAATTTTCTGATTACTTAGCCCGCTTCTTAGGCTATCGATTAGCTTACTCAAGCATAGGTAAAAAAATGGAATTACAGTCAGGTGCACAGATTGTTAGAGACTTTCTCTCTTCTAATGAAATAGAGTATGTATTCGGAAATCCCGGCACAACGGAAACAACATTTCTGGCTGCACTTGCAGGTGCCAAAACAGAATATATTTTGGCATTACATGAGTCCTCGGCTACAGGGATTGCGGCTGGCTATGCTCTGATCACCAATAAACCAGCTGTCGTCAACATACACACTTACCCTGGTCTAGCAAATGCGCTTTTCAATATGAAAAATGCTCACGACGCTGGCATTCCGCTATTAGTCATCGCAGGTCAGCAAGATACGCGCTTCTTGATTCATAACCCAGTGTTAGCTGCCCCCAATACTGAGCTTGCTAAAACAGCGACAAAATATGCGTATGAAGTAAATCGCATTGAAGATTTGTGTATCGCATTTCAGCGTTGCTATCTGCAAGCCAATCTTGAACCACGCAAACCTGTGTTTCTCTCTATCCCCATGAACTTGATGGCCTCTGAGACAGATCGGGTGTTATTTAGAAAAACTAGAATTATTGATGACGTAGTATCTGAGTCAATACCTCACATTGTTGCAGCGCTAAAAGCTGTCCCTAAAGGCAAACTCATCATTGCAGCAGACTACGCCGTAGGCTCAAGCAATGCAATTGCAGCAATGAGTGCAGTCGCGCATAAACTTGGTGCTGATATTTACTCTGCACCTTTTCATGTGCAGGGCGTGGTTGATCCGCTTGACCCAAATTACCGTGGTGAAATTCCAGAAACAACCTCGGATATTAATGACCTGCTGTCTAAATACGACACCTTATTATTACTCGGCGAGAAAATTGATACCTTTCTTTACACGGGCAAATCAGCTTTCCCGATGGAATTAAAGGTGATTCACATCAGCCCCACACCGAGCCAATTAGGCTTTGATTACCCAGTTGATCTCGCCGTGGTTGGTAATTTGCGCTGTACGTTAGAGGCAGTGTCTAAAGCCCTTGGGGACATCGCGCCCAATAGTCAAAAATTTGACTTCAACACTACTTTAGCTAACATCAAAGTAGCCTATTCAAAACCAGACAAAGATCCCAGCGATAAAGTCATTGTTGAGGTTTTGGCGCAGTTAGATCGCACCACACACATCGTGACTGAGGGATCCTCTGAAGATGCCATTGTTCAGGATATCTCTGTAAAACTTGGCTATAACAATGTGCACTTCTCTCCACGAGGTGGTGGTTTAGGGTGGGCAATGCCCTTGGCAACGGGTATTGCACTCGCGACCTCGAAGCACTCAGTCTGTTTTGTAGGCGATGGCGGCAGCCTCTTTTCGATCCACTCCATATGGACCGCGGCTAAACACAAGATCCCCGTTATCTTCATCTGCTTTGTAAACCATGAGTATCGAATCCTAAAAGATCTATGGTGTGAAGAAAAAGGCGTTGAGTTCGCAACGACTAATTTTATTGGCCTAGATTTTAATAATCCCAATTTAGACTTGTCCGCCATTGCATCTGGATTTGGCGCGCGCGTTGACCGCTGTAACGAAGTCGATAGCGTCAAAGAGGTGCTGAATAATGCTCTAGCGCATCAAGGGCCAACAATGATTTTTGTTGAAAGACGCAAGTAATTTACTGTCGTAGCACAGACCTGACGAAAGTAATGTCGCCTAGTTAATATCTCTTAAAGGAAAGACGTTATGAAATCATTCTCACAGAGCCTGGCTCTTGCATGCTTTTCTTTTGCATTTTCTAGCGCATTCGCGACGCCGCCTCTTCCTCCTTTTTATGAATCAGTCACGCAAATGAGTCCCACTGGAAAATTGGGGCAAGTAATTAAAAAGGAACAAATTCCGACCTCACTTAAGGGTGCACAGGCTTGGAAAATTGCCTATATCTCATCGGATGTAGCTGGGCGTCAAACAATTGCGACAGGGTTGATCATTGCGCCTGTGGGACCCGCTCCAAAAGAAGGCAGACCCATTTTGTCATGGGCCCATGGCACAACAGGGTCGGCTCAAAATTGTGGCCCTTCCCAGATCACGGATCCCACTCGCGCACTCAATGAGTATTTTCTAATGTCCGGAAACTCTTGGACTGACTACGGCATCCCGAATGGTCAAGAGTTTATTAATGAAGGTTATGTTGTTGTTGCAACAGACTATCAAGGTCTTGGTGGGGGTGGCAAGCATCAATATGCTGTTGCGGGCACGAATGGCAGAGACGCCATTAACGCTGCAAGAGCTGCCAGCTCCATGCCTGAAGTCGGCGCTGGCAAAAAGACAGTTCTTTATGGTTGGTCGCAGGGCGGTGGGGCAGCGATCGCTGCGGCTAGCATCCCTGACTATCAAGCCCAGCAAGGCACTGCAGCGGATAACTTGCAGTATCTTGGGTTTGTTGCCTTGGCACCAGAAGACGTAGCAGCGATGCTTCCAAACGTGCCAACCGATGAGGCGGGCGCAGACAAGCTCATGAAGGGTTTTACTGAGGCGAATGTCCCAAACGTATTTTTGTTTACCCATTTCACGATGGGTCTTTGGGGGGCTCAGGCAGCAAATCCTGATCTGAAGTTAACCGATATCCTGACCGCAGAAGGTGCTAAGGTTGTGGATCAATTATCCAGTAATAAATGTGTTCACGCGATGGCGGATACCTTTAACTACGCCTACGGAGACAACTACAAATCTTTGATAAAGCCCCAGTCCAGTAACACTTTGGCATGGTTAAAGACGTTTGTTGATGGCAGTGTTAAACCAGTCAAACCTGTGGCACCGGTCGTAATTTATTGGGGCATTAAAGATACTACCGTGCCACCGATTATGCACGAGCTTTATCAAAAGCAAATGTGCGCGATGGGTGCGAATGTCGGACGTATTCAGCTGCCAGGCGAGCAAACGCACTTTACAACGCCCGGTGTGTCAGCCCCTATGTATCTTGAGTGGGTCAAGGATCGTATCGCTGGCAAACCTTTAGCGAATGGTTGCCCAAATGGCTAAAGACAGAATGAAACAATTAAATGTCCTTGTACTGAGCTTCTCTTTGCTGCTTTCATTTTCAGCAAGTGCTCAGCTGCTTGATGCAATCCGCGGTCACTTCCAAGACATTAAAGTCCGCTTTGATGATCATCAAAAAATTGAGGGTGAGACCATTAAACGCGGGCAAATTGATAAAAATGCCAAGGGACAAGATTTTTTACATAACTCCTCAGGTGAGTGGTCTGTCATCAAGGTTGGCAATCAATTATTTTTGCAATCAAGCGAGGACTTTAGATCGAGTCCTGGGCCCGACTATCATGTATACATTAGCAGCAAGTCTGCCATTAAAGATAATGATGAATTCAGTGCTCAACAAATCGAAGTCAGTCGCCTAAAAAAGCCCAACGGCGCAGCATTCTATCTCTTAAAGACGCAGGATCCAGAAGACGTAAACAGTGTGCTCATTTGGTGCAAGCAGTTTAAAGAGTACATAGGCTCCGCTGATTTCAGCTCTGTAAAGTAGGTCAACCAAGCGTATGCGCAAATGCCGATGAAACAGAAAATATTAGTCACAGGTGGCGCAGGTTATATTGGCTCGCATACTTTGGTGCAGCTTCTCGAAGCAGGCTTTTCCGTCGTTGTTTTTGACAATCTTTCAAATAGCAGTCGGGTCGTCATCGATCGGATCTTCACACTCACAGGAAAGCAAGTCGACTTTGTTGAAGGCGATATACGAGACCGCATGACGTTGCGTCATACCCTTGAAGATCATTCAATTAGTGCGGTCATTCATTTCGCAGGCCTGAAAGCGGTCGGTGAGTCAGAAGCAAATCCTCTCAAGTATTACGACAACAACGTATTGGGAAGCCTAGTACTGTTTGAAGAAATGATGCGTGCAGGTGTGCACACCTTGGTTTTTTCTTCTTCGGCAACTGTTTATGGTGACCCTGGATACAGCCAATACCGTGAAGATACACCCCTGGCACCCATCAATGTCTACGGTAGAACAAAGCTCATGGTCGAAGACATTCTTCGGAATCTCAAGAAAGCTCAGCCCGCTTGGCGGATTGCATTGCTGCGTTACTTCAACCCAGTTGGCGCGCATGTGTCGGGTCTGATTGGGGAGGACCCCGCTGGCACCCCAAACAATCTGATGCCGTTTGTTGCGCAAGTTGCGGTCGGCAAGCGACAAAAGCTCTCTGTGTATGGTGGGGACTATCCAACCCCTGACGGCACCGGTCTAAGAGACTACATCCATGTCGAGGATCTGGCTGCTGGTCACCTGTCAGCATTGAACAAGTTGAGTGATCACGAAGCTTCGCTGATCACCGTCAACTTGGGTACAGGCCGTCCAAACAGCGTTCTCGAGATGGTGGCTGCCTTTGGGAAAGCATCAGGCAAGGCTATACCTTTTGAAATTGTGGCGCGTCGTGCAGGGGATCTCTCAGAGTATTACGCAGAGCCAACCCTCGCCAAGCAACTGTTGGGGTGGGAGGCGAAATTGGGCATCGATAAGATGTGTGAAGATACGTGGCGGTGGCAAGTGAACAACCCAAATGGTTATCGTTCGAAAGTCTAAGGGTATCGATCAATATAGCCTAGGGCACGCCTACTCATCAACATTCTGGCACAGACCTGATCCTATCCAATGCCTCGACCACCTCATAAACGGCAAGGTTATTGACAGAGGAAACCTTAGCCTTGAACAATGGCAGGTTAGCGATCAATTGATCAACGGCATCGGGTAAATCACGCATCTTCGTCACAACAAGCCCGTATTCATGCGTGCTCACCCAAGTGGTGTTAAACCGCTCTTGCGGCATCGTTGCTGCGTTCTTGAAGGTGATAACGGGAAGTCCCATCTGGATGGATTCGCTCAGACTCCCTGGACCCGGCTTTCCAATAAAGTAATCGCTAAGCTGCATGAGGGTATTGATTTCAGAGGTGAAACCAAATACGAGATGTTTCCCTGAAGGCTTAAGTGCTTGAATTTTTTTTGCAAGCATTTCGTTATGGCCACACACAAAAATCATCTGCCTATTGGATAAATCTTTAGCGATTTTTAACATCTGGCTAGATCCGTGGCCACCAAACATAACCAGTCCTGTCGCTTGCTCAGGGTCTAAACCGAACTCTTGGCGTCGATGCTGTCGATCAATTTTGGGAGACCAATAAAATGCAGGTCGCAAAATCATCCCTGAAGTCTGCGTGATCTGACGTTCGCGATACCCTGCCTCTCGTGCCTGAAAAACGGCTTGATCCGAACCGCAAATCAGATACTGCTCCTGGTCGGTCTCGATCCAAAAGTTGGGTGGATAATCTGCCAGATCAGTCAAAACTGTTACATAAGGAACGTCTGGACATTGATCTTTAAGCGCCTCGAACATGACCTTGTTGAAATTAGGAATCAGTGAAACAACCAAATCAGGGGGATCCATTTTCCAAAACTTTTGAATTTTTAATTTGAGTTTTGTATGCGTCAGACGGATCATGGCTTGGAAGATTTTTAATTCTGTTGCTAAACCTCGCGTCCATCCCTTTTTGAGTCTTAAGTTGTACAAGTCCTCTGGAGCAAATCCCGTCAATTTTTGAAAATAACGCTCTGAATCAATCACTTCGAAAAGATTGATCAACGACACATTCCATTCGGGATGCTTTTCAGCGATCACTTCCTGCAAAGCAAGCGCGGCAGAACGGTGACCACCGCCTGCATTAAAGTAAATGAGTTGAACTTTTCTATTCATATGTAAATAAGATTGCCATAAGAATATTTCATCAAGATGAAATATACGTACCGAACCTCGAA
Source organism: Burkholderiaceae bacterium (assembly GCA_023653055.1). Taxonomy (GTDB): domain Bacteria; phylum Pseudomonadota; class Gammaproteobacteria; order Burkholderiales; family Burkholderiaceae_B; genus Zwartia. The sequence continues at coordinate 310,682 of JAMNXR010000001.1, read as the reverse complement.
TGACGGACGCTGCAGTATTAGGCTTACCGTTCTATATGCTACTAAGACTTATTAGTTGATCAATACTGCGGGCGAGGCGGGAATAGCGCCCGGCACCTTGCTCAGCGTGAGGATTTCGGAAAGCAAGACAAGCACCTCGCGCGATCTGCTTGTTCGATCAGCCGAGATTGAATATGTGCTACCTCGGTAGTTGACCGTGGAGATTGGACGTATTGATGAATTATTTTTAAACACCTCAAATAAGGGCATCGACGATGCATCGTCGTTTAGATCGTGGACCATGCTTGGGTTGGTCGCAAAAAAATCCGAATTTTTAATTTTGATTATCTTGGGATCGGGCTGTAGCTGTAACGAAACAATACTACCCAAAAAGGAATAAATATTTCTAGGTGAACGTAGCTTAATTGCAAGGGTATGTTTATCATCGTTCGTCACACCCGGCTGGGAGAGGTCCCCAATTAAATTGTGTGGAACATTTGAGTTTTTGTAATGTGGATTACAAAATGCAGAGTCTGAAAATTGTTTCTCCAGATTTTCCTCTCTTTGATTTTTAATTAAACACATTCTCGTGACAGGTGTGATGCGGACGAACTCATATAAACGCGATCTGTGTTTATCTTTAATAGGAACCAATCTGACATTAGGTATTGTGTAAAAAGGAGATACTTTATGCAGATTTTGCGACACAAAATCGAGACTGATCGGTCCTGACAAAACCTCTCTCTGTGAGACCAATTCAGTTTTGAGACCACTGTCGATCAAACGATACAGAACACGTTGAAACTCAGCATATCGGGGACTCGTCGGATCATTGTCCCAGCTCTGGAGCACATTGCCTTCACCATCACGAATCTGTACATTTTCGATCACCAGAGAGTACAAAATAGACTTAGGGCCTGCTCTGTTATTGGTGAGGTTATTGATATCCTCTGGCTTTAAATCACTCAAAAAAGACTGCATGAAAGCCTGGTTATCAAGTGATGATTGCGTAAAGTTAAAACTATTGTTGACGCCCAAGCCGGCACTTGGGGCGTAGTACGATCCAGCATTCGTCGCTGCGGACGAAAAAAATCCGCTAACACTCGCAGGATTGGCACTCATGATGTTGCTCGAGACCCCCACAGATGCAGAAATCGAACCCGATCCAATCACAGAGGGCATATCCAAAAAGCTCATCGGCAACTGTTCGGATGCTCTGATGACATTAAGCAAAATATTATCGTTGGCATAGCCCTCTAGCACCTCGCGATAAGACGTTGACATCGCCTGAAAGGAAGTCGATCCCGTCATGCCACAGCCTGTCAATACCGCAGACAGAAGTGCTATGGAGAAAAATGCCTTAACCGAATGATAGTTTCGCTGGATCAGCTTCATACGTGTACCTTAAGTCTTAAGATAGTGAAAAAATGAAAGACATACATTTAGGTGAAATCGCTAAACAATACGTGTAGCACTCAGTTCCCTGATCCGCTCATCTAAATAATAGCCACCATATTCTGTGTAGTGCAAAAACTTTCTCTCGCACTGCATACATTTACAGACGTCCGACCTGTTATAGGGGTGATGTTGAATTGAAATGGGGGCATCCTCAGACCAAAGATTTGTTCCATCGGGGTGATACTCATCCCAACGCTCCTCTGCACCTTCAATCCTAAGCGTACCTAAAACTTTCAGTTTGCCAAGGTCGAAATAGCCTGGCTTAGATATCCACCCCGGACAAGAGAGCGAGGAGCATTCTGTGCAAGCATTGAATGACCTTGGGGACTTTGCAATATCGATTAACTGATCTCTATCTATTTTTTTCATCACTTAGGCCAACTCCCAGACGATACCCAAGGGATTGTACCTAGCCCAAAGCTTGGTCTTTTCTTTTAGCATCAACAACAGCAGAAAAATAATCGTAGCGCAGCAAAAAACAATACTTAGCCCAATGATTGACAAAATACCTGCTTAGACACTCAGTCACCCAGATCTGGAGAATTTTATGAAACTTATACAACGCGCAACCCTCGTCCTGGCCGGTGCCCTGACCCTTGGCCTCGCCACTACTGCATATTCTCAAACCGTCATGCGCAACAGCATCTCAGTCGCGCAAAACTCGCATCAAGGGGTTGGCATTGACGTACTGGCCCAAGAAGTAGAAAAAGGGACCAACGGCCGCATCATTATTAAAAACTTCTACTCCGGCAGTCTTGGTGGAGAGAGAGAAAGTATTGAGTCCGTTCAATTGGGGACACAGGAACTTGCTGGTACCAGTACGGGACCCATACCAAACTTTGTACCTGCCGTCCGCATTTTAGATATTCCTTTCTTATTTCGTGACAAGGCCCATGCCCGCGCCGTGTTAGACGGCCCTATCGGTCAGGCGATGCTCAAGGAATTTGACAGTAAAGGCTTCAAGGCGCTGGCATGGTCAGAAAATGGTGTTCGGCACATGACCAACAGCAAGAGAGCCGTGAACGGACCAGATGACTTAAAAGGTCTCAAGATGCGGACGATGGAAAACCCAGTCCACGTCGCGGCATACAAGGGCTTTGGGATCATCACCACTCCGATGGCATTTCCTGAGGTCTTTACAGCTCTGCAGCAAGGCGTAGTGGATGGTCAGGAAAACCCCCTTTCAGTCATCATGGCCTCGAAGTTTGACCAAGTACAAAAGCATATGACTTTGACGGGTCACGTCTATAGCCCCGCCATTTTTCTAATGAATAAAGCGGCCTTTGATAAGCTCTCCCCTGCCGATCAAAAAGTCTTTTTAGATGCGGCTAAGGTGGCCTCTCAGGCTCAACGTGCACGCGTTGATCAAGACGATGCAAATGGTGTAGCTGAATTACGCAAGAAAGGTATGTCCGTGGTCGAGAATGTCGACAAAGCAGCCTTTGTCGCAAAACTTAAGCCGGTGAATGCTCAGTTTGAAAAAGAATTTGGCAAAGATAAGATCGACGCCATCCGTAATTACAAGTAATTAAGAGTGATCTGACATGGGCGTAGCGCGCAAGTGCTGCGCCCATTCTTTCTGGATTCAGAATGAAACAGTTTTTGTTTACGCTAGAAAATCTGACCACCCGTTTCTCAACGCTTGTAGCCTGCTTGATGATGGCGCTTGCCGCTACGCTTGGTATGTTCCAAGTCATCATGCGGTTTGTGCTGGAAATCCCAGCCGAATGGACTGAAGTTCTCATTCGCTTCAGTCTGATCTGGATGGTCTTTATGGGCATTCCCTTTGCCTTTAGAGCCGGGGCGATGGTCAGCGTTGATGTGCTGGCACGCTGGGTCGGCCCACTCGGCAAGCGCATTCTTTCCTTTTGCACTTGTGTCGCGGCACTCATATTAGTGATCACCATCATTTGGTGGGGGTGGGACTATGCGACACGTGGACGCATGCAAAGCGTGATTGGTCTAGAGGGGGTCACTATGTTTTGGGCTTATTTAGCCCTCCCCGTGGGTGGACTCTTTTGTATTCCTGCGATTGTGGCGCAGTTTTTTGATCCTCAAAATAGTGAACTGGAGGCTGCACAATGAGCATCACCATGCTGGTTACGATGATGTTGTGCTTTACGCTCACTATTTCGGTCGCGGTATCGATCGGACTCGCTGCAATTTTGGGTATTCAAATTGCCAATATCAATATGTTGATTTCTGTCAAAGAGATGTTTAACTCTTTGAACAAGTTTCCTTTGGCAGCGATTCCCTTTTTCATTTTGGCTGGCAATCTCATGGAGACCGGCGGCATTTCGCGACGGCTCGTAGAATTCGCCAAAAGCATTGTGGGAGGCGTGCAAGGCGGCTTACCAATGACGTGTGTGCTGACTTGCATGATTTTTGCCGCAGTATCAGGCTCGAGCGTAGCAACAACCTTTGCAATCGGCGCCATTTTGATACCCGCTTTAATCAAACATGGTTATCCGACAAACTATGCGGCGGCTCTGCAAGCCACAAGTGCAGAGTTGGGTGTCATTATTCCTCCCTCTATCCCACTGATTTTGTACGGTGTCGCTGCAGAGGTATCAATCGGTGAATTGTTTATCGCAGGGTTTGGGCCTGGCATCTTTATCGGTGTATCCCTGATGTTCTTTGTCCACCTGTACTGCCGATGGAAAGGCTGGGGCAAGAACGACGGCGACGGTCGACTCAGTGTGGGACGTGCGACGATTCAAGCCGCCTGGGCCCTGCTGATGCCAGTCATTATCTTGGGTGGTATTTATGGTGGGGTATTTACACCCACTGAAGCCGCTGCGGTCGCGGTCTTTTATGCCTTATTCGTAGGCATGGTGGTGTATCGCGAAATCAAACCACGTCATTTATTTCCAATTCTTAAGAAATCTGTCGTATCCAGTGCGGTGATCATGTTCATCATCGCCAACGCAGGCTTATTTGCATTTTTATTAACGCGCGCAGGTGTACCGGGTCAAATTGGTAATTGGCTGAATACAGTCCTTGATTCACCCGCCATGTTTTTGCTAGGGGTCAACCTTGCCCTGTTTGTGATCGGTATGTTTATTGAAACAAGTGCAGCGATCCTTGTTTTGGCACCCATACTCGTCCCGGTAGCCATGCATTTTGGTATCGATCCCGTTCATTTCGGACTGGTCATGGTCATTAATCTTGCAATGGGAATGATTACACCTCCGTTCGGAGTTAACTTGTTCGCCGCATGTACCATCGCACGAATTTCTCTTGATCAGATCGTGAGTCGACTGATTCCCTTTATTGTCGTGATTTTTTGTTGCCTGATGGTCGTCACTTACGTTCCATTCCTTTCACTCGGCCTAAGAGATCTGGTTTACAAATAAAGTAGTAGTGTCACTATTTGTTCGGCTGCGTCCCAAGGTAGCCAAATCTGCGCATCAATTCGACGGTGGCCCCATCGGCCATCAGGTCGCGTTCTAAGCGATACTTCTCTCCAAAAAAAGCTTGGCTAGCCTCACGGTCATTCAAAACAGTTTTTAGAACATTCAGCGCCGCATCGCGATCAAAGATACTTTCCATATAAAGCACCCTTGTACCGGCAGAGCCAGAACCAAACGCAAAAACGAAGTATTGGAATTGCAGATTCCCCTCACGGGGCGTCTTCGGACCGGTGATGACTGCAACCGCTTTTTCAAATTCTCCCGGCTTGAGCTTTTCGCTGAGTTCGCGCACGGCCTGATCCAACGCATCGACCTGTACGCTTGCAGCATCTGCGGCATTGGCCAGCAGCAGAGGTGCGATCTTGCGCGCATAAATATTGACCGAGGCCATATCGGTCTTTTCGCGCGTCAAAACCTCTTCGAGATAGGTACGTGAAAGCGAAAGGATATCCTGCTGGCGTACCCTTTGTAGCTCAGTAAATGACGCGCGGGCCAGTTCTGTCTCGGTACTGTTTACTTGCTTAAGCAATGTCCTGAGCCTTTCCATCCATCGTTCATCCGTTGGACTCTCAATCTGTCCGATAGACGCCGAGTACACCCCCAGAGGCAGATGCGAAATGGACTTCAGGTAGTGATAAATGGGAGGCGTATAGGGTAAAGAGCCCAGATCTTCGCCCCTGATCAACGTAACGGTGTCCGTCACCAGAAAGACAGGTTGGTCGCTCTTTAATGCCAGGGCACGCGCGGCCGCATAAGATTCTCTTGCAGCGACATTAAGGTCGTTGAACAAGGGTGGCATTGGCTCATTAGCAAATGCCGGCAGTGTCAGCGCAAAGAAGATCGTAATGTTTCTAAATGGGGTTCTAAACATATCAGCTCCAGCAAGGGATTATTTGATGCGGTTGTAACGACCCTCTGCAATGCCAGTACGAGGCGAACACGATATATGAGAACTTAAGTTCACGGCGCTCTCAGTCACTGAAATGATTGCATCGTCTGTTTGATCAGTTTTAAATTTTCCATCGGCAGGCATTAGTTTCGCCTCGATATCGCAGAGATGACCGTCTGGGAAAGGTTTGGGCCGATAGGCATCGGGCATATGATTTCCCCAAAACTTGATGAAACGTTCACCCTGAGCGTTGTAAATCAAGATTGCTAAGTCATCAGGCAGGAATTTGTCCTTCACATTTGAGTAAACGTTTGCTTGCCCATACTGGCGAAGCTCGGCAATACGTGACTGAACCATTTTGATACATGCATTGGCTGTCGCTTGTGTTGCAACCATTTTTCCTTTGTTATCGAGCATACAGGTCGGGTAACTTGCTATAAAACTTTTTTGTGTCGTCAACACAAACCCTTTCAAAGGTAACGACGCATTGACCGCCCTGAATTCATGACCCATCTGTTCATCCGCTTGATTCAACTGCTCCTGGCTACAGATAAATTTTTCTAATGTTGTTTGGGCTTTATTACAATTGAAGCTTGCAGAAAATGCGTTGCTGATCGTCAACCAAAGAATCGGCAGTGCGACTAAAAATTTATAACGATTCATTTTTTATCTCGATTCATCCAGAAAGTTATCTTAAAACCAGGGTCAGTAAGCGCTGTTGAGCATACTTCTATACAGCCCCAGCATATTACGCTTTACACTCAATATTGTTGATGGAATTGATGTTGCGATGCATCAGGCATATCTAATAGCAATTTTTACGGAACTTTTCTAATGGAAATCAAGGTCAACTTTCTCGACAAGCTCCGTCTCGAGGCCAAGTTTGATGACTTTACGGTCATCGCTGACCAACCCATTCGCTACAAAGGAGATGGCTCGGCTCCGGGGCCCTTTGATTATTTTCTGGCGTCCTCCGCATTATGTGCCGCTTATTTTGTGAAGTTATATTGCGACACGCGCAACATTTCTACTGAAAATATCCGCCTTTCACAAAACAACATTGTTGACCCAGAAAATCGCTACAAACAGATTTTCAAAATTCAGGTTGAATTACCGGAAGATATCTCTGCGCATGACCGTCAAGGTATTTTGCGTTCCATTGAGCGCTGTACGGTTAAAAAAGTTGTGCAGGCAGGACCAGAATTTGTCATTGAATTCGTCACAAATCTTGATGCAGATGCACAGGCTTTATTGGCGTTGAAATCTACCGCTGATACGAGCACCTATATTGCAGGCAAAGATCTACCGCTAGAGGAAACGATTGCTAACATGTCAGGGTTGTTAGCGAGCCTTGGCATCAAAATAGAGATTGCATCATGGCGTAACCTTATCCCAAATGTGTGGTCGTTACATATCCGTGATGCACATTCACCCATGTGCTTTACCAACGGAAAGGGTTCAACCAAAGAAAGTGCATTGGCCTCAGCCTTGGGCGAGTATATTGAACGACTGAGTCATAACCATTTTTATGCTGGCGCCTTTTGGGGTGAAGATCTTGCCAAGGCAGCGTTTGTGCATTACCCAAATGAGCGCTGGTTCAAGCCTGGCAAAAAGGATGCGTTGCCAACAGAAATTTTAGATGCGTATTGTCTTGAAATTTTCAATCCTGATGGTGAGTTACGCGGTTCTCATTTAATTGATACGAATTCTGGCAATGCGCAGCGCGGTATCTGTTCGCTACCGTATGTCCGTCAATCGGATGGCGAGACGGTTTATTTTCCTTCCAATTTGATTGAAAATCTTTATGTTAGCAATGGTATGAGTGCCGGCAACACGTTAGTCGAAGCTCAGGTTCAATGTCTCTCTGAGATTTTCGAACGCGCAGTCAAGCGTGAAATCTTGGAAGGCGAGATTGCTTTGCCCGATGTGCCTCCAGAAGTACTCAGCAAATATCCCGGCATTCTTGCTGGCATTCAAGCGTTGGAAGATCAAGGTTTCCCTATTTTGGTCAAGGATGCTTCACTCGGTGGCGTCTATCCCGTGATGTGCGTGACCTTGATGAATCCGCGAACAGGTGGGGTCTTTGCCTCTTTTGGTGCTCACCCGAGCTTTGAGGTGGCCTTGGAGCGCAGCTTGACAGAGCTACTACAGGGACGCAGCTTAGATGGGCTCAATGATTTGCCCCCTCCCACTTTCGCCAGTGCAGCCGTCACAGAACCAAACAATTTTGTGGAGCACTTTATTGACTCGAGTGGAATTGTGTCTTGGCGCTTTTTTAGTGCTGCATCAGATTACGCGTTTGTTGAATGGGACTTTTCTGCTCATGGCAAAAATTCTAATGCTGAGGAAGCGGCAACCTTATTTGGCATTCTCAAAGATTTAGGCAAGGAAACGTATGTCGCGGTCTATGACCAGTTAGGCGCAAGTGCATGCCGAATTTTGGTACCTGGCTATTCTGAGATATATCCAATCGAGGATTTAATTTGGGACAATACGAACAAGGCCTTGTTATTCCGTGCTGACATTTTGAATCTCACAAATTTGGATGATTCCAAACTTAGCGCACTCCTTGAGCGTCTTGAGAATAACGAGTTAGATGAGTATGGCGACATCGCGACGTTAATCGGTATCGAATTTGATGAGAATACGGTTTGGGGTCAGCTTACAGTTCTGGAATTAAAGCTCTTAATTCAACTCGCCTTAAAGCATTTCGAAGACGCGCATATGTCGGTTGGTGCCTTTTTGCAATATAACGATAATACGGTCGAGCGAAAATTGTTTTATCAGGCAGTCAATGCCGTGCTGGAAATTGTGCTGGATGATGAGTTAGAGCTTAATGACTACATTGTGAATTTGCGCCGAATGTTTGGCCATGAAAAAATGGATGCCGTAGTCGGTTCTGTGGACGGCAGAATACGCTTCTACGGGTTAAGTCCCACCAGCTTAAAGCTAGAGGGATTAGACAGGCATCATCGTCTGATTGATAGCTACCGAAAACTTCATGCGGCACGCGCTAAATGATGCTATTTTTTGAATTATTCTTTTTGTCATCTTCCCAATGTCGCTGCATCTCCATAAAAAGAAATGATGCAGACCACGTAATTAATATCAGGCCCGTCAGCGCCTCGACACCTGTCAAATAACGAATAGGGCCCTGTGCGACCAAATCTCCGTAACCGACCGTGGTGTAAGTGATAAAGGAAAAGTACACGCAATCCAGAAATAATTGGCCTGTCTCGCCTACAAGCTGTCCCATTCCATCAATCTGTAGAGACAGAAAAAATCCTAAAGCGAATATCCAGATTTCTATCACGTGTGTCACAAAAATAACCGCAACACCGATTAATACTTTGAGCCGTGGCTTAATGTGCTTGAGACGCTTAAGTGTTTTATCGAGGTAAAAGAGAGATTCGTAGTGCAATAGTATCGTTGCACTCATCAAAAGCGTATTTAGGAAAAATGCAATGGCTAAAAGCATGTCAGTGTTTGAATACCTGCCTAATCAGATTATTTAACATACACCGAAACCGTAACTTAGCTTGGTTTTTTAATTTTAATCGCGTTTAATGACTAAACCTTACAGGGAATGACCTATGGAAGATCAATTAAAAAAATTCGACAAACTTGGTAATGCTTTTGTGGGTATTTTCCATCGACTCGCACTCTTTGCGATTGGTGCGGCAACAGTCTGGGCTGCGGGTTGGACATTTTTTGAAATGTTTCAAAAACACCATGCAACAATTCAAGACCTTTTGTTGCTGTTCATTTACCTTGAAATTGGCGCCATGGTTGGGATTTACTTTAAAACAAACCACATGCCCGTCAGATTTTTACTCTACATTGCAATCACTGCATTGACGAGACATATGGTCGACATCATGAGTCATGTCCCCATCAACATTCTTGAAATGCTAGCAGTGGGTGGAACGATACTGGTCATTGCTCTGTCAATTTTTATCATACGTTATACAAGCACCCGCTATCCAAGCGACAAAAATTCAGACATGAGTTAATGAACAGTCACACCGTTTTTTTCATCCATTAGATGAGTCAAATACCTGCTTATGCGCGAGTGAGCGCTTGAATCGCTTTCAAGTTTTGATCCGTACTTCCATAAATAGCTAAAAGCTTTTCTAAAGTCCCAATTTCAAACTCACTAAACTGAAAACCTGGAGCAACTGCGCAACTGACCAAAGAAAATGAATTTTTCTTCGATGGCGTTGCAGCGAACCATGTGTTGGCTGGGATTGTGGCCTGGAGATTCATTGACTCCATTCCAACCTGAATTGTTTGTAGTGAATGCTTTTCATCAAAGTAATACACAAGCAGATCGCATCCTAAGTGATAAAACCAAGTCTCATCAGACTTAATACGGTGCCACGCTGAAAAATCTTCCCCGCTTAGCAAATAGTAAATAGTGGTGTAAGCACATTTATCTGCGAGCGTGCTTGCGTCTTTGATAGAGGTTGTTGAGCGATGCATTTCGCGATAAAAGCCGCCTTCTGGATGGGGCTGTAGCGCAAGAAGGTCAATCATACGATTAAGTTCGCTCATGGATGCTCCATTTGTCGTTGAATGGCATACGATAACGCAGTTGGTAGTCTATTCGAGGAACGCACATGAGCAGCATGTTTGACGAAGCAGAAAAGGATCCGGCATTATCGGATGATGCGTTTGCTCGACTGGAGGAACCCCTTCGCATTCAACTACTCAAAGAACAATATCGGCACCTAAAGCTCAAAGACCGTGCTTTAGTGATTGTAGTGGCTGGTATCGACGGTGCGGGTAAAGGTGAAACCATTAATCTTCTCAATGAATGGTTGGATCCAAGGCATGTGCGAACACTCGCTTTTAACGAACCCACTCAAGAAGAAAAAGCCTATCCGTCCATTCGAAGACTTTGGCAAAGTATTCCACCAAAAGGATCCGTAGGGATTATGTTTGGTGCGGTATATATGCCGATTTTGAAGGCGCTTTCTAAAAAGAAGGTTAATCCAGATAAACTCGAGGCAATGATCAGTTCAGTCCGAAAGTTTGAGGACACACTTGTTGCCAATGATGTGCAAATCATTAAGCTTTGGTTTCATCTGTCGCGTGAGGCGCAACGCGCACGCATCGAACTGCTACTGTCTAACCCCTCTACTGCTTGGCAGGTAGATAAGAACGATGAGAAAGTTTTTAAACACTTTGATCATGTCCGACAAACAGGCCAGCGGATCATTGAAGCAACGGATGCGGCCCATGCCCCATGGACGATCATTCCGAGTGCCGATAAAAATATGCGTATCTTCAGAACCGCACAGTCTGTTCTGACCGCTTTTCAACAACGCACCATTCATGTGCCTCCCTCACACGATCCTAGCTCGCCAAACAAACGCCCACGATCTAGACATCGCCTGGACAAGCTGGACTATGCAGCGAGTGTGAGCAAAGAAAACTACGATCAAGAGCTCATGCAATGGCAAAACAGACTTTCTACTGCTGTCCGTGAAAAAAGCTTTAAAAAGAAGTCTCTCGTCTTGGTGTTTGAAGGTCAAGATGCTGCGGGTAAAGGCGGAGCCATTCGGCGTATAACGCGTGCTCTGGATGCAAGACAATATCAAACTATTTCTGTGACAGCACCCAGGCCTTTTGAAATGGATAGACCCTATCTCTGGCGGTTTTGGCGCAAAGTGCCGAGACAGGGACGCATCGCGATTTTTGATCGCTCTTGGTATGGGCGAGTCCTTGTTGAACGCATCGAGGGCTACGCCAAGCGATCAGCATGGCAGCGGGCGTATCAAGAAATCAACGATTTTGAAATGCAACTTGCAAAACGAGGCGCGATCGTATTGAAATTTTGGCTCGCTGTAACGCCTGAGGAACAGCTTTCCCGCTTCAGGGCGCGCGAGCATTCGCCTTATAAAAACTTCAAAATTACACCGGAAGACTGGCGAAACCGACGTCAATGGCCTGCCTATACGAAAGCTGCAGAGGAGATGTTTGCAAAGACCGATACCTCGCATGCACCTTGGCATGTGTTACCTGCAAATGACAAACATCATGCCCGACTTGAAGTGCTTAAGCGCATTACACAAGCCGTAGAGCAGGCATAACTCTGTTAACATTTCGCCAATTATTTCCACAATGGAAATAAGCTTGCGTCCTGTCTTGCGGTCTCTTTTGATCATGTCCGCCAAAACTTGTGCACTTTAGAAACATAAGGAGTTCATTCGTGATCGGTTTATTCAAAATTCTTTCTTTTGTTATTTCTTGGTTGCTATTTTTTGCGGTTGCTCTCGTCGGAGGCATCGAAGTCTTCGCAGTCTCGATTATTCTTTTTGCGATTTACTGCTGGATGGTATTTACCGGCGGCGATAAACGCGCCCTGAAGGCACGAACAAAATTAGATGGGGCACTCATTAAAGGTGAGACAGTTGTCACGACCGGTATTCAGATGCGTGTCTTTGCACTATTTTCACGCCGTGAGCTCATCGCCATCACCAGCAGCCGTTTGGTTCAGATCAAGAGATCTATTTTGGGTGGTTTTAAGATGAAGGATCACCAATGGAAAGATCTTCACGACGTTTCACTATCCGAAAATACGATTCCAGGCCTCTCGGGTTCAAAACTTGTATTCACCACTCACAGCGGTGGCCATCCAGTCGTCATCGATGGTGTACCTAGCGCAATTGCAACTGAGATTTATTCTTTTGCTCAAGCAAAAGAGCAAGAGTGGGAGGAAAAAAATCGTATTCGCGAACTTGAAAACCGTAGAGCGGCAAGTGGTGCAACCGTTGTCAGTATGGGTGCATCAGACGGTAATAAGGGTGCTGCAGGTGACGACATATTTGAACGCCTTCAAAAAGCTAAAGCGCTCTTTGACTCGGGCGCCATTAGCGATGCTGAATATCAAGAGCTGAAGTCCAAGGTGTTAAGCGGCGCGCCAATTTGAAAATTTAGTTTTTATAATTGAAAGCCCCTAAAGTTCGATAAAAGCGCGAACTTTAGGGGCTTTTTATTTCATAAAAATTATTCGACTCAGGGTCTTTTCCAATTGTTAAAAACTGCTTTAAGCGTTAATGTGGTCTGTAATTTAGTGATTTAAATTAACGTCTCTAAACGTCGTGCGATCCCATCGCACACATCATCCCGGACGTCACGGGTTTCGCATTAAATGATGCACAACATGGACCGTCAAATAGCCTATGCAAACACTATCGGAAATACCAAAGAAATTGCTCTGCCAAGTTAGCGCAATATTGGCACTCTCTGCAACACTAGGGTTTGGATCGGCAATTGCTCAGACCTCAGCACCCCTGCTTAATGCTCCTCCAAAGCAAATACCTGCAATTGAAAAGGGTGCGCTAGACATCATCAAACAGATGAGCACAACACTCGCAAGCGCAAAAACCTTACAGTTTCAAGCACGTGTTCAATCCGATGCCCCTTCAATTGACGGCATCCCCGTGATTTACACATCAAACTCGGATTTCGCCATTCAACGACCGAATAAAATGACTGTCATCACGACGGGGCAAGGCTTACCAAGCGAATTGATTTACGATGGTAAATCTATTGTGGCGATCACCCCCAATACTGAAATCGTTGCGTTTAGCAAAGCCCCCGGAAATATTGACGACATGGCCGAATATATTTTCAAAAAAGCGGGCTTATATTTTCCTGGTGGAATGATTCTGCTGTCTGATCCATATACAAGTCTTACTGGAGATATGCGTGCTGCGTTTATTGTCGAAAAGACAAAGCTAGTAGGTGGCGTCGAAACCGATGTCATTGTTTTAGCGGGTAGCGGAATGGAAGGTCAGTTTTGGATTGGGTCTAAGGACAAGCTTCCCTATATGATTTCAATGATTTATACCAAAGAGCCCAATCGCCCCCGCGTCACGATTCAATTTAGTGATTGGAAAGTGAACGCGACGATTGATTCGCAGCGTTTTAATACAGCGAAAATTGCCAATTCAATCAAAGTTGATTTTGCGCATCGTGATGCGCCTTTGAAATAATCGCGCTCAAGGATAACCAACATGAAAAAAATACTCGTATTGCTCCTCTTTGCTATTGCAGGAACGACAGCCGTCTCAAGCGATGCCCAAGCATATTGGCATGGTCGCTATTGGGGTGGAGGTGGCTTTTATCATCCGGGATGGGGTTGCGGCTGGCGTTGCGGTGGCCCAGGTTGGGCGGAACGCGGCTGGGTTGGGCCAGCGGTCGTCGCAGGGAGTGTTGGCGCCGCAGTGGTTGCTGCCCCTCCCTATGCACCTCCTGAACCTGTCGTTCAGTACAGCCCTGTGCCACCAATAGGTTCTGTGTATCCAACACTACCTGGCGGTTGCGTTCTCGCACCACGTAATGAAATTAATTTTTATCAGTGTGCGGGCTATCGCGTTCGGCCTCTTTATGGCAAAAACGGCTTGTTCTACCGAGTCGTTCCAGAATAAGTTAAGTGCATAAATGAAATCGCTCCCAACAAAGTTTAATTGTTGGGAGCGATTTTTTTTGATGCCTAGCCTATCGATATCGATGATCTGCTTGAAGTAGATTATGATCTAAACACACAAAATATATTAAGGAGACACTTTCATGAAGTCTATTTTTAAAGCGAGCTTATTAAGCCTGTTTGCACTCGCGCTCACTCCAGCTTCTCACGCAGCCTGGCCTGAAAGGCCTATCAAGCTCATCGTACCAGCCGCGCCGGGCGGAACGACCGACATCACGGCACGCTTACTCAGCGAAAAGATTGGAGCTGAACTTGGCACTACCGTAGTTGTGGAAAATCGTGCGGGCGCAGCGGGTATTATCGGTACGCAAGCGCTTATACAATCCCCACCAGATGGCTACACCATTGGCTTTGGCAATATCGGCCCCAATGGCATTAACTACAGCCTCTATAAAAAACTGCCTTACAAGCCGACAGACTTTAGCCCCATCACTTTGGTCATTTCAGTACCAAACGTATTGGTGGTGAACAGCAAATCACCTTATAACAATGTGAAAGAACTTGTCGATGGAATTAAAAAAGATCCGAAAGGTAATTTCACCTTTGCCTCCTCTGGTACAGGTCAATCACCACATATGTCTGCAGAGATGTTCGCACAGCGAACTGGTACCAATCTGACACACGTGCCTTTCAAAGGCATGGGTCCAGCCGTTGCGGCACTACTGGGTGGACAAGTGACGTTTGCGATCGACAACCTCCCAAGCTCGATTGGCTTTATTCGCTCCGGTCAGTTCCGCGCTTTGGCAGTCACGGGTGCAGAACGTTCGCCTCAGCTGCCGGATGTCCCAACCATGGCTGAAGCGGGCATTAAAGACATGGTCGTAACGGCATGGTTTGGTTTTGTGGCGCCTGCTGGCACACCGCCTGCGATCGTGGATAAAATCCAGCAAGCCACCAAAAAAGTATTGGCTATGCCAGACATTCAGAAACGCTTTGCTGAAATGGGCGGTGTCCCAGGTGGCGGCACACCAGCTGAGTTTGGCGCCTTTATGGATAAAGAGCGCGAAAGCTGGAGAAAAATTGTAGAGGCTGCCAAGCTCCAAATGGAATAAATCCTTATAAAGCGGCTCATCAGGGTGCCCTGTTTGATATCAATCAGGGCACCTTTTTCTTGTTATGAAAATGAAAAAAAATATCTTTGTTGTGTTTGGTACGCGGCCAGAAGCGATCAAAATGGCACCCGTCGTCAAGTCTTTGCAGGGTCACCCTGAAATAGAGACTACGATATGTGTGACGGCACAGCATCGACAAATGCTGGATCAAGTCCTTAACTTGTTTGATATCAAACCGGCAATTGATCTCAATCTAATGCAAGCGAATCAGGATCTTGCGGACGTGACGAGTCGCGCTCTCTTGGGCCTAAGGGATCGTTTTCGAGAAAACAAGCCTGATGCGATTTTGGTTCATGGTGATACCACGACGGCTCTGGCAGCAGCCATGGCAGGCTTTTATTCAGGCATACCCGTCGGTCATGTCGAAGCAGGACTGAGAACGCACGATGTGCACTCACCCTTTCCAGAGGAGTTCAATCGCCAGGTCATCAGTAAAATTGCGCGATGGCATTTTGCACCCACTCTCAGCAGCCGGGATAATTTACTCGATGAAGGCATTGACTCTGCACAGATCTATGTCACAGGAAACACCGTCATTGATGCCCTGCACTGGACGCTGGAAAGACTCGCTCTCCAGAATAGTGCAGACAACCAATCATCACGTTTGATTAATCAGCTTTTGCCGTTCGACTGGCGTAACCATCGATTTATTTTGATGACTGGACATCGCCGCGAAAACTTCGGCTCCGGCTTTATCCACATCTGTGATGCGGTCCGAGACCTGGCGCAACGTTATCCAGATGTACATGTCGTTTACCCCGTTCACTTAAACCCCAATGTACGTGAGCCTGTCTTGGCGCGACTCGGTGACTTGCATAACGTGCACTTGCTCGACCCTTTGCAATACGAGCCTTTTTGCTTGCTTCTTAAGCACTGCTATTTTGTCTTAACGGATAGCGGTGGCATTCAGGAAGAGGCGCCGAGTCTTGGCAAGCCCGTTCTGGTGATGCGCCAGACGACAGAACGGCCTGAGGCTGTTGAGGCGGGAACGGTAGAACTTGTCGGCACGGACATCAATCATATTGTTTCTGCTTGCACACGTCTGATCGATGATGCAGCACACTACAAAAAAATGTCAGAGGCGAACAATCCTTACGGGGATGGTCAGGCTGCCCGGAGAATTGCAGAGATTATGCTTGCGTGGTCAGTAGCGGCATGAAATCGCCTCTTATCCAAGGAAATTATTATGAAAAAACTGGCATTTATCAAACGCAGTAATGGTAGCCACTGGGTAGGCGATGGCTTCCCCGTACAAAACATTTTCTCTTATAACGATATCGCGGAAAAAATCTCACCTTTTCTGATGATGGACCATGCAGGTCCAACAGTTTTTCCTCCCACCCAAGAAAAACTCGGTGTCGGCCAACACCCCCATCGTGGCTTTGAAACAGTCACGATTGTGTATCAAGGCGGTGTCTCACATCGTGACTCATCAGGTGGTGGAGGCACAATTGGTCCCGGGGACGTTCAATGGATGACGGCGGCATCCGGTCTGATACACGAAGAATTTCATAGTGAAGATTTTGCCCAACAAGGCGGGCCTTTTGAGATGATTCAGCTTTGGGTGAACTTGCCTGCAAAAGACAAGATGTCAAAACCTGGCTACCAAGGGATCACCTCAGATAAAATTACCGATGTCTTGCTTGCGAATGATGCAGGTACCGCACGCATCATTGCTGGAGCCTTTGAAAACGTGAAAGGTGCTGCGCACACATTCACTCCGATGAACGTTTGGGATCTGCGTTTAAACGCAGGAAAGACGCTCTCTCTGGATCTCCCCAAAGGACACACGACAGCGCTGTATGTGTTGAGCGGCACACTTAAAATAGATACACAAATCATTAAGAAAGCTGAAATGGCGGTGATGGAGCGTGAGGGAACAGCGCTCGCAGCAGAAATCATGGAAGACGCCGTTGTATTGTTACTCTCTGGAGAGCCTCTCAATGAACCAATTGCTGGCCACGGTCCCTTTGTCATGAATACCCGCGCAGAGATCACGCAGGCGATACAAGACTACAACAATGGTATGTTTGGTCAAATTGTAGCAACGTCATGAAAAAATTATGGTTGCTACTGTTGATCGTATTTGGAGACACGATTGCCTACGCGGACCAAATCGAATGCGTCTTCGATGTCAATGACATTCGAAAGACGCTCACGCTTTATCCTAGTGAGGACATTTACACCTCTTCCAAAATCGACTTACCTGGGGGCTTTCGTTTTGCAGGTCAATACTTATCTGAACTAAAAACATTTAAAGCATACGTCTATCACACACCTAAAGAGCGTTACGTATTGCTGGCACTTCAATCCTTTTCCATTGCAAAAGCATCTTGTCCTCAAGATTTTGGTCAACACCGTGTCTATGACAGCGAGGATGAGCGCGAACTTTATTTCCATTGCAGAAAAAAATGTACCCAATGACAATGCTCAAAAAATTTCTGCAATACACGCTTGTAATACTAATCTTATGTGCGAATTTTGCGCGAGCAGATAACCAATCTATCAAGATTGTTTTTGTTGGCGACATCATGCTCGATGATCTGCCAGGTAAATATATAAAAGACGGTAATGACCCCTTTGCTGCGTTCTCTTCTCTTTTTAAAGCTGCGGACTTAACGATAGGCAATCTTGAGTGTGTAGTAGGGACAACCGGCACCGAAGAAGAAAAACCATTTGTTTTGCGTGCGCATCCGCGTGTTTTGCCAGTACTTAAAAAATATTTCAATGCGCTATCACTTGCCAATAACCACAGTGGCGACTTTGGCCCAACGGCTTTTTCAGCCATGCTTGACCTACTGGACAAGTCGGACATCAAGTATTTTGGTGGCGGTAGAAATTTACAGGAAGCTTATTCACCCATCATTTTTGACATCAAAGGCAAACGTATTGCCTTGTTAGCCTACAACTTATTTTTCCCCCGTAGCTTTGAAGCACTTGAAGATCGTGCTGGAAGCGCATGGGGTGAGGATGATTATGTGCGCGAGGGCATCAGGCGCGCTCGCCATATACATAAAGCCGACATTGTGATCACTTATCCGCATTGGGGTTGGGAAAATGAAAAAATCGCCTCAGCCAATCAAGTTGCTCTGGCACACTTAATGGTCGACAGTGGAGCAGATGCCGTCATTGGTGGACATCCACATGTCACACAAAATATTGAAATATATAAAGGCAAGACGATTTTTTATAGCCTCGGCAATTTTGTTTTTGATAGTTTTGATACCGAAGATACGAATACGGGCTGGGCAGTAGAAATGACCATCCAAGCTGATTCAACGATTTCCTGGAAAATCTTTGAAGCCAAGCTGGATGGCAATGGAATCCCGCGAAACAACGGGCAAATCAAATTGCCTTAGATGCCAATATCACCACGGCATCGGCGGCTACCGCCGAATGCCCTGCTTCCATGACTAACAATGGATTCATCTCCGCCTCAAGCAACCGATCACCCAACGAAGCCACCATCGTTGAAAATCCAATAATCGCTTGAACAACTGCGTCCACATCTAGCTTTGGCTTGCCCCGATAGCCATCGAGTATGGGCCAAGACTTTAGTTGCTGAAGTAGACTCCGCGCTTGCTCCTCTGATACGACCATATTGGGAGGCATCAAGCACAAGACACTGTCATTCATCAGTTCAGCAGTAATACCGCCCATACCGACCATGAGTGCAGTGCCAAGAGGATCCCGATGCATACCGACAATCAACTCTGTCGGTGCACGTAACATCGGCTGAATGATGAAAGACTTAGCATCGAGACCAGTATGGGTTCTGACATCCATCACCATTTGATCAAAGGCCTTGAGTAACGATTCAGCCGTCAACCCTAACCGTACACCACCGACCTCTGATTTGTGAAGGATGTCAGAAGACAATACTTTCAAAACGACAGGGCCTGTTAATTTTTGTGCCGCGGCAACGGCTTCTTGTGCGCTATGGACGACTTGCGTCTGAGCGCAGTGAATGCCGTAATGACCAAAAAGCTGGCTCGCTTCATATTCATTTAAGGCACCTTCACGAGCCGCGAGTGCAGTCAGCTCTGGTGCCTTGAGCAATGGCGTAAAAGTTGGCAATGATTGAGAAACTGTTTCCATCGCCTGAAATGCAATGGCGCAAGACTCCGGATTTAAAAAGGCTGGAACGCCACGACCTTCGAGAACTTTCACAACATTTGGCGCATGAGGACTGACATAGGCCAAGATTGGCTT
Source organism: Burkholderiaceae bacterium (assembly GCA_023653055.1). Classification (GTDB taxonomy): domain Bacteria; phylum Pseudomonadota; class Gammaproteobacteria; order Burkholderiales; family Burkholderiaceae_B; genus Zwartia. Next base: position 291,122 of record JAMNXR010000001.1, on the reverse strand, counting down.
ATCTGAGTCACCCAAACAATCTCGAATCGCATCTGCGACCAAGTCTGGCATCGCCAAGCTTGAGGAACCCACCACTACGACCAGCGCATCATACGTGGGGCTCGCAAGGACCGCCCGGATAATGCCGCGCAGCAATACTGGGTCAAGACCGGCTAGCGTGACATCTATCGGATTTCTATCTAACGCGGCTTCGTCACCCTTTTGTAAATCACGCAAGGCTTGTGCTGTCATTAAATCAGGAGGAGGTGTCTCGAAACCCGATACACCTAGACTATCTGCAACTAACGTTCCGGCACCACCTGTCGACGTCAGGACTGCAATGCGCTTGCCCTTTAGGATACGGGTGGTCGTGAGCGCAGAGCAAAGATCCAATAAATCATTAAACTCCTCGGCGCGAATGACACCAATCTGCCTGAAGAAGGCGTCATACATTCTGTCCGAGCCTGCCATCGCACCAGTATGGGAGATTGCCGCGCGTGCGCCCGCTTCTGAGCGCCCTACCTTGTAAGCCACAACAGATTTGCCCGCTGCACGCGCAACGGCTACCGCCCGTCTAAAGCGCTCAGGATGGCGAATCGTCTCTATGTATAAAGCAATCACCTGCGTTGCAGGATCGTTGGCTAGATATTCAACAAAGTCAGATAACTCAAGATCGACTTCATTACTGGTTGAGATCAGTTTTGAAAAGCCTATGCCCCGTGCGGCACCGCGCGATAAGATTGAACCAAGAATCCCGCCACTCTGTGACACGAGACCGACCGAGCCCGCTTCGAACGCATCCATTTCAAGGGCGGCACTCGCAGACAAAATAATACGATCCGTCAAGTTCACCAAACCGATGGTATTCGGACCGAGTATCCGCATCTGACCCGTTGCGCTCATGAGTGCTGCCTGTCGTGCCGCACCAGCTTCACCGGTTTCACCAAAACCACTTGCCAGTACGATTGCGGCGGCTGTTCCACGCGAGGCCAATTCACGCACCGCTTCATGTGCTCTTGCGGCGCCTAGCAATACGATGGCGACGTCGGGTGCCTCAGGCAAATCAGCAATACTCGCGTAGCAAGGAAGATCGCCAATGCGATCCGCCTTTGGATTGACCGGATACACCTTTCCGGCATATCCATGCTTCATCAGATATGTAATCGGGCGGCCCGTCGTTTTACGTGAATCAGCGGAGGCGCCGATTACCGCAACACTACGGGGTTGAAACAGTCTCGAAATCGAATCCATCTTTTCGCTCATGCCTTTTTTGCTGCAGCAGCGCGCTCAAGAAATGCCATCACGGCCTCACGGTGTTCGCTACTTGTATAACAAATACCTTGCGCCTGACTGCCTTGTGCAAATACTTGCGTCGAAGTCAGTTCAAAGGTCTGATTGAGAATCGTCTTGCTGAGTGCCAGTGCTGTGGGTGAACCTTGAGCCAGTGATTTCGCCCAGGCCTGCGCATCTGCAACAAGTTCCTCATCGGTACTCATTTGATCAGCGATACCCAGCGCGAGCGCTTCTTGTGCATCGACCTTACGACCACTAAAAATGAGAGCTTTTGCTTTAGGCAAACCAACTCTTCGCGGCAAAAAATACATACCACCGCCATCGGGGATCAAGCCGCGATTGATGTATGACCATGCAAAGTTTGCACTTGGACTCACCATCACAAAATCGCAAGCAAGTGCAGTATCTGCACCCAGTCCGGATGCTGCACCATTGACAGCCGCAATCGTAGGTTTAGGCATTGTGTAGAGCAGAGATTGCGTATGATGCACGCGTTGCTGTCGTGCCCAACCATTGATGCCGACTTCGCCTTGGGGAGCTTGCATACGCTTTTCCATTCCAGCAACATCACCCCCTGCACAAAAACCTTTACCGCGACCAGTCAAAACCATCGCACGAATACTGCGATCTGTCGCGATGCTCTCAAGCGTATCAATAAACTTACCACGCATGTCATCGCTAAATGCGTTACGTTTTTCGGGGCGATTTAGGTAGACCGTCGCAATACCGTCCGTCACAATTAATTCAATCGTTTCACTCATGTTGCTCTCAAAATTAGGGTTTGATGTAGGTGCTTATCGAAATAACTTAATTTGGTTCAATCTTTGCGGCCTTTACAACGGCTGCCCAGCGCTTTTGTTCCGCACTCACATAATCGGCCAATTCTTTGGGCGTGCCTGCCGAGATCACAAGTCCTTCACCCTCAACACGCTTGCGGAATACGTCTGATTGGGCAGCTTTAGCCGTCGCAGCATTCAACTTTTTAACGACCTCTGCTGGCGTGCCTGCCGGAACAAAGAAGCCATACCAACTCTCAGCTGCGTAGCCTGGTACGCCCGCCTCGGCAATGGAGGGTACCTCTGGTCGAACAGGCGATCGCTCTGGTGTTGTCACCCCAAGGGCACGCACCTTACCACTTTCAATCAGTGGCGCGGCAGCCGTTGCCGTTGCAAACATCATGTTGACTTGTCCACCCAGTAAATCATTGAGTGCGGGCCCTGCGCCTTTGTATGGCACATGTGTCATATTGACATTCGCAAGCGAATTAAAAAGCTCCCCAGCTAAGTGCGCTGACGTTCCGACACCTTGGGATGCAAAAGTAAGCTTTCCAGGATCTGCTTTTGCCGCAGCCACGAGTTCCTTGACAGACTTGTATGGACTATTGGCTGGGACCACCAAAATGTTAGGCGATCGTCCGATCAGCACTACAGGGTCAAAGGCTTTATCAGTATCAAACGGTAATTTGCTGCGCAAACTTGGATTGACAGCATGCGCAAATGTTGCGATCAAAATAGTCGTTCCATCCGGAGCGCTCTTTGCAACAGCATCTGAACCAATCACGGTGCCTGCACCAGGTTTATTTTCTACGATGACGGTTTGCCCAAGGTCTTGAGACATTGCAGCGCTGAGTGTTCGTGCAATGGTATCCGTACCGCCGCCAGGAGAAAAAGGCACAATTATTTTAATGGGACGATCGGTTGTGTTGCTCTGAGCCATTGCTGGAGAAATAGCCACCAAGCTTGGGGCGAGCATCAAGAGGACCAGCAGTCGATTCAGATTTGCTTTAACTGTAGACAACATATTTGTCTCCTTTTTAATTAACCCAGGGTCTTGTCACACTTTTAGTCTAGTCCTATCGAATAATTGTTGCCCATGGCACAATTCCATCCAATGGAATTATTTCCCAATATAGACGCTGTATATATGCCAAATGTTCCAACTCGGTCCGATCCCAATCGCTCTCTACTCAGAGGGCTTGAAATTTTGCGCGCTTTTCGTCCTGGTAGCGACGTGTTGGGAAACGCTGAAATTGCAGAGCGGACGGGTCTGCCTAAATCCACTGTGAGTCGACTCACAGGAACATTGCTCAAGGCGGGGTTTCTTTTTTATTCTCCCCAACACCATGGTTATAGCCTTGGTGGTGCCGTTTTAAGTCTTTCACATGCCATGCGAAGTGGTTCCATTCTTCTTCAGGTCGCACGCCCAATCATGATCGCGGAGGCTAGACGTCTAAAAATTAATGCAGGAATCGCCATCGCAGATAGAGATGAAATGGTTTACCTTGAAACACTTAGGTTTTCAGGAAGCTCCTCGCTGCGACAAGTGGTCTCGGGTCAACGCGTTCCTATGGCCTTGACCTCGTTGGGACGTGCTTATCTCAGTACGCTCACGCTCGAGGAAAGACGCGCTCAACTTGCACAACTCAAGTCAAAACATACACGAGATTGGTCAGCACTACGCCCGGAAATTAATACATCCATTCAATCCGTTGAGCTGAATGGATGGTGTGCTGCGAGTTGGCAACCACAAGTGATTGCTCTGGCCACTCCCCTTCCAATTGAGCCGCAAGCAATCCATATACTGAATATGAGCATACAGACAAGTGAAAATATTGAACGCGTGGTGGAACGCTTAGGTCCTGAGCTCAATCGTCTCAAAAACAAGTTGATCCAAGCACATCACGCGCATTTTTAAATCATCACTTTCAAATCTGCTGCAACATCAAACTGGATGTCTCCTAATGCTTTGATTTCCTCGGGCGTAAATCCAGGCGCGATGGCTTCTAAGACAAAGCGTCCACCGACCCAATGTAAAACGGCAAGGTCAGTCACAAGCCAATCCACACAACGTTTTCCAGTGAGGGGGTATTTGCAACGCAATGGAAGTTTGGTACGACCCTTGCTATCAGCGTGCTCCATCACAATGATTAGCTCGACATCACCAGAGATGAGATCCATGGCGCCACCAATACCACCGCGCTTTGCATCCGTCACACTCCAGTTCGAAACACTCGCCTCTGCATCCACCTCATACGCACCGAGAATCACTGTGTCAATATGACCCCCACGCGCCATCTCGAATGAGGTGACGCTCTCAAAAAATGATGTGCCTGGGATTGCTTCGACAAATTGACCGCCCGCATTAAAGACATCTGGATCTACAGCGTCACCTGTCACGATGCCACCATAGCCCAGCACCCCGTTTTCAGCGTGAAGCCACACGCCTCGTCCTTCAAGGAAATTGGAGACGAGCGTGGGAATGCCAACACCCAAATTTACATAAGAATTGTTTCGTACGATGCTTGCGGCATTTTGAGCAATTCCACTGCGAGTCAAAGCAGGTTTGCCGTTATATAAGCGCGCGCTGTCTGCAGAGCGCTTACCTGAACGAGACAAGGAATTGATATCGATAGGATCTGTAATTTTTACAACACGATCGATAAAGATGCCGGGGAGATGAATCAGCTCTGGCGCTAACTCACCCACCTCAAGGATCTCCTCTACTTCAACAATAGCAATGCGTGCGGCTTTGGCAAAGCTCGCGTTGAAATTCGAACTCCCACCGCGAAACTGAACATTACCCGCACGATCTGCCCGATACGCACTTAAAAATGCATAGTCAACTTGTATCGCATGCTCTAACAAATACGGTTGGCCGTTGAAGTAACGGATATCCTTACCCGCTTCTAAATCAGTCCCTATTCCGGTTGGCGTGTAAAAAGCCGGGATCCCAGAGCCTCCTGCACGGCAGCGTTCAACCAACGTACCTTGGGGTACGAGCTCCACCTCTAGTGTGCCTTCGGCAATCCGTCTTTCTGCTTCCGTTTCCATGCCAGCGCGAATCGAAAAGGAGGTAATGATTTTTTTAACTTGATCATTTTCAACAAGGAGTTGCCCTTTTTCACCCGGTGCGCCAAGCGAATTACAGACTACAGTTAAATCACGGACTCCCTTATCGCGCAGGGCAAAAATCAAGGTGTTTGGAAAGCGGTGTGCCAAACCAAAACCGGAAATTGCAACACTGGCACCATTGGCGATGTCTTCGATTGCCTGCTGAGCTGAAACAACTGCCTTATCCATTTTCTTCTTTATTAAAGGTTTAGATTTTCAAGAACTAAAGATACTTACTCAATCCGTAATTTCAAAATCTTATTCAATTCGGTGAGCTCTGTTTTTTCTTGAATAATGGCAGCTCGAAACTGCTGGGGATTCAAGAGTTTGAGATCAGATCCTCCCGCCTCAATGCGTGCACGAACCTCGGGTTGGGAAAAATATTTATTGGCTGCTTTATAAAGTGTGCTGATAACGTCTTCAGACGTACCGGCCGGAGCCAACAATCCATACCAAGAACCCGTAATGTCCTTGATACCTAATTCAGTCAGTGTAGGAACGTCAGGCAGCGCCTTAGAGCGTGATGCAGCGGTCAAACCAATCGCGCGTAAACGTCCCGACTGAATATGCGGCAACATTGCAGATAAATTCAAAAATGAAACATCGACATGTCCACCTAGCATATCGGTCATCACTGGCGCTGCACCCTTGTAAGGGACGTGCGTCAGCTTAGTTTTTGTTTCGAGTTGAAAAATCTCACCCGCAAGATGCGTAGAGCTTCCTGTCCCGGTTGAGGCATACGTCATCGTCTTGGTCTTGGCCAACGCAATAAATTCTTTGACGTCCTTTGCTTTAATATGTGGAGCTACTACCATCACATTCGGCACGTCCACGATCATGAGGACTGGGCTGAATTCAGTGATACCGTCATAAGGTGACTTTGTACTAAATACGGGGAAAGCAGTCTGTGGCGCACCCGCCCCAACAAGCAGCGTATACCCATCAGCAGGTGCCTTTGCCACAAAAGCAGTACCTATTGAGCCACTCGCACCAGGCTTGGCTTCCACGACAAAGGACTGACCCAGATTTTGAGTCAATCCAATCGCAAGCTCTCTTGCAATTTGGTCTGCAGGTCCACCGACTGGATAAGTGATAATGACCTTGACGGGTTTATTGGGATAAGGCTGTGCTGCTGCAATTTGCGATACACACGCGAAAATCAGTGCCAAACAACGTAAAAAAATATTCATTATTTTGTCTCCGTTTTTATATGTTGCAAGATACTGCGATCAAATCACGATCTACTCACCGCGTGCGTCTGGCTCAGCAGGTTCAAAGCGATAACCCTTGACGCTATCACCACGGACATAACCACAGTGTGGCCAACCAAAATGAACAGGCATAATTAATGCATTACGCTCAGCTGCGCGCTTTAAGAACAAAGCACGCGAAGTACGCGCCTGCTCAGCGTGCGCATCAATCCAAGTATTGATATGTGGCATGGCAATTTGTAAGGGGCTATGCATCACATCACCCGCAAAGATCGCCTCTTTGCCCTCAGACTGGAGACGAAAATGCAAGGAACCCGGGGTGTGCCCAGGCATCGCCTCAGCTTCCAGACACCCAGCTACAACATCCCCATCGCCAATCAAATTGATTAAACCGGCCTCATACAAGGGAAGCACGCTGTCCTCAAAAGATCCGCTAATGACACCCTTGTCACCTTTCAGATAAGCCGCATGGGCATTTTCAAAATCTACTTTAGGCATTAAATGACGCGCATTTGGAAACATCGGTACCCATTGCCCATTATCCATTCGAGTCCCCCAACCCACATGGTCAGGATGAAAGTGGGTCACGATCACATGCGTCACAGACTTTGGATCAGCGCCCGCTGCGGCCAACCATAACGGCGTCAGTGTATTGAGATTGTTCATGCGCTCAGAGGCACGTTTTTTGTGATTACCTACGCCCAAGTCGATCACAATCACTTTGTCGTCAATGTGCATGACCCACAGCTGCATCGCAACGATAAAGCGTTCCAGACGGATGTTGTAATGATGTGGCGCGAGCCACGAAAGGTGTGGCTTGATTTCTTTGACGTCGAGCTCAGGAAATACAAAATCTGCAGCGTGGGTTGGACCGCTATACTCGAGCACGTTATAAATCTTTGCGCGACCGACATTGCGTGAATAAATCATTGTTTTTGTCTCCTTGATATTTTTGTTATTCGACTTGTCGATAGGTTAAGCGCCACTTGGTGTCGCGATTTTCCCAAGAAGGGGGACCCGAAGAGAATGTATTGCCCGACGGGTCCGCTTTTAATCTCGATTGCATGAACGCCTGTGCACGCGCCTCATCTGCAATGCCATACATCGCAACATAATTTGGCACCCCTAGCGCAGGATGCATAAACTCACGCATACAGGAATAGCGTGCACCACTCACAAAGCCATATCCGGCCAGCACTTCAGGCACGTGCGTCTGGTTATAAAACTCGTTGAATTGAACAACCTCTGCTGCACTTGATCCCGCCGCTTCACTCATCCCGACCAGATACATGTAAGGCGATGCAGACACTTTCAATGCTGCAGGGTTATTTAACAAATGACGCCACATGAGACGCCATTTTGTCTGGCGATGCTGCCAAGCGCTTGGGCCGTCACTGTATACAGGACGGCCACTGGCAGGACCATCATTACGAGAAATATAGAGTAATGCTGCCTCCTCGCTTTCTATGTCATAAGCCGCCAGAAATCGTGGGCCTCGCGGCCCGCGAGGATCATCTTGGGCAAGCTCGTAACGGCGTCCGCGCAGAAAACCAGGATTACTTGCCAAGACCTCTGGTCGATGCGTGTTGCTATAAAAACGATTAAAGTCGGCTACATCTGCAGCGCTTGTATCAGCGGGGATATCCATTCCCACCCAATAGGTAAAGAGTGCATCGCTCATTGCTTGATCCTTGTGTCTATGCCAACTTGAACATGGGTATGCCGATGCCATTCTCGCTTTGCTTGAAGGTCACTTGTACTTTTTGACCACAGCGGATCGTATCTAAATCACAATCAACAATGTTTGTAAGCATCGTGGGACCCTCCGCCAACGTGACGTAGGCAATGACGTAAGGGGTTGGTCCTGATACGCGCGTCACACTGTAACTGTAAATCGTACCCGCGCCGGTTGCTTCTTTCCATTCCGTCTTGTCACTAAAACAAAAGGGGCAGAGTGCGCGGGGATAGTGGTGATACTGGCCGCAGTCGTTACAAAACTTCACCAACAACTTACCTTTTGTCGCCGCTTCAAAAAATGGCTCATCGCCGTAGTTAAATTTTGGATCGGATATTTTTCTATCTTGATAAGGGGTAGCCATCGAATTATTCTCTTTCCATGATGAGTGTGGCACTACCGTGGCGCGTACTGAGCGATCCACCGGTACCGTGAGCAAGCGCGATATCGCAATTTTTAACTTGAACGAGCGGATGCGCTTCGCCACGCAATTGACGCACCGCCTCGATAATTTTGGTAATACCGCCACGGTTAACGGGATGGTTGTTACACAAGCCACCACCGTCCGTATTGAACGGTAATTTACCTACACCTGAAATGAGATTGCCATCCATCACAAACTTGCCGCCTTCGCCTTTTTTACAAAAGCCAAGATCCTCTAGCGTCATGATGACTGTGATCGTAAAACTATCGTAAATCGAGGCGTACTTGATATCCTGAGGCGTGACACCTGCTTCAGCAAAAGCGATTGGGCCTGAGCGCACCGCACCGGTATAGGTGATATCGACCTTGCCACCCATCTGTCCTTTCGGTGATTCGCCCGCGCCAATGAGCTTGACCATCGGACGCTTGAGTCGTTTGGCAACCTCTGGGCTCACCACAATGACCGCACCGCCACCATCCGTTACCACGCAGCAATCCAAGCGATGCAGAGGATCGGAGATCATGGGTGAATTCAGGACATCCTCAACGGTCACGACCTTTTTAAGATATGCGTTTGGATTGTGCTGCGCATGATGCGAGGCAGAAACCTTGACCCAGGCGAGCTGCTCACTGGTTGTCCCGAATTCATGTATATGACGCATGGCTGAGAGCGCATATAAATTAACGGTCACAGGCCCATAGGGCATTTCAAAAGGCGTATCCGGAATGTTCGAATCAAGCTCTCGTACGATCGTGCCGGGCCGACCAAAGCCGGCACAGGTGATCAACGCCACACTGCACTTGCCCGCAGCAATAGCCTCGGCGGCATGCGCCACAAGGTATAAGTAAGAAGACCCACCCGTATTCGTCGAGTCCGAATGTCTGACAGTGAGGCCCATGTAGTCGATCATATTGATACCACCTAGCCCACCTGGGGCATCGGTGGAACAAAAGTAACCGTCAACGTCATGGATCGTGAGTCCAGCATCCTCTAATGCACCTTTTGCACATTCCGCATGCAACTGGGCGAGTGATTTGTTTTCAATTTTCCGTGCGGGGTGCTCGTAAATGCCCCCAATGTAGGCTTTGCCGCGAATGCTCATGCGATGTTGTCTCTATGAATATTGAATGTCACCCGATTGAACCACTCAATGGGGCATTCAATTTTTGTAAATTTTTATACCACGTGCGTTTTGACAAGTAAACGAAATATTCAGTTTTGAACTGATCATGTCAATATATAAAACTGTCATATTGCATGGACGCTTAATCATGAGCATCCTGCTCAATAGAACGAGCGATTTTTCTATTTAATTCAGTCGTTCTAAACTCTTTTTCTCTACAACTAATTGAATTTCAACCATGAATCCATAATGCAGTTCGGGTACAGGGACCACAGCACGAGCAGGTTTATGGTCTCCAAAAATATCCGCATAAATCGCGTTGAATTCTGGCCAGTTCGACACACCGACAATATATGCCGTGCACTGCACCACATCATTGAGCTTACAGTCTGCTGCTTTGAGAATGTTTACGCAGTGTTTGAAAGAAGCGCGGACCTGACGTTCAAAAGTATCAACTTCACTGTCAAGTGGCTTGCCTGGCAATACTCCAGACACAAAGATTAAGCCTCCGGCTTCAACGGCATGGCTGTAGTGACCGGCTGGTGCGGGGGTGTGTGGCGAATGTATGAGTTTCATTTGATGCTCAAAAGTAATCAATCAATTTATCGTTTCAACTGCTCTACCAGATACTCAACTAACAATCGAACCTTCGCTGACAAATAACGGCGACTCGGATACACAGCAAAAATCCCTAATTCGCCTGCATTCCATTGCGGCATGAGTTCAACCAGGCGGCCTGCCTTGATGTCATCACCTATTAAAAAATCAGGTTGTAAAACAATGCCTTGACCTTGTAGTGCTGCCGCGCGACATGTATCTCCATTATTTGTGCGCATAACAGGGGCAATACGCACAGACACTTGATGTTTAACATCCTGATTAGAGGTAAAGATCCATTGATCACCCGTGGACAACAAACTATAAGCGAGGATACGGTGCTGACCGAGGTCTTCAGGAATTTTAGGCAGTGGATTTTTCATCACATAGCTTGGTGATGCGCACAAGACCATTCTTGTTTCACTTAAACGACGACTGACGAGCGTTGAGGCCTCGAGCTTTCCAATCCTTACTGCCATGTCGTAGCCCTCTTCGACCAAATCGACGACACGATCAGACAGCGTCACATCCAAGATAACTTCCGGGTGCTTTTGCATAAAGCCTGGCCACAGTTCAGCCAAATGCGAAAGTCCATAGCTCACCGGTACATTCACACGCAAAAGACCCCGCGCTTGCGCGCTGCGATGACTCACATCGTCTTCAGCTTCCTGAAGTTCGAATAAAACGCTCCGACACCGACCCACAAAAGTATCGCCCTCTGGAGTGAGTGAAAGTTTGCGAGTCGTGCGGTGAAGCAATCTCACACCTAGATGATCCTCGAGTTCGGCGACTAAGCGAGAGACGACTGCCTTGGAAATCTGCAAACGTTCAGCCGCACCGACAAAACTGCCGGCATCCACCACTCCCACAAAGGCGCGCATCGCATCGAATCTATCCATTGTCTTTATTTTAAAGACAATTAATAATTATTTACCTAATTTATCTTTATTTAATTGATTAATAGACTGTCATCTGTTTCGCCATATTCACTTTTCACTAAATTTACCTGGGGTTTTTATGAATACGACATTCCAAAATAGTTTGACACTGCTTGGCCGACTAGCACTTGCAGCACTTTTTTTGCCTGCTGGCTTGTCCAAAGTTAGTGGTTTTGAAGGCACCGTCGGCTACATCAGCTCCGTGGGTCTACCCTTCGCTTCTCTTGCTGCCGTCGTCGCAATTGTGGTCGAAATTGGTGGTGGTTTAGCATTAATCACAGGACTCTTTAGCCGTACAGCTTCATTAATACTCGCTGCGTTTACTGCCGTGGCCACAGTATCGTTTCATGCATACTGGGCGGTCCCTGCAGAACAATCATTCATGCAACAACTCATGTTCTATAAAAACGTCGGCGTGATAGGTGGTTTGCTAGTGTTGGCGGCTCATGGTCCGGGATCCTGGACGCTCAGCGCGAAATATCATCACACTGCGGCTTAATCTTCAGATCAAATGTTTCAGTAGAGGATTTTCATGACAATGAACAAGACCCTCGCGCCCGTACTCTTCGTTTCTCATGGTTCGCCAATGCTGGCTGTCGAACCGGGGCCAATAGGCGCCGCACTCGCAAAACTTGGCAAACATTGGGAGCAAGTGCGCGGGATTGTGGTGGTGTCTCCACACTGGCAAACCAAGACGCTCAAGGTTGGCAATCACCCCCAACCTGAAACAATTCACGATTTCGGTGGCTTCCCTAAAGAGCTTTACACGCTGCGTTACCCCGCTCCGGGCTCACAGGCTCTGTCTCGACTGGTTCAGTCCACGCTAGAGAAAGCCGGAATCAATTCTGAACTCGACGCAGCGCAAGGCTTGGATCACGGAGTCTGGATTCCCATGCTGCATCTGCGCCCGCAGGCAGATATTCCAGTCGTTCCCATTTCCTTACCCGAGGATGCAACACCCTCATTCACATTAGCATTAGGCAACGCACTTTCGACACTTCGCACCCAAGGCATTGCAGTGATTGGGTCTGGCAGCATGACACACAATTTTAATGAGTTTCGGGGCACAGAAGTCACACAACCTCAAGCATATGTCACAGCGTTTTCCAGTTGGGTGAGATCAGCGACTCAGAAAAGAGACCTTACAAAACTATTGGACTACAGAACACAAGCGCCACATGCATTGAGAGCGCATCCGACAGATGAGCATTTTTTGCCGCTATTCGTCGCGCTTGGTGCAAGCATGAATGAGGACTCTATACAAGTTCTGGAAACAGAAATTCGTTATGGCATGCTATCGATGGAGTCCTATGTTTGGGATGAAGGTTAAAGAGGAATCAAATCGTGACCCTACTGAGGTGTGATGCCAATGTCTTTGACAACCTTGCCCCAAATCTGGATTTCATTTGCAATCGATTCTCGAAACGCAACCGCTGTTCCACCTGCAGGCTCGGCGCCATCAGCCTGAATCTTTTCTCTCGCAGAAGGTTTTAATAAAATTTGATTGATGACAGTGTTTAATCTGTCTACAACTGCAATAGGCATTCCTTTAGGGCCAATGAGGCCGTACCAAAGGGTCGCTTCATAATTAGGAAATCCACTTTCAGCGATTGTTGGCACATCTGGCAAGGCTGGAATACGATTCGGTGTCGTGACCGCCACGGCATTAATTTTTCCAGAACGCACGTGCGGTAATGCACTCGCGGTTGCGGCAAAATACAGATCAACCTGATTGGCAAGCAAATCAACCAAAGCGTTGCCACCACCTTTGTAGGGGATGTGTGCCATTTTGATATCCGCGCGCTGGTTAAAAAGCTCATTCGCGAGATGGATCACACTCCCTTGTCCTGAGGAGGCAAAATTAATAGCACCTAGAGATTTTTTTGCAGCCGCGACTAACTCCGCGACCGTTTTGATCCCAATTTGTTAGAGGTCACCGCGAGCATCGGGCCTGCGCTCATTTTAATAATGGGCGAGATTTCCTTAACAGGATCAAATTTAAGTTTGTATAGACTAGGATTGACGGTGTAGCTTGAGGAAATCAGGGTCAATGTGTAGCCGTCTGGTGCCGCAGCGAGACCCGCTTCGACACCAATCAGGCCTCCTGCACCTGTTCGATTTTCTACCACAACGGGTTGACCTAAAACATCCGCCATCTCTTTAGCCATATAGCGTGCCAACACATCAGCACCGCCTCCAGGGACAAAGGTCACGATTATGCGGATGGGCTTGTCTGGGTAACTCGCATGAACACCTGAACTAAACATCAAGGCAAGACCAGTAAATCCGCTCGCGATCAAGGTTGAAATTTTTTTATTCATCGTTTGTCTCCGTGCATATTGCACCGCTCTTTATTCATTTCTTTGAATGTGTCATTAAGAACGGGTTCAGAGAACGCAATCACCGACAAACCCATGGTCAAGATTTACAACGCCTTATATTAAAAAATATAACGCCTCAGTTATTCATCCTCACGCTATTTGACCGTCAATGGTAAAGAGGTTGTCTTGATGCGCACAGGAACACGCTGATTCTGATAAGGAATCAGCGCATCGCCAACAATCTGGCTAGCAATCGTTCTTGCTTGTCGACCGATAGGTTCAATGAAACGACTTGTTTCACCCGCGATGGAAATACAGTCGCCTAAGGCATAGATCCCTTCAGTGCTAGTGACTAAGGTAGTTGAATCCACGACAATTCCATTGTTCCAAGCAAGATTCGCACTATTCGCCAAGCGATCACAGCTTTTTAGGCCAGTTGCTACAACAATTTCATCGACAGTGACGTGTCGCCCATGATTTAAGCGCACGTCATAGCCTTGTACTGAAGATGGCTTGACCTCTAACACTTCCGTATTACCCAAAAACTCAATCTGCAGAGGCTCCCAAGCTTTCAACAATGCCTCGGCTTGTTCCGCTTGTGTGAGTAACCGTGCAAGTGGCCTTGGAGCAATATCCACGAGCGTGACGTGATGCCCTGCCAACGCTAAATCATTCGTCAACTCCGCGCCAATGAGACCAGCACCGATCACCAGCACTCGGCGCGGCGTCGAACCAAGTGCGTTACGGAACCTTGCATACTGATTCAGATGGTTGATTCGCCAACAATGCTCAGCTGGTAGATGTGCTGGCAAAACAGATCGAGCGCCTTGGGCAATCACCAAATGCTGATAGTGAATGCTCCCGAGCGTTGTGCGAAGCGCCTGATGAGAAGTATTGACACTAATGGCTGTAGTATTGGAGAAAAGAGCCACTTGCAGCCTAAGTGCCGCCGCAGCGCCCGTTTCTTTAACGAGTCCGGACAAGGATAAGTTTCGCGCCATCGCCACGGACAAAAGAGGCTTGTCGTAGCGATCTGCCTCGCATTGCGAAACCATCGCAATGGAAATGTCCTGTGATGTGGCGCGTAAGACCTCCGCTATTTTCCAGGCAGCCGTCCCTCCCCCCACAATCAAGACATCATAAATTTTCTTGATTGAGCGACGCGAAGAATTGTTATCGCGAGGCAGACTGGTGGAAGCGCTAGAGCGTGTCGACAAAGCACCTGCTCGCCCCGCTTCGACCAACACAAAATCCGTTTTGGTCACCCCGCATATTGGGCAATACCAGTCCTCAGGGATATCCTCAAAACGCGTGCCTGGTGCCAACCCACTGTCCACATCGCCATCACGCTCGTTGTAGATATAGCCACACGCTTTGCAGAGATACTCCCTCCATACTTCTAGCATACTCATGCTGGCATCGTTTCCTGACTAAGCCGAGCCATTTCACTGCGTAGGTGCTTAATTGCAGGCGTCACAATCGCGACAAAATGCGACTCCCGTACGCGACGCTGGACGTCTGAGCTCATTAGATAGCCTCGTGCGCCCTGGTGTAACAACGCAGATTGCGCTGCTCTCAAGCTCAATTCTGCGCCATGCGCGCGTGCATCGAGTACTTGAATGAAAAACGCATCCGAATCGTCATAGGGTGTTTGGGCGAGCTTAAGCACTCTGTCTAACCACGCATCACGCTCTTCTTGCATCGCATCGGGCCTGTCCTCTAGATAACGATTCACATGACCCAACTGATCTTCAACCGCCCACATCGAATCAATCGCGCCTTGAATAATGCCCGCCGCCATGCCACATTGCAACATGACAAAAGCCGCTCTGATTTTTTTAATCAATGGTCGTGCAGGCTCTGCAATCACTTCTTCAGCTGGTACAAAACAATCTTTCAAATGCAAGGCATAGGTAGCCGTACCCTCCATACCTGAAAAGCTTGGACATTCTTTCAGCGTTACACCTTGCGCATCGCAACGCAATAGGAACATCAACTCGCGTGTCCCGCTTTCATGCTCAATTGAGGCAATGGCACCACAATAATGATCAGGCCCAAGATTGCTGACCCAAGGCAAGCTTCCCGTCACGCGATAGCCCCCCTCAACGGGTACCGCTTTGAGCATGAAGGATTCAATCTTGGCATACGTTTTCATGGGATTCGACAATGCTGTCCCACCCAGTCGCTCCCCAGAGACATGCAGGGCAAGTGGGGTACCGTGCAAATTAGACGACAAGGCCTCTTGTAGATAAAGCCCACAGACGGCCTGGCACCACATCATGAAGCCTGTCGAACCACATACTCGACCCACCTCGGCAATCGCATGAATAGACAAACCGAAATCATTAAAGCCATGAGGTGCACGCAGATGTGCGCTCATTCCCCCCGCAGCGGCGAGTTGACGCAGGACGTTCTCCGGGTAAAGTCCTTGCTGATCAATCGCCTGAACAGACCGAGACAGGTGACCTTGCGCGATCGAGCGCACCATTCCTAACATTGACTCTTTACCTGCCTCAAACTGTTTCATAGCAGACTCTCTGACTAGACTGAACTGATTTCAAAAGGAATGGGGTTGCGTATGCTGTTTGCAACAGGCGAATAAAAGTTTGCATGCTTCACAATTTCATCTAGCACCTCTTTTGAAGCATTACCTTCGATATTGACCTTAACGCGGACCGCCTGAAAGCCCATCTGAGTCGGCTGCTTATCTAACGCACCACCGGCACCCCAAGCCGCTGAATTACCAATATCGCCCTCGAGAAAAATCTCAAGTTTGGTAAGCTTGACTTGTTTCCACGTGGCAACTGCCTGGATACCCACTGCTAAACAACCGCCTAAACCAGACAGCACAATCTCGCCAGGTGCAGGTGCAGTATTTTCACCAAACAAGTGCAAGGGCTCGTCCACAATCACGGGCGCATGATCTCCCACATAATTTAGAGACCGATATTGCCCTTCCAAGACTGTATGAACCTTGTTGGTGCCTTTACCTGTCGGATTACCTCGACCTTTTTCTGCAAATGCTGTGAGACCGACCGCATCGATTGGACGCAGATAAACGTTGACAGTCTCAGCTTGTTTTGTAGCGCTCATGCCTTGCTCCATAATTGACAAATTTCTCTAAACAACCAATCCAACACAAATCCTAGGATTCCGATTAATACGATCGTCGCCATCAACTCGTGATACGCAAGCCGATCACGTGTATCCAAAATGAAATAGCCCAATCCTGCCGTCACGCCCAACATCTCGCATGGCACCAGGACGATCCAGACAATCCCAATCGCTAAACGTGCGCCCGTCAATACATGACCCAACACGCCCGGCAAGACGACACCGCGCAACGTCTCCCAACGTGAAGCAGCAAGACTTTTAGACAACTGCAACCAGCGAGGATCCAGCGCGCGTACGCCTGCGATGGTGTTCAACATAATCGGCCACACAGCAGCGAACGCCAATAAAAAATAAACAGGGTGATTACCAACACCAAAAGCAATCACTGCAATCGGCATCCAAGAGAGTGGTGAGATCATGCGTAAAAATTGAAATGCAGGTGAAAACGTTGCATTTAGTTTTGCTGAGCTGCCCATTACTAAACCTAAAGGCACACCAATTAATAAAGCAAAACCAAGGCCCACAAAAACACGCTGAAGACTCACACCAATATGTGTCCAAATTTCACTACGACCAAGCATCTCTAAAAGCGTGAGCAAAGCAGGACCTGGGGCAAACCGCTGCACCATGCCAGTGCTTGCTGAAAAGGGAACTGTCATGAGCCACCAAAGACTCAGTAGCACAAGTAGTCCTACTAGACCACGCACGAGACTAAAAGCTTTCGTAGCCACTCACTTAAGCCTTAGACAAATCGATGGTTTCTTTGCGTGTGTAAGCACCCTCCACACCGAATTTCTTTAACCCACCTACTGCCTCAATGGATTTTCTGACAAAGCGATCATCGACTAAATCCTGCGCAGCGTATGCGGGATCAAGCTGATTTAAAAAACCACGGTCAGCTTCGACGGTCGTATTCTTTAGACGCGTCACTAACTCTTCTGTATAGCTGGGGTATGGATACGGCTGAAAGCCAATTCTCTCCTCTTTCCAATCAGCATGTCGGATGGCGCGGGACGCCAAATAACTTTGCGCATCACTTGCTGGTGGTGCGAGGACTTTTGTCAGCGCGCTTAAACCGTGTGGGGTGTATTGTTTGCCACTTTCGCGCGACAATATTTTTGCTGCTTCAGCCCTGTTTTCCAGAATCCACAGCTGAGCACGCACAATTGCATCCACCACGCCTTGAGACCACTGTGGTCGACCACTTAAATCACGCTCATGCATAAATACCGTACAGCAAGCATGATTGCGCCAAACATCACCTGTAAAGCGTAGCACCTTGCCGACGCTCATCAGCTCGGCCGCTGCATTAAATGGCTCGGCAACGATGTATCCAGAAATACTGCCAGCTGCTAGGGCAGGCAACATATCGGAGGGCGGCATAACCACCAGACTCACTTCATTAACCTCGACCTTACCGACACGTCGTGCTACAGGCTTGAGACCCTCTGCGCGCAGCATGTCTTGCAAAACGACGTTATGAATCGAGTACCAAAAAGGAATGGCTACTGTCGTGCCGCCCAACTCTTTCAAATGATTGATCTTGGGTGCAACAGTCAATGCCGAACCATTGATGTGATTCCAAGCGACGACTTTTGCAGGAACCTTGCTACCAAAACGCGCCCATACCGTCATCGGCGACAACAAATGCACAACGTTTGTTTGTCCCGCGATGAAGGACTCCACTAATTGCGCCCAGCTTCGAAATAATGTCGGTTTTTCAACCTTGACGCCCGCCTCTTCAAAATAGCCATTGTGATGTGCAATCAGCAATGGCGCAGCATCCGTGATTGGTAAATAGCCGATTTTGACGGGCTGATCTGGATTGCTTTGTGCATAAACATTCGCTGCCGAAAGCAGATGAGCCGCTCCAGTAACAGTGAACAGGCTGGCGAGTTTGAGCATATCGCGTCGTGTCGTGTATTCAGTGCACATGCAAAAGCTCCTGATGTAAAAAAGTATTGTGTAAATGATTTAAATTAAGGACCGAGGAATGTGGTGTGAACTTGCCATCAATTGACCCTCTCAACGCCTGAAGTATTTCTAAACGAAGATTTTGCATCGATGACTCAAGCAAATCTCTAGGCTGGTGGCGATCCAATCTCCACTGACCGAACACATGCGCTGGCGTACCCCCAAGCAATACGATGCGATCTGACACACTCAGTGCTTCGTCAATATCGTGCGTGATGAGCACGGCTGCCGTACCAAAATCATCGCGAACACGCAGCAGCAACTTCTGCATGGCTTCACGCGTGACCTCATCTAGGGCGCCAAACGGCTCATCCAACAACAACACCGAGGGTTGACGTGCGATACAACGCGCAAGTGCCGTGCGCTGTGCCATGCCACCTGAAAGCTCACGTGGATATCTTGTGCGTGCGTGCTCGAGGCCAACTTCGCATATCGCCAGATCGACGCGAATCTTTAGTTCCTGTCTGCTCAGCTTTGGCTGATGTTTGAAATCTAAGCCAAAGGCAACGTTTTGTTCTAAGGTTAGCCATGGTAATAAACTAGGGTCTTGAAATGCCATGGCTACGCGAGGGTGTGCGCCGGTGACCTCTTCTTCTCCAGCAAAAACTTGTCCACCACTGGATTGTTGCAAGCCCGCAAATACACGCAGAAGACTGGATTTTCCAATGCCACTAGGCCCAAGTACAGTGACAATTTCACCTGCCTCGACGTCTAATGAAAAGTCAGCAATCAATGGACGTGCTGAGCCGTAAGCAAGCGCAACTTTGTGCGCACTCAATACCAACTTTGAGCTATTTGTATATAAGGGATTCATAAAAAACAGTATTAAGATGTAACCGAATCGTATCTAACCGACTGACAGCCTCAAACGATTGTTTTCTTATTTACATATAGGTCCACACGATGTCGAAACTGCGCCGCTTCATTCAATGTGACGTCTTTAGTCCCACACCTTATCAAGGTAATGGCTTAGCGGTCGTCATCGATGCTGACGGCCTGACAGACGAGCAAATGCAACGTTTCGCTTCGTGGACAAACCTCGCTGAGACAACATTTTTATTAACACCGACTGATCCAACCGCCGACTATCGCGTACGAATCTTCACCCCAAGCCGTGAAATGCCTTTCGCAGGTCATCCAACGCTCGGCACCTGTGCCTCGTGGCTCCATTGTGGTGGCATTACCAAAACTGCGGGGATTGTTCGCCAAGAATGTGGTGTTGGGATTGTTGAGGTAGATATCTCAAAACATCCAACTCTGTCTTTTGGTGCACCCGCGACCACCATTAAAGAAATGGATCCCGCGCACCGCGCTGAAATCATGCAGGTGCTGGACATCCCTACTGACGCAGTTGTAAACACCGCAGAGCTGTGCAATGGTCCGATATGGCAACTGTTTGAACTCAAGCATGCATCACAAGTGCTGGCACTGGATTCCTCACGCGTGCGCTGGCCGACCTTTAAGTCAATCGGGCTAATTGCGCCGCATCCACCCGGTAGCGAGTGCGACTTCGAGGTTCGTATGCTGGCGCCCTCAAGCGGCATGAGTGAGGATCCCATTACAGGATCACTCAACGCCGCCATTGCGAAATGGCTACTCGCATCCGGTCGTCTGCAAAAACCTTATCTTGTGGCACAAGGGACTCAGATCAGACGACATGGTCGTGTCACGGTGACGCCAGAGAATCACGATACCGTTTGGATCGGTGGCGAAGTGCATATTTTGATCGAAGGAAACGTGCAGCTTTAACAATAGCGCTGCACGCGCCACTATCACTTAGAGCAATTGATCGTTTTATTCAAAGTCTGGCAAGGCATCGTCTGGTCCGATATGCGCAGGTGTCGTCCACGTAACGTCCCGCATTGAGCGCTGCACCAAGCGATCAACGTCTAACAACTTAGCGAAGATCGCCATGCGAATCGGAATACCATTGTCCGTTTGACGGAAAATTGCCAAACGAGGATCTGCATTTAAATCAACACTCAGATCATAGGATCCAGGTCGACCATCTCGTGGCAATGGATGCATGATCACCACATCGCTCTTGCACGCTTGATTCACGAGCTTTTGATTGATTTCGAATTCAGCGCCATAACCATCGATGGCTTCTTCGCCGAAACGCTCTTTTTGAATACGTGTTGCATACAAAATATCAGCTTTGGCCAAGCCATTTGCCGGTGAATCGCTGAACTCAATTTTATGACCTTGACGACTCACCACGTCCACAATCTCTGATGGCATTTCCAGAGACTCGGGCGCGATTAAGGTAAACGTCAAACCGCGATATAAAGACAACAACTTAATCAACGAATGTACGGTGCGGCCATACTTCAGATCACCCACCATCGCGATGTGTGCGCCATCAATCAGTTTTCCAAGACGTGAAAACTCACGTTGGATCGTATAGAGATCCAATAAAGCCTGGCTCGGATGCTCGCCTGGACCATCACCGCCATTGACCACGGGGATATTGGTCGCGCGCGCAAACTCTGCGACAGAACCCTTTTCAGGGTGACGGATGACCATCGCGTCCACATAGCCGCTGACCACGCGGCTGGTGTCATAAATCGACTCGCCCTTGGCCATTGAGGAAAAGGTAAAACCGGTTGTATCGCAGACTGAACCGCCCAATCGGCAGAAAGCGGCACCAAAACTGATGCGCGTGCGGGTGCTCGCCTCGAAAAACAGATTGGCGAGCACAGCGCCTTCGAGTACGCGCGTGACTTTTTGACGGCGCGCGATTGGCTGCATCACATCGGCAAGCCAAAACAACTCCTCTACCGACTCACGGCTCAACTGATCCACCGAGAGCAAATGATTGTCTGAAAATCCGGAAGCGGTCGAGCCACTCGGGGTGCTGTCAGGTAAATTGGCCAAAATTTCCGACACATAACGGCGCGCCACTTCTGGCATCGCGCGATATTCGCTGGACTCATCGGGTAATAACCAGCTATCGAGCGTCCTGCGCCGACAGCCGATTCGCTCGGCAAACACATCACGGGTCATATTTAAACGACGCATTGCGTCGCGCAGCAGTGCCTGTGTTGCGATTGCCATGTCTCACCTATACACAAAAGTTGGCCTAAACGACTGCATTATATGCACTTTGCGTAAGATTACGATGTTTTTTTAGCAGAATCTTTCTTTTCGTCGGTAAGCGCCTCAGCCAGGCCAATGCCCTTGAAAAACTGCGCCCCCAGCGGTGAAATCGGGTCGTGGACCTTGTCAATAGGCCCCTTTAGCCTCTTAATTTCATTGATCAAGAGCCTGCCAAACCCCTTGCGTCTATAAAGAGGATTCACAAAGATGTATTCCACCTCTCCGGACTCATTAAAACGGCAATACCCGATTGTCGTGTTTTGATTTTTAATTAGCACGACGCCCTCGGAGACATCGATCTGATAATCGTCTGAACCGCTAGGCATTTGGGATTTCTCAATAAAGAGTGGATAACTTGCAAAGCAATTAAACACCAGTTTGGTAATTGGCGTTCGCCTTTATAACCAAAGTTGTAAACTCCTCTCCGAGCAATTTATTAAACAAATAATTAGCAGAGAGAGACATCATGCCTGTGTACGAAAAAGGTGCAGTCCGGATCCATTACCAAGATACCGGTACAGGCATGCCTCTGCTGATTTTGCCCGGTGGCGGTCTCAATGCCACGATGTCTTTTTTTAAATCGCGCTCACCCTTTGATGCCGTAGAAGAATTTAAAAATGAATATCGTTGCATCACGATGGATTCCCGCAATGCAAATGGCGGGGAGTCTTCTGGACCACTTGAAGTGGATCGCCCTTGGGATGCTTATACAGACGATCAGCTAGGCTTGATGGACCATCTGGGCATCGACAAGTTTCTAGTCATGGGCTTCTGCATTGGCGGTCCTTTTATCTGTAACATGCTCAAAAGAGCACCCGAACGCGTGATTGCCGCTGTCATGGCGCAACCCAGCGGCTTTCGTCCAGAGCTACCTGACCAGTTTTATGCAAACAATATTAAAGAGTGGGGCCCAGCACTTTGCGCACGCCGCCCTGATTTAAATATGGATATCGTTCATACATTTTTAGAAAAAATGTATCGCGCCAATCCAGACTTTGTCTTTACCGTTTCCAGAGATTTTGTGCGGCAATGCCAGACACCTATTTTCGTCATGCCTGACGATACCGCCCCGCACCCCTATGCCGTCGCCAAAGAGGTCGTCGACCTTGCACCCAAGGCAGAGGTCAGCATTTATCCTTGGAAAGAACCGAAAGAGCGTGTGCCCGAAGCCGTTGCACAAGCGCGAGCCTTTCTAGCACGCCAAAGTAACAACTTCACCTAGCAATGAAATTAAGTCTCATCCCTGCGATCTTCATGTTCTACGGGATATTGTCGATCGCTTACTCCATCACCTTGTTGTTTTATTTTAGGCAACAAAAAAATCGGTCTATCGAAAACTGCGCGATTGGCGCGTTTCTGCTTGGTACTGCTGCCATCCTCACCATCTTTCGAGCGGAGATTCCGACGCTCATTTCCTATGTGGGCGCCAATGCGCTCGCATACCTCGCATATCGATACTTTAACTACTCACTGATTAACCTGCTCGGCGAGCAACTACACCTCAAGCCCTCCTTTCTAAGCAATCTCACCGTCTTTGTTGCGTATTCCATTGCACTCTTCGCAATTGGTGCGCTCTTTAATCCTGGCTATCAAACGATCTTTGTATGTGTGGCTGTTGCCTACCTCACGTGTAAAGGTGGATATCTATCATTAAAGATTTTTAAGAAAACTAACATTGATTTAATTAAGGTCTATGGAATCCTATTTTTCTTTACGGCCTTTTTATGGCTTGCACGTATTCTTTTAGTACTTTTAGACATTACGTTTTTAGCGTTTGATGCCAATATCATCAACACTATTATTTTTATCGCCATTTTTCTACTTGCGATTTTCCGCTACATGATTTTCCCAATCTTTCTTCTCAAAATTGCAGAGAACGAGAAAGAAAAACTCCTTATTGATAGCCTCGTGTGGGCCAATAAAACTGCCGCAACAGGTGCGCTTTCCGCCTCCATCGCCCACGAGCTTAACCAGCCCTTAGGTGCCGTACAAATTAATAGTGAGTTTATGAAGCTTCAGCTTGCAACAGGGCGTGCTGATGAAGCCTTGCTGAAAGACCTTGCAGGAAAAATCGTTGCGGATAATTTACGGGCAGGCAGCATTATTCAATCACTGCGCTCGATTTTTAATAGTGAACATACAAGCGCGTCCCCAATCAACATTGGCGACATCGTTCAGTCTGTCCTAAAAATTACATCGCCTGAACTCACCCAACGAAATATTAACGTCAAGCTACACCTTGATTCTCAAACAATCGCATTCGTCAATGCGCCCGAAATTCAACAAGTGATTCTGAATATTCTGAACAATGCCATGCATGCGCACTCAAGCGTTGATCGTACAGACAAAGAAATCACGATTGAAGCAGCACGTCAATTGGATACTGTCACGCTGACCATTACCGACAATGGTCCCGGCATTCCCATCGAGCAACAATCACAACTATTCGAACTGTACGCAAACGGGAAACGAACTGGCATGGGGCTCGGGCTATGGCTCTGCAAACTAATCGTCACGAGAAATAACGGATCGATCGAATACATACATATGCCCGAGGGTGGCGCCAAGTTTCTAGTCAGTCTGCCTATTCACTAGTTTCATGCTTCGACTTGTTGGGTACCAACAAACTTGCCAAGATAGAGGTCAACAAGATTGCGCCCACTACTGCCAGCGATACGCCGACAGGGATTTTGATCCAGTCCACGATTAGCATTTTGGTTCCCACAAACACCAGGATGAATCCCAAGCCATAGCTCAATAGATGGAAACGATCCTTGAGATCCGCGAGCAAAAAGTACATGGCTCTCAAGCCCAAGATTGCAAAAATGTTGGACGTCATCACAATAAATGGATCTTCTGTGATCGCAAAAATGGCTGGAATACTATCGACAGCAAAAATAATGTCGGTAATACCAATCATGATCACGACCACAAACAGTGGTGTATAAAAACGCACACCATTTTTGTTCACCCAAAATTTCTCGCCCTCGAAATTTGGCAAGATATTCATGTGACCGCGCATCCACTTGAGGATTGGATTTTTTTCCAGATCCGCCTCTGCTTCTGCAAATACCAACATCTTGATCCCGGTGACCAACAGGAATAAACCGAACACATACAGGATCCAGTGAAACTCTTTGATCAGCCAAGCGCCAATCAATATCATCACCGCCCGCAGCACGATCGCGCCAATCACACCCAAAATAAGCACACGTTTTTGCAAATGGGGTGGCACGGCAAAAAACGTAAACAACATGAGAAATACGAAAATGTTGTCAACGGCTAACGACTTTTCAATCAGATATCCCGTCAAGAACTCCGAGCCTTTCTGATTCGCTAATTCTCTACCGGCTTGTCCATCGATGTACCACCATAACAAGGCATTGAATACCAGAGCCAAGAAGACCCAGAGTGCGGACCACCGAAGCGCCTGACCAATAGAGACCTTGTCGTCACCCTTGCGCTGCAGCACCAATAAGTCCACAGCACAGGCCACCACGACGAAGATCGCAAAACCTGTCCACATCCACCAACTTCCAATCGTTTCCATCTGCTCTCTCCGATATGCGCTCCGGCGGGCACAAGGTGTGCCGCCGTTCATTTCCTGCATAGGAGTGAGACTAAAGACTATTCAAGTCCATTAAAATGACTTATAAACTGATCATTATTATGATTTATTCGAACTAATAAATGCTTAATTATCACCATCTCCGTTATTTTTGGGCTGTTGCGACCGAGGGTAACCTTGCTGGCGCTGCAGAAAAATTGGGCGTCAGTATTCAAACCGTCAGCGGACAAATTTCGAAACTCGAAAGTGATCTCGGTCGAACCCTTTTTCAACTTGAGGGTCGCCGTCTTGTGCTGACCGAAGCTGGGCGCGTAGCGCGTCGTTATGCAGACGAAATCTTTCGCTTGGGCGAACAAATGCTCGACAGCCTCGCCGACGAATCACTGGAACGCACGTTACGGTTGACGATTGGGGTGTCTGACGTACTCCCAAAAACTGTCTCTTATCGCCTGCTCTCGCCTATTTTGCATGGCGAATTACAAGTCAAAATCGAATGCATCGAAGGCCGTTTTGAGGAGCTATTACCTTCGCTACTGTTACATCGCTTAGATCTCGTCCTGTCAGATCGCCCCTACGCGCATGGCGGCCCACAACAAATCCGCTCACATCTGCTGGGCAAAAGTCCGGTCGCTATTTTTGGAAATGCTGCCTTAGTCTCTCAACTGACAGGCACATTCCCAGCATGCCTAAATGGAAAGCCCATGCTGCTTCCCACACATGGCAGCGTCTTGCGTGCGCAAATTGATGACTGGTTGGCGCAGCACCGCATCCAAGTCAATGTGATCGCGGAGTTTGATGACGGCGCGCTGATGAAAACGTTTGGCATGCATGGCGAGGGGTTTTTTCCCTCACCGTTTATTGATCCCACAGACATCACCACGCAATTTCAAGTCATCCAACTCGGACTCGTCAAAGACGTGTATGAAAACTATTACGCGTTGGTTGATCGCCCAAAGCTCAACAATCCTGCCGTGCAAGCACTGCTTGCTGGCGAAGTCATCAAACAGGGCGACGTCATTAAAAAGACGAATGTAAAAGCCGATTAAGTCCGCCACGCAGGAATTTTCCAGTCGAAGAGCATGGCGAGGACGCGTAAAACCGTTGCCGTCGCAGCGCCAAGGAAGAGTCCCGTCCACTGCGGCAGTCCCATGTAATCTGCCAATACAAGCACCCAGCCACCGGCAAATGCACATAACGCATAGGGCCGGTGGTCACTAAAGACGCGTGGGATTTCGTTACACACGACGTCCCGCAACACCCCGCCGAACACCGCCGTAATCATTCCCATCATGACAGCCACCAAGGCTGGCATCTCCATTCCAAGCGCGATCTGCGTGCCACCCGCACAAAAGAGCCCCATCCCGACCGCATCCGGCCACTGCATCGCCCGCTCAGTAGGCTCGAAATGCTTTCCGCGCATAAATAAAATTGCCGCACTTGCCATCAGCACAACAAGCCAGAGTAATGCATGGTTTTCTACCCAAAAAAGGGGTCGTCGATCTAACAACACATCCCGAAGCGTACCGCCACCGAACGAGGTCAATATCGCGACTGCACACACTCCCACGACATCGAGACGGCGCCTGGCAGCCTCGATGACCCCTGAAAGTGCAAAGGCCACCACACCAACAATTTCAATCACAAATTCAGCGGTAGTAAAGACTGAGGCATCCATACTTACTCCAATAGTCGGTCATACAAACATATAGGTTGAGATTATGCAGGGGAACAGTTATCCTTCCCTTGCCAAATAGATTACAAATGAATACTGTTTGTAGTAGTTTGATACCTTACGACTTACCGAATCGCATACCGAACAGCAATTCAACCGCATGTTGCAAACTCTGGCTTTATTTTCAACCGCATATAAAAAGCGCGTCAGCCTCTTTCTGTTAGCTGCATTGTTTTTTATTTCCGGCTCCAGCCATGCGCTTGATCTCAACCCCTTTGACATCGTTGCCCCAGAACCAGACAAAACCTTCTTTTCAGCAACGCTGATAAATTCAGAGCTACAGGGCATCTATGCACGCGGAGAGAAGTCGAACCCGTCCCTGACCCTCTCTAGCAATGTGCTCCAACTCAGGCTTGGGCGCTCCTACAGTCTCGGAGGCTATACCGGACTATCCTTTATCCAGCTTCCCGTTGGAATGCTGCAACCTGGAGGCGCGGCCTCAAACTCACCCACTGATCATGGCATCGGCGATGTCACGCTCGCGACTGCAATATGGCCCTACTCTGATCGAGAGTCTCGCACCTATTTGGGCTTAGCAGGCTATTTGACGCTGCCTACTGGCAGCTACTCTAACCAGCAGTTATTCAATCTAGGCGCTAAACGCGTCGCTGGCGATGTTCAACTTGCTTACCAAACTGCACTTACAAAAAATCTTGATGGCACGGCAGGTTTTGACGTGATGTGGTTCGGCCCCAACAATCAATTCGGTAAAAACAACGCGCAACTCACGCAAAAGCCGCTTTACACAGCCCAGATCGGGCCCATTTATCACATCAATCCAACCTTCTCCGTCGCGGCAACCTATTTATATGTGTGGGGATCGGAAACAGCATTAAATGGCATGAGCAATAACAACGCGTTACAGACACATCGCTATTTGCTCAGCGCGGTCGCCACCACGAATAAGGGACGTTTTACGCTGCAATACGGTACAAACCTGGATACGCAATTTGGCTTTAATGAAACCCGTCGTGTCATTCTGCGTTACGCAGTTGCCTTTTAAATCCGTTAAAAATCAATCACCAGATTTTGCGCTAATAAACGTCGCATCCGTCCATATTTTTTTCTGACACAGCTCTTTCATCACTCGCCTCGCAACGACGCTTACCGCTTGCGCCGCAGTCGACAAAGGGATGTGGCGCGCATGACACAGCGCGACAGTCCGACTCAGAGCAGGCGAACGAATCGGCAAACTCATGAGCAGTCCACTTTCAATCTCCGCCTTAAAAGGCATGACTGGCAAAATGGTTTGACCCAAGCCCGCCAATAACGAATTGCGCAAAATACTGATTGAACTGATATCGGCCATCACATTAGGAGGGCTCAGACCGGCGTTGAACGCTGCCTCCTCAATGATTGGGCGTACACCGTGTGGCTGCGCAGGCAATATCAACGGTTGTTTGAGTGCATCCTTAAATGTCACAGACGCTCTAACGCGCCCAGTTTGTGTAGGCGGCTGAAAAATAAGTGACATCCGCTCTGACACTAATGCTTCAAACAAAAACTCATCCAAGTGACCGTCGTCGAACAAAATAGACAAGTGGAGCGCGCCTGCCTGAAGCTGCTGAGTCAAGTTACCCGTGAGCTCCTCGGTCAACTCAAGATTGACTAAGGGCAACTCCAAACGCACTGCGGCGATGATGGGCAACGCTAACGCATGCGAAACGCTATGCGGCAAGCCAAAGATCACACGCCCCGAAGGCGCCTTAAGCATGCTTGCCACACTGGCCTGCGCATCAGCCACTTGCCTCAAGATCGACAACGCATGCACATGAAAAATAACGCCTGCTTCCGTCAATGTCACGCCACGACGCGAACGCAAAAACAAAGCTGCGCCGAGCTCTTCTTCTAGTTGAGCGAGCTGATGACTGAGCGCAGACTGTGCGATATGCACCTTGGCGGCGGCCTTGGAAAATGTGCCGTGCTCTGTAATCGCCACAAAATAACGAAGTTGTCTGAGCTCCATTTTAACAATCCATCTGTATTAAAGATATACATAGCTTAAATCAATAATATACAGATAGTATAAAAAGCACTCTAATGATCAAACAGGTTGTTGTTGTGCGACTGCTGATTACCCTCAACAGATATCACCCTCTTAATGAGGCGCATGCACGGCAAGGCCGATTCTTCTTACCAGAAGATGGTCAAAAGGTGATCAATCGATCGGTTGATCACCTTTATTTTATGGCGCACCATTTGCATGTCGGATCAACAGCATCTCATTTCCTTTGTTTCTGCGTGACATAGTCATTACACTGACAGCACTATTCAACAGTGATTCAATCTCCCGTATGGTCACCCCAACGCACGCGTCGCCCAAGCCAGCAAATGCGAAACTTGAAGCGATGTTAAAAGGTCCTATCTTTATCACGCTGCTGAGCCTTGCCTGGCCCAACCTCGTCATGATGCTCGCGCAATCCAGCACCGGCTTTATCGAGGCGTGGTTTTTATCCAAACTCGGTATTGATGCACTCGCAGGCGCAGCACTGGTTCTGCCAATTTTGATGTTGATGCAAAGCATGTCCCAAGGCGCGATGGGTGGCGGCATCTCGTCGGCCGTCGCACGCGCATTGGGTGCTGGTCAACCTGCTCAGGCAAACAGCCTCGCGCTTCATGCTCTTGTTCTCAATACATTGTTGGGCATTGTCTGCGCTACGCTCCTGATTGTCTTTAGCACGCCCTTGTTTGAATTGATGGGAGCAAAAGATGCATCTCTTGTCGCAGCACTTGCTTACGCGAACATCGCGTTCCCTGGCTTAGTGCTCATGTGGATCATGAATGCACTCGCGAGTGTGATTCGGGGCTCTGGCAATATGTTCACACCCGGTATCGTCATCTCAGGCGGCGCAGTATTGCTTATTCCCATTTCTCCCTTACTCATTTTTGGTTGGGGTCCGTTTCCCGCACTCGGGATAGCCGGGGCCGGTTGGGCCTTGGTGTTGTATTACGCGAGTGGCACCGCAGTGCTGCTTTGGTATGTTTTATCAGGCCGTAACCTTGCACGCCTTGAAAAAGGCCCACTCAGCTGGCCACCGATGCGTAACATTCTCGCCGTAGGGGGTCTCGCTACCCTTAACCCCCTCCTGACAAATGGCTTGATCGCCTCCACCACAGCCGTTGTCGGCGCGTATCTCGGCACAGCAGCATTGGCCGGCTATGGCACTGCAGCGAGGCTTGAGTATCTGATTTTTCCAGTGGCTTTCGGTATTGGCGCACCGCTGGTTGCCATGGTCGCCTCCAACCTGGGTGCCAATCAGCCTGAGCGCGCATTACGGATCGCCTTAACCGGCGGTGCCATGTCGTTTGTCGTAGCTGAGATCATTGGACTTGCAGCGGCGATCTGGCCATATCATTGGATGCAGTTGTTTGGTGACGACCCTCACATGATTGAGTCAGGCGTGTCATACCTGAGGGTCGTGGGGCCATTTTTTGGTTTCTTTGGAATGGGCTTTACGCTTTATTTTGCAGCGCAAGGTGCCAGAAAACTCGCGTGGCCTCTTGCCTCGGGCGTTCTACGTTTAATCATCGCAGTGTTGGGAGGCTGGGCGATCTTACACATTACTGGATCGCTGAGTTGGTTCTTTGCCGCATCAGCGCTGGCTATGACCTTGTATGGCGGAGTAATCTTGGTGACGACCAATCCCCGTATATGGTTTAGACGTTAACGTTTGCTGATTTGTTATGACCGTAAATGATTTTTGTTAGGCGTAATAAAAGAGCCCAAGATCATGCCAAACAAGCTCGCGAACAAACCAAAGAACTGCGGCGGCACCGGAATATCCAA
Organism: Burkholderiaceae bacterium; assembly: GCA_023653055.1. Lineage (GTDB taxonomy): Bacteria > Pseudomonadota > Gammaproteobacteria > Burkholderiales > Burkholderiaceae_B > Zwartia. The sequence goes on along the minus strand of JAMNXR010000001.1, from coordinate 260,337 downwards.
ATCGGTGATTTCCAAAATAATCCACGTGGCCAAACCAAAGAAAATCGCAAAGGCTGCACCAAGATTACTCGCCCGTTTCCAAAACAGTCCTGCCACTAAAGGTACAAACGCCCCCGCAAGCGTAATGCGATAGGCATTTTCCACCATCGTATGGATGGAGGCTTCCGTCGCGACAGCATAGAGCGTCACCATCGCACTAAATACCAGCACTGTAATGCGCGTAGACCACAGTAACTGCCTGTCAGTCATATGTGGTGCAAAGCCCTTCAAAATATTTTCTGTAAACGTAATTGATGGCGCGAGTAATGTTCCCGAGGCTGTACTCATAATCACAGAAATCAGTGCGCCGAAAAAAATTACCTGCATATAAAACGGCATGTGATTCATAATCAGCGTGGGCAAAATCAATTGTGAATCCGAATCAATCAGTCGAGCGACCATCTCTGGATCAATGATATTGGCGGTATAGGCGAGAAGCAGTGGCACCGCTGCAAAAAAGAAATACGAAACTCCCCCTAAGGTTGTCGCCCATACCGCGATCGACTCATTACGCGAAGCGTTTACACGCTGAAACACGTCCTGTTGAGGAATCGAACCTAACGCCATTGTGACCAAGGCCGCCGTCCAACCCAAAATGTCCCAGATTTCGAGTGTGGGCAGAAATTCGAACTTGCCCTCGGCAGAAGCTTTGGCGAGGACACTTGATATGCCACCTGCCTGCTCTGCAGCAAAATGCGTGACGAGCAATAGTCCAATGATGATCACAATCATTTGCACAAAAGTCGTTAACGCGACAGACCACATGCCACCGAAAATTGTGTACAACACGACCACGCCCGCACCTAACAACATCCCCTGCGTCATGGAGATCACATCAAGCGAGAGCACGTTAAATACCAGTCCGAGCGCGGTAATTTGTGCAGACACCCAACCTAGATAGGACACCACAATACAGATTGACAGCAGCAATTCTGTTTGGCGGTTGTAGCGAATCCTAAAATAATCCCCTAGCGTTAAAAGATTCATCCGATACAGCGGACGGGCAAAAATCAGTCCAAACAGCACAAGACAGAGTGAGGCGCCAAAGGGATCTGAAATAAGGCCTCTAAAGCCTTCCTTCAAAAATGTCGCAGAAATTCCCAATACAGTCTCAGCGCCAAACCAAGTCGCAAAGACCATGGCCAAAACGATCGCCATGGGCAAATTGCGACCGGCCGTTACATAGTCGCGCGCGTTATGTACTTTAGAGGCGCCATACAGTCCAATGGCAACTGAAATAGCCAGATAAGCAATCACGAGCCAGAGCAACATATCTAAAGTCCCTATTCGGCACACGGTCTTGAGGAAAATTAATCGTTCGGATTATAGACAAGCCGTGCATAATTTCGTGAAATCTCTACAACGCATCGCGACCCACCACACCTCCGGAGATGTCCATGACCCAAACCTATTCGACTGCCGCTCGCTTGCTGCATTGGCTCACGGCCATTTTTATCATCGCGCTGATTGTCCTCGGCGTATGGATGACCGAACGCTCAGCCGCGAATATCTGGGATGCACTCACGAACACTTTGTACGCCTGGCATAAACTCATTGGCTTTCTTGTCCTGTTACTGACAGCGATCAGACTGACGGTCAAGTTACGCTCCACGCGCCCCGCCTATCCCGACAGTGTGGCCCCACTTACGATTAAGTTCGCGGCCGCGGCCCATGGCGTGCTTTATTTACTGTTGCTTGTTGTGCCTCTTTTAGGCTGGGCCGGTGTCACCGCCTATCCGGCTTTGATTACAGTTGGCGGCTATGACCTCCCTGCGATGCCTGGCATCCCCAAAGACCAAGCATTGGCCAAGCAACTTTTTGAAATACATGGCACCCTCGCCCTTGCCTTGGCGGCCTTAGCGCTTGCGCACATTGGGGCGGCACTTCACCATTTACTGATCAAAAAGGACGGCGTCTTTCAGCGCATGTGGTGCAAGCAGGGAGGATAACGACTTCTCTAACCTAGGGAAAGCCCTTAAAGGTCGGGTTTCTTCACTCGAACAAGCGCGCAGCACTGCAAACTTTGTTACATTGTGCGCTCGATGGGGAGTAGCTCGGGTTCATCTGAACAGGTCATTGAGACCTGCCCAATGAACCTTCGACAAGTCGTCATACACGAAGCCTAGCGTATTAAGCGCTTCCGGTTTGTCGGGCATCGGGTCATTCACGGATTCGCTGAGCAAGACCATCGCTCACTTCTTACACCAAAGGCTTCTACTCATTATGGAAATGTTCTCTACCCCCTGGTGGTCTGCACTACTGGCCATCATTATTATCGATCTCGTCCTCGCGGGCGATAACGCTATCGTGATTGCACTTGCCGCGCGCAAGTTGCCTCCTGCCCTTCAGAAAAAGGCGATCATTTGGGGTACCGTCGGTGCCATCGTCGTACGTTCAGCCATGACTCTTGTTGTCGTCTGGCTGCTCAAGATCCCTGGTCTCATGCTGATTGGTGGCTTGGGCTTGGTCTGGATCGCCTACAAGCTTTTAGCCGACTCAGGTGAAGAAGAAGGCCATGACGATATGAAAGTCAATGGTTTCTGGGGTGCGATGAAAACCATCATCATCGCTGACGCACTGATGGGTATCGACAACGTACTTGGCGTCGCAGGCGCCGCTCAAGGCTCCTTCGATCTGGTCGTGCTTGGTCTGCTGATCAGTATTCCAATTGTTGTGCTTGGCAGCACCGTTGTACTGAAGATTGTTGAGCGCTTCCCGATCGTCATTAGCCTTGGCGCAGCCGTTCTGGCATTCACCGCCGGCAAAATGATCGTGAACGAGCAACTTCTGAGTGATATTTTCAAAGCCGGCACCAGTACCTCAACTATCTTGTATTGGGGTGTGATTGTGGTTGCCATCGTAGGTGTTTTACTGGTTGGCCAGATGAAGGCCAAAAAAGCGAAAGCATCCTCCCAAGCGCACTAATCGCAATCAGCTTTACGCCGGTTTGTAGGTATAAATGGCCCCTCTGGGGCCATTTTTTCATCCCTCTCTTTCGACCACTCGACCGTCTGTTCTGCTTTACACTCACTTGTAACCCCACTTAAAGAATAGCAACTATGCAGATCAACTTAAAAGGTAAGCGCGCCCTGATCGCCGGTGGCAGTCGCGGCATCGGCCTGGGAATCGCCCAGTGTTTCGCCCAAGCGGGCGCCGACGTGTCCATTTGTGCCCGCACACCGAGCTCGCTGGTCGATGCAGAAAAAATCCTCTCCCAACATGGCGGTCGCGTTCTCACCACCGCTTGCGATCTGGGTAATGCCGAGGCGATTCAATCTTGGGTGAACCGCTCGGCTACTGAGTTGGGCGGCGTCGACATTTTGGTCAACAACGCCTCCGCGTTCGGTCGTCAAGACAACGAGGAAGACTGGGCGGCGAGTGTACAAATTGATTTGATGGCAGCGGTCCGTGCCAGCGCCGCTGCAATGCCCTATCTTGAAAAACAAGGTGGCAACATCATTCACATTTCCTCGATTTCTGGCCTCAAAGCGACCGTTCGCTCGGTGCCTTATGGTGCGATCAAAGCCGCCATGATGGAATACACACAGACACAAGCCTTGTCTTACGCCAAGAAAAACATCCGAGTAAACTGTATCGCTCCAGGTTCTGTGTTTTTTGAAGGCGGAAACTGGGACAAGGTCAAACGCGATAACCCAAAACTATACGAAGCGACGCTGGCTAAAATTCCTTTTGGTCGCTACGGAAAACCCGAAGAGATTGGTCAAGTTGTCGCATTCCTGGTCAGTGATCTCGGTTCTTGGGTCACCGGCCAGACCATCGTTGTCGACGGCGGACAAACACTCTAGCCAATGGAATACCTCATGCGCACTCCCTTTAAGACCATCCTCGGTGTCGCACTCTTTGCGTTCCTGCTCGGCTGCAGCTCTTCCAGCAAAGACGAGAAAAAAGAAGTGAAGGCGATGCCGGAGCGCACCGCTGAAGTCATTTTTAAAAACATGTCCGCTGTTCAAGTTAAAAACAGCTTGATGAGCGCGTGTTCTCAGAGCCGGATGCGTATGTTGCCCGACCAAGCCGAAGTCCTCTGTATCCGTAATCGACTGAGTGAAGATCGCGAACAGATGCTGGTGACACTCGCGAATGACGACTTTGCTAGAAACATCACAGACAACGTCAAATTCGTTATCACGCCCGAGGGACGTGATGTTCGAGTCATCGGTCATGCATATCTTCAATTTGCTTCACCACTGGGTGTCGAATTTGATGCGGGCGTTAAAATCAAACGTATCAATCTACTCGATAACGCCTCTTTCTCAATGCTTGAGGCGCTACTGAAGCAAGCAGGTGGCACGCAGCCTTAAACGCTAATGCGCCTCAACGAGACCCCCTGCACATGACACTGCCAAACACGACAAAATCTGCCAACCCCCACGAACTCACCCAGCTCTTTGAAAAAAACAAAGAGTGGGTCGCTTCGGTCATTCAAAGTGACCCTGAGTTTTTTAACCGCCTTGCCAATCAGCAATCGCCCGAATACCTTTGGATTGGATGTTCAGATTCACGCGTACCCGCCAATCAAATCACGGGTCTCGCACCGGGCGAAGTCTTCGTTCACAGAAATATCGCTAACGTTGTGGTGCATACCGACCTCAATGCACTCTCCGTGATTCAGTTTGCTATTGATCAACTCAAAGTCAAACACATCATCGTCGTGGGTCATTATGGTTGTGGTGGTGTGCGGGCAGCGATGGAAAATGTTCGTATCGGTTTGGCGGACAATTGGATTCGTCACGTGAAAGACGTGCATGACAAGCACGGGACCTACCTCGGTCGGCTCACCCACAAGACCGAACGGCTTGATCGCTTGTGCGAACTCAATGTCATCGAACAGGTGGTCAATGTGTGTCAGACCACAAGCGTCCAAGATGCCTGGCAGCGCAACCAACCCGTGACAATCCATGGATGGGTCTATGGAGTAGAGGACGGACTTGCACGCGATCTGGGCGTGAGCGTTGCGACCCCCGACGAACTTGAACAACGCTACCAACTGGTGCTAGCCAAACGCTTTACCTGACATTGAGAGGCTCTGACGTCTGAGGCGCCAGAACAACCAAAAAGCAATCGTCAAGTTGAGCGCATTCCAGATCAAGCCGTTAATCATCGCAACCTTGTAGGAACCGGTGACGTCAAATATTTTTCCGGACATCCAGCCACCCAGAGCCATGCCCAACATCGTCGCCATGATGACCGCCCCCACACGCCGCCCGGTTTCCGCTGCAGGGAAATGCTCACGAATGATGATCGCGTAAGAGGGCACAATACCGCCCTGAAATAATCCGAACGTCGCAGCAATCAAATACAGCGACACCAAGCCATCAAAGGGCAAGAACATCAGCAACGCGATACCCTGCAAAGACGAGCCCAGCAAGAGCGTTCGGATGCCGCCAATTTTGTCGCAAATAACACCCGAAATCAGACGACTCACTACCCCGCACGCCAGCATCAGCGACAGCATTTCCGCACCACGCGCGGCGCCATAGCCCAAGTCGACACAGTAAGCCACGATATGGACCTGCGGCATCGACATCGCCACGCAACACGCCAAACCGGCAATGATCAGGAATGTCTGTGCCTGCCCCATACTCAACCCAAAAGGGCGTGTCGAAGAAAAGGCGGTTGAAACCGTGGAAGGAGAGGCCACATTAAGCGGAGGGCGACGCCTCAAAAACAAAGCAAGAATCCCCATGCTGACGCCACAAACAACGCCCATCCAGAGATAGGTCTCTCTCCAGCCAATCGTCGTCACGCCCCATTGAGCTAAATATGGCCAAACTGAGCCTGCCAGATAGTTACCGCTCGCACAGACGGCGACTGCGATACCGCGTCGTTTATTCCACCACAGTGAGGTATCGGCCACGAGTGGCGCAAACGTCGACGAAGTCCCCAACAAGCCCAAAAAAAGCCCGTGTGCCATCGCAAAACCCATGATGCTGGTACTCAATCCCGCCCAAATAAAACCAATCACAATTCCGGCTGAACCGATGAGCAAAGAAATCGTGACCCCAAAACGATCTGCGATCTTGCCCATGTAGACTCCACCCACACCAAAACCAATCATCATTAGGGTGTAGGGCAACGAAGCATCGGAGCGTGACACCCCAAATTCGGCTTGCACTTCAGGCAGAACGACCGCGACGACGAACATGCAGCTGCTGCCCATCAGCATCGCCAGCAAGGCAATGACCAGGCGCCAAAATGCGTAGCGCGAATCGATGAGTTCTGCAGGAGCCGGTGTGTTGTTCATACGAAGTATTCAGGTGGACGATGCAGCGTAACATGACTCAAACCCGCACAATAGGCCAGCATCTAGACGTACACTCTGATCCATGACAAGTACTCTCTGGTTTACCCCGGTTTTCATCCTGATCTGGAGCACCGGTTTCATCATTGCCCGCTACGGCATGCCTTACTCTGAACCGATGACCTTTTTGGCGATTCGCTTCGGCGCAGTCGTGCTGTGCATGCTCCCGATTGTCCTTTGGCTCAAAGCGCCTTGGCCGCGTGGACGACAAGTCTGGCACATCGCCATCGCTGGCGCTCTTTTTCAGTTTGGCTACCTAGGCGGGGTGTGGGTGGCCGTCAAAATGGGGATGCCTGCAGGGCTGGCAGCACTCATCATCGGCTTACAACCCATCTTGACTGGCCTGCTTGCCTCCTTTGTCTCAGAGCGTGTTTCCCCTCGACAATGGCTCGGCCTCATTCTCGGCCTAACCGGCGTGGCGCTCGTACTGTTTACCAACATCCGACTCGAAGGCCTTTCTCTCGCGAGTACTTTGTTCGCTTTTGTCGGCATGTTTGCCATCACCTTTGGCACACTGTATCAAAAGCGTTTTTGCCCCACATTTGATTTGCGCACAGGCTCGGTCATTCAGTTTTCCATCAGCACCTTACTGTGCACGATCATGATGTTTATTTTTGAAACACGCGAGATTCAATGGACCGTGCCAATGATCGGGGCGATGCTTTGGGGAACCCTGGCGATCTCTATCGGCGCCATGAGCTTGTGGTTCGTCTTGCTACGGCGTGGCGATGCGACTAAAGTCAGCAGCATGATGTATCTGGTGCCACCCACCACGGCGATCATGGCGTGGGTGTTGTTTGACGAGCCCTTGACCCCCATAGTCCTAGTGGGCATTTTTATCACTATGATGGGAGTACTGATTATCAACCAGGCATCGTGGCCCAATTGGCTCAGACGCAGAAGCTGATGGTTGCAGCTCAGCCGACTTAGTCGGCCGAAGCAATTAAACCTCTACCGACGGCTCTGCCAGATCAAAAGTCCTGTGACTAAGACTACCGCCACGACCATCGTGATCGGCAAATGATCGGCGGCAGTGAGTGTGTGAAAAATCTCCTCCAACACGCTCTCGCCATGCCCGGGGTGCGCACTCGCTTGAACGCTCGCGACAGCTAACGCCCCAAATACCCACAGTTTTTGCTTTTTCATTCCACACACCTTAAAACATAAACTCAAAAGAGACGATCAAATATTACCTGCAAAAACGATCCTCGCCCGTTAAACTTACAGCTATCATGCGTATGCACCCGTTTGGTTCATTTACGCACTCATGTCCGGAGACCATGCAACATGACAGTCATTACTAGCGTCGAAGATCTTCGCGTTCTCGCGAAAAAACGTGTCCCACGTATGTTTTACGATTACGCAGACTCGGGCTCTTGGACTGAAAGCACCTATCGTGCCAACGAAAGTGATTTTCAAAAAATAAAACTTCGGCAGCGTATTTTGGTCAACATGGAACACCGTTCAACGGCGACCACCATGATCGGTCAAAGAGTTGCGATGCCTGTTGCGATTGCTCCCACTGGGCTCACTGGCATGCAACACGCAGATGGTGAGATTTTGGCGGCCCGTGCAGCCAAAGACTTTGGCGTGCCTTTTACGCTCTCGACGATGAGCATTTGCTCGATCGAGGACGTTGCCGAAGGAACCGACCATCACCCCTTCTGGTTCCAGCTGTATGTGATGAAAGACCGTGACTTTATTGAGCGTTTGATTGAGCGCGCCAAACGCGCCAATTGCTCTGCGCTTGTCCTCACACTCGACTTGCAAATCCTGGGACAACGCCACAAAGATCTGAAAAACGGCTTGAGCGCTCCGCCAAAAATGACGCTGGCCAACATGATCGACATCGCCACCAAACCGCGCTGGGCGCTTGGAATGCTTGGCACGCCGCGCCGCCAGTTTGGCAATATCGTTGGGCACGTCAAAGGTGTCTCCGACATGAGCAAGCTCAGCGAATGGACCGCGTCGCAATTTGATCCCGCACTCAACTGGAACGACGTCGAGTGGATCAAAAAACGTTGGGGTGGCAAGCTCATTCTTAAAGGCATTCAAGATCCCGAGGACGCCCGTCTCGCGCTCAATAGCGGCGCCGATGCCTTGATTGTCAGTAATCACGGTGGACGCCAACTCGATGGTGCAGAGTCCAGCATTCAGTGTCTTCCTGCCATCGTCGATGCGGTCGGCAAGCAAATCGAAGTCCACATGGATGGTGGTGTACGCAGCGGTCAAGACGTCCTTAAAGCACGTGCACTCGGTGCACAAGGCTGCTACATCGGTCGTGCATTTTTGTACGGCTTAGGCGCCATGGGCGGACCAGGCGTCACTAAAGTACTGGAAATGATTCACAAAGAACTCGATCTCACGATGGCTTTTTGCGGCCGAACAGATGTTGAAACCGTGGATAAAAGTATCCTGCTACCTGGCACGTATCCCGTCTGACAAATACTTAGTTTGTCATCAAACTATGATTTAATCGCGTTCGTTTATTACACCTAGTTACAAATAGAAAATGACCTCAGAAAAAAGCAAAATGCGTTCGCTCCCACGTTGGATTTTCATGAGTCGCTGGCTCCAGGCGCCACTGTATTTGGGCCTGATCGTCGCCCAAGGTATCTACGTCTGGCAATTTTGGCAAGAGCTCATTCACCTCATTGGCATGATGGCTGTTGAAAGAACAGTCACTGAAACCGAACTCATGTTGATTGTGCTCGGTCTGATTGACGTGGTGATGATTTCAAACCTGTTGATCATGGTGATCGTCGGTGGTTGGGAAACTTTTGTATCCAGGCTTGATCTGGAAGATCACCCAGACCAACCGGAGTGGTTGTCCCACGTCAATGCTGGGGTTCTCAAGGTTAAGTTGGCGACCGCCATCATTGGTATCTCCTCTATTCACCTGCTAAAGACATTTATTAACGCACCCAGCATCGATGACTCAACGATGATGTGGCAAACCATTATTCATCTAGCCTTTGTGGTGTCCGCACTCGCCATCGCCTATACCGAAAAGCTGCTGCACTCAAAACACTGACGTACACCTACCATGCAACGTCGCCAACTCTTGGGCCTGGCGGCCGCCTCAGCGGCTTCTGCAGCCTTAGTTGGCCTACCTAAAACCAGTTGGGCGCGGCTGAGCTGGCCATCCGATCCGTTCACACTCGGGGTCGCGAGCGGCTCGCCCACCAGCCAGTCTATGGTGCTATGGACGAGATTGGGTCGAGAAGCGCTTGCGCAAGCCGGTCAGACGCTTGCGCATGTCCCCGTCACTTGGCAACTGGCTAACGATCCACAATTTACCCAAATCGTTCAACAAGGCTCCCTCACAGCCGTACCCGAACTCGGTCATTCCTTGCACGCCGAGGTTTCGGGTCTCTTACCTGCACGCACATACTTTTATCGCTTTCTTACTGGGAACGCCAGCAGCCCCACGGGACAAACACGGACCTTTCCCACACCCGACCAACCCGCGTCAAGACTGCGACTCGCCTATGCCTCCTGCCAACGCTGGGGAGATGGTTTTTACTCCGCCTACCGTGACATGCGCGAGCAAAATCTGGATGTCGTCATGTTTTTGGGCGACTACATCTACGAGTACCCTACCGCTGCCTCACGCGATGTCAGGCTCACAACGGGGGGTTGGGTCATCACCTTGGAGGACTACCGCGATCGTTATGCACTCCATAAATCCGACCCGCATTTACAAGCCATGCATGCGGCCTGCCCATGGATCGTGACCTGGGATGATCACGAAGTTCAAAATGACTATGCTGCATTAACTCCAGGCTTTCCAGGCGACGACACCGTTGCATCTTTTGTTGGACGCAGGCGCGCGGCGTATCAAGCCTTTTATGAAAATATGCCGGTGCGCTACGCTGACTTTGCACAGCTGCTTGAACATCAAAGCAATCAAGTTCAAGTGTTTGGCAGCGTTCAATTCGGTCAACTCGCCACACTTTATACTCTCGACAATCGTCAATACCGGGATCGTCAAGCGTGCACACCAGTGGATCGTTTTGGCAGTGCACGGATCAATCCAGAGCAGTGCGCGCTCCTGACACAAGATAACCGTTCGCTACTCGGAGAGCAGCAAGAAGGATGGCTCACACGCCAATTTAAACGTAGTCAGTCAACATGGAATGTCATTGGTCAACAAAGCCTGCTTGGTCCACGCAACGCAGGCACCACCCCTAGCTTCATCTCCAACGATGGTTGGGACGGCTACCCTGTAGCTCGACAGCGACTCATTGATGCCATGCGCTCATCGCGCTTACAAAATCCGGTTGTACTGGGGGGGGACGTCCACCAAAACTGGGTAGGCCAGATTTTGTCCAACTACGCCCAACCCGAGAGTCAAACAGTTGGGGTAGAGTTTTGCGGCACAAGCATCTCCTCGCGCAACGGCGCTACGCAGGCTGCACTTGCAGAAATTTTGCGCCATAGCCCTTATTTTGTCTTTGCAAATGCCGAGTACCGTGGGTATGGCGTTGTGGACGTCACGCCACACAATATGACCACCACGTTGCGCGCAGTTAAAAACGTCAGAGATCCGAATTCTGAGGCGATGACACTTGCGCGCTTTTCTGTTGAAGCAGGGCAAACCAAAATCCACAGCATATAAATAGTATTTATACGCTAGCTGTTTGAAACTTACTTCGCTTAGGCGCATCCGCCACATGGCGTATATCCACAAGTTGAAAAATTTTGTAATGTTCGGCTTCAATATGTAAGCGTGCGGATCACTAGGCGAACAAAGCTGTCTGTTTCATCTAGCGCTCTGCTTAGTATCATCACAATAATTATTCGGTGCAGCGTGGATATCTCTGGCGATTCTTCTGTCTCGGGTCACATTTATTTAATCGACGATGACGCGTCTATTCGGCACGCACTGACGGGTACGCTCTCGCGCTTAGGCTACTCTGTCAGCGTCTATGAGTCGCCTGATGACTTTCTCAAAAGCGCGGTCCCCGTTTCACCCGCAGTCGTATTGCTGGACATGCATATGCCAGGCAAGTCAGGCGTCGAAGTTCAAGCCGAGCTCATCGCCAACAAATGGCGCACGCCTATTATTTTTATTAGCGGTGAAAGCCTTCCCGCGCAAATCATTCGGGCAATGAAGCAAGGTGCGGTGGACTTCTTGCTCAAACCTTTTTCAATGGAATCACTACTGCGTGCGGTCGATAGCGGACTCGCCAAAGACGCGGAACAACATGCCGTGCTGTTGCATTCACTCAATATTCAGCAGCGCTACGCGCGACTCACTCCGCGCGAAAAAGAAGTCTGCAGCGAGATTATCTCGGGACGTTCAAACAAGGAAATTGCTGAAATCAGTGGTTCGGCTGCCGCCACAATCAAACTGCATCGCGCCCGGGTCTTGGGCAAGATGCAAGCCAAATCCCTCAGTGAGCTGATTACGATGTTTGAAGGCACCGACCTATTGTCTGCAAACAAAAAACCTTAGCTGGGCGGCTGCTCGGTCTTTTGCTGGACCTCAAACACCCACTCACGCCATAACGCAACAATCAGGGCCATCAAGACAGGCCCAATGAAAAGACCGATAAAACCCATTGTTGTCACGCCGCCCACCAAACCAAAGAACGTTGGCAGAAATGGCAATTTGACTGGGCCGCCAACAAGTCGAGGGCGTAAGGTCTTGTCTACAATAAACAACTCAATAGAGCCCCAGGCAAACAGCGCCGCTCCGGTCAACGGCTCGCCCGAACCCACGAGGTAGAGAGAAACTAACCCGCACGCCAAAGGCGCCCCTCCGGGGATCATTGCCATGACCGCGGTGATCACGCCCAACAACACAGGAGAAGGCACGCCCGCGATCCAATAGGCCGAGCCAAGCACCACGCCCTCACCAATCGCGATTAAACCCATTCCAGTGACCGTCGAACTAATCGTGGCAGGAATCACACGCGATAAATGCTGCCAGCGCAGCGGCAGTACACGTTCACCCAAAATATCTAACTGACCGACCATACGATGTCCGTCTTTATAGACAAACATCAACGTAATCAACATAAACAGCACGGTCAGCAAAATATGAAATACGTTGCCCGTTGTGGACAGAATCAATCGATAAATGTTGCCGATATGCTGACCACTGACCAATTCAACCATGCCGCCTAAGGCATGCGGTTGCCCCAGATATTCGTCCCAATACCCACCAAGACGCTCGCCCACCAAAGGGAGGGCGGAGATCCAGGCGGGCGCACTCATCCCTTCTTTGTTGGCGGCAATCAACCAAACTAATAAATGGGTCACCTCATTGATCGCAAAATAGAGTGCCGCTGAGAGCGGAACAATCAGGACAAGGGTGATAAAAGCCAGTGCACCGCTCGCAGCAAGCGTCGTTCGTCCGCCACACACGTTCACCCAGCGAGAGTAAAGCGGCCAGCTGGCAAACCCCACAATGAGGGCTGCCAGCACCGGCACCAAAAAGCCTCTAAAAAAATAGATGCCTGCTGCCAGTAATAACACCAGCAGAATGCGCGCGACAATATGGACCGGTAAAACAGGCTGCATTAGGTCAGCACTCGCGTAGGGGTACCCGCAGCAAAGGCCTCGATATTGGCCACAACATTCTTATAAAACACGGCAAAGTTTTCAGGTGTGGCGTAACCCAAATGCGGGGTCAACACCGTACGCGGCACTTGGCGCCAAGGATCATTTGCCAAGACAGGCTCAGACGCGTAGACGTCCAGACCTGCCCCACCAATCTTGCCTTGTTCTAATGCGAGTTTCAACGCAGCCAGATCCACCAGGCCCGCACGCGAGGTGTTGACCAAATACGCGGTTGGCTTCATTAAGTGAAGGCTTGCCGCATCGACGATCTGACGGGTACGGTCGCTCAACACGAGGTGAATACTGATTGCATCAGAGGTTTTGAAAAGCTCTTCTTTGCTCACCAGCTTGACACCCGCCTCAGCGGCGCGCTCTGCCGTCAAATTTGGACTCCACGCCACCACTTCCATACCAAAGGCTGTGCCAACACGGCCAACCTGCTGACCCAAATTACCAACACCCAACAAACCCAATCGCTTGCCTTTGATCGTGGGCGGCATCGAAGTCTGCCAGAGACCCTTTCTCATATTGGCGTCTTCTTGGGGAATTTTTTTAAACAGCGCCAACAATAACGACCATGTGAGCTCAGCCGTTGCACCGGTGCTCAGTGGGTCACCAGGAGAGCCTGACACCACGACACCTGCTTGACGGCAGGCATCCAAATCAATCGAATTGTTACGCAGTCCTGTCGTGACCAACAGCTTAAGGTTTGGCAACGCCTGAATCAAAGAAGCGGGAAAGGCAGAGCGCTCACGCATCGCCACCACCACATCAAATGACGCGAGGGTCTCAGCCATCTTGTCAGGCTGAATAAATTCATTAAAAAACGTGATGTCCGCTTTTAACGCGTCCCAGTTGGCCATTCCTTTAGCCACTTTCAAATAATCATCCAGTACAGCAATACGCATTTCTATCTCCGGTTCAATCTCATTAACGTTATTTTCGACACAATGTATATTATTTCAAGCGTTTTTCAATTTCCGCTTTGGGTATCGCTCCACCCACACGGCTACCATCCGCAAAAAACAAAGCAGGCGTGCCACGCACCATCAACTTTTTACCCAAGGCCAACATTTGCTCGATCGGTACCTCACAATCTATCGTTGGAGGTACCTTTCCCTTGAGCATCCAATCGTCCCAGGTCGCGGCGCGATCTTTTGCGCACCAGACGTTTTTGACTTTTTGCGTCGAATCAGGCGACAAAATAGGAAAAGGAAAGGTATACACCGTCAGATTATCGATTTCACCCAAAGACTTGCGCAATACTTTGCAATATCCACAATTGGGGTCTTCGAAAATCGCGAGTTGGCGTGAGCCATCGCCCTTGACCTGCTTCATTGCCAACTCAAAAGGTAATTGATTGAACGGCACTTGCGCAATCGCATCCATACGCTCGCGCGTGTAATCCTGGCGCGTTTTGGCATCAATTAAAACGCCATCAAACACAAAGGTGACCTTTTCGTCCGTAAAGACCAAGTCTGGGCCCAATTGAATTTCGTATAAACCATAAGGCGTCGGGCGCACAGCCGTAATCTCCGGGTTGTCAAAGCGCTGTGCAAACAACTTTTGAACCGCCAGGGACTTGGCATCCGTTGTGACAGGCTGAGTCGGAGCGGCCGCAGCCCCCTGAGCAAAGGCACCCGTCCACAACGAGGTGGCACACAATACGGTCAGACCAAAAATGAAACGCTTTACCATGACAACTCCTAACGAGAGGCACCTGCAATTAAATAACGTTTAACAAACGGCAACTGCTCGACGATGTTTAAGCCGGCATTGCGCAACCAGGCCACGGGGGCTTGGGGCGCTTCAAACAAGCGGCACAAACCGTCTGTCACTAACCGAATGGCTAGCACGGGCTCCGCGCGGGCGCGACGATACCGTCTCAACAACATCGCATCGCCTGGTCGAAGAAAAGATTCGCGGCCCGCTATGGTATCAACAAGTGCCTCGACATCGCCCAAACCAAGATTCAGTCCCTGACCCGCCAAAGGATGAACACGATGGGCCGCATCTCCGGCTAACACCAGGCCGTCGGTCACCATAGGTGATTGATTCAAACTTAGAGGAAAGCCTTGTAATGCTCCCCGCATCGTCAACTTGCCGAGACGCGATGCCGTCATCCAAGCAAGCCTGTTGTTTAAAAATTGCCCTTGCTCAGACGCGGACATCGCCAACACTTCGCGAGCGAGCGTGTCCTTGGCCGACCAGACCATGGAGACCTGAGGCCCCTGCGCAGTCGTTGGCATCGGCAATAACGCCAACACACCCTCCGACGTAAACCACTGCAATGCCGTCCCTTGATGAGGCAGTGCGCTATTGAAATGCGCAACAAGACCTGTTGCGCCATAAGGCCGCACGGTCACAGGCACGCCTGCTGCTGCACGCAACGCGGACTGCGCGCCATCGGCAGCCACAAACAACTCGGCCTCCAACACCGTACCTTGCGCTGTCGTGAGACGGCCCGGCGCATAGCTACCAAACGTTTCAGGGATCCATGGCACGCCAAACATTTGCACAGCTTGCGTGAGCACACGCTCGATCTCGAGCGCCTCTACAATCCAGGCGAGCTCGTTTTGCGCCGTCTGCCAAGCATTGAGATTGAGCAAGCCATCGCCATCGCCATGAATCTCCATCGCCTCGACCGGTGTCAGCCGCCTGGCATCCATGAGATCCCAGACCCCTAGCCCTGCAAGAAAACGCTGACTTGCAGGCGAAATCGCATAGACGCGTGCGTGAAACGTCTCAGGGTGGGTCGCTTCGAAACTGCGTTTAGGTCCCAATAACGTGACTTTCTCACCGCGACGCGCAAAACCTAGCGCGGTGGCTAACCCGACGATACCCGTGCCACAGACGACGATTGGCGTTTTCATCGCGCCGTCTTCATCGCGCAGTAGGCTGACCAGCCTGCTTGGGCCACAAGACCCACATTTGGCCGGGCTGCTTCATGCGGCCCGCCATATTGCCCGCGGCCTCACCAAACCCCCAGTAAAAGTCTGCGCGTGCCGCGCCTTTAATCGCAGTTCCCGTATCCTGCGCAAACACTAAACGGTTGAGCGAGTCCTTTGACGACGGCATCGTGGTCGCCAAAAACACCGGCGTACCGAGCGGGACAAAATTGGTATCAATCGCGATCGAACGCTGCGCCATCAAAGGAATGCCATAGGCGCCCTTGGGTCCGATTTCCGGGTCCGTCACAGGCTCCTCCAGAAAAAACACCAACGCTGGATTCGCGCTGAGCATTTCTTGGACGCGATTAGGATTGCGCTTGGCCCAGGCACGGATATTTTGCATGGACGTTTGTGCCAGAGGGATTTCACCCTTGTCTGCTAACCATTTACCGATTGACATATACGGATGACCGTTGTGATCGGCATAGGCGACACGAATCGTTTTCCCATCTGGTAATTGCACACGCCCTGAGCCTTGAATCTGCAAAAAGGCATTGTCGACTGGATCATCGACATATACAACCGCAGGGGGGCGACGGCCTGAAGACTCAAGCGCAGCACGGCTATCGTAGGGCACGACACGCTTGCCGTCGAGTTTGCCACGCACGCGCTTGCCTGCAAGCTCTGGATACACGCGCCCGAGATCAATGGTGAGCAAGTCAGCAGGCGCGGTGTAGAGCGGCCACTGGTAGGCGCCGCCTTTTGTACGCGAACCCTTCACCAGAGGCTCGTAATAACCCGTCACGATGTTGCTGGCAGTCTTGCCATCAGCACCTTGCAGGCGCCAGGGCGACAGCCATGTCTGAATAAAACGACGCACAGCCTGAGAGTCATTGGCGGCGGGCGCGCGCTTGGGGTCCAAGGCGGCGGCACACACCGGCTGCCAGGCTTGAGGTGTTGCCCGCGTCGGACCCGCCAGATTGATCGAAGTCGGGCGCATCAGACCTCGGCAGTTTCTAACAAACGCTGTCCAAACATTTCGCAAATCATCGTTATTCCAACCGGGCAAATCTGACCAGCCTGCGGCTACAAACTTGCCTTGGAGCGTACGCGCCGCACTATCGGGCAGTGCGCCAATACCGGGCACCGTCAAAGGCGCCTCCGGTGCCGCCACGCTCTTTTCAGCGGACTCTGGGGGCACTGACACTGTCGAACAGCCTGCAATCAGCACCAGCATCGTGGCCAAAGCGAGGTGAAACACTCTTTTTTGCATCGTTCAATCTCAATCAATGTTTAGTGCAGCATATTGTTAGTGCAAATCAACACAGAGCTTAGTGCAGAGTGCGAGGCATTGCCAGAACAAACTCCGGAATATCCACCTCAAAAGGCACGCCATTTTCACCGACGCAATGGTAGCTGCCGCGCATCGTCCCAACCGGGTTTTTAAGCGGACAGCCGCTGGCGTATTCAAAGGTCTCGCCTGGCGCAAGCAAAGGCTGCTGCCCAACGACACCGAGGCCGCGCACCTCATGCTCGCCTTGTTCACCATCTGCGATGATCCAGCATCGACTGATCACCTGCGCGGGCCGCTCACCTATATTGGTGATCCGCACTTTGTAGGCGAACACAAACTGTTGTTTACCCGGATCAGACTGTTCAGGTACAAAATGCGGCTCGACCACAACTGAGAGCTCAAAAGGTTTCACAAGCACATCCAAAGAAAACTGCAATAATGAGGGTTACCTAGACTCGCGACTTGACCATCATGCCAGAAACTCAAGCCTTACCGAAGGCCCGTCTCGCGCCAAGCATTTTATCCGCTGACTTCGCCCGACTGGGCGAAGAAGTCAAAAATGTTGTGGCCGCTGGTGCCGACTGGATTCATTTTGACGTCATGGACAACCATTACGTACCCAATCTGACCATCGGCCCTATGGTTTGTGAGGCTATTCGCCCACACGTTCAAGTCCCGATTGATGTCCATTTAATGGTCGAACCCGTCGACAGCCTCATCCCGATGTTTGCCAAAGCAGGTGCCAACGTCATTACCTTTCACCCTGAGGCCTCCCGTCACGTTGATCGCAGCCTCTCGCTGATCCGTGACCATGGCTGTCAGGCTGGCTTGGTCTTTAACCCCGCCACCCCCCTGGACTGGCTCGCACATGTGATGCACAAGGTTGACATCATTTTGCTGATGTCGGTCAACCCAGGCTTTGGTGGTCAAAGCTTTATTCCTGGCACGCTGACCAAACTGCGTCAGGTGCGCGCCCTGATCGACGCCCATACCCGAGCCGGCGGCCAGCCCATCGCCCTTGAGGTTGATGGCGGGGTCAAGGCAGACAATATCGGCGCTATCCGGGCGGCGGGTGCTGACACCTTTGTCGCAGGCTCCGCTATTTTTGGCCAGCCCGACTACGCCCACGTCATTCAAGAAATGCGCAAACAAATCGCCCTCGCAGATCAACAAACAGGTCAATAAAATGTCCTCCTCCAAATCCTACGATGCGGTCCTGCTTGACTTGGACGGCACCCTGATGGACACGATTCCCGATCTGGCGATCGCCGTCAACGCCATGTTGACCGAGCTAGATTTTGCGACCATGCCGCAAGCCGAGATTTCCACCTATATTGGCAAAGGCTCAGACAATCTGATGCGCCGTATTCTGGCAACAGCTCAGGGCGGCAAACCTGCCTCAGAAGCACTGTTTTTACGCGGTCGAGACATCTACTACGCCGAGTATCACAAGATCAATGGTGATAACGCCATCATTTTCGACGGTGTCATCCCCGGACTTGAGCGTCTCCAGAGCATGGGCCTCAACATGGCGGTGGTGACCAACAAGAACACCGAGTTCACCATGCCGTTGCTTGAACGGACCGGCCTGTTGCGCTTTATGCAAGGCGTTGTCTGCGGCGATACCCTGGCCGAGCGCAAACCCCACCCTGCCCCGATGCTGCATGGTTGCGCACTGGTTGGCTCAATCCCCGCCCGCACCTGTGCAGTAGGCGACTCGATCAACGACGCCTTGTCGGCCCGTGCAGCAGGCTGCTCAGTCCTGGCCGTCCCCTATGGTTACAACGAAGGGCAGAGCGTGCATACTCTGGATGTCGATGCTATAGTAGAATCCATAGATGCTGCAGCGCTTTGGGTTGCAGCCCGCTAAAACGCATTCATTACGGTTTTGAGAGTTTAGATTTTCAGATGAACACACCCGCTCACATCCAAGCCATTCCCCGCGCCTCGTGGCGCTGGTGGCGTTTGTGTTCCGGGTGATGGTTCGTCTGACTCCGGCCGCGAGGCTATAACCTCCAAGCCAGCAATACAAACCAAGCCCGTCCAACCATGGCCGGGCTTTTTTTTTGGTAAACCCGGTCTGCTAACTGCGAGAACCGCCCGAACAGATGACTGAAATCGAATTTAAAGCCCTCGCGGCCCAAGGCTACAACCGCATCCCACTGATCGCCGAGACGTATGCCGATCTGGATACCCCTTTGGGGATTTACCTCAAACTGGCGCATACCGGACCGCAGGGAGGCAAAAACTCCTGCCTGCTCGAGTCTGTGGTGGGCGGCGAGCGCTTTGGTCGTTATTCTTTTATCGGCCTGCCTGCGCGCAATGTTATCCAGGCGCGTGGCAACAAAACGACATTATTACGTGACGACAACATTGTCGAAACCCACGAAGGCGATCCGCTGAGTTTTATCTCCGAATATCAGAGCCGCTTCAAGGTCGCGTTACGTCCAGGCATGCCGCGCTTTGCAGGCGGGTTAGCGGGCTATTTTGGTTACGATACGGTTCGCAGTATCGAGCCCAAGCTCGGTCCCGCACTCAAACCTTATCCTGCCGGCATGGGCGAAGGCCCCCCAGATATCCTGTTGTTACAAACCGACGAGCTTGTCATTGTGGACAACCTGGCTGGCCGTATTTACCTCATGGTGTACGCAGACCCCTCAGAGCCCGAAGCCTTTAGCCGTGCACAAAAACGCCTCAAAGAACTCCGGATCAAGCTGCGTAAACCCGTTGACATTCCTTACAGCCACGCAAGCGTGGTCACCAAAGAAGAGCGTAGTTTCGCCAAGGCTGACTATCTGGCCGCAGTCCGACGGGCCAAGGAATACATCGCCGCAGGCGATCTGATGCAAGTGCAAGTTGGACAAGTCATCACCAAACCCTTTAGCGACTCGCCGCTCTCGCTTTATCGTGCCTTGCGTTCGCTCAACCCTTCGCCATACATGTACTTCTGGAATTTTGGTGATTTTCAAGTTGTCGGTGCATCACCCGAGATTTTGGTGCGCCAAGAAGCCTTGCCCGTTGCCGAAGACGCCCCCTCCGGCACGCAGGCGGAAACAGAAATCACGATTCGGCCACTTGCGGGTACGCGCAAACGCGGTGCGACGCCAGAGGAGGATGCCGCACTTGCAGAAGAGCTGCTCGCCGATCCAAAAGAGCGCGCTGAACACGTCATGCTGATTGACCTTGCCCGTAATGACGTCGGTCGTGTTGCCAAGATCGGCTCTGTCAAAGTCACCGATACGATGGTGATCGAACGCTATTCGCACGTCATGCACTTGGTATCCAACGTGACGGGCACACTCGAAGCCGGCATGAGCAACATGGATGTGCTTCGCGCCTCGTTCCCTGCCGGCACACTGACGGGTGCACCCAAAGTGCGTGCCATGCAAATGATCGATGAGCTCGAACCTGTGCGTCGCGGCATTTACGGTGGTGCCGCCGGCTACCTGAGCTATGGGGGAGAAATGGATGTTGCCATCGCGATTCGTACTGGCATCATCAAGGACGGCATGCTCTATGTGCAGGCCGCCGCCGGCATCGTGGCCGACTCGGATCCCGAAATGGAATGGCTCGAGACCGAAGCCAAAGCACGCGCGGTTTTACGTGCTGCAGAACAAGTGCAAAACGGTCTTGATGATCCGTTCTAACTCGCCAAAACAGGACAGACAACATGTTATTGATGATCGACAACTACGACTCGTTTACCTACAACCTGGTGCAGTACTTTGGCGAACTCGGTGAGGACGTGCGCGTCTACCGCAACGACCAAATTACGCTCGACGAAATCGACGCGCTCAAACCGGATCACATCTGCATTTCACCGGGCCCTTGCTCACCCGCCGAAGCCGGCGTATCCGTAGAGGTGATTAAACGCTACGCCGGCAAAGTACCGATCCTGGGTGTGTGTCTGGGTCACCAGGCCATCGGCGCAGCGTTTGGTGGCAAAATTGTCCGTGCGCAGCAAATCATGCATGGCAAAACCTCAGAGATTACACACACTGATTCCGATGTGTTCAAAGGTCTGCCTTCGCCCTTTACTGTGATTCGCTATCACTCTCTCGCCATCGAGCGCGCCACCATTCCCGATTGCCTGGAAATCACCTCCCAAACCGCGGATGGTGAAATCATGGGCGTGCGCCACAAAACATTACCCATCTATGGCGTACAGTTTCACCCCGAATCGATTTTGAGCGAACACGGTCACGCGATGCTGCGTAACTTTCTCAAACTGCCTGCGACTCCGCTTGCGGCCAAATAGGATAGCGTCTCATGATTACGCCTAGCGAAGCACTCCACCGTTGCATCGAACATCGTGAAATCTTTCATGATGAGATGCTTCATCTCATGCGCATGTTGATGCGTGGCGAAATGTCGCCCACCATTGCCGCGGCTTTACTGATGGGCTTGCGCGTCAAAAAAGAAACGATCGGCGAAATCACCGCCGCAGCAAAAGTCATGCGCGAATTCGCTACACCTGTGCATGTCGCCAATCCACAAGACATGGTCGATATGTGCGGCACGGGCGGTGACGGGAGCAACACCTTCAACATTTCTACGACAGCCATGTTTGTGGCTGCAGCGGCGGGTGTACCCATCGCCAAACACGGCGGACGCAGTGCGTCTTCATCGTCAGGGAGCGCGGATGTGCTCGAAGCGCTCGGCGCCAACCTGACATTGACACCACAACAAGTCTCCGCATGTATTGAGGAAACGGGCATCGGCTTTATGTTTGCCCCTGCACACCACGGCGCGATGAAAAATATCGCACCGGTGCGCAAAGAACTCGGTGTACGCACGATTTTTAACCTCTTGGGTCCCCTGACCAATCCGGCAGGTGCCGCCAATCAACTGATGGGCGTCTTTCACGCAGATCTCGTTGGCATACAGGTGCGCGTGCTGCAGTCACTCGGCTCACGACACGTCATGATTGTGCATGGCAAGGACGGCATGGATGAAGCCTCGCTGGGCGCAGGCACACTCGTTGGCGAACTCAAAGATGGCGTTATCTCTGAATACGAAATCCATCCCGAAGACTTCGGTCTACAAATGGCCTCCAATCGCAGCATTAGAGTGTCGAGCAAAGAAGAGTCTCGTGACTATGTGCTCCAAGCACTTGGCAATACGCCCGGCACGGCTCGCGACATTGTGGCTTTTAATGCAGGACTGGCTATTTATGTGGGCAACCATGCCGCTTCGATCCAAGACGGGATTAAGATGGCTTTTGAAGCAATTGCGAGCGGTGCCGCACGCGAAAAGCTTGAAGCCTTTTGTGCACACACACGGAAATATGCAGCATGAGCGACATCCTCAATAAAATCCTTGCCGTTAAAGCCCAAGAAGTCGCAGCAGAGCGTCAAGTGCGCAGCGAAGCCGAGCTCCTCAAAGAAGCCAAAGCACGTAAAGATGTCCGTGGCTTTGGCAAAGCACTCGAAACCAAGGTCGCTGCAGGCAAGCCTGGCGTCATTGCAGAAATCAAAAAAGCCTCCCCTTCAAAAGGCGTGCTGCGCGAGGTCTTCATCCCCGCCGAAATTGCAGCGTCTTATGCTGAGCACGGTGCTGCCTGCCTGTCAGTGTTGACAGACAAACAGTTTTTTCTGGGCGACGATGATTATCTGCGTCAAGCGCGCGAAGCATGCAAACTTCCCGTGTTACGCAAAGACTTCATCGTTGATCCTTATCAAATCATTGCCGCCCGCGCGATGGGCGCAGACTGTGTGTTGCTGATTGTTTCCGCCTTGAGTTCTACACAGCTCACTGAGTTTGAAGAGTGTGCTTACGAACTTGGTATGGATGTGCTGGTAGAGGTGCATGATGCCGACGAACTGGAGATCGCCCTGGACATGAACACTTCGCTGTTGGGGATCAACAATCGCAATCTACGCACATTCGAAACGTCTCTTCAAAACACGCTCGATTTGTTGCAGCGCATCCCCATCGGCAAGCTTGTGATCACCGAAAGCGGCATTTTGGCGCCTCCAGACGTACAGTTGATGCGCGACAACGATGTCAATGCCTTCCTGGTGGGCGAAGCCTTTATGCGCGCGCCCAATCCAGGCGCAGAGCTTGCACGTTTGTTTGCCTAAACATATTTCCTTAAAGATGCTGCCGCAGAGTAACCAGCTCCAAGACGCCTTGCTCTGGGCGCATCTAGAGCGCGTCTCGCTCGCTTGGCGGTCATGTTTAGAGTCTGCGCCAGTTCGCGGAGCACTCGACAGTCTCTCGTCCATGCTCCAAACGCGGCTCGCGCAAGGCGCAATCATCTATCCCGCGCGTCCTTTGCGTGCGCTCGATACCCTGCAGCCGAACGCCGTCAAGGTCGTGATTCTGGGTCAAGACCCCTATCATGGCCCCGGGCAAGCGCAAGGTCTCGCCTTTTCGGTCCCAGATGGATTTAAACGTCCACCTAGCTTGCGCAATATTTTGCAAGAGATTGAACGCGAATACCCAACCGATCCTTCCGAACTTGTGTTGGCGTCCAACCTCCTTAAAAACGATTTGTCACCCTGGGTACAACAGGGGGTACTGCTACTCAATACCTGCCTGACTGTCGAAGATGGTCAACCCGCGTCGCATGCTCGGGCCGGTTGGGAAACCGTGACGGATGCACTCATCTCTGCGGTCGCCTGCGACGCCTCACCCAAAGTGTTCATGCTCTGGGGGGCGCATGCCCAAGCCAAGCGCGCACTGATTTCTGGACAGGGCGACCATCTGATTTTGATGGCCAATCACCCCTCACCGCTCTCGGCGCGCAGACCCCCGACACCGTTTGTGGGTTGCGATCATTTTCGCTTGGCAAATGATTGGTTGGCGCAACACAATCTCCAAGTAATTGACTGGAAAGCATAATTTTTTCGTAAAGGGTATACCCGAAGCAAAAAATAGGTTAGTATTCGGGCTCTGTACAAAAAGTGCTTGTGTATAAATTACCGCTGGTTTTGTGGTTTTAACCGTACCTTTGGTATAACGTACCGCTGCACAAGAAAGTGCATAAGTCTGAAAATAGGCAAACAACCTAAATTTCGGCTTCACATCATCGATTCCTGACCTCCTTTCCTTTCGTGGGCAGCTAGTGTGATCCAGATAGATGGATCTACAGCCCAGACGTTCGGTTGATTCGGTCGGCACGATGCTCGATTCAACCGACTACCGCCGGTCTACCAATTCTCCGGGCTGCGTCACATGGCCACTATCTGGCCAAAAGGAAAGTCATGTCCTTCGATTCGTTGGGGCTCGTCCCCGCTTTGTTGTCTTCCATTGAACGTACCGGCTTCACCACGCCGACACCCGTCCAGATGTCTGCGATTCCAGCAGCCTTGGCCGGTGCCGACTTGATGGTGTCCGCCCAGACAGGCAGCGGCAAGACCGCCGCCTTTATGCTGCCCGCACTCAACAAAATCGCGCACAAGCCTGGTAACAAAGGCCGTGGCGTCCAAGTGCTGGTGCTCACCCCCACTCGCGAACTCGCCATGCAGGTCAGCGAAGCCACCGAAATGTACGGTAGCAACCTGGACGATCTGCGTGTTGCGACCGTTGTCGGTGGCATGCCTTACGGCGCCCAGCTCAAAGCACTCTCACGTCGTGTTGACGTGCTGGTGGCGACACCTGGCCGTCTGCTGGATCACCTGCAGGCCCGCCGCGTTGACTTGTCGACCGTTCACACCTTGGTGCTCGACGAAGCCGACCGCATGCTCGATATGGGTTTCATCGACGACATTAACACCATCGTTGACCGTTGCCCCGAGTCACGCCAGACCTTGCTGTTCTCAGCAACGCTGGATGGCACCGTTGCCAAGCTCGCCGCACGCATGATGCGCGATCCACAGCGTATCGAAATGACCTCACAGTCAGATCGTCACGCCAACATCACACAAACACTGCTGTACGCAGATGACGCCGGCCACAAACTGCGCCTGCTTGACCATCTCTTGCGCGACGTGTCGATGGACCAGGCCATTATCTTCACCGCCACCAAACGCGGCGCAGACGATCTGGCCGAACACCTTGCCGACAGCGGTTTCTCAGCAATGGCGCTTCATGGCGACATGAACCAGCGCCAGCGTTCACGCACCTTGTCTGAAGTGCAAGACGGCCGTGTCCGTGTCTTGGTTGCCACCGACGTTGCCGCACGCGGTATTGACGTTCAGGCCATCAGCCACGCGATCAACTACGATTTGCCGATGCAACCTGAAGACTACGTGCACCGTATTGGTCGTACCGGTCGTGCCGGTCGCGATGGCGCAGCCTTTACCTTGGCTGTCCACAGCGAGCGTCATAAAGTCCGCCGTATCGAACACTTCATCGGCAACACCATTCCACCTGGCGTGATCGCCGGCCTTGAGCCACAGCGCACACCAAGCGCACGCCCCGAAGGTGCGTCACGCGGTGCGGGCGGCAAAAAGCCAAACCGTTGGAGCAACGACCGTAGTGGTGACCGCTTCGGCAGCAGCAACGACCGTTACTCCGCTGGCCGCAGCGAGCCGCGTACGTTTGCTCCCCGTGGCGATGCACCAAGTGGCGCGCCACGCGGTGACAGACCCTATGCCGATCGTGGCGAAAAATCTTTCGCACCGCGCGGTGACAGACCCGCTTACGCACCACGTGGCGACAAGCCCTTTGGTGACCGTGAGCGTACGTTCGCCCCACGTGGTGACAAGCCCGCTTACGCACCACGCGGTGATCGTCCCCAGGCCGCTCGCAGCGACAATCCATTCGCCAGCACACGTGGCGAGGGTCGTCCTTTTGAGCACCGTAGCGATCGCGCACCTTCAGACCGTCCAGCCTATGCAGGCAAGCCTGCAGCACGCCCCGGTCGTGAGTTTGCCCCTCGTGCAGCCGCACCGGGTGGCAAGACGTTTGCGCCACGCGGTGATGGTCCTGCGCGTGCAGGCGGTGCAGCACGCCCTGGCGCTCCACGCGCTGCGGCAGGTGCACGTCGTGGTTTTAACTTTGACGGTGGTCGCCGCTAATCAAGCGATCTCGGTAAGCGCTGACGCACTGAGTCACACTCAGCGCGTCAGCGCTTTTTTGCATCTGCAGATCCAGCAAGCAGGTGGCTGGCTGCCTTTTAGTGTCTGGATGCATCACACGCTCTACGCACCTGGACTTGGCTACTATGCCGCCGGCAATGCCAAGCTTGCCGATGCGCCTAGTACTAGCTCCAGCGCTACAACACTCAGCGGTGACTTCATCACCGCCCCTCAGCTCACACCTTTGTTCGGACAAACACTCGCGCGTCAGGTATCAGAAATTTTGCGTCAAACCAATACCCTCGAGGTGCTGGAGTTTGGTGCAGGCAGTGGCGCGCTCGCCAATGACCTTCTCAGTGCATTGCACGCAGAGGGTCTGGATGTTCGCTACAACATTCTTGAAGTGTCGGCCGACCTCAAACAGCGGCAGCAACAACGTCTGTCTGAGTGGGGTGACCGCGTCTCTTGGCTAGAGACACCTCCGACAAGCTTTGTCGGATGCGTCGTGGGCAATGAGCTCCTCGATGCCATGCCCGTTGAGCTCTTTACCTGGTCTGACCAAGGCGAGGTAATGGAACGTGGTGTGGTATCGCACGACGCGGGTTTTGCCTTTTTAGACAAGCCTGCCTCACCCCAGCTTGCTGCCACCGTTCGCGCGCGCATGCCTGCGCTGCCCGGCTACAGCTCTGAAATCAACGTACAAGCTGAAGCATGGATTCACGACCTCGGTCGCTGGCTCACGCGCGGTGCAGCCCTGCTGATTGATTATGGCTTTCCGCGTCATGAGTACTACCATCCGCAGCGACAGCGTGGCACCCTGATGTGTCATATCCAACACCGCAGCCACGATGATGTTTTTTTAGCGCCTGGTCTGCAAGACATTACCGCACACGTTGATTTCACCGCCATCGCCGAGGCAGCACAACAAAGTGGCCTGGACGTCTTAGGCTATACATCCCAAGCGCGTTTCTTATTGAATGCCGGACTCCCTCAGCTGCTTGAAGCCTATGCACAACAACAAATCGAACATCCTGAACCCAAACAGCGTGCGCAAACCTATGCCGCTGTGCAAAAGCTAATTTCCGAAGCAGAAATGGGTGAGCTCTTTAAAGTCATTGCACTCGGTCGAGGCATGACGCTTCCCCTCAGTGGCTTTAGTCAGAGCGATCGCTCAGGGCAGCTAGCCGCGCAGCTCGCACCACCTGTTTGATTCGTGCGGGCTCGGATGCCGTTTGGGCTGCTGCGCCCGCATCGACGGACAAGACGGTTTGAAGGCTGAGTCGCCACCATTGCGCATCAAACACCTCTACAAGACTTGCTGTTTCCAACAACAAATCAAACCGCTCTGGTTTTCTAATCGCATCACAGGTTTCAATTAAGGACAGCGTGTCCTCGGGTGTGCACCTGGCCATTCCCGCCAGCACCACCGGCAATAAGCGCGCGACGTCTACACACTCAGTGGGTACTCTCAAACGCTTGGCCAACTCCGCACGCGCCTGTGTATCGAGACAAAACAACGCATAGCGTGCACTCAGCGGCAAGCTTGCAGCCGCATCCACCAACTGCGCCACCCGAACGGTATGGTGCCACTCAGGCATGACGCGCGCACTCGCACCAGATTCCAGCAAAATTGCCAACATCCGCGAGGGCTTGTCACTCATGAGACCACGTGACAACTCTTGCCAGACACGTTCAGGCACTAATGCGTCTACCTCACCCGTCGACACCATGCGCTGACAGACTGAAAGTGTTTCAGGTGCCACAGAAAAGTCCGTCAAGCGTGCAGCAAAACGCGCTAGTCGCAAAATCCGCACAGGATCCTCTTCAAACGCAGGACCGACATGGCGAAACACGCGTGACTGCAAATCTTTCAGGCCATTGAGTGGATCGATCAAGTCGCCCGCCATCGACTGTGCCATCGCATTGACCGTCAAATCACGACGCTTTAAGTCTTCTTCGAGGGTGACATCCGCGCCCGTGTAAAAGGTAAAGCCCTTGTAACCACGCCCCGACTTTCTTTCGGTCCGTGCAAGCGCATATTCCTCTTTGGTACGAGGATGAAGAAAAACTGGGAAGTCGCCCCCGACGGGGATAAACTCGCGCGCAACCATTTCCTCAGGTGTGGTGCCCACCACGACCCAATCACGGTCACCTGCCGCCAGACCCAACAGCGCATCACGCACCGCTCCACCCACGATGTAGACCTGCAAACCCGTCAAGGCAGGATCCGCAACCACCGTCACGGCAGAGGTGAACGACCATATGGTCGTGGCTCAATTTGTCCCAGACGCTGCTTGAGCGACTGAGGATTGCCAGAAAAGACGGCCGCATAATACGTCGCGTTAGACATCACTTTTTTAACGTAATCACGGGTTTCGTTAAATGGGATGGTTTCAGCAAAAATCGCTCCCTCTACGGGTGCATCCAGTTTTGAACGCCAAAGCATGGGCCGGCCAGGACCTGCGTTATATCCCGCACTCGCCAACACCTGTGAACCACCCAGATCAGACTGCACCATACTCAAATAGCTTGTCCCTAACTTCGTATTGGTATCAAAATCATTCACACTATTTGGCGTGAAATTCGTCAAGCCGATTTTTTTAGCCATCCACTTTGCGGTCGCCGGCATCAGCTGCATCAAGCCCGAGGCGCCGACGTGTGAACGCGCATCCATGATAAACAGCGACTCTTGTCGAATCAAACCGTAGACCCACGCGGGCTCAACATTGACCTCACGCGCTTGTGCACTCACCCGTCCCTCAAAAGGCGCGACAAAGCGCTGGGTAAAGTCCACCTCGTCCTTGGTTCGTCCCGATGTCACGACCACACGATCGTAAATACTCTCACGACGCGCGAGTTCAGAAGCGGCCAATAACTGACGATCCGTCATGCCACGCAACGTAAAGTTCCACTCCGGCACCGCCTCAAGACGCCAGCCTCTTTTAAACAACGTGACCGCACGCTGCAAGCCGGGATTGGCGCGGGCTTGCGCCAACTCTTTCTCCGTCACCGCCTCTGGACGCTTAGGTGCACTAATCGTGCGACCCAACTCCTCGGCGGCCAACTGTCCATAAAAACTATAGTCCGCCGCTATCGATGCATAGGCTTTTTCTGCTTCAGATTTTTTACCGGTTGCAGCGAGACCGCGCGCCTTCCAGTACACCCACGTCGGATCACTGCGTTGAGGTTCGCGCATCGTATCGATGCCTTGCATCACCCACTTCCAATCGATCTTAGGTTGACGCAGCGCCATTCTCACACGCCAGGCTTCATTGTTATCCGACAGGCGCACTGAACCCGACTCGCGATACCACTGATAGGCGCGTGGGTCGAGGCTCATACTCGCCACCAAGGCCATCTGCCCATATACCCATTGCGTATATTGCTTTGGCAACAGATTTTTCCATTTCTTGTTGACTAGCGCTTCTGTAGCCGCCAAATCCGTGCGTGCCAAACGCGCGAGACCGATTGCAATGATCTCATTGCGCTGCGTCGAACCCAAGGCAGTTTGTGTCGCTAACCAGGCGGCAGGACTTTTTAACATCGCGTCATAGGCCGCCATTTCATTCGTGTCAAACACGTAGACGGCAAAACGGCGCGCATCCGGCAACTTATTATTTTCAATCGCTTCGTGCAAATAGGGAATCAACTCAGCATTGGTCAGCACACGATCCGCTACCAGCTGATCAAATAACTTCCAGCATGCACCAAAGGGGACAAAAATCTTCATCGCCTCCGCTGCTGTAGCGCGCTGACCGCCCATATGCTTGGCCTCAAGTTGCGCGCACAACACTTGATTACTCGGATTGAGTACGGGCCCAAGACTCCGAACCGTGACAAAGTCCCCGCTGCGCGCAGCCGCCAGCACCCATTCGCCTCGCAAGCGATCTGCGAGATACGCATCCCTGTTTTTTTCAAGAAACTGTTCAAGATTTTGTGCGACACTCGGCGACCTATAAAGGCCAAGTTGCGTGCGCAAAAACCAGTACTCAGGATACGTCGCCAACACATCTCCGCGCGCCTGAGGCACAAAGCTCGCGAGTTGAGCGAACTGTTTGCTGTTCACCGCCTGACGTGCTGCGGCGACCGCTTTAGCAGCAGGCGTATTTTCCGAGGCGGCGATTGTGTCTTTGGGATTCGTGGCTGGATTCGTAGCTGGATTGGTCGCTGGGCTTGTTGCCGTACTGATGGCACTATTCGTTGCACGACTTGTGGCAGTATTTGCGACGCTCGCACCGGTTTTAGGCGTGGCAACAGAGGCGCCTTGAGAAGCGCTATTGACAGGGCTCATGCTGCCATCTGCCTTCAGCACAAATTGCTCTACGCCTGAAGGCTGGGTTTGCGCCACGACCGGTAAAGTGACGACGGCGCCGCTACAGGCCACTGCAGCGACCCAGCCGCGGAGCTGAAAGCGGATATTCTGATACTTTACGCTTGTGTACATACATGCCTTTGAACAACATTTACAACAATGAGTTAGCAACTGCTACGGTATATGTCAAAGAATAGCGCAGACCTGCTTCGTATGCGGCTTCGTAGCCTACGAGAGTGCATTCCTGTTGCCGAACGCCAACACGGCAACGCGACAATGTGTGCCACTCTGCTGAGCTGGTTTGAGGCTCGACGCTTGGCACGCACTCAAGTTGGACACACTGAGCCTGAAATAGTTGCCGGTTTTTGGCCACTCGACGGCGAACCCGACTTGCGCCCCCTCTATGCAAAACTGCACGCAATGGGTGTCACGATCGCCCTACCCATTGTTGTCAAAAAGCAGGCTCCGCTGGAGTTTCACGCTTGGAAACTGGAGGACCCTCTGGCGCGCGGCGCCTTTGGCGTGCTTGAGCCTTTACGAGGAGAAGTCTTACAACCTACCGTTTTGCTCGTCCCCACCCTTGGTTTTACGGAACTGGGTGCACGGATTGGCTACGGTGGTGGCTATTACGACCGCACACTCGCTCAAATCAATGAACGGGGTCAAGCGTTTACCACGATTGGCATTGCTTGGGATCAAGCCCGAATCGAAGAAGAAGCGGGGCATCAGCCAGAGGAACATGACTATCCTCTCGACGCCATTGTGACACCTAGCGGCTGGATACAAGCACCACCGCCGGTATAGCCGCGTTAGAGAACTCTCTAGCGAAACAGCCCACGCCAAATCGACAAGGTCGCTTCGGCATTGTTGAGCGTATAAAAATGTAAACCGGGCACGCCATTGTCCAGTAGCGTTTCGCACAGACGCGTCACCACCTCGGCACCAAACGCACGGATCGATTCTTTGTCGTCACCGAGATCCGCCAGACGCAGGCGAATCCAGCGCGGTACTTCGGCACCACACATTTCTGAAAACCGCATCAACTGTGTGTAGTTGGTGATGGGCATGATGCCTGGCACGATCGGGATATCGATCCCCTTGGCCTGGACGCGATCGACAAAATCAAAATATGCATCCGCATTAAAAAAGTATTGCGTAATCGCACTATTTGCACCCGCACGCACTTTGTTAACAAAGTGCGTCAGGTCTTTCTCGGGACCCAGGGCTTGGGGATGCATTTCAGGATAGGCCGCGACCTCGATGTGAAACCAATCACCCGATTCCTGGCGGATAAATTCAACCAAGTCGCTTGCGTGATGTAGCGCACCGGCCGCACTCGCTCCCATCCCAGAAGGCATATCGCCTCGCAAGGCCACAATCCGGCGAACGCCTTCCTCGCGGTAGCGTTGTAATAAGCCCTTGAGCTCTTCCCGCGACGAACCAATACACGACAAATGCGGCGCGGCGTCGCAGCCAAGCGAGCGCATCGTCCGCACGGTATCCAACGTGCCGTCTCGGGTCGAACCGCCTGCACCAAACGTCACACTGACATAGTGTGGCTCAATGACCAACATTTGCTTGGCGCCCTCAACCAGCCGCTGCTGAGCCGCAGCGTCGCGTGGAGGGAAAAACTCGAGGCTAAACGCCGGCGTCGCTTGGAAATTCATTGTTGGATTAGACTCGTCAAGAACCCGGAGATCACGCTATAAAACAGCGCTCCGCCGACCGCCCACCAAAAACCATTGACCTGAAAGCCTTTCAGGAGTGAGCCGGCGAGCCAGAACATCAGTGCGTTGATCACGAGTAAAAACAG
The DNA here is from genome assembly GCA_023653055.1 of Burkholderiaceae bacterium. Taxonomy (GTDB): domain Bacteria; phylum Pseudomonadota; class Gammaproteobacteria; order Burkholderiales; family Burkholderiaceae_B; genus Zwartia. The sequence goes on along the minus strand of JAMNXR010000001.1, from coordinate 228,133 downwards.
ACCCAGCGTCACAATCGTGATGGGCAAGGTCAATAAAATAAGGATGGGTTTGACCAACATATTGATCAGACCCAAGACTAATGCCGCAATCATGGCGGACCAGAAACTGGCCACCGTAATTCCGGGCAAGACATAGGCAACGATCAGTAATGTCACCGCATTTAATATCCAGACGAGCAACCAAGTCATGACAATCTCCGGTGAACATTACATTGGGTTGCAAACTAGGAAATCCAGCTTGCAACCCTGACTTTCAACCTATTACTGCAATCGCTTATTAACAACGATTCATCACAGCCGTTCAAAGAGGGCTGATCAATAACGGTAAGCATCGCCCTTGAAAGGACCTTCTTGCTTGACGCTGATGTAAGCGGCTTGCTGTGGTGTCAAGGTCGTCAAGTTTGCACCAATCTTTTTGAGGTGCAGACGTGCGACTTTTTCGTCCAAATGCTTAGGCAACACATAGACCTGACCCGACGTGTACTGTTCGTTACGTGAGAACAGCTCGATCTGAGCGATTGTCTGATTTGTGAACGAAGAAGACATCACGAACGAAGGATGACCCGTGCCGCAGCCGAGGTTCACGAGACGGCCCTTGGCCAACAAGATGATGCGCTTGCCGTCAGGGAAAATCACGTGGTCGACTTGTGGCTTGATTTCTTCCCACTGCAAGTCTTCGATACCCACGACGTCGATTTCGTTGTCGAAGTGACCGATGTTACAAACAATGGCCTGGTCCTTCATACGATCCATGTGGGCGCGTGTGATGACGTTATAGTTGCCAGTCGCTGTGACAAAAATATCTGCCTTATCTGCAGCTTCTTCCATCGTCACAACCTTAAAGCCTTCCATTGCTGCCTGCAGTGCGCAAATTGGATCGACTTCGGTGACCCAGACTTGCGCGCGTAACGCGGCCAAGGCTTGTGCCGAACCCTTACCCACATCGCCATAACCTGCGACCACAGCAACCTTGCCTGCGATCATGACGTCTGTCGCACGCTTGACCGCATCGACCAGCGATTCGCGGCAGCCGTACAAGTTGTCAAACTTTGATTTGGTCACGGAGTCGTTAACGTTGATGGCGGCAAAGGCCAGTTCGCCTTTTTTCGACATCTGATACAAACGCAACACGCCTGTGGTTGTTTCTTCGGTCACGCCCTTGATTTGAGCCAGACGTGTGGAATACCACTTAGGATCTTTTTTGATCTGCGCTTTGATGGCGGCAAACAGGACGACTTCTTCTTCGGAACCTGGGTTATTCAAGACCGAAAGGTCGCTCTCAGCTTTTGTACCGAGGTGCAACAAGAGTGTGGCGTCGCCACCGTCATCCAAAATCATGTTGGCTTGCTTGTCGCCGGGCCATTCAAAAATCTTATGTGTGTAGTCCCAGTACTCGACCAGTGACTCACCTTTTTTAGCGAACACAGGCGTGCCCATTGCAGCGATCGCTGCAGCAGCATGGTCTTGGGTGGAATAGATGTTGCAAGAAGCCCAGCGGACTTCAGCGCCGAGTGCCTGCAAGGTCTCGATCAGCACAGCGGTTTGAATCGTCATGTGCAGGCTGCCTGTGATGCGGGCGCCTTTCAAGGGCTTGGTCTTGGCGAATTCTTCGCGTGTGGCCATCAGACCAGGCATTTCTGTTTCAGCAATCGCGATCTCGCGACGACCAAAATCAGCTTGGTTGATGTCAGCAATGATGTAGTCAGCAAATTTTTCTTTTACAGCGTTCATGTTTATAAGCTCCGTTATGCCCGCGGAACAACAATTGAACGGCTGTGTATTGAGCACCACCGCAATCGCTGCTTGGCAGGATTGGGTGAGCGCCGTTAAGGTCGGCAAAATGGCCGACGGTAACGTGGGAAAGCTAATGAGCCTGGCGGGCCTTGACCCGTCGCAACGCTCCTCAAAAGCACATCTATTGTAGCCCTTTTTTGGCGCTTGCGATAGGGTTTACCCGTCAACCCCTCAAGATTTAGGCCTTAGGTGTTTGTCTGGGGTGGCACGTGCAACGCCACAATATCGTCCTCTGGCTTACCATGGAAGGGGTAACGCGCCCGCACCAGAGGATCGTGCCCGGGGATGATGTGTTGTGCTGAAGCGGCCGCGGCACGCAACGTCGCATAGCCGGCCACCATATCGCCCACATGAAACACAATCGGAAACGGCGAAGGCCTTTCCATATTTTCATAAAAATGGCTGGCATCCGAGGCCAGTACCACCCAACCCCGCGCGGTATGCACACGCAAAGATTGCAGGCCTTTTGTGTGCCCCCCTATTTTGATCAACTCAATGCCTGGCGCCAGCTCAACACGACCCTGATGGAAATGCACACGCTCCGCATAGACGCGACGCACGAGGCTCACCACGTCTTCCACATCGTAGGCGTGACGAAACAGTCCATGACACATGTGCTTGCCGCAAGCGTAATCAACCTCGTCCTCTTGAACATGAAAACGTGCATTCGGAAGCAAATCGATATTGCCCGCATGGTCATAATGCAAATGCGTCAACACGACGTCCTCGATATCCTCTGGTGCGAGCCCGAGTAAAGACAGTGCGCCAATCGGGCAGCGCAGGAGTGTGCGCCCGCGCTCCTGCGCTTGTCGTGCATTGAAACCCGTATCGACCAAAATATTGCGCTGACCATCACGGATGAGCCAGACAAAATAATCCATCGGCATCGGTTCATCGTGCGGATCCTGCGCAATGAAGTTTTCGCGGCGCATCCGTTGTTGAATCGTCGCATAGCGCAACGCATAAATTTCATATTGGGGCAGATTCATATTTTCTCCTTTATAGGCATATCGATGATTCTCGCTTGACACAGGTAAAGACAAGCGCAGACAATCAAGGCCATTCGTGGTGTGTCTTACACATTTATTTACACGTTTTACTTTATTTACTTTTGATCATACTGATTCTGGAGCCTTAAATGTCTGCTAAAAGCGAAACTGCGCAATTGTTCAAAGAAGGCTTAGAAGTTCGTCGTGCCGTACTCGGCGCCGATTACGTAGACGGCTCCATTGCCAAAGCCAACGACTTCACCATGGCATTTCAGCACATCACCACCGAGTGGTGCTGGGGCTATGCCTGGACCCGTGACGGTCTGAGCCGCAAGACACGCAGCATGCTCAACTTGGCCATGTTGACTGCACTGAACCGTTCCGCTGAAATCAAGCTGCACGTCAAAGGCGCGCTGGCCAACGGCGTGACCGTCGAAGAAATCAAAGAAGTGTTGCTACACGCGACCGTCTACTGTGGCATCCCCGCAGGTCTGGATGCTTTCAAAGCCGCCAACCAAGTACTCGAAGAAGAAGGCGCCTACACAAAAGCCGCTGCTAAAGCCGCAAAGAAAAAAGTGACGGCCAAGAAAGCCGCAGCTAAAAAAGTCGCCGCCGCTAAGCCAGCTGCTGTTGACGCCGTTGCCGCTAAAGCGCCTGCCAAAAAAGCAGCTGCAAAAAAGGCAGTTAAGAAATGAGCGCCCTGCCCACGATCGGTTTTGTGGGCTTAGGCAGCATGGGATGGCCGATGGCCTCCCTGCTGCACAAAGCTGGCTACCCACTCCAAGTGATTGACGCCTCAAAAGAGCGAGCCCAAGCCTTTGCCAAGGAAATCGGTGGCACTGTCGCCGCCTCTAACCGCGCACTGGCCGCCGCCTCTGAGCTCATCGTCACGATTTTGCCCACCAGCAACATTCTTGAAGCGGTACTCACAGGTCCGGATGGCGTGTTGGCTGGCTTGCGCCCAGGCTCAGTCGTCATCGACATGACCTCTGGCGTACCCACGATTACGCGTGCTTTAACTGAGCTCGTCACAGCCGCCAAGGGTCACCTGGTTGACGCACCGGTTTCAGGTGGTGTGCCACGTGCCAAAACTGGTGAACTCGCCATCATGTTCGGCGGCAGCGCCGAACTGCTTGAGCGCGTGCGTCCCGTATTGGTTTGCATGGGTACATCCATCACGCCCACCGGTGATGTCGGTTCTGCGCATGCCATGAAGGCCCTAAACAACCTGGTGTCGGCTGGCGGCTTTTTGATCGGCGTCGAAGCCCTGCTGATCGGCAAGCGTTTTGGTCTGGATCCCTCAGCCATGGTCGATGTACTGAATTCTTCAACGGGGATGAACAACTCCACGCAGAAGAAATTCAAACAGTTTGTGCTGTCGGGTCAATACAACGCTGGCTTTGGTCTGGACCTGATGGTCAAGGATCTGAGCATTGCGCTCGGTATTGGTCGCGATACCAACACACCGACACCTTTTTCGTCGTTATGTCGTGAAATGTGGGCCTCGTGCGCACAAATGCTCGGACCCGGTCAGGACCACACGGCAATCGCCAAGTTGTCCGAAGCCTTAGCCGGCGACACTTTGTCAGAAAAGAAAGAAAAGTAATCAGAAGTAAACAGACGTAAAAAAACAGGTGCTCAGAAATTGAGTGCCTGTTTTTTTACGTCATATTTCTTTGGGATCTTATGCTTTAGGTTGCCCCTGACTTACGCGGATAACCTTCTGCGCGGATTCTTACCCAGACTGCGTGCTTTTCCTCAGTGTTCATGAAGACCCAGTTCGAGACCTCCATCACTGTTCGGCCACAGCCACGACACACATCATCAAACAAAGTGGAGCAAATCGCCACACAAGGCGAATCCGCGCCATTTGTAATGTCTTCTAATTTTTGACCAGAAGCTTGAGATGAAGCACCCTCAGGCGCCTCATCCCAGTTTAATGACGGTGGTTGCGTCGTCACCTTAGACGGACTTTTTCAATGCAGCAGCCTTGTCAGTGGCTTCCCAGCTGAACTCGGGCTCGCTACGACCAAAGTGACCGTATGCGGCAGTTTTGCTGTAGATCGGACGCAACAGGTCAAGCATATTGACGATGCCTTTAGGACGCAGGTCAAAATGCTCGCGCACGAGTTTGGACAATTTCTCGTCCGACACAACGCCTGTGCCATGTGTGTCAACCGTAATGTTGATGGGTTCTGCCACACCAATCGCATAGCTCACCTGCACTTCGCACTTGCTCGCCAAACCAGCGGCCACGATGTTTTTAGCTACGTAGCGTGCGGCATAGGCGGCTGAGCGATCAACCTTGGAAGGATCCTTGCCGGAGAACGCGCCACCACCGTGACGGCATGCGCCACCGTAGGTATCAACAATGATCTTACGACCGGTCAGACCGCAATCACCCTGGGGTCCACCGATCACAAAACGACCGGTTGGGTTGATCAGGAACTTTGTCTTTGGGGTCAACAAACCAGCGGGGAAACTTGGACGGATAATGTCCTCGATCACCGCTTCGTGAATCGCAGTTTGCGAAATCTCTGGTGCGTGCTGTGTCGACAACACAACAGTATCGACTTCGACAGGCTTGCCATCGACATAACGGAACGTGACCTGTGATTTTGCATCAGGACGCAGCCAAGGCAGGCGGCCGTCTTTGCGCAACTCGCTTTGACGCTGCACCAAACGGTGTGCGTACCAGATTGGGGCAGGCATCAAATCAGGGGTTTCGTTACATGCGTAACCAAACATCAAACCCTGGTCGCCTGCACCTTGATTGAGATAATCCTCAGACGTACGATCCACGCCCTGGGCGATATCGGGAGACTGTTTGTCATAGGCCACCAAGACGGCGCAGCCTTTGTAGTCAATCCCGTAGTCGGTATTGTCGTAGCCGATACGCTTGATGGTGTCGCGCGCAACCTGAATGTAGTCAACGTTAGCGGTCGTGGTGATCTCACCGGCCAATACGACCAGACCTGTGTTGCAAAGCGTTTCAGCTGCGACACGTGCATGGGGGTCTTGGGTAAAAATCGCATCCAAGATCGCATCAGAGACTTGGTCAGCGACCTTGTCAGGGTGACCTTCAGAAACGGATTCGGAGGTAAAGAGATAGTCTGAAGAAGTTGTAGCCATGATCACGTCCTAATTCTGGCAAGGCCAGAGGTGAGGTTAAGGAGGTGCGTTGCACCCCGAACCGACACCTAAATAGACGCTGGATTGGGCGCGACGCTTTAGCGGATTTATTTTTGTGTTGACGCAGCATTTCAGCATTTGTCCAACACCGTCGCCCCGCAAGTTGTCGGTTAACTCAGCGACTTAAATATTATTTTAAGCCAAAACAACAAACAAATGGGGGATAATCCCTTCATGATTTGGAACTTTACAAAAATGCACGGCGCCGGCAATGACTTTGTGGTCTTGGATGGGGTGCGCCAACCCATTGAAATGACTGCAGAGCGTGCTCGCGCCCTCGCCCACCGCCAATTCGGCATTGGCTGCGATCAGATATTACTGGTCGAACACCCCTCTCATCCCGAGGCGCACTTCCGGTACCGGATTTTCAATTCTGACGGCAGCGAAGTCGAGCACTGTGGTAACGGCGCGCGTTGCTTCGTGAAGTTTGTCCATGAGCAAAAACTGTCTTCGCGTAACCCCTTGCGGGCAGAGATCTCGACTGGACTGATTACGCTTGAGGCGATGCCCAATGGCGAAGTGGTGGTCGATATGGGTGAGACCCGCTTCATTCCTGAGGCCCTCCCTTTTGATGTGACAGACCTCGCCACGCGTTTCGAGGGACAGGACACGCTGTACGCGCTCCCTCTTCATACGCATACCAGTCTTGGCGAAATCACCGTCTGGCTATCTGCTGTCGCCATTTCCAATCCTCATGCGGTTCAGATTGTGGATGACGTCGATACGGCACCCGTATCCATCATCGGCCCCTTGATCGAATCACACCCCCGTTTTGCACGCCGCGTCAACGCTGGCTTTTTGCAAATCGTCGATCGTCACACCGCCCATCTGCGCGTCTATGAACGTGGTGCCGGCGAAACACTCGCTTGTGGTTCAGGCGCTTGTGCAGCGGTTGCAGCCGGTATTCGCCGAGGCCTACTGGACGCCCCCGTTCGCATTCGTACCCATGGCGGCTGGCTCACCATTGCTACCCATGGGGATCAGATGCGTATGACGGGTCCTGCCACCACCGTTTTTTCCAGCACCATCGACATTGATCGCCTGGTCGCCTCTATCCCTTCTTCTTTTAGTCACACGCCATGACCGACTCACTGCATCCTCACACTGTCGCCAAATTTCTCCAAGAACATCCAGAGTTTTTTGTCCAGTACTCGGAGTTATTTTCTACGCTTGAGGTCCCCCATCCACATCAGGCGCGCACCATTTCTCTCGGTGAGCGTCAGATCATGACCTTGCGTGAGCGGCTGCGCGACTTTGAATTCAGACTGGCGGACTTGGTTCGTAACGCCGCGCTGAATGAGATCACCACAGACAAGCTCAATCGCTGGTGCGTGCGCATGTTGGGCGAGCAATCGAACTTGCGCTTGCCTGGCGAAGTCGCATTAGGTCTGGCCGAACAATTCAACCTTCAAGAAGTTGCCCTGCGCGTCTGGGGGCTTGATTTGCCCGCCGAAGGTGTTGGCGCTCCCGTAGGTGAAGAAGTACACACTTACGCCAATAGTCTCGTCAATCCTTACTGTGGCAATGATACCTCCCTCACCCCGGCGAGCTGGCTGCACGCTAAACCTGCTTCGCTCGCGGTGCTGCCGCTCCGATCTGCGGTGGGGCAACCCGCCTTTGGCTTGTTGGTCTTAGGTTCGGACGATCCCGAGCGCTTTGGTCCCGACATGGGTGTGGCATTTCTGCAAACCGTTAGCATCCTCGCCAGCTCAACACTTTCACGTCTCAAGCCCGCCGGCACCGTGCTGCGCGCAGCCGACGACGCCTGAGCACGCTGCCCCGTATGTCTGCCTCGCCAACGCTGCCAGACTCCTCCGATCCTGTCACGTCCTGGCTTAAGTACCTTGAGGTCAACCGTCGCTACTCCGCGCATACCCTTTCGGCCTATCGGCGTGACCTGCAACAGCTCGTCACGCTTGCCGATGGCAAAGCGCTCGATCAGCTCGTCAACGGAAACATCCGGCATTTTCTCGCCCGTCTGCACGGCCAGGGACACAGTGCCCGCAGCCTGGCGCGCATGCTTGCTGCCTGGCGAGGCTTTTATAAATGGTGGAGTCCGCAGAGCCAAATGTCGACCAATCCTGCGGCGGATGTACGTGCCCCAAAGGCCGCACGTGGCCTACCCAAGGCACTCTCGGTTGATCAAACGCAGGCGCTTCTGGAGGCGCCTGCGCTGGTCACAATGACCGACCCAGCCTCGCTACGTGACCGCGCCATATTCGAACTGTTTTACTCAAGTGGGTTGCGACTCTCCGAACTCGTCGGTCTCGACATCGACTACACACACAGTAAAACCTATAGCTCCGCAGGCTGGATCAACTTAAGCGACCGTGAGGTCAACGTTTTGGGCAAAGGTGGTAAGCGCCGCAGTGTCCCAATCGGCACCCAGGCCCTAGAGTGTTTGGTGCGCTGGCTAGAGGCCCGTCCCCAATTTGCCCGCCCTCGGCAGGAAACACGCGCAAGCGAAACCGATACCGCAGCCCTTTTTATCGGCGTGCGCGGTGCTCGAATCAGCCCGCGTGTTGTACAAAGCCAACTGACAAAGCTGGTCAAACTGGCGGGTTTGCCCACGCATGTCCATCCGCACGTTTTGCGTCATAGTTTTGCCAGCCACGTTTTACAATCTGCACAAGATTTACGGGCCGTTCAAGAAATGCTTGGCCATGCCAATATTTCTACGACTCAGCTCTATACCAAGCTGGATTTCCAGCATTTAGCCAAAGCTTACGATTCCGCGCACCCGCGCGCCGGAAGAAAAAGCGAATAAAAACATATAGTTATGTTTTTTCAACCCTTCGCAGCTTGTTTGGGGCTTGAAATTTGGCTCATTCACCCCATATAAGATTATGTTGTTTAAATTGGCGATCAGATTCAGATGACATTTTCATGTCAGCCTAAATCATTAGAATGTTTGCCGGAAGGCTTAGGCTGTGCTGTAATCCGGCGTTCGCTTTGGGTCTGATCACTCGCCTAATGCCCTGCTTTTTTACCCGTTTTTGAAGTCAACCTGATCATGAGCTCCCCTCGCAGTATCGACCAAATGGTCCCCGTCACCATCCTCACCGGTTTTCTCGGCGCAGGAAAAACCACGCTTTTAAAACGTATTCTGACGGAGTACCACGGTAAGCGTATCGCGGTCATCGAAAACGAATTCGGACCCGAAAGCATCGACAACGAGCTACTCGTCCAAGATCAGGAAGAGGAAATCATCGAGCTGTCCAACGGCTGCGTCTGCTGCACCGTGCGTGGCGATCTGATGCGCACCTTGATTGACCTGCGCAAGCGCCACGAAAGCGGTGAGCTTAAATTTGAACGTGTGATTATTGAGACGACCGGCATGGCCAACCCAGGTCCGGTTTGCCAAACGTTTTTCATGGACGATGACATTGCCGAGTACTACCGCCTTGACGCGGTTGTGACGATCGTCGATGCCAAACACGGCATGGAAACGCTCGATGAGCAGGAAGAAGCCCAAAAACAAGTCGGCTTCGCAGATCGCATTCTGATTTCCAAAAAAGATCTGGTGACTGAGGCCGAGTACGCTGCGCTGCGTCGCCGCATCGTCAACATGAACCCGCGTGCGGCGATCGAGGCCGTCAATTTCGGCGATACCGATCTGAAAAAGATCATCGATATCAGCGGCTTTAATCTCAACACTATTTTAGACATCGACCCGCTATTCCTGGCCGACGATCATCCCGATGCTGCGCATGATCATGACCATGATCACAGCCATTGCGACCACGATCATGGACACTGCGATCATGAGCACGGGCACGACCATGGACACGATCACGCACATGCCCACGATCACGGCCATGATCATGATGCTGCGACCTGCACCAATCCTGACCACAACCATGGTCACTCGCACGCCAAACCCGCGCACAACGACAACATCGGTGCGTTTGTTTTCAAGTCAGACAAGCCCTTTGATCCAGAACGACTCGAGGAATTTCTCGGCGGCGTGGTTCAAGTCTACGGACCCGATCTGTTGCGCTACAAGGGCATTCTTTATATGAAAGGCATTAATAAACGGATGCTCTTTCAAGGCGTCCATATGTTGATGGGTGCCGAACCCGGCAAACCCTGGCTCGCGAACGAAAAAAAGAACACCAAAATGGTCTTTATCGGACGCAAACTGCCCCAAGAAATCTTTACCAAAGGTCTGGAGCAGTGCCTGGCCAAGTAGTCCCTCTGCGCTCTTGCGCTGAGCTTAATTAATGGAGTGTTTTTAATGGTAACCAAGGCAGCAAAACCCGCAGCAAGCAAGGCGACTGCAGCAAAAGCCCCCGTATCCAAACAGGCTGCGGCCGCTAAAAAAGTAGCACCCGCACCGGCAAAAACACCCGCTGTTGCCACCAAAGCGGTACAAAAAAAGCCTGTGAGTACTGGCGACATGTCAGAAAACAATTTGCCCACTGAGGCAGAGTTGTTGAAAATGCCTGAGTCCGATTACATGAACGAGCGTCAGCTCGGCTTTTTCCGTGATCGTCTCAGACAACTCGAGCAAGAGATCCTCAGCAACGCAGGCGCCACAACGGAAAATTTGCGCGAAACGCAATTTGTACCTGATCCGGCTGACCGCGCCACGATCGAAGAAGAGCACGCACTCGAGCTACGCACACGTGATCGTGAGCGCAAGCTGCTGAAAAAGGTACAGCAATCCATCGTGCGTATCGACGGTGGTGAGTACGGTTGGTGCGAAGAAACAGGTGAACCGATTGGCTTGCGTCGCCTGCTTGCACGCCCGACTGCAACCCTTTCTCTCGAAGCACAAGAGCGTCGGGAAATGCGACAGAAAATGTTTGGTGACTAATACCTGGATGTAAAGCCTGCGTTTAGTCTGCATCCATTTCCCCAAGAGGGCACACTTGCTTCACCACGAGTGTGCCCTTTCACTTTATAGTGAACATCGCAGCTCGGTATTTATTTTTGAGACAAGCACCTATACAAGCACTGAAGGTCACGCATATGGAACAGTTTCACGGCACCACTATTGTTTGCGTCCGACGCGGCAATCGCGTTGCACTTGGCGGAGACGGTCAAGTCACGCTTGGCAACATCATCATCAAAGGGACTGCGCGCAAAATCCGCCGTCTTTATCATGACAAAATTCTCGCAGGCTTTGCCGGTGCGACAGCCGATGCTTTTACGCTCCAAGAGCGTTTTGAGGGCAAGCTCGAAAAACATCAAGGCAATCTGATGCGTGCTGCGGTCGAACTCACCCGCGACTGGCGTACCGACCGCGTTCTGCGCCGCCTCGAAGCCATGTTGATCGTGGCCGATCGCGAGCACACACTGGTCCTCACCGGTAACGGCGATGTACTCGAACCCGAAAATGGTTTAGCTGCAATTGGTTCCGGCGGCGCCTATGCGCAATCCGCGGCGATGGCATTGTTGCGCCACACCGAACTTGCGCCTGAGGTCATCGTTAAGCAGTCACTCGAAATCGCTGGCGATCTTTGTATCTATACCAATCAACAGCACCTGATTGAAACACTGGAATAAGCATGTCAGCATCGACAATGACCCCTAGCGAGATCGTGTCCGAACTGGACAAATACATCGTCGGCCAAAACCGTGCCAAGCGCTCCGTCGCCGTGGCCTTGCGCAACCGCTGGCGCCGTCAGCAAGTGGCCGAACCTTTGCGCCATGAGATCCATCCAAAAAATATTCTGATGATCGGCCCCACCGGCGTGGGAAAAACCGAGATCGCTCGCCGACTCGCCAAGCTCGTCGACGCACCCTTCATCAAAATCGAAGCCACCAAGTTCACAGAAGTCGGCTATGTCGGTCGTGACGTCGATACCATCATCCGTGACCTCGCTGAGATCGCAATCAAACAAACACGTGAACATGAAATGAAGCGTGTGCGCACGCTCGCCGAAGACTCCGCAGAAGACCGCATTCTCGACGTCTTGCTCACACCGCCACGCGCGGCAGATGGCTCACCGATTCGCGAAGAAACCGCAACACGTCAAACCTTTCGTAAACGTTTGCGTGAGGGGCATCTCGACGCGACAGAGATTGACATCGAAGTCGCACAGCCCACACCACAAATGGACATCATGACCCCACCGGGCATGGAAGACATGGCCGAGCAACTCAAGGGCATGTTTGCAGGACTGTCGCGCGACAAAACGAAGTCTCGCAAAATGACGGTCAAAGAAGCGTTCAAGCTGTTAGTAGACGAAGAAGCTGCAAAACGTGTCAACGAAGAAGATATCCGAACCGTCGCGATTCAAAAAGTGGAACAGCACGGTATTGTGTTTCTGGATGAGATCGACAAAATCGCTGCGCGCCAAGAGTCTGGCGGCGCCGATGTGTCACGCCAAGGTGTGCAGCGCGACCTACTTCCCTTGGTTGAAGGCACAACCGTCACCACCAAGTACGGCATGATTCATACCGATCACATTTTGTTTATCGCCTCCGGTGCTTTTCACCTCTCGCGCCCCTCTGACTTGATCCCTGAGCTCCAGGGTCGTTTTCCCATTCGCGTCGAGCTCGATTCGTTGACGGCCAAGGATTTTGTGCAGATTCTTTGCGATACCGACGCCTCTTTGACCAAGCAATACACCGCCCTGCTCGCCACCGAGTCTGTGCACCTGAACTTTACCGATGAAGGTGTGGCGCGGCTCGCAGAACTCGCCTTTGAGGTCAACGAGCGTACTGAAAACATCGGTGCTCGCAGACTCTATACGGTGATGGAAAAGTTGTTGGAAGACTTGTCCTTTGATGCCACCAGCAGCAGCGGTCAAACCATCGTGATTGATGCGCGTTATGTGAACGACAAGCTTGCAGAAGCCGCCGCCAGTCAAGACCTTGCGCGCTACGTACTCTAACAATACGTTTTCAACGCCCCTCACACTCCTAGGACTTTTATGAGCACTCGACTCTCGATCATCGCAACCCGGACCGGAGACGATGGCTCAACGGGCCTGGGTGACGGCACACGTGTACCCAAAGACAGTGCGCGCGTGCAAGCCATGGGAGATGTGGACGAACTCAATAGCTGTCTAGGCGTATTGCTCTCCGACGACGTGCCCGCAGACATTGCTTCGGCAATCGCCCCCGCGCAGCACGTATTGTTTGACCTCGGCAGCGAGCTCGCCGTACCTGGCTATTTTTTGATGAAGGCCGAACAAGTCGCGTATCTGGATGAGCAGCTCAGCATCTTTAATGCGCGGCTCGCACCACTCAAGGAATTTATTTTGCCCGGTGGCACGCGCACTGCATCGCTTGCGCACGTTGCCCGAAGCGTCTGCCGACGCGCCGAACGCTCGGTGGTGGCCCTGCATCACGAGACACCCATGGGTCCGTTGCCACAGCAGTACCTCAACCGACTTTCGGACTTGTTGTTTGTTTTGGCTCGTTGTTTGAATCAAGCCGCGCAACATCCCGATTCGCTGTGGAAGCGTGACTAACTATTGCAACAAAATCAATAACCTTTAGTTATCAATTCATCATTAAATTTCATTTTACGTGAATCAATTCAACTTCTAGTATGTGGGGGTTCGTCCAATAACGGAATCTGGAGACCCCCCATGAAAATAAAACTTATCAATGCGTTGTTGTTTGGCCTCACCGTATCGCTTAGCGCCCCGACCTTGGCACAAGACTGGCCAACAAAGCCCGTTAAATTACTCGTCGGCGCCTCGCCCGGCGGTGGTACAGATCAGATGGCCCGAGCCGTAGCGGACAAACTCACACCGATGTGGGGCCAAACCGTGGTGGTCGAAAACAGGCCCGGCGCTTCAAACACTCTTGCGGCTGACGTGACGGCCAAATCAACGGATGGCCAAACCATGTTGATGGGCGTGTCCACCGCGCAAGCCATCGCACCGCATCTGCTCAAGCTCAACTACGACAACGCAAAAGATCTGATCCCCGTGGCTTTTACCGGCTCCGTGCCTAACGTACTCGTTGTCGCAGCCAATAGTCCCGTGAACAGCGTGCAAGACCTCGTTAAACTGCTCAAGAGCAAACCCGGTCAACTGAACTTTGCTTCGAGCGGTGCAGGCAGCACACAACATATCGCGGCCGAACTCTTTAAAGATCTGGCTGGCGTCAATGCCGTTCACGTTCCTTACAAAGGCAGCAGTCCTGCCATGGTTGACCTGATCGCCGGACAGGTTCAATACGCTTTCGAAACCATGTCCTCAGCATTGCCTCAGATCCGTGGGGGCAAACTCAAAGCACTCGGTGTTGCGAGCGACGCACGCAACCCACAACTGCCCGACACACCCACGATGAAAGAAGCAGGCGTCCCCTTGGTGATGAGTGCCTGGTATGGCGTCTATATGCCCGCCAATACACCTGCCGCGGTGATCAACAAAGTCAATACGGATGTGAATAAAGTGCTCAACATGCCCGACACCGCCAAACGTCTTGAAACCATCGGCGCAACGATTCAGCCTATGACACAAGCACAATTCAAAGCGTTTCACGATTCTGAAAACAAACGCTATGCCGACGTGATCAAAAAGAACAACATTAAAGTCAATTAATTTTTAAAAAGCTGCACAGGAAGTGTATTTATGAAGATCAAAGCCGTCCGCGCCCGCGTGTTTGAATGGAAGGGAAAAACCGTCCCACCTCAGGGTAACTTTTGCTCAAACGCCATGGACTTGGTGTACTCAAAAAATGAAACCATGAGTACCTTCCGTTTCCATTCGTGGACGGTGGTCGAAATCGAGACCGACAACGGAATTGTCGGTCTCGGTAACGTCGCACTCGCGCCCAAGATTGCCAAAGCCATCATCGATGAATATCTCGCGGCCATGGTGATTGGCGAAGACCCTTGGGATTATGAATACCTATGGCAAAAAATGTATCGCGGTACACATGCCTGGGGTCGCAAAGGCGTCACCATGGCGGCGATCTCTGCCATCGACCTCGCTATCTGGGACATCCTTGGCAAAAGCGTCAATAAGCCGGTCTTTAAATTGCTCGGCGGTCGCACCAAAGAAAAAATCCCCTGCTACTACTCCAAGCTCTACCGCACCGACTTAAATGAAATGCAAAAGGAAGCGCAAACCTTTCTTGACCAAGGATTCAAAGCCTTCAAAATGCGCTTTGGCTACGGTCCTGCACACCTGCAACTAGGTGTAGTCGAAAACCTCAAATCCGTTGCCGCTGTCCGCGAAGTCATCGGTGACGATACGGACCTCATGCTTGAGTGTTACATGGGCTGGAACCTGGAATACGCAAAACGCATGCTGCCCAAGCTGGAAAAATATGCGCCACGTTGGCTAGAAGAACCGGTCATCGCTGATGATATCGATGGCTACGCTGAGCTCAATCAACTGACCAGCATCCCGATTTCAGGGGGAGAACATGAGTTTTCTCTCTACGGCTTCAAGCAACTACTCGATCGCAAAGCTGTCTCTGTTGTGCAATACGACACGAACCGCGTCGGTGGTATTACTGCTGCACATAAAATCAATGCGCTCTGCGAAGCTTATAGCGTTCCGGTGATTCCTCATGCCGGTCAGATGCATAACTATCATCTGACGATGAGCACACTCGCCTCGCCAATGAGTGAGTACTTTCCAATGTTCGACGTCGAAGTCGGTAACGAACTGTTCTATTACATCTTTGATGGTGAACCTGTTGCCAAAGATGGTTTTATCCAGCTTGACGACAACATTCCTGGGCTCGGACTCACACTGAAGACCGAGTTTCTCAAAGACTTCAACATCATCGAGTAAATCATGGCGGCACACCCTAGATATCAAGGCGTATTTCCCGTTGTTCCGACGATCTTCAAAGCGTCTGGCGAACTGGATCTACCCAGTCAAAAGCGCTGTGTCGATTTCATGATTGATGCGGGCTCCCAAGGTTTGTGCATCCTGGCAAACTTCTCCGAACAGTTTTCTATCTCTGATGATGAGCGTGACCTCCTGACCCGAGAGATTCTTGAGCACGTCGCAGGGCGCGTACCTGTCATCGTCACGACGACACACTACGGCTCACTGATTTGTGCACAACGCAGCAAACGCGCGCAAGATCTGGGTGCTTCAATGGTGATGGTAATGCCGCCGTACCACGGCGCAACAATTCGCGTACCAGAGCAAAACATTTACGAATTTTTTGCAAAGGTTTCTGATGCAATTGACATCCCCATCATGATTCAAGATGCGCCTGTCAGCGGCACGACCCTGCCCGCCGCGTTCTTAGCAAAGATGGCGACCGAAATCGCTAATGTTTCTTATTTCAAAATTGAGACTGCCGGTGCAGCCAGTAAGTTGCGTGAGCTCATCAAACTCGGTGGTGCGGCAATCGAAGGGCCGTGGGATGGTGAAGAAGCCATCACACTGCTGCCCGATCTCGAAGCAGGTTGCACAGGCGCCATGACAGGTGGGGGCTACCCAGATGGTATCCGTCAAATCATGGATCCCTGGTTTGCTGGCAAGCGTGAGCAAGCGATCGATGCGTACACACGCTGGTTGCCCTTGATCAATTACGAAAATCGCCAAGGCGGCATTTTGTCAGCCAAAGCACTCATGAAAGCGGGTGGCATCATCGACGCCGAGGTTTCGCGTCACCCCTTCCCTGCCATGCATCCTGTGGTCCGCAATGGCTTGATTGAAACGGCAAAACGACTCGACCCCATGGTCTTTCGCTGGGGCAAATAAGCCACGGCGGGTCCAGCTGCAAGACTCAGCTTTTGTCACGCTTCAAGCACTGAGTCCTGAGGATGTAGCATCGTTAAAAACGCTTGTGTTGCTGGCGAACTTGGCCGATCCCGCTTAATTAAGCTGCCATAAGGATCGAGCGTGTTCTTGATCCGATAGCGCAGCACCTTGATGCGACCGCTATCGGCAAAAATCGCCGCGACAGACTCAGGAATGACAGCAATCATATCTGTCCGCGTCACGATATCTGCGGTCGTCAGGATGGAGGACGTCTCGATCAAATTAGTCGGCAAAGCCAAGTGCTGATCACGAAACTCACGCTCGATCACTGCACGCATTGGACTGCCAGGCCCTTGGAGAATCCAGGGGTACTTGTGTAGGCTCTCTAGCGTGACCCTGGACTTTCCAGCCAGTGGATGATTGGCGGCCCCCACGACAGATAACACTTCATTGGCAATAGGTCGAAACGCGTAATCCTCATTTTTGACACTGACGATACGGCCAATCACTAAATCTAAATCGCCTTGGTTGAGCGCCTCAATCAACACATCGCTCGTCCCCGTTGAAATATTGATCGATAACATCGGGTAGGATCGACGCATGGCAATCAAGGCATCCGTCAAGATCGCAGGCGAAGCCGCCATAATGCTACCGATCGATAGCGATCCATGAATACCCGTGTGCATAGCGTCGAGTTCGCGCGCCAGAGACTCTAGACTCCCGCGCAAACCCTGAAAGAAGCCAAGAACAGTCTTGCCTGCGAGATTCAAGGTCAGAGTTCTACCCGTACGGTCAAAAATCTTTGTGCCTAACGCATCCTCAAGCTCATGCAACATTTTGGTGGCGGCGGGCTGAGTCATCCCCATCACGTGGGCGGCCGCACGTAATGTCCGGTGCTCTTGAATGCTCAACAAGAGCGATACCTGTCGCATTCGCAGTCGATTTAATAAGGTATGGGAGTAGTTTGTCATAAGAGGACATTCATTTTTAATGATAACTTTTAGATATCAATCAATGATCAAGTTTCATTTTACTGGAATTGATTTATTACCTAGAATAGGTGGATCCAAGCAAAAGAGATACACATGCAAAACGACCTTCCCGTTGTCGTCCTGACGCTCGGCGATCCTTCTGGCATCGGTCCCGAACTGATCGCTCGCTTGCTTGCGCAGCATCCTGTCTGCGCATCAGCGAATGTCGTGATTGCCGGTGACCGCTGGCTATGGGAGCAGGGCCAAAAAATTGCAAATGTCACCGTGCCTACTACGAAGGTCGATTCTTTTGAGAACGTCCGCCATCGTCCCGAGCAACATTTACCCGCCTTTTTAACGCTTCAGTCGATTGATCCACAGGACGTCACCGTTAGTCAGGTGAGCGCGTTAAACGGTCGGTCTGTTTTAAAAATATTGGATGCCTGCATGGACGCCACCCTGGCAGGACATGTCGATGCGATCTGCTTTGCACCCCTAAATAAGCAAGCCATGAAAATGGGTGGCATGCAGCACGAAGACGAACTGCATCACTTTGCCGAACACTTAGGTGTGACGGGTTATTTCTGTGAGTTCAATACGCTCGGCAATCTTTGGACCTCACGCATCTCCTCACATGTCCCTCTCAAGGATGTCGCCCAGTACCTGAGCAAAGAGCGCATCGAGCAAGCTTCGGAGCTCATCTACAAGGCACTGCTTGCGAGCGGCTTTGAAACACCCAAGATCGCGATTGCAGCATTCAATCCACATGGCGGAGATGGCGGCTCTTGCGGTCGCGAAGAAATAGACATCATCGCGCCTGCGGTCGCCTCACTTCAGGCGAAACACTGGCCAACCGACACGCCCTTCCACGGCCCCTTCCCGGCGGATACGATTTTCTTAAAAGCCCAGGCGGGCGAGTATCAGGCGATCGTCACCATGTATCACGACCAAGGACAAATCGCGATCAAGCTACTCGGCTTTTCAAGAGGCGTTACCGTTCAAGGTGGTCTGCCAATCCCGATCACCACACCCGCACACGGTACCGCCTACGATATCGCTGGCAAAGGTCAGGCCAGCGTTGAAGCAACCTGGCAAGCCTTTCAGATTGCGGCGCGCATGGGTAAAGCCTGGCGCCAATGATTGATTGGCAAATAGTGATGGCGATGGCGATGTTTGCCTTCGCCTCCTCCATCACACCCGGCCCAAACAACATGATGTTGCTCAGCTCGGGCGTCAATTTCGGCTTTCCACGTACGATTCCACACATGCTGGGGATTTCGTCGGGACACCTGGTGATGCTACTCGCGATTGGTGCCGGTCTTGACCAACTTTTTCGAGTCTTTCCGATTGGCTATCAGATCATGAAAGTAGTGGGGTTTTGCTACTTGCTTTATCTGGCTTGGCGAATCGCCTTTAATCAGACACCGCTAAAGCGTGGTGAAACAAAAGGCCAGCCGCTAGGATTTATTGGCGCCGCCCTGTTTCAATGGGTCAACCCAAAAGCGCTACTGATGGCGATTACCTACTTTAGTAATTACATGCCGATCGATGCGTCCAATACATTTATTTTTGCGACCTGTTTGATGTTTACCGCGATCAACTTGCCTTGCCTAAGTTTGTGGGTCTTACTGGGCACCCGACTCGAACGCGTACTCTCCAAGCCGCAACAGCGACAGATTTTTAATAGAGTCATGGCACTATTACTGATTCTATCGATGGTGCCGGTATTGTTAACTTAGCGTTCACGCAGCGCAAGAAACAGTCTGATCAAAATAATCGTCTCCGGGATCCCTGAGAGATACGCATCGTAGTAATCAAAGCTTGACTCGGCAACGCCGGGATCAAAACCTGAGAGCCCGTCAAGATAGGCATACACTTGCCACGCAATCAAGGGTAGGAGCCAAAGTGTCCGACCCTTATCCACGGCTTGCTTTTTAATCAACCAATACGCGAACCCCATGAACGCTGATATAAACAGCACAAATAAGCCCATCGGAATACTGAGAAAGCCACCGCTGTCCTCCAGAAACTCTACCGCTGAATTTGTCAGAAAATACGCCCCGATATTGAAAAAAGAGACGTAAAAATACATTTTCCAGAGCTCAGCTGGATTGTCAAAAGCCTTGAGCTTGACGGGTGCGGCATCTGGGATCGGAGGCGCGGTGACCTTAGGTGCTTCTGGTGGCGGAGAGGCGACAGGCGTGCTCGGTGTAACCGACAACGTGTCACTCGGTACCTCCATTGCGTGCCCACAGGCACGACAGAAGCGAGCATCTGCTGGGTTTTTAGTGCCACACGCGGTGCAAAACGACATCACTCACCTCTTTTCAAATCAAATCGAATTAGATCAACAATCCATACTTTAAAGCATCCAGCCCCGAATCCCCACCCAGCATCAGGCTCACTGAAAAAATAGAAAAACTTTGCCTATACTGACGCCTGCCTAAAAACCTATGTCAGAGAGACAGACATGCAGCAAAAACATCAATTGTTCATCAATAACGAATGGGTCGACCCACTGACCGGTCAATGGTTTGAGTCATTGGATCCCTTTTCAGGCGAAGCCTGGGCGCTGATTCCTCGTGCGGGAAAAGCCGATGTCGATCGTGCCGTTAAAGCCGCCTCGGACGCCATGTCAGGTCCCTGGGGCAAAATGTCCGCCAGTGATCGCGGCATGCTGATGTTTAAACTCGGTGCCTTGATTGAAAAGCATGCCGATGCACTCATCGAAGCCGAAAGTCGCGATAACGGCAAACTGCGCAGCGAAGTCGGCGGCCAGGTTCGCTACGTTGCCAAGTACTTTTACTACTACGGTGGACTGTGCGACAAGATCCAAGGCGCTGTTGTGCCCATGGACAAACCCAAGGTGTTTAACTACATCCGCTATGAACCGATCGGCGTGGTCGGTACTATCACTCCTTGGAACTCCTCCTTACTACTAACCGCGTGGAAACTCGGCCCCGCGCTATGCGCCGGCAACACCATTGTCGCCAAGCCCTCCGAGCATACGTCCGTCTCTCTGTTTGTGCTGGCAGAGCTGTTCCGTGAAGCTGGCTTTCCTCCCGGCGTGTTCAACGTCATCACTGGTTTTGGTCACGAAGTGGGCGAGCCACTCGTGGTTCACCCAGACGTCGCCCGTATCGCCTTTACGGGTGGCGACGAAGGCGGCCGCAAGGTCAACATGTTGGCGGCTCAGCATTTCAAACGTGTCTCACTTGAGCTCGGCGGCAAGTCTCCCAACATCGTGTTTGACGATGCCGATCTGACGCGCGCCGCCAACGGCATCATCACGGGTATTTTCTCCGCCGGCGGTCAAACCTGTATGGCTGGCTCACGTCTGCTGCTGCAGGAAAACATCCATGACGAAATGATCGAGCGCCTGATCGCGATCGCCAGCAAAGCAAAACTCGGCGATCCCGCACGCACCGATATCCAGATGGGTCCAGTCGCGACCAAGCCCCAGTACGACAAGGTGGTGAGCTATATCAACATCGCCAAAGCCGAGGGTGCACGCTGCGTGTTTGGAGGCAATGCGCCCAAAGGTCCTGAGTACGGTTGCGGTCAATTCGTCGAGCCCACGATTTTTGTGGATGTCACCAATGACATGCGCATTGCACAAGAAGAGGTCTTTGGACCGGTGCTGTCAGTGATTAAATTCAAAGACGAAGAAGATGCCGTCCGCATCGCCAACGACATTCGCTTTGGATTGGCTGCGGGCATCTGGACCAAGAGTTTGCATCGTGCACTGATGATGTCAGAGCGCGTCAAAGCCGGTACCGTCTGGGTCAACAACTACCGTTCGACCAGCTACACGACGCCATTTGGTGGCTACAAAGATAGCGGCATCGGTCGCGAAGGCGGCATCGAGGCTGTCAAGGAATACCTTGAGACCAAGAGTGTCTGGATGTCGAGTGACCTCGACATGCCCGATCCCTTTATTCGCAAGTACTAAGGTTTTAACCTACCGCGCGACGCACAGAGTCGAGCGACATCAGTTTGAGCCTGGGCCCGGCCTTCATCATTTGGCCGGGCAACTGACGACCCATCATCTGCTCCACTTGCTTGGCCACGCCAATGAGTTTTTCTAAATCAATCCCAGTCTCGTAACCACACTCTTCGAGCAGATAGACCAAGTCTTCGGTGCAAATATTGCCCGTCGCACCTGGTGCAAACGGACAGCCGCCCAAGCCAGCAATCGATGACTCAAACTCACGCACGCCGAGTTGCAAGCCATTCATCACGTTAGCCAGACCGACGCCACGTGTGTTGTGGAAATGCAGAGCGATTTCCATGTCTGGATATTTATTGCGCACAGCATCGACCACGCGTGTCACCACAGGCGGCGTGGCCATACCAGTGGTGTCGCCGAACGTAATATTACGGATACCGTGTGCATCGTAGGAACCGACAATCTTTAAGATATTGTCGAGTGACACCTCACCCTCAAACGGGCAACCGAACGCCGTCGCCACTGCACCACGCAATTGGATATCCCACTGACGGGCAATCGGCACCACCTCGGCAAAGTCCGCAATCGCCTGATCGATGGACTTATTCAGATTCGTCTTGCAATGGCTTTCGCTTGCGGAAATAAAGCCCACCATCATGTCGGCCTTGGCGGCTGCGGCACGCTCGGCGCCACGCGCATTCGGCACCAACACGGCGAGACGCACGTTTGGATTGCGATGTACTTGGGCCAACACCTCGGCTGCATCGGCTAGTTGGGGAAGCGCGCGAGGTGAAACAAACGACGTTGCCTCAATGCTACGCACCCCAGCATCGATGAGTCCGTTGATCGTCGCGACCTTGTTGGCTGTTGCGATGAACTCTGGCTCAGCCTGAAAACCATCACGGGTCCCGACTTCGGTGACAGTCACAAAATTTTTGGATTGCGTTGACATAGTGAGTCTCGAAAAAAGAGTCGAATAATGAATTGAATATTACACAATCCCGCGGCTTTTAAGAGAGGCAATCGCCTCTAAATTGAACCCGAGCTGACCGAGTACCGCTTCATTATCCACGCCCAAATCCGGAGGTGGACGATGGATCTGGCAAGGCTCATCAGAAAACTTGATCGGAAATCCCAACACATCCAGCCGACCGTGTTGCGGATGCTCAATCGTCAAGCGCATTTGCTGGTGTTGCGTCTGTGGATCGTCAAACACCTCACCGATATTGAGCACACGCCCGCACGGGATACCCGCATCATTAAGCTTTTCAATCCAGTGCGCGATCGGTTTTTGTCTGACCTTTTCGTTCAACGCCGCATTGATCGCCTCACGATTGGCAAAGCGTAAGGCATTGTTCGCAAATTCAGGGTGCTCTCGCAAATGCTCCAGATCAAGCGCGGCCAAGAGTTTGAAATAAAACGTGTCGTTACTGGGTGCGATCGCAACCTGTCCGTCCGAGGCTTCAAACAAGCCATACGGTGAGGCCAGCGCATGATCATTACCTGTGCGCAGAGGCAATTTCCCAGTTGCAAAATAATTGGTCGCCAAAAACGCCAACATGCTGGTCAAACCATCGGTCAGCGAGGTCGTGACCTCCTCACCCTGGCCCGTGCGCGCACGCCTGACCAAGGCCGCCAAAATACCCATCGCCGCATAGGAGCCCGCAATCAAATCCGAGATTGGAGGGGCAGCGCGCATCGGCGGCGCATTGGCCGCACCATTCACACTCATAAAGCCACTCATGGCTTGCGCGACAAAATCAAAAGAAGGCCGATCCGCATACGGACCATCCAGGCCAAAGCCTGTGACATTGCAACTGACTAGATCAGGCTTAATCTGTGACAGCGCCTCACGCCCAAAACCCATCTTGTCCATAATGCCCGGACGATAATTGTTGACCACTACATCCGCGGTCTTGAGCAACGCACGCAAAATCTCTTTGCCCTCTGAGGTGCGCAAATCCAGCGTAATCGAACGTTTATTGCGATTAAAGGAGGCAAAATAATAGGAGTAGCCATTGGGGGCCTCGCCCTGCTGACGCACCGGATCCCCCCCCTTAGGGTCCTCGATCTTGATGACCTCAGCACCCATGTCGGCCAGAAACATCGTACAAAACGGACCGGACAAAATCCGCGTAAGGTCTACGACTCTAATACCTTGAAGCTGCATGGTGTGCGTGACGCCTTTGACGCCTACCCAGCCGCACTCAAACTCGCCGCATGCGCCTGCTCGTCCGCGTGATACGAAGAGCGCACCATGGCCCCAACCGCGGCATGATGAAAACCCATCGCATACGCTTCACGTTCAAACATCTTGAAGGTATCAGGATGCACGTAACGCAAGACCGGCAAATGGTGCTCTGAAGGCTGCAGGTACTGGCCGATGGTTAGCATCTCAACATCATGCGCACGCATGTCGCGCATGACCTGCAGGATTTCCTCGTCAGTCTCGCCCAGACCCAACATCAGACCGGACTTGGTCGGGGTATTGGGGTGGCGCTTTTTAAATTCCTGAAGCAACTTGAGCGAATGCATGTAGTCCGAACCGGGACGGGCTTGTTTATACAAGCGTGGCACGGTCTCGAGATTGTGGTTCATCACATCGGGTGGACCACCATCCAGAATCTCGAGCGCGCGATCCAAGCGACCACGGAAGTCAGGCACCAAGACCTCGATACGTGTCTCTGGCGAGAGCTCGCGTACTTTTTGAATGCACTCCACAAAATGGCCCGCGCCACCATCACGCAGATCATCACGATCCACGGAAGTGATCACCACATAGGTCAGCTTGAGTGCGGCGATGGTGCGTGCAAGATTGACGGGTTCGTCGACGTCGAGTGGATCGGGACGACCATGACCCACATCGCAAAAGGGACAACGACGGGTGCACTTGTCACCCATGATCATGAAGGTTGCCGTGCCTTTACCAAAGCACTCGCCGATGTTGGGGCAAGAGGCTTCTTCGCACACAGTGTGCAAATTATGCTCGCGCAAGATGCGCTTGATGTCGTAAAACCTGGAGCCTGCAGGCGCGGCCTTGACACGGATCCAGTCCGGTTTTTTCAAGCGCTCGGCCGCAACGACCTTGATCGGAATCCGCGAGGTCTTGGCCTGCGATTTCTGTTTTTGAGTCGCATCGTAGGGCGCTGCTGCAGGAGCTGCGGCGACCGAGGTTTGTTCAGGTTGTGTGGACATGATGTACGTGGACGTTTGTGCGCCCAGCCGTTCAATAATAGTGAATAGTCATTTTACCCGCGGACGCGTCTCAAACCACGGATAAACCACAGAACCTTACAATTTGTTGGGACAATGTTTGCGCGACCTCGTCCCAGCTGGCCTTGACGCCATATTGCGCCATACACACCGTCTGCAAGCCCGCATAACCACAAGGGTTAATGCCCTCAAAGGGCTTCAGATCCATGTCCACATTGAGTGCCATGCCATGGTAGGTGCAGCCGTTACGCACCTTGATGCCCAAGGCGGCGATTTTGGCGAGCTCGACTGGAAAAGATGCGGGATCCGAGGCTGAGTCAGCGATTGCCTCAGCGGATTGTGACTTGCGTAGAGGCACATACACGCCAGGTGCGCCTTCTTTGCGGCAAGCATCCTCGATGCCGTACATCCTCAGCGTCTCAATCGTTGCGTCTTCGATTTGATGCACCATGGCCTTGATATATCGGCCAGAGCGTTTGAGATCTGCGAGGATATACGCCATCACTTGACCGGGACCGTGATAGGTCACCTGGCCGCCGCGATCCGTTTGGACCACAGGGATTTTTCCGGTATTGAGCAAATGCTCGGGCTTGCTGGCCTGACCAAGGGTGTAGACGGGCTCGTGTTCAACGAGCCAGATCTCATCTGGCGTCTCTGGCGTACGTGCTTCTGTAAAAGCCTGCATGGCACGCCAAACAGGCTCGTACGGCGTCGGGCGCGACCACATGCGGCTCAAGATGCTTGGCTGATCACAGCACGATCGACACCATCGGGTGTCCGTGCAGGGCTTTATACAAGTTATCGAGTTGCTCGCGCGAGGTAGCATTCACCGTAAAGGTCAACCCCATATAGTTGCCGGCCTTACTCGGGCGCATCTCGACCGTCGCAGGATCAAAGGCAGGATCAAATTCGAGCACAAGTGCTGTTAATACCTGCGCGAGCTCGGGATCTTGTTTTCCCATCACTTTGATGGGAAAGGCACTCGGATACTCAATCAGCGATTCGTTTTCAGGAATAGTCACTTGATTTTCTACCTATGTTTTTAGGTGCGTCATGCGCAAGCGCTCAAGAAAAGCGCGTCACGCTAATGCCGCGATGCGGGCATCATACGCCGCACGTAGTTTTTGATAGACCGGACCCGCTTTGCCTGAGCCGACGGGTTTGCCATCAAGCTCTACGACTGGCAGGACCTCACGGGTGGCTGACGACATCAGTAACTCATCTGCAGCGCGGGTTTCTGCCTCAGACACGACACGCAACTCAAAGGGGACGCCGACTTCGGCACAGAGCTCTTCAAACAAACCGTAACGGATGCCCTCGAGTACCAAATTATTTTTCAACGGTGCGATCACCTTGCCGTTTTGGACGACCCAGATGTTGCACGTCGCGCCCTCGGTCAAGTTGCCATCACGGAACTGAACCACCTCATCCACTTCCGCATCGACCGCAGCTTGTTTGGCGAGCACGTTGCCGAGTAGCGAAACAGACTTGATATCGCAATGCAACCAACGCTCGTCAAGGAGACTCACCAGACGCACGCCTTTTGCACGCAGCTCGGCATTCGGTGGCGACATTGGAGAGACCATGGCAAACACAGTGGGCTTCACGGCGGGTGAGGGGTAGCCGTGATCGCGCTTGGCAACCCCACGACTAATCTGGATGTAAACCATGCAGGTATCGTCGGGCGCTTTGGCGACGAGGTCATTGACCAGACCCTCCCACTGCGCCTTTGTCATGGGCTGCTGAATATGGATCTTGGCCAGGCTGCGCTCTAGGCGTGCGAGGTGTTGTGCCATACGAAACGGTTTGCCGTGATAGATCGGCACGACCTCATACACCCCATCGCCAAAAATAAAGCCACGATCGAGCACCGAAATTTTGGCTTCGGATAGCGGTCCGAACACACCATTCAAATAGACGATCGGATCACCCGATATACCTTGGATCAACATGTTCTGAACCATTATTCGCTATCCTATCTTTAAAAGAATCACTCAGGTTTTTTGCGGAACCACAATCTGACTGAGTCAACCGTACGACCCACGAAACCAGCGCGTTCGACAGGGTCGAGGACCAGCAGCGGTCGTGTCAACAGCATCTTGTCCCCTAGCATCAGCGTCAGCGTGCCTACGCGCTCATCCTTGGCCAGCGGTGCAAACAATGGATCAGGATGCTTGGCGATCGGCTTAACCTCACCCGCCTTGCCACGCGGAACCGTGACCCACAGCGGCTCAGAGACGCCTAGCTTGGTGGAATCGACCTTGCCTTGCCAGACTTCTGCGTCAACCGCGGCGTGTGTCTGATCAAACAGCTTGACCGTCTCAAAGTTTTGGAAGGTCCAGTTCAACAGCTTGAGGCTTTCCTCTGCGCGCGTCGCCATGCTGTCAGAGCCCACCAGCACCGTGATCACACGTCGATCGCCACGCTTGGCGGTGGCCACCAGGCAGTACCCCGCTGCGTCCGTATGTCCGGTTTTCATGCCATCCACGGACGGATCCGCCCACAGCAAACGATTGCGGTTAGATTGTTTGATCTTGTTGTAGGTGAACTCACGCATGGCGTAATACGGAAAATAATCAGGATGATCGCTGATCATCCGTCGCGCGATCGTTGCCAGATCTCGCACTGTAGTGACGTGTTGCGGATCAGGCAGACCCGTTGTGTTCATGAAAACGGTATTGGTCATGCCCATGCGTCGGGCTTCTTCGTTCATGGTCGACACAAAGGCAGACTCACTCCCCGAGACTGCCTCCGCTAAAGCGACTGAGGCATCGTTGCCCGACTGGATAATCACGCCTTTGATCAACTCATCGACTGTGACCGGTTTACGTGGCTCAATAAACATCCGTGAACCACGTGTTTTCCAGGCGAACTGAGACACATTAGCCTGTTGATCTAATGCGATACGTTTTTCTTTGAGCGCATTAAACGCAACATAGGCCGTCATGATTTTAGTCAATGAGGCGGGCTCGATTTTCATGTCGGGGTTGGTGGACGCAACGATCTGACCACTCGTCACATCCATCGTGATCCAAGCCTTGGCAGCGATCGCAGGCGCCGGGACCGCAGACAGCTCACCGACCTGAATGGGTGTCACCGGCGACGGCATTGTTGCCGCCTTTGCTGCACTCGAAGGTGTGGCAGGTGCTGCAGCAGGTGGCGTATTGTCCTTGGGCGTTTTTTGCGCCCAGGCAGGCGCGAAACCTGTTGCAGTCAGTGCAGCAAGCGTCATCACTGCAGCAATTGCGACCGAGAAGATGCTGCGTCGGGCGGCGCACAGATGGCGGTTAGGCATAAGAGGGACTCACTGTCATAAACAGTTCTATTATAGGCTCGGGCATCCCGCAAGGCATGCCGCTGAAACGATATTTACAAAGCATATTTACAAGGCTTTCAGACGCGTCTGCACCAATTGGCGCAACACCAGTAATTTGCCGTGAAAAAAATGTCCTGCCTCGGGAATCACGACCACAGGCATACCAATCGGACGCGCCCACTCCATCACCTCGGACAGTGGCACGACTTCGTCGAGCTCGCCGTGAATCACTAACGTATCCTCAGGCGCGCTGGCTTCGCTATGACGAAACCGTAAGGCCGCTGACCCTGTCAAGATGACAATGTTGGGCAGGTTTTTTTCGAGCTTTTGCCACTGCGCATACAACTGCACCCCAATCGAGGTCCCAAAAGAAAATCCTCCCAAGACCCAGGGCTTGGCCGCGATTTCGGGATAGCGCACTCGAAATTGCTCGACCAGCGCCGCCATATCTTGTAGCTCTCCCTTTCCGTGGTCGAAACTACCGCCCGAGGCGCCAATCCCGCGAAAATTGGGACGCAGCGCTACCAGACCTTGTTGGACACAGGCGCGTGACAACGTCGTCACCACTTTGTTGTCTCGTGTCCCGCCTTGCGAGGGATTGGGATGCAAAATAAGCGCCCACCCAGTCGGCACACCCTCAGGCCAATCGATCGCGCAATCAATGATGCCAGCCAGGCCATCAAAACTCGTATTTTCTGTATGAGCAGGCATAAATCCACGTGTAAAAATTAAATAAAAAACATCACATTAGCATCACATCAAAACTGCACTGAAACTCAACGCGTTTTCAGTCCCTGCAAACTCATCAGCCATTGTGCCACTTGCTCCGCCGCCTGATCGGTTGCCGTGCGCAATGCCAATGCGCCACCTGGTGCATCTTGTGTCGCGGCAGGCACGCGAATATTGATTAAACGCTGACCGACCACCACAGCGCCGCGCATCAGCACGGCCTGCAGTGTCAACTGCGCCTGACTTGAGGCGCCATCCGCAGAAAACGTTTGTTCAAAACGCTGGAGATTTAAACGCAGTTGCGGCACCTCGCCGCCAATATTTTGCTGCAGAACAGCGCCCTGCAAAGACAGACGATCCACAATGCGTTGCGTGACAAGACGTGCAGGCGGCGCCACCCAACGGTAGGTCGCGAACGCTTGCGGTTGACCTTGATCCCCCACCCGCCAAACGACCATCGTCTCGGTCAGCAGCGAGGCAGAGTTTGCGGGGGGCACCGCGATCGGCGGCATTTCCGGCAATGCTGTCGCAGCTGCAGGCGCCCCCGCACCCAAATCGAGTTGCATCGGTGCCGTTGCACGATCCCCCAGGGCGCAGGCCGTCAGCATGCTGACAAGGCCTAGCGTTGCCGCGAAGCGGATCATGGTCAATCCCGTCAAATTCTTCATCTCAATCTCCTAAGCGCCCTGCGGCGCCAAAACCTGCAAACCCGGGCTCGCCAGGACCCGCTTTAGAACGTGGGGCGCCAAAAATCAGCGACTGGGGGGACTGTCCTAATTGACGTGCCGTTTGCGTAAAGGCTTGCGACGCATCGGTCGCGCTCAGCGTAAACATCGATAGGTCTGGTAGCGTGGACACCCGCAGCTGCGCGACCGCCTCGCGAATATCTTTGAGGCTCTGGGACACCTGCACCATGGGGCCGCCGGGTGCATTAAAGCTATCTAGCGTTTTCTGTGCAGAAAGTGTGAGCTTACGCACATCCACCACAGCCTCATCGACACGCTTACCCGTGACCGTCAGCCCATCAATCAGCGCCGGCACCTTGGCAAGTCCAGGCTCAAGCAACACCATTGAGCGTTTAAGCTGATCAGATAAAGACGCCACATTTTGTAACGTTGTACTCAATGCTTCGATATTTTCAGCACTGGAGATTTTTTTAATACTCTCCAACAAGCCCTCAACAGCTGGCGCCATCGCAGAGGCCTGTGATATCAAACGATCAAGAAAGTTAGGTCGAATCGGGATTTGCTGTATGTCGTTAGCCGTAGACACAAGCCGCTTCGTCGAGCTCCCATCATCACGCAACTCGACGTTTGAAATTCCCGTCACACCGGCAATCACAATTTCTGCCCACGTAGCATCGGTAATCGGTGTTTTCGGATCAATGCCAATCAAAATGAATACTTTGCCAGGCTCTTCTGGCACAAACCGCAGGGACTCTACGTTACCGACCGGCACACCCTGGTAGCGGACATTCGACTGCACCGACAGCCCCGTAACAGGCGAAGTCGCAATCAGCTCATAGGGAATGCGCGGCAGATTTTGCTTGCTCACCCAAATCGCTGTCACTGCTGCAGCGATCACCAGCAGCAGCGTAAATAGTCCCGCCAAGAGGGCATGACTACGGTTTTCCATGATTCTGTTCCTTGAGATTATTCACGCCAAACGCACGCACCGCACGCTCGCCATGGAAGAACGCATCGAGAAAAGGATGTTTAACCTTCATCACTTCTTCGAGCGTGCCTTCTACTAACACTTTCTTTTCCGCTAACACCGCCACGCGTGTGGACAACGCTGCGATCGTATCGAGATCATGCGTCACCATGACGACAGTAAATCCAAGCTCATGATGCAACGCACGGATCAATTCGACAAATTCGTCCGCGCGTTGCGGATCTAAACCCGCGGTCGGTTCATCGAGAAATAACAATTCGGGATCCAATGCTAGGGCACGTGCCAAGGCCACACGTTTGATCATGCCGCCCGAGAGATCCGAGGGCATCAACGCCGCATCCCTGGCTGTCATGCCCATCCAGCTCAGTCGCATCAACACGACCTCACGGATCAAATCTTCGGGCAGATTGTGCATCTCACGCAAAGGCAGCGCAATATTGTCAAACACTGGCAAGGCAGAAAACAGTGCCCCCGCTTGAAACAACATCCCCCAACGGTGTGTCAGATCCACGCGTTCAGCGCCCACATAATCGTGTACGGGTCGGCCAAACACTTTTACAACACCCGCTTTCGGGCGATCCAGACCCAATATCTGTCGCAACAACGTTGTCTTACCCGAACCCGAACCACCCACCAAGGCAAGAATTTCCTTGGGGTAAATGTTTAAATTTAAATCCTGATGAACGACATGTGTCCCAAAAGCTGTCGTGAGATTGTCCACCTCAATGATGGGTGGCACCGTAATGTCCGTCACCTCAGTCTTGGCAATGTCAGGATCGACCACAGGCGTGTCCATCATCAAATCCCCATCTCATTAAACAGGATGGCATACAAGGCATCGATCAAAATCACACCCGTAATCGCAGTTACCACCGAGGCTGTTGTCCCGCGGCCCAAACTCTCCGTGTTGGGCTCGATGCGCAAACCAAAGTGGCAGGCAATCAACGCGAT
Source organism: Burkholderiaceae bacterium (assembly GCA_023653055.1). Taxonomy (GTDB): domain Bacteria; phylum Pseudomonadota; class Gammaproteobacteria; order Burkholderiales; family Burkholderiaceae_B; genus Zwartia. The sequence continues at coordinate 196,715 of JAMNXR010000001.1, read as the reverse complement.
CCACGCACCAAAGGTCACCCCTTTGATCAAACTGATCTTGTAATTGGTCAAGCCCACCGCATCTGGCAACTCGCTAAAGAACCATTGCATCGACAGGCCGAGCTGCCACTTTGCCGCCAACATGCCGCCCAGCAGAGCGATTGCATCGGTCCACAAAACCAGCAACGGCATCGCAATCGCCAAGGCAATTACACGCGGCAAAATCAGACGCTGACCTTGAGAAATCCCCATGACCTGCATGGCGTCGAGTTCTTGCGTCACGCGCATCACACCAATCTGCGCCGTAATCGAGGAGCCAGATCGTCCCGCCACCAAAATCGCAGCCAACACAGGGCCCAACTCGCGCACCGTGGCGATACCCAATAGCTTGACGATGAACTGACCCGCACCAAACACCGCAAGCTGCTGTGCAGACAGGTAGGACAACACAACGCCGATCAAAAAACCCACTAATGCCGTGATGCCCAAGGCCTGTGTGCCCACACGATAGACCTGCGCAGAAATCTCACGCCAAGGTCCGCGCAGCGGGTGGCGCAACAGCTTGGCAAAGTCCAAGATAAAACCACCGAGCAACAGCAATAACTTGCGACCATGCTCGGCGATGACAAACAGACCTGTCCCGATGGCCAGCACCCATGCCAGCCAATCTCTTGGGGGCGCAGGAGGCACTTCTTCTAAGGGGTGTTCCGCCAAAATATCAAACAGCGCCTGCTGACCTGAGGTCAGTTGGGTGCCCGCGGGGATTTTTTGTATCCAGTGGGTCCAAAGCAACTGCGCGCCTACGGCATCCAGCAAACCAATTTCGGAGAGATCCCAAGCTGTTACTGCCTGCGCCGTTGACAAGGCTTTTCTGAGCCGGCCGACCTCGCCCTTAACGGCAAAGGCCTGCACGTTCCAGTCTCCTTTCAACACACATCGCCCACCAACCATCGTCACGCTTGCAGCGTTGGTCTTGGCGCCGGCTGCAGCGCTCGTCACCGCGCTTGTCACCGAACGTGCCGCAGGACTGCGCGGCGTACGGGCTGCAGGCGCAGAAGCCTGAGGGGATGCGGGGGGTGGAGTAAGCGCCATAAAACCATGGAATCCGTCAAAAAATACGACTTTTATTTAGACTGATTCCTTCCATCATAATTCACCCCGTAAAATCAGGTGATGCGCCCTTCCGCCCACGACCGACCCAACCCCGCCTTTCCGAGTCCCGAGGACTTTATCGGGATACTCTCAGAGGCTCTGCCCGGCTTTGGCGCTATCGATTGGGTCAGCAGTACCGGCTCGACCAATACCGATCTTTCAGTGCGTGCTCAGCGTGGCAGAGCGCAACAAACAACACCCCCGCGTCCCTGGCTCCTCGGCGCGCATCTGCAAACTGCCGGCAAAGGTCGTGCCGGCCGCCCCTGGACCAACGAGGCCGGCTCCACACTGATGTTTTCCTGCGCCTTTGCGACAGAAATTCCCTTGGCACAGCTGCCAGGTATTGCGCCCGCACTCGGTGTTGCCACTTGTCTCGCGTTGAGAGCCTTAATGGGCACACAGCCAGATGATCCAACGCTAGCGCCTCTTAAGCTCAAATGGCCTAACGATCTACAGTGGCATGGCGCCAAGCTTGCCGGGCTATTGATAGAAACCGCCCCCTCCTCCACGGTGATCCTGGGGATGGGACTCAACCTGCATGGCGCGGCAGCACTGAGCGCGCAACTCGGTCGAGAGATTGCCGATCTAGGTCAAATCGAACACGCTTGCAGTCGCTCTATTCACCCCGCAAACCTCGTCGCGCACGTCGCCCAAGCCTGGCAACGCGCCCTGCACGACTACGCGGCAAACGGTTACACAGCTTTTACACACTCTTTTGATATAGTCGACGCACTCGCTGGACAATCCGTGCAAGTGATGGACCAGGGCATTATTCTCCATCAAGGCATCGCGCAAGGGACTGATGCACTTGGTCGCCTACGCGTGATGACGGAAACAGGCGTAGTACCCGTGTTAGTGGGCGATGTCTCGATTCGCCCTGCGCACCCACATAAAGGGACACCATGATCGTTTTGCTAGACGTTGGCAACAGTCGGCTCAAACTCGGTTGGTATCACCCAAGCCTCGGGCGCGAGGCCGCTGTCCACGCGATCGCCCTCAATCCTTTGGCACAGCTTCCTGAGCGCTTGCGCAAATGGATGGCCAGTTTGCCGATGCAGCCGCGTGCCGCCATGGGGGTCAATGTCGCTGGCAGCGTGGTGGCAGAGATGCTGGTCGAGGTCTTCCAAGCCGCCAGCTGCCAGCTCAGTTGGAATGCCCCTGCTGCCACTCAGCTCGATGTTCAAAACGGCTATGAACAGCCCGAACAACTCGGTGCCGATCGTTGGGCCGCCATGCTTGGGGTCTCCGGTCATTTTCCTAAAGCACATCCCCCGTTGGTATTGGCGACTTTTGGAACTGCGACGACCATCGACACGCTCAGCCCAGAAAAACGTTTTGAGGGTGGCCTGATCTTGCCGGGCCCCGCGCTAATGCGACAGTCACTGGCCCAAGGCACCGCAAACCTGCCCCTGGCGAGTGGTGTGGGTTCGGACTATCCCACGCACACCTTGCAAGCCATCGCCACAGGCGTTGTCGCCGCGCAAACAGGCGCAGTCTGGCGCCAGTGTGAAATCACTCGTCAACGCTTTGGTGTAGCGCCAACACTCTGTGTGAGTGGCGGAGGCTGGCCCGAAGTTGAAAAAGAAGTCCGCCGCATGCTGTCCCCGCTGGACATCAAATTTATCGCTCACCCGGTGTTAGATGGTCTGGCGCGTGTGTTGCAAAGCACACACGTTTGACTCCGCTGCCATCGCCCATTACAGTGCGCCCATAAGGGGTCTGTGTATGAGAGCCGTTTTTATTATTTTGCTGTTGATTAATCTGGGTGTCTTTGGTCTCGGCCAAGGCTGGTTTGGCACGCCTCGCTCAGAGGCCGGACGTACTGCCGCGAATCGACTGCCTGTGCCGCTTAATGCAGACGCTGCAAAGCTTGGTCCCGTGCAACTTCAAACTCGTTGATATGCTGCACAATACGGGCCGTCGCGCCCGTATGCAAGCCAACCCACGCTTGACCTAAACGGCCACGCTCGCTGAGCGCCTCTGGCTCCTTGAGCCAATTGAGTGCGGTCGCCACCGCGCGCAAGGCAGGGTCTACGAGTTCCGAGCGTTGAATCTGAATCGCCGCACCGGCCGCGACCGCGCCCTGCACTGCATCCGCAAAATTACGCGCAAAGGGCCCTACGATCACAGGCGTCCCGATGGCGCAAGCTTCGATCAGATTTTGACCGCCGTGAGGTGCAAAACTACCCGCCACAATCGCCACATCACTCGCTGCGTAAAAGAACGGCATCTCACCTAAGGTATCGCCCAACACCACCCGCACATCCGACAACTCACGATCGGCCTGCGTATTGTGACGAATAGCCGACCACCGCACAAAACTTAAGCCTGACTGCTCTAGTAGTGCAGCCGCCTCGTCAAACCGCTGAGGGTGACGTGGGATCAAGAAAAACAGGGGTGGTGGTGACGCAGGCAGCGGGTAGGGCGAAGGAGTAGGAGACGTCATAGAAGCTGCACCCGTAGGCTCAGTTTCCGCGACAGGCATCGGCGTCAAAATCGGATCAAAATGTACTGCATGTGCCGAGTAATCCTCAGGCATGACCTCTGGATGGGTCAACTGCTGTTTGATCGCAGAAACGAACATCGCATCCTCGCCCTCACGCGTACTCGCAATTGAGATGACGGGGCGCGTCAAACGCTGTCGCCAAGTACGACCCGCATCCACAGCAAGGATGAGTAACACCACATCAAACTTTAAGTTGCCGACAATCTGGACGTTGGTTGCGCCGACCTCAAACAACCTGCGTGCGTCATCCTCGGTTTGCGCCAACACCAGATCGATACTGGCATAGGTATCACGCATGAGGCTTAAGAAAACTTGATCAATGCGCTGCACGTGGGTCTGCGCACGCTCAGAAAATCGCGCACTGGCCAAGATCATCGGCACATCCGCTGCTTGGGCCTGGTCCAATAGATTGGGCCACACCTCGCGCTCAATCAGGATGCCCAGTCTGGGTCGATAGTGCTTAAAAAATCGGCGCGTCGCACCTGGAAAATCATAGGGCAGCCATTGTTGTCGCAACTGACCCGTTGCGATCTCCGCAGCAAATAACTTTGCACCCTCGGCACGTCCTGTCGGGGTAGTGTGAGTCAGCAGCACACGATCACCGCGCGACAACAAAGAGACAATCAAAGAGTGCGCTGCACGCGTCTCACCGAGACTGACCGCATGCACCCAGACCGGCGCCTCGCCATCCCAGGGGAGCGCATAGGAAGCAAAGCGATCGGCCGAGAAAATCTGCCAGTCACCGCCCGCGCGCCGAGCACGCCAAACCATCCAACCCCAGATCAGGGGGGACAGCAATCTCAAAAGGAGGGTATATGCCTGTTGTGCCATGGCGAGATACTAGCGCAGAGCGTCGATCAATGCACCTAAAACTGTCTCTTGAGTGGGAGATTTACCTCGATCACCCAGGCTTGCAGTAAAGCTAGAACCAACCAGAGGGGTTCTGACAGGTGTTGACGCCTTGTAGATACCAATTGTGGGGCGACCCAAGGCCGCCGAGAGATGCGTTAATCCACTATCCAGACCGACCATTAGCCTAGATCCAGCTAAACAACGTGCCGCTTCGGTCAAATCCATACGCGGTAGTACCAGGGCATTAGAACGACCCGCGACCAGCTCTTGAGCCCGACGCATCTCAGCGTCATTACCCGACAGGATCTTAAGCTGTAGGCCTTGCTCAGTTAAATGATCAAACACCGCATGCCAATCCTCGACAGGCCAGAGCTTGTCATCACGACTAGCCGAGGGCATGATCACGGCATAGGCATCCTCGTGCGTCCGCAATACCCGTGCCTCGTCCTCGAACGCATGCAAACCAAAGTCAGGTTCGCCCTCGTAGGTGTAACCAAATGTCGCCGCCGCCAACTCTCGCTGACGCGTCACTGCGGGTTGCCAAAATTTCACACGATGACGGACATCATAAAAGAATGACGCGAGAGGCTCTCGCGCAGAAGTAAAACCAAGACCGTGTTTGATACCAGACGCCATACGCGTGAGCCAAACGGATTTCAACAACGCTTGCATATCCAGCACGATGTCGTAACGACGCGCACGCAGATCTTGTTCTAACGTCCGGCGTTCCGCACGTACCTCGGCTGACCACCAGGCTTTGCGCCAGCGGCGGTGCGCTACACGAATCACCTCGTTGACAGCAGGATGCCAGGCAGGAATCTGCGCAAAACTGTCCTCAACCAACCAATCGATCTGCGCATCCGACACATACCGCGCGATGTCAGAGATCGCAGGCAACATGTGGATCAAGTCGCCAAGCGAGGAAGTGCGAACGATGAGGATTTTAGTGGTCATAGTTGTCCATTATCCCGCTTAAGCGCCAACAACACCTCATCCACCCCCACCCGCCAGTCCGGCAAATTCACACCAAACGCCGCACGTACCTTGCTCGTATCCAAGCAAGAATTCATCGGCCGCGTTGCGGCCACCGGATAGTCCTCAGTCCGGATCGCCACAATCGCCTCATCCGCGACTCTAATCGGCCAACCTGCTGCACGCGCCTGCGCAATCACATAGCGCGCATACGCGTGCCAGTTGGTCACGCCACCCGCAGTCAGGTGATAGACACCCCAGCGCGGATCGTCTGCGGATTGTCCCGCAATCACACCCAAAATCTGCGTCGTTGTCTCGGCGATCAGAGCCGCCGAGGTCGGCGCGCCAACCTGATCGGCCACTACTCTCAGCGCATCACGCTCCTGTGCGAGCTTGAGCATGGTCTTTAGAAAGTTTCCACCGTGCGCGCCCACAACCCAGCTTGTCCGAAAAATCAAGTGTCTCGGGCAGGCTTCTGCAACGGCACGTTCGCCCGCGAGCTTGCTGCGACCATAGGCCGACAATGGCTGCGTCTCGTCCGTTTCAACATAGGGTGACTGTTTTGTCCCGGCATATACATAGTCCGTGGAATAGTGCACCATGCATGCGCCCGCTGCGTGAGCAGCCTTGGCAAGCAAGCCAGGCGCGACGACATTAATTGTGTGTGCGAGTTCAGTCTCCGTTTCGGCGCGATCGACGGCGGTGTAGGCCGTTGCGTTAATGACGATGCTTGGCTTGACGCGAGACACGAGTGCTGAGATTGGACAGTCTGCAATACCACCATCAGCGCCAGTAACAGCACCCGCTATGCTCAAATCTAGCTCAGCACGCGTACAGGCCACTACCTCGCCCAGAATCTGAAGAGAGGATTTCAGTGCATAACCGACCTGACCGTTGCCGCCGATTAAGAGAACTTTGTGTTTCATAGGTGAATTATGCATCAACACATCACAGACAGGCCTGTACAGAACAGAAGATACACTGTGGCTCGTATTTGTTGCTAAGCAACGCCGTATAAATTAGAATATCTATAAGTGGGTTGCGACTACGCGGCCGGCGTTGGGCTCCTGTTATTACAGGGGCCCTTCTGCTTTCTGACTCCTACAACCCGCTCATGGGAATACTTTCAGCCCACTGCCTAAGTGACCTCCAGATCTATCACGATAATATTTAGCATTGAGCACATCCCCTGCACGATTAGCCTGGCTAGGTCGAAGTACGCTTAAACCAATTGGCCGTGCGGTTAAGTCTGCAAGCTGCAAACCTTCCGAATTTGTTTTTTTGTCTGCAATAACAAGATCAAATGGCAATTGACAATTAAAGAAATTTTCTCCGTCACGAATACGACGAAATTCCAACTCCAACTCAGCATCTTCTTTGGCGCCTCGTGCCTCACACACAATATGAGTCAGTGCACTATCTTGTTCAGCTCGTTTAAGAAAACGATAAATACGCTCTAGACCAAACTCAAGCGCAAGATGGTAGGGGTGCGCAGGATGACTATAGCGATCCGTCAACCTGCGCTTATCGATTACTACAGCTATTAGTTCGAAATAGGTAGAACTGATGATTTCATTTAGTGCATTCAAAAATTTTTCTCTAGGCTCCTTGGAAAGTTTTGAGAAAGCACCTTTCTTACGTCGAATGTCCGACTCATGTAAGACGACAATGTCATGCCCAAAGGTGTCAAACTTAAGTCTTCGAATTAGCGGCGTCAATTTCTCCGTATATTCTTTCTTTTGAAAAATGCAAAAAGACAAAACAAAGATTGGATAGTCTGGGTCAATAGATATGAGGCTGTGATCACCACTCTCATCTACATAGACTACATAGCCACTATACGTTGTCGAAGCGATTTGCTTACATAGTGTGTCCGAGGGATCCATCACTTCGATATTTCCCTTGTGTTGTTTCGATGAACATATAAGTATGTATTTGACTACGATTCATTCGTTCATGTCCAACCACCATCAAACCGCCAGCGTCGCTACTCCCACCACCAGCAAAAACCACAACGACAGCCGCCGAATCAAATGCGCGCTGCCCTTTAAAGCCTTGTGAAACAAATACGTCCCCAGCAGAGTCGAGACGATATAGACCGGGATAAACGAAACCGTATACACAATCTGAGAAAAATTGACCAAGTCTTTAAAGACAAAAAATGTGATTGTTGTAATCTGAGCGATTGCAAAAAACATCATAAAAAATGCACGGACAACCTGAGGGCTGAGGGTTTTGTCACTGAGTAGATACACCACCAGGGGTGGTCCGCCGACACCCGCCAGCGAAGTCAAGGCACCTGAGGTCACGCCCACGACCCACGCCTGTAGACGGCCACGGGGCCCCTTATAGGTCCAGCCCACCAACATGATCGCAGCCAAAATCGCCACCGTGCAACCAATCACGCGACGAATCATCATTGGATCGAGCACCTCGATCAACCAGACTCCAAGCGGCACACCGACCAAGGAGGGCACCACCAAGGACCAGACCACCGGCCACGGCGTGGTTTTCCACGTCTCAGGCAAGGACTGCACCGACGTCACAAAGTTAAGTAACAACACCACCACAACCAAATCGGCGGGTGACATAAAGAAACTGAAAAATGGCGCGAGCACCAGCCCGCCGCCAAATCCCGTAAAAGAACGGATGGTCCCAGCCAACAACACCGTTGCGCACATCAAAATAAATACAGGGATCGAAGGAAACAGCTGATGCCACAGATCTAAAACCATTAGACTTAAAACCGCCTATGTTTCAACGCGTAAAAAAAATCGCTAGTACAAGTACTCAAAAAGAAAGCGCCTGTATCAAGCAGGCGCCTTCTTGCCTAGACTCAACACCCAGAGGCGCTGAGTATCGCAGCATTACTTATTACGAAACACCGGCGTACGCTTCTCAGCAAACGCACGCTTGCCTTCCTGATAGTCGTCGCTGGCGAAACATGCCAAGACCATCTGCTTGATGCCTTCGACGTCGACGTGTGGGGGCACTTTCTGAAATTCGCGAATCGCTTTTTTACCGGCGCGCAGCGTGATCGGCGCATTTGCGACGACTTTCGCCAGATAGTCATCCACTGCCTTGTCCAACTCAGCGACGGGCACCAGGTGCTGAATCAGGCCTTTGGCTTTGGCTTCTTGTGCAGTAAAGCGCTGTGCAGACAACATGATATCCAGTGCTTGTGGCGCACCGACAGTGCTGACCAGGTTGCGGATCGCAGTCAGTCGATAGCCCAGACCCAGACGACCTGCGGGGATCGCAAACGAGCTGGCATCCGAAGCAATACGGATATCGCAGCACAAGGACAGATTCAAGCCGCCACCGATGCAGTAGCCGTCGATACGACCAATCACAGGCTTGGTGCAGTTGTAGATCGAGCCTTGGGCTTCTTCACCGACGCGCTCGTACTCAGCAACCGCATCTGCTGCGGTGCGCAGTTTTTCAAACTGGGAAATATTGGCACCGCTGACAAAGGACTTGCCACCTGCGCCCGTCAAGACGACTGCGCGGATTTCTTCATCGTTTTCAAACATCTTGATGATGCCGGGCAAGGCCGCCCACATGTCGTAAGACATGGCATTGTGTTTTGCGGGATCATTAAACGTGATCCAACCCACAGCCCCTCTTTTCTCGATGATCAAGCTGTCTGTGATTTCGCCCTGCAACAATCTGGTAGTCGTCATTTTCAAAGGTCTCCTAGTAATGTTCGATAACGTGCCATAGCGGTTTCTAAATGGGTGCGCATTGCGAGGCGAGCGCCTGCCGAGTCCCGTCGTGCGATCGCATCGACAATGTTCTCATGCTCGTTCTCAATTTCTTCCACGCGGGTCGTGCCAATCGTTCTAAATCTAAACGTGCGCACAGCATGATGGATCACATGACTCAAGTGACCCATGATGCGCACAAAGTACGGGTTGTTGGCGCAATGCGCAACCGCCAGATGAAAATCCACCGACGTGTGCGCTGCCGCTTCCCAATCATCAGCATGTTGCTCCAGACGCTTGAGCGACTGGCGAAGTGTTTCGAGTTGTCCCGCAGTGCGATGCGTCGCCGCCAAGGCCGCCGCCCCCGATTCGATCTCAATGCGCAGCTGATGCACATGGATCAGCTGTGACAAGTCCAGCAAATCATCGTGGGACACCTCAAACGGACGTAAGGCAATGTCCGCACAGACAAATGTACCCACTCCATGACGCGTCTCAACCAAACCCGTGAGCTTGAGCCGCGCAATGGCTTCGCGCACGACATTTCGGCTAACGCCAAACTGCGCGCCGAGTTCTTGCTCGGTCGGCAGACGCTGACCTGGCGCGAGGCTTTCATTTAGGATACGTGCGCGTAATTGCTGGGCAATCTCGTCCGGGAGATTTTCCGGGCGACCGAGACTATCAAACGCTGAAACCGTGGAGGCAGGCTTGGCCTGGCCAAACGCGCTGAGCGAACCAAAGGCGCTACCCGCTAAGCCTGTCGCTGCAGTTTTACCCGCCGCGCCGCGCCGCCCCGACGTGGCTTCCCGTCTGGACGTATATACCGTTGTGGTGATACCTGGCTTATCCAACTTAAATCGCACCTTCACGAGCGAGCTCTTCGATGTGAGCCGCGCTGATGCCAAACTCGGCGAATACTTCTTTGTTGTGCTCGCCACGATCTGGGGCTGCCACAAACACCTCGCGCTTGGAGCGGCTCATGATGACGGGCTGTCCCACCACACTGATTTCGCCAAGCTTGGGATGCTGGAGCTTTTTAGCCATGCCCAGGTGCATGACCTGAGGATCTTCCATGGTTTGCTGCACGTTTTTGATCGGACCACAGGGCACGCCTTCCTTGTTCAACAAGTCGATCCAAAACTCAGTGTTTTCCTGCTGGGTGCGGGCATTGATGGCAGCATTGAGCGCAGGACGATTTTTAGCCCGTAGTTGCAAGGTTTTAAACCGTTCATCGTCGATCAGTTCTGGCAAGCCCAGTACATTGGCCAGACGCACGTACATTTCTGTACCCATGGCGGCGATGTTGATATAGCCATCCGAAGTCGTATACACACCTGTCGGCGAGCTGGTGGGATGGTCGTTGCCGCTTTGACCGGGGATTTCTTTATTCATCAACCAACGCATGATCTGGAAATCCATCATCCAGACCTGCGCCTGCAAGAGCGAGGACTGTACCCACTGGCCCTCGCCGGATTCCTCACGCTCGAGCAGAGCAACCAAGGTGCCGATTGCGCAAAACAAACCCGAGGTCAGATCCGCCACCGGGATACCGGCTCGCATCGGACCGCGACCAGGCTCACCCGTGACCGACATAATGCCGCCAATGCCCTGTGCGATCTGATCCAGACCGGGACGATCCTTGTACGGACCATCTTGGCCAAAGCCAGAGACGCTGGCGAGAATGATGCGTGGATTGACCTTGCGCAGTGACTCGTAGTCGATCCCAAGCTTGAATTTCACATTGGGGCGATAGTTTTCAATCACCACGTCGGCCTGCTTGACCATCTCCATGAACAAAGCCTTGCCCTTGGGGTGCTTTAAGTTGATGGTGATGCTGCGCTTGTTACGGTGAGTATTTTGATAGTCCGCAAACTGCGCCGAACCGCCCGGCTTGTCGTCCGGCATATCGCCCGGCTCTTCGATTTTGATGACATTGGCACCCCAGTCTCCTAGCTGGCGGACCGCCGCGGGGCCTGAGCGCACGCGCGTGAGATCCAGGACGGTGAAACGGCTGAGCGGCAAACGGCCTGGGGTTAAAGTGGTCATGCAAGTCTCCGGTGCAATCTTTGTTGCGATTTTCGATATATTTTAAAGATGTTGGACATCTTACAATATCTTTTAGGACTTGGCGGGGATGCTTGCCACAATCTCTGTAAAAACTGGTCGCCGCGAAGCATCTGTGTGCAGACACGCATCGCGCAAAGCGCTTAAGTGGCTCAGAGTCGCCGACGTTGTGGCCTCGCGCTCGCAGCGCTCAAGCAACTCTTCAAGCAAACAGCCAAAGGCACGCACTTCGATCTTTTCGAGTGCGAGGCTTTGCGCAGCATCCGCAGGCTTAAAACACGCCGCACCAAAATCACCTAGCAGGGCATGTCCATCCTGACCCAACAAGATGTTGTGCGCGTACAAATCGCCGTGCATGATTCCCTTTGCATGCACTTGCTGAGCAACGCTGGCGATATCGGAGGCGATACTCAGGACCTCAGAAAGACTCAAGCGCACGTCATCCGCGTAGACATCACGCGTGCAAGTTGCAAAGCTTGGTGGGCTAGCCAGATTGCGATAGCTTGCCTCGACCAAGGACATCACCAAACCATTTGCGTTGTCGGGATGTCCTTCTATCTTGCCCAGCACAGGGATCAAGTTTGGATGGCTGCCGGCCCGCATGCATGCAGCCATTTCGCTCATCGGCAGACCATCGCTCGTGAGCGCACCTTTAAATACTTTAACTGCGACCGGGATCGGATTGTCCGCTTGCCAGGATGCTTGGTAAATGAGACCTGAGGCGCCTTCGCCAAGCTTTTGTTGCAACGCTAGAGAGGACCAGGGGAGGCGTTTGACCGGCGTATCTTGCAAGGCAGATTGCTCGTCGCTTGAGCAAAAGGGATTGCCGGAATAACTCAACCAAGACAAGCGCGGTAGTTTTAGCAAGACCTCGGGCAGGGCTTCAAACCTATTGGCCGCAATGCGAATGAGTTCCAGATTTTTACAGTTGCTCAATTCTTCAGGCAGCGACTGTAGACAATTGCCCGCCACCATCAGTTTTTGAAGATGCGGGCGATCACAAAGCGCTGACGGCAATTCAGTCAGCTGGTTGCCGGTCAGGATCAGCCAACGGAGAAAGGGGGGTAAAGCCTCGGGCGCAACATGGCGGATGTTGTTGTTTCTGAACCCGATCATGCTCAAGGCTTTGCATTGACCGAGCACGCGAGGCAGCTCGGTAAAGTGGTTGTCAGAGCAGAACAGGATTTTTAATTTGTACAGCTCTGGCAAGCGATCTGGCAGGGAGGATAAGGCGTTGCCAGACAGATCCAAGATCTCAAGCGAGTCCGCTAGATCAAAAATTTCAGAGGGGAATTCTTTTAGGTTGCAGGACAGTTTCAATTGCGTCCTACCCGCCAAGCGACCCGCTCGGGATTCGTCTCTGAACTGCTCAAGTGTCTGGATCGATGCATGCATAGTTTTAAAGAGTAACAAATCCCCGACCCCAGTCCCTTCTTGATGCCCTACAATTTGGCCATCCATTGATCTTTTGAGTACACGAGATGATTCTTGTCACCGGCTGCGCAGGCTTTATTGGCAGTAATTTTGTCCACACCTGGCTTTCAAGCCATGACGAGCCCATCGTCAACCTGGACAAGCTGACCTATGCCGGCAATCCCGAAAATCTGTCCTCTCTGGCACACGACAATCGTCATATCTTTGTCCAAGGCGATATCGGCGATCAAACACTCGTCTCTGACTTGCTCTCAGCATACCAACCACGCGCCGTGCTCAATTTTGCTGCGGAATCCCATGTTGACCGTTCCATTTTGGGGCCTGGTGAATTTATCCAGACCAATGTGCTTGGCACGTTCAACTTACTTGAATGCGTGCGCGCCTATTGGTCTACCCTACCCGCTGCAAGCAGTAACGAGGGCCTGAACCAAACGAGCTTTCGCTTTCTGCATGTTTCGACCGATGAAGTCTATGGCACGTTAGGACCTCAAGATCCTCCCTTTGCCGAGACCAACCCTTTCGAGCCCAACAGCCCCTATGCTGCCAGCAAGGCTTCGTCCGATCATCTGGTTCGCGCCTGGCATCACACATATGGGTTACCCGTTCTCACGACAAACTGCAGCAACAACTATGGGCCTTATCACTTTCCCGAAAAACTAATTCCACTAGTCATTTTGAATGCGCTGAACAACAAACCACTGCCGATTTATGGCGATGGCCAACAAATTCGCGACTGGTTATATGTACAAGATCATTGTCGCGCGATCATACGGGTCCTTGAGGCAGGTCGCATTGGTGAGACCTACAACATTGGCGGCTGGAACGAGATGGCCAACATCGATGTCGTCCAAACAATCTGTGGCCGGCTAGATGCGTTGCGCCCTCGCGCGGATGGTAAAAAATACGCCGAGCAAATCACCTATATCAAAGATCGCCCCGGTCATGATCGCCGCTACGCCATCGATGCGCGCAAAATCGAACGTGAACTAGGCTGGAAACCGCAAGAGACGTTTACAACCGGTATTCAAAAAACGGTGCAGTGGTATCTGGACAACCCCGAATGGGTGCACGGTGTCACTAGTGGGGAATATCGCCAATGGCTGGGCAAGCAATACAGTTAGGCGTCATCACCTTGCCATCACCTCGTCCTCCCCATCTTTTAGTTGCCCTGTCATCTCATGGCTTTGGTCATCTATCGCAAGCAGCACCTGTCATCAATCAATTGCGCGAGTTGATCCCAGGTTTACGTCTCACCATCCGCGCGGCCTTTCCAGCCGAACAAATTCAAAGACGGATCTTTAACCCCGACGCTTTACAACCCGTCGCCGATGACTTTGGCATGGTGATGCGAGATGCACTGACAGTCGATCTTGGCGCGAGCTTGCATGCCTATCAAACGCTTCATGCATCCTTATCCGAGAAGATTGAATTGCTATCTAAGGAGTTGCTTGAAAAAAAGGTCGATCTTGTCTTGGCAGACATCCCTTATTTGACGCTCGCAGCTGCCCAAAAAGCAGGCATTCCCTCTGTTGCGCTGTGCTCGTTGAACTGGGCCGATATTCTTGAGCATGCGCTTTTGCTTGCGACTGCTAATCAGCCTGAAAATACTGCTGCACTACAGCCTCTTTCACCTGAGCTTGCGCGGGTGGGAGCCGAGATTGTGCGTGAGATCCGCGATATTTATCAGAGGGCTGACTATTTCTTGTTGCCCACACCCAGCATGCCAATGCCGACGCTCACCAATACCCTTGCAATCGGTCCCGTCTGCAACCCTGGCGTCAAGCACAGAGACTCACTTACCTTAAACACACAGGTGGCCGAGAATGCATGGTTTATTTTGGTCGGCATGGGCGGTATGCCTCTGGATATCAAGCTCGATGCGTGGCCAACGCATATGCTTGGGAAACCGCTTCACTATATCGTTGCCGACAAAATTGCACAGGATTCTTCACATCGACAGGTCATTGCAGAAACTCAGACCGGTCTACGCTACTCAGATTTGGTTGCCTCAGTAGACTTAATCCTGACCAAGCCAGGTTATGGCATGTTTGTCGAGGCCGCTGCCGCTGGTGTCCCAGTTTTGTATGTTGAGCGTCGCGATTGGCCTGAAGCACAAGCGCTGACAAATTGGCTTCAGACCGTTGCCCATTGCACAGAGATATCAACCGAAGTTTTGCATCGTGGTGCTTTTGCGGATGAGATGCGATCGCTGCTTGAACTAGGACGGTATGACTGTGTCGGTGCAACGGGTAACATACAAGGTGCTACTTTGCTTGCCCAGTATCTTTGTTCCACGGCGGAGGATTCCCTAAACTTTAACGGTCTGACTGAATTCTGATGCTCCCGTCACAGATCAATAAAACCTTAGTGTGTTTTCGACATCTGGTGCCGCATTAAACACTTTCAGCCAACCAGACTGCTTAATCAAAGTTGCACTTCGGACTTGAAACCAACGAATTAATTATGTCAACATTTATTCTCTTTTTATCTACTTTTGGACTGATAAGCTTTATTAGCCAACAAGCAGAAATTGGTCGCTATAAAGCACCTTTTATCTTTTGCTGTTCCGTAAGCTTGGTGCTCTTCTTTTTTGCACTCTTTGATTTGCTTTCGCTTGGCTTAATATTAGCGACCGCATTGGGATGCTTTTTAGCAATTTTACAAATTATTAGAATTGCAAGAAATCCTAAATATATAAACGCTCACTATTCTGATGTGTTGATTCTTGTTCCATTTCTTATTTTTTATCTTGCTGTTGCTACGGATTTTAAATTTTTGATATGGGATGAGTTTTCTTTTTGGGCAAGCAGTACAAAAATAATATATGAAACAAATGCCTTATTCAAAAATGATTCCCCAATTTTTTTGAAGTCCTATCCTCCCATTCAACAGTTATTCCAGTACTTCTTTGTCAAGCAAACATTCTGGTCTGAAAAAAATGTGTTATATGCACAAACGTTTTGGGTCTTGTCTTCGATTCTTTGTGTTGTCGGCTCAATCGTAAGAGGACAATTAAATATCTCTCTCACTTTCATTATCGCCACATCATTTTTGTATTTTTTTAATTATAGTTATTCAACCATTTATTCTGATCAATTGTTGGGCGTATGTTTTGCTGCCTGTTTAGCTTTAGCCTATGATCAGCATAAAAAAACAACTACGGCAGTGGTATTTTTTATATCTATTGCTGCCTTAGCGTTAATCAAAGAAATAGCGATTTTGTTAGCCCTTGTTGCATTTGGTGTTTTCTATGTTTCTTATTTTATTGAAAACCAATCCTCAAATAAGTCATTAAAAGCTAGATTGCTTTACCCTACGCTCGTCTCGTTACTCGGGCTTTCAGCAACCATAGGTGTTTTAAAGTCGTGGTCTTGGTATGTCGCAACAATCCAAGCAACACGAGATGTGGTGATTCCAAATTTCAGTATTTTTACTGACCCCGCTTTAAGTAAGCGCTTATCACTCACAACGAGTGAATTTTTCACTAGGGTTTTAAAGCCTGGCTTTTTGAGCATCTCTGATCGTTGGTCGATTCCTAGCCCTTCCTTATTATTTATATTCATTATTTTTATTCTTTTAAGTGTATCGGTCGTTTTAATTAAACCCAGGATATTACACACAAAACTTGTTTTGACACTGTCGATAATTTTTGTTGGCGCCTTAGGTTATCTCGCTGCACTTTTTGTGAGTTATCTGGTTTTTTTTACAGAATACGAAGGCATTAGACTTGCATCCTTTGAAAGGTATTTTTCTAGTTATATCCTTGCTTGGATGCTATTGCTCTTTGCTTTTCTGTGCAGCGCTATTGATGAACTGAAAACAAAGTCCTTAGTGACTGCACACGTCGTAATTGGATTGTTTATATGTTTACTTATTCCAAGCGTATTTTTTAAAGAAGTTAGAGTGATTGAAGCAGGCGGCGAAGCTTATCAGCTTCGTCAAAGGACGGAGTCTTTCGCTGACAAAGTCAAAAAATATATTCAACCAAATGAAAAAGTATATTTCATTGCGCAGAACTCTAACGGCTTAGAAAGAATCATGTTTTATTACGCCATGCTTCCCTACACAAGTTCGATGTCTTGGTGTTGGAGTATAGGAAAGAAATATTTTGAAGGTGATGTTTGGTCTTGTGAGGTTAATCTACCAAGCCTTTTAGATGGATATGAGTACCTAGCGGTTTACCGTAGTGATGAAAAACTTTGGCAATCTGGTGGCACTTTATTTGATACAGGTAGCATTAAAAATGGATCACCCAGTCTTTTTAGGATTAACCGAAAGGATGGCAAAATTGAATCATTCAGCCGCCTAGAGTAAATATAATTTATTTTGTTTTTTGTACAATAATATACGCGATGTCACTTGGCAGAATCTTCAGCAATGGGATGGACATGCAGATTAAGCAGTACATTAACCCTGTCGCTATTGGTCTCGTTTTTTTATTCGCATAGGTCAGTCTTGTATATAACCCATCGATACTAAGTGTTTCAAGGCGACCTTTGTCTTTGACTTGAAAACCTTGGCTCTCCAGAAGAATGGCTAGATTTTTTTGATTGAAGTAATGGATATGTGGTGAGGGCATCCCCACCTGCCACATTCTTTCGAATAATCCTTTAACACCGATGTAACCGAATATTTTTGAAAGTCGATAGAAAACGCCATTGCTATCAGGCAGATTTAATACAAGAAGCCCATCATCCTTTAGATGGTCATTACAAGCAGACAATACTGACTCAATATCTGGGATATGTTCAATCACATCATTAAAGATAATGACGTCAAATTTTTCGTCTGCACTCAAGATCTCTGGAAAATATCCCAATCTGATAGGTACGCCAAGCTTTAAACTCTGTTTAAATATTGTTTGGTCAGGCTCAATGCCAAGCACATCAAAATGATCCTTGGCCAACTCAAGAAACCAGCCGTGCGCGCAGCCCACATCAAGTAATTTGTGATGGTTTGAAGTAAAAGTGCAGATTCTATTCAACAGCGTCTTGAAATTGATATTTCTAACTGTACGCAAACCAGACTCCCTTGAGAGCTCATCTAGCGGACGGTGCAGGTCTGTGTTATTGATGGTCGGCAAGAGTGTTGCCATTTCATAGTGACAATGCTTGCATACAAAATGCCAGGGCTCATTACCCCCCGTCATGATTGATTTGCAAACCGGGCATGCTTTGTCTAACATCAATAAGCTCTCAATTGTCTCAAATGTACAGATCTATTAATGTAATAGATAATGAGCCTTTAGGTTTTGACTGATTTATTATGTTTCTTAAATTGAACTGGCGTTTATATGTATTAGCGCCACGACTTGGAGTCAGGTTTAGTGTTCGAGAATAAAGACGAATGGCGAGTCGCTGTCGTGATCCCTGCCTATCGGGTTACTCAGCATATCAGCGAAGTCATTCACGGCATACCAGAATCAGTATGGGGTATTTACGTCGTAGACGATGCCTGCCCGGATAAAACGGGTAAGTATGTTGAGTCGGTCATTACCGACCCTAGAGTTCGCGTTTTATATCAGCCAATCAACCAAGGTGTGGGTGGTGCAGTGATGGCCGGTTACCAGGCCGCGCTTGCAGACAATGCAGACATCATTGTTAAGGTTGATGGTGACGGACAGATGGATCCTGCACTCATTGCGGATTTTATCGCGCCAATTATCTCTGGTGAAGCCGATTACACCAAGGGCAATCGCTTTTACGATTTGGAGAAGATCCGATCAATGCCTGGGGTACGAATTTTCGGCAATGCCGTATTGTCCTTACTCACAAAATTATCTTCTGGCTACTGGAATTTATTCGACCCCACCAATGGATACACAGCGATACATGCAGACGCATGTAAGCATCTTCCCTTTCATAAAATTAGCAAACGCTATTTCTTTGAAACAGATATGTTATTTCGGTTGAATACGCTGCGGGCTATGGTCGTTGACGTTCCGATGGATGCAAAATACGGAGAGGAAACGAGCCATCTTAAAATATCCAAAATAATGGGCGAATTTCTTTATAAACATACAAGAAACTTCGGAAAAAGAATTTTTTATAACTATTTTCTTAGAGACCTGTCACTCGCCTCTATTCAGCTTGTTTTAGGGCTTTTGTTGACCTTTTTTGGTGTTGTATTCGGTGGCTATCAGTGGTTAATTTCAGCCGATGTTGGCATACCAGCATCTGCGGGTACGGTCATGGTGGCAGCGATGCCACTCTTAATTGGTTTGCAACTTATTTTGTCTTTTATTGGCTACGATATTGCCTCTGTCCCGCGCCGACCCATTCATCGATTAAAGCGACGAAGAACGTAGTCATGCACTTGAACTGCGTACATGCCCTTTTTTCATGAACACTCCATCATCAATGACTCAAACATCAGAAGCTTGTCTTTATAAAAATAATAAATTTGAGACGTCATCACATTTAACGGCGCTTGATGGATTTCGTGGCCTGCTTGCAATGTGGGTATATCTGGGGCATTTAGCGAATGCGGTAGGTTTTAAAAATTATGTACTCAGCATGCATGCCCTGGCAGTCGACTTATTTATGATTTTGTCTGGCTTTCTAATGGCTTATACATGGAAAACAGCGATTAGTTTTACACACACTTTTAGTTTTAGTTTTACCAAAACTGCGATTCCCTTTTATGCGAATCGTTTTTTTCGCATCGCTCCTCTCTACTATTTCTTACTCATTATTTGCTATTGTTTCTTGCCCGTATTGGCAGAAATGCATGATGCAAGTCTAAAGTTGATTCCGCCGCCCTGGGCGGAGAGTTTGGATAACTTCAATCCGCATACCGTTTGGAATTTTTCTACGTTCAAATGGCTGTTCTTGCACACCACTTTTGCATTTGGGGCGGTTCCTGGGATGGAGTCAACAACGCCACTCCCCGACTGGAGTCTATCTCTGGAGATGCAATTTTATTTAATCATGCCAGCGCTACTGTTGATGTTTGGTCGGGTTAATGTTGTTTTACTCGCGACTCTGACGGCGGTTCTTGCTTTTTATACGCCATCACTTTTCGGCAATTACTTAACGCCAGGTTCGGTCACGCATTTTGGCCAGCCTAGTTTTATTGTTTATCGACTGAATGCTTTTATGGCGGGCTTGGTGATCGCAGTCTGGCTGCGCAATAGACAGCTTGAAAAACCTAGCTTAATGTTTAATATTTATACGGTTTTAGCGAGTGTGATTTGTATTCTTCCATTAAGTAAACCTGTCATTTTGGGTTATGTACTTTTTATCATTCTGGTCTTAAATCGGACATTTATACTAAACCAATTGTTTAGTCTTAAACCACTTAGGTTTTTAGGCGATATTTCATATTCAGTTTATTTATCCCATATATTGATCGTTATACCAGTCGTGTATTGGCTGGTAAATCAGCAAGCCTTTCTGGCTTTAGGCCATACAATCCGATTTATCGTGGCAGTGGGATTAACAGCACCGTTAGTCATTCTAATCGGATATGTATTATTCCGAACTATCGAGATCCCTAGCACTCGGTTAGGTCATTATTTTTTGAGACGCTAAGCCATTTACAAATATGGATTAGACAACACGATATTGGATCTACTTGGCGTAAGCTGATTGCGAACTGCATGATCTAAAACGTGACATTGATACATGTGGTCAATCCAGCGCGCATTTTTAAAAATTCTGTAGCTTCTTAGAAAAGGATGCTTTTCTATTGGCCGCATTGGATGCTCCATGGTGAACTCATGAATGGCCGCCTGCTCTCCACACCAAGAGTTATGGCTGGGATATTCCAGATCATCCAAATAAATCATGACCTGAGGGAGCATATTGTTTGCTGAATGCATCAATAATTTTAGAGCATCGACGGTAGAGCTGTAGTAGTCCACATCAATTGAAACAAATGCTATGGGTGCTTTTGAAAAATCAATTTCAAGAAATGCTTTCATTGAGTCTTCGAGAGGTCCGAGCACTAATTTTGTGTTGCTGTCCAACAGCGGTGAGAGCTTTTCAAAATCCATTGGAAAGTCTCCAGCTTGATATATCTCCGGATGATCTTTGTAGGATTGTGGCGGCGGCATGCCGGCCCCCGTGTCAAAACCGTAAATATCAAAATGAATGCCTGTGGATTTGGTGATTTTTTTTGCGATTTCTTGCAAGTTAATCAATCCTGAACCTGCGGCAACACCAAATTCGAAAATTGATACTCGATCGTACCCAAGCGCTTTGGCTTGATCCGCGACACTTAGTAGCGAGTATGCATGCTGCGGCCTGATTACAAGATCGAAGTCAATTTTTGTCCGGTATGAGCCAAAAAGGCTCACAAATAACGCGATGATATTCAGATGAATAGGCTCTGAGAGGCGCTCATAGAAGATACGCTTCCAAATGTAGGGCTGACTAAGCTTTTTTAAGTATGCAAGTGACATTTATGTAGTCTAAACAGATGGTTAGGGTCGCAGCGTTCCGTTTTTGCAATAGATGCTAAGTATGTCAACAAGAACTGAACTAGTCGTAGGTAAATTGTAACGTTAAGTAGTCACCTCACCCCCCACAGCATCACGATTAAGATTAGTAATTTCCGATACAAACATCGCTACAATCTAGCCATGTGAATGTCATTTAGGGTGCTTAGAGTGATCGTGAACCAAGCTTATAAAGATAAGACCATCCTAATCACGGGTGGTGCCGGCGCAATCGGTAGCAATTTGACCCGAGCACTTGCCCAAGCGGGTGCCGCAAAGGTAATCATTCTGGATGATTTGTCCGCATCATATGCGTGGAGCATTCCCAATCTGCCCAATGTCTTGTTTGTAAAAGGCAGCATTACAAATGACATTGATTTAAAAAGGGTTTTCCATGAAAAGCCGGATTACATCTTTCATTTAGCTGCTTTCTTTGCCAATCAAAATTCTGTAGATTTCCCAGAAAAAGATTTATTGGTGAGCCAGCTTGGTACGGTCAAGATGCTGGAATACGCAGTACTCCAAGGCGGTCTCAAGAGGTTTGTGTACGCAGGCTCTGGCTGTGCAATTTACGGTGCACAGGCGCCACTGCCACTCAAAGAAGACTTTGTTTCCATGCACCTCACGACACCCTACCAAATTTCTAAGATGGCGGGAGAGTTGTACTGTAATTTTTATTGGCATCATTATGGCTTACCCGTTGTAAAAACCCGATTTTTTAATTCATATGGACCAGGTGAAGTTCCTGGACAGTATCGCAACGTCATTCCCAACTTTATTTATTGGGCCATGAAAGGTCAGCCGTTACCCATTACTGGTGATGGAAAAATGACGCGCGACTTTACCTATGTCATGGATATCGTAGATGCACTTTTGCGTGCAGGTATTGTTGAAGAGGCAATCGGTGCCGAGATGAATATCGCCTCTGCCAAAGAGACGGAAATCGTGCAAATGGCAGAGATGATTAATGAGTTGACCGGCAATAAGGCAGGGCTGCTTTATACCGATCGACGCAAATGGGATACAAAGTCCAGACTGCTTGCAAGTGTTGACCGCGCACGAGAGTTACTTGGATACGATCCTAAGACAACTTTTGAAGATGGGCTAAAAACAACCATTCAGTGGTTTAAGGATAATTGGGAAGATATTTCTCGTGATGCAGAGTTTCCTCCAGGGATGTCCTCTGCTGTTAAAAATTATGTTTTACGCCAAGACGCTGAGCGCGAATGAAACAGGTTGTCCAAAGTTACAAGACTGGAGAGGTCACACTACGTGAAGTCCCAGTGCCACAGTGTGGCAGCAAACGTATCCTAGTCCGTAACAGTCACTCGCTTATCAGTCTAGGCACTGAACGCTCAACAATTGAACTAGGTCGGAAATCCTTGCTAGGTAAGGCCGCCTCACGGCCCGACC
This sequence comes from Burkholderiaceae bacterium, assembly GCA_023653055.1. GTDB lineage: Bacteria > Pseudomonadota > Gammaproteobacteria > Burkholderiales > Burkholderiaceae_B > Zwartia. The sequence goes on along the minus strand of JAMNXR010000001.1, from coordinate 174,199 downwards.
TCGTTCGTCGTGCCTGGGATAAAGCCAAAAAAGAAGGCTTACTTAAAACATGGCAAGAGGCCATGGGACGCCTAGATACGCCTACTCCCCTTGGGTACAGCAGTGCTGGTGTCGTTGAGCAATGCGGAACCGCTGCAACCGAGTTTTCTCCTGGCGACAGAGTGGCATGTGTCGGACAAGGGTTTGCTTCACATGCAGAGTTTGTCTCAATCCCTGTCAATTTGGCAGCTCAGATTCCTAAGGGCGTGACGGATGATGAGGCTGCATTTGGAATGTTGGGCATCATCGCATTGCATGGCGTAAGGAGTGCCAACCTGACATTTGGTTCGCATGTCGTTGTGATGGGTCTCGGATTATTGGGTTTATTAACGATCCAAATTCTTCGTGCTTACGGCTGTGAAGTGATTGCTATAGATCCGGCGCTGGACAAGGTAGAACTTGCCAAACGATTAGGATTTGCAAATGTTACGACGAACGCAGAAGATTTGTTGCAACTCTCTAATAGCAAAACATCAGGATATGGGGCTGATGCGGTCATCATCACTGCAACGAGTAAAGATCGGAGTTTAGTGGATCAGTCGATCAAGTTATGTCGTCCAAAGGGGCGGATCGTCATCGTTGGTACTGCAGATATCCATCCAGATCGAAATGAGCTTTGGCTAAAAGAGATCGAACTCGTTGTTTCGCGAGCCGCGGGCCCTGGCTCCTTAGACCCAATCTATGAAATAGAGGGTGTTGATCTTCCGATTGGCGATGTTCGTTGGACACAAAAACGTAATTTACAAGAATTTTTACGTTTAATTGCAGAGAAAAAAGTCAATGTGTTGTCCTTGATTACACATCGCTTCTCAATCAAAGATGCGGAAGGTGTATATGGACAATTTGTTGCTGGAAACCTTATTCAGCCAATCGGCGTATTGCTGAATTATCCCAATACGGTGCAAATTGTACGAACCATTCAATTACCTTCAGTACGCGTCACACCTCGCAAAGTAGACACGTTGCAAATTGGTGTGATCGGCGCTGGGTTGTTTGGAAAAGCTTTACTTCTACCTGCCCTAAAGTCGCAGTCAGGCGTTGTCCTCCATACGCTGGTGACAGGTTCTGGAGCGAGTGTTGAGCACACTGCACGTAAATTCGGATTTACCAATCAATCCACCGATACAGATAGTATTTGGAAAAATCCAGAGTTAGATGCAGTTGTCGGGCTAACCCCTCACAGCCAACATGCGCAACTTGTTTCTTCTGCAATAAAAATGGGTAAAGCGCTTTTTCTAGAAAAACCAATGTGCGTGAGCGTTGAAGAGCTCGCAAATTTGCGCGAATTCGCTACCGAGTCTAGCGCACTGCCTTTAGTATTTGTTGGGCACAACAGAAGATTTTCACCACATGCCGTACAAATGAAAAAGTGGTTGGCTGATCGTCATGGACCATTAGTTTTACAAATGCGCATTAACACAGGATTTGTTCCTGTCTCGCATTGGGTTCACTCAGAAGACGAAGGTCGAAGCCGCGTCGTAGGTGAAATGTCTCACTTTATTGATTTTATTCAATGCCTCGCTAAAGCATCTATTGTGCGATTATCGGCAGAAAGGATATCTGGTGATAACCGAAGTGTGGTCAATAATGACAATATCGCAATTAGTTTCAAACTGAGCGATGGTTCTGTCGGTTCAATGATTTACTCGGCATCCGGCGATAAAGCCTACTCTCGAGAAATGACTGAAATATTTTTCGATGAAAAAACGATTGTTTCGAAAGATTTTCGGATAAGTGAGTTTCATAAAGGCGGCAGGTCAGAAAGCTTTAAAACAAGTGGACAAGAAATGGGATATGCACAGGAGCTCAAGCATTTTTTGAACTGTGTGAGAGGCAATGAATCACCCACTGTTTCATTAAATGAATCTTTTGAAACGATGGACGTCATTTTTGCCATTGAACGCGCTTTAGCAACCGCAACTGTCATTACCATTGGGTCTAAGTGAAAGTCCTACTTGTTACCGACTCGTATCCACCGGAGATTCGCTCAGCCTCTCATTTGATGCTTGAGCTCGCACAAGAGCTTAAACATCGCGGCCATGACGTTACCGTGATTACTACGTGGCCTGAATACAATTTAGATCAGGCAATCGAACACAAAAAATTTAGCGAGTTTGAAATTGAAGACGGCATCAACGTTATTCGTGTCAAAACCTTGCCTCATCATAATGTCAATTACATTGTGCGTGGATTATCTCAACTACTAATGCCACTGCAGTTTTTACTCAAACTTAAACGCTATAAGATTAAAACTGACGCAGTTGTTGTTTACAGCCCTCCTTTGCCTTTAGCACTCGTCGGAAGCTGGCTTAGAAAAAATGGGGTGAGAAACATCTTGAATATCCAAGACCTCTTTCCACAGAACGCAATTGATCTCGGTATTTTACGCAGCAATGCTCAAATTAAGTTTTTTAAAGCATTAGAGAAGTATGCCTATAAAACTGCTGACATCGTCACAGTCCACTCCGAAGGCAATCGAAAGATGCTTTTGGAGCAGCAAGACAATATCGAATCAAAACTCAAGCTTTTACATAATTGGGTGGATGTTGAACACCATAGTTCTGAGCATTCGACAGTAAACTTTAAACAAAAGTGGACGATTCACCAAAAGCATGTTGCTGTATTTGCTGGTGTGATGGGCCCCTCACAGTATCTCGATCTGATTTTAATGATTGCCGAGCAAATGCAAGACCAGACTGATCTTTTATTTTTATTGGTCGGTGATGGTAAAGAAAAGGAAAGACTTCAAGCGCTTGCAAAGACAAAAGGGCTATCAAACGTGCGTTTTGAGGGATTTATCTCACGTGATATTTATCCGGATTTACTCAATGCCTGCAGTATCGGACTCGTATGTTTAAGTCCACAAAATAAAACCCCAGTCGTACCAGGAAAAATTTTAGGACATATGGCTGCTGGATTGCCCGTTGCTGCTTTTCTGCATACAACAAGTGACGCGCATCAGATGATATCGAATGCAAATTGTGGGGTTTCGGCAAACTCTGCTGATGTGCAAGAGTGTGTGAGAGTGATGAAAGATTTGCTTTCACGAGAATCGGAGTTTGACCGCATTGGGTTAGCGGGAAAACAATACGCGAAACAGCATTTTTCAAAAGAAGTCTGCGTATCCCAGCTTGAAGCAATGCTCAACTAAGTGCCTATTTTTTTAGATATGCTTTTGAAATGAATGAGTGCAGTTCATGACTGAAAAACATGCAGCGATCATTACAACAAAAACGAATAGCCGTAAAAATATAATATTTGTAGCTTTGTTATTTGTAATGTGCAATTTTTTATCTACATTCATTCCTCCATTCCAATCACCAGATGAATTTGAGCATGTCACCAGAGCCTATTTATTTGGCAAAGGCGTGATTGTTCTTGAGGTGCCTAAAGATGAAGTATCAGGTGGCTTCATTGACTCTGGGCTCGCTCGCTATATGGATGCCTTTAGACCGTTGCCTTTTAATCCTGATCGCAAGATTTCAGACGCTGAACTTGCTGCTGCCAAGAAAATAGAATGGACTGGGACAACAGAATTTAATCGCGCGCCAGGGATGGCTTTTTATTTCCCAGCCATTTACAGCATACATGCACTAGGGCTCTTGATGGGTGAGCATCTGAAAATGTCAGTTGATGCGACCTACAACCTCACCAGGGCATTGTTATTAATTGTGATTTGCGGGATTCTTTACTTTTCATTTCAGCTTTATTCCCCCCCTTATCTGGTCATGGCATTGCTTGTTATCCCAATGAGTTTATTTCAGCTTGCTTCAGCAAGCTTAGATGGGATCGCAACGGCAATTTCAATTTTTCTTATTTCTACATTTTTAAAAATTACTGAAAACAAAGAGCAATCAGCAAAGTGGCTTTTTTATACTTTAATGATTGCATGGCTGCTATTGGCTTCTAGTCGTGTTCAGCAGTTTTCTTTGATTCTTTTGGTGGCAAGCTGCGCTTACTTTATGCGCAAGCCACGCTACTTTTTTCTGACTATTCTTGCCGCACTCCTCGTCATTGTTTGGCAGATTATTGCAGTCACAACGAGTGTGGATGGTCGCGTCAAGCTTGGGGCGCCTACATCTACTATTGTTAGTTGGTATTTAAATAACCCATGGGATTTTGTTGTTGTCATGCAAACAACATTGAGTAGCTCAGAAACTTGGCGCTCATATTTAAGTAGTTTCTTTGGTATGTTGGGTTGGCTTGATAGCCCTTTTGTAGGTAAAGAGTATCTCTACTTGTTAGGATTGACCTCACTGATTGCATTATGTTCGGTGACGTTCCGCGATTTACTCACTCATAATAAGGCCAAGTTATTACTTGTGATTTGTTCATTAGGGTCGATTTTATTGATTTATTTTGCCTTGCTTGTCACATGGACGCCGCATCCTGCTGTTGTCGTACACGGCGTTGTTGGAAGATATTTTTTAATTCCAGCGATTATGCTGGCTTATGCGTTTTCCGACCAGACGGTTACAACAAGTTTTAAAAAACAGCTATGCGCACTATTTTTTCTAATTTGTTTAGGTGTGTTTAGTGTTGTGAATACTACTAAGCTCCTTGATCACAGATACTATGAAAAGAATAAATAAGCGCGAACATAACCTGAAATTATGGCTGTATTAACAGGAATGTATCGTGGGAATGACAGTCAAAGAATTATCTCCATTTTCAGCCAAATCTGATTTCAAAACGTATCGCCCAGACATTGATGGTTTGCGTGCCTTGGCTGTATTAATTGTGGTGATTTTTCATGCATTCCCCGGACGATTGCCTGGTGGCTTTATCGGCGTAGATATTTTTTTTGTTATCTCAGGGTACTTAATTTCTGGGATTATTTTTTCAGAACTTTCAACAAATACCTTTAGCATTCGTCGCTTTTATGAACGTCGAATTCTGCGCATATTCCCGGCTCTTTTGATTGTTTTAGCATCTTGTTTTATTGCAGGATGGTTAGTCCTGCTCGCAGATGAATACGCGCAGTTAGGTAAGCATATGTTAGCGAGTGCAGGGTTTTTGTTAAACCTTGTCTTATGGGGTGAGAGTGGGTATTTTGATAATGCTGTCGATACAAAACCTTTGCTTCATTTATGGTCTTTAGGCGTAGAAGAGCAGTTTTATATTTTTTGGCCTTTGATTTTAGGATTTGCGTGGAAACAGGGCGTAAATATCAAATGGCTAATTATTGTTATTTGTTGTCTTTCATTTGCATTTAATTTACATCAAACTTCGGTTGACCTCACTGCTGCGTTTTACTCACCGCTCACAAGATTTTGGGAGCTATTGATTGGCGCTTTGATTGCATATTGGTGCCAAAGTTATTCAGTCACAAACAATAGAATTTTTTCACAGACCACAAACAATGGTTTATCAATCATTGGATTTCTTTTAATTTTATGTGCTCTGTTTTTCATTAATAAACAACGTGCTTTCCCTGGCGCTTGGGCTCTTTTTCCCGTTTTAGGTGCTGCACTTATTGTTCTTGCTGGCCCATCAGGATGGCTCAATCGTACATTTCTATCCAATAGAGTCATGGTTGGAATCGGCCTCATCAGCTACCCACTTTACTTATGGCACTGGCTACTACTTTCATTTGCGCGAATTTTAGAAAATCAAACCCCAACAGGTTTTGTTCGCTTATTTATTGTTGCCCTATCATTTTTTTTAGCGTGGGCGACTTATGTTTTTATTGAAAAACCAATACGGCATCATAATAAAAATAGATCCTTTGCTTTGAACACACTAGTAATAACAATGTTTATTTTTGGTGGTGTTGGGTATTGGGTGTTCTTGAAGCAAGGGATAGAAAACCGTTTAGTGGTCAAAGCTAGCTCACAAACAGCACCATTTGTAAAAATTGATTTTCCGCCCGAGACTTTATGTACGGAGGGCTTGAATAGTTTTGCATTCAACTCTCCAGCCCTTCAGTTTTGTAAACGTTACGCAGCAAATGAGCCACAAAAGACGATTGTGCTGTGGGGTGATTCATCAGTTGTGTCCTTACTGCCTGTTTTTGCAACAATTGCAAAAGAAAAGAATTATGCGATTGTTAATATTTCTCATCTCTCTTGTCCACCAATTCTTCAGGCTCGCAAAAGCTCTTTTACTTTTGAAGATAGTAAAAAATACTGTGCTGACGGTGTCATTCAAGGTGAAGTTGTTGATCTCATCAGACAACTCAAACCTGACTTAATTGTCATCGCTGCAGCTTGGTCCGGTTATGGCAATAAAGAATTTCTCACAAATATGACTGATGAAATTGCCACCCGTGCATCAACAAGAAAGGTACTAACGGAAGATTTACCTAATACGTTCGATGTGTTGTCCTCGATCTCCAACGTGATGGTTATCAAGGGCTGGCCTGTCCTTCCTAGAAATCCACACACAAGAGTTGTTGAGTGGATTGGCTTATCTAAAGGGGAAGTCACAGTGCCACAAAAAGAGTTTGAACAAAAAACTCAACATATCAATCAAGTATTCGATAACCTAGCAAATCAACGTATCAGTCTTTACACGCCAACTCATAAGTTATGCGACGGAACGTTGTGTCACAGCATCGTTGACGGAGTGATGTTCTATGAGGACACCTATCACTTAACTTCTCAAGGCGTCATGCATTTCAAAAAAGATCTAGAAAGTATGATTGATCATAGCCTTCGTTAAATAAATTTGATCCGTCGTGCCGCGAAAGCTACCATTCTTAGCAGTAACCAACCGTGTTTCCAGCGCGAAATATTTGTTTCTCCGTAGCGTCTCGCTCGATAGCGGATCGGCACTTCAAGGATTTTAAGGTTCAGCCGAGCCGCACCAAAAAGTAAATCGAAATCTCCAAATGGATCAAAGTCACCAAAATAAGATCTATTTTCAGCAATCCGCTTATAGTCTTCTCGCCAAAGCACTTTTGTTCCGCACAGAGTGTCTCTAATGGATTGCCCAAGTAGCCAGCTAAACGCCCAGGAAAAAAACTTATTTCCAATAAGATTGGCAAAACGCATTGCGTCACCTTCCATTGGGTAGACTAAGCGAACGCCATTGACAAATTCTGCATCTCCATTAGCGATTAGCGCATAAAATCGTGGTAAATCTTCAGGTGGTACCGTGATGTCAGCGTCCAAAATCATTAGCACATCACCTTTCGCAAGATCAAAACCTGCTCTGACCGCATCACCCTTCCCTTTACCTTGTTGCCTGATCAGCTTGCATTGTTTGTTTGGGTGGGCAGCAATTTCTTTTTCAATCACTTCGTACGTGTTGTCAGAAGAATGTCCTTCGACAAAAATGATTTCAGTTCCTGGTCCCATTTCTGGAATGCGTGAGATGAGCTCTTTGATATGACCGGACTCATTTCGTGCAGCAACGATGACCGAGACACTGGGCGTGGTTACTTTGGGCTCTAAAAGCGGTCGAGCAACCATGAAGTTAGCCATAGATAAAAAACGGAAGGGAAATACTTTGGCTAAATAACGGTTTGAAAAATCTGAAATGAAAGGTATCCGTATGGGTATCAATACTTCAGCCCAATGTCTGAGCGGCTGAAAGCCAGAGATCTCAAGCAGATTTTTCATGTCTTGAGGGGCTAGCCAATTTTGGGGTAATTTTGGAGAAGCTACTCCTATCTTGCTGGCAATCGCGAGAGGAATATTCCAGAGATGGCTGTAAAAATTAAAGATTATGCGCGTACTTGGGGTACAGTATTTTTTTAACGATTCAAGCAGCGTTTGTACATCCCAAACATCGTTCACTAATTCTGAAACGATAATATAATCAAAGCTTCTTTCACCCAGGTCTACATTCTGTGCATCTGCAAGAATAAATTCAATCTGTGGGTGAAGCGAAATCGCTTTATCAATAGCTGACTTTGAAAAATCAACACCTACTCCATGACTTGGGTTTAAGGCGAAAAGCAGATCCCCTTGACCGCAGCCTAACTCTAGAACGTTTAAATTTTCTGGTACTAATTGGCGATAGGTTGATGCTAATTTTTTTCGATAATAATCTGACAGTGCTCGGGGAGCACATGCATTAATATCGTTCCAATACTCAAGTCGCTCTGAGCGATATTCAATTGCTTCGGATTCAAATGTACTCATATTAATTTTGCACTTGAGTGCGCTGCACCCTCAGAAAGTGTTGTTTGATTAATCATAACAGTAGACTGTATAACTGGTGACTAGAATGTAAATTTTACATTCTGTTTTTTGATAAAAGCATTACAACTGTTTAATTTAAAGCTTTTAAATGAAATGAATATTTTACCTAGTTTTAAAATCTTGACTCGATCATTTATTGATTATTTGATCAAGAATAGACTGCTTTTACTTTTCATCATTCTACTATTCAAAATTTCAGTTAATTCCACAAATGGGATTTGGGTTGATGATTTCTGGGAGCACGCCTCAGATATACGCGCCTTCATGAACAACCCCTTTAGTCCTGGGCATCCACAGTTTTTAACGACAGACCCCCATGTTTTCTTAAATCCATACACCTTTATAGTTGCACTGTCTGGCTTAGCGGTCAGTTTAGACCAAATAACCAGTCTAGCGCTGTTTAGCATTATTAATTACTGTCTTTTTTTTGGGGGATTGTATTTATTTATTTCAACCATTGATAATAAAAATAAGAAAGACATCTGTTTTTATACTGTCTTATTGATATTATTTTTGCATGGCGATAACCCCTGGCAATTTAGTGGTTTTTTCAATAGCGACATTTTCTTAAGTGTATTGCCACTGCCATCTACCTTCGTAATGGGACTTTCTTTTATTGGTTTTTATCTTAACTTTTTAAGATTGAAACAGTCTAGAAATATTCTACTATTGCCATTGCTATCAATCACCACTTTTTCGATTTTATCTCACCCTCTCACCACAATATTTTTATTCACGGGTTTGTTAGCTCAAGCACTTGCAGATAAAAGAATTTCTTCACTTATTAGTTTTACTTTTCTTTTCTTCCTTACTTTTATATTTGCAAGTTTTTGGCCCTTTTTCTCAATTGTCAATCTAATGTTCTCAGGTGGCAATACCTATCATGCTTTAAATATTAATTTGTATTCTAATATTGTAAATAATATTTGGCCATCACTGATTTTTATTCCAATTATATTAAATATTATTTTCGAAAAACAAAACCGTGTTTTATTATTTTCATTAATTATCTTAATTGGCATTTACTTATACGGTTACTTTTTTCAAAGATATGCATACGGGAGATCTATATCTTTTATATTGATAATCGTTAATATTTTTATTGCAATTCTCATTTTCAAGCAAGAGCTGAAGCTCAAAAACTTCAATCGCAATATTTATTTATTGACGCAACTAATTTTTATAATTCTTTTGGTTATATTCAACGCTTCCTGGCTAAAGGAATCAACTCAGCGCGCCTTAACCATCGCAAACAGTATTCGAATTGGTCGTCCAATTTTTAATGAAATAACGTTCTCTGAATATACTTTTTTGAAAAGGTATACCGGTCATGACGATCTCATCATTGCCGATTTAAATTCCTCGTGGATCATTCCTGCCTTTAGTGGAAAAGTTATTGCAACAATGCTTCCTGCTCCCTTGGTCAAAGATGTCGTATCCAGAACAAATGATATGGTTAGTTTTTTTGATTTAAACGCTTCTGATGAGATGCGCTGTAAAATTATTAAATTATATAAACCAAAGTTTTTATTTTTAATAAATCCACCAGCGCCTGGTTTTGAAAATCTTTATAATCAATTCGGTCCTATTGGGGGCGGTCAATTAATTTTCAATAATAATAAATTTACATTAATAGAGATAAATGATAATACTTGCAACTGACTGTTTACTTGGGCATGTAGATTTTCAATGCCTCATTTTTTAATACAATATAAAAACTTTTACCTCTAAGAATCACGGGATTCGTTGTTGCCCAAGCTGGCACAATAAATGCGCATAAATTCGAATATGTTGAATTGATTTTCTCATCATTATAAGAATTTAATGATGCGTTAGTTACTTCAATATGTTCTATACGTTTTTTCTCACTTGTATTACCATTAATTAAAACCCATAAAGCATATTCCCAATCATTTCCAAAACCTAATAATCCGACTGAATTACACTTTGAATTTTTTAAATAATTCGCCACTTCTTGATATGATTTTTTTATTATATTATTACCAGTAAAATACTGATCTTCTCTTTGAGTGATAATCACACTTTTTGGACCATATAATGGTTTATTTAATGATGTAATTAAAAATGAGATTGACCATAATATTGAGGCACAAAGCATAATATTTCCAATTCGTATTAACTCCAATTTAGCAAATAAATTAGTTAATAATGGAAAAGTCTTTACCACGTAAGGAAATTTAATGACAATTACATCTTTTATTTTATAATATTGAAACTTCTCAATCACTACGCCTAAAAACGGAGTAGATAAAATAAATAGGGGTAAATGTAAACGACTATGCCAAGGCTGCCACCTTAAATAACTACAAAATATTAAGTAAGCGCCTAGTGTACATAATATATATAAACTAATTGTTTTATTCTTGTTTAAAAATATTAAATAAAGACCTAATCCTAATATTATTAAAAGAACGTGTAAGAAATTACCCGCATAATCCTCATGATGCATTAACCCTTGTATTTTAAAACCGTATTCTGGCCATGATATTTTAGGATCATTGATATTTGTAATAATATACTCATGAATTTTTGAAATTATTTTTTCGAATTTATTGTCTAGTTTAGTCCCTGTTTCGAGGTGTAATCCCACGTTTCGAACTAAATTTGAAATCACTAAATTTGGTTTTATTATTTCATTTGCATACGAATAATTACCTACCTCCGTTGTTTGACCTAATGGTGAACCTACTAATTTATAGCTTCTATAATAATGGCTACCATTTATTATCATTACTAAAATTGGGATTAGGCCAAGCAAAATTACTTTATTAATACTTAGATTTCTTATTTGTGATGCTAAAAGCCATATCAAAAATGGTAAGGTAAATATATAAGCAGTTGGTTTTGTTAAAAGAGCGAGGCCAAGTGATACTCCTGCTCCCAATGTACTTATCAAATCAATTTTTATATTTATTCGTAAACAAAAGTGTACGAAACATATTATCCAAAGTGCTACTACATAATCTGTTTGAGTTGATGTACTTTGCAATATGCCCATCGGTATTGCGGTACACATAACGGCTGCGTATATCTGCCCTTTTATAGAAGCTCCTAGTTGTTTTGCTATTAGTGAGACTCCTATCAGTGAACTTACCATACTCAACCATTGAACATAATTTGCATACCTGTCTGAATTGCTTAGTAATTGCAGATGAAGAATGGCGTACTCTGACCATGGACTTGAAAATAATTGTCTAAGTATTGATGTTGGGTAGAAGTCTACGTTTCTGTTTTGTATCCAGTGCATCACACGGCTCATGTGATACGTCATTGAATCAAAGGTGTTTGGTGGTGAATACCATGCAAGAATGGCAGTTATGAGGATGACAATAAGTATATAGCTCAAATAAAAATATAAATATCCTTGACTATTTAACTTATTAAAATTTAATTTTATTTTTTCTTTTATATTTTTTTTGTTTTCTTTTACGTAATATCCTACTTTTATAATCAAAAGAATTGTTATAGTTATCCAAGTTATCTTTATAATTTTACTATCGATTAAATTATAAAAACTCAATAGTTCTGTTATCACCAATATAATCAAGGCTAAAATACAAATACTTAAAATAAATCTTTCACGTAAGTTATTCATTTTTAAATTTGTATTTAGATTTTTATTTTTTATATTAGAATTGATAATTCAATTAAATTAAGTCACTCGTGCTAGATTAATTCTTCTTCTTAAATTTTAATTCGATAAAGAAGTATTCATTTATTTCAGTAAACTTTCGAAATGCTACCCTGAAATTCGCTACTATTTTAACAATCATTTGTTAAAAGTTTTTTAATTTTATTATTTCATTTAAGTTCTTAACATTTTTTCTTACACAGAATAAGATTAATCTCAACAACTCATTAATGAGAACCTTGGCATTATTGAATTATTCGACCAATAGTAATAATTTTTATTTTGATATTAATATTTTATGAAAATAATTTTTATTTCAAATGCCAGTGTTTCATATCAATTTCGTCAAATATTTTAACTTCATTCCTGACATAATCAGGTCTCAAATGAGAATCATCATTGTATACGGGCACACCGCCGTTATATAACCTTATACATAAATTGTCAGGACATAGAAACTTTAACTGATCCAAGTAATAGGCCCCAGATCTTTTAGCGATCAATTTCATTTCCTTATTTAAATTGTCCTGAATAGCAGATAAAGGAATATGTGACTTAATCGCACTAATGTCAATTAATTGCAATCTATTACCTATGATTGTTCTTGGATCAAATAAATCATTCATCGGGTTATCTAATAATAAATATACCTTATATTTTTTTGATAACTCTGAAATATATTTTTCTAAAGCAATTTTAGATTGTATAACGCCCTCTTTTGGACTATCTCTAAAATAGTATTTTCTATTATTTTCTTCATAATAGTAATTAAAATTATTATAATTAACTATTTCACTTGCTTCTGTTTCAAAGTAACAATTCCAACATGCTCCAATGATTATTGTTTTTATGTTGGTATTTTCACTTAACAACATTTCAATTTCAGAAATAAAACTTCTGCACCGTGGATGTTTATCATCATACACATTGGGAATTGGTGGACATCCAGGTATTGTATAAAAGGCAGAGTTTTTTATCTTTCCTTCGTTAAATAATTTAACGACTCTTGGACCAAACTGTTGGACATGAGAATCTCCTATAAACGCAATTTCAACTTCGTCATTTGCGGTGACGTTGTAACTATTCCCATTACTGAGCGTTTTCTCAGACATTCCCTCTTGCCAATTCCAGTCATTAAACGCTGATACTAAAACACTATAATTTTTGGCAAAATTACGATCAGGAAATCCATTATTTAAATAAATTGCCATTCCCATCATTAATGCTAAACCTAGCAGTGTATAAACTATTTCTATATTTATTTTTGTTTTATGTGCGTATCTGATGGGTTTTTCTATAAATTGATATGTCAGCCACGCAAATAAAAATGAAATTCCGACGAGTAGCAATCTAGCCCCAAATGTATAACCCTCTGTATATATAATTTTTCCAAAACTCAAAAGTACCCAATGCCACAGATACAAGGGGAAACTTATTAAACCTATATAAACTAGTATTTTATTTGACAGTACATACTCATTTAGCAATGCGTCTTTTCCAGACTGTATTATCAATACGGTACCTATAACGGGCGCTAACGCCCACCACCCTGGAAAAATCACTTTAGTATTTATCATTAATAGACCAAATGCTATTAGAGCAACACCGGTCAATGAGATAATATTATTAATATTAGTTTTGTTTTGCAGCTTAAAATTATCAAATGTATAACAATTATCACTTTTGATTTTTGTATAATTTTTGTTTTTAAACCACTCTTTATTTTGGAAACATGCTAACAATGCTCCTGCACCGAGCTCCCAAAATCTTGTCTGTGGTAAATAGTATGAACCCTCGTGCTGATTTGTTGTTTCGTAAATATTAAGACCAAACGAAATGATTGTTAGCATTAAAATGCTAACGTATATGTTTATATTTTTTTTCCAACATATCCACAAAAACAATGGCCAAAAAATATAAAACTGCTCCTCTATTCCTAAAGACCATAAATTTAACAAAGGCTTTGTGTAAGCATCCGCATCAAAATACCCAACCTCATTAAAATATAAAATATTTTCAATAAAGATTGCGCCGCCTGCGATATGTTTTCCTAGTTGCTTAAACTCAGGGCCTAATAAATAAAACCAACCTATTAAGCCACTAAATAACAAAACCAAAATGAGTGCTGGAAATATTCTTCTCGCTCGTCTTGAATAAAAATCGATAAATTCAAATTTATCTTTACTCAAATCTCCTAAGATATTTTTTGTTATTAAATAGCCTGAAATAACAAAAAATATATCTACGCCAATAAAACCGCTTTTTATCCAATTAGGTGATGCGTGAAATCCTATAACAAGCAACACTGCAATGGCTCTCAGCCCATCAATATCTGGTCTATAGGCATTATTATTGAGGCTGATCGCATTATTATTACTTACAAAAGTTGGCATTATCATAATAAAAAGTTAATTTTAGTTACTCGTCTTCCGGCGTAGTATCTTCTTTAATAGAATTTTTACTTTTAAACGATACAGCTTTAAAAGCTGACTAAAATTATTTTCATATGGCACGCAGTCACTTCGCCATGTAAAAGGCAAGTGTTCAACACACTGATAATCCTCAATCGGAAACGGATTACTACCAACCCAGCTCTTTCTCATCGCGACCCAATGCTCATCAAACTCATCCTTTGGCCCGTGAGAGGCTCCCGCACCCCAACCAATATCGAGCGAACGACTGCAATACGGCATCAGAACAAAACCTTGAAGTGTCCACTCTTCTATCAAATAATCAAAATGTTGGTCAACGCCAGGCTTCCAATATTTTGATAAGGTATGCCACGCGGAACGACTGACTGACCAGCCTTTGCCGATACCATACCGGAACTTTCCATAAGACCAAAGCATATCGCGTCGCTTCGGCTCTTTTGAAAAGGCATTGATTGCCCTGAATTTTTTGTCGCTGGCATAACGTGCGTGCATGACATCGCAAAAATGAAAGAAATCATAGCCAAGTAAGATGTCATCCTCAACAACAACCGAATATCCGCAGTCAACGTTAGCAAATGCTATTTCGAGGCCCGTTCGGACATTGTTATTGATACGGTACTTCACGCTACTCTGTGAGTGATAGGTAATAACATGGTGCGTTGTATCAATCCACGATATTGCGTCAATGATTTGTTTGACCTCTTCAGATCCTTCCTGCCGAATAACAATTAGATTAAATTGTTCAATCAAATATACTTGTCTGAGTGCATTCAGTGTTTCTTTTGTTTTATCAGGTCGATTGAAAACAATGAAGACAACTGATTTTTTGTATACTGACATTTCAATCACCCAATTTAATTGATATCAGAAAATGTAGGCTGGCGAAATTGAATCATCAATGTCTTGGCTTGGCTTGGCTTGGCTTGGCTTGGCTTGGCATCACTTATTGTATTGCTGAAATAAACGTGTACTGATTTTCTTCAGTAAGTGGCCAGGGTAGTAATATAACAATCGCTTTAAAATCAGACGAAATTTATTTTTTTTCAATAGTCCACTTAAATCTTGCTTTACATTGAATTGATTCATCGCCATTAAGGTCACCTCTTCCTTAACCCCCTGATCTGCATGCAGCGTAGTCGATTGAGCGACCAGACAAATATCCGCAATTCGCTCGAATAAATTATATTTGCTCAATACGAGATTCTTCGAGGCAATCACTGCGTTTAAACGTTGTTCATATAAATCGCTTTCAATTATTTTCTCAATTTTTTTAATTGAGCCTTTAAAGTCGACTATATCAATTGTGGAAAATGATTTTGAGTCAAAGTACTCACTGGCATTGGGTGCCCCATAATAGATGGGATACGCCAACCCTAAGAATGCGTCATATAATTTTTCGGTAATGACGTTATTACGAGACTGGTTTTCTATCGCAATATGGTATTTATAAGGCGCAATGCCCTCCCATTTTTGCTCTAAGGTTTGGACGCCATTGCCAAACCAGTCAATTTGATCACCAAAGTGTGCTTTCAGGGCTTTAACGAATTTAAGCCTTAGCTGATGCTCCTCTGTCCAAATCTGATTCGAACAAAACACAGATAAGGTCTTTGTTTTAGGAATGAAAGTGAGCGCTTCAAAAAAATTACGGTCTCTATCATGTGCTGAAAAAATAGATTGGCCATGATTGGCATTAATCATCCATGGCAAGTACGGCAATCCAAAAAAAACATTTTCCGCATAAATATCATGACAGGTATAAATTTTGGCAAATTGTGCTAAAAAATTTTTCTTTAACTCCCCATCATAAAAAAATCGGGGCCATGCGACTTCTGCAGTGAGAAAGAATACATTTTTCTTTTGAATATGACAGGTTTCGATAGGTTTATAAGGTGCCTCTAAACAAAACCAATAATCTGCAGTTTTTACATCATCGCGATTAATAAAAAAAACACAATCTCTGACTGTATTATCAGTACGGCCAATAAATTGACTGATATCTGCAGTCTCAAAACCAGGCAGTGACAGTTTTATAGTGATCATGGCTTAACAATACCTTCACGGTATATTTCAAGCAGTCTTTCGTTTGATTTTGCAACTGACTGCTCGTAGGCCAGCTGCAATGATTTGACCGAATGTTCGTAGACTAGCTCAGGACTATCAATATACGCTTGTATTTTCTCAGCCAAGCTTACTTTTGCATGATCATATCTGCCTTGAACCATTTCCGATTCAACATTAGCCATATATTCTTCAATACTATTAAAGCGAAAGCCGTATTCGCCTAAACGATAAAATTGATTGGGGAAGTCGATCACTATCCCATTCTGATTTTTAGTCAGATAATCACTCCGATGGTAGGTATTGGTAATAATCGGGTGTCCGTATTCGATACCTTCCCACGCATTGGCGCCACCATCGACGTGCGTCAAACAGATACTAATATCTGCATTTGATAATAATGCTTTTTTCGTTTTTGCTGAGAGTGGAGCTTCTTTAATGATCTTGATTGATTTTACAGACCTTAACTTATCTAATTCTTTTGCTGGAATATTCGAACAAGCGATCGTTAAGATCGCACCATTTAGCCGCCTAATTGTTAACCAAGATTCGATTAGTAAATCGATTGCTTTTAATTTATAGTCAGACGCCAAAAATAAAAAATTGCGCCCGTTCTGATCAGCGTGACATTTAATTTCGTTAATTTTTATTCTTGGTATACAACGCATTTGCGGGTACTTGTATAACTTATGAATGAGTTCCGTTCCAAAATAATGAACAAACTGGTCCTCTAAACCGTCTTCGCCAATTAACAATCCTTTGAAGTTATTGGAAGCGATTAAACTCTTAATATCATCCAGCCGCTTTATAATCTCAAAGGG
Organism: Burkholderiaceae bacterium; assembly: GCA_023653055.1. Taxonomy (GTDB): domain Bacteria; phylum Pseudomonadota; class Gammaproteobacteria; order Burkholderiales; family Burkholderiaceae_B; genus Zwartia. The sequence continues at coordinate 157,047 of JAMNXR010000001.1, read as the reverse complement.
TTTACTGGCGCCAAAATAAACACCAGGTGTCAATATTTGATCATTGGGCTCAATAAAATAGGGCTTGGCGACACCCTCAGGTTTCTGCAAAAAATGTGCGACGTCCGCTTCTGGGTAGTTGGACCAGGCCAACGGCGCACATTCTCCATACATGCGCTCAGCAATGTATGGGTGCGTATTCAAAGACTGAAGATGATAATAAACCGTTAACGCACGTTGACTACTGAGCGTCCGATGACTTCGCTGTCTTTGATATTTTTGATATTTTTGCGACAGAAAATCGTAGGCTTTGTCTAATCTGAGTTTAGCTTGTATGCGGTGAATCAGTTTATTAGAGCGTGTGATTTGAATTGACATTGAATGTTGAGGCGATAAAAACCTATCTATTTATGACTTTATCAATCACGTGCGCGTTTATTATCCGATACAACTATTTTTAGGGCGCTTGATTGGTGACGACGACTTTTAGCAATCTCAAAGCTGTTTTAAAATCTAACGCATATACACGCATCTGTTGATCGTGGTTCAATGACTTTAGAGTTAATTCCAGACTCTTAAGCCGTTTATAGCAAGTAGTTTGAGGATAACATGAAAGCTGTTTTGCTTGCGGGTGGTCTCGGTACACGAATTTCAGAAGAGTCTATCATTAGACCTAAACCCATGATTGAAATTGGTGGCAAGCCTATTTTATGGCACATTATGAAAATCTATTCCGCCCATGGCGTGAATGACTTCATTGTTTGCTGTGGCTACAAGGGTTATCTGATCAAAGAGTACTTCGCCAACTATTTCCTGCACATGTCGGATGTTACGATCGATTTAGCAAATAACTCGGTGTCGGTACATCATCAAAAAGCGGAGCCCTGGAAGATAACACTCGTGGATACCGGCGACCTCACCCAAACCGGAGGGCGCATTAAGCGTATCGAGGAACATCTAGACGGAGATTTTTGTCTGACTTATGGCGATGGCGTTGCATCAGTCAATATCACCGAACTCATCGCTTTTCACAAGGCACATGGCAAGGTTGCGTCAATGACTGCGGTTCAGCCCCCAGGCAGGTTTGGCGCACTCAAAATACAAGGTACCTCCGTCGCCAGTTTTCAAGAAAAACCCTCTGGCGATGGTAATTGGATCAATGGCGGCTTCTTTGTGTTGAAACCTGAATGCCTTTCTCTAATTGAAAATGACAGTACCATCTGGGAGCGCGAACCTCTCGAGGCAATGGCAAAAGGCGGTGAAATGCAGGCTTTTTTTCATCGTGGCTTTTGGCAGCCAATGGACACGTTACGCGATAAGAATTACCTTGAAGAGCTTTGGTCGAAGGGTGATGCGCCATGGAAGATTTGGTAATGACTGGTGCAAATGTTGACAAAGCCTTTTGGAGAGGTAAGCGTGTTTTCCTAACGGGTCACACCGGTTTCAAAGGTAGTTGGCTTTCAGTCTGGCTGGTTTCAATGGGTGCCCACGTTACAGGATTTTCTTTAGCGCCTAATACTGACCCATCTCTGTTCGAGGTTTTGGGTGTCGAGCACCAAATTGATACCTCCATATTTGGCAACATCAATGATCTTGATGCGCTCGTCAAGGCGATGCATGCCTCGCAAGCCGAGATCGTCATTCATATGGCAGCTCAGCCTCTGGTGCGTTACGGGTATGCAAATCCACTTGAAACATACACAACGAATGTCCTAGGGACAGCGCACGTGCTTGAAGCTATCCGTCAGATGCCTTATGTCCGGGCCGTTTTAGTAGTGACGACGGACAAGTGTTATGAAAATAAAGAGCATGGCAACCCATTTCAAGAGTCAGACCCCATGGGCGGGGATGATCCTTACAGCAGCAGTAAAGCTTGCGCCGAGATAGTAACCACAGCCTATCGGAAATCCTATTTCACGACAAATCAAGGCGGCGGTCGTACGGCAATTGCAACGGCAAGAGCTGGAAATGTTATCGGTGGGGGTGACTGGTCTTTAGATCGTTTAATACCCGACGCCATACGCGCTTTTAATAGCGGCGAGCCTGTCGTCATTCGTAACCCACTGGCAATCCGACCATGGCAACACGTGATCGAGCCTCTCTCTGGTTATCTACTGCTCTTAGAAAATCTCTTTCACCATGGAGATCAATTTGCAAGCGCTTGGAATTTTGGCCCCCAGGATTCTGATACGCGCAGCGTAAGCTCGGTCATTGAATTGATGGCAATGCGTTGGCATAGACCTGCGTCGTGGACGTTAATCGATGCAGATCAACCGCACGAGGCACAACTTTTGCGCCTAGACTGTGGTCGAGCCCATGACAAATTAAATTGGTACCCACGCTGGTCGCTTGAAGTAGCAATCGAAAATATATCCACGTGGCACCGATCACATCACGAGCACGGAGATATGCTTGCGCTTAGTCTCGCTCAAATTGCTCAACACCAATCTCACACACACTGACATAGTCGTTTTTTTTCAGCTCTTGACAGACAAACCTAACGACTTTTGCCGAATATTTTTGGACTAAGTTAACTGAGCCGCCTTCGGTTAAATGCTCATAATCCCACGTGGTCAGCACCTGCTTATCTTGAAACTGGGTGGTGACTTGGCATGCCTGTCCATCGCAAAGTATATCGAGTGCGGAATGAAATCGTACTTTATGTAGCGCACTTATCGTAGAAAGCGATTGGTCTAGCGCGATAATTGCTGGTAAACCGTTATTAATGACTGTACTGATTTGATCAATATAGAGGTTCCTCTTCAACAGATACACAGGCAAAGATGGGTACCACTGAGGCACGCCACCGATCACATCGACAATCGTGTTTGGAGATTCTTTTTTTATGGCATCTAGCGTAGAGGCCAATTCACTAGCCACATCAATGTCCTGATAGAGAATCCAATTCGCAAATAAAATCAATCGTTCAGGTCTGAGTGTTTTTACCTGCTCGAATACATGTTGATTGATCTCTTTGCAAAATGGTCTCCAGGGCTGATTGATTGAAAGAACAGGCGGACAGCCGCTCGCAGAATACTGCGCGACATGCTCAAACTGATGCTTTAAACCAGGGTAGAGGGCCGCAGCGTTGGAGTCCCCCCAGACCATGACACGTGAAGACTTGCCGTCCCCGACACAATTTTTGCCAAATGAGTGATAAGACTGCTCAGGCTGAAGAAAACACTGACCCACGCGCCAAAGAGTTCCAACATCGTAATGCGTGTATGCCAACAACTCCTTTTGTTGCGCAGAGAATCTATTTTCAAAACCTTTTGTTAAAAGACCTGAGACGCCGAAGACTACTAAGCCGATGCTTGAACTCAACACAAATATGACTAAATTTTTGGTGCTGATCAGCCCTATCTTTCTGAAGGGCTGCTCGATAAACTTGTAGCTAAGCCAACCACAAACCAGGCTTCCCAACGCAAGCAAATGCTTTACGAGTAAGCTGGGCGAATCAATCGAAATATGCCTGGCAAATGCCAAGAGAGGCTGATGCCATAAGTATGCACCGTAACTCACTAAGCCAATTGCCATCAAGGGTTTAATTTCGAACAGTCTCGCTACAAAAGTTCGCTGCTCGACGCAGAGCAATATCAGTGCGGCTCCGAACGTCGGCACAAGCGTCGCCCAGCCGGGGAACACTGTGTTCTTATCAAAAAAACAGATTGAGTACAGTATGAATAGCAAACCGCCCGCGCTCAATAACTCAGCGACCCATTGAGGTAATTGATCTCGGTTATTAGCATCTATCATGTAGCATGCAACTGCGGCACCTATTAAAATTTCCCATCCTCTGGTGGGCAGCATAAAGAATTTAAACGAAAGTTTGTCGACAAATACTGTCTGCAGCATTAAGAGTTCAATCAGTATGATGAATACTATGAGCCCAAGTAATGATGTCTTCTTAAAGCGCCGCGTGAGCAACAGGAAGAATGGGAACAGTAAATAATATTGCTCTTCGACTGCAAGGCTCCAAGTGTGTACTAGCGGAGAGAAGTCAGTTGAAGGATCGAAATAGGTGTTGTTGCGCCAAAAATAAAAATTCTGTAGAAAAATGGGATGCTGATTAAACTACCAGAAAATTGTTTCATGTCATAGGGCAGTAAAACTACCCAAGCGACAGGCAAGCAGAAGAAAATAACAACAAATAACGCGGGTAAAATTCGTCGCGCTCTACGTTCCCAAAATTCAACTAAAGAAAACGTCTGATCTCTTATTTGCTGCAAGATCAAAGTGGTTATCAGATAACCGCTAATCACAAAAAAAATGTCGACGCCTACATAACCACCGGAAAAGCCAACGACTTCAGCATGAAAAAAAATGACTGCAATAACAGCTAACGCTCTTAGACCATCAATTTGGCTCTTGTATTTCATTTAACCCAGCGCGTAAGGAAAGGGATTACAGAAGTTATTTCAACAGAAAGATATGGTCGTGGTGGCTGATTTTTTCTTTGTGAATATATCCGTATTGACTTAGGTATGCGGTCAATACCTCTGGACTTCTAGTCTCAATGCACATGAGTTTAAACTTGTATGTATCGTGATCAACGCCTTTTAGAACTTCGATTTCTACGCCCTCAACATCCAATGAGAGAAAATCAATTAATTTTGGCGCGCCCGCTTCGATCAACAATGCGTTTAAAGGCCTGGCGATAGCCCCGTATCTGAATACCCTCTCAGTATCTGCTGCTAGATAACGTGAACCACTTAAAGCGTGCTTAACGGGATCAATAACGTCCGACTCCAGCCCAACTGCGGCAGTCATATAGTGCGCGTAAATCATTTCTACGAATTTTTCAGGGTAATCAAAGGACGTACACGCATTGCAAAAAAATGAGTTTCGGTCCGATCGATTTGCAAGGCACTGCAGAAAGTTATTCGGTGAAGGTTCGATCAGTATTCCTGACCAGTTTTTATGCAACTCAAAAAACAAGGTATTAGAAAATCCGATCCCATCGGCAGCGCCAAGCTCAACATAATAGCCGTTGCGGTAATTAAGATATTTTTCGATGATTGCATCTATTTGTTCTGCGCCGTGATATTTTTTTACTCGCAGTTTTGTATCTCTGAGTAACTTCCAAAGCATCGGTGGGGTGAGCCCCTTGATGATGGATCTCATTGTGTACTTATCAGACATCGCCATACCCCTATCAACTTGATCGCTCTCATCACTTGATTCATATATTGATTAAATATGATTCTGTACTTACTTCTCGTCGCTACGGTCGTCAGTGAGGTGTAGCTTCGCCACCGTTCGCAAATAATCTTGACTGCCGGACATACCAAAAAATTTATTCGGGATACCGATGCGCCGTACTCGCGGCATTCGTTCGATACCGCGTTCACTATAAAGATCACCTAACGCTTCCATAATCGAACTGCCAAAGCCGCCGTTCAACTGGTGTTCTTCTACCGTAACAATCTCTTCAAATTGTTCCGTCAGATTAATTAAAGTCTGACGATCATAGTGACCGATGAAAGGGACACTAAACACCGCATAATTTAGGGCGTGCCGCTCTATATCTTTCATCACCACACTCAACATCGCTCCGGTTGAGAGTACTGCCGTCGACGATCCCGTGCGAATTGGTAAAAAATTTCCAGGCGCTATTGTTAGCTGAGCTGAAGGATCGTGAATACATGACTCACCTGACTTGTTAATACGCACATAACCTGGTCCAGCACACCCTGCCATGAACCTGGCTGCAGCCGCGGCCTCTACCGGATCCGCAGGCGCACAAACAAGCATATTAGGAATAGCGCGCAGCATTGCGATGTCTTCTGTTGTATGGTGAGACACGCCTTGCGGTCCGTAGGCATAACCCGCACCTACAGCAACAATTTTGACGTTCGCTTGATGGTAACAAACGTCGTAACGTATTTGCTCCATACAGCGCAGGGTGGGAAAGTTACCGATCGAATAGGTAAAAACATTGTAGCCTTCCCTCGCAAGCCCGACTGCCACCTGGGTCATATTCTGTTCGGCGATGCCTACGTTTAAAAATCGCTCTGGAAATTTAGCGGCAAAAGGCTCCAGAACTGAGTAGCCAAGATCGCCACAGAGCAAAAATATGTCCTTGTTATTTTCTGCAAGTGCAGTCAAGGTATTGATAAATGTGTTTCGCATGTTATGAGGCTTCTATTTCAAGGCAGGCGGCTTGAAAATCAATGTCGTTCGGCGACTTGTAGTGCCACGCCAGTTTGTTCTCCATAAAACTTACGCCTTTTCCCTTGACCGTATGTGCGATTACGCATTTAGGCTTACCCGACCGGTTAGCTTTAGCCTGGCTCAACGTCGACACTAACTGCTCAAGGCAATGGCCATCTACTTCTGTGACATCCCAGTTAAACGCTTTAAATTTATCGGCGAGTGGTTCGAGGCCTATCACTTCTTGAACAGACCCAAAACTTTGAATCTTGTTGTAATCGATGATAGCGATCAAATTATCTAAGTGATGATGGGCTGCAAACATGATCGCCTCCCAATTAGAACCCTCGTCTAATTCACCATCGCTTAAAACTGCAAAGATGCTTTGAGGTTGCTGCCTTCGCTTTGCCGCAAGTGACACACCGCATGCAACGCCTAAAGCATGCCCAAGGCTTCCTGTTGACAGTTCAACTCCTGGCAATTGATGATTGATATGCGAGGTAAAGTAGCTTCCATCCGTAGTAAAGCCCTCGGATAGCGCATTAGGCTCAAAAAAACCCTTTAAATCTAACGCTGCATATAAGGCGGTGCAAGCATGACCCTTGCTGTAGAACAAGCGATCTCGTGAAGGGTCCTTGATCCTGGCTGGCGAAATATCCAAAACTTTACCGTATAAAACTGCGAGGATATCGGCGACGGACAACGCCCCCCCCACGTGCGATGTTTTTTTTTGAAAACACAACGTGACAATTTTTAAACGAATTTTCTTTGCAAGTGTTGCAACATCAATCATGTTTCTCACCTGTGATGATCACGGAACCAATCGAGCGTCCGAGACAGCGCGTCTCTTAAGTCGACCCTAACATCCAGCGCTAGCTCATCTCGTGCTCTCGAAATGTCAGGTATGTAGCGCTCAGGTGGCTGACCCAGCAAGGGCTTGCCCTTAATTTGGATGATTGGCGTCACTATACCTGCAACCTCTGCTGTCAACTTGGCAAGTTCATAAATAGAAATCGCGTCACTTGAGCCGACGTTATATGCGCGGCCCGCCTCACCTTGCACGAGGATACGCAACAGCCAAACCGCCAAATCGGTACCGTACATATAGGATCTTAGGGCTGTTCCATCCCCTTTGATCAGAAAAGGCTCTTTTTTTATTGCATGAAGTAGAAAATTTCCTGCAGCAAACTGCTTGTCGAGGGCAAGATGAGGCCCAATTTGAGCAAACACCCTCGCAGCTTTGCAGGCCATCGATCTGTCAGCTGAATAGGCCGTGCCCAACCATTCAGCCGCCAGTTTACCCATGCCATACGCCGCACCAAGATCACTTACTCGGGGAGCACCAGAATAGTCCTCGAAAACAAGATCAATCGTTGCTGGGATTGGGCCATAAATCGCTCCAGAACTTAAAAGCAAAACATGCTCAACCCTTTTTTCAAGACAAAAATCAAGCAATCTCTTAGTGCCCGAAACAATCACATCGAAAGTCTCTAACGCAGGATTGGTCGCGATCACATCTGTTGCCGCATGTATAACGTGCGTAAAGGCGTCCTGCGGAAATTGAAAGGTTCTGATGTCACCTTCGATAAAGTTGACGACCAACCTGTCACTGAGATGAGGGTAATTGCTTCGAAACTGGTCAGGTGCTCGACTCAAGACAGTCAACTTCAACTCTAATTTCAAAACGGTATTTGCGTAGCAAAGCGCTTCAAGCAACCAACGTCCGATATACCCCGTACCCCCAGTAAGAAATATATGCGAACGTCTGAGCGCAAGTAAATCTGGCGTGGCTTGCTCGGTAATTTGCTTTAGATCGGATTCAAAAATACGCATCACTTGGGGCAGCCTTGTATACGCAAGAATATCGGCACGCGAATCATTTCAGCTCAAGTATTTCGGTAATACGTTGATCAAAACTTAATTGTCTGTTCATCTGCGGATCCATTCGGAGAGACAGCTCGCTTTTTAAAACCACGATAAGCACCAAAATAGCCAATTCGATTTCTTTGCCTAAAGAGGTTTTACCTAAAATATCTTGTGCGTAATATTTTCTGTTACGCAAAAAAGTCAGCCAGTACAGATAGTCATATCCTTCCACACCCCAAAAGGCATCTTCCCAGTCGATCACTACGGGCGTTGAATCAGTTTGGCACATAATATTTTCAGGGCCGAGGTCACCATGGCAAAGCGCAACGGGCAAGCCATCAATATGCTCTGAAAGAAGCGAAAAATTTTTTTCAACAGCTGTGTGTATCGCCGGACGGATTGCCTGATTCGTGTAGAGTCGCGCGAGTGAAGCCACGCCTTCGGCAAAGAGCGTTGACATGGTGTCTTTAGGCGCAATAACGTCCGGCGTGGCATTGCATTTGAATTGCGCCGTAAATTGTGCCGTTAAGCTTATGATTTGACTCGGCTCCAACTCGTGTTGAGGATATTTAAATTCATCCATCAATAACGCCACCCTAACCAGCTGATCGCTGGTCAACTCTAGCCTACTCATTTCACTTTCGCCTGCGTACAGCACGCGCAGTAGCCCTATTTCTTTTTCAATATTTTGGCGGCCCACTGCGCTAAAGTGCGTTTTTAATACCTTGGGTCGCCCGTCTATTTGTAGGGAATAGCTCAGCCCTAACGTGCCCCCGTTTATTCGCCTAATGCTCGAAGAAAATATGTTGTGCTCTTGCAATAGCAAACTAAGTTGACTCTCGTCTAAATGATTATCTAACCGCTGCTCTCGCCGATCGTAAGCAAAGTGTCTAAGCTTACTCAGCACGATAGTATTGTTTTAAATAGTCAACTTGATCATATTTAAAGTGTCTTGCTAAAGCGGTCGTACCCGCAACGATTTGGGATTTTTCATTATCACTCAGTTCATTGATAACGCTTTCGTTGTAGGCCTTAGTGCTTTTAAGAACGGTACCCCAGGGCGCAATGCTATCTTTTATTTCAACGCCATTCCAACTTGGGTACAGCATAGTGGGCGCATACTGCACACCGATAAAATTCGCCACATTTTTCATGAACTGTTCTTTGTCTTCTACCAGATCCTCGTATCTAAAAATACGCACGTTATCCGGAAATTGCTTGGCATACATCTCGACTGTTGAATGATAGATATTCCAGGTGATGAGATATTTGCTTAAAGGCTGGGGAAACGGGCGTCGCTTTGTATCGCGATACGCAGAGAACGGGTTACGAACAATATGCATGATTTTTGCATTCGGAAAATCACGAATGATGCGATCTGCGTCAATACCAATAGCCGGCGAATACCCCACATAAGACATCCCGTCTTGAGGGGTCATATAGTAATTTCGCCACGAAGCAAAGGTTGCACGAAAAAACGCTTCGATCACTGCTCTGCGTGAATATGGCCCAGAGCCCAACAAACGCTTGAATTCGCTCAGCCTGTCGGCTTCGTCAAATTGCAGATCTGCATCCTTAAATTTCGAGCCCGTTTTTTTTCTCAGAAAAGTCTTCATCTCTTCATCGATCATTTGCTCGTACAGCTCTTCGGCAGTCAATCCCTCGGGGAACTCTGGGTAGCGATACTGAACGCGCTCGACAGAAGCCAGAAAATCGTTGAAATTACGATTTCCTAACTGTGATTCAAACGGGTATACCAACAATTGTGGGTGGCCATCAAGATGCCGGTGCGTCACGTTGCCACCATGTTCAAAGCCGGCAGAAACCATCACAAAGTTAAAGTTTGACATATATAAATTCCGAGGGACAATTTAGTATCAGTTTAAGGTATATTGTATTGTCTTAAATCTATTTCAAATAGATTGGAGTGATCCCTTAAAACCCTTTCGCTCCCAAACAGCGACGAACAAAATATGATTTTCATCAGTCAAGCGTTTAATTCTTGGGAAATTTGAGCTTAGGCGCCCGCAACTTTCGCAAATAATTTCTTTTTGCCAGCACTTTAAAAGTTCGAAACATCGACTTTTTTGACTGAAAGATGACATAAAACCCGTACTACTAAGAATAAAATGAAGAAAGTTGCTGTTTCACAGTCGAATTATATTCCTTGGAAAGGTTACTTCGACATGATTGCGTCCGTGGATGAGTTCATTCTTTACGACGACATGCAATATACACGCCGAGACTGGCGCAACCGAAACCAAATTAAAACACCTCAAGGTGTTCAGTGGCTCGCAGTGCCCGCGTTGGTGAAGGGCAAATACCATCAAAAAATCCGCGAAACAAAAATTGACGGTACTGATTGGGCCGTTGTGCACTGGAAGGGTTTAGTGCAAAACTACCGTCGTGCTGCACACTTTTCTGAAATCGCAGCATGGTTGGAACCGCTTTACGTCCAAGACTCGTATACCCATATTTCACAACTCAACCGTCGCTTTATCGAGAGCATCTGCAATTATTTAGCAATCAAAACAGTCATTAAAAACTCATGGGACTACACGCTAACTAATGGCAAGACCGAACGACTTGCCGATATATGTGTTCAAGCAGGAGGGACCGAGTACGTTTCCGGCCCAACGGCAAAAGACTATATCGATGAGAAGGTGTTTGCCGATCTTGGAATTAAGCTTACGTGGTTCGAATATGCCGATTACCCCGAGTATCCGCAACTTTGGGGTGAGTTTACTCATGGCGTGACGATTCTTGATCTTTTGTTCAATTGCGGGAAGGACTCCTCGCGCTATATGAGACATGTTGCATGAAGCTATCGATCGTTGCGACCCTCTACAAGTCAGCGCCTTATATCAACGAATTTTACGAGCGTGCGACTGCCACTGCAAAGCAGCTTGTTGGCGACGATTATGAGATCGTTCTTGTAAACGATGGATCGCCTGACAACAGTCTAGAGCTAGCGATCACACTTACGGAGCAGGATTCTCAAGTTATCGTTGTTGATTTATCGCGCAATTTTGGGCATCACAAGGCAATGATGACGGGTCTTGCTCACGCCAAAGGGGAGCGAATTTTTCTAGTTGATAGTGACCTCGAAGAAGAGCCAGAATGGCTTTTGAAATTCGATTTACAGATGGAGCAAGAACGATGTGATGTTGTCCACGGCATACAAAGGAACCGCAAAGGTGCTGCCTTCGAAAGGGTCACAGGCGCAATTTTCTACAAACTGTTCCGCACATTAAGCGGAATTAATCAACCCGACAATATAGTGACTGCACGGCTAATGACACGGCGCTACGTTCAAGCCCTGTTGCTCCATCGAGAACGGGAGATGAATATTGGAGGGTTATGGATTGTCACTGGCTTCAAGCAAGCAACTCAGTTAGTTAATAAGCATTCGACTAGCCCTACAAGTTACACTTTATCTGGAAAATTCGGTCATTTAGTCAATGCCATCACATCGTTTACCGCCCTACCGCTTGTTTATACATTCTATTCTGGATTGTTTATATCAATCTCAGCGTTGTTGTACATAGCCTACCTCTTTGTACTCTACTTCTTGGTTTCCTCGCCCCCAAGCGGCTACACATCCCTTATTGCATCCATCTGGTTTTTTTCTGGGCTTATTATTTTCTTTCTTGGCGTACAAGGCGTATACCTCTCCAAGATTTTTTCCGAGGTCAAGCAACGCCCGTACACCATCATTCGCCATATCTATCGAAACGAGCCAAAATCGGAGTGATCTCATGACAACAGCTTCTAACCCCGTTCCAGCTGAAAGCTACGGCGTGCTTGTTCAGGATAGCCCTGCATCGGATTTAGATGAAGTTGCTGAGCAGGTTCGGCGAATTGGTTATGCCATTCTCGACTCTGGCTACTCTACGGACTATCTGTCGCAATTGTCCGAAGCTTTTAACCGTATACGCATGGCTTATGTGCAAAATTATGGCGAAGCTCGCCTGCGGAAAGCGAATGAGCTTTATACGATCAGAGCGCCTCTCGTCCAAGGGGATAATGCCTTCGTTCGTTTAGCCACCAATCAGAACCTATTGAGCGTGTTGGGTAAGCTGATTAAAGGTAAGTTCATCCTAAATCAACAAAACGGCGTTATTAACCCACCTGATCAAACCTATAATCAAGGTGCGTGGCATCGTGATTTACCCTATCAACACTATGTTTCTAATACGCCTCTTGCCGTTAACGCGCTTTTTTGTGTGGATGACTTCACAATAGAAAATGGCTCTACCTTTGTCTTGCCTGCGACACATCGCGAAGTTAACTATCCCTCTGACTCCTATATCCAGAGAAATGCGTTACAGATCGAGGCCAAGGCGGGCCAGTATATTTTGTTGGATTGCATGCTTTTCCATAGCGGTGGCTTCAACCGGACAGACAACGAGAGAAGAGCGGTTAATCATGTCTATACCATTCCATACTTTAAACAGCAGATAAAGCTACCAGATCTCTTGCTTCAGGTTGACCTTGATCAAGCTCAAAAAGAACTTTTTGGATTTAACTTTCAAGAACCTACTTCAATTGATCATTATTTGAATGACAGGGTCCGATAGTGAGACCTCGGCTCAAGGAGTTAAGATGAGCGTACTTCCGCCCGGAACTATTTTGCAATTGATGTATTTAAAAGAACGCCTGACCAATATTCCGCCAGGGCGTTTTATAGAAGTAGGACCAGGTGCCGGCGAGATCTCTCGTTTGCTTTTACAGCTCGGGTGGGAGGGAATATCGTATGATCTTGAGCCACGCACTATACAACTGATCAGGCGCCGCTTCTCGCGAGAAATTTCAGCTGGCCGATATGATGCCGAAACTGAAGACTTTTTGTCCATTGACGAAGGTTCGCTCAAAAAAGTTAATCTAATTATCTCGTGCATGGTCATTGAGCATTTGAGTGACGATATGGCTGATAAATTCATGCAACGCTCCTCTGATTTATTGTGCGATGACGGATTAATGATAGGTTTCGTACCATCATCTCCCGCTCACTGGGGAATAGAAGACGACATTGCCGGTCATTACAGAAGATACACTCGAGACAGTGTGCTTGATTTAACAGGTAACAATGGATATGAGGTTCGACATCTTGCTGGGCTGACTTATCCTATCTCAAATATTCTTCTTCCTATTTCGAACTTTCTTGTCAGGCGTGCTGAAAAATCTAAGTTATTAATGTCTGAAATTGAAAAAACAAAAGCATCCGGAATTCGTGATGTTCGATTCAAAACTACATTCCCTAGCGTTCTATCCTTGGTGCTGAATAGATTTTTTTTACTTCCGCTGTATTGGTTGCAGAAGGCGTTTTCCTCTTCAAGCAATTCATTAGTGCTGTATTTCGAGGCTGTGCCACAACAGCTTAAGACAAAAGGTCAATGAGCGTGTCAGTAGCTGTTTTGTTATCAGATATGCCAGGCACGCGGATCTTTGTTAATTGTTTGATTTGCGTATGCGTTATTACTCCCGCTGAGTTGCATCGCTTCATGATTTTCGGTTTTATGCGTTCACTATTCTGATGAGGATAAGGTCATGAAAAAGCGGCTTGTAATCTTTGGTTCTAGTGATGTTGCTCAGCTTGCACATTACTACTTTAGTGTGGACTCCAATTATGAGGTTGTTGCTTTCACTGTCGACGCCTGCTACATCAAAGCGCCTGATTTCTGCGGTTTACCCATTGTTGCATTTGAGGATGTCATCAACGCATATCCGCCGGAGAATAACGATTTTTTCGTAGCGTTGGGCTACTCGAAGCTGAATGCAATTCGGAAAGAAAAGTTTCTAGCTGCAAAGGAGAAAGGTTACAAACTAGCGAGCTTTATTAGCTCACGCGCAACTGTGCTCAATGATAGAAAAATTGGCGAAAACTGTTTTATTTTTGAAGACAACACTATTCAGCCGTTTGTAACGATCGGCAATAATGTAACTTTGTGGAGCGGTAACCACATTGGTCATCACTCAGTGATTAATGATCACACCTTCATTGCATCGCATGTTGTCGTCTCTGGTGGGGTGGAAATTGGTGAGCAGTGTTTCGTCGGAGTAAACGCGACATTGCGTGATCGTATAAAAATCGGGGATAAGTGTGTTGTCGGGGCTGGAGCGCTACTGCTCTCAGATGCGGCCCCCGAGGGTGTCTATATTGGGACAGTTACTGAGCGATCAAAGGTGCCCAGTACAAGGTTGAGAGGTATATGACTAAGATTTGGAAAAAACTAGGTCGGATTTATGTCCCTAACGTAATTAGTCGACATCCAAAGCTAATCTCACATGCTGCCAACCCATTGCCTATATGCATTGCAGGTGATGTTTACCGCATCTTTTTTAGTGGCCGCGACGAACAGAATCGATCCTCTGTGGGTGCGGTTGATATTGACATTGTTCAGCGCGTAGTTGTCAATGAACATTTCTCTCCATTTTTCGAGCACGGATCAGTTGGTAGCTTTTACTCTGACGGCGTTAGCATTGGAAACGTTTACCACGCGAACGGTAAGCAATATATGGTATTCATGGGATGGCAGAATCCACCTAATGGCCATTGGAGAGGTGATATAGGTCGGCTGATCGTGACCCCGGAGTGCACCCTTGAACTTGAAAGTGAGGAGCCTTTTATGGGCAGCGACTCCACCGACCCTATCAGCTTGTCTTACCCTTGGGTGCAGGCGAGGCCATCGGGTGGGTTCGATATGTGGTACGGATCAACACTCACATGGAATGCCGGCAATGGTGAGATGCTGCATGTCATTCAACATGCTACGTCAGGCGACGGTAATAATTGGCGTCGGATGGGTCTAGCCGTACCTTATCAGCTCGGGCTTGCACAAGCATTCTCAAGACCAACCACAGTTCGAAATAATAGCGGCGATTTTGAGATGTGGTTTTCGCTTCGTAGCGGGGCTGGCGAAAAATACCGTATCGGCTACGCGAGGTCAGAAGATGGAATAACTTGGACGTTGGACTTGAATAGTGTTGGCATTGATGTTTCCCCAACCGGGTGGGATTCTGAAATGATCGAATATCCGTTTGTCTTCGATCACAAGGGCGCTCGGTATATGCTCTATAACGGCAATGGATATGGAATAACGGGGTTCGGTTTAGCCATACTCGAGAGCAGCTGAACCTATTCTATTCTCCTCCATCATAATGTCACAGTTGTTCATTTACATATGAATCGGTAAAGAGGAAAAATTTTAATTACGGCAAGCGGTGTTCTCGACCTCTTATCTCTGCAACTTAGGTTTCTGAACTATTCCTATTCTTGTGAGCCTTCCATGCTTTTGTGTCCGTCCTGCAGTGCCAAGAATATACATGTGAAGAACGGCTGCTCGAAATGTGGCTTTGTGCCAGCGCAGGTTGATGACTTTCTCGCTTGGGCGCCTGAACTGGCGAGACAGAACGATGGATTTCCGCAGAACAGCTTCGAAGGCTTGGCGCGATTAGAGGCGAAAAGCTTCTGGTTCCGTGCCCGTAACACGATAGTACTGTGGGCACTGCACAAATACTTTCCTCGATTCCAGTCACTGCTCGAAGTCGGCTGCGGCACTGGATTTGTGCTTCAAGATATCACTCGAGCATTTCCCAATGCTAAAGTAGTTGGCAGTGAGATTTACACTACGGGGCTTGCCTTCGCTCGCCAACGCCTGCCTAACGTTGAATTGGTTCAGATGGACGCGCGCAAGCTACCCTACGAAGCCGAATTCGACGTGCTAGCGGCATTCGATGTAATCGAGCACATATTTGAAGATGAGTTAGTGCTGCAAAACTTCCACCGCGCCATCAAACCAGGGGGGGGCTGTGTGATCACTGTTCCACAGCATATGTGGCTCTGGAGTCCGGTGGACGAAGTCGCCTGTCACCAACGGCGCTATAGTGCCACCGAACTACACACTAAAGTGGAGGCCGCTGGGTTCCGGATTGTGCGCAGCACATCCTTCGTCGCCCTGCTCCTGCCTTTGATGTTAGCCTCTCGCCTAGCAGCGCGAAGTTCGGCTCACACAGACGGCAGCGAGGGGCTAGCGCTTAACCCCTTGCTCGACCGCACTCTGAGCGCCATCATGCGAATAGAGTTTCTTTTGATCAAGATTGGCGTTCCACTGCCCATCGGAGGCTCTCGGCTGGTGGTCCTTCAGCGCATAGGGAATTGATAGAAATAATCCATATATTAATAATAGCTGCAGCCTGCATCCTAATTAAGGTTTCTCTTTTTAGTCTTGTTTGCCTTAGATCTGTGGCGACCGTATTCCCAACATGAGGTGTTAAAATAAAATTCGCCGCGGTCAATAATTTCATTTAAGCGCTGCCAGTTTACTTATATGTAAGCAGTCCTGACGAAGACTTCTCCTCACACTTGAAACCGCCTAATAGAATCAATCATGTCCTTAGCACATGTCCCTATAAAGCTTGTCCCGACATTTCCCGTTAATGCTTCAAAGCCATTTGTAAGAGGGAGAATAAGTCGATGAGCAATCTTCCATTTGATCGCACCCCATTTAATTTTCCCCATATGACGGGGAAAGAACTCCTCTACATCGCTGAAGCTCATTTCAATGGCAAATTGGCAGGTGACGGTCCGTTTACCAAGCGCTGTCACGAATGGCTCGAAGCGCACTCTGGGTGCGCAAGAGCACTTCTCACACACTCGTGTACTGCTGCTCTTGAGATGACAGCCCTTCTTCTGGACATCGAGCAGGGTGATGAAGTAATCATGCCCTCTTATACTTTTGTATCAACAGCAAACGCATTCGTTCTGCGTGGAGCAGTACCGGTATTTGTTGACATACGAGAAGACACGCTAAATCTTGATGAAGAAAAAATTGAAGATGCGATAACACCAAGAACCAAGGCAATTGTCGCCGTTCATTACGCGGGTGTTGCCTGCAATATGGATCGGTTAATGAGTATTGCCCGTAAGCACGGCCTTAAGGTTGTTGAGGACGCAGCCCAGGGGATGATGGCGAGCTATCGAGGCAAACCCCTTGGCTCCATTGGGGACCTCGGCACACTAAGCTTTCACGAAACAAAAAACGTAATCTCTGGTGAGGGTGGTGCACTTATTGTTAACGACAAAAACTTAGCACAGCGGGCTGAGATCATTCGAGAGAAAGGTACCGACCGGGGCCGATTTTTCCGGGGTGAGGTTGATAAGTACACTTGGCAGGACATAGGATCTTCGTTTCTACCGGGTGAGTTGATTGCGGCCTTTTTATGGGCACAACTCGAAGATGCCCAACGAATCACAGACCAAAGGATAGCAAGCTGGCAGCGGTATCATCAATTGCTCGAGCCCCTCGAAGCGGCGGGCCTTTTGCGTCGACCCATTGTGCCTAGTGACTGCATACACAACGGCCACCTTTACTATGTGCTCTTGCCTTCTGCGCACCAAAGAGAAGCCTTACTAAAGGACTTTAAAATGCAATCAATCAGTGCTGTTTTCCATTACGTCCCGTTACATTCGTCCCCAGCTGGAGTTCGCTACGGAAGAACGCACGGAAGTCTCGACATAACAGACTTACAGTCCGAGCGACTTGTGAGGCTACCTCTCTTTGTCGGCCTAACTGAAGATCAGCAATGCCAAGTTGTTAGCCGCTTAGCAATGAGTGCTAAAACGGCTTAGGTGACCCCACGAACTACCTTTGCGCATCTGAGATAAATTATGCCCCGAGGCGGAGAAAGCTTTGAACCATAAACCCTATCGGAGTTACAGCTTAGCGGCGATTTTAGTTATTTTTTTCTCCGGCATTTTTTCACTTTGGCAGGGGATTTACTCTGTAGACCCTCACCACTGGGGGCTCATGCTGAGCTATACCAAAGATCTGCTTGGTGGCCTAGCCCCCTACCGCGATATTGGAATTGGCTACGGAATTCTCACGCCACTCATTCAGGGCGCATTTTTTGAATTAACGTCGCAAAGCCTGATTTCACTTCAAGTCGTTACGATCGCTTTTTATGGGTTAGGTTTATGGATTTTATTTCGTTTGGCGGTCGGCTTAACGCAAGACCCAAGACTTTCTTTTTATGTTTTGTGCAGCTGTGTGTTGATACACCCCGTTGTTATTTATCCATGGCCAAACTACATTGCGTTTCCATTTTTGATTGGCGGGACTTTTTATCTAGCCAAAGATTGTCCAACAAAACTCGAAAGTTTCACTAGCGGTTTACTTTTTTCGTTGGCGGCGTTGGCTCGATCAGAATATGTCGCGGTAGCAATTTTTATGTTACTTATCGCACCTGGAATTAATCTCTATGCAAACCACGCCACTTGGCGCACCAGCCTTTCACAATTCTTCTTTTCGATGGGTGGTTTTTTTCTTCCTTTGGGTATCTTTGGCATTTATTTAACCGCCAATGATTTAGCCGGATATTGGTTCGGATTATCTTGGACGCTACCGTTTGTTGCAACACCGAAAATGTTTCAACATATGGATAGGGTAAGTATATTTGATAGCTTCATTAGAATAGCTATCTGGGGATTTTCTCAACTAAATTTACGACTAATCGTTATTTATTTGATGATATTAGTCAACGTCATCTTTTGCTTGGTACTCCTCTTTCGACGATCTAGCCTGTCCAAGCAAGCGGGTTTAGCAAAGACCTCGATCCTATCACTGCTGTGTGTGGGCCAGATATTGCATTTACCCGAAATATTCAGAGTCGCAACAGGCTCTATTATTGGCCTGATCATTGTTTATGTCTTACTTAAAAAAATAAAATTGGATCACATCTTTTTTATTTTAACGAGTATCGTTTTTATATTTGTCTTACCTCCAACAACAGTTGAGTCTGGCAATTACTTCGTGCCCTCTAATGAAACAATATCAAATGCAAAAATGGTGCGTGAGCCTGCTATTTTTAAATACCAACTTTGGCCCGAGCCTGTAACCGAGTACTACACCCAGTTATCAAACGACATGGCGTCGATCAAAAATCTAAATTGTGGTGTGAAATATCACTTCAATTACTCGATCGACGTGTTTCTTCACGTCATCAGTCCATTTAAAAAGTATCAAGTTTTGCCTTTTGACAATCCGCTCATGCACCCAGCGTATGAAATGATTCGCCCCGATATTCTGCCCATTGAAGAAAAGCAAAAAGACCTCGATGTCATGATTTTGCGCTTGTTCCCAAATGAAGAGGTCGAATCATTTGTTGCCCCGGCGGGTTACTTTATTTATAAGAAATATTCGACACCAAGCATGGTCTTTGTGCCGGTTGATCACACACTCATGCTGATGCTGCCTAAAGCCTGCCAAATCAAATAAATCGTTCGGCTTTTAGATCGAAAATAAAGGAATTCTATGTTGAAGCAGTTAGCTAAATTTGTGAAGTCTCGCTCTTTTTACAAAAAAATACAGCAGCAACTCAATAACCAATTTGAACGCGATACCTTCATCACCGCGCAGTTAGCTCAGTTGGAGAAAAATAGTAAGATCCTCGATGCTGGCTGTGGTAGCCAGCGATACAGAAAATATTGCGACCATCTGATTTATAAGAGCCAGGATTTCGGCAAGTACACAATTGACGAAAAGCAAGTACTCAGTAATCAAGGCCCAGATAGTCTCGCAAACTACCAATATGGTCAAATCGATTATGTAGGCGATATTTGGAATATTGAAGCTGCGGATCAATCTTTTGATGTGATTTTATGTACGGAAGTTTTTGAACATATTCCCTACCCCAATGAAACAGTAAAAGAGTTCTCGCGGTTACTCTCAAAAAATGGCAAGCTGATCCTCACGGCACCAAGCAATTGCCTCAGACACTTTGATCCGTATTTTTTCTACTCAGGCTTTAGCGATCGCTGGTATGAAAAGGTTTTGACAGAGCACGGCCTGAAGATCGAAAGTATCTCTCCAGTGGGTGACTACAATAGTTGGTTGGCAGTTGAATTGGCTCGCACGCTTTCGACTCATTCCATATTTGCGAAAATCTTGCTTTTGCCAGCTTTCTTATTTTATTCAACCAGAAAAAAAACAGCACTGTCGATAGATACTTTGTGCATGGGATATCATGTTATCGCTTCGAAAAGATAGGGCTTAACTTCCATGCAGCGCCTGTTCGCCGATAATTTCTGCGTATGATCCAACGCGCTCTATACGCCCGTTATTAATCTTAATGATATGCGTACAATTTTTCAGTGTACTTAACCGATGAGCAACCATAATGAGCGTTAGCTCAGTTGAAAGGCTGTTGATCGAATGCATTACAGCCGTTTCTGTCTCATTGTCTAGGGCGCTTGTCGCTTCATCAAAAATAATGACGTCTGCCCGCTTATAAAGCGCGCGCGCGATCCCAATTCTTTGGCGTTGGCCTCCTGACAACTTCACTCCACGCTCGCCCACACTTGTGCCGTAGCCTTGATCCCATGAATCAATCGTCTCAGCGATTTGGGCTTGTTGTGCACAAAGCTTCACCCTAGTCAGATCAATTTCGGTGGCAGGTAACCCAAGAGCAATGTTTTCAGCGATCGAGGTATCAGCAAGAAAAATCACTTGGGGCACATGTGCAATGTGCGCCTGCCATGATCGATAGTTTTCTTCTGTCACAGTCTTGCCATCTATCTTCAGGCAGCCTGAAGTTGGTGTAAGTAACCCCATCAGGATGTCGAGCAGCGTACTTTTACCACTACCCGTTGAGCCAATAATCCCAACGCGGGCCCCTCTAGGTATTGTGAAACTAATATTCTCAATTACATTCACATTTTTAGCAGCGTAATGAAACGATAGCGCCTCGGCGCTGATAGTGCTTCGAAACGGGATCGGGCTAGGTATCGGTTGGTCTACATAAGGCGGAAGGGGTTGCTCAAGCAAGTCCAGCGCCTCTGCCAACAAGGCTTGGCCGCCGACCATACCTGCCCAACTCGAATAAGCTTGCTGCAGGATTGGTAATAAACGTTGCGCACCTAGTGCGAGGGCACCTAGCAAAGGAACGGCACCAGCGACACCTTCTTCTCTGCTCGCCAAGCCATAAGCAAGCACTGCAATTAAAACTATACCAAGCGCCTCAATTACAAACCTTGGGCTATTGCCAATCGTACTAATGCTTGCATGAGCCGATCTGAGCGAAACATCGGCCTTTCGATACACATCGCAATAAATATTTTGAGTTCCATCAATAAGAACGTCTCGTATTCCTCCTAATCCCTCTTGTAAGGCTTTAATGACTTGCGTTGACTCTCGGTTGACTCTTTCTCCGTTCACTTTAAGCTGTTTTTTTACAACTAAGCTCACCGCCCCGTAGATCAGCCCAAACCCTGCAAAAGCCATTAGCGCCACTTTAGGCTCAAGTGCGATCAATGTCGAAATAATCGCAAATAACATCAAACATGAACTAGCAATCACTAGGATTGGAACGATTGCGCAATTTACGACGTTACTGGCTTTGCCTGAAATACCCGCAATCAAGTCACTGCTATTTCTCGAGATCTGTACCTCATAAGGCTGAAAAAGGCTTCTTCGATAAATGCTA
The DNA here is from genome assembly GCA_023653055.1 of Burkholderiaceae bacterium. Classification (GTDB taxonomy): domain Bacteria; phylum Pseudomonadota; class Gammaproteobacteria; order Burkholderiales; family Burkholderiaceae_B; genus Zwartia. The sequence goes on along the minus strand of JAMNXR010000001.1, from coordinate 135,567 downwards.
ATACTAAGATCCGCGCCTAGCGCTTGGCTCAGCCGAGTTTGAGCCCACAGTAAAGACAGCCGTAACGCGCCAGATAATAATGCCGCGGAAGAGAATAAAACTGTTAAGGGAAACAATAGGTCCCTGGGCTCTGTCACGCCAAAGTACGTCGCTGCTATTTTTACAAACTGTATATCGAATAATCTCTCGGGTGAGATCAGTACGGCCAGAAATGGCAGGATCGTTCCTATGCTTACGATTTCACCGATCGAGCAAGCAACCATCAATAAAAATAACAAAGCAAACTGTCTACGCCGGCGTAAACTGATGTGTTGCCAAAGGCGACGCAGTAAAGGCAAAAGCGCTTGGGTTCGTTGCTCTTTCATCCCCAACACACTTTAGTAACTGTATTCACAATTTCCTTGATAGCCAATGACTCTGGCACATATTGTAACGTTCATCGTGTCCTACCAATTGACTTAATGTGGTATTTTGATTACTGATTTCAGGATCTTACAAATTAGCGTCATTATAAAAAATAACTATGCGTCACAATTTCTTTACGGTTTCCCTGCCAAACAATATTCCCATTCTCAAGAGATCCATACCTCAAGTTAACCGATTTTATGGTAATCCTGATTTTTCAATAATATGCCCTAACTCAGCCGTTGAATTATTTTCTAAAGAATTCCAGGTTTTTTCAAATGTAAAAATAATTCCAGAAAACACTCTGATCAGTTTCGATAACTTTTCGGTTAGAGCGAACGAGTATTTCAGTGCAAAAACCGGTAAAACGTATACCGGTACGCGCCTAGGTTGGTATTACCAGCAAGTTTTAAAAATTTCATTTCTTATTGAGCAAAATGCCCACAGCCTTCCCATAGTGATGTGGGATGCCGATACAATTATGTTGTCGAAAATCGATTTTTTTTCTAAAAATCGATCAGTTCTTTATGGGTCACTGTTAGAGTTCCATCAACCCTACTTCCAGTCATTGACTCCTATTTTAGGATTGTTGCCAGCAAGATTCAACGCATTCACTATTCAATTTTTTTCGTGCACAAAGGCTGAGCATTCGTTCTTAATTGGCAAATTAAATCAATACGTTCCACGCTCACCGTACACCTCTCATGCACAGTGGATCGCAGATATTATTATCAAAACTGTCGTAGATACCCATGAAGGTTTTGACGTATCCCTTTTCAGCGAGCAAGAACTGGTCGGATTATCAAATATACTTTGTTCAGGTCAGTCGCAGAGCTCGCTAGCCTACCTTCGCTGGGGATTTGAAGGTATCCTCAGCAATACACAGATTTTTTGGGTGTCGCTTCTGGGTTTTAAGCACATTACGTACGAGAATGTTGATTCTATTCTCCATCAAAAACAAGGATGGATGAAACTTTTAGCCTTTACGCTAAAAGAGTTTTACAGGCAAAAGTTGAAAATTCGAACTGCGCACTCGTTAACCAAGTCTTTATATTGAATATGCATAGTTCACCCGTCAAAACCGTAAAGTTACTTCTAAAAAAAATACCGTTTATTGTTCAACTCAAACGGAAATTAATTGAGTTCAGTTATGTGGGGCTTAAACTAGTATTCAAATCTCTGAGAGTTGTTCTATGGGAACCTCTCTTTAAAACGCAGTTGGTCAAAAAACTAGTGTTCGACACCACACCAACGCGAGGCATGCTAGCAGCTAACACAGGTCAAGAGACATTTATTGTCTCTACTTGCGACAGTACTATTGGTCGAATGGTATATGCCCAAGGCTTAAAAGACGCTGATAATGTCGCGCAAGTTATCAAACTGCTTGGGCCGAACCATACAAAATCTTTATTGATAGATGTTGGTGCAAATATCGGCACCGTTTGCATACCTGCGGTCAAACGCGGCATATTTAAGTCGGCAATTGCCATTGAGCCTGAGCCTTTCAATTACTCAATTTTGAAAGCCAACATTCACCTCAACGGACTGGATCAACGTATCTCAACCTTTAATATCGCGTTGGGTGCAAAGGCCGGCGAAGAGCTGGTCTTTGAATTATCAGAATCGAATTACGGAGATCACCGCGTCCGCCTGTCGACCGAGCCAGGTTTGCATGGCGAGATTAACCGATCGACCATCGTAGTGCAGTCAGAGCCGTTCGATAAAGTATGCAGCGAATTAAACAAGAATGACGCGGTGATTTGGATGGATACCCAAGGTTACGAGGGTTATATCCTGTCGGGAGCAAAAAGCGCCTTGGCCGCCGGTATACCGCTAATTGTTGAGTTTTGGCCCTATGGGATGAGTCGCCTCGGCTCGTTTCAATTGTTTAAAGAGGCGGTACTGGGCGGTCAATACACGCAGTTCATCGACCTTAGCGGTACGGGTTTGCCTGAACGGCTGAGTTCAGAAAACCTAGATGATCTTTACAAGAAAATCGGTTTAAACGGAGGCTTTACAGATTTGCTAATCACGTCTTCGTGATTGGCGATTACTTGGGGCATCATGATTTTCGATACATTTTCAAAACTATCTACCCCTCCGCTTGTTTTCGTGTGGCTAGGAGATCGATTTCCCGAATGGATGAAATCGGCTTTGCTCATGAACCAGCATCTATCAGCTGTCGATACCATACTGATTTCGAACTCGGCGGCAGGTCATGTCTTGGGCTTCAAACATCAAATTTTTCTCGAAGACTTTTATTTGTCTCCTGCCGCGCTGAACGTTCGTCTGGCTGAGCAAAATCCGCGTTTTAGGAATGGATTTTGGGGGAAAACGACAGAGCGATTTTTTGTCTTGAAACAATTTATGGACAAATTTTCCGTTTCCGCGTGTTTTCATGCTGAGATAGATAACCTTATTTTTGACATATCGAAATTATCAACGTCCATTGACAAGATAGGCAGGGGTTTCTTTTGTCCCAGAGACGCGATCAATCGGGGTATTGCCTCACTCGTCTATGTGAACGAAAAAGAGGCCCTCAATGCGTTGCTGTCATTGGCAGCCGACAAAAGCCACTCGTTAGACAATGACATGTACTTGCTTGGTCATTTGTTGCAGACCTCAGCAACATTTTATTCATTACCAACCGAAAATCTATTTGCCGAACGAGAGTGCACCAGCTGGACACCTGTCGATTCAGCATTATTAGCCGGTATTTTTGACGCGGCCGCGATTGGACAGTTTTTATTTGGCATAGACCCTCGAAATACGGGCCCCCTCTTGTTCAATCGATTTGAAAATGAGAACTGCGGCTACGACTTAAAAGCGTTAACTTATGAAATCAATGTACCTAAAAAATCGTTTGCGGTCATTCGTAAAACTGACGGGTTACGTGTGAATCTTTATAACTTGCATATTCATAGTAAGCTTTTCAAGCAATTGAGCGACCCAAACCGACTCGCCCAGATCTTAAATCGCACAAACAATGGTCGTAAAACTTTAATGATTTTAAATCTACACAACAATATTCTGTTCAAGAAAATAGCGGCTGTATGGCACAAACTACTACGTATTGTTGCGATCTAGTAATCGGTCCAGTTGCTTCGCTAAATAGACTTTTAGGATTGATCACTCCGATGAACTCCACCGCTGTCAAAGTACTTCGTCGCCTAGGCGCTCTTGATCTCGGCAAAATGATTGCTAGGGGAAGGCTCAGCGTATCAGGCTTGAAAAGCCGCGAGAAAGTATCAAACTTGCCAACATTGATTGATCGTCATTTTTTGGCCATTTCTCAACCTCAACATCCTTGCCGCGAAACGCTGTCAACGGCATTGAGCCTCTTGGGCGAACGGCCCGCCGTGATTATCGAGACAGGCTCATCCGCATGGGGAACGAACAGTACGATGCTTTTTGACTCGTACTGTAATAGCTTTGGCGGCCAGTGTCGTAGCGTCGACATTAGGCTTGAACCGTTGCTCACGCTTCAGTCATTAGCCACCTCGCACACCAAACTTTACTGCAACGACTCAGTTTCATTTCTGAACGAACTATCTGTCGAGAATAATAAAATCGACTTGCTTTATTTAGACTCATGGGATGTCAACTGGGATGACCCAATGCCCAGCGCGATTCATGGACTTAACGAATACCTCGCAGCAATAAAAAACTTGAAACCTGGTTCATTGGTGCTTATTGATGACACCCCCAAAACCGTAGAGAACATTCGAGCCGTGCAACCTCTGTTAGCAAAGCCATACGAACAGTTTTGCGAGCGTTTCGGCTTTGCTCCGGGCAAAGGCGCACTCATAAAACAGCTGATAGAGTCGACAGGACGCGGGACAGTCCTTGCGCACGAGTATCAGCTACTCATACGCATATGAAAGTCATACCGCGTATTCGTGGCGGGCTAGGCAATCAACTCTTTGCCTATGCCGCTGCGCGACGTATCGCCTTAAAAAATAATGCTGAATTACGCATCGATAATATCAGTGGTTTTCAATTTGACACGACCTATCAGCAAAGATACCAGCTCGATCACTTCAATATCAAGGCGGCACTAGCCTCTCCACAGGACCGTTTCGAACCCTTTTCAAGGTTACGGCGCTATTTAAAGCGCTGGATCAATCAAAGAATCCCGTTCGAACAGCGTTGCTACATTCAGCAACGAGGCAATGCGTTTGATCCGCGCCTCTTGGATATAAAACCTCGAGGCGATTTACACCTCGAAGGCTACTGGCAAAGCGAAAAATATTTTCAGGATATTGAGGATATCATTCGAACTGATCTCAACATAACGTCACCCACAGACACCCAAAACTTACGCTTGTCTGAACACATCCTCAGCTGCAATGCTGTTGCTCTACATGTACGGTTTTTCGACAGCCCCAACGCAGTCGGTGATAACAATGCCACGGGTGAGTACTACTCAAGAGCCATATCTGCTATGCAAGAACGGGTACCGACCGCGCATTATTTCTTATTTTCAGATAACGTCGATGCCGCAAAGTCTTTGATTCGCTTATCTGATCATCAAATCACAGTCGTGTCACATAATCAGGGTGACGCAACCGCCTATGCTGATCTTTGGCTAATGACTCAGTGCAAACACTTCATCATCGCCAACAGCACCTTCAGCTGGTGGGGTGCCTGGCTTTCGGCGCACAAAGATAAAATCGTGATTGCTCCGGGTTTTGTCGTGCAAGGTAGCAAAACCGCATGGGGCTTTGACGGCTTGTTGCCTGAGCAATGGATAAAAATTTAGCCTAGCAATACCCGGCCAAACGTTGCATCACCATATGTCCGAACATAAAGTGAAAATCCTCCGCGAGCTGCATATCATCTATTTCAGCCCAAACGACGTGTTGCGAAATTTGCTTTAATTTTCCACCGCTGTAGCCACACAAACCCAAGGTGACCGCACCGTTTTGATTTGCGTATTCGACCGCGCGGATAACGTTCTCTGAGTTTCCACTGCCAGATATTGCCAAAACGAGATCACCCGGTTGCAATATGTTTTTGAGCTGACCGACGAAAATATCCTCAAAAGAAATATCGTTTGCATAGCTCATCATCAGACCAATGTTATCCACCAACGAACGCCCTCGAAAGCTGCGTTGTGTATGCATCGGAATCGTCTTGTTCCAGTCGTTAATGAAATGTAAGGCGGTCATCGAACTACCACCATTACCTAAGGTGATAATCTGTTTTCCCGCAAGCCACGCATCTGCGACAACTTGAACGCCGTGATCAATCTGTTCACGATTAACGTCTGTCAGTAGCTGAATCAACTTGTCTAAATATAAGCTTGCAATGCCTTTGCCCAACGCCATAATATTATTCCTGATCGAACTCGATCTTTATGTATAGAAAATTATCCTGCTGCCAAGAGGATCTAGCCCTATCGGGATGGCTCTTAACGTTGATAAAGACTTCTTGATCGCATCATGTTTTTCGGGTGGCGCAATTAACAACAAAAACCCGCCAGCTCCTGCTCCAAGAATCTTGCCGCCTTTGGCTCCTGCCTTTAAGGCGGTGTCATACCACTGGTCAATCGCTTGACTACTAATATTTGCCACTAGACTTTTTTTAAGCACCCAGTTTTCATGCAAAATCTCTCCGAATGCATCAAGATTATTCGCTTGCAGTTCGTCTTTTAAATTGTAGGCGAGCCGTACCATTTGTCTGAGTGAGTCTAGCTTGTCTTGATTATTAGAAAGTGATTCGGACTGTTCTTTTAAAATACTTGCCGCATTACGGGTTGAGCCAGTGTAAAACAACAATAAGCTTGACTGCAACGACAGCAGCGTAGACGCCTTGCAGATCAGGGGAGACACAACGACTGATTCGTCAGGCCTAAATTCTATTAAGTTAAAACCACCGTAAGCAGCGGCATACTGGTCTTGTTTACCGATCGGCTCTTTACAAAGATCAATTTCTATATGGCATGCGTCTCTGCCCAGCACCTCAGCAGAACTGTACTTTCCCATATAGGCATTTAAGGCGTGCAGCAACCCAACCGTGAAAGAGCTTGATGACCCAAGCCCCGTGCCTTTGGACGGAATATCTGCAATCGTTGTGATCTCAACGCCACCCTTCAACCCCAAATATTGCATGCCCGCTTTAACAAGGGGATGCTTAATCTCGGCAACATTGCTGACCTCTTCGTTGATCGAATAGCCAACTCGAATACCATCATCGAATTTTTTATTGACGGTGACATAAATATATTTATCAATGGCAGAGCTCACGACTGCACCGATTTCTTCGCGCTGATAGAACGCAGGTAAATCGCTGCCGCCGCCCACTAAACTCATTCTTAAGGGTGTTCGACTAATAATCATGTTTGAATAATATTCTTCTCATTCTTCAAGGGTAGTTTAACCTTGATGGCGTCCTGCTTAAGCTCGTCTATTGTTGGGACTTCATCAAGCAGGCGCTCTCGGTAAATGAATGCTGCATCCTCAGAGGTATAACCGCGACGGCTATATTCAGCAAGTAACCGATTTTGGCGCTCTGCCTCTTCGATTTCAACATAAAAACGCATAGCGGCATGCTTTGCCGCATCAGTTGCTAGAGCGGCCACTCCCTCGATAATGACAATGTCATCGCGCTGAATCACAAGACTGTCTGCGTCTTTCTGGTGCAGCCGCTCTTGTTTCAAGTATAGGGGCAATGACAGAGTGAGCGGTCGCTCTCCTCTTAAGTGAAGTTTTGCCAAACAAAGATTGAGCGACATCATGTCGTGCCGCCCAAGCACGCCAGGAAAGCGATCGGCTTCAGACAGTATCCAGCGATCTGTCGACAGCACATGACACTGTCGTCCCATTCCTAGCAATGCGTACTTTAAGATGCTGGCATAAGTACTTTTCCCGCTACGCGCCTGCCCACCAATAAAAATCAACCCGCCCGGTTCGACTCCGGTTAGAACAGCAGCGAATTTTTCTATGACAAGAGGGTAAATATCAAGTATCAAGGCGGCCGCAGTTTCAAGATCGGGGGCGATAAAATCGGCGATGACGGGATACTTGTTATCTTTGCCGGCATAGCCGGTTTCAACCAGTATTGATTTCAAGCCTGCGCGTCTTGCGGTCGCTACGTCAGTCGAGGTATCACCAATCAACCAGGAGTCTGCGCAATCAATATTTAACTCAATCACAGCCTGATCAATCATTCCAGTATTCGGTTTTCTACACTGACACGCAATCTTCAGATCGACTCTTTCTCCTGCGAAACCCTTATCAGGATGATGCGGACAGTAATAAACTCGATCTAAATAAGCTGCCTCACGGCCAAGCAGCGTTTCTAACTTGTGGTGAATTTGAGTGAGATCATCAATAGTACATTCACCCCGAGCGATTACGGGCTGATTTGTGACGAGACAGGTCTTATAACCTTCGCGGTTAAAACGACGTATCGCCGATGCGGCACCATCGAGAAGTCGCACTTGGTCAACCGAGTTAAGGTGATTAACTTCTTCAAGCAGCGTGCCATCCCGGTCTAGAAAAACAGCCGCTTGTTTATGAGCGAGTGATGCTTTAGCTATTTTTCCATTATTAAAATCGGCTCTAACCTTGTCGATACGGTCGGGAGTGCCGCAATCTTTGATGTATTCGGGGCTGTTATAGCCCCTTAACATGACCCCATCACGAATCATCTGCGGAAACAGATGCTTGCCAAAGTCTAGCTCAGTCCGGTTGTCACGTCGGTAGGCCACCAGTGCGGCCCTGCTTAAACAATAAAGTGCCGCATTGACTAGATTTGGATAAAACCTATCGGCTTGGTGTGGGTAAGGATGGAATTGGGTTATCTCGCCGGATTCAGCCATTTCGACCAAATCTGAGTCGTGAGGATGGTCATTCGGGTGAAGAAATAGCGTGGCGCCAGAGGCCGGCAACCGCTCGTGCGCCTGACAAAAGCGCTTTAAATCTATTTCGAGCATAGTGTCGCCGTACATGACAAGGAACTGCTCGTCGAGTCGATCAAGTATGTTGAGTACTGCACCTGCAGTGCCAAGCGGCACGTGGTCGTCAATGCACTCGACCGCAATACCCCAATTGCCTTTGACAGCACAAAAATCAACAATTTGCTGGGCTTTATGATTGACCAGAATCAAGACTCGGTCGAAACCGTAACGCTTTGCCAACAAGATCTGGTGCTCCAACAATGGGATGCCACAGACATCAATAAGCGGCTTAGGCAAGTCACCTAATCTCTCTTTTAAACGCGTCCCTTTGCCACCAGCCAGGATAACAACTTGCCTCATTTCTTTGTAATCTCTTGTTCGACAATGTCGGCTATGGCTCTTTTAATAGCTGCCGTTGAGTCTAGCTCAGGCGTCCAACCCAACTTCCTCAACTTGTCGAGGCAATATTGAAATTTAGGCACATCGCCAACCCAGCCACGATTTTCAACCCCGTACACAATATTTGCGCGGGGGGAAACACGCGCAACAACTGCTTCGGCAATACTACGAACCGAAATGCCCTCGTCTTCAGCCCCTAAGTTATATACAGCTACTTTTTCAGTTGCGTGACGTTGAATCTGTAACATCCCCTCAATCAAATCATCTACATGAAGATATGCTTTTTGCTGTGTACCATTCCCCAGAACGTTTAATAGGTTTGGGTTAGCCTTGAGCTTGTTCACAAAATCAAGTAACACCCCGTGCGTAGCCGGCACACCAATGACGTTTGGAAATCTGTAAATAAATGTCTTAGTTAAAAAGCTTTCGGCAGCTGCGCTAATTGCAGCCTCTGAAGCCAGTTTCATGGCACCATAATTTGATAGCGGCAACAGTGGACCAGAGACTTCTGAAATACTTTGATCGCCATGATCACCATACACAGCAGAGCTTGACGCAAAGGCTAGCACCTTGATCCCTAAGGTTTTCATTACCTCCAACACGTTAAAGGTAGTCATAAATGTATCTTTCAGATCAACGGTTGCATCGCTGACCCCCGCCGGGATATCAGAATTTGCCGCTAGATGCCAGACCTCTGTAAAAGGAAATTTTTGATGGAAAGTACTCATCTCAGCGAGAAAGCTAGGCATGTCGGCACAATCTGTCTCTATAAAATGAAAATTTGCCTCATTTTCAACCACAGACAGGTTCTGCAGAGCACCACGGCTTAAGTTGTCCACACCCACGACAATATGGCCCTCGTTCGTGAGTCTTTTAGCCAGGTTACAACCAATAAATCCTGCTACGCCTGTAATTAGAATCGACATCCAGAATATCCTAAGGTTTTGTTGCGACATTAGACGCACGCAGCATTTCATCCAACATTATATTGGGTCTCGCGTGTATGACAGACTCTGAGTAAACCATTCATCCTGAAATATAATCGGAGGATGAATAACCAGAATGCCGCCTTCCCAGTGATTTCAGTCCTGATGCCATGTTTTAACGGCGCCCGCTGGCTGAGTGAGTCTATCGAAAGTGTTCTAAATCAGACTCTTACTGCCTTTGAGTTAATTATTGTCGACGGGGGTAGCTCTGATGACTCAATTAATATTATCAAGGGATATATTGAAAAAGACTCCCGGATCATTTTGCTCGAAAGGCCTGGCTTGGGATTGTCAGCTTCGCTCAACCTCGGCATAGACGCGGCGCGTGGGGAATGGATTGCAAGACTAGATGCTGATGATTTGTCTGAGCCCGAAAGGCTTGCGTTGCAATTAGAAGCCTCTATTCAGAATCCCAAACTGGTTTTTTTAGGCACTGGTCTGACAGAGATAGACGAATACGGCTCCATCGGAAAATCCTTTTGTTACCCTGTGCAAAGTGCTAAGTTACTCAACAACCTTGTTTGTTTTAAAAGGTTTCCGCCGCATTCATCCGCGTTTTACCGCACAAGTATTGTCAGAAAAGCAGGCGGCTATCGGACAGAAATCAAACGGGCTGAAGACTTAGACCTTTGGCTACGCCTATCTGAGCTCGGCGAGTTGGGCTCCATCCCCAAATGTTTAGTACGCTATCGCAAACACGCTAGCCAAACCTCTAACTTTGAGGGGGGTACTCCTCAGGTCATTGATGCACGGGTAGCCGTAGTGGGCTATTGGTTAAGACGAAATGGCGTTTCTGATGCCAGTCGGTTTGATCATCCTCAGTATCAATTATTTAGGGAATTTGTAACCAAGAAATATGCCAGCTATTTTCAACGCTACCTTGAACGAGACAGATTAACGTCGCGCTTCAGCAGTAAACGCACAAAATGGGATCTTCTTTGGTCGATTGTGAAACTATCTGTAACTAAGCCTGGATTTGTTGTTTGGTTAGTCGATTTTCAGTTGTTTGGTGAGCGAGTAGCACCAAAATTTGCGCGAGAATGGGCTGCGACTCAAACCCTCTCTTAACGAGAACACTCTTATTCTCACTCCAATTATCCTGCATGAGGATTACCTTTCACTTAATGCCACCTTGGGTCAATTTGCTCAAGTGTGATCCAGTCAACGATCTTGCCATCAGGAACATAGCCTGACACCAGCTCAACCAATATGGCTCTGAGCGCCACGATATCGTTTTTATCCAAGACAGATTTCAATAACTCGAGTTTTGTTTCTAACTCTTGCCATAGAAGGTACTCTTCATGAGCCTTCATAATCCTTGGATGTGTCGTTATTATTGGATTCTCGCCAATCAGAAGTTCTTCATATAGCTTTTCTCCAGGGCGTAATCCTGTGACTTGTATATCAATATCCCCATCAGGGTTGTTAGCACTTCTTAACGTTAGGCCGGAAAGCTCAATCATTCTCTTAGCAAGATCGATAATCTTTACGGGCTCACCCATATCTAAAACAAATAAATCACCACTCTGAGCCATAGCGCCAGCCTGAATCACCAGCTGTGCAGCCTCTGAAATCGTCATGAAGTAACGAGTGATTTCAGGATGGGTAAGAGTAATCGGCCCTCCGTCACGGATTTGTTGACGAAATTTTGGGACAACTGAACCAGAGGATCCCAGGACATTACCAAAACGGACCATAGAAAAAGTGGTGCGTTGAGCCAAGGTATCTGGGCTATTGCAGTGAGAAGTTTGGGCCATTGCTTGCAATATCATTTCGGCAAGACGTTTACTGGCTCCCATGATGTTCGTGGGACGCACAGCTTTATCGGTACTAATCAAAACAAAATTAGATACACCATGCTCTACGGCAGCCTTGGCAATGGTTAATGTGCCGATGACATTATTTTTTATGCCCTCGACAGGATTATGTTCAACGAGCGGAACATGCTTGTACGCGGCAGTGTGATAAACAGTATCCGGTTTCCATGTATGCATGATTTCATTCATGCGTACAGTATTTTGAACGGATGAAAGTAAAGGAATTATTTCGACATTTGAATGTTTAGCTGCAGAAACGAGTTCCTGATGAATTGTATAAAGAGAGTATTCATTTTGTTCGATCAATAATAAAATCGAGGGGTGGAGTTTAAAAATTTGTCGACAGATTTCACCTCCGATGGATCCACCCGCTCCAGTGACGAGAACAACCTTAGCACTTACGTGAAGATTTAATAATGTGTCATCAGGCGCGACCATTTCACGCCCAAGCAGATCATCAATATCCAATTCAATTAAATCAGATGTACTGACTCTACCTTGCGCTAACTGCGTGACACTTGGAAGCGTGCGAACAGAAACACGCGCTTTGAGCATCTCGTTGAGGATTTCATTTCGTCTTTTTCGATTAATTGAAGGTAACGCAAGTAAGACATCACTAATGCGTAATGAAACAATGATTCTATTTAAATCGGCTGGGTTATGAATGGGCAGTCCGTTAATGACATGCCCATGGAGTCGCAAATTGTCATCTAAAAAGCCAACGACACGCATTTCTTGACTGTTTGCCATTGCAGCAGCAAGCTGCTGACCAGAAGTGCCGGCACCGTAAATTAAGACTCTCGGCAAGGAAGATCTTTTGAGTAAGTTCTGATACGCACCACCAAGAAAATAGCTTGCAATGGCGCGCGACGCACCAATAGCCAAGAGGAGCAGGATGGGCTGGATTAATCCAACTGTTCTGGGAATACCGTCGAAACTAATGGCAGTAAAAATAGTGGCATACACCAAGCCATATAAGGCAGTGGCTTTCGTGACAGCCTTGAGAGCCGGCCATCCAGAATATCGAAAAATGGCGCGATACAGACCCCAGAACATAAAGATTGGCAGCGCCAAAGCAATTGAAAAAATGGCTGCTTTGATTGGAGGTCCGGAAAGAGAAACAAATTCTCCTAAACGTAAATAAAATGCGAACCAGACTGTTAATACGCAAAGACAAGCATCCACGGCGACAACGACCAGGCGCTTCGCAGTGCGAGGTAATTCAAGAATGGAGGATGTTGCGCTTGTGCTAAGCATAAAACTTGGCAATTAGTGAGAGATGCCGTCACGACGCAAAACTTTTTGCGCGGTTAACAATAGTATTAAGATATCAAAGCGTACTGATTTACGTCCAGCATACTCTGCATCAAGAGCAACTTTTTCAGCAATAGGAAGTTCGTCCCGCCCGTTGACTTGCGCCCATCCTGTCAAACCGGGTACTAATCTATGGATGCCCTGCTTTGTGCGCAACTCAATCAAATCCGTTTGGTTGAAAAGTGCCGGTCGCGGACCAACAAAGGACATGTCACCAATGAGAATACTCCATAATTGAGGGAGTTCATCAAGACTACTTTTCCTGATAAAAGAACCGATTGGAGTTAAAAAGTTTGATGGGTTTTGTAGCAAGTGCGTGGCGACAACCGGCGTATCGATGCGCATACTTCTAAATTTTGGCATGAGGAATAATTTGTTATCTTGACCCACGCGCTCGCTAAGATAAATGGTAGGCCCTTTAGATGTGAGTTTTACTAGCAGTGCAACGATAAGCATAGGCAACAATAAAACTATCATGCTTACCAGGGATAGTAATATGTCAAAAAAACGTTTCATTAACTTGCCTTCATAAATAAGAGCTGCAAACCTTCGCGGGTATTCATGCGAGGTCTCCAATTTAGGCGTTGTGTCGTTTTTGTAATATCCACTTGAAGATTTCCAAGTAGTCTGTCAGTGAGAGACTTTTTCCCAAGGAGACGTGCGAAAAAGCTCAACAATACAGGGGGGATGGGTAGTAGCCTTGGTCTCTTACCCATTGCGTTGCTTAAGGCAATCAGTAGGGTTGTGGTGGAGATATCGTCTCCGTCACTCACCATAAATATTTCATTTGCGGCAGCAGGATGATCAACACAGCATACAAGAAGATCTACCAAATTATCGAGGGAAACGAAGCTACGGCGATTATGCAAAACAGCGCCTAGTGGTAATGGAATCCCCTTGGATATCAAGCGTATCAAACTTAAAAAATTTGCTTTAACACCGGGTCCGTATACAAGTGGTGGTCGAATAACAACCAACTCCATACCCGTTTCGTTCGCAATGACTTGCAATCCGTATTCCGCTTCCATTTTTGAAATGCCATACGCATCTTTTGGATCAGGTGTGTCATCTGAGGAAAAATAATGATTCGCTGCGGTGAATTCCCCGTTCACTTTTACAGAACTCAAATAAATGAACCGCCTGACACCCTTGGCTGCAGCTTGGCGTGCAAGATTTAGTGTGCCTTCAACATTGATGGCGCGAAACATGTCAAGAGAATCTGCTGATGTTTCATTCATGACATGCACTCTGGCAGCACAATGAATAATGACTTTTACATCATCTAACGCGGCATCCCAGTGGGTCGTTGAGTCGAGTGCAAGATTAAAGTGTCTGCAGGGCAGACCATTTAAGCAATTGCGATGTGTCGTAACGACAATGTTGGCAGGATCGATAAATGTTAGCAGGCGTGTGGTGAGCGCCTGGCCAATAAAGCCAGAAGCGCCAGTTACTAGAATTCTTGAATTGTGCATAACTGCATTCATTTAATGTTGCACTTTATGCCAAACCCTGCGGTTAACAAAGTCTGTATAACTTTGTATGATTCTGACGATTTTGTCAGAAACATTGTCGGGCGAATAGTCAGCGACAAGCCTTAACGATCTGTCCTCTCCGCGAGACTGTTGTTCGAGAATAGCGAGGCCCTGCATGACACGATCGATATCCAAGCCTACAAACATGACCGCGGCTTCTTCAAAGCCCTCAGGACGCTCATGCACCTCGCGAAGGTTGAGTGCAGGTAGATTTAAAATCGAGGACTCTTCAGTGATTGTCCCGCTATCAGACAAAACTGCTCGAGCACCTTGTTGCAGATGAATATAATCCAAAAAACCGAATGGTTTTTGAAACTTTACCAGCGGTGCGGCAACCAGACCGGCTTCCTCAATGCGCTTTCGCGTTCTTGGATGCGTTGAAACAATCACAGGTAAATTATATTTTTCAACGAGCTTGTCTAACAATAAAAATAATTTCTGCAGATTTTCAAGAGAATCAACGTTTTCTTCTCGATGTGCGCTGACTAGAAAATACTGTTGCTTTTTTATATTTAACTTCGACAGGACCTGTGATGCGTTGATTTCGGAGCGATAGTATTCAATCACCTCACGTAGTGGACTGCCTGTTTTAATAATTTGATCTGCTGGAAGACCTTCTCGAAGGAGGTAGTTTCGCGCAATTTCACTATAGGTAAGATTGATATCCGCTATATGGTCTACGATGCGGCGATTAATTTCTTCGGGCACACGAAAATCAAAACAACGGTTACCTGCCTCCATATGAAAAATTGGGACCTTGCGGCGCTTTGCTGAAATAGCTGACAAACTGCTATTGGTGTCGCCTAAAATCAATATCGCGTCCGGCGAAAATTTTTCAATGAGGTTGTCGGTAGCAATAATAATTTGACCTATTGTTTCGGCCGCAGTCTCTCCAGCTGCCTCCATGAAAACATCAGGTTTTCGGATGGCAAGTTCAGAGAAAAAAACTTCATTCAATTCATAATCATAATTTTGACCTGTATGGACAAGAAGATGATCAAAAAACTGATCAAGTTTTGGAATGATTCTTGATAGACGAATGATTTCTGGCCGCGTTCCAACTATTGTCATTACCTTGAGTTTATTCACCGATTGCCTCCTGAATCATCGGCAAGCTTAGTAAAACATCTTTCACTTGTTGAACATTCAGTCGCTGAGTATTGTGCGAGGTGTAATCATCAAAATTAGCAATTTGTGTTTCACCTTCTACAAAATATTTGTCATAGTTCAAATCTCGTGCATCCGCAGGGATTCGGTAGTAATTATCAAGATTTTCAGCTCTTGCCATCTCTTCCCGTGATACGAGTGATTCATACAGCTTTTCACCATGTCTTGTACCGATCACTTTGATTTCACTTTTATTAGGAAATAATGATGTCATGGCATGAGCAAGATCTCCTACCGTTGAAGCAGGCGCCTTTTGAACAAAAATATCGCCTGGACGCGCATGCTCAAAAGCATATAAAACCAGATCGACCGACTCTTCAAGCGACATGAGAAATCGCGTCATATTCGGGTCTGTCACGGTGATTGGCTTTCCTTGACGTAGTTGATCAAGAAAAAGAGGAATGACTGAACCGCGCGAAGCCATGACATTGCCGTAACGTGTCGCAGACAACACGGTTGTGGCGGGATCACACAATCGGGATTTTGCCACCATGACTTTTTCCATGAGCGCTTTGGATATGCCCATTGCATTAATTGGGTAAACGGCTTTATCCGTGCTAAGTAAGACGCAACGGCTCACACCTTGAGCAATTGCAGCGCGCATCACATTTTCAGCGCCCTGAACATTGGTGCGCATGGCCTCCATCGGATAAAACTCACAAGAAGGAACTTGCTTGAGCGCAGCCGCATGGAACACAAAATCTACGCCTCGCAATGCGTCGTAAATACTGTCGTACTCCCGAACATCTCCAATATAAAATTTTAATTTGTCATTTTTCTGATGTAACCGCATGTCTTCTTGTTTTTTTTCGTCACGACTAAAAACGCGAATTTCGGCGAGGTCAGAATTGAGAAGTCGACTCAGTACGGCATTTCCAAATGATCCGGTACCGCCAGTGATTAAAAGAATTTTATCTTTGAACATTTGTTTCTAGCCCGTAGGATCATTTAAATGGAATGCCTGCTGGCGACGAATTAACTCTGTCCAGGAAGGTGGTTTGTAACCCGTCAGTTTTTGGAACCTACTAGAATCAAGAGATCGATCAATGACAAGATTTTCATCGGGTTCTATCACGATGGATTTTTGATAAGTTTCAGCAATTAGACTGAGAAGATCGAACTTATTAATTGGGGATGCAGAAACGTGAAAAACACCATGCAATTCAGGACGTGGAATAACATAGTCTCTGATGACTGTTGCTAATTCAACTGTGGGTAGGCCAGAGAATAACGCGCGTTTGTAACCTTTTACAGAACCTGCTTGTGATAAAAACCATTCGACCAAACCGTGAGCACTTTGCATTTCGTGACCAATAATTGAGGTTCGGAGGGTGATAGCGTTTGAATAATCTACTTCACCAAGTAATTTGCTGCGGCCATATAAATCTTGTGCATCAGGCATATCATTTTCTGAGTACATGCCGCGCGAACCGTCAAAAACGCAGTCGGTACTGATGTGAATGAGTTTTGCACCAACGAGTTTGCAAAGCCTTGCGAGTCTATGGGGAAACAAAGCATTAATTGAAATACTACTAAAGGGGTCATTTGCTTCCTTTAGTTGTTTGACTAACCCAATACAGTTAATCACGATGTCAGGTGTTGTTCTGGCGAGCAGTTGAGTGAGAGCGTCAATATTTTCTACGTCAATCCCCCAAACTATATTTTGTTGCAACGCCTCTGGCAGGTGATTTTTGACGCGGTCAGATCTCGCCATCCCCAAGATCGTAAAGTTTTGTTTGTCTTGAGAAAAGACCCGATAAATTGCATGACCAAGCATCCCCGATACACCTAAAACAAGGATTTTCGTTTTTAAGTTTGTCCCGAAGGATTTGGATTCCATAAGCAACGTGAGGCTATTTAGTTATTTATTAATTAAAACGGATTCAAAATGTTTTTTAAGGTTTTCTGCTAGCGTGCTGGGCTCAAAGTGAGACGCATAGAATTTGAGACCCGCATTACCCATTTCCTTAAGTTTCTCTTTGGGCAATTGGTATAAAGTCAGAATACATTGAGCAAGTTCAGAGGCATTTTCGGCCTCGCATGCCAGACCTGCACCTGCTTGCTTGATGATTCTTGCGCCTTCGCCATCCAGACAAGCGATGATAGGCTTGCCGGCTGCGAGGTATACCTGAATTTTACTAGGTACTGTTTGACTCATGATCGGGTTTTTTGACAGGCTCACCAGAAGTGCAGAGGCCTGATTCAGTATGCCAGGCATTGCTTCAACGGGAAATCTTCCAGGAAGCACGACGTTACGGATGTTTCTTTGCTGGATTTCTGATGCCAGCCATGGGCTCAAACTTCCGCTACCAATTAATATTATTTTAATTTCAGGATGCGCCACCAGAATTTGAGCGGCGTTGATAACTGTGTCTAGGGCCTGCACTGTTCCGAGGTTACCTGCAAAGACGACGTTGAAGGAATCGTCTAGATGCAAGGCAACAGTATGAGACTGATCAAGGCTGGAAAAAGCATTTTCTCCTGGGTTAGGATGATAGCGGACGGGCGTTGTTCCGGCCATTTCTTGTACCGAAGGACTAAACGCCTCCGACTGGACAAGTAACAAATCACTTTTACGGTAGATCCACCTGACAACACTGGACACAGATGCTAAAAGAAACTTGTTTTTAACAAAGCCAGTTGCTTCAAGACTCTGAGGCCACAGATCCTGAATCCAAACAATTACTTTAGCCTTTTTAATCTTGCCTATTACTAGAGCACCAATTGCCTGGATGATGGGAGACGGCGCATAAACAAACACAATGTCAAACTGTTGACCTTTGAGAAGCATTGGACCAATAAACGATGTACTTAATACAAATGACAAATAGTTAGCAATCAGTCCAAATGCTCCAGCCTTACCCCGAGGAGCAAGGGGGACACGCACAATGTTGTAACCAGTTTTGTGCAGCTCTGATCCAAAACTAAAGGCCCGATAGCCTTTAAAAATCTTGCCTTGTGGATAGTTGGGTTGTCCCGTCAATACGGTAACTTGGCAGCCAGCGGCAATTAATGACTCTACGACTTCGTTAATACGAAATGATTCGGGCCAATAATATTGGGTTAAAACTAAAACTCTCATGTTTGACACTGTTTTGCGTATGTATGCGGTGTAATAGGATGTTTAATATCACGATCGGTATCAATGGTGCGCATAAGAATATTTTTATGATCACGTCTCAATACAGACTGATACCCGTTGATTTCCATCGCTACACTCCTTGGCAAGACGCAACATACTGTGAGGTTTAAAAAATTTCCTGACTAATTTTTTATTTATGAGATCCATAAATAAAAGGAAGCTTACCAAAGGAGTGTATAACCTCGTTAGTAACACCCAACAGGGTTAAAATGACTACAATGCCAGTACAAATTATTATTAAATTTTGTCTTTCTATCGTCTGAGAATAATAAAACACACATCTTTTTCGCTGTCGTGTATAGGAATAAAGCAATCCTACAAATACACTTAACAGCATTAGATTTTCTCGGAGTAAAAACGAGTGTGAATACAGATTTCCAAGAAACAAAGAAAATATCCCATACGTGACGGGGACGAGAACGACTCTTTTTTTAATATTAAACACTGGCCATAAAAAAACAATCATAAAGCCCAATATTCCTACAATCCCGACTTCTGTTAGGGTTTGCAAAAAATAGTTATGTGCATTCTCACCTCCCGCTCGTACCATGGCGGGAGAGTTACTAAACTCAAGCACAGACGACAGTCTGAAAAATTCACCATTTCCCACACCAAACCAAGGATACTGAGTGAACATGCGTATTGCCGCCGTGTGAAATTCTAGTCTCCATCTAGACAGTTCATTAAACGCTTCAAAACCTTTTAAATCGGGATTGAATATCGCACTAAATAGTTCCTTTATCCATATGTAATGACCTGAATAAACAATAATAATCAGTACAGAAGCGATTAATGCTAAACAATAAACTCCATTTTTGTATAAATTTTCCCGCTTATCTTTTAACTTAAATATAAATATAATAAATATTGTTATACAGGCTAAGAATAGTGATGCCCTTGATTTACTTAAAATGATAGCGGTCCAACTCAACACAATTGCACTAATCGTGATGTACCGCCAGTATTTTTGATCGGCACGACCAAGAAACCCGAAAAGTCCTACTGCGCCCAGTAACATATGCGCAGCAAAGGAGTGAATATCTGACTGAAAACCAACCGCACCATAGCCAATGCTTTCGGGACGATATGCAATCGTTGCCGCAGGCAATCCAATCGTTGAAAATGCTTGAAATATCCCATAACTGGCAGAAATTATGACTGCGACCACGACTGGTTTAAAAACAACCGCATCTCTGTTTCTATTATTACGTAGTATCTCTGAAATAATAATGACGACCAAACCTGCAAAACAGT
Organism: Burkholderiaceae bacterium; assembly: GCA_023653055.1. Taxonomy (GTDB): domain Bacteria; phylum Pseudomonadota; class Gammaproteobacteria; order Burkholderiales; family Burkholderiaceae_B; genus Zwartia. The sequence goes on along the minus strand of JAMNXR010000001.1, from coordinate 115,648 downwards.
AGACAATCATATCTGCTACGGGTGCAAAGTCATTACTTTTGCCAAGCAGCTTAAAGTGCAGAAGACTTACAAATAATTCTTGCCAATGAAAGGACGATGCGGATTGCCAAAGATTTCTAGAAATAGCGACTGCAGTTGAGCACACGAGTATGATCAATAACAGCCCCAACGGCCAGAGTGACGCTAATTTGGAAACCGAAAATTTCCTGTGTTGAAATATTTGTCTTAAAAAACTACCCACAATGAAGCCAGCGATAATATCTATACTTGGATATGCAACAAAGTATGGAACAGCCGGTTTGTAAAAATGCTGAATTTGTTCATGAAATGCCGTTGCAAGTGGCAGAGAAAAAATCACGAAAAAAATTGACCATTTCCTTGATATCACGGCAATCAGTAATGCTAGATTAAAGTAAGTGAGCGTCGGCCATCTCACTGGCTGAAAGAGTGAAAACACATAACTACTTAGCACTACCGCGAGTGATAACCCTGTGATGACCAAGGCACTCCAAGATAAATAGATGCCTATTTGTCGACAAATACGTGCTGGATGTGTCGAACGATTGGCAGAATGGCCTGCGGTATTAAACATTATTTAACTTGTCCATTAACTGTTTTATAGACTTCAACGATGTACTGCCACGTTTGTTTTGCACAGATTGGCCAGGTATATGCCCCTGAGAGCGCTCTCGCTTTAACTGATAAATTTTTTCTTAACTCTGAATTAGAAATTAACGTTCCAACAGCTTCTGCTATTGACGTGTCCTCTGTAGGATCAAAATAAACGCCCCCATCTTGCAATACTTCGGGCAAACTGCTCCGATCTGAGCATGCAATCGGCAATCCGGACGCCATCGCTTCTAATAAGGTGATGCCAAAAGTTTCACAACTAGAAGCAAAAATAAAAAGATCAGCTTTAGCAAAAAAATCTGGGATTTTGTTGGGGGGCAAGAACTCCAGGACTTCAACAAACTCATTATCTGGATCTGAAATTGATATTTGTTTTGCGAGTATTTTTTTAGCGCGTTGTCCCCCACCGCCTACAAGAGTCAGTTGTAAGTTATGACCCTGATCCCGCAATCGCTTGATAGCGCTGACAACAACCCATTGATGTTTATATTCAAACACGGGTGAAATATACAAACAGCGAATCGGATGATCGGAGCTCTTTGGCCAGATTCTTGGCACGACATCCCTTCTGAAAACGTCGCTCACCCCATGCGGGATAACCCTTGTCTCAGAAAGTTTTCCCGTCACATCTTGTACACAGCTCGCAGCATAGCGTGTAAGAAAAATATTTCCATCTGCATAGCGAAATGCTCTTTTCTGTACTAAACGAATAAATTCCTGGCGAAATCTATTCATACTCAAACCAAATAAACGTAAAGTACCTTTTTCAAATGGTAATAAGTTCTGACTCAGGACAACCATTGGTTTGAATTGGCATACAGTACTTGCCTCCGCTGTAAATAATACTTGGCAATCTTGAGCCTTGATTTCTAAACTTAACTTCTTAGATTGCCAATACAGTTGATGAGCAATGGACATCTCTGTTTCAGGAGGATGATGTTTGATGAGCCACGGCTTATTTGGCACAGAATCTAATAGCTTTTGATATGCCCACAAGTGTATGAATTTAATTCCATAAATATCGATTCTCTCTAAATCAAGTATTCCAACTAAATGGGCAATGCCGCCGCCCGAGCGAACGCGCGAAGCATCAACAGCAACATTTATTGCCCGCATGAATGACTCCTGTTTTCATGACTGATTGATGTGGATTTCATGTCGCTGAGCCATATCACATGCATCGATAACTTGTTTTGTACCGACATGAGCGATGCACGGCACCGCACCCAGCTCGTCCAGCGGGTAATGACAGCGCCATCTACAACCAAAACATTCCATTGAACTGAACACGGATATTGGCTTGGGTCGGTTAATGTCCTCCGACTCAGGATTGTATGGAAGAAATCTACCAAAATGCCCGCCTCCCAATATACAAACTGACGGAACTGCTACAGCCGCCGCAATATGAATGGCAGACGACTCATTTGCAATAACCAATTGTGCGTGACGAATAACTTCTATCATCTGAAGTAATGTTGTTTTACCCGCAATATTCATCACATTGATCTCGGCTTGAGCCGCGATTTGTTTACAAAGCGCTTGCTCTGAGTCTGTTCCGCACAATACCGTAGTGAGTCCTTGTTTCTGTAAATACAGAATAATTTCGACGAAATTTTCAATGGGCCACATTCTTGGCGCCCAAGACGCACCTGGCACAATGACACAATAGCGTTCGGGCAAATCTAATGCATGGGGAAATTCATCAAACGCCGGAATCACAGGAATGTGACTTCGGAAGTGAATATTGCCCAGCTTCCTAATCAGTTCCGCATTTGTATTTAGCTCAATGGGAGGAGCATTGCCGCAGGGCACCAGTGTTGTATACCAAGTATCAGTAATATTTTTGTTACTGGACGTGATGTTGTTCAAATCCCCTTGGTGTCCAATTCGATCTGATGCGCCAGATGCACGAACAATGAGATCAACAACGTATTCTCTTGAATAGGTTGGATGTATGACTGTTGTGAAGCCTAGCCTGCGTGTGGCACATAATAACTTGAGGCGATATGACTCGTCTGTTCTTAACCGTGGCACATCCACAGCGATAACTTCATTCCAGTATGACAAGCGCGCTGCAAGTACTGACCAGGTTTTATTTGCATATAAGACAAGTCGCTTATTCGGATATAACTTCTTCAGTTCTTTCGCTGCATCTAGCCAAATGACAAAATCGCCAATCAAGTCTAATCTAACAAGCAATACACTGTCGCAAGCGGCTTTCTTTTTTGGCAAATAGTCAATTAACCAGTATTGCTCAGTCAATATCAGCGCAATACGATGATAAAACCATACAAAAAACATATGTCGCATTTTATGAAGTCGTGACAATACTTTTTTTATTTTCATCACTACATTGGTTACGATCCGCATATGTTTTTTAAGAGACCGGGATGAATCGTTTTAAAATTTGACGCTTCGCTCTGAGATAAATAGTGAGTATTTTGTCAGAGTAACTTCGCTTTCTGCCCAGAGCCCCAAAGAAAATTTCATCCAGCTCCTGAAAGTATCGCTTTTTCAATCGGCCAGATCCTGAGATCGAATCTTCATAAAGCCTAAAAACAGCAAGTTCATTTTTATCAATAAAATGCTCAGCGCCATGCTGTAGAAAATTTAAAAACAATTCATAGTCCCAGCATGTGTGATTTAGAGTGTTGATGCCTCCAACTTTCTTATACAACGATGCAGGAAAAAAAGTAGATTGTTGAAACATGACAGCCGAACGATGTAGCATTTCTCGGGAAGTCAAGACACTAGGAATAATCGGTGTCCTGATACCAAACGCATCTTCTGAATAGCCTTGTCCTGTCATGAAACAATTGGTGTTACTGATGTCGAAGAATTCTTTAACTTTGCTTAGCGCACCTGGCAAGTAATAGTCATCTGAATTGATAAATCCATATATATCGCCTGTTGCATGGCTAAAACCCTTTTGCAATCCATCGGCAGGTCCATTGTCCGACTCAAACACTTTCACTATCCGATCACCATAAGATTCGATCACCGCTCTGCTTCCATCCGTGCTCCCCGGATCGACGACAATATACTCAACCTCACATCCCTTTTGTTCAAGGACTGAGTCAATACATTCCCTTAGATATTTCTTCTGATTGAAAGAAATAGTGACAATTGAGATTTTCATCTTGAGTGAGTTTGACATCGTAATCTTTCTTCATTAATGCTATGGATATCTAAAGTTTCAACGTTCAACATACTCATCATATGCGCAAAAAATACCACCTGACTTTAGACACGCAGCATCAAGTGCAACTTTTATTGTTGCATTTGATGCTGTGATGACTTGGTTTTTTTAGCGCTCACTGACATCAAACTAGCCGTCGTGATTTCAGGAGTTATTTGAATTGCTAAATGCGCACTCATTCGTCCCATATGCAAGAGTGTTTCGATGCTGTGACTTGACATCAAAAACATTTGATATGCGAGGTCTTCGGGTGATTCATCATAAAACGTATAACCGTTTAGTTGATCAATCAAAAACTGCGGCCTCGCACCAACTTTCTCTGAAAATATAAGCGGTAACCCAGCCGTTGCAAATTCGTGCGCAACCACACCCCATGGCTCATACCGGCTGGGTAATATAAAAGCACCTGCAGCTTTTGCACGATTTACTAATTCTGGCTGAGGCAAAAATGACTCGACAGTAATATCATCGTGTCGTTTCGCTGCGCGCATTAAGTCGTCAAACATCGGACCATTTCCGATGCAGTTTAGCTTCCACGTTCCCTTGTATTGTTCTTTATAAATATCAAAGGCCTTGATAAGGATATCGACACCTTTTGCTGGAGCAAAGCGGCCAACATATAAAAAGGTTTGAGGATAATTTGTACGCTTTTCATTATCCAACGCGTGGGATGCCTGGCAAAACAAAGCGGAATTACCGCTCAATAAATTGCAAATTATTTCTGTTTTTTTAAAACCAATCCGTCTTGCATATTCATACTGCAGTGGACCAGGCACCCATACATAACTATAAAAAAGTTTTTTATATACCCAGCGGATCAACATGGCACCAATGTGTTGCCTCACAGATCCTGTCCACTGGCTATCCAAGCCAGCAACGATGGTGATCCCCATGGACTTTAACTTGCGCAATGCCGGAAAGTACCCGCGATCCATCCAGCCAGTCACATAAACAAGATCAGGGGATAGTTCGGTGACAAAATCAACGATCTCTTTAGCCGTAAATGCGGACCGATCATGAAACGTAATTTTTGTACTGTCTGTATGCGCACTCGGTAAAAATGGCGTCAGCTTATTTTGACTCCAATGGATCACGTCAACAGTTGCGCCGTAGTCATTCACCAGTTTTTCAAAAATTGGCAGGTTATACCCAAGCAGTTCTGTGTATAGGTAGAGAACTTTCATGATCTATTGAACCATGGGTGCAACTGCTCGATAAACGCTGAGTGTTTCTTGGGCACATCGCTCCCAGGTGAATTGCTTGTATCTTGCTAATCCTGTCGTTATAAGTTCTTGAGTCCGTGACGAGGACAATACAACCGCTTCAATTGCAGCCGTCATACTCTCAATGGAATGAGGGTCAAAATACTGTCCCGCTTGCGCGATGATTTCAGGCATAGCGCTGGCGTTACTGGTAATGACTGGACACTGGTGCGACATTGCTTCTAAAGGCGGCAAACCAAAGCCTTCGTAAGTAGAGGGATAGACAAGTGCTGCGGCTTTTTTATACATGCTATTTAAAACGGCATCTCCGCCATTGATTTGCTTAACCTGGTCCATGCCGAAGCCCAACGCTTTAATTAAATTTTGTTCTGCAGGATTGAAACCACCTCCACCAAAGGCAAATAAATCAAACTCTTTCATTATTTTTGATGATGACGATATTGCACGCAACAATCCATTAAAGTTTTTATAGCCCTCACGCAATCCAACGTATAAAAGATATGGACGTTGATTTGATCCTTCAGAAGTGCAAGCCTCTTTGCTCTCTGCAGGATCACACGCCAGATAGACAACAGAAACTTTTTCAGCAGAGATCCCAAATAAATGAATGAGATCATTCTTGGTACTGTGTGAGATACAAACCACATGGTCTGCACGCATCACAGACTTGTATTTTTCTGTGGTTTTCAAGTCGTTATTTGAATAACCTTTAGCAAGCAAATCTAACTCACTAATCATATCAAAAACCGTCAATATCACTGGACAACCACGGGGAGCGATTTTTTTTGACGAATAATATGTCTCATGAAAAATATCAGGCTGCCAGTTTTTAATTGATGTTCTTGCAAGCAAACGGTTAGCCATCACGCAAATCGCAGCTGTTTTAAGTGGGTAATCGTTGATCGCATAGCCATGCACGATTGACTGCGGGAGTTCTCGTAGATATTGATTCCTATATAAGGGGGCAAAAATACCAACATCTACATCACTAACACCTGAGTCGTTTAAGTTACGCAGACGATCAGCCAGTCGACAAAAATATCGCGAAATTCCACCCGTTTTTTGCAAAGTAAACGCTTGGTGATCAAAAGCAATTTTCATTTAAAGAACCGTGAAAATTGTCTGTGAATTTTTCGCAGCTGTCTTTTTACAAATGACGGAGCAATCTGATCCTCAGAGATAAATCGATCGCCTTCTGGATCTTGCAACACGAAATTTGGATGAACCAGTGGAAAGGCAATCGGTTGCGTCGGCATATTGGCATGTATACCCACCTCATGGGTATGGGTTGCCTCTGGTCCGAAACCGATATTTGAAATTAAATTCACGTTTGGTACTACCTGGAGCATGCCTCTTAATAAAGCGGTAAACGTCCAAGAGCAATCCCATGTATCAAGTGATCCGTCGTAGACCATCTCAAATGAGTTACGCCAGTATGCTTGCTCACCTCTATTGGGAAACAGAGTTTCTATCCAGCCCTCATCTCTAAACTGCGGCCATAACGTTATATCCCGGTCGTAATGCTGCCAGGCCCTGCGCCAGGAGGCCCATCCCCATATGTGGGTGTAGCGGGAAAAATAGTAACTTCCGAGGCCACGCTGCTGTCCGAACTGTAAATTACCTCCGGACACCATGCTCACGCGTTCGTTATATCTGTACCGCTCAAGCATTTCTTCGCAAAACTGGAAAAAACTAGGTTCTGGCAGACAGTCATCCTCGAGAATGATGGCCTCCTCAACCTGTTCGAAAATCCAGTCAATCCCACTCGCTACACGTAATTTACAACCCATGTTTTTTTCAGAAAAGTTTGTGATGACCTCACAGTCCCAGTCAACTTTCTGAATAATTGCCCGTGTTTGCTGACATTTTTCGTATTCGCCGGCTCTATTCGCGCGCGGTCCGTCAGCCACAACCAATAGCTTAGGCGGCTGAGCTTTCGCAATCTCTCTGAATACACGCTCGGTTGTATCAGGGCGATTAAAGATTAATAAAGCGACAGGTGTAGAGAGCTGAAATCCAGCCATAGTGCCTTTCTTTGTTAACTTTGTAAGCTTTTGTGAATAAACGTTGAAAGCTTGTTTTGGACAGCGACTTCACTGAAATCATTTCGATATGCGGCAAAGTTATCTTTGATATCGCCAAGCTCCAACAGAGATATTAAACCGCTATAAATGCTAGAAGTCTCATTTTCATCCGCTGTTAGCCCAATTTTGTAGCGACTGACACGTTGGCCCATCAGGCAATTTTCAGCAACAAGTATGGGTTTTTCAAAATAAGCCGACTTGGAGAGCATATTGCTGCTGCGAGCAAAATCACGATAAACCGCAAAAATGACGTCTGAAATAGAGATGATTTCATTGAAGTCACGCTCGTCTTTCACATACTCAGGATAAATGAAAAGATTTTCAGGAGGATTTATCTGTACTTGTGCCAGAGCGATTTGATCCTCGGGGGTCAGGTTGTTTTTATTAATCCGACCCATTTGAATAAAAAACCACTGCTCTTGATTGCACATTTCAATCAGCGCATACCAACGTGCCAAGTTCTTTTGTTTACCAATCGATCCGCCCATAAAAACAATTTTTCTGCCCGCGGCTAATTCTAGTATTTCGTTGGCGAGCGGACTACGCTGTTTTGGCAGGGTTGTTTCAGTAATGTCAGGTAAAAACTCAAAAATACGCCCTGGCATTTCCCGCTGAAAGGTTTTACAAACATCATCATCAAGTAAACATGTCCCTTTGTAAGAATCTAGGGAATAGTATCCTTCAGAAGGATGGGCACCAGGAGTGATACACAGACCAACCCACGGCAAAGTATTTAAAAAATTCAGGTTTACCCAATACTGAGGATCAGAGGGATAGGCATCCACATACATATTAAAGACAAGACGGATTTGTCCGGAATATATTTTTATCAGTTGATTGGCGCGGTCAAAGAATAAAGTCGGATCGAGAGATGTTTTACGTTTACGAAACATCAATCTGTTAAACAAAGCATTGCACTTATTCCACAGCTTACGAGGCATTGACTGTGTGCCTGCCCCTCTATCCGTAGCATCTGAGACAACAAGATTGTCTGACTCAGGAATGCCTTTGTGCTTGAGCTTTAATCGTAAGCCCTCGGGATCATGACAAACAGCGATCACCCCGAAACCAGATTTCAATACCAACTCGATAAACAGCACATGCCATGAATCGAGATGGCCTTCATTGGAAATCGGGTTGTAGAGCAGGATGTAGCCGTTTTTATTCATGCGTGTTATGGCTACGTGAATTTGATCCAGGCGCTGACTCCCTCAGTGCTTGCTCGTATATCCGCAAATACTGTTCGACCACAACTCGGGGTGAAAAACGAGCATGTGCTGTTTTTCTTGCCACATCCGAAAGTGCTTGCCATCTCACGGGATCACTCAGCACCCAAAGCATGCCTTTTGCTAGATTATCTACATCAAAAGCAGGCGCCAACCATCCGCTGTGCTGATGATCAACGATATCAGGCAAGCCACCAATATTAAAGGCGACAACAGGAATGCCACAGGCGTGAGCCTCGATTGCGGTATTAGGTAGGTTATCGACTCTCGATGGCACCATCATCACATCGGCTGCGGAATAAATCAATGACATGACATGGTCATCACGTACAGGGCCGAGCCAATGTACTTTACAAGGCCAGTCATTGTTGTTTGCGGGTTGATACTGACCAAATATCAATAATTCGATTTCATCTGAATCACTGGCGACATCCCGTGCGGCCATCACCTTGACCATGGCTTGCTTGAGTAGGTCCTCGCCTTTGAGATGAGGCATCCCACCCGCAGAGCCAGACAAGACATACTTTTTATCTTGTTCCAAACCTAAAACGCGCCTTGCAAAATCCCGAGGCACTGGGTGCCAGAGATGCTCCATCTCGATTGGATTTGGGATGACTGTGATCGCAGCATCTCTAAACAGGACGCTGTCTTTTGCGCAACCCGCCATCCAGCGCCCTGGTGTCACGATGTTGAATTTCTGGTTTGCCCAATGTTTTTGCTTGGACTCCCAAGCCTCGCGATTGAGGTCTGGGCCCGACTCACCTAAAGGTCTATTGTCAGGTAGGTATCCAACTCTGAACCTAGAAGCTTCATCATCATGAGCAACGTGCTCACCACCACAAAACGCCCACATATCATGCAGCGTCCAAACAATAGGCTTACGAATATTGCCGATATCATCAATCGAAAGTAGATTGACGACCCAGTGCAGATTCACCACATCCGCATCACAATGATTAATCTCCTCAACAATCCCTGCGCTCACCTGACCAAAGGAATGCATGATCAGATTATCTGTTTTCCAGTTTCGCTCGGTGAAGGCCCGTAGTTTTTTGTAAATACGACCTTTCACTTTTTCAATAAAGCTGCGCGGACCTCTACCTGCAAGGACTTTGTCATTTGCGGTCTGATGCGTCAATACGCGCATCGAACTATCGATACCATTTTGCAACAACGCAGTGTGCAAGCGATATGCGGCTTTTGAGGCACCGCCGCTAAAGTCGTCCGTTGAAAGATGAAGGATCTTCATACGTTTGACACACACTTTTTAAGAAAATCCGTGAATCTTTCGCTAAGCGCCTGAATACTAAAGTCGCGACGGTACGCTTCAAACTGAGTTGTCATCGAACCAGAGGCATGCGCGAGCGTGCTGATTGCGCCCATCATCGCTCCGACATCATGCTCTGGTACCGTCAGGCCAATCCCGTATTTTGAAACGCGATCTCCCATCAGGTATCCCTCGGCAACAAGAATAGGTATATTAAACGCGGCAGCTTTACCGGGCATGTTGCTACTAATCTTAAAGTTGCGATACACCGCAAAAATAATATCGCTCGCCCGGATCACCTCATTAAACATCGCCTCATCTGGCAAATACTCAAGCTTTATGTAGAGGTTTTCTGGGCATTGTTTTTTCATGCGGGCAAGCTCAAGCACATCTTCAGGTGTGAGCGTATTCTCAAACATTTCCCCGATCTGAACAAAATAAAATGCGCGTGCATCTGCTTGGTGAATCAATTGGTACCAGCTGGCAAGATTTTTATTGCCTCCGATCGTGCCGCCCATAAATATAATTTTGCGACCGCGGGCTTTATCCTTGATTTCACGAACAAGTGCACTTTCAGTTAAAGGCAAAGCATTTTCAGTGATATCAGGCAGATAACCAAATACTTTGTCAGGCATGATCCGCTGCGCCTGCTCGCAAACGCCCTCGTCTAGGAAACACATCCCCTTGAGCGCTGTTTGGGTGTAATAAATCTCCGAGTGCTCAGGTGTCGGTACAAATCGAATACCTGCCCAGGGCAGAGTATTTAAGTTTTCAAACTGCAACCATCTCGCCCCTTCACTGGGATACATATCCATGTACATGTTGAACACAAACGAAGGTGGCCATTTACATTTTTTGATCGAAGCGTTGATCCGACGTCCAAATTCCAAAGGGTCCAGAAACCTTGGATCTAAATCTTTTGTATTGTTTTGATCGCGGGATTGGATACCTATCATTCTCTGTAACCGGCCCAATACGCGTTGCGTAAAGCTTGGGCGCAACACATTCCAGTCCAACACATACAGCCGTTCCAACCGTGCTTGATTTTTAGACTTGAGTCGCTGCATTAAATCCTGCGCGTCTGGTGTCATCGCATTAACGCGCCATCCAGCATCTAGCAAGATCGAGACAAACATCGCATTCCACGAGTCCAGATGCCCGTGACCTGAGATGGGGTTGTAAAGGAGAATACTTGGCAACCCCGATATTGGCTGAGTCATTGATAGATGATTCATCTAGCCACCACTCTTTGATACCACATCTCCAGCAGCAACAGCTTGTAGGTAAAGAACAGACCTGTCCAATTCCGTTTGGCTATGTTTCCAAGCAAATGCTCAACTTTATCGGCAGCCAGCACACCTGTTTTAACAAGCTGCCCATTGCTCAGCATCTCTCCATATCGGCCCACCACTCCGGAAAGCCACTCTTGCAAAGGAGGTTGAAAACCTGCTTTGGGTCGACTCAGCACCTCATCCGGCAAAACGCCTTTTAATGCCGCACGCAACCAGGCTTTTTGACCAAGGGCGTGATCAGGATGATTGGCCCTGAATTGCATCACGAGCTCAATTAACTTTGCATCTAAAAACGGCATCCGGGTTTCAACGCCAACCGCCATACCGACACGATCTCCTAAGGACAAACAGTTTGAAGTTAACCAGGTATCAAACAACATACGAATGACTGCTGCGGGAATTTTTTCTCTCGATCGCAAACCAATAGCGGTAGGTTTGAAAAGTGAATCCGAACCAAGCGAATGCATCGCAGACCCATACACTTCAGCTTTCAGCGCAAAAGGGCCATCAAAATCCGGATGAAGCATGTAATACATCAACTGCTCAGATGGGTTGTGTGTATCACCTACTTTTTGCAGAATAGCTGCCCATTTCTTAATCGTTGGATGTGCATGGGGATAATGTGCGACTTTATTCAAAAACAGCTGTGCGCTGCTCGAACCAAGCCATTGCGCAGCAAACTTGATCGAAGGGTGATCAAGCATCTGCTGATTTAACTCAACAGACTGTGTTACGTAGGGATAGCCCCAGAAAATCTCGTCGCCACCGATGCCTGACAATAAAACTTTGATGCCCTGATCCGCTGCGGCGCGTGGCACAGAGTAATGACCAAATGCGGCGGGATCAGCAATGGGCTCGTCCATCACCGTGACCAGCTCTGGAAAGAAGTCTACGAAGCTGCCTACCGGTAACTCAACCTCATGCACAATCATACCCAATGATTCAGCGAGTTTACGCGCCTGAGCACGCTCGTCATAAGCAGGACGTCCAGGATAGCCAACACAAAATGCGTGCATGGGCTCAGGGTAATTTTTTTGCGCCAGCGCAGCGATCATGCCCGAATCAATGCCTCCGGAGAGCGCAACGCCTACCGGGACATCGGAACGCAAAGTCATTTTGACGGCATCCTCTAGGGCCTCACGTATGCGCGGAAGAATGAAGGCTGAGTCTGTCTTTTCAGGATTCGCGTCAGTGACGGCTTCAATGCACCAATATCTTTTAGGTGTAGCCTGCCATTGATCAATGGATAGTGTGAGGCTATGCCCCGCAGCAAGCTTATTCACCCCTTTTAACAAAGTAAAAGGCTCAGGCACATACTGATAATGCAGGTACATATCCACGACGGATACATCGATTTCTGGTCGTGCATCTAGCAAAGGAATGAGTGCTTTTAATTCTGATGAAAAAGTGAGTTTGCCCGCATTGATTTGATAGAAAAGTGGTTTTTCACCACAGCGATCACGCCCCAAAAAAGCGAGTTTTTCCTGTGCATCCCAAATAACAAATGCAAACATGCCTCTAAATCGCAAGAGACAATCAGCACCCCATACTTTATAAGCGACGAGCAAAACTTCAGTGTCAGAATGGCTGTGAAATATTTCGCCTAGTGATTCGAGTTCTGCTTTGATCTCAAGGTAGTTATAAATCTCACCGTTGTAAGTCACGACATATCTGCCATCTGCGCTACGCATCGGCTGATGACCTGCATCGGTCAAATCAATAATTGACAGCCGCGCATGACCGAATTGCACATGATCATCGGTAAAGACTCCGGTCCCATCTGGGCCGCGATGCGATAGGCGTGCTAAATCTTCAGTCGTTAATGGCGCACGGGTACATGACTCGCGGTGGATCAGTCCTAGAATCCCACACATGCTAAAGATTCCGTCCAAGCAGATGACGTACTTTTTTTCCTAACCACTGTGGAGATCGGAGAAATTGAGCCCATCTGCGATGAATGCGATTTTTTAAGCGGTTAGGATGGTCTAGGCCACCGAAATTATGATTGAAAACATGCTGATCGGCTGCGAGATTTTGTTTAATGGCAGCTGGGTGCCTGAGCGGCCCAAGAGGATAAATTGGCAAACCCTCCTCATCGCCTGTCGTGACAGTATGGGTTGCATCCGGGCCAAATCCAATATTCGTAACGAGATTGACATTTGGTGTCGCGGTTAATCCACCATAAAACCAGACACAGGCCGTCCACTGATAGTCCCAAGTATCAATTTCTCCTCGCTTGACTCGGTCAAGCAAGTTTGTCCAAACAGTTCGCTCGATTGAATCTGGTAATTTTTTACGCCAATCAGCGGTCTCTTTCCATTCAGGCCAAAAAGGAATATCAACACGATAATGCTGCCAGGCACGCCGCCAGGTAGCCCATCCCCAGCAGTGATTAAATTTAGAAAAATAATACGAGGCATCACCTCGTTTTTTATCATGTTGAAAATTATTTCCCGTCACGACCCATACGCGCTCATCGTTTGAGTAACGCTCAAGCAAATCGTCACAAAAGGAAAAGAAATCCTCATGGGGAATGCAATCATCTTCAAGGACAATTGCACGTTCAACTTGGCTAAATACCCAATCGAGACCAGAACTGACCCGTAATTTACAACCCAGATTGACATCAGAATAATCACGTAAAACTTCGCAGGGCCAATCAACGTTTGCCACAACCTCTCTAGTCTCACGACATCGATCAGCATCTGTTGGATGCCCCGTCCTTGGACCGTCAGCAATAATGAGAAGCTTAGTTGGACGCTGGGCGCGTATCGCCTCAAAGCTCTGCCTCGTATGACGAGGGCGGTTGAATATGATGAAGGCAATCGGTGCATTCAGCATCATATTTACTCTTGAGTGTGAAGCGACGTGGGGGACTGCTCGGCAGCCTGCCCTGCCAATTGCTTAAACGCAGCAGAGGAACGCATCAATTCATCATAGGTACCATCTGCGACCACTCGGCCAGCATCTAGAATCACAATTCGATGACATGCCTGTACAGTTCTCAAGCGGTGAGCAATCAGAATCATGGTTCGTTCTGCACTCAAGCTCTGTACTGCCTGCATGACTGCATCTTCAGTCATACCGTCCAGTGCGCTCGTCGCCTCGTCAAAGACGAGCACATCCGGATTGTGATAGAGCGCACGGGCGATACCAAGTCGCTGACGCTGCCCCCCAGATAACTTCACGCCGCGTTCCCCCACCATGGTGCCGTAACCATCAGGAAGTTGTGAAATGAATTCTTCTGCTTGCGCCATTTGTGCCGCCCGCTTGACTGCAGCGTGATCAATTTGCTCCTCTGGTATACCAAGTGCAATATTGCGTGCGACAGAAGCATTGGTCAGAAATACGTTCTGCGGGACGTACCCGACTCGCTTGCGCCAGGCACGCTCATTGGACTCCACCAGATTGACCCCATCAACCGAGATGGTTCCATTTGCAGGAGGATAAAGACCGAGTATCACATCCGCGAGTGTTGTTTTTCCTGACCCCGTTCTCCCCACTAATCCGATGCTCTGATTTTGTGGGATCGTCAGTGAGACTTGATTTAATGCGGGTCTATTCGCTGAGGGATACTGGAAAGTCAGATCTTTAAGCACGATTTCCTTTTTAAATGCAAGCGCTTGGTCATGCTCAATGAAATCTTGACTTGTACTGTTTCGAACAATCGCCAGATCCGCCTGCAGCGACTCAACCGCCCGCGTGTGATATTTGATCGTAATGGCCGATGCAAAAAACTGCTGGAAAATAGGCACCAATCTATTTCCGGCTAAGGCATAGAGTGCTAGCGATGGAATCGCTGCAGTCCCCTCGCCCTTTAAAACAAAAGCAAGTGTGACCGCCACGATGCCTGCATAAGCAAATACTTCAATGACATATCTTGGCAAGGCTGAGGCCAACTGATTCGACGCTTGCGTCTCTGTGAGCTCTGAGAATGATTTCTTAAATTCTGCGGTCGAGGCAGACTCTCGCCCTAATACACGCAGCTCTTTAACACCGTGCAAACCCTCTAACGTTGTGCGCCCAACGGTCAAACTCGCCTCGATCATTTTTGCGCCAAGTCGTACCTGCCTTGCACGAATCAATCGATAAACAAACATGTAGCCACAACCGAGCACCAAAACCGTTCCAAGGGCAACCGTCGGGTCAACGACAATAATCAGACTGATCAGTACAAGACCACTGAGTCCTTTTGAAACGACACCCAATAGAGAGGCTAAAAAACCTCCCAAAGCAGATTCAACATCGCCACCGATAACTCGGCTCAGCGATGTGGTATCTCTTTGCACATGAAATGCATACGGGAGATATAGATAACCTGTGAATAACTCTGAAGAGAGTTCTTTTCGTGCGAGCGCTAAATAATGAGTCTGAATCCAAAGGTTGGCGGCTGTCACCATATTGCCGATTGCCAGCACAGTCACCGTCAAAACACCTGCGCCAATGACCGCGCCTTGTTGCGTCTGTATATTTAAAAATTTAAGTACTTGGTCTAGCCACTGATACTTTGACAAAATGCTAGGGTCCATCACGATCGCCATAAACGGCAAGATCGAAGCCACACTCGCTGTCTCAAAAATTGCGGCAATCAAACTAACAAAAATGACAAAAGGCAAACCCCGCTTGCTGGACT
The DNA here is from genome assembly GCA_023653055.1 of Burkholderiaceae bacterium. Classification (GTDB taxonomy): domain Bacteria; phylum Pseudomonadota; class Gammaproteobacteria; order Burkholderiales; family Burkholderiaceae_B; genus Zwartia. The sequence goes on along the minus strand of JAMNXR010000001.1, from coordinate 100,094 downwards.
GAGGCAAGATTTTGTAGAGTTGCTGAAATGGCAGAACTACGCCTGAAACAATATTCACTATTGACCTAAATGATTGCCTGCGTAATTAGCGAACGCCAATCACTTAAGCACTTTGTTTTAAAAAGTCCTGGTAAGCATGGCTCAATCCTTCTTCGATATCTACACTTGGACTCCAGCCTAAAGTTTTTAGCAATGTGCTATTCATGAGCTTTCGCGGTGCGCCATCTGGCTTGGTAGAATCAAAGTCTATTTGCCCCGTGTAACCGATGACCTTCCCTACGGTCTGCGCAAGTTGCGCAATGGTGATGTCTGAGCCATAACCCACATTGATATGGCTTTGCATTGGGGTCGTGTGCGCTTCGTACTGAGCTTTAGGTAAGTTCATTACATACACACTCGCTGAGGCCATGTCGTTTACAAACAAAAATTCACGATAGGGCTTACCAGATCCCCAGATAGTGACAGTGGGTATTCTGTTAACTTTTGCCTCGTGAAATCGGCGAATGAGTGCAGGAATTACGTGCGAGTTTTCTGGATGGTAGTTATCGCCTGGGCCGTACAAGTTGGTAGGCATCACCGAGCGATAGTCCACGCCGTGATCTGTGCCGTACTGACGGTTGTAGCTTTCACAAATCTTGATACCGGCAATCTTGGCAACGGCATAAGGCTCATTTGTTGGCTCTAAAAACCCTGTCAGTAATGCATTTTCTGACATCGGCTGTGGTGCAAGCTTTGGATAAATACAACTACTACCTAAAAATAATAATTTTTTTACGCCGTTTCTAAAGGCAGCATCAATGACGTTTGCCTGCACCATCAAATTGTCGTAAATGAATTCTGCAGGGTAGGTATTGTTGGCATGTATACCACCCACTCTCGCAGCAGCCAAATAAACCTGATCTGGTTTTTCAATAGCAAAAAACTGCCTAACGGCTGTTTGATCCGTTAGGTCTAGCTCTGCATGCGTTCGACCAATGATGCGAGCTGGGTCATGTCCTTTCTCTATCAAATTACGCACGATGGCAGATCCAACCATTCCGCGGTGTCCCGCGACATATATCTTTGGCATTGCTTGTTGTATCGCCATGATCGTAGGTAATTTTGATTTGATTGGTAATGATTAACTGTTAATGCTCGAAATATTTAAATGCTTTGCATCAACTCGAAACTTTTCTTAGTTTAAGGGAGGGCATGGTCCAGCGAAAGTGCACTAACCGAGCGTAGATGAGCGCATAGATAAATACGCAAACAAAAAAACTGACTATCAACATCGCGGCACTCTTGCGAAACACAATCGACATGACGGCAGGAATCAGTGCATAAAGCAACATCATGGGCAAAACCGCAGCATTTTGAACAATGGGAGTATGCCCAACAAGCCATTTACGTGTGACGCGCGCCCATATCAAGCTATGGAGATGCAACCTGTCCGGATGGCCTAATTTTAACGCGCGCGCCCTGCGTCGCGCCATAGAAAACAACACCTCAATGATCGGGTATCCGCAGGCCAACAATGGTGCCCAAGGGGACACGGAGGGGTTTCTCATCGCGACCATCACCGCGACCCAACCCAATAAGAACCCGAGTAAGTAGGCCCCGCCATCCCCCATAAAAATCTTGCCATAAGGATAGTTAATCAGCAGGAAACCAAACGTTGCACCACCTAATATAAAACATATCTTAGCCATTTCTGCATCGCCTGCTAAAAAGGCAATTAAACCGAGCGTAGACATACACAGCAACACAATCCCGCTCGCCAAACCATTTAACCCATCAATAATATTGATGGCATTGGCCACGCCGCCTACAGCAAAAGCAGTGAACAAAACAGATACGGGTGTAATCGCCAATAACCAATCCACACCGCCTATGCCAATTCGTGTCAGGCTATCGCCCGTTAACCACCACGCTAAGACTCCGCTCGCGAAGGTTGCAAGCAATCTTTCTGTGACGCGGCCACGCTTGAAAACATCCTCTATTACGCCCGCCAAAAAAGCTGGCATTGAGGCAATCAAAATCGGACCTAGTACTGCGGCTACCTCGGGCGGAGCAAAAAAAAAGCCGACCACTAAACCGATCAAGATCGCTAATCCACCGATACGAGGGGTAGGTTCTTCATGTATTTTTTGTACACCCGACTCAGAGTCTAGCGTGTGCCCACCATGTAAGTGCTTTGTCCAGATAATGGCCAAGCATATTGCGAAGGAGGTCAGGCCCGCTGTAGTGAGCGCAAGATGAGGTATGGCAAAAAGCACTGTTTTTGAGCCTTTAAGCTATCAATGTGCACTCAAAAGCGTGCATTTAACTAGGCTAGGATGATAACACGACAACTATTCTTTATAACGATGAATTATCGGCTCTAGATCATTGATCTTATTGGGATTTTATTGATTATTGTCTGAGCCCATTTTTCTCAATCATACCCTCCCAAAATTCAGGGTTGTAACGCTGCCAGGCATGGCATCCAAAGGGAAGTTGCTGCTGATTAAGCTCAAATAAATACTCTGGGTGTGCTTCAAAGGCAAAGGCGATAGCTTCGGATGCGTCGGGGATAGTAAAAAACTCGCAGCGCGGAGCGACAAAGAGACTCCAAAACAGATCCTCATTGACATCAATATTGATCTGGACGTTTTTATACACAAAAGAGTGGTAATCCTTGAGGTAGCGATAGGTATTTGAGAGCCAACTACCAGGCCAGGACTCCATAAGTGTATTTTTAAAAATCCTAGGTTGCTCAAGAACTCTAAGGAAGTCCGGGATGCGCCTGAGAGAAAATCCGCCATTGCCAACGCAATCTAACTGCAATGGTTTGGTCGGCTGGGTATAACCCACAAACCAGGGCGCACCAATGTATGAGTAGCCCTTCGCCGCCCAAGTATCAAGCTCATCCCTAAATACTAAAGAATCTGTCTGCGCTATCAGGATATATTCATAATCAATAAACGCCCGATAAAACATGCTCGACATCATGAGGCGGTTGTAGCCGTCAATGTCAGCGAAGTAATGGTCCGGAAAAGTTTTATAGCCGATCAATCCGTCAAATTGAGCTGAAAGTTCGGCTAAAAAAACACCCAGTTTTTCAGGACCAACAAAAAAAAGGTCGTATTTAGCTAAAACACGTGCAGCATTACGAATAGAAAACATTTCCTCAGGACTTAAGGACGTCTGATAGATCGGAATGACGACTGCATTTTTTTTAAGTTGCATATGGACCGATCGGATTCTCAGCCGACTAAGGCTGACCTTTCCACATTCTGATGAGTTTATTTTTCACGCGAATCGGAAATTTCAATAAGGTGCGAGGAAATTTCATGTACAAGCCACCCAATAGGTGATCAAACACGTATTGATCCGCTTTTAGATGTTGCCTGACCTCAGGTGGATGCGTGAGTTGACCCAGCGGCCTGAGAGGAACACCGGGCTGATCCTTATCTGCGAGTGTATGGGTGCTATCAGGGCCCACACCAATATTGGTCACAAGATTGACACGCGGCGTAGCGGTTAGACCGCCGTGATACCAGAGACACGTCATCCAGGGATATGCCCAAGAGTCAATTTTTTTAAGATAAATGCGGTCAAAAATATCAATCCAATATGCTTGCTCATAGGAATCAGGCGTCTTGTTACGCCAGTCCTGAGAAAGTTTCCATTCAGGCCAAAACTTGATATCACCGTCGTATTGCGCCCATGCGCGTCGCCAGGTCGCCCAGCCCCAGCAATGGCCATATTTTGAAAAATAATAGGCGTCGTCACTTCTTTTTTTACCATTCTGGTTGTTATTACCGGTAATGGTCCAGACGCGCTCATCGTCTTTATACCGCTCAAGCAACTCTTGGCAGAACGGGAAAAAATCGGGGTGCGGCAGACAATCGTCCTCAAGAATGATTGCGCGCTCAACCTGACTAAATACCCAGTCTAGTCCGCTAGATACGCGTTTTTTCAAGCCTAGATTTTGGTCAGCATAATTACGCTGTACCTCACAGGGCCAGTCGATTTGAGAAACGATTTCACGCACAACCTGACAACGCGCATCATCTGTGGGATGCCCAGGACGAGGTCCATCCGCGATAATAAATAGGCGCGCCGGACGCGCAGCACGAATAGCCTGAAAAGTTTCTCTCGTATGGCGAGGGCGGTTAAAAACAATATAGGCGATTGAAATATCTGTCATGACTTGATTGTATCTGTTCAATTGTCAGAGGCCTTGGGTACGACGGGCTAGGTAAAACATTAAATCCCTTGCCTTTAAAAATCGATTTACCCCTTGCCATGTGAATACAATAGCGAAACTCGACTTCATTCGCATCGTCTAACAACTTAGAAAAATATGCACACATCACGTAAAGGTCTGATTTTAGCCGGAGGCTCTGGAACCAGACTCTATCCAGCGACTCAATCCATATCAAAACAGTTATTGCCGGTTTACGACAAACCGATGATTTATTACCCGCTGTCGACCTTGATGTTAACGGGAATTAAAGAAGTATTGATTATTTCAACACCGAAAGATACACCTCGATTTACTGAGCTACTCGGTGATGGGTCGCAATGGGGGATGCAAATCGAATATGCCGTTCAACCGAGTCCCGATGGACTTGCACAAGCGTTTATTATCGGTCGACAATTTATAAATCATCATCCAAGCACTCTTGTGCTGGGTGACAACATATTTTATGGACATGATTTAGTTCGTAAACTAAAGCATGCAGATCAAACAGCAGATCAAGCAACCGTATTTGCTTATCACGTCCCCGATCCTGAGCGTTACGGTGTAGTGGACTTTGATTCATCTCAAAAAGCTCTGAGCATCGAAGAGAAACCCACGCACCCTAAAAGTAACTATGCCGTCACAGGACTTTACTTTTATGACAATCAAGTCTGCGACATTGCTGCTGCCGTGAAACCCAGTGCACGGGGCGAACTAGAAATTACGGATGTCAATCAACGCTATCTTGAGCTGGGTCTGCTCAACGTCGAGATCATGGGAAGAGGATTTGCCTGGCTGGATACAGGCACCCACGATAGTTTATTAGAAGCATCAAGCTTTATCGCAACCTTACAAAAAAGACAGGGTTTACAAGTCGCATGCCCGGAAGAAATCGCTTTTGCACAAAATTGGATTGGTGCAGAACAATTAGAAAATTTAGCGCAACCATTTATAAAGACAAACTATGGTCAATATTTGATGCGGCTGCTTAAACAGCGAGCCTAAATTCCATTTCCCTCACGTCTTTGGAGTCCAGATTGCCTTATCACGTCACACCTACTTCTTTATCTGGTGTTCTTATCCTTGAGCCGAAAGTACTCAAGGATGATAGAGGATTCTTTTACGAAAGCTTTAATCAGCAAGATTTTGCAGCTGCAACAGGCCTCAGTCCGACTTTCGTTCAGGACAATCACAGTCAGAGTAAAAAAGGTGTGCTGAGAGGCTTACATTATCAAATACGACACGCGCAAGGAAAGTTAGTGCGCGTCGTAAAGGGCGAGGTCTTTGACGTGACCGTTAATCTGCAACGCCACCATCCCGAGTTTGGAAAATGGACAGGCGTTCACCTAAGCGATCAAAATCATCGTCAACTCTGGATACCGCCAGGATTTGCGCATGGTTTTTTAGTGCTGAGTCATGAAGCAGATTTTTTGTATAAAACGACGGACTATTATTCACAACCAGATGAGCGCTGCCTGTTATGGAATGATCCGGCAATATCCATTGAGTGGCCCAAGGATTGTGAACCCATTTTGACTGACAAGGATAGTCGAGGCTCTCGATTAGCGGATGCTGATGTTTATGAGTAAGGAATACATATTTAAAGAGTCTTGCGCAAGCGTTGGTTTTGCCATCACGCTACTCATCTCTTTAATTGTTGTTTTCAATCAGCTTGAGTCACTAAAAGCGTTAGACCCCTATTACCGCATTACTATCCCGGCACTTTGTTTAGCCTTTTCATTCATTATTTCTACCATCAATCTCCGATGGGGAATCATTGCTTGCGCCTTCGCGCTTCCACTGCTACCGAATCTTGCATGGCAAATACAACAGCATTTTGGTTACGGTCGGATTCTATCTTTACACAATAGTGGCTTAGATTTAGTGGCTGGTCTTTTTCTGGGTGGACTTACAAATCGGTGGTTAAAGAATAAACAGATCAGCGTTAAAGACGCGTTCCCATGGCAATTAGGTCTTTTGATGTTGGTATTAACAGCATCAGTTTCATTAGCGATCGCGCGCAATCTACACCAAACTGCTTCGCCGTTTCAGCTATCTAGTTTGCTATATAACCTGATGCATCTAAGATCCATCGGATGGCATGATGATTACCGACCCTTAGTGGATTGGGTGGTGTTTGGTTGTGCATCGTCAATTATTTATGTCATCGTCAGTGCGCTGGCATCATCACACAATCGCAATGAATATATTTTCAAACCACTGATTATTAGTTTCCTGATTGCTGCATATGTAGGCTTCAAACAATCAAAATACGGGTTTGGTCTATCACTCGATCAGATTAACTTCCGCGTTGATCGATTTGGGTATATGGCATTAGGCTTTCAACACGACATTCATGCATTTGCAGGACAAATGCTGATTGGAGCAATCGGACTTTGGGGGTATTTGTATTACGCAAAAAGCATTCAATCAAAATTACTTATTTTGTCCTGCATACCCGTATTTTGGGTTGCCTTATTTTTAAGTAAATCAAAATCAAATTTTACGATTGCTGTTATCGCTCTTTTTTTTATTTTTTCTATCTGGCTGTTCAAACGCTCTCGTTTAATTTTGCCTGTCCTTAAGCCTACAATTTACGTAGTTGTAATCGTTATATTCAGTATGGTTTTTTTTCATGATGTCTGGATTTCAAGTCTAACGAAACTCACGCACTATTTTGGTCTTCCTGATCTTAAAACGATTAATTTTAAATTGTCTTATCGTCCAGAGGTGTATCTAGCCGCACTTAAATTTTTTGCGCTTTATCCAATCCTAGGTCTTGGTCAAAGTGAATTTTATCGTCAGTCAGCCGATCACACCCAGACAAATTCTTATTATTTAAGCATTAACCAAAATGGAGAGAATGCACATAATTATTTTCTACAAACCCTCGCTGAAACAGGCCTTGTCGGTATAGCGGTCTATTGTCTACTGATTTTTTATCCAATCTTTCGCATTAAAAATAAAAGAGCACTCATCCCGGTAGGAGTTGCACTTGGAGCACTTTTTTTTGGAAATATTTTTGCTCACTCAATGCTTGTACGTGAAAATCTTTTCATTGCCGCTTGCTTTATCGGGCTGATGTACGCATGTATGAAAGGCGAACAAACGTCAGTAGTAACAACCGACTTTCACTCTAAGAGCAAAGAACAAAAATATTCAGCAAGTTCAGCAAAAGTAAAACTCCTCTCGCATCCCTATCTGATCGCTACATTCGCTATTGTTGTAATGGTTTCGGCTTTGCGAGAAATTTATATTTCATTCCGCTCCGTACCCTTCCTGAAAGACGTGCAATGCTTCAAAGAGCGTAAGCTAGATGCAGACGGCTGGACATCTGGTGTATTCAACGTTGCAATCCCTCAAGGTGCAAAAGGGATCACGTTCAACATCAAAGGGACACAGCCCTACGTATCAAAACGACCCTTAGCCGCTGACCTCAATATCATGCATGGTGAATCACGACGCATCCAGTCATCCCAAATTCTATTTAGCAGGGACGGGTTTTATCAAGTATCAATTAATTTTGATAAGGATGCTGTTGCTGATGATGAGAAATACAGAGCTGAGCTCCGCTTGGAAAGATGCTTTATTCCTAGAAATTTAAATATCAATGAAGACGGACGAAGACTTGGCATCCAAATTGAGTCGACTACAGTTAACTATTAATTTTTTGACGACATAGTTGGCGCGTTAAAAAACCAAGCTAATGACAGATATAGTCGACTTTGACAGGACTGTTTCTAAAGGGATCCGTCAAATCATCAGAGTAAGTACCCATCAATAGACGCTGTTTGGGCAAAAAGTGATTTCTGAAAAACCGACTGCTTGTTGCCAGGGTTTGCCCCCAAGCGGTCAATTTCACACAGCCGTCTTTAATGATAACGGTGCCCGACTGCTGTTGCTCTGTCAGACGAACATCCACTAAACGGTGCTCTTTAACGTATTCCTGCGTAAAGACCTGATCAAAGTCCGCAAGCTTGATCCCGCCCCCGCGTTGCTGCATCTTTTCTAAAATATAAAAAGACAAAGATCGATCGATAACCGTCGGAACCGAAATAGCAAAAGAATATCCCAACAAAAGCCAAATCAACAGAAGTTGTAATTTTTCAAATGATGTAAAAACTCTAAACCACTTCAAGCTATTAAGAATGATTAATGCCAGAGCAGATGCAATCACTGCATCAAATAGCGCGCTATAAAAAACAACGCCCACCTTAAAAAATCTAACATGGATGTAATACGTGACGAGCAGCAATAAGCCAAAACAAAATGTACTGCAGAGCAGTTTTATGTATTTCATACTTTGAACACCAGCACTTTATTTCCAATATAGCTGCATGCTACTTGCATGAATGTTGCAATCACAAAACCAATCATATAATTTTGCAGGTATAGGTCTACCCATATATACATGAGTAGCCCATGCAAAATTGCGATCGCTGCATACAACAGCATGAACCGATAAAGTTGTTTGACTAATGGCTCTAGCGATCCATTAAAAACATAGTATCTGCTGCCAAGAAACGACACAGAAATGCCAAAAAGGGCCGCAATTAAGTTTGCAACGCCTGCAGAATTCCATTCAAGCACTTTTAAATTGAACGTTAAAACCAAAAAATGAACGGCTGTCGCCACCAGCCCATTCACAATGTATCGTATCGGTTGTTTATTTAGCCTGGCCGTCCACATATATGAGGGATGACTATTTGGCATGTTTGACGTCTTCAATGAATGCACGATAATCAATCTGATTAGGTGCCCCCGAGCGAACAACGCCCGTTAACATGAGTGTCATCAAGGTCAAAGCACCCGTTTGCAAAAATACCAACAGCAATATGCCTAGGGCGACCGAAAACCATCCAGGCGTTGCAAAACCTGCCAATTTGAGTCCGATGGCCACCGTACTTGCCATTACAGTTGCAACAGCAACTAAGGCGCAAATAATCCCGACTCTGACCAGTACATCTTCAGCAAAAACCATCAGCGCCCTAAATCCATGCAGCGCTAAACCTACAAAATTCATTTTGCTTTTACCTGCATACCTTGGTCCACGATCAATCGGTAATGTTTGAACGCGCAATTTTGATGTCAACACACAACTTGCTACATGCATCCACAGTTCTTGCATTGCAGCGAGTCGTTTCAGTGCGGCCGGCTTAAGCGCCATAAAGTTACCGAAGCTGATTTTCCGACCTGTTAAAAACTGAAACAGTAACTTATAAATAAGATAAAAGGTTTTGAAACGCAAAGTTTCAATACGACTTTTTCGTTGCGCAACAACTACATCAATCTTTGAGGATTGCATCGGCTCAACCAGCTGTTTGATGGACTGCGGTGTGTCCTCTCCATCAGAGTCCATGACGACCGTGCATGGCATATCGGGCATCTTATCGGCCACATAATTAATACCAATCGCGATCGCGCGTTGATGACCCACATTCCGCTTTAACTGAATCACAACGCCATTCAAACCATGCCGTTGAAGCGCCTCAATCTGAACTGGCTGTTGGATCGATCCATCATCCACTGCCACCACATAGACACGATCGCCGTACTCTGCCGATAACTCTTTAAAGAGTCTGTTAGATGCCTCTTCATCTTCGTAGATCGGCATCACCACCGCAAAGCGCGAATCAGTCATATTGGCAGCGGCTTGTGTCATGGTGTAACAATCTTTCTAAAATACGCGATTGTGTCCTCTAGACCTTGCTCTAGTGCAATGGTAGGCTCCCAGTTCAGCAACTGCTTGGCCTTAGTGATGTCCGGACGACGCTGTTTGGGATCATCTTGTGGTAAAGGCATGTGAATCAACTTGCTTGTCGAGCCTGTCAAACGCAGCACTTTCTCTGCTAACTCGATCATGGTGAATTCGCCTGGGTTACCCATATTGATGGGGCCCACGACCTCATCACTTGCATTCATCAAGCGCATAAAACCTTCGACCAGATCGTCTGCGTAGCAAAAGCTGCGTGTCTGCGATCCGTCGCCATATACCGTCAAGTCTTCACCTTTCAGTGCCTGGACAATGAAGTTACTCACGACACGACCATCATCCGCGGCCATGCGAGGACCGTACGTATTGAAAATACGGACTACCTTGATTTTGACGCCATGCACGCGCTGGTAATCAAAAAAAAGCGTCTCTGCCGCACGCTTACCTTCGTCGTAGCAGCTGCGGATACCGATCGTATTGACATTACCCCAGTACTCTTCGGGTTGAGGATGAACGGACGGATCACCATAGACCTCAGAGGTCGAGGCCTGAAACACTTTTGCGCCGGTTTTTCTGGCAAGCTCGAGTACATTCAGCGCACCCATCACCGATGTCTTCATCGTGTGGATCGGGTCGAACTGATAATGCACCGGAGAAGCCGGACAGGCCAGGTTGTAGATCTCGTTAACGTTTTCGATATTGATAGGATCAACCACATCGTGTTTGATGAACGTGAAGTTGGGATGCTTGATCAACCCTTCTACGTTTTTTTGGCTACCTGTAAACAAACTGTCCAAGCATAAAACTTGGTGACCTTGTTCAATCAAACGATCACATAAATGCGAACCTAAGAATCCAGCGCCGCCGGTCACTAATATCTTTTTCATGATCAAGCGCGACCCACACCGGAATACGTAAAGCCGAGAGCTTTCAAGGCGGCCGGATCCAAGTGGTTGCGTCCATCAAATATCAAAGGCTGACGCACTGCCTGTTTCACTTGCTTGAAATCTATCTTTTTGTATTGTGCCCACTCTGTCACCAAGACAACGGCATCGGCGTTTTGTGTAGCCTGCACTTCGTCGTCAACCAGCACCAACTTTGCGTTGCGCAACAAGTCAGCAAAGACATGCTCTGCGACGTCTTTCGCAACGGGATCGTGGGCAGTGACGGTGGCGCCGGCAGCACACAGCGCGCGAATCAGATCGATCGAAGAGGCTTCACGCATATCGTCGGTATCGGGCTTGAATGCAAGCCCCAAGACACAAATATGACGACCATCCAGATCTTTGCCCAACTTGGCCGTGATCTGCTCAAACAAATACTGCTTTTGTTTTTTGTTACGCGCCTCGACACCATTTAAGACGATGGGATCGACGCCTACGCTCTGCGCGATACGCACCAGTGCCTGCACATCTTTGGGGAAGCACGAACCGCCATAACCACAGCCTGGACGTAAAAAAGCAGGGCCAATTCGTGAGTCGGTACCCATACCCATGCGGACGTCTTCTACGTTAATGCCGAATCGATCGCACACGTTTGCGATTTCGTTCATGAATGAAATGCGCGTGGCGAGCATGGCATTCGAGGCGTACTTAATTAGCTCTGCCTCTTTTACGCCAACGGTGAGCAACTGGCTCTCCTGCTTGACATAGGGCTTGTACAGCTTGAGCATTTGCGCGCGTGTTTTTTCGGATTCAGTACCGATCACAATACGGTCTGGATTGAAAAAGTCGTCTATCGCAGCGCCTTCCTTGAGAAACTCAGGATTGCTCGCGACATCAAACTCAATGAAACACTTGCGCTGAAACAATTGCCAGGCCACTTCACCTTTGACCAGATCGGCCGTACCGACCGGAACCGTCGATTTATTGATGATGATGGCAGGACCCGTCAGTGCTTGACCGATTTCTTTTGCCGCGGCTAATACATAACGTAAGTCGGCGGAGCCATCCTCGCCTTGGGGCGTGCCCACAGCAATAAATACGAGCGTTGGCACGTCACCATCCGAACCCAGACGGGCAAAGCCCGCTTTGATGCTCTCAGCAAACTTTAGTCGTTCGCTCGCAATCGAAGCATCCACCACTTCTTTCAGGCCGGGTTCATAGATCGGAATGATGCCTTTTTCTAGGCGTGCAATCTTCGAAGGATCTGTATCTACGCAGACGACAGTATTGTCTTTACTTGAAAGACACGCTGCGGTTACCAGACCGACATAACCTGCACCAACGACTAAAATTCTCATAAGAATCTGCTTTTAACCAATAATCGGTCAACCCTGTCAGCATCAGCAGGCTTGAAAGAAAGAATGCCTCAATCATTCAACATTATAGATAACTAGATAGTGGATTTACCTGTATACCTCGACCAAATGTTTCGGGACGGCCATACCTAAATCGTGGAACCAGGCTACCCCTTCCTGAACCAAACTCACCTCTAACTGGTACCGCCCCGATCGCGCTGGCAAAGCAAATTTGAGTGTTTCTGTCTCTTTTTGCCCAGGCTTAAGCGAAAAATTCAAACCTTTACGCTCAATCCACGCTGGATTTTCCTTGCGCTGGCCTTCTGTATCAAGTGGAATAAAACGCCAAGAAAGCCTGATGGGGCCTTTAGTGGACAAGGTACTAAAAATTTCATCAGAAGCATTTTCTATCGTTACAGCGACAAGTAGATCTGCAGGATTAACCTCAGCATGTATGCTTAGTCTAATTTTTGACGCCAATGCCTCATTGATTGTTTTATTTGTCGCCAACGTAAAAGCGCCAGCGCAAGGAGCGAGAGGCATCAAGACAACACGGTTAGCTAACAAATCACTGCTCAGGTTTGATTTTTTAAATAAATCAAAATAAGCAGTCAACCGATTTTGAAAACTGACACATGGTAAGGGGTCTAGATATCCTGGCGGAGTATTACCAGAATAACCATTCAGAGTAGGCAAATGCCTATCTTGCGCAAAAATCATTCCATCAAGTTCAACTGCCTTCAGATGTGGGTGATCTGGATTACCCGTGACAAAGATAATAGGGTCTTTCAAATCATAGGTGGGTAATCGTAATTTAAGATCATTTTGTCGATCAACCCATTTACTAATGCCGGTGCTGTATGGTTGATAAAAAATCGACTCGGCAACGACTAGTAACACCAGTGCAATCAGCATCGCCCAACGTGTTTGCCATTTTTGAAACCTTTGGTGCACACCTTCTATTGCGATTGCGGCAATAATGCCAACCGGCAACAGCATGACTAAGACGATTCTGGATAATGCCCGAACAGAACCCACGCCCGGTAAATACAGTAGCACTCTATAAATAGAGTATCCATGAATAGAGAGGGTCAGAACAATTAAGCCAAACAGAGTCCATACAGAGACACGGCCTAATTGTTGGTGCACGCCCCCTCTATATATGTAATAGATACCAAGAGCTCCGACTAGGAAAAGTCCAAGGCCAATAAACATTTGATGTTCATGGCGCATTGGAATTTGAGAAAATGATTGACCGATCCATTTCGTTAAAAGAGAGCTATCGGAAATCAAGTAGCTCGATAGCGTTGGCATCATTGACTTTATTTCGCCCACTGAGCGCTTAAAGCCATACTCCAACGAGACGATTTGATATTGATACAGCAAGGCAACAATTGCACTGCATAAAAGAAATATAAGAATCCATGCAATACCAATTGCCGTTTTTGAATGCGAATGACCTGTTTGCCAATGGCTAAACAAAAATTCCTTTTTGCTCAAAATCCATACCAGCGTCATAATTCCTAATAGATAAATTAGAAACACTCCGAGGTAAATCGAACACAAGAACTGAATCAAGAGCCAAAAGACTGCTCTTACAAAAACAAAAATATTTTTGCTCTGTAAAAATTGATACGTGGCTAAAAAAGCAAGCGGTACTGCAAAACGATAGGTCAGCTGGGCATGCGCTTCTTTTGGCAGTGCGGGTAAGCCAAAGGTGAATACAAAGGCGCCAACACCCGCGGCAAGGATTGAAAATCCAAGCCGTCTAAACACGTAGAAGGTCACCCAAAAGTTAAGTAGATTGCCAACAATGAACCACGCTAAATAGGCATATTCGCGGGGCAAGCCTGCAAGCCTGAATAAAATGTAGGACCAGCCTGACCCAAAATGATTATCACTAAACGCGAGCACATTCTCGAAAGGATAAAAAAAGGCGGGACTCCAAAGACTAGGTGCCTCGCCCTTTACCCATTGAAATAAATGCTCGAGGATGACACTGTTAAATCTTGCATCGAACAAATCACCGGGAATCGCTCTGAACCAATCGGTTGTATGCATGAGATAACCAAAAAAACCAGCAGAAAAAATCGCAGCAAGCAATCCAGTTTGCAGCAAGCATTCAACTGATTTTTTTGAATATCGAAACATCTAAGCCTTTTGACTCACGTCATCCAATGATCTTCAAAGATGACTTTCTTTAGTTGACTGGCGCTTTGTTCCCACGTCAGCCAAGGCATTTTTGCCACTTCCGCCGTCTGCCCTGTCGCATTCTTGGCTAGCCAAGTCTTCACAGCAACCGTAATCGCATCTGGAGCCTCTCCCGAGAAATACTGGGCACAATTACCTGCCACTTCTCTGAAAACGGGAATGTCGCGTGCAATGATTGGCAAGCCGTGCTGGGCAGATTCGATCAGGGGCAAACCAAAGCCTTCACCTAAACTGGCGGTCACCAGACAGGTTGCAGAGTCATAGAGTTTTTCAAGATACTCGTCGCTCACGCCTGACAGCCAGAAAAAACGCTTATTGAGTTCCGAATGATTTTCAAGGCGCTTGATAAAGTCATCCATTAACCAACCGGCCTTACCTACCAACACAAGATTAACGTCCTGACCTTGTGCCCACAGCTGATCAAACGCATCCAGAACCTGATGATGTGCCTTGCGCGGCTCAATCGTACCTACCGATAAAAAGGTCGGCCTTAACGCCATCTTGGCTAAAACCGATACGCCGTCTGCTGGCAAGCCCTTAGAAGGCATACTACTGTCAATATCGGCGCCAAGATGAAACCAGCCAATCTTGAACGGACGTGCGCGGGGCGCAACGTGTTGCGCAGCCCAGTGCTTAAACTCGTTGGCAACGGCACGGGAAATACAAATCGCGCCATCAAATCTGGATAACACTTGCAACCATTCTGTATGAACTGCAAACATCGACGGCCAAAACTGCGGAAACTGAATGGGCAGCAGATCGTAAATGACAAAGTAAACCGACATGCCACGGGCGCGTAGCGCAGTCAAATACGGCGACTGATAGCGCGTGACCTGATGCTGTAAATCCAGTCCTAGGAAAATATCCCCAGGGATGGTTTCAATTAAATCATCCGACCGGTCATCGATCTTACCTGTAAACTTGGCAACAAACTGACGCGCATAGTGGTAACCAAGCGCGTTCGTAGTCGCATACACCGGCATGACCATATAGCCTTCCGGTGCATGTTCCAGCAATTGATTCAGAATACTGCGCGTGACGCGTTGAACGCCTGTTGCGGCATCGTGTCGAACGAGCTCCGAAATATCCACATAAAAGTAGCGGGTACGCTGTACGGGTTGATTCAACGCGATCATCGACGCACAACGATGAAACTCTGCGTCAATGAAGGCAGGCTTAAGCTTGATGATGGATTGAATCAACGCAGTATGATCAGGCAGCGTCGCTGAACCTGGATCACGGTCTGGTGCATGGGATACGTGCGGCGTGTGTGATGCGTGTGTTGCGTGCGGTATGGCAACTTGCTCACACAACTTCAATGCTTTTTGTGCGCAAGATTCCCAAGAAAATTGGGCAATATTTTTATTACCGTGGGCAATCAGCGTCTGACGGAAATCTTCATCTTGAAGTACATGCAAAAGTTTAGCGGCAATGTCAGCTTCGCTGAGTGGATCAAACAAAGCTTCTGCCATGCCAACGACTTCAGGCAAGCTGCTGTTGTTAGAGGCAATCACCGGCGCACCGCAAGACATCGCTTCAAGCACCGGCAAACCAAAGCCTTCGTGCAGGGAAGGAAATACATAGGCGTGACAAAGGTTATACAACTGGCACAACTCAGTGTCAGAAACATTACCAGTGAAAATCAGGCATTGGTCGGGCACACCCTGTGTCCGACCAATATTACGTAGGCCTTGAATCAAGGCTTCAGGAATCTTGCCTGCAATCACTAAGGGATATTGCTTAACTAGCTCTGCTGGCAAGCTTGCATACGCACGGATCAGCCGATCCAGATTTTTTCTGACGTCCCCTCCGCCCGAATACATGACAAATGACTCAGGGATTGAAAATCTTTGCGCCAAGGCAGCCTTATCTTCTGGCTGAAGCTGGATCACTTTAAAGATTGGATCGCAAGCGCCAGAAATATTCACAAGGTGATCGACGGGCAGCGCGAGGTGATGATGCGCCTCAGCCAGGGAGTTTTCGGAAATGGTCAACCATGCCGTTGCTTTTTTAAGCTGTGCCAGTTTGGACTGATAAAAGCTTTCGTAGCTTGGATTGGGCTTGAGATACTGCTCTGACTGAACGAGCGGGATCAAGTCATACAACATTGAGACCACTGGAAATGTGACCGGCAGTTCACCAATACTGAGCACGGCATCGTCGAGATAACCTTCGAACAGACTGGTAATTAACACTACATCTGGTTCAAGCCCTGCGATGAAAGACTCGCGCATCAACGCTGCGATATGGACACGACACTGGTTGGCAGGATCGGCGGACTTAACTGGTCCTGGCGCAAACCAAACGCGAATATTCTCTTGAGGAAGGATGCCATCCAGTGCGGCGCGAATACCTTCAATCGTATCCGGGAACATGCCGTTCAAGGCAACGAGCACCTCGTGGTCACCACGCAACGCTGCAATCGCCTGCGTCAGTGACAGACTGTAGCGCCCAATTCCACGAAAGCGACTCTCTGTTTGCGCACCCTGCAAATCAATGACGATCCGCATTATTGACGTCCTTTACTTTTTTCTAACTCGGCGATCATGTCTGCATATACTTGCTTTGCATGAGGCGTTGATTCGATCATCGTCAGAATGGGTGCGTGAGGGGAATCGCCTAACTGCAAGGAAATAGACGAGCCTTCTTCGGGGGAGATTCGCAAATACAAAGAGCTCAGTTTGTCGTACAAGCCTTTTTTACCGCCCACGCCGCTGTGACGCGCACGTAAGCTTGGACGCGCATCAAAAAAAGAAATCGTAACCGCAAGAGTGGGTCGAAGCGCTTTTTTGATCAACGCCTTTACGCGCCCCATGACCCCATCACGTTGTACTAACGTAACTTGCTGACCAAACCAGCGCAGCGGTCGGGTCACGCGCCAGGAACTGCTTGCATAAATCGCGTCTAGCGCATGCACAGACTTAGTCAACGCTTGCTGTGCGAGATCGACTGTCTGTTGTAAGCGCGCTTCAATTTGTTGATCATATGCACTAGACAACTGACCAAGCGTGACTCCGTACTCCTGTTCAAAGGCCAGACTGACTGCGCGTAGCACTTCTTCTGGCGCAGCTTTTTGCGCCACGATCGCATAGTCCGGACTCACGCCGCCCAGCACGTCATGCATATTCAGCTTTCGTCCGGCATTCAAGTCAACCGGCGCTTGCAAACGAATCACTTTGACACGCGCAAATCCGCAATACTCGGCAAGAAACGACAACAGTAAAGGAGGAATCGGCTGACGGTGCGTTGGATCGAGATAAAAATTTGCCGTACCCACTACGATGTTTTCGGGATTGGGGGTTTCAAGAATGAGCAAGCCCGCTGGTTTGAGCGCTCGCAAGGATTCTGAAATCAAACTTTGTAACGCTTCAAACGGAATGTGTTCTGCCAAATGAAAGCCGGAGACAACAGCCAGGCTTGCATCGGACTGCTCCTGAAGACCGGTTACGGCATCTTTGGTCTGTACAGCCAAACCGCGCTCACGACAAACGGCGAGCATGCCATCATCGAGATCAACCCCGCTGGCTTTAAAGCCACTTTCAGTCAACAGTTCCAGCCACTCTCCACGACCACAGCCAAGATCTAGGGCGTACGCATCTGGATACAGCGCTTTAAGTGGATCGATAAAAGGGAGATATGCGCGCTGACGTGTTTTGATCAACTCACGCGAACCGCGATGCTGATCTTCAAACGCACGATAGAAACCATCACTCATATATTTGCCTTAGCGATCACACTTCAAAGTAGTGGGCAACCAAGCGGCGCCGACGAAAGGATCTTTATCAATGTTGATGACGTTAAACACAATGGCGCGATCACGCCATTCAAAATTCTGATTCACATGCGTATCTGCGGTATGCAGCGCGAGCGCCACGCTATATGAGCCCACACCCAGATTGGCATCAAAATCAAACACGTACTCAAGATGTTCGCCCTGACGCACTTGCTTGGTGGGTTGACGTAAGTGGTGACTGTTGGTACCAAACACAGGCTGACCCAGCCGGTCCTTAATCATGTAGCCGAGAACCAGCTCTGGGAGGTCTGCATGGGCATGCACTCGGACACGAATACGTACCGCCTGACCCACCCCAATGACCTCTACCGCTTCATCCTGTGCGTTGAGCAGTTCAGCCGAATCAAAAGTTGCTTCGCCTGTGCCTGAAGTAGTTTTGATCCTTCCGTCCTGATCGACTTCCTGACGGACGGTCAGCCTGCCTCGTTCGGCCAGCATCGCGTTGTAATAATCCATGACGGCTTCAGGATCACCTTCTATGGCTAACCGACCTGCATTCAACAAAATCGCACGATCGCAAATGCCTTGGACCGCGCCTTTGTCATGCGACACAATTAATAGCGTGGTGCCTTGTTTGCTGTATTCGCGAATGCGATCAAAACTTTTATGCTGAAAGTAACTATCGCCAACCGAAAGTGCTTCATCCACGATCAAAATATCGGGTCGCTGAGCGGTTGCGACACTAAAGGCCAAGCGCATCTGCATACCGCTTGAGTAGACGCGAACAGGCTGATCGATGTAATCGCCGATTTCAGCAAATGCTTCGATCTCAGGCATCAGTTGATTCAGTGTCTCAAGGGATAAGCCGAGCAATTGACCCGCCATAATTGCATTTTGGCGACCAGTGAAATCAGGGTGAAAGCCCATCCCCAATTCGAGTAGTGCGGCGACACGTCCCGTGACATTAACTTTGCCTGCGGTTGCCTGGGTCGTACCGGTAATCATTTTAAGCAGGGTACTTTTGCCTGCACCGTTGATACCCACGATACCCACCGCTTCGCCAGCCTGGATAGTGAAATTCAAATCTTGCAGTACCCACTTCATTGTGTGACGCGGCTTGCTAAATGGAATCATCCACTCCGCAAGGCGTGACCAGCGGCTTGGATACTGCTTATAGGCTTTGCCCAGATTTTGTACTGAAATGGTTCCCATCAGAGCTCATCCACCATTTCGCCAGCGTGTTTACGAAACAGATGCATGCCCCAAAAACATAAGAGTACGCCAAGCACTGTCACCGGCCACAGGGATTCCCAGATAGGCCACTGTCCATTGACGAGAATGCGCTGATAAGAAGCGATGATGCTGGTCATTGGGTTATAGCGAATAATGTTCTGTACATACTCAGGCAAAATATTGATGGGATACACCACGGGCGTCAGCCAGAACCAAAACTGGATCACGACACCAAACAGTTGCCCAACGTCCCTGAAAAAAACATTCAGCACGCCTAAGGTCATCCCGAGACCCACCGCAAAAAGTACCTGCAGGCATAGCACCGGAAAAATAGCGAGATAGGGCAAACCAGGAAAAGAACCTGAAACTAATAAAAAGAGTGTGAACAGACCAAAAATAATGGCAAAGTTCAGACTGGCGTTGGCCACCACAATGGCAGGCAAACACAGTCGCGGAAAACTGATCTTCTTGATCAAATTTGCATTTTCTAAAAACACATTTTGCGCGCGCGTCACGGTCTCTGAGAAAAACGCCCAGGTCAGCACTCCGGCACAGAGGTAAATACTGTAAGCAAACGGACCATTAACGCCACCCGCGACATCGGGCAGTTTTGCGCGCATGATTTGCGAAAACACGACCGTATAGACCACGATCATGGCCAGTGGATGAATGACGGTCCACACGGCACCTAGCAGTGAATTACTATATTTGGCCTGAAATTCACGCTTGACACTGCCGAGGATAAAACCGCGGTATCCCCAGAGAGCTAAAAGCATCCGCATCCGTCTTAGACTCGACCGTAATGATCTTGGAATCTGACGATGTCATCTTCGCCCAAATAACTACCGCTTTGTACTTCAATCAACACCAGATCGATCTTGCCTGGGTTTTCGAGTCGGTGTTTGTGTCCGGCGGGGATAAAGGTCGACTCGTTTGTCGCGATCAACAAATCTTGTTCACCATTGACGACTTTTGCCATGCCATCCACCACGATCCAGTGTTCGCTGCGGTGATGATGCATTTGCAATGACAGCGAGGCGCCCGGCTTGACGACGATACGCTTCATCTTAAAGTTTGAACCTTCTTCGAGCAC
Source organism: Burkholderiaceae bacterium (assembly GCA_023653055.1). Lineage (GTDB taxonomy): Bacteria > Pseudomonadota > Gammaproteobacteria > Burkholderiales > Burkholderiaceae_B > Zwartia. Next base: position 79,665 of record JAMNXR010000001.1, on the reverse strand, counting down.
GGTGTAGGTCCCCCAAGGGCGATGCACCGTGCGATGCAAGCGATAGGCCTCATGGCCGATTTTCTTTAATTGACCCACGATCTGTTTAACGTCTTGCGAGCGATTTTTATCCGCAATCAGCAAGGCATCAGGCGTATCGATCACGATCAGGTTTTCGACGCCTACCGCTGCCACGATGCGATCATCCGCCTGGATGTAGCAGTTTTTGACATCATGCAGAAAAGCTTCGCCTTCGATGCTGTTGCCTTGGGCATCAGGCGGGACGAGATCACCCAGTGCATTCCAAGAACCGATGTCACTCCAGCCAATCGAACAGGAGACCACTGCGGCCTGTTTTGTTTTTTCCATCAGGGCGAAATCGATGGAGATACTTTCGGCCTGTGCGAAGGTCTTGGCATCTAGTTCAATCTGATACTGGCCCTTGCCTTCTACCCGGCGCGAGACGTCCAGACTGTTGGCCACCGCTTGAAGCACTTCAGGCGCATATGTTTTCAGCTCTGTCATGGCCGTCTCTGCGGTCATGCAAAACATGCCTGAATTCCAGAGATATTTGCCACTATCAACGTAGGCTTGGGCCGTTTCTAAATTCGGTTTTTCAACAAAGCGGCGCACGATATTGCCGTCCGCTTCAATATATCCGTAGCCTGTCTCGGGCGCTTCTGGCTGAATACCGAAGGTGGTGATTTTGCCTGCTTCGGCCAGTTTGACGGCTTGCTGGACGGCGATCGTGAAAGCAGGGACGTCGCCAATCAAATGATCGGCCGTCAAAAACAACATGATGGCCTTGGGACCATAGGTTTTGCTAATGGTCAATGCGGCCGCGGCAATCGCGGGCGCCGTGTTGCGGCCCTCTGACTCGAGAATGAAGCCAAGCGGCATGGGAATGTCACCGGTTTCGCGATACTCATCCGCAGTCTTGAAAAACAAATCCCGGTTTGTGACGGTAAGGACCTCAGCAACCCCTGGCAGACCCTTTGCGCGTAAAAACGACTTTTGCAAGAGACTTTGTCCGTCTGCCAGTCTGATAAAAGGTTTGGGGTGTAACTCGCGCGATACGGGCCACAGGCGGGTACCGGCACCACCAGAGAGAATCACGGGGATTAATTGCATGATTAACCGTCAAAAATGTTGGAACGCTTGCCGACCAGTATCCAAATCAAACAATCTTTATTTTGACAATAATTTAAGATTATTTAAGCTTTGGCATTTAATAGGCACTTTTTGCTAATACCCGCATCATAACAAGGACAGGCACATTTTCCGGCTTTTTGAGCGATTGCCTATATGGTGGATATTGTGCCAAATACAGGTATTTCGCGTCTCTCTCCAAGTATAATGGGGGTTTTACTTAGTGTGATGGGGCTAGACGTGGCAAATGGCGTAACAAATTCAAAAATAGCTGTGGTAACGGGCATCACCGGACAAGACGGTGCGTATCTGTCAGAACTGCTACTGTCTAAGGGTTACACGGTCTACGGCACCTATCGCCGCACGAGTTCAGTCAATTTTTGGCGCATCGAGGAACTCGGGATTGAAAAACACCCTAATCTTCATCTCGTCGAATATGACCTGACAGACCTATCTTCTAGCATTCGTCTGCTTCAAACCACACAAGCAACCGAGGTGTACAACCTTGCTGCCCAAAGCTTCGTGGGCGTGTCGTTTGACCAACCTTTGACCACTGTGGACATTACCGGCATCGGCCCGGTCAACCTCCTCGAGGCCATCCGTATCGTTAATCCAAAAATCCGCTTTTACCAGGCCAGTACGTCTGAGATGTTTGGTAAGGTTCAAGCGATTCCACAGATTGAAAGCACCCCTTTTTATCCACGTAGCCCCTATGGCGTAGCCAAACTCTATGCTCACTGGATGACCATCAACTACCGTGAAAGCTATGGCATTTTTGGTACGAGCGGCATTCTGTTCAATCACGAATCGCCTTTGCGCGGCCGTGAGTTTGTGACCCGCAAAATTACCGACTCGGTTGCCAAGATCAAACAGGGCAAGCTTGATGTGCTCGAACTGGGCAACATGGATGCCAAGCGTGATTGGGGTTATGCCAAGGATTACGTGGAAGGTATGTGGCGCATGCTGCAGGCAGACGAACCTGATACCTTTGTGCTGGCCACCAATCGCACTGAAACAGTCCGCGACTTCGTCACGATGGCCTTTAAAGCTGCCAGCATCACGATCGACTGGAAAGGTAGTGCAGAAGCCGAACAAGGCATCGACACCAAGACGGGTAAAGCCTTAGTCAAAATCAATCCAAAGTTTTACCGTCCTGCCGAAGTCGAACTACTGATTGGCAACCCTGAAAAAGCCAAAGACAAACTCGGTTGGGTACCACACACAACACTTGAAGAGCTTTGCCGCATGATGGTTATCGCCGATCTGGCCCGTAATGAGCGTGGATTCTCGTTCTAAATGTCAGTTGCATCACCCGCACTGAGCACTAAACAACCTCCGCGGGTACTCATCACCGGCTTGCAAGGCTTTACCGGTCGCCACATGGCGGCAGAGCTCGAGCAAAATGGTTATGAGGTATGGGGGATTGGTAATACACTCGCTGACGATCCTCGCACATTGCAGGCAGACCTAACTGATTCTGCCTCGCTCCTTGCTGCCGTTCAGACCATTCAACCGCAATATGTCATCCATCTTGCGGGCATTGCCTTTGTTGGCCACGGTCAACCTAAAGCTTTCTACGATATCAATCTTGTTGGCACGCGTAATTTGCTTGAAGCACTTGCGCCTGTTGCCGACAAACTCAAGTGTGTTTTGCTCGCAAGTAGCGCAAACGTTTACGGCAACCTGCAAGGTGGTTTGCTCAGCGAATTCAATCCGACCAATCCTGCCAATGATTATGCCGTCAGCAAACTGGCGATGGAATACATGGCCAAGATATGGGCGCCGCGCATTCCGGTTGTCATCGCTCGCCCTTTTAATTACACGGGCGTGGGGCAGTCCGAGAGCTTTTTAATCCCGAAGATTGTTTCCCATTTTGTGAACAAGCGCGACACGATCGAGCTAGGCAATATGGATGTCTGGCGTGAATTCAATGATGTGCGAGATGTAGTGCATGCGTATCGCAAGCTGATCGAAGCGGCCCCGGTCGGTCAAACGGTCAATGTCTGCTCAAGTAATCTAGTCTCTTTGCGCGATGCATTGGCTTTAGCCTCCGAATTGACAGGCCATGAGCTCAAAGCGTGCGTCAATCCGGCTTTTGTTCGCGCCAACGAAGTGCTCAAGCTTGGGGGCGATACAACGCTGCTTAAAACGTTTATTCCAGACTGGCAGCCTCGTCCATTGCGCGAAACACTCGCGTGGATGATCGCTGCAGAAACAAACGTCAACAAGGCTTTGTAATGCGTATTGGCTTTGGAGTTACCGCCCTGTGCAATGGTTTGTCGGGCGGCGGACTGGATGGCATTAGCAACTACACACGCGAAATGATGTCGCGCATCGCGTCTGCACCCCAGGTTGAACTGGTCCCGTTTTCCTTTCGTGCCACGATCCCCTCAGACATGGGCCAGGGAGTCCAACTCGCTCGTTACTCTGTCAATACAGCCTGGTCCGTTGCAACTGGGACGAACTTTTTTGGCATGAGCGATCTGGCAAAGCGTGTGCATTTGATTCACGCCACAGATCACTATGTGCCGCGCTGCAAACCCGCCCCCATGGTTGCGACCTTAATGGATGCGATTCCCCTTTCGCATCCTCAATGGTCGCGTAGTGAGTTCCGCGAAGTCAAAAATTTTTTGTGGAAGCGGGCCGCCAACTGGGCGGATGAAGTCATTACGATTTCGGATTACTCCAAAATTGAGTTATCAAAATGGACCGGCATTGCACTCAACAAAATCACGGTCATCCCATTAGCTGTGGATGAGCGCTGGTTTAGGAGCGTGAGCGCTGAGGAGTCTGCTCGGACTCGACAGCTGTACCAGTTACCTGAAACTTTTTTTATATCCGTCGGCACGCTTCAACCTCGCAAGAACGTTGAAAGCACAATCTTGGCGCATCGCGCGTTAAGCCAAGCCGAACGTGTTCGCTCTCCGCTAATCATCGTTGGTCGTGCAGGCTGGAAATGCGAAGAGGTCATGCGGCTCATCGAGGAAGATTCTGCTTCAGGTACGGTGCGTTGGCTTAAACATGTGCCTGATGCAGATTTATTACCCGTACTAAAACTGGCCTCTGCACTTGTCTTTCCTTCGCTTGGCGAGGGCTTTGGTTTGCCTGTGCTCGAAGCCTTTGCTGCAAGCGTACCGGTGATTACCTCGAATACGACTTCTTTGCCAGAAGTGACCGGAGAGGCGGCAATCTCGCTTAATCCTTTGGATGTAGATATGATTTCGTGTGCAATGCAACAGGTGCTGGATGATCAGAACCTTGTCCTGATGCTAAAGCAACAAGGTCTAGCACGCGCAAAAGAATTTACTTGGCAGGCTTGCGCGGATGCCACGCTGAAAGTCTATCGAAAAATGCTTGCTTGATTAGCCGTCAAGAAAGTAAATCTCGATACGCGTCCATATACCTCTGCGCCATCGTCTCGGCCTTAAAGTGCTCTTGATACCTTGCTAGCGCATGACGTCCCCACTGCGCAACTTGCGCGGAGTGATGCCAAAACGTATCCAGCGCCTGGCCAAAGCTCTCAGCATCCGAAGGCGGCACAACCAATCCAGTCTGACCAGCCAAGTTGACGTAACTCGTCCCTGTCCCGATCTCGCAAGTGATCATTGGCGTACCCTGCTGAGCAGCCTCGGCCAAAACAATACCGAAAGCCTCTGATGGCATGTGCGAAGGGAAAACAAACCCGTAGGCGGCACGCATGATCGTGCGCTTTTCTTCATTGGTGACTTCTGGCACAAAATGCAGGTTCGTGAGTCCTAGCTGTTTAGCTTGCGCTTGCAAAGCATCATGCTGATCACCCCGACCGACAATCACTGTCGGATAGTCACGGCCTTTTAAAGAATCCAACAAAACATGCAGGCCTTTGTAATAACGCAAAGCGCCCAGAAACAAAAAGAAACGTGGGCCAAACTTATCCTGCCACGCCTTCACGGCAGAATCCTCTGAAGGCAACTGAGCAAAATGCTCAATGCCGTAGGTAATCAGCTGCGTCTTATCTTTAAATTTTTGCAGTACTGGACTGGACTGCATAATACCTGGCGACGCTGCGTAGATTTTGTCCATCTTGGCAAAATAACGATCGCGCAACGGGGCATACAACTTGTTCAGATGAACCTGATTGACCACATCAGAATGATAGCTAAGCAGGCTTGGCTTTTTAATACCCGACAACAGGTAGCAAAGATCTGCATATGGCCATGGGAAATGCATGTGCATCACATCCGCCCAGGCTGCTTCTTTTTTAAAGTTAGCCAAAAAGCTGAGTGAAAACCCTGTCGAAGCAATATACAAATCTCGCTTGTAGCGAATCACCTCGTATCCAGCAGGTTGAATATCTCTGCGTGGATTTCCGGGTGTTAGCACTAACACCCGATTTTCAATACCTAAATGTTGCGTGTGGCTTGCAAGCGTATGAACCACTTGCTCGATGCCACCATACGTATCGGGAAAAAACGTTTTCAGTACATGTAAAACCCGCATCTTTACCGACGCCGCTTCTTTTGCAACACCAGCCAGCGAGGCATACGAAACAATACCAGGCGCCGATAGAGGACGACATAACTAATCGAAAAGAGAGCCACGAAAAACATCAAGACGTATTCGTATTGCCAGAAAAGAACCGCAGGAATAGTCCCCATCGAGGACAAGACCCACAGATAAGGGGAGGTCATGGCGTTGCGCTGAGTAATCAGGCGGGCTTCGCTTGAACCGACGGCCCAGCGAACCAGTCGCTTGTAAACCAACATGTGCAAATGCACGCCATCCGGTGCGCCGGGAGATTTACCTCGTACCAGCTTTTTGCGATAAATCGAGAACAGGGTTTCAAAGACCGGGTAGATACATAGCAGAAGCGGAAACCAGGGCGATAAGTTCGGATGGCGCGCTAACAACAAGATGGAAAGTGCGCCGATGATGAAGCCAATAAAGTACGCACCACCATCACCCAGGAAAATCAGACCGCGGGGGTAATTCCAAATCAGAAATCCGCCAATCGCTCCGAGCATACCCACGGCTGCTACTAAGACGAGGCGGTCTCCCAAATAGAATGCAACATACGCCATCCCGGCAAAAATCATGGCTGAAACAACGGAAGCCAACCCGTTGTATCCGTCAATGATATTAATTGCGTTAGCCGCCCCTGCCATCGCAAAGATAGAAACCAGGAATGAAACGACTGCAAACTGCAAAAGCCAATCCAGGCCAATAATGCCCAGGTGATTGACGCCAGCTCCGACCAAAAAATATGCCAAGGCGCCACTGCATAACGCCAGACTTAAACGAACACGCGCACGCACCTTTTTGGTGATGTCTTCAGTTAATCCACCCAAAAACACCGGTAGGCTTGCCACGATGAGTAAAGTCAAGCTGCCCACAATCTCCGGATCTCGGAAAGCAGCGATCGCACAGGGCACGACCATTGAAAGAACAAGCGCAACCCCACCCACGCGCGGGACGGCACGGGCATGAAACTTTTGTACACCTAAAAGATCGGTATCGGCCGTGTATACCGCGTGCAGTCGGCGATACCTCACCAACAGCAGCGTGACAACCAGCGAAACGATAAAAGCGCCTAAAACATAGGCCATTTTTGGATTACCTAGTCAGTTATGCAAGTTATTTTACCTGCCTGACTCCCTATAAAAAGTCAGATTCATAATTAATTGGCTATTTCTAAATAAAATCGCACTTTGTGCTTAAAACTACCGCTTAAAACAACGATCTTTCAACAAACTATGATTGACGCGTTCACACTACAATGTGCGTATTATTTAAATAAATCTGCGTGACCCTATTTCGGACAATTCCCCCATTGGGTACTAATTTCTATATATGAGACATAAAATTCTTGTAACAGGGGGAGCAGGTTACATAGGTTCGCACACTACGTTGGCACTGCTAGAGGCTGATTACGATGTCATCGTGTTAGACAACTTGTCTAACAGCTCTAAAGCTTCTCTTGAGCGCGTAGGCGACATCGCTGGTCGAAAACCTCTGTTTATTGAAGGCGACCTGCGGGATGCAGCGTTGGTCAATCAAATATTCAAAGATCACCCTATTGAATCTGTTCTGCATTTTGCTGCGCTAAAGTCTGTCGAGGAAAGCGTAAGAGAGCCTCTGCGATATTTCGAAAACAACTTATTCAGCACGATGACACTTTGTCAGGCCATGGCCAGTGCAAATGTTTTCAATCTTGTATTTAGTTCATCGGCTGTCGTATACGGGACGCCCTCGATTGTTCCGATTGCGGAAAATCATCCCGTGGGTCAAACAACGAACCCATATGGCCGATCAAAATTTATGATCGAACAAATGCTGACGGATCTTGCCCATTCCGATCCGCGCTGGAAAATAGCGATTTTGCGCTATTTCAATCCCGTCGGTGCGCATGCGAGCGGACGGATTGGTGAAGACCCGAACGGCATACCGAACAATTTGCTGCCTTACATCTGCCGAGTAGCCGTCGGCACACTGACTGAATTAAAAATCTTCGGAAATGACTACCCGACCATTGATGGGACGGGTGTTCGCGACTATATCCATGTGCTTGATTTGGCGAACGGGCATTTAAGTGCGCTTGATGCCATCAGAAAAAATAGCGGTACCCACATCTGGAATTTAGGAACCGGTCAAGGGCATAGTGTGCTTGAAGTGGTAAAAGCATTTGAGGCAATATCAGATCGTCCTATTCCCTATAAAATCGCCCCGCGCCGAGCTGGTGACGTCGCGGCATGTTTTGCGAATGTATCCAAAGCAGAACGCGAACTCGGTTGGAAGGCAACATATACGTTAAATGAGATGCTGCGCGATGCATGGAAATGGCAGTCAACCAACCCTCTGGGCTACAAATAAGGGTGGTATCAATCTCAAGTACTATTGAAAGTGATTTTTAAAACCTTAGGGATTTCGTTTTAAACATGCTTCGGCAAATTTCCATCACTCAAAGCTTTGTCTTACTGATTGCACTTTTACCGATCATGGTACTGAGTGAAATTGGACGTACAAGTGCTGGTTTCATTTTATTGATGTGCCTGAGTAGTTATGTTTGCATCTTTAAATTTGAGCGCAACAAAGCAATTTATTATTTTTCAAATTACCGCTATTTGTTAGTCGCACTTTTTTTAAACGCAGCCGTCATTTTGATTTCTAGCACTTACCATGGAAAGTTTAGCGGCTCTGATTTTGAGAGAGCGCTTCGTTTAGGGGCGGGTGTTGCACTGCTTCTTGGGGCGAGCTTAAGTCTTAATATAAATGTATTAAAACAAGCGGCGTGGGGTTTTCTGATCTCTGTATGGGTTGCCACATATTATGTGGTGGAGGCGACATTAGCCAGTTTTCCTGAACGACCAGATCTTGACTTCATTCATAATGCAGTGACCTACGGAAATGTGTTGATCATCGTGACAGCGATCTCATCTTTTTCAATGGGCTGGCGCTTAACGCCCTATAAAAATGTAGAACTTATTTTTAAATTTCTGACCGTGATTGTTGGTTTAATTGGCTTGTTACTCACACAAACACGCGGGGCTTGGCTAGCGGTGCCTGTTTTTATAATGATCGGTAGTCTAATTTTTTTCAGAAACCTGAATTGGAAAAAATTGACTGTTTCCTTAGGACTTGCCTTACTTGTCTTAATCGGGACGTTTACAGCAAGCTCTACACTGCGTGATCGGCTTGCTACTGGTTTTCATGAGATCAGTGAGTGTATTTCCACGAATACGTTAGCCTTTTCTTCCATGTGCAATCGCATCCAACTGTGGCATGCGTCGTTGTTAATGTTCAAACAAAATCCGTTGCTAGGTAGCGGCTCTACGGCCAATTTTTCTAAAGCCTTACCTTCATTTGCAGAACAAAAAATTGTTTCTCAACAAGTCGCGAAAGAGTTTGGCGAGCCACATAATGAATTCCTACAACAACTTTCGGCCTTTGGGCTTTTCGGTTTTATTGCTCTGTTGATGGTGTACGTTGCACCAGGCTATGTTTTTCTGCGCAGGATACGATCCCAAAAAGGTGATCTGTCATCCAAAATAGGTGCTGGTATAGGGCTCTCTATTTGTACAGGATTTTTTATATTTGGTCTGACCGAATTGATGTTTAGAACGATGCATATGGTGAGCCTGTATGCAGTGATGGTGGGTTGGGCGCTTGCACTCTCCGACCCTAACCACACACGCTTTTGTACACCTCTATCGTCTGCTGAGCACAATTTTTCCAAGTAAATCGTAAAGAACGCTCACGCGCACGCGTTGATAAATCAACCCATAATTTCTTATCTTCGGTAATGGCATGCAAATGCTCTCGAAGGCCAGTCTCATCTCTTGGATCAATCAAAATACCTGCATCTCCCACCACCTCAGGTAGGGTAGATACATTAGAGCAAATGACGGGTATCCCGCAGGCCATTGCCTCAAGCGGTGGCAAACCAAATCCCTCATAAATCGACGGATAAATCAATGCAGTCGCTCCCGCCATTAGGATTGCAAGATCTTCCCTAGGCACATAACCAAGCTTACGAAGGTATCCAGCTTGAACGAGAGGCGAGATCGAGCGCTCGATTTCTGAGGAGTGCCATCCCTTCATCCCAATGACGACAAGAGGATATTGATCACGAACAGACTGCGGAAGCTCGCTATAGGCTCTGATTGCCAAACTTAAATTTTTCCTTGGCTCAAGTGTTCCAACAGTCAAGAAGTACTTGCCGTGTGTGAGTCCATGCGAAGTTAAAACTTGCGCGGTTTCTTGAGCGTTCCGGGGCATAAACATCGGTTCTACGCCAAGCGGAATAGCAGTTATTTTTTCTGGTTTCACACCAAAAACATCGATGACTTCTTGGCGGACAAACTCAGCATCTGTAATGAGTGCGCTTGACTGATAAAGTGCTTTTTCAAAATATCGGTTCATTACCTTAACGCGTTCAGCCGGATGGGTTTCCGGATATCGTATCCAAGATAGGTCATGAACCGTTACAACCGTGGGGCCCTTAAAGCGAAGCGGTAAATAGTTCGGCTCATGATAAACGTCGTATTTAACCGCTTTGGTTTGTCGTGTGAACTTATACTGCCTATACAAAGGACTAAGCTCGTGATAGTAAGGCAAGTACTTCCTTACCAAAGGCCCAAAACGTGAAAAGCTTCTGCGGTCTGAAACATGGCGTTTATCATCCCAAAAGGTTGCATAAAAAAGGTCCGTTTGTAGGTCAGGCGTGTTGAGCAACTCACCTGTCAGGTGATAACCATACTGACCGATGCCTGTGAGTGGGCTGAGCAAGGCTGTTGCATTAAATGCCAGTCGCATAGTTTTTTCTTGATATAAAGATATTAGGTTGCCAAATACAGCGCATTCAACAAAAGAAATTAATCGCCATATTGTCTCACTAAACATTAGATCCAGTGCAGCTCGACCCCCATCTCCATCAAGCCACCCTATCTCATCGGTGCTATCCTCTAAGAATACCAATCGTTTCGATTAGCACCCTTCGCTAGCCATGTGTGACCCAACAAATAAGCTGAACTCCGCCTCTCGCAAGCAGATGTTCCTTGCGATGTCTGGTATTGCCGCTTCAGCAGTCGTTGTGGCTTTTGACGCCACCATTATCAGCAATTCCTTACCTCAAGTCGTGGCCGCCTTAGGCGGTATGGATCTCTATGCTTGGGCCGGTACGGGCTACTTTCTTGCCTCTGCAATCACCATCTTGATTTTTGGTCGCTTGGGTGACCTGTACGGACGTAAACCATTGATGATCATTTCGATGGTGTTGGTGGTGCTGGGCTCTGTATTGGGCGGACTTTCTCAGTCCATGGAACAGTTGATCGCCTTTCGTGTGCTGCAAGGCTTGGGCGGGGGGATGATGATTGCCAGCACATTTGCGGCGCCTGCTGACCTGTTCCCGGATCCGCGTCGTCGCGTCAGGTGGTTGCTGATCATTTCTTTGACGTTTGCAACGGCGAGTGGTTTAGGTCCGGTACTGGGCGGGTGGATCACGCAATCGCTTGGCTGGCGAGCAACATTTTTTGTGGCGCCCGTTGCGGCGTTAATCGGCATTGTGACAACTTGGCGATATTTTCCCTGGATTAAACCGACACGGGATGCCAAGCTGCGCCTAGATTGGCTGGGATCTTTTTTGTTGACGTTGGCCGTAGGCTCGCCTCTTGTGGGGGTCGAGCTACTGACGGGGCTCGGTGAGTCGACATACCGGCTCTGGGGCATTGGTTTGATTGTGCTCGGAGTAGGTGCTGCAGCGCTACTCGTTCCGGTCGAGAGACGCGCACAAACACCTATTTTTCCCTTGAGAGTGTTACGGACCTCAGAGTCTCAATTCATTAATCTGGCGGGATTACTGTCGGGTGCGGTGATGTTTATTTTGATTTTTTACATACCCTTGCTGTTGCAGGACGTCTTTGGCTACAGCCCTTCGCACGCGGGTTTATTAATGACACCGTTAGTGGCAGGAACGTCTGTGGGCAGCATCATCAACGGGCGGTTATTTCCTCGTCAAAACGAGCCAGGGCGATTGATGGTCTTTGGGAGTGGGTTGTTAGCCTTAGGCTGTGTATTTACCCTGACGTTTTCCGCAAGCAGTCCCGGATGGTGGATTTTGTTGACAATGTCTGTATGCGGGATGGGGCTGGGGTTTTTATTACCAAACTTCACGTTGTTTATGCAAATGTTGGCTGAGCAGCGCGATGTCGGCGTCGCCTCGGCACTCGTCCAAACGACGCGTGCGTTAGGCAGCGCGTTTGGAACGGCGATTGTGGGGATTGCGGTCGCAAGGATCTCTATCACCGTGGGGGTTCAGGCCGGGTTGGTATGTTGTGTTGTGATGTCGCTGGTGATTGGTTGGATAAGCTCGCGCATTCACATGAAAAACTTTAATAAAACCTAGATCCACCCTTTAAAGCCACCCCATGCGCCGTGTTGATGTCATCGATTTGTTATTACTCGCCGCAATCTGGGGGAGCTCTTTTTTATTTATCCGCTTGTCGGTGGATGACTTTGGTCCGATCGCGCTTTCTGGGATGCGCACGCTTATAGCCGGTGTGACGTTATTACCAATCTTGTTCCTGAGCAAAAAGATTGCAGTAATTCGCACCTATTGGCGTTCCATCATCATTGTCGGGCTGTTTAACTCAGCCTTGCCCTTCATCTTTTTTAATTTTGCCACCATGACGCTGCCTGCGGGCACGATGTCCATCATTAACGCGCTCACACCACTCTGGGGCGCTGCGATTGCCTGGGTCTGGCTCAAGGACACGCTACCGCCTCTGCGCATGCTGGGGCTCATGGTGGGCTTTTCCGGGATCTTGGTGTTGGTATGGGACAGGCTGTCCTTTAATGACACCGCTTCTATCTATGCCGTGATTGCTGGAGTAGCCGCACCGATCTTTTACGGTATCGCTGCGAGCTACACCAAGAAAAACCTGATGGATGCCGATCCGATCGCTACCGCTGCAGGATCGCTCGTTACCGCCGGTCTCATGCTGTTGCCTTTCACCCTCTACACCTGGCCCTCTTCTCCGATCTCAGGCGGTGCCTGGGCGGCACTCATTGGGCTGGGCTTGCTCTGTACTGCAGTTGCTTACGTACTGTATTACCGGCTATTAATTCGAGTCGGTCCACCACGCGCCATGACAGTGACCTTTTTGATCCCGGTGTTTGGCGTGTTTTGGGGATGGTTGTTTTTAGGTGAAAGCATCACGTTGAGGATTGTGATGGGTGGTGGGGTGATTTTGCTAGGGACGGCGTTGGCGACGGGGTTTATTGGTAGAAAGCTCTCTGGTAAAGCGAACAAATAAAGCATAATTATTATTTATAGATGATAATTTACTTTTATCTCTTAAAGCAGATATAATATATTTATCTCTTAAGAGCGATTATTTTAATGGACTATCCAATCAATTTTGCTGACCAACTGGCGCAGCATTTGAAATCATTTAGAAAATCCCGTGGACTGACGCAGGTCCAGCTCGCCATGCACCTAGGCGTGACGCAATCTCGCGTGGCAGAGATCGAGATGAACCCTGGCAAAGTCAGTCTGGAAAACCTACTCAACGTGCTAGCCGCGTTAGAGGTTCGCATGTTGTTGAGAGAGGCCCCAGCGTCAGGCGAGACATTTTTAACTACACATACCAAAAAAGCGCTCACGTTGGCAGAACGCAAGGCCAAGACAAATCGGCCAATCCTAAACGAAAAAGACTGGTGATGCGGTCTCTCAATGTTTTCATGAATGGCGAATGTGTAGGTCTCTGGTCCTATGGGCCAGGGGAGGCCCATCGTTTTACCTATGCTCAAGAATGGATCCAATCGCCTGCGTGTAGGTCTTTATCACTTTCACTTCCAGTCAGTGCTTCCGCTGAAATACGCGGGGCGGTTGTCGCGAACTATTTTGACAACCTGCTACCGGATAACGAGCGAATTCGAAAACGACTGAAATCACGCTACAGCACCAAATCAGATCGTGCGTTTGATCTACTAGAAGCCATTGGCCGGGATTGTGTCGGTGCGGTGCAATTACTCCCGACTGGATCTGTACCGGTTGGCTTTGATCAAATTCAATACAAACCACTTGATGAAGCTGGTGTAGCAACACTTTTACGCATGACGCAAGGCTTACCTGCGTATGAAACAGAGGCCCATCGTGACTTTAGAATCTCAATCGCTGGCGCACAGGAAAAGACCGCGCTGCTAAAGATTGGTAAAAAGTGGTGCTTACCTACAGGGGCGACGCCAACCTCGCATATTTTTAAATTACCGCTAGGTGTCGTAGGCGGCTACCGCTTCGATCTGAGCGATTCTGTCGAGAATGAATGGCTCTGTTTGAAATTTCTCGCTGCCTTAGGCTTACCGGTGGCATCGGCAGAAATCGGTCAGTTTGAAGATCAGAAAGTACTTATCGTCGAACGCTTTGATCGCCGATGGGTACCGGCACGCGCTGACAAGCCGCGCTGGCTCGCCAGACTGCCCCAAGAGGATTTCTGTCAGGCACTTGGCGTTTCACCGGATGACAAGTATGAGTCCTCCGGTGGCCCTGGAATACGTGCAGCACTGCAAGTACTGCAAGGTAGTCAGAGCGCCGAGCTGGATCGAACAATTTTTATCTTGGCGCAATTTGCTTTCTGGTTATTAGCGGCAACGGATGGCCATGCCAAAAACTTTTCTCTGCGTCTTCATGCCCAAGATAAATACGAAATGACGCCGCTCTACGATGTCATCTCAGCATGGCCAATCATTGGTAACGGCCCAAACAGCTTGCCATTAAAAGACGCAAAAATGGCGATGGCCTTACGCGGGAAAAATCCACATTACAGATTGGCTGAAATACAAACACGCCATTGGAAGGCTTTAGTCAAAAATAGCGGTGTACTTGGGGCCTGGGATTTGATGTTAAAGATGGCACAAACGATTGAAGATGCGATCGCAGGCGTCATGGTGCAACTGCCAAAAGAATATCCACATGCTCTAGCTGAACGTATTTTTGTAGGAGTACGTCAACAAGCCGCGTCGTTTTTAAAGTCCGTCAATTAGATTTTTGAGAGCGTTACAGATTAGTATTGGATGAGTCAATAGGCTAGCAACATCTGGTTGCAATACTTGTACTGTGGTGTTTACGTACGGAACTGTGCGTAGGGATTGAATCTGAGGGTCTCTTGGCGCAGACTGAGAGGCATCATTTATCGAAAGGAAGCCTGTGATTTCGCCCGTCCTGCATAGCGCCTACCAACAGTTGCTACTAGGTCACTAGGCCCTCATGCGACCCACTCATCCTCATCTGCGTTGGAAAGCTGGCAACGATATCTCTCTTTTAGAAAACGGGGTGCAGCTTTTCCCTGCGCTCTGCGCAGCCTTTGATGCCGCGACGACGAGTATTCATGTCGAGATGTATATTTTCCGTCTGGATATCGCGGGCAATCAAATCCTTCACCATCTAATATTAGCCGCCAAGCGCGGTCTCAAAGTCAGGGTACTGATTGACGGCTTTGGGAGTGCTACGGAGGACGAGGAAATCGTGCGTCTACTCACCGATGCAGGTGCACACTGCAGAATCTATCGACCAGAACCAAAACGATTCGCGCTGAAATCTTTTGACCTCATGCGCCTACGCAGATTGCATCGCAAGATCGTTGTGGTGGACGGCTTGATCGGTTTTGTGGGCGGGATCAATATTGAGGATGACTACTCGACCGCAGATCCCGACGTTCGCGCAACGGATCCTCGCTACGACTTTGCAGTTTGTGCCACAGGACCCATCGTGCCGGATCTGGTAGAGGCCTTGGATCTGTTATGGCTGCGTACGCGCAGCTGGCGGCCGCTTCACCTCAAGCAACTGCGCACGAGACTGCGATACTTTAAAAGATATAGAGCATCATCTCGTTTGGCTTCTCAAGCGTCTAAAACGTCTGAAACTTCTCAGGCTTCTTCAACAGTTCCCCCTGCCTCTTCTTCTGATATCTCCGCTGAGGTTTTAGCCAACACACCCGCCAGCATACGCGCTGCAGTGATCCTGCGAGACAACCTGCGCTACCGCCGAACGATAGAGTCAGCCTATCTGCTGCACATCGCCTCAGCAAAAAATGAAATCCTCATCGCCAATGCGTACTTTCTACCTGGCGGAAAACTACGTCGCGCATTAATCGATGCAGCAAGGCGCGGCGTCAAGGTACGCCTGCTCTTACAAGGCAAGATTGAATATCAGATGCAGTATCACGCCACGCGCTGGATCTACGACCTGTTCTTGCGCGAAGACATCGAGATCTATGAGTATCTTCCCAGCTTTCTACATGCCAAGGTCGCCGTGATCGACGGCGTGTCGATTGTGGGTTCGTCCAATCTCGATCCCTTTAGCTTGCTGCTCGCGCGTGAGGCGAATGTGCTGATTGATAATGCAGGCTTTACAGCTCAACTACGCCAATCACTTGAGACCGCCATGACACGCGGAAGCCGCATTGTTGAACTGACGCTCTATGGTCGTCGACCCTTACTTGGACGCATTGCCGATGGGCTTTGCTATTTGCTGCTGCGAATTGGTGTGACGCTATCTGGCAAGAGTAGTCATTACTGATGGAGCAACCTGCCCATCCACTCAAGGCAACTCTAACTCCGCCAAAATAGGCGAATGATCAGACAGCTGTGACCAGGGCTTGCCCCTCAAGACGCGGGCGCTTCTTACCGCAAACCCTCGCTGATAAATGCGATCAAGCCTCAACATCGGAAACGCAGACGGAAAGGTCCTGGGTGGGGGCAACATGCTTTGCTGACCTGGCATCATGAGCTGATTGCGTCGCTCCAGTTGACGACCGATGACGCCAGCCCGGATTTCCTCCAGACTGTCACCGCGCCACACACCCCTCAAGTGATGCATGGACTCTTTAAATCTGGGTGCCATGCCATGCGTGCGCGGTGAGTTTGCAAACACCTCATACACACCGAGCTGTTCTACAAAGAACGGCGCAAGCGTATCTTTCCAATCATTAAAGTCCCCAGCAATGAGGATCGGTGCGCCCTCGGGCACCATGCGATTAATGCGCTCGGCCATCACTTCGATTTGTCGCCGACGTCCATTGGCAAATAAACCCAAATGCACAACAAAGCAATGCACCTCTCGCCCCCCGACCTTGATTACGCCATGCAACAGGCCGCGTTGCTCGAGTCGGTGATCCGAGATGTCTTGATTTTCAAAGTTCAGAATGGGATGACGCGACAGCAACGCATTGCCGTGATCGGTCTTGCTACGAATGGCGTTACAGCCATACGCACATTCCATGTGCAAAGCGGCGGCGAGTGATTCGTGCTGTGCATGCAGGCGTAAGTCTTTATCGTTACGGCCCTGCACTTCTTGCAAAAACATCACATCTGGTCGCAGACCATGCAAGCCGAGTCGCAGCTCCCCCATCGAATCGCGCCCCGCGAGGGAGCGGCCTTTGTGGATGTTGTAACTGACGACGCGGAGCAGTGACATGAAGAGGTGACTATATTGGCGCCCACCCGCAGGTAGGCGCCTCGGGAGGCCTTAACCCTGTTTAACTTCAGGCTGACGCAAACGGATGTGCAGTTCGCGCAGTTGCTTTTCGTCAACCGGTGAAGGCGCTTGTGTGAGCAAGCACTGTGCACGCTGTGTCTTGGGGAAAGCAATCACGTCGCGAATCGATTCGGCACCGGTCATCATGGTGACGATACGATCCAGACCAAAGGCGATACCACCATGCGGAGGTGCGCCGTACTGCAACGCATCCAACAAGAAACCAAACTTGAGTTGAGCTTCTTCTGCGTCGATTTTCAGAGCACGGAACACCTTGCTCTGAACTTCTTCGCGGTGAATACGCACAGAGCCGCCGCCGATTTCCCAGCCGTTGAGCACCATGTCGTAGGCTTTTGCGATCGCCTTGGACGGGTCGGTGGTGAGAAGATCTTCGTGACCGTCTTTGGGGCTAGTAAACGGATGGTGAGCCGCCACGTAACGATCAGCTTCTTCGTCGTATTCAAACATCGGAAAGTCCACGACCCACAGTGGCTTCCAGACGTTTTCAAACAAACCGTTGGCTTTGCCAAACTCGCTGTGACCAATTTTGACGCGCAGGGCACCAATAGCGTCATTGACGACCTTGGTACGATCCGCACCAAAGAAAATCAGATCGCCATTTTGTGCGCCGGTGCGCTTGACCATTTCTGCCAACGCAGCATCATGGATGTTTTTGACAATCGGTGACTGCAAACCATCGCGGCCAGCAGCAATGTCGTTGACCTTGATCCAGGCCAAGCCCTTTGCACCGTAGATCGCGACAAACTTGGTGTAATTGTCGATTTCGCTACGCGAGATCGCACCGCCACCTGGTACACGCAGGGCCACTACACGGCTGCCCTCTGTCGTCGCGGCTTGTGCAAAGACTTTAAAGTCCACGTCCTGCATCACGTCGGTCAGATCGGTAAACTCGAGCTTGACGCGCAAGTCGGGCTTGTCCGAACCATACAGACGCATCGCCTCGCTATAAGGCATGATCGGGAAGGTTGCGGCCAGCTCTACGTTTTGCACCGCTTTAAAGACGTGACGAATCATTTCTTCAAAAATGGCACGAATCTCGACCTCATTTAGGAACGAAGTTTCGCAATCAATCTGCGTAAATTCTGGTTGACGGTCTGCACGCAGATCTTCGTCACGGAAACACTTGGTGATCTGGTAGTAACGGTCAAAACCCGACACCATCAGCATCTGTTTAAAGAGCTGGGGCGACTGGGGCAAGGCAAAAAACTCGCCCGCATTGACGCGCGAAGGCACGAGATAGTCACGCGCACCTTCGGGCGTACTCTTGGTGAGCATCGGCGTTTCGATATCGATAAAGCCCAGCTGGTCGAGAAACTTGCGCACCTCGATCGACACGCGATAGCGCAGCATCATGTTGCGTTGCATCTGACCGCGGCGCAAATCCAGCACACGATGTGTCAAACGCGTCGTCTCAGAGAGATTTTCATCATCAAGTTGGAACGGTGGCGTCACCGACGGATTGAGGATCTCGACTTCGCGGCACAGAATCTCGATTTCGCCAGAGGCGAGGTCGGAGTTGGTCGTACCGGCGGGACGCTCGCGCACCAAGCCGGTGATGCGAATACAAAACTCATTGCGCAGACGCTCGGCCGTGGCAAAGCCTTCGGCATTATCAGGATCAAACACGATCTGGGCCAGACCCGCGCGGTCGCGCAAATCGATGAAAATCACGCCACCATGATCGCGGCGACGATGCACCCAACCAAAAAGGGTGACAGTTTGACCAAGGTGGTCACGACAAACCTGACCGGTGTAGCAGGTACGCATGCAAACTCCAAAAGATTGTACAAATAGATCTGACAATAATTAATCGGTTAATACTGAACAACTGAGATATTACTCATTCGGCGTGGATTTCTTGGCAGCACTCGCTGCAGGTGCCACAACACCCATCGAAACAATGTATTTCAGCGCGGCATCTACCGACATATTGAGCGGCAACACCTCGCTACGCGGCATCATCAAAAAGAAACCTGAGGTTGGATTGGGCGTTGTGGGGATGTAAACACTCACATGCTCTCCAGGTAGCAGACTAGCGACCTCTCCGCTCGGTGTCCCCGTCAATAAACCAATCGTCCAGCTGCCGTGGCGCGGATACTGCACCAGTACAGCCTGACGAAAAGCCTGACCGTTAGGCGCAAGCAGCGTGTCGCTGACTTGCTTGACGGACTGATAAATCGAACGCACCAGCGGGATGCGGCCAAGAATGTTTTCCCAAAACTGCACAATCCCGCGACCCAGGAAGTTGGCCGCCAAAATACCCGTACCCAGCACGACCGCAATCACGACGGCGACTCTAAACCCTGGAATATCTCGCCCAAACAACGCTTGTGGCGATAAAAACGTTGGCACCACACTCTCAAGCGTACTCACCGCCAGGCCTAACACCCAAACAGTGATCACCAGCGGCACCCAAATCAGCAAACCTGTAATGAAGTATTTTTTAAAGGATCGCATGATGTGGGTGGGCGGTTATTGGCGCTTGGCGAGGCATGATCAGCAGCACTTAAGCCGCTGAACCACCCGAAGCCGGCTTGCTCGACGACGAAGTCGACGCGGACGTAGAAGCCGGGGCGGATGCGCTGGCGGCACTCCCTGAACTTGTCGAGGGCGTGGACGCTGTACTTGAGGTGCCCGCGGTTTCAGAAGAACCGCCCGCAGCACTATCCGCCGCCGTCACAGCCGGCGCGACCTCGCTTGTCTTAGCACTTCCTTTGTCGCCACCTCCGTTGCTACGGAAATCCGTGACATACCAGCCGGAGCCTTTGAGCTGAAAGCCGGCCGCAGTGACCTGCTTGGCGTAGGTCTCCTGATGGCACTCGGGACAGACCGTTAAGGTCTTGTCAGACATCTTTTGCAACACGTCTTGGGCATGACCACAGGCGGTGCATTTATAAGCGTAGATAGGCACGATGAAACTCTTGGACGCGAATACGATGGAAAGCTTTGTATTTTAACGGCTTTTGAGCCGAAACCCTCAGCAAATACACATCACACACTGATCTCACGCCTGCTTCATCGTGCAATCCTGCACAAATAACCCTTAAATGCGAGCTTTTAGGTCGTTTTACAGACCCAAGGACGACAAATCAGGGCGTTTCAGATGCCACTGTGTCGCAGCCTGAAAAGCCATCCCGATCGTCACCAATGTACCGTCATCAAATGGCTTGCCCAACAATTGCGCGCCTAAGGGCATGCCATTGTCGGCAAAACCGGCGGGCAAGGACATGCCTGAACAACCCATGTAGTTGCCGGCACGGGTAAAGGCGGCCATCGGTGTCTTGGACTCATCGACTTCGGTCAAGGGGCACGCACCGATCGGCGCGCTCGGCGACAACAGTGCGTCGACGTTGCTCATCCAGTCGGTCCAGAGCGCGATCGTGCGACGGTGGTCGGCAATCGCATCGATGTAATCCGCGCCCGAAATGTTGCGGCCAGACTGCACGCGCTTGCGCACAAACTCACCAAACGGACGCGCTGCGTCGTCAATGTAAGCACGATGCAGTGCATAAGCCTCGGACGCAATAATCTGACCGTTACGCAACATCATGTCGTTGAAATCAAAGGGGAAGGGCTTTTCAATGACTTGAGCGCCCAAGTCCACCAGCACACGGCGCGTGTCATCGAGCATTTTGACGACATCCTGACCCAGTGCGATCGGATAGTGCTCAGCCGGAAACATCGCAATACGGAAACCCGCAAGAGGCTTGGGGCCCGCGGCAGGCGCTTTCCAATGAAACATCGGACGGTTGCAACTCGTGGGATCCAGTGGGTCCTCTCCGGCCATCAGCGCCGTCAAGATCGCCGAGTCCTGCACGTCACGCGTCATCGGCCCAATCGAGTCAAGCGTGCCAGATAAGGCTAAGGCACCATGCAAACTAATCAAACCGCGCGTAGTTTTCTGACCGGTGATGCCATTCAATGCCGCAGGGATGCGGACCGAGCCACCCGTATCCGAACCCAGCGCTGCCGGCGCAAGTGCCGCGGCAACGGCCACGCCTGAACCGCTTGAAGAACCACCCGGTACGCGATGCGTCTTGAGATCCCAGGGGTTCCAGGGCGTACCCATCACGGGGTTGGTGCCCCAGCCGCCAAACGCGAACTCGACCATGTGCACCTTGCCCAACGTCACCATGCCGGCGCGCATCAAGCGCTCAACGGCAGTACATGTTGTCGGGCTGCGGCGGTTGATCCAGTCTTGCGAACCACCCGTCGTGACCTGACCTTCGATGTCGCACAAATCCTTGACTGCCAGCGGTAAACCATCGACAGGACTGAGTGTGTAGCCCGAAGCACGACGCAAGTCCGCTGCACGCGCTTGCTGCAGGGCGCTTTCTTCATTGACGCTCACATACGCATGCAATTTGCCGTTCGCTTTTTGAATCCGCGTCAGATACTCGCGCGTGATTTCTTCGGAGCTGTATTTTTTTTGTTGCAAACCCTGCGCAAGCTGGGTGAGGGTCGAAAAGGCGAGATCGGACATGGTGACTCCGTGTGGGTTAGATCAGAAAGAAGGTGGCAGCAATCAGCGTCGGCACCAGCGCAGAAATAAACAGCGGTCCGGGCGAAATTGTTTCGTCTTTAAAGCTAGATTTCAAAATCGCAAAGCCGGCAGGGTTAGGCGCATTCGCAATGACCGTCAGACCACCGCCTGTGACCGCACCTGCGACCAACATGTAACGCCACTCGGCAGAGGTGCCGTCCACCAATGAACCCAGATACGTCAAGGCAGCGTTATCGGTAATTGCCGTCAGCGCGGTAGAGCCCCAAAACAAAACAATCGGCGACAGGCTACCCAGTAGATCTTGTAGCCACCATTTTTGCAGACCGCCGAGCAACACCAAGCCCGCCAGAAAAAAGCCCACCATCAGCCCCTCTCGAATCATCAAGGGTGACTGAAAACGTTTGTACGCTTGGCAAAAACCAATGAACAACAATAACAACCCCATAAAAATCGCAGGGTGGTGCGCAGCAACGACAATACCCACTAAAAACGCTACATGAATCAGCATTGTGATGGCAGGGATCCGCGCGTTTTTGTCTTGCGTCACGCCACGATGGGTTTCTGCCTCACCACTGGTTAACAACTTACGATGGATGATCGTGAGCAACAAGGCATTGAGCGCAACAGCTGCCACTGCGCGCCAACCAAAATTAGCCAACATAAAACTGGTATCCCAGCCAAACGTCTTGGCCACCATCAACACTGGCGGTGCTGCATACACACTCAGCACGCCGCCAATAGAAATATTGACAAATAAAACACCCAGCGCCATGTATTTAAAACCATTATGTCCTGGGCGCTTAAAGTAACCATCGCGCAAGAGTAAAGCCGCCAGCGTCATCGCGGCGGGCTCCGTAATGAGCGAGCCTGCGAGCGGCACAAAGGTCAGCACCACAAAAAAGGTGGCGAGTTGACGCGGGACAGGCAACGCCTGCGCGATTAAACGTACGGCTGCACTCACGAGCTCAATAATCGGACGACTGCCCGCCACCACCATAATGGCAAAAACAAATAAAGGCTCAGTAAAGTTGCGCGTGTCCATGTACTCGACCATGGTGGAGGTACCCGCCACCATGGCCATCACCACCAACAAGACAAAGGCCCAGACACCGAAGACCGCCTCAACCTCAGCTAAAAAATGCCAGACACCTGCATGGGGCCCGTTTTTATGTGCCAGTCGAGCAAACACGGGCACAGAAAATGTATGCACAATCGCGATCGCAAATAAAACCGTCGCAATCACTTGAACAGAATGGGGAACATCCATGAGTTCATCTCACAAAAAAATAAATAGGAACAGCACGCATACAACTGATACGACTTAAGATCATGTTGACTATACCGTAGCCGGATAAATACACCCAAATGTTTTGCACTTGGTTACAACCGATCCGCTATCGCACTGAGGAGGCCAATATCAATTGAGCCGCTTTTTCTGCAATCATCATCGTAGGTGAGTTGGTGTTACCAGAGGTAATCGTTGGCATGATCGAGGCATCGGCCACACGCAAACCACTCAGACCATACACACACAGGCTGTCATCCACGACCGCCATCGCATCCGAGCCCATTTTGCAGGTGCCAACGGGATGAAAAATTGTGGTGCCAATTTCACCCGCCGCTTTGGCAAGCGCTTCCTCGGTCGCTTCCTCATTCGCTTCCTTGTTCGCGCCTGACGTGCCCCCTCCAGAACCCGTCAGCCCAGGCTTAATTTCCACTGGCTTAAAACGCGCCAAGGCCGACTGCCCGACAATCCGTCGTGTCAGCCTGATGCTATCGGCTGCGACATGTCTGTCCTCAGGCGTCGACAAATAGTTACACAGAATCTCAGGCGCTTGTGCCGTGTCAGGCGAGACAATATTGACATGGCCACGGCTGGTCGGACGCACATTACAAATCGACGCCGTAAACGCCGGAAAATCATGCAACGGCTCACCAAATCTTTCTAATGAAAGAGGCTGCACGTGATACTCAACGTTAGCCCGCGTCTGTTCAGGACCAGACTTGGCAAACACACCCAGTTGCGAAGGCGCCATACTCATTGGACCGCGACGCGTCAGCAAATATTCAAGCCCAATCCACGCTTTACCCAGCAAAGAGTTCGCCAAGGTATTAAGCGTGCGTGCGCCCTCTACGCGATAAATCATGCGCAATTGCAAGTGGTCTTGCAGGTTTTGTCCGACACCCGGCAAATCATGCACAAGCGGAATCCCCAACGGACCCAGCACACCTGCGGGACCAATCCCCGAGGCTTGCAAAATCTGTGGCGTCCCAATCGCACCGGCTGCCATCACGACCTCGCGCTGCGCACGGGCAATATGGACCTGACCCTCGTGGATAAATTCAACCCCTGTGACGCGCTTGCCTTCTAGGCACACGCGTGTGGTGCGTGCACCGGTCAATACCGTCAGATTGCGGCGATGTTTAATGGGTCGCAAAAAAGCTTTGGACGCATTCCAGCGAAAACCTGAGCGCTGATTGACTTCAAAATAGCTACTACCTTCGTTGTCGCCGCGATTGAAATCAGGCGTCGGCGCAATGCCAGCCTGTGCGGCTGCATCACGAAACGCATCCAAAATTTCCCAAGACAGGCGCGCGGGCTCAACACGCCACTCGCCCCCCGCGCCATGAAAAGGACTCGCACCTGCATGGTGATCTTCCATACCTTTAAATAGCGGCAGCACATCGTTCCAGCCCCAGCCTTTATTGCCCAGCGCAGCCCAGCCATCGTAGTCCGCGCTCTGGCCACGCATATAAATCATGCCGTTAATCGACGAACAACCACCCAGCACACGTCCACGTGGATAGCCCAGCTCGCGACCATTGAGTCCGGGATCCGCCTTGGTGCGATAGCACCAGTCTGTGCGAGGATTACCAATGCAATACAAATACCCAACGGGGATATGAATCCAGTGCCAGTTGTCCGGACCACCCGCTTCGAGTAACAGTACGCGATTGTTTGGATCGGCAGAGAGGCGATTGGCCAATAGGCAGCCGGCAGAGCCCGCGCCCACAATGACGTAATCGAACGCGAGTTGTGAATCTGTTTTTATATTTGTGTTCTGTGTTGTGCTCATCGAATACTGAATACCGAGTCGAGATAAATTTGGCACAGCGTCTCCATGCCGCTTTGATCTTTTACATCAAAGCGCGCCGGAAATGGGCTGTCGACATCCCACACACCAATCAAACGACCCTTATTTACCAGCGGCACCACGATTTCAGAGCGCGAAGCCGCATCGCAAGCAATATGCCCTGGAAAAGCATGCACATCCGGCACTAACTGCGTCGTGCGCGTCGTCGCTGCCGCTCCACAGACGCCACGCTCAAGCTGGATGCGCAAGCAAGCGGGCTTGCCCTGAAACGGCCCGAGCACCAACTCAGTACCGTCGTAGAAATAAAACCCGGCCCAATTCAAGTCCGGCAGCGCATGCATCACCAGCGCCGACATGTTGGCCGCATTGGCAATGCGGTCTGATTCACCTTCCATGAGCACGCGCGCTTGCTGGGCAAGCTGTTGATATTGCTCAGCTTTCGGCAGGTGATGGAGGGAGAGTGCATCGAACATGGTCGTGTCGCTTGAAAGTAATGAATAGCCCGATTTTAGCCAGCCTGAATCTGTAGACAGCAGCTAAACCTCACACCATAATGTGGAATACTTGGTCATATATTGAACTGTGAGCGTTACACGTCATGAGTACTGTTACCCCAGCGATCAAATCAGGCACCCAAGTCGTTCAACGTGTCGCCGCGCTGATGCGTGGCGTGTCCTCGCGCAATCGCGTCGGTGCCCGACTCATCGACCTCTGTACTGAAATCAACATTGAGCGCCCCACTGCGCACCGAATTTTGCAGGGCTTGGTCTCCGAGGGACTGATCCGGCAAGACGAGTCCACCAAACGATACTTTCTGGGTAACGTGATTTACGAGATGGGCCTGGCGGCCAGTCCTCGCACCAATATGCGCGATCTCTGTCACGCACATTTACAACAAATTGCGCAATGCACAGGTGACACCGTCTTTTTAACGATTCGCACGGGCTTTGATGGCGTGTGCATTGATCGTGCTGAGGGCGCGTTTCCAATCAAAGTGTTTGTACTCGAGGTCGGGCGGCGTCGGCCCCTCAACATCGGCGGTGGCGCACTCGCCCTGCTGAGTTTTCTCGAGGATATTGAAATCGAGCGCATTCTTAAGGTCAACAAAGACCGTTGTCTAGAAAAGTTTCCCAACTATTCCGAAGCCGAAGTCCGCAAAAACATCGCACGTGCGCGCGCGCGTGGTCATGTCATCAGCGACGTCGTCGAGCTCCCCGGCGTGCGTACCATCGCAGTCCCGATCTTTGACAAAAACAACCACCCCGTTGCTGCGATCAGCGTCGCCACCTTGAGCACTCGCCTGGACAAAGACCGCACAGAGCTTGTGCTCGACTGCATCAACAAAGCGATCGCTCAGATTCAACCGAATTTGTTAAATATTGAAACAGAGAATTAAAAACGTCGAGCGAGGCTCTGAGCTGAACTAGGGTCGCGTTTCCAACCAACTCAACACCCCTCGAGCCGTCGCCTGCCCAGACGCCATCACGCCATTCAACAAGTAACCACCCGTCGGCGCCTCCCAGTCCAGCATCTCGCCGGCACAAAACACACCAGGCAGATTTTTCAACATGCTGTGGGCAGTCATGCCTTCAAACTGCACGCCACCTGCTGTACTAATCGCCTCGTCGATTGGACGACACGCGCTCAGCACGATCGGCAAATTTTTAATTCCAAACGCAAGCTTTTGCGGATCGTTAAACACCTCGACCGAAAGACGCTCGCGCAACAACGCAGCACGCACACCCTGCAAACCAAGACGCGTGCGCAAATGCGAAGACATTGAACGCGTCCCACGTGCGCGCGACACTTCGTCCAGCACACGCTGAGGACTATGGTCTGGCAACAAATCCAATAGCAGCGTTGCCTTGCCACGCGTCAAAATCCGGTCACGTAACGCCGAGGACAACGCATAAATCGCCCCGCCCTCAAGCCCGTGCTGCGTCACCATGCACTCACCACGCAAAGGGGCAGCTTTGCTTCCCTCAATGCGAAACTGTGCGGGCTTGATGGGCTCGCCGGCACACTTTTCCAAAAAATGTGCGGACCACGTTGTCTCGAAACCACCATTGCTTGGCAGTAAGGGGCTCAGCGGCACGCCTTGCTCTTTGAGCCATGGCCACCACGCACCATCCGAACCGAGCTTGGCCCAGCTACCTCCCCCCAACGCCAAAATCGTGGCATCAGGCGCGGTGGTGAGCTCACCCTTAGGCGTATCAAAGCGCAACTGCTGCGCGTCATCCCAGCCCAACCAGCGATGACGCATCAAAAACTGTACGCCCTCGGCACGCAAACGATGCATCCATGTGCGCAACAAAGGCGCGGCCTTCATCTCATGGGGAAACACGCGTCCCGACGAACCCACAAACGTCTCAATACCGAGCGCCTGCACCCACGCACGCAAGGCCTCTGCATCAAACTGCTTAAGCATGCGCCCCATTTCTGGAGCCCGAGCACCGTAACGCGTGACAAATTTTTCAGAGGGTTCGGAGTGGGTAATATTGAGCCCACCCCGTCCCGCCATCAGAAACTTACGGCCGACAGACGGCTTGGCTTCATAAACCTTTACCGTCACCCCCTGACGGATCAGCGTTTCCGCAGCCATTAAGCCTGCGGGACCTGCTCCAATGACGGCAACAGCAAAGCGTTTTTCTGACATTATTTTTTTGCAGCGGTCACGATGACTTCAACCAACAAGTCGGATGCAGCCAATTTGACCTCGCCCGTCGCACGGGTTGGCAGCGCATTTTTAGGCGCCCACTCCGCCCAGACTGAGTTCATGCCCTCAAAATCCTTGGAAATGTCTTTTAACCAGATCTGCACCGTCAACAAATTGTGTTTGTCTGTACCTGCGCTAGCCAGGTGGCCATCAATCTTGGCAAACACATCACGTGTCTGGGCCACGATGTCACCCTTGACGCTAGAGGTAATGCCTGCAACGTACACGGTGTCACCATGCACCACCACGCGGCTCAGACGCTCGTTAGAATCAATGCGAGTAATTGCACCCATCGTTATTCTCCTGATTGAATAAAAAAATAAAGCAAACCAAAAACTAAAACTCAGTGTAGCTGTAATATTTACGCAAAGATAAAAACCGAGACAACAATGCGCCCTAACGATCCTGCCCGTATCGCCAAACTCCTCAATCCACAATCCGTCGCCGTGATCGGCGCCTCTGATGATCCAACGCGGATTGGAGGGCGACCCATCGCCTATATGCTTGGTCAGGGCTATCAGGGCAAAATTTTCCCTGTCAATCCAAACCGTACGACGGTGCAAGGCCTGACCGCCTACCCCAGTGTCGCGGCACTTCCCGAAACACCCGATGTCGCCATCGTGATCGTGCCCGCCTCGGCAGCCCTCGAGTCGGTCACAGCACTGGCCGAACGCGGTTGCGCAGCGGCGATTTTATTTACTGCAGGTTTTGCAGAGGTCGGACCTGAAGGTGCGGCGGCCCAACAAAAACTTGTCGATGCGGCACACAAATATGGCATGCGACTCATTGGTCCCAACTCACTGGGCTTGATTAATCCCTGTACTCATTTTTACGGAACATTTGCAACGGGCTGTGAGTTAGGATTTCCAAAAGCGGGCAGTGTGGCGATCATCAGCCAGTCTGGTGCGTATGGCGCACACTTGATGGCAGTATCTACTGCAAATGATATCGGTCTGTCGGCCGTGATCCTGACCGGTAACGAAGCCGATCTGACGGTCGGCGACATGTTGCAAATGGTGGTTCAGGATCCAGCGACTAAAGTCATCATGCTTTACTCCGAGGGGATCAGAGAGTCAGAGGGCTTGCTCGCAGGTCTCGACGCCGCGCGTCGCGCCCGCAAACCGGTTTTGATGATGAAAGTCGGTCGCAGCGCCGTGGGCAGTGCAGCCGCCCAGTCACATACCGCCTCAATCGCGGGTGACGATCGGGTCACCGACGCAGTATTGAAAGAGTTTGGTGTCGTACGTGTACAAACGACCGAACAAATGCTCGACATCGCCCGTCTGGCGACACGAGGTATTTACCCCTCCAACAATACGCTCGGCGTCATCACCGTCAGCGGCGGTGCAGGCGTGATCATTTCAGATGCGGCGGATGCAATCGGTCTACCCATGCCTGAAATGCCTCCAGCGTCACAAGAGCGTTTGCTTAAGCTGCTCCCTTTTGCTGCCCCCCGCAACCCCGTCGATGTCACCGCGCAATATCTCAACGAAATGTCCTTGATCAGTACCTTTACTGATGCGCTGATCGCCGAAGGCAAGTACACCTCTATCCTTGGTTTCTTTACCTATACAGGCGGCGTCGCAAGTGTCGCACCGCGCCTGCGCGAACAACTCAAGATTGCGCGCAGCAAACATCCTGACTGTATTTTTGTGTTGTCGCTGATGGCTTCGCGCGAACAAATTCGCGAATACGAAAGCGATGGCTTTATTGTGTTTGAGGATCCGTCACGGGCTGTAGTCGCCATCGAAGCCATGGGACAGTTTGGTCGCGCCTTTGCTAAACCACAACGCCTACCCGCACCGAAACTTGCGCCCATCACGTTACCTTCTCACAATCCCTCGGAGGCGCAGGCCAAACAGCTGCTCGCACACGCTGGCATCGCTTCCGCCCCCGAAGAGGTCTGCGTTGAAATTGAAGCTGCCGTGATGGCTGCAAAAAAGATCGGCTTTCCTGTTGTCATGAAAATTGTATCGCCCGACATCCTGCACAAATCAGAAATCGGCGGTGTCTTACTCGACATCAATGATGAAGCAAGTGTACGCGAGGGCTTTGCACTGTTGATGCAGCGCGGAAAAAGCGCTGCGCCTCACGCACGACTGGATGGCGTGCTCGTTGCCAAACAACTCAAAGGCGGTGTCGAGTGCATTTTGGGGATTCATCAGGACCCCGTCTTCGGTCCTGTCGCGATGTTTGGACTAGGTGGAATTTTTGTAGAAATCTTGCAAGACGTCGTCCTGCACCGCTGCCCATTCGGGCCCGACGTTGCCGAGGAAATGATTCGCTCGATCAAAGGCGCACCTTTGCTGCTAGGTGCGCGTGGTCGACCCGTCGCCGATATCAAGGCGCTCGCTGAAATGCTCTCCAAACTCTCAGCATTTGCTGTGGCCGCAGGCCCACGTCTACAGTCAATCGACCTCAATCCTGTCCTCGCGATGCCACAAGGTCAGGGAGCATATGCCGTTGATGCCGTGATTGAAGTAAAGACCTAAAGCTCAGGCTCTAGGTCTTGGTTCTTTACTTCGCCTTAGGCACTTTGCCCGTCATCGGTGGCATCAGGAAGTCAAAGTCGACGCCTTTGTCTGCCTGGGTCACGCTCTCGAGGAACAACTTGCGATAGCCGCGCTGTGCTGTCGGGATCAAAACAGGCTTGGCCGTACGTCGCTTGGCGAGCTCTTCGTCGCTCACCAGCAATGCCAGCTCACGATTTGCAACACTCAGTCGGATACGGTCACCGTTTTGTACATAGGCCAGGGGTCCGCCAATCGCGGACTCTGGCGTAACGTGCAACACGATCGTGCCAAAGGCTGTTCCGCTCATGCGACCATCGGAGATCCGCACGATGTCCTTGACGCCTGCTTTGGCCAGCTTTTTAGGGATCGGCATATAACCGGCTTCGGGCATGGTGGCACCCTTGGGACCGATATGCTTGAGTACCAAAATATCCTCTGCGGTCACATCCAGATCAGGCAAGTCAATGCGGTTGGCCATGTCTTCGAGGTTTTCAAACACCACCGCACGACCCTCGTGCTCCATCAGTTTGGGATCTGCCGCTGACTGCTTGATAATCGCACCCCCTGGTGCGAGGTTGCCCTGTAGTACCGCAATACCACCCTGAGGATAGATTGGATTGCTCGCGGTACGCACCACATCTTGTTTAAAACCAGGGCCTGCGGCTTCGATCTCCTCGCCGAGTGTGCGACCCGTCACCGTCATGGCATCCAAATGCAGCAACGGCTTGAGCTCACGCAACAAGGTCGCCATGCCGCCCGCATGATGGAAGTCTTCCATGTAGTGCTGACCCGAGGGCTTGAGATCCAGCAACACAGGCGTGTCACGACCCATACGGTCAAGCGCCTTGAGATCCATTTCAAAACCCATACGGCCTGCAATCGCGGTCAAATGTACGATGCCATTGGTTGAACCGCCAATCGCAAGCAACACGCGCATCGCATTTTCAAAGGCTTTTTCAGTCAGGACCTTGTCGATTGTCAAACGCTTGCGTGCGATCTCAACGGCCAACGCGCCACTGCGCTCGGCCACACGAATACGATCAGCAGTGACAGCCGGTGGTGAGGCACCACCGGGAACGGTCATACCCAGAGCCTCGGCGATACAGGCCATCGTGCTTGCCGTGCCCATCACTGAACAGGTTCCCACGCTCGCCACAAGCTGGCTATTCACGTCCGCGATTTCCTCCGCGTCGATTTCCTCGGCGCGGAACTTACCCCAATAGCGACGACAATCCGTACAGGCGCCTACCCGCTCGCTGCGATGAGAGCCAGTCAACATCGAACCCGTGATCAACTGCACCGCAGGCAAGCCTGCAGAAGCTGCACCCATCAATTGCGCAGGGACTGTTTTGTCACAGCCACCGATCAACACCACAGCATCCATCGGCTGAGCACGCAACAACTCTTCGGTGTCCATCGACATCAGATTGCGCAAGTACATACTGGTCGGATTAGAAAAACTCTCGTGGATCGAGATCGTCGGGAAATCCATCGGCAAACCACCCGCCAGCATCACACCGCGCTTAACAGCCTCAATCAGCTGAGGTGCGTTGCCGTGACAGGGGTTGTACGCGCTACCTGTGTTGGTGATACCGATGACGGGGCGCTCTAGCGCCGAGTCGGTGTAACCCGCACCTTTGATAAACGCCTTGCGCAAGAACAAGGAAAAACCACGGTCGCCATAATTAGCCAAGCCCTTGGACATCCCTTCGCTACTCGCGGCGGGATTGAGCGAGTGGCCTTTATTTTCTTTGTTCTTATCGTCTGACATGGATCGCACCTAAAATGAAATGGATGAAATAATTGAATCAAAGTGTACCGGGATAAATGCCACCATCCAGCACAAGGTTTTGACCCGTCATAAAACCGGAGCTCGCACTACACAAAAATGCGCACGCCTGACCAAACTCAGCCGTTGTGCCAAAGCGCTTGGCAGGCACCGCCGCCATGCGTGCTTTTAAGATATCTTCGACGGCCTGTCCGCTGTCCTTTGCGCGCACTGCCGCAGTCTGCAAAATACGATCCGTTGCAAAAGGACCTGGCAATAGATTGTTGATCGTCACGTTGTGAGAAATAATTTGGCGCGCTAACCCCGCCACAAACCCCGTCAAGCCGGCACGTGCCCCGTTAGACATCCCGAGGCTCTCAATCGGATGTTTGACCGAAGCAGAGGTAATGTTGACAATGCGGCCAAACTTGCGCGCGATCATCTGATCTACCGTCGCACGAATGAGCTCAATGGGTGTCAACATATTGGCATCCACCGCAGCGATCCAGTCCTCACGGCTCCAGTCACGAAAATCGCCTGGCTTGGGTCCACCAGCATTGGTCACAAGGATGTCGGGGTCCGGACAAATAGCGAGCACCTTGGCACGCCCTTCGGGTGTCGTGATGTCTGTGGCAACGGTCGTCACCTTGACGCCCGTCTCCGAACGAATAGCCTCAGCAGCAGCCTCTAGCGCTTCTTGACCGCGCGCGAGCATCACGAGCTCAACGCCCTCGCGAGCGAGTTGTTGAGCGCAGCCCAAACCCAAGCCCTTGCTTGATGCGCATACGATTGCACGGCGACCACGAATGCCCAAGTCCATGTTTGATCTCCTAGATTTTTATTTTATTCGCGTGTGACTGCAGCTTAATTCAAAAGAGGTGTGCGAGCTTGGCCATCGCGCTCATGATTGCAATTAAAGCGGCAATTTGTGTGCCCATCATCCAGATAAACTTTCTATCTACATCACGGCGTAAGGATCCGAGGTCGCGATGAATCGATGACATTGCGCTATGCATCTCCGTGCGAAGTCCGCTGATTGAGCTATTGACCTCATTACGCAAATCAGAAACTGAACGATGCATCTCGGAGCGTAAATCAGAAACAGATCTTTCAAGATGATCCATTGATTTACACGTCTGGGTGGCGGTGACTTCTCGTGTGGTGATTCGTTTTTCCATGATGTGATGGTAATAGAGTCGCTCTGCACATTCAATCGTAAAACGCCGTATTTGAACGATTCTGTACTCACTTTTTTGTAAGTAAGTATTTCATTGGTTGGAGCAACATGAACGGCGCATAAAAACGGCGATACAACCCTGAAGTTGCACCGCCGCTTTCATACTATCTGTCACTTTAAAAAATAAACGGATAAAACATTTTAGAAAGGGATATCATCATCCATATCGGTCAGATTCGCACCGCTAGCTGCTGGAGCCGCTGGACGCTGCGCCTGAGGAGCACGTGCTTGGCGTGGCGCACTTTCTCTTTCGTCACCGCCGCCGCCCATTGAGCCACCATCACCACCATCGCGACCGCCGAGCATTTGCATCTGATCCGCGACGACCTCAGTCGTGTACTGATCGACACCTTCTTTGTTTTGCCACTTGCGTGTTTTTAAACGGCCCTCGATGTACATGGGACGACCTTTTTTCATGTACTCGCCGACCACCTCAGCTAAGCGGTTGTAAAACACCACGCGATGCCATTCGGTTTCTTCGCGACGCTCGCCCGTTGTTTTATCTTTCCAGCTGCTCGTGGTCGCGATCGATACGTTACAAATGGCGCCGCTACCATCTGGGCCATAGCGGACTTCGGGGTCACGCCCAAGATTGCCAACCAGTATTACTTTATTGACCGATGCCATGCCGATCTCCGTTTAAAAAATTAAGCTGTTCATCAATGCCCTATGGGGCTCGTACCAAGCGCCATCATTGTCTAAATGGCATTTCAATGCCAGACGTAAAACTACGCATCTCAGACAGTTTACGGCACGTTTTGATAGGCGTGCCAGTCGGCAGCAGCAAACCACTGACGTAAAAAGTCTAAAAATGTCCTTACCCGGACAGGCATATTTTTGCGGCTGGGGAAAACAGCATATATATCAACGCCCACAGGCCGAAACTGGGGCAAAACACTCACCAAACGGCCCTCTTGGATGTCTTGCATCACCATATAAGTGGGGTGCATTGAAATTCCGTGCCCCAGCAGGGCAGCATGGCGCAATGGCTCACCATAATTGGCCCGGATCGTGCCGTGCACGCGCACCGTTGATTTACTGTTAGTTTTCACGCCTGCAGGATGAACGTCACCCATAAACGTCCAAATATTCGTCGGTGATTTCAGCGCATGCACCATACACTCATGCGCCGCCAAGTCCGCAATCGTCTGAGGAGTTCCGCGACGTCGCAAATAATCTGGCGAAGCCACCAGCAGCTGCGGTACCACCGCGAGACGCTGGGCGATCTGCGAAGTATCCTTGAGTGAGGTGGCGATCCTCACCGACATATCCAGCCCTTCGGCCACGAGGTCGGTACGTCCATCGTCTAGGTACAGCACCACTTGGATGTCGGGGTGTGCAGAGGAAAAAGCCGTGATGATGGGCACAAGATGAAACGCACCAAACGAGGGTGGCGCCCCCAGTCTCAGCATGCCCTTGGGTTCTTTCACAGACTGACGGACCGCCGTATCGATACTATCCACACGGTCGAGCAACTCTCGGCCGTTTTCAAGCAAAGATAGACCCGACTCGGTCAAGCTCACGCTTTTAGTTGTGCGCGTCAGCAGTTGAACGCCCAAGGACTGCTCGAGCCAGGCGATATGCTTGGTCACATTACCTTTGGCCATGCCGAGTCGCTGCGCGGCACCTGAAAAGCTCAGGCCCTGTGCGACTTCGATAAACACTTCAATTGCTTTGAGTTTGTCCATATTGACAAAGATTGTACGATGATTGTTTCCATTTTGAGAACACTAATTTCACAATTCGACGCTATTCTAGGCGCGACTAAACCGCTAGACTGATGCATCGAAAAGACTCAAAAATGGGGAGCGATCATGCAAGTGACACCAAGCGGACAAGGTCTCGGCGCGCGCGTTGAGGGGTTTGACATCTCAACACCCCTGTCCCATGAGGACTACAAAAAAATCGAAGGTCTGTTGGGTCAATATGGTGTGTTGTGTTTCAAAAACCAGAACCTGACAGGTCTACAACTCAAAGAGTTCAGTAGCAAGTTTGGCACCCTTGAGGTCAACGTGGCCAATATGTATCAGGAACCCGGTCACCCCGAGGTCATGATTCTGTCCAACAAAAAAGTCGATGGTAAGCCGGTAGGACTTGGTGATGCAGGACAAGACTGGCACACGGATATGTCCTACAGCAAGATGATTGCTTTTACTAATGTGTTGTATGGCATTGAAATTCCGCATCGCGATGGCGTGCCCCTGGGCAGCACAGAATTTTCCAATATGCGCGCCGCCTATCTGGCCTTGCCAGAAGAACTCAAGAAAAAACTCGAAGGCCTGACGGTGCTGCATGACTTCAACAAGTTTTGGGAAAACATGCGCAAGCAGCCTGGTTGCACACGACCACCGCTGACGGAGGCGCAACTCAAAGCCAAACCGCCCGTGTCGCATCCGATCTTTTTGACCCACCCGATTACGGGCGAGAAAATTTTGTATGCCAATCCTGGGTATTCCATTCAGATTAATGAGTTGCCACAACAAGAGAGCGACGAAATTCTGAACTTTTTATTCGCGCACCAGTTGCAACCACAGTTTCGATATCAGCACCGCTGGACGGCGGGGGACGTGCTGATGTGGGACAACATGGGCACGATCCACAACGCTGTCGCCGATTACGGTCCTGACGAGCACCGCTTTATCAAGCGTTGCCAAGTCATGGCAGATCGGTATTTTCCCTTGGCAGCATAGCCCGATGGGTGGGCAGACTGTTAAGCTCACCTAAATATTTTTATAAATGGAAGACAAATGAAAAAAATGATCTTTGGCGCCTGTTTGGCGCTTGCCTCAACATTGCCTTTGAGCAGCGTGGCACAAACTGCTGCCTATCCCACTCAACCGATCAAAGTAGTGATCGGCTTTGCGGCGGGCGGACCTACTGACGTCATCGGACGTATCCTAGCTCAACACATGTCAGCAGATTTGGGGCAGTCCGTCGTAGTTGAAAACCGCACGGGTGCCAACTCCCTCATCGCCACGCGCGAAGTCGCCAAGGCCAAGCCTGACGGTTATACCGTGTTATTCGCCTCGCTTTCGCACAACGTCAACAAGCTGCTGCTCGGTGACAAGTCCGATTACGATCCACTCAAAAACTTTGCTCCGATTTCGCTCGTCGCCAACTTGCCACTGGTCATCGTGACAGCGTATGACTCCCCATATAAAAACCTGAAAGAGCTCCTTGCCAAAGCCAAGAGCGCACCCGATGCGATCAGCTATGGATCTGCAGGCAATGGCGGCTCCGCTCACCTCGCCGCGGCGATGATGGGGACAGTCGCGAATGTCAAAATGGTACACGTGCCTTTCCGTGGCAATGCTCCTGCTTTGACCGAGGTCATGTCAGGTCGCGTGTCGTTTATGTTCTATCCCATGATCGGCATCGCGGGTCATGTTGAAAACAAACGTATCCGTGTGCTGGCAGTCGGTTCGTCCAAGCCGATGCCTGAGTTCCCTGGCGTGCCCACGATGGATGCTTCTGGCTTTCCTGACTTTGAACAAACTGCACCCTGGGTCGGTATGTTGGCACCCGCAGGTACCCCCCAGCCTATTGTCGATAAGCTCAACGCTTCGATCAAAAAAGCGATGGCGAATCCAGAAGTCCTCAAGCGTATGAAAGACCTTGGCGCTCAGCCTGTCGGCGACTCGCCAGCAGAGTTCACTCAATTCTTGGTCAAAGACCAAGAGCGTTGGGATCGTGTGATCAAAGCATCTGGTATCAAAGCAGAATAAAGCGTGAATCTAGACCGCACAGCAGCAAGTGCGTTTAGTGTGGAAGATTTGCGTGCGGTGGCGAAACGACGTTTACCGCGCGCAATCTTTGAATTTTTTGACGGCGGCGCCGAAGAAGAAGTCACGCTACGCGACAACATCGACGCCTTTCGTCAGATCCGCATCGTTCCCAAAGCACTCAACGATGTTTCTAACGTCGACACCTCCACCGAGCTAGTCGGTGGGCCTGCGGCCATGCCGTTGGCGATTGCCCCAACAGGCGCTGCCGCCTTTGGCCGACATGGTGCCGATATTGCAATTGCGCGTGCCGCAGCCGCGATGGGAATTCCCTACTCGCTCTCCACCTCCGCGACCGCTTCGATCGAACAGATCGCCGACGCCGCACCCGGCCGCCTCTGGTTTCAGGCTTACATTCTGTCCAACAAAGAAAAACTCGCTTCCTTGATTCACCGTGCACACGCCGCGGATTATGAAGGCCTGATGATCACCGTGGACTTGCCAGTGGGTGGCAAAAGAGAACGTGACTTTCGCAACCATCTCGTATTTCCCTTTAAGTACACCCCGCGCAACGTGCTGGACTTTGCCTTACATCCTGGCTGGTCGCTACCGATGCTGTTCAAGGGTGCACCGGAAATGGAAAACATTAAAGAACTCAAGCGTGACAATCAGGGCGGTAAAAAACTCGCCTCGTCTGTCGGCAAAAATTACGACCCTGCTTTTGATTGGCAACAGTTACAAATCATGCGTGACAATTGGCCCCGCAAACTGATTGTTAAAGGCATCATGCGACCGAGCGACGCCGAGCGTTTAGTCAAGATGGGGATAGATGCGATCGTCGTCTCCAATCACGGTGGCCGTCAGCTCGATAGCGCACCTGCAACGATCAATGCCCTTCCAGTTGTCGTCGCTGCTGTTGCGGGTCGCGTCCCCGTGCTCGTCGATGGCGGCGTCAGACGCGGCGTAGATATTTTGAAAGCCCGTGCGCTCGGCGCGCAAGGTGTACTCACCGGTCGGGCAACGCTTTTTGGTGCGGCTGCCGCAGGGCAGCCCGGTGCCGCACGTGCGCTAGATATATTGAAAGACGAGTTCGTCCGCTCGATGCAACTCAGCGGAGTGAGCAAGGTCTCAGAGATTGATCAAGATTTAATTTTTAACGGTCGTTAGTGTGGATGTTTGTGTGCGTTAGTGCTTGGGGCCGAGTGGTCTCAAGCCCCAGGTCACCACTAGCCACAGCGCGGACAACCCACAGGCCGCCCAAAACACGGCACTCGCGCCGCCCAGCACGGCAATTGTTCCGCCCAGCATTCCGCCCAGAAACAGCCCTGCAGCCTGCGAAGTGTTGTAAAGGCCAAGCGCGAGGCCCTTTAATTCGGGCGGGGCCACCCGAGATACCAGCGAGGGCTGCAACGCTTCAAGCACGTTAAACATCACAAAAAACCCAGTCAACCCACAGGCCAACAAGAAAAAGTTGTGGCTTGCCCAGGGCAAAAAGGCACAGACCAAGACGAGCCCAGCCACAGCCATGCGCAACATCGCACGATGGGCACGGCGCTTTTCCGCGACAAAAATAGCCGGCACCATCAAGATAAAAGAGGCAAAAATAACCGGTAGGTATACCTTCCAGAGCTCCGCAGCATCCAAATTCCCAAGCCTGAGCAAGAGCGGAGGGATCACCACGAACATCGCAATCTGGATAAAGTGCAGGCAAAACACACCAAAATTAAGACGAAGCAAATCTGTGTGAGTGAGCACTTGCATAGGTCGTGCGGGCTGTAAAGGCTTGGGAGTCGGTCGTACCACCGGTACAACAAAACGGGCGACCGCCAAACACACAACGCCTAACAGCGCAATCGTCCAAAACAAACCTGCCAGCCCCGACGACCCAACGATCAGGGGCGCAATCACCAGGGACAAGGCAAAGGACAAGCCAATCGACCCACCGACCATCGCCATCGCGCGTGTTCGAACCTCGGGGCGCGTCGCGTCCGCCAACCATGCCGTCACGGCAGCTGAAATCGCTCCAGAGCCCTGAATCGCCCGGCCAATCGTGACCCAAAAAATATCGTCTGACAGAGCACAAACCACACTGCCGGCGACAAACAGGCTCAAGCCTGCCAGCACAACAGGACGTCGCCCCCAACGGTCTGAGGCCAGACCAAAGGGAATTTGCATAAAAGCTTGTGTCAGACCGTACATTCCAAGCGCCACCCCCACCCACAAAGGGTCATGACCGCCCTTGAGCCCCTGAGCGGCCACAGCAAACACGGGCAACAATAGGAACAAGCCAAGCATGCGGGCGGCAAACAAACTGGCCAAGGCCACGCTGGCACGGCGTTCGGTCGGGGTCAGGGATAAAGGCATATGTTCGGACATCAAGGACTTAATTCAGAGTGAAGGTCTATCGGACGATTGTCACGTCAGCACGGTATAGTACCAAGTTGGCTTTCAAAAGCGTGTCATGGACGAAATCCGAATCCGGGGTGCCCGCACCCACAATCTCAAAAATGTGTCTCTGGACCTGCCTAGGCACAAGCTCGTGGTCGTTACGGGACTGTCCGGCTCGGGCAAATCCTCGCTCGCCTTTGATACCTTGTACGCCGAAGGACAACGTCGCTACGTCGAAAGTCTCTCAGCGTACGCCAGGCAGTTTTTGCAGTTGATGGATAAGCCGGATGTGGACCTGATTGAGGGTCTGTCCCCCGCAATTTCAATCGAGCAAAAGGCTGCAGGCCACAATCCCCGCTCAACCGTGGGCACGATTACCGAAATTCATGACTACCTGCGTCTGTTGTATGCCCGGGTAGGGACGCCTTATTGCCCCTCACATGGACTGCCGCTCGCCGCTCAAAGCGTGAGCCAAATGGTCGATAGCGTGCTGACTTGGCCCGCCGAGCGCAGGCTGGCGATCCTCGCACCAATCGCTCGCACCCGCAAAGGCAGCTTTGATGATGAGTGTGCGAGCCTGCAAGCCCAAGGCTTTGTCCGCGTGCGTGTGGATGGAGAAATGGTCGACCTCGACAGCATGCCCGAACTCAACAAAAACGAAAAACACGATATCGATGTCGTGATTGATCGGCTGCGTATCAAACCAGAAAGCAAGCAGCGTCTGGCTGAGAGCTTTGAGACGGCACTGACGCTCGCGCAAGGTCGTGTCGTTGCCCTTGATATGGACACCAACGAAGAACACCTGTTCTCAAGTCGCTACGCCTGTCCGGTTTGCAGCCATAGTCTGCCCGAACTCGAACCACGCTTGTTTAGCTTTAATAACCCAGTCGGCGCCTGTCCAAGCTGTGATGGCTTGGGACACATGGGATTTTTTGATCCTAAACGCGTAGTGGCCTTTCCCGAACTCAGTCTCGGTTCGGGTGCGATTCGCGGTTGGGATAAACGCAATGCCTTTACTTTTTCGATGCTGTCGAGTCTGTCGACACACTATGAATTCGACATCGAAGCCACCTGGGACAGCCTGCCCGAGAAGATCCGTCAGATCGTGTTGTACGGCTCCGGCACGGTTGAGATTCCATTTTTTTACTTAAATGAAAACGGCCGCAGTACCGTCAAGCGCCACACCTTTGAGGGCGTCATTCCCAACCTCGAACGCCGCTGGAAAGAAACAGACTCCTCCGCCGTACGCGAAGAACTCGGTAAGTATCGCGCCGTCCAAACCTGTCCCATTTGCCACGGCTCGCGTCTTCGCGCCGAAGCGCGGCATGTGCGCATTGGTGATGAGCGTATCGCGCCACCCAAGCCATTACTCGACACGCCCGAAGGACGCAACTGGCAAGAGCAGGGACTCGCGATTTACGAAGTCGAAGCACAACCACTCTCTACCTGCCTGAAATGGTTTCAAGATCTCAAGCTCACCGGTGCGCGCGCAGAAATCGCTCAACGTATTGTTCGAGAAATCGAGGCGCGGCTGAGCTTTCTCAACAACGTCGGGCTGAACTATCTGTCCCTGGATCGGAGTGCTGACACTATTTCCGGTGGGGAAGCGCAGCGCATTCGTTTGGCGAGCCAAATCGGCTCAGGCCTAACGGGTGTGATGTATGTTCTGGACGAACCCTCGATTGGTCTGCATCAGCGTGACAACGATCGCTTGATCGCCACCCTGCACCACCTGCGCGACCTGGGCAATAGTGTCATCGTCGTCGAACACGATGAGGACATGATTCGCCAGGCGGACTGGGTGGTCGATATGGGTCCGGGTGCCGGCGAACACGGAGGCCAAATCGTCTCTCAAGGCACGCCTGCGCAAATTGAGCAAGACCCGCATTCACTCACCGGTCAATATATGAGTGGCGCGCAAGAGATCGTCGTACCCAAACGACGTCCTCTCGACGCAGAGCAACATTGGCTCGAACTGACGGGCTGCACGGGTAATAATCTCAAGTCTGTTGATTTACGTATTCCTGCTGGTAAGTTTGTTTGTATCTCAGGCGTGTCCGGCTCTGGCAAATCCACACTCATTAACGACACGCTCGCCATCGTGATGTCGCGCTCACTCCACCACGCGCAAACCGAACCTGCGCCGTATACCGAATTAAAAGGTTTGGAGCATTTCGACAAAATCATTAGCGTCGATCAAAGCCCGATTGGTCGCACACCACGCAGCAACCCAGCCACTTACACGGGGATGTTTACACCGATTCGCGAACTGTTTGCAGGTGTACCTGAATCGCGTACGCGCGGTTACGACCCTGGGCGCTTTAGTTTTAACGTCAAGGGGGGACGTTGCGAAGCCTGTCAGGGCGATGGCGTGGTCAAGGTTGAAATGCATTTCTTACCGGACATGTACGTCCCTTGTGACGTCTGCGCGGGCAAACGTTACAACCGTGAAACGCTCGAAATCCGGTATCGGGGCCGCAACATCCACGAAGTACTCGACCTCACCGTCGAGCAGGCCTTCGCATATTTTGAAGCAGTCCCTG
Source organism: Burkholderiaceae bacterium (assembly GCA_023653055.1). GTDB lineage: Bacteria > Pseudomonadota > Gammaproteobacteria > Burkholderiales > Burkholderiaceae_B > Zwartia. Next base: position 38,021 of record JAMNXR010000001.1, on the reverse strand, counting down.
CCGTGGCGCGCAAGTTACAAACGCTGATGGATGTCGGCTTGTCTTATCTGCGCCTGGGCCAGAGCGCCACCACACTTTCGGGCGGTGAAGCGCAACGCGTCAAGCTTTCGCTTGAACTATCCAAACGCAGCACGGGACAAACGTTCTACATTCTGGATGAGCCCACTACAGGTCTACATTTTCACGACATTGCCTTACTCCTGCGCGTGCTCAATCAGCTCGTTGAGACCGGCAATACGGTGGTGGTGATTGAGCACAATCTCGATGTGATCAAAACCGCCGACTGGGTGATTGATATGGGACCCGAGGGCGGTAACGGCGGTGGAGAGATTGTCGCGCAAGGGACGCCCGAAGTCATCGCAGCCAGTGCTGCGAGTCATACGGGGCATTACCTTGGCAAGGTGTTGACGCGTAACAAAACTGCGTAGGGCAAATTTAGGGCAAGCCAAGCAAGCGCAGCGGCACCGCAGCGCTTGTCGGACACACGCCTGACTCTACGATTGGCAATTCCGAGTTGCATATGTGTGCATCGGCAAAACGATCCGCAGGATAGGGACGTCCAATATCCGCCTCAGTACCCGGCATTTGTTTGCCATCCCAATAGCCCCAAGAAACTTGGACAGCGGTGGACTGACGGCAACCACCTTGCGTCTGTGCATCGCACGCGCTAAACAACGCCGTTAAGGCATTGCCAGCAGAAGGATGTCCACATACCGCCGCCTGAGTTTGCAACACACCGCCCCCCTGAACCGTTCCTTGCGATGACACCACTGTGGCTAACCAACCTGGTGAGCAGTGATTATCAAAAGAAACCTTGGGGGCCAAGCTTGCACTCGTGGACAAATAATAGGCTTGGACTTGACTGGTCACTTCGCGACCTGCGCGCGTCTCTGCAAAGCCCAGGGAGCACAGATTACGCACACCCATCGCGTTGGCTTGGCAAACCTGCACGAGCGCTAACAAGTGATCGCCTTCTTGTGTCTGCCCTTGCGCGATGACTGCACCCGCAGTGGTGGGAGCCCGAGAAGGTGAAGTCGCCCAGGTGGGTGGCGCGGAATTAGGTGTCGACGCAGTATTCGCCGCTGTCGCATCAAAGTTTGATGTGGGCGGTGCCACAGGAATCGCAACAGGCGCTGCAGGCGCACCTGCACGCTCAACCGTTCGAATAGGCGCCGCAGCCTGTTGTGCACACGCCGTCAACAAACCAATACTCGCCGCACTCAAGATCAATAAAAACTTGCGTGTGTATGTCATAGCGTTCTCCCTGATACTAATCAAACTGATTGCCCATCCGAAACAAACGGTGGTGCTCACGGATCGCGTAACGATCCGTCATTCCTGCAATGTAATCGGCAATCGCTCGCGCCTGCGCAATGGCATTCTCATGACGATAATCAGGCGGTAACAAACGCGGCTCATGTACAAACGCATCAAACAACTCTCGCACAATGCGCCGTGCTTTGGTAGTCATCCTCATCACCTTGTAGTGACGATACAAATTTTCAAATAAAAACTTTTTCAGCGTATCGGCCTCTGCACGCAAGGCCAAAGAAAACGCGACCAGCGGACCGCAACGACGCGCGGCATCCGCATCAGCGGGGGCAGCGGCAAGCAAGTTGGCCTGCGTGGTCTGTGTGACATCCGTAATGAGCGTATTGATCATGCTACGAATAGTTTCAGCAACAATACGTCGCTCGTTGAGCGCAGGCCACTTCTGAACCATCGCCGCATAGTGACGCGCAAAAATGGGTACCGCCTGCAATTGTTCAATCGTGAGCAAACCTGAACGCAAACCATCATCGATGTCGTGATTGTTATACGCAATTTCATCCGCTAAATTGGCGAGTTGTGCTTCTAGTGACGGCTGCGTCCGATCAATAAAACGTTGTCCCACATCGCCCAACAATTTGGCATGCGAAAGTGAACAATGTTTGAGTACGCCTTCCCGCGTTTCGAAACACAAATTTAAACCGTTAAAGGCTGCATAGCGCTCCTCGAGCGCATCGATCACACGCAGGCTTTGCAAGTTGTGCTCAAAACCTCCCGCCTCAGGCGCAAACTCACGCATACATGCGTTGAGCTCATCCTGACCGGCATGGCCAAAAGGGGTGTGGCCTAAATCATGCGCAAGCGCAATCGCTTCGGTCAGGTCTTCATTTAAATGCAAACTACGGGCGAGCACACGGGCAATTTGTGCCACCTCAAGCGAGTGGGTCAGGCGAGTACGAAACAAATCACCTTCGTGGTTAATAAACACCTGTGTTTTGTACTCAAGCCGCCTAAAGGCGCCTGCATGGACAATACGATCACGATCGCGTTGAAACTCACTGCGATTGGTGGGTGCAGGCTCTGCATGTTGACGTCCACGACTCTGTTCGGAACGTGAGGCGTAGGCAGCGAGTTCTGACATCGCGGTCAAACCGTATTGCGCATGATCACGCGCTCGACCAACTCAGCCGGTGCGCTACGACGAATCGCTTCGCCAATCTTGGGCATCAAGACAAAATTGATTTCACCCGCGCGGGTTTTCTTGTCGCCACGCATCAACGACATCCACTGCTCCACACCGCCAAGGCGTGGCCCCACCGTCGGGCACCCGATGGCCTCGACAAGTGCACGCACACGCGCCACGTCTGCAACCGGAAATCCCAACAGCTCTGCGGATAAATCTGCCGCCATGATCATGCCCGTTCCGACCGCCTCACCGTGCAGCAAGACGCCATAGCCAGAACCGGCTTCAATCGCATGGCCAAAAGTGTGCCCCAGATTCAAAATCTCCCGCAAACCGCTTTCGCGCTCATCCTGAGATACGACCCAAGCCTTGAACTCGCAGGAGCGTCTGATGGCGATCGCCAACAAGTCTGGCTCGCGTGCACGCAAGCCTGGCGCATTTTTTTCACACCACTCAAAAAAAGGTACATCTAAAATCAGTCCGTACTTGATCACCTCTGCCAAGCCCGCGGACATTTCACGGTCAGGCAGTGTTTTCAACACATCCGTGTCAATCTCCACCGCGATTGGCTGATAAAACGCACCAATCATATTTTTACCAAGCGGATGGTTGACCGCAGTCTTGCCACCCACCGAAGAATCCACCTGCGACAATAAGGTCGTGGGTACCTGCACGAAGCGCACACCGCGCATATACACAGCGGCAGCAAAACCCGCCATATCGCCAATCACGCCGCCACCCAGCGCCACAATGACGGTGCGCCGATCTAGCTGGGCCCCGAGCATGGCATCAAAAATCTGATTGAGTGTTTCCCAGGTTTTATGGGCCTCACCGTCGGGCAGGATCACTGGCACGATGCGTTTGCCGGTCTGACCCAGCACCTGCATGACCGCATCACCCAGTAAGTCATGAATAATCGGGTTCGTAATCAGGGCGATAGACGTAGCGTCTGCGGGAATCGAAGCAGCCAAGTTAGCCAAGCGACCTGGCGCGATATGGATCGGATAATGACCACCCGGAGTGGCCACCTGAACAGTTTCTACGGTGTGCATGGCTTATTCTCCTCTGAATGACTGGCGGCAAAATCGGCACGCATACTCGCCGAGGAGTTGCCTGGGCGGCTTTGGGCGCTTTTATCAATCGCCTTATTGACCTGCCTGAGTTGCTCAACAATGCTTGCCACAAGGTTGTGAACAGGTATTGTGCCCGTGTCGACCACGACGTCCGCCACAGACGCGTAAAGCGGCTCACGCATCTCCAGCAGGCTACGCAAGGTGGCCTTGGGGTCTGGCGTGGCGAGCAGGGGACGATTACGGTCCCTGCTGGTGCGGCGAAAGAGCTCGTCAACGCTGGCGCGCAAATAAATCACAATGCCGCGGCTCTGTAACGCGCGGCGATTATCCTCGGCTAATACTGCCCCACCCCCTGTTGCCATCACTAAATTAGGCCTAACCGTGCAATCATCAAGCACTTGGCACTCACGTTTACGGAACCCTTGCTCGCCTTCGATCTCAAAGATCACAGGAATCCGAACACCGCAACGCGCCTCAAGCTCATGATCAAGATCGATAAACTCTCTGTGCAAGACTCTGGCAAGCGCCTTTCCAATGGTGGTTTTGCCAGCACCCATCATGCCGACCAAAAAAATCGGGCTGTCATGCTCCAGCGGACCTGCACTTTGGGGCAGATCCTGAAGATCAGAGATGAGGTTCGCGTCACCAGAAGGGGTTGGTTCAGGCGCAAGTGCTTCAGTATTCATGCCCACATTATCCCATTGACAGCCCAGAGTCTCAAACAGATCCGGGCAAACCCTCTCAAAACCTTTAAAATGTCCGGCAATGAGCAAATATAACCACCCCCACGACGTTGAAGACCAGACCGAAGACAAGCCCAAAAGCCCGTTTATCGTCCGGTTTTTACTAAAACTCACCATCCTGTCCGCAGGCTTGGCCTTGTGCGGCGCCTTGCTGCTGGGGATGGCGCTTGCCTTGGCCTGGCCCAATTTGCCAGAGCTCACTGCGCTGACCGACTATCGCCCACGCGTACCCCTCCGTATCTACACTGCGGACAAAGTACTGATTGGTGAGTTTGGCGAAGAACGTCGCAATGTGCTGCGTTTTGACGAAATCCCTGACGTCATGAAATCCGCGGTTCTTTCAGCAGAAGACGATCGTTTTTATCAGCATGGGGGCATTGACTGGATCGGCGTTGTTCGTGCCGGACTGACCAACCTGATTTCGATGCAGAAAAGCCAAGGTGCCAGCACGATCACCATGCAGGTTGCACGAAACTTTTACCTGTCTTCCGAAAAAACCTGGTCGCGTAAGTTTTACGAACTCTTACTCACCTTTAAAATCGAAGCCAATCTCTCCAAAGACCAGATCCTTGAGCTCTATCTCAACCAGATTTATCTTGGTCACCGGGCATACGGTTTTGCGGCCGCCTCCCGGGCTTATTTAGGTAAAGAGCTCTCAGAAATCACGCCGGCCGATGCCGCATTGCTGGCAGGTATTCCCAAAGCACCTTCACGTTTTAACCCCATCGCCAATAAACCCCGGGCCGTTTTACGCCAGCGCTACGTCTTGGGACGCATGCATTCACTCGGCTATCTGACCGACTCAGAATACAAAGCCGCCCTGGCCCAGCCCGTTGTCATCAAGCCTTCTCAAGGAACGCCTGCAGGTGGCTATGCCGTGCATGGTGAATATGCCGCAGAGCTTGCGCGTCAATTGATGATCAGCATTTACCCAGACAACGTCTACACGCGCGGTCTGAATGTCTACACCACCATACAGTCCAAAGACCAAAAATGGGCCTACGACTCGCTTCGCGAGGGCGTACTGGACTATACCCGCCGGGCACCTTACCCTGGGCCGGAAGCACAATTAACCGTCCCTGCAGGCCTCGAGAACAGCGCAGCAAAGTTCGACGAATTTTTAGATGGCGTGTTTGACAAGTATCCGGACCGGACAGAAATGTATTCCGGTGTGGTCCTCTCAGTCAAACCCACTGAGGTCCGAGTCGCGCGCAGTTCAACCGACATCGTTGTAATCAACGACAAAAAAGCACTTGCCGTTATCGCGCGCGCACTCAACCCCAAGGCACCCGCTGCACAGCGCCTTGAGCGCGGTTCAGTGGTGTATTTGTACAAGAATCTCACCTATTGGGAGATACTGAATCCCCCAACCGTACAAGCGGCCTTTGTTGCAATGATTCCTCAAGATGGCGCACTCAGGGCCATGGTGGGGGGCTTTGACTTTTATCATGGCAATTTCAACCGTGTGACCCAAGCGTGGCGTCAACCAGGCTCCGCCTTCAAACCATTTATCTATGCCGCTTCGCTTGAAAGGGGTTTAACGCCTGGCACGATGATTTCCGATCAGCCTTTTGAGCTTACCGCAGAACAAACAGGCTCTGGCAAAGCCTGGACGCCTAAAAACTATGGCGGCGAGTACGGCGAAATGATGTCCATGCGCGAGGCAATCGCCCGCTCAAAAAATATGGTGTCCATTCGCATTCTCCAGTCCATTGGTCCACAGTATGCCCAAGAGTTCATCACCCGCTTTGGCTTTGACAAGTCCAAACACGCTGCCGTCTTGCCGATGGCACTTGGTTCGGGTGCGGTCACACCCATGCAGCTAGCAACGGGCTTTTCCGTATTTGCCAACGGCGGCTACCGCGTCACGCCTTATTTGATTGACAACGTGACCGACTCAAACGGTCAGGTCCTGATGCGCGCCAAACCGATTGTGGCAGGCGATTCAGCCGCCCGCGCCATCGATGCACGCACCGCTTATGTGATGGACGATATGCTGCGCGGTGTAGCAACGTCTGGTACCGCTGCGCGCTCAAAACAGGTGATCAAACGGGGTGACCTCGCGGGCAAAACAGGTACAACCAATGATTCGGTCGACGCATGGTTTGCCGGCTACACGCCACAGTTGGTCGGTATTGCCTGGCTAGGCTTCGATCAACCTAAGTCGCTCGGTTCGCGTGAAACGGGCGGAGGCGCCTCCTTGCCCGTATGGCTCGGCTATATGCAAAACGCACTCAAAGAGTTTCCCGAGCAAAAACGCGGCCCGCCACCTGAAGGCTTGATCGTTGAAGGTGGCAATATGTATTTCAGTGAGTTTCCTCCCAAGGAATCCGTGAAAAGCCTGGGTGATCCCAAGCAGGATTCTTTGGGTGACTTGCTTGATAAATTAGGCGGTGACAGCAATAGTAACGACCGTAATAATCGGAGCAACCGACGCGAACCTATCGGAAACTAGTTCAACCAGACAATCTGGCCATGCACTTACAAAACGACGGTCAGTGTTTGTCCGGTTTCGTCAGAGCAGATCTGAGAGAGCAACAGATGCAGGTCGCTCCCGCCACGCGTATCTTTCCAATGCTGACCGTCAAATTTGTAATGGAAACCGCCTGAGCGTGCAGCCAACCACATCTCGTGAAGCGGCGCTTGGCTGTTGATGACAACTTGGTGGCCGCTTTCAAAAATGAGGTTGAGGACATTGCCGTTCCGCTTGGTTTCAACGTCTAGATCAAGTTGTTCAAACCAATGATCGGCTTGAGCTTCTATTGCATCTAGAATAGCGGTTGCTCGTGTGTGAAATTCAGTATCGTTCATAATCCTTGATCCTCAATGTTGAGGGAGTGTGCAGTGATTCACAACATCCATCGTCGCAGTTTTACACGCATTGTAGCGATGCTCGCCCTCACAGGCTGGCTCGCTGGCTGTGGCTTTAAAGGACCGCTCTATCTGCCGCCACCCAAACCAGGGGCAAAAAGACCGGCCACCGCACCGCAGACGCCAGCCACCCAAGAAGATGCTGACCCTGATTCACTGGATCTAAATACCAATTCAACCTCCGCGCAGACCAACAATAAACCTTGATCGGCGTGGTCAAGTGTTACAGGCTCAAACACTTGTTGTATTGTGCTCGAGCCTGGCCACTAAACACCGAATACCCACAGCCCCAACATGACCGCTTCAATGACTGCTCCTCTCTCTATGACAACCGCTGCCGCCCCTGCTGGATTTCCACACTTCCACTATCGCAACGGTGAGCTATTCGCCGAGGGCGTTGCGCTGTCGACCCTCGCGCAACAGCTCGGAACCCCCCTATACGTGTATTCACGTGCAGCCTTAGCGACAGCATGGAACGCCTATCAAGAAGCCATCGGAACACATCGTGTCTTGGTCTGTTTTGGCATGAAGGCAAATTCAAACCTTGCCGTACTAAAAGAGTTTGCACGCTTGGGCAGCGGCTTTGACATTGTCTCTGGCGGCGAACTTGCCCGCGTACTAGCAGCAGGCGCCAACCCCGCCAAGGTTGTATTTTCAGGTGTCGGCAAACAAGACTGGGAAATGCAGGCTGCACTCGAAGCGGGCGTAAAGTGTTTTAACGTCGAGTCACTCCCTGAGCTCAAGCATTTGTCTGCCGTGGCGACACGCATGAATAAAGTCGCCTCCGTATCCCTTCGCGTCAATCCCGATGTCGATGCGCAAACACATCCCTACATTTCTACCGGCCTTAAAGAAAACAAATTCGGCATTGCCATCGATGAGGCGCCAGCCGCCTACCAACTCGCCATTACCCTGCCTGGCATTCAAGTCGTAGGCGTTGACTGTCACATTGGCTCGCAAATCACAGAAGTGAGCCCCTATCTGGACGCACTCGACAAGCTGCTCACGCTCATCGAGCAACTCGTGCGTTTAGGCATCACCCTCAAACATCTGGATTTAGGCGGCGGTCTGGGTATTCGTTATGACGACGAAACGCCACTCGCACCCAAGCTACTGTTAGATAAAGTCTTTGCACAACTCAAAGCGCGCGGTTTTGATCATCTTGAACTCGTCCTTGAGCCAGGCCGCTCGTTGGTCGGGAATGCCGGCGTCCTATTGACTGCTGTGCAGTACCTCAAGCACACCGAGGCGCGCAATTTTGCGATTGTAGATGCGGCAATGAACGATCTGATGCGTCCTGCCTTGTACGAAGCATGGCATGGCGTGCTGCCACTCAAGCCGCGCACCAGCGAGCAAACACTGTATGACGTGGTCGGCCCGGTATGCGAGAGTGCAGACTGGCTCGCACGCGCACGCAAGCTCGCGCTCCATGAGGGCGATGTCATCGCCATTGAGTCTGCAGGCGCCTATGGTTTTGTGATGGCGGGCAACTACAACAGTCGCCCACGTCCTGCCGAGATTATGGTCGATGGTGAACGCTTTTATGTGATTCGCCAACGAGAAACGTTTGCCGATCTGATCCGCGGCGAAACGTGCCTGCCTGATTAAAAGCTCAGACTAAGTACGGGCAAGAAAGCCGTTAAAAAAACTCACGGTGTTGGTCGCAAGCGTCTCAAGATGATAGCCACCTTCTTGCACCACCAGCGTGGGCAGTCCCAGCGCAGCCACCTGTTTGCCCAAGCGATTAAAGCCCTCGGTTGTCACCGCAACCTTGGTCTGCGGATCATCCTTGTACACATCAAATCCCAAACACAACACGACCGCCTCAGGCTTGAATGCCTCGATCGCCTTGAGTGCCTGTTCTACCCGTTCAAAAAATACGGCTTCGCTTGAACCATGCGCCATCGGCAAATTGAGGTTGTAGCCCGCACCTGAGTCTAAGCCTGTCTCATCTTCAAAACCCGCTGTTACGGGATAGAAATTCGTTGGATCACCATGTACGGATACATACAACACATCTTCGCGGTTGTAAAAAATCTCCTGCACGCCTTGCCCGTGATGCACGTCAGTATCCAAAATCACGACACGTTGAAATTTTTCCCTTAACAGCTCCGCAGCAATCGCCGCATTATTGAGATAACAAAAACCGCCTGCTGCATCTTTGCGCGTGTGGTGACCTGGAGGACGACACAAGGCATAGGCTTTGTCATCGCCAGCTAAGAGCGCGTTCGCGCCTGCAATCGCGGATTGTGCACCCCAATAAACAGTGGTCCACGTATGCTCACCAATCGGACAACTCCCGTCAGCTAGGTACTTGCCTGCCTTGGCCAAAACACCCCGAAGCGCATTCGGCTCTCGGACATACACGTTGGAGATCACCTCGTCACCCCAATCCGGACCGACTTGCTTCCATTCGGCGTGTGCGTTTTGAAGGAAGGACAAATACGCCGCATCATGCACGCGTAGCAAAGGTGCCATGCCAAAGTCACTCGGTTCAAAAACGGGCAGCTTGAGCGCAGCGAGTCCTTTCAAAATTTGCTCGGCGCGCTCAGGGATCTCTTGCGGTACGCGCATCTTGCCGCGCGACAAATACGTTTGCGGATGATGTAACTTTTGCTTGGGGTGAAAAAAGCTCTTCATCTAATCTCCTGAGATCACGGCGTACGGCGGATTGTGCGGGCTTTCAAGGATGCAATTAACATGGGCAATGTCAGAGACAGCCCCGCAGCCACAATGAGTACGATGCCTGCAAAAGACAGCAGGCTAGGGCGTTGGGCAAAAAATAATTCGCCCCACATCACCGCTAACGCCAACTGAAAGTAATTAAGCGGCGCCAAGGTCGAGGCCGGCACACGTTTGAAAGCCAAGATCAATAAGTACTGACCTACGCCCCCACATAAGCCCATTAAGAGCATTTCAAACATATCGCGACCGGTTGGCCACACCTCAGGCCAAAATACGGCAATCACGCCCAGGCCCATGAACCAGCATGTGCTGGCTGCATAAATAAACATCTGTTCACTTTCTACGCGTTTGGTCAGCTTGCGCGTGAGTAACTGCACCATCGCATACGCGCATGCACTCGTAAACATCAGCGCGCTGCCAATCCAGGAAAGTTCTCCACCCGGGTTGACGATCAACAACATGCCCGCCATGCCGACTAAGACCGCGGCATACTGCTTCCACCCCACCCGCTCTCCAAGCACAAAAGGTGCCAAGATCACCACGATCAGGGGCGCGACAAAATAAATCGCTGTTCCCTCTGCAAGGGGTAAATACTGAATAGCCGGCATAAAGCAAATACCCACCACACCGAGCATCGCTCCGCGGAGTACCAACAGCAGTCGGGCATCTTTAGGCGCGTGGACCGAAACGCCTTTGGCGTGCAATACGGCAAAAGCCAGCACCACAATCACAGAGTATCGGGCCATATTCACGAGCGGGGCCGAATAGCGGTGCACCAAATCTTTGGCCAGCGCGTCAAGCAAAGAGAAGCAAGTCAGGGCACATAAAAAAATCCCGCAACCCACCAGCCACTGACGCTGTTGAGACGGCGCAGTTGACTCTGGCACACGGTTGGCGGGGGAAGTCATCTCGACAACGAATTCGCGCTTGCGGTAGGACGACGATAGAGCGGAATCAACAACATCAAAATCACAATACCGAGTATCGACAACACGCCATAACTGAGGCCATAACTACTCAGCATACTGGCCAAGACACCAAATATGGGTGGACCCACCATGACGCCTAAAAAAGTAATGCAAAGCGTACCGCCCGTCGCCACGCCTGCTTGGCCATTTGGAGCCTGTCTGGCAATTTCAGCGAGAAACACGCCATTCCAGCCAATCGCCGAAGAACCAAAAATCACCAACACCGGGAATAAGAACCAGGGTGAAGACTCGGGCCCCAGCAACGCTGTGCCAATCGCGCCAATCACCAACAGCACCGCGATCACAATCAACATCATGGTGGCGCCCAGCCAGCGATCTGATATGTAGCCCCAGAGCATACGACCCGAGACCCCTGCAGCTTGGGCGACGGTCAACGCGCCACCCGCCGCTACTAAACTCCAGCCTAAGTCCTCATATAAAAACGTCACCAAATAACCCATCAGAGCCATCTGCGCGATCGAGAACATAAAGGACATATAGGACAACTTGCGCAAAGTACGATGACTGAAAATAAGTTTGAGCGGCAAGACAAAACTTGTTGCCAAAGAAGGTCTGACCGTCGGATCACGATCGTCATCCAAGCCATCACGCAGGCGCTGCACCGCCCACGCGCATATGACACAGGCAATACCCGCGCACACAAAGGCCCATTGCCAGCCTATTAAAATATCCAGTGAAGGCACTGTTGCCCCCGCGATCATGCCACCAAGAGGGACACCCGTCTGTTTAACGGAGAACACAAAGGAGAGTTTTTCTGGAGGTGTTGATTTGATCAACAAATGCGAGCTTGCCGGCGTAATCGGACCGTAGCCCGCCCCGATAAAGAGTGCGCCCAAGGCAATGGTTTCAAGCGTGGGGATCGCACACAAGAATAAACCGATGGCCGCCAACACAAGTCCGGTCTGACTGAGGCGAATCGCCCCCCAACGTTTGACGGCTGCGCCACCCAGCAAGGTCGCGATCATCGCGCCAAAATAAGCCAGCGCAACATATGCACCCAAATAATTAGTTGATATGCCGACATCTTTGGCCACTGCCGGTGCAACCACCGGCAAATTCAACAAGGCCATTGCAACAAGAGACTGTACTGTGAGGGTCGCAACCAGCACGACCCAGGGTTTAGCTGGCGTCAAAGCGCACCATAAGAATGAAGACCTGAAAGAAACATGTTAACGCCCAAAAAGGCGAAGCACGTCACTAACAGACCAACAAGTGCCCAATATGCAGCCATCGTGCCACGCAGCCCTTTCATGAGGCGTAAATGCAACCATGCGGCATAGTTCAGCCACACAATCAGCGCCCAGGTTTCCTTGGGATCCCACTGCCAGTAGGCACCCCAGGCGTCTGCGGCCCACAAGGCACCCAAAATGGTCGCAACCGTGAAAAAAGCAAAACCAATCGCGATGGCTCGATACATGATGTCATCAAGCACCTCAAAAGACGGCAAACGCTCGGCAATGGGTGCGCGGAACAATAAGATCGTCCCGACGATCAGGGCACCAATGCCAAAATAAATCATCCAGGTTGCGGACAGGCCTTCGGTACGAAACACCATGGGTTCGGCTGCGAGCAATACGCCCAAGATAAACAAAGGCGCGAGCTTAAGCCACGATTTAGTTTGCCCATGCTGCTTGACCAGATAGGCAAAACCCACCATGGCCGCGAGCGAAAAAGTCCCGTAACCAATAAAGTTTGCGGGGACATGGATTTTCATCCACCAGCTTTTCAAGGCAGGGACGAGGGGCTGAATCTGATAGGCCTCTCTGGTAAACGAATACCACAGTAAAAATACGACGGCCGAGGTCACCACCAGCATGACAAAGCCACCTAGTGCGCGGGTGCCATAGCGGCGCTCGTAATACAAATAAAACAGCGCAGTCACCAGTGCAAATAAAACAAACACCTCATACAGATTGCTGACTGGGATGTGGCCCAAATCAGGGCCCATCAAGTGACCTTCGCGCCAACGCACCAACATCCCTGTTGAACCCGCAAAAACGGCGCCCCAGGTCAGTGCTGTCCCCAACCATGCCGCTGTAGGACTCACAAAACCGGCCCAGTAGCAAAAGGTCGCCACGACAAACAATACCGACATCCAAAGAATGGCCGACTGAGAGGAAAGCAAGTATTTCAAAAGAAACGCTTGGTCCGCGCGCGCCAAATCCCCTTGATATAACCAGATCGCTAAACCTGCAGCAAGCGCCATTGACACCATCAGCGTACGCAAAGGGCGCCACAACCAGCCCAGCCATGTCAGAAATGGCACCGTAAGGACTAGTATGATTTTTTCATAATAATCCATGGCCTGGCTATATTGATTGAGGGCGTAGCCCGCAGCAATAGCCAGAACCAAAAAGAATAAAGCATCTGTCCAGTTGGGACGACCGCGCTCAATGCGCCCATCACCCGACTCCGACAAATCATCCCAATCATTTGCAACAGCAGCGACGGACTCACGCATAGCAGTTCTCATTAGTCAGTGTTGGAGCCTGCCCTTAGGCTAGCCTTGATTCAGGCGCATCAACGCCTGCTTGAAACGGTCAAATTCTCGATTGAAATCGAGTGTACGCTTTTGTGAAGTCATTGCCGCCAATACTCTCGTCCCCCCTGAGGTCTCCTCAGGACGCAGCCATACCCAGATGCGGCGGTCTCGCACGTAAAACATCGTAAACACGCCAATCACTAAAAGCAAACAGCCAATATAAACAGTGATTTTTCCGGGTGTCCGGCTGACCTGAAACACACTCGCCTGAACATGCTCAAAGGTTTTAAGCGTCATCATGATCGGAGAGGGGTAGAGCGCCAAATCCGACAATGCGACGACCGAGAGCCTAGACCAGTCAGCAATGGCTTCCATCTTTTCAGGCGTGTTGGGCAAGGGAGCAAGTCCGACGCGCTCACGCGCGACATTGCGCAATTCGGCAATCGAAGAACCCAGCAAACGAATAATGATGTCTGCAGCACGCTGTTGTTCTGACACCGGGACATTTTTTTCTAGAAAATTCGAAATCGCCACTAGACCACCCGTAGCGAACGTATCTAGCGCACGCTCGGCTGAAACTTGTAATGCCCGTTGCTCCTCGGGGCTTCCGCTATAGCTTGCAACGAGTCGTTGGGTCGCCTGCTGTCTCGCCGCAGGGTCTGCCAGGGCGGCCCTCAGACGCATAAAGTCACCCACAGAGCTTTCTTCATCAACCGGTAAGCGCAGATAACGAAAGCCTTGTGCGCCCGGCTCCTGAACGCCCGCCAGCATGAACCGCGCACCGTCCAGCTCAACGGGGACCATGTAGTTATGAAACAACGTGGCTTGACCACTTGCGTCAATCACGCGGTATTCAACGCTCGGGCCAATGTTGCGAAGATTTTTATTGGTCTTGCCTGCGGCGCTGCCTGTCACAGCCGCCACATGCTCTCCAAAGGGTTTGGGCGCAGAGGGATCACCCGCAGACAGGTCCTCAACGTTAATGGGGCGCAGCTTGGTAACCTCGACCTTGAGCTCTTTACCCGCGGATTTCATACTGACATCGCTAGACTGACCCACGCGCGACTTGAGCTCAAACGATTTGTCACTTGGACCTGCTAGCGGGTAGCCCACCAACTCCACCTCACTGCCACCATCATCAAAGCTGGATTGATACACCGTGACGCCCTTGAAGCGCAAAGGTTCATTGACTTCGATGGTTGCGTCGAATTTTTTTCCTGTATCAGGATCCGTCACCTCGACTTCGCTTGCAAAGCGGCTCGGCATACCCGTTGAGTAGTAATCAACGATAAATTTTTTCAGTGCGATGCTAAACGGCAAGGGTTGGACCAATGCACCATCATCCACATTGACCACGGCCGAATCTCGGGAACTACCTTCTGGAATCAACACGTTTGCACGATAGCTGGGGTTGTTGAGCGACAGTCGGCCACGCTCAGGCACATCTGCGATCAGCATATTTTCAACAATAGGCGTTTTACCCATCAACCACACTTGCATGCGCACCGGCAGCTCGCTATCAAGCAAGCCTCCCACGCAAATAATCACGATCGAGGCATGGGCACAAATATAACCAAGCCGATTGCCGCTCCCACGCTTGGCCGCGAGCAACACAGAATCGCCCTCATCACGCTGACGAACGGCATACCCTTGGCGCTTTAGCCAGGCCTGCACTGACGCCGTAGCTGCGGGGACGCCACGTGTCGTCTCCATATCCACACGATGATGAAATGATTGCAAGCTGGAGGTTCGGATGTGCTCACGAAACGAGCGGGCCTCTTTGAGCATCTTGGGTGCGTTGCGGATCAAACACAAACTCGTTGAGGTCACGAGAAACGCCATCGTGACCAAGAACCACCAGTTGTTATAGATGTGCCAAATTGAAAACCGATTGAACACGTCAAACCAAAAAGGCCCAAACATATCGATGTAGGAATTGGCAGAACGACCTTGAGGAATCACCGTACCGATGATGCTTGCCAAGCAAATATAAACCAGCAAACTGATCGCGAAACGCATTGAACTCAATAGTTCGACGAAGTGTGCAAACGGTCTTGATGCGGTGGTTGTCATGATCGATTCGCTGCGGTGGGTTCGGGTGCTTGGGCGTGTACTCAACGGTTACTGCGTGATGCGTTCTTAATGATGGCTTTAGGTGATGACATTAACCCGCGAAAAAAAGAGGGCGTCACAATGTGACCCCCCCTATCTTAAGGTGTACTTTGCTACGTACTTTTAACTACGTACTTTTAGCGTAATCCTGCTGCGTAATCCGATACCGCCTTGATGTCCGAATCTGACATCCGATCTGCAACTTGGTTCATCATCGCAGAATTGCCGCGGTGTCCGGCACGGAACAGTTTGAGCTGGTCTTCGATGTAAGAGGGGTACTGTCCACCTAGACGGGGGTATTGTGCCGGAATACCAGCACCATTGGGCGAATGACACCCAGCGCAAGCAGGGACATTACGCTCGGGAATACCGCCGCGCCAAATTTTTTGACCGCGTTCGACCAGCTTTTCATTGGTTGCCGTCGCAGGCTGGGCCAGCTTTTGCAAGGACAAGAAATAGGCCAGATTTTGCATATCCGCCTCAGTCAATGGGGCGGCCATCGCTTGCATTACAGACGGAGCGCCGTCAGCGCCGTTGCGCAGTGCCTTTTTAGCGCCTGCTTTGATGCGAAACTCGACCAACTGCTTGTACAAATACTCGTGTGACTGCGCTGAAATATTTGGATTGGCGGGAATGGTGGAGTTGCCAGCCGCACCGTGACAGGAGGCACAGGCGATCACGCCACGTGCCGCATCACCTTGCTCATAGAGCTGCGCGCCTTTGGCTGCGTCAGGTTTAGCGGGGCCCGTCACAGGACCAGCAGCCATACTCGTAGAGACTGCAGACAACCCAAGCAGCAACCCGCTCACAAGCACTACCTTGGACACTACCTTGGACAGCACACGCTTCATTGAAGACCTCGACGCTTGTAATCTTTATAAAACAACAACTTCTCAACCCAAGATTATACAATAGCGTTTGAGCTTATTCTTAATGGCCCTCCTAGTGTCCATCTTGCACCGCGCTTCGTTTTTCACTTCAGCCGCCCGGCTGGATCAATTGCCTTTTCCTGGCGCTCCGGAAGTTTGCTTTGTGGGTCGCTCCAATTCGGGTAAATCCACGGCCATCAACGTTCTGACCAATCAGAGGCGTTTAGCGTTTTCCAGTAAAACGCCAGGCAGAACTCGGCTAATCAATATGTTCGGTATCCCGGATCCCTTAGATCCAGAAGGTCAACTTGGCTTTTTAGTCGACCTGCCCGGCTACGGCTATGCCTCGGTGGCACAACGCGCCAAAGAGGAGTGGGCTGATATTCTTGGGGGTTATCTACAAAGTCGAGAGTCTTTGGCAGGCATCGTGCTGCTGATTGATATTCGACGCGGGGTGACCGAGCTTGACCGGCGCCTCGCCAATTGGATCGCACCGACTCGGCGGCCCGTGATGGCGTTATTAACCAAAGCGGACAAATTTCCCTATGGTCAACGCATCAAAACCGTCTATGCCGTTAAAAAAGAGCTCGAAGATATCGGTGCACTCAACGCCGTTCCGTTCTCTGCAACAGCCCGCATTGGCCTCGAAGAGGCTACCCTCCAAATCGAAAACTGGATCTCTCCCAAGGTCGTACCATGACAACACCACACCTCATTCTTGCCGACTTTCCCGCCAATCGGCCACGTCGTCTTCGCCGTGATGATTTTTCAAGAAGGTTAGTCCGCGAGCACTCACTCTCAGTGGATGATCTTATTTATCCGGTATTTGTCGTTGAAGGTACCGGCGTGCGTCAACCCATTGCGTCAATGCCAGGCGTACATCGCTATTCGCCCGATACGCTCATCGAGGTGGCTCGCGAGTGTGTCGCGCTCGGTATCCCTGTCATGGCGTTATTTCCCGTGATCGATCCTTCACTCAAGGCTCTGGATGGTGCTGAGGCCATTAACCCAAAGGGACTTATTCCCCGCGTCGTGGCGAGTCTTAAAAAGCACTTCCCCGAGCTCGGTCTGTTGACCGATGTCGCCCTCGATCCCTATACCAGTCACGGCCAAGATGGGGTGATTGATGAAAACGGCTATGTCATGAATGACATCACCGTCAAAATCTTGACGCAACAGGCGTTGGTTCAGGCCGAAGCGGGTGTCGATATCGTAGCCCCCAGCGACATGATGGACGGTCGCATCGGTGCCATTCGCACTGCGCTTGAGGCCAACAACTTCATTCATACCCGCATCATGGCTTACTCAGCTAAATTTGCCAGTGCGTTTTATGGTCCGTTTAGAGATGCAGTCGGATCCGCGGCCAACCTAGGTAAATCCAACAAGCTCGTGTATCAAATGGATCCGGGCAATATTGATGAGGCGCTCCGTGAAGTTGCGGCCGACCTGCGCGAAGGCGCTGACATGGTCATGGTCAAACCGGGCATGCCTTACCTGGATGTATTACGTCGCGTCAAAGACGCCTTTCACGTGCCCACCTTTGCCTATCAGGTCAGTGGTGAGTATGCGATGCTCAAAGCGGCCGCAGCCAACGGCTGGTTAGATCATGACAAGGTCATGATGGAGTCGCTGCTGGGATTTAAGCGTGCAGGCGCGGACGGGATTTTGACGTATTTTGCGCCGGCCGCCGCCAAGCTGCTTAAGGAAACAACTTAACGTGTGGGCTCGGCTTTCGCTCAGTGCTCAAGCCGAGCCTGTTTTCACCGCAACCTTCATATCCGTTTGACGCAATCTCAAGCGCCAAGCAAAAAACCAGGCAAGTAAGGGCAAACCAATAATTCCGACCGGAAAGACCGCCACTAAGCCAAAATTATCACCCAGCCATGCGCAAGCCGCTACACCGAGCGACTGCCCCAGAAACAAACACGAAGCAAACAAAGACACCGCCGAGCCCCTAGCGTTCGGCGCCATTTGTGTGGCGTGGGTTTGCAACACCGCATGCAAAAAGTAATAGCCCAAGCCGGACAAGATACTCGCCAAAACACCCCAGTACCAAACAGTCGAAAGCATAAAAGCGGCATACGCAATGGCCATGGTTAGGCCGCCCGTGAGTGCAAGCCTACGCTCACCTAACCATTTCACAAACTGATTGGCACGAATCGCGTAAATAAAGGCGCCTAGTGCAAAAAAGCCACTGATGATGCCCGCCCATGACACAGGAATGCCATGGCGCTCATGCAAAAAAGCGGGCACGAAAGCGAGCGGTCCAAAGACAAAAAAACCTTCAATCAACACAATCGCTAAAACCATCACGGCCCAACGCGTCGAGACCACTTGTTTGAGGGGCCCAAGAATGCGCGCGCCTTGAGCCGGGGTATGCGGCTTTTCCGGGACTGAACTGCGTTTCGAAATCAGCAAGCCACCCACGATCAAATACACCGCCGCCATCCAAACAAATGCCCAACGCCAACCAATCGTATCCGCGAACACGCCACCAATTAACTGACCGATCGCAAGGCCAGAGATTGAACCAAGCAAAAACCGCGCAAGCGTGGCTTGTCGTTGCTCATACGGCACATGATCACCGATCCAAGCCATCGACAGCGGCACGATCGCTGCAGCGGTTGCGCCCGAGACAAGGCGGCCAAATTCGATCACCTCTAGGCTCGGTGCGAACACCACAATCAACGTTCCAATTGCACAGCCAAGTGTCGCCCACGAAACCACTCTAAACTTTCCGTAACGATCACCCAGGGGTCCGTAAAAAAACTGCATGATGCCGTAGGCAATTGCAAACAACGTCACCGTGCCTGAAGTTTGTGCGGTACGCACACCAAACTCCTCTGCAAAAACAGGCAACAACGGGTCACAGATCCGAAAGGATGTGGTGGCCGCACAGGCCGCTAACGCAAACAAAATGATGACGGCCGTGGTCGACTTTGGTTGCTCTGTTGGGGCTTGGTTTTGCTGTTGCCCTTGCAGTAGATCTTGCTCACGTGCTTGCGTCATGTTGTCTCTATGCGTTCTTTACTTATCTTAATGCCCGATCAAGTGTTGAAGAGAAGCGGGTTGCATCTTGAAAACCAACCACTCTCACATCTTTTCTTTCAGCTCCGCCGGGTCTAAAAAAAATAATGCCAGGTGGTCCAAATAAACGAAATTTTTTCATCAACGCACGATCATCTGTGGTGTTTGCCGTCACGTCTACCTGCAACAACAACATTTGATTCATACGTTGCGTCACGCGTGGATCAACAAACGTAAATGCCTCCATTTCCTTGCAAGATACGCACCAATCGGCATAAAAATCTAGCATGACTGGACGCGTTGACTGCTCAAGCAATCGCTCAAGCTCGGCAACGGTCTTGACGCGCTGAAACGACGGATGGGCACTATTGTTGCCTGTGTTGGCGTTTGCTGCGGAAGTAGGATTATTTGTACGACTCAACAATTGTTTTTTTGCTCCGCCGCTCGGAGGCGTCGCGTTGTCTGACGGTTCCATCGCGGCTGGTATCGCAGCTTGAGATGTCTGTGGCGCAATCATTGTGGCACTCGCGTTACCCGCGAGCGAAAGATGATTGAGCGGTTGTAATAACGAACGTCCTCCACTTGCGACACCCAATATCCAAACCGTGCTCAATACAATTAACAACAAACCAAGCGTTTTGCGACATAGGCCGCCTAAGCCCGACTCGCTCGAAATCGGCTCAAACGGGCGCAGCAACACCGCCGTAAACATCGCCAACACCGCCCATCCCAGGATCTGACACCACGTTGGCAATACTGGACTGACCATCCACCACGCAGTTGCCAAAAGCAGCACACCAAAAAACTGTTTGACGCCTTCCATCCAGGGGCCCGAACGAGGGATTAATTTTCCTGCAGAAGCGCCCATCAGCAACAATGGAACCCCCATACCCCAAGCCATTGCAAACAGCGCAGAGCCTCCCAGCCACACATCCCCGGTCTGAGAAATGTAGAGCAGTGCACCAGCCAAAGGGGCGGCGACGCAGGGTCCAACAATCAAAGCTGAGAGTGCCCCCATCAAGATGGCGGCACTCATCTTGCCACCAAGAATATGTGAATTTTTAACCATCAAACGGGACTGAATCGCAGACGGCATTTGAAGGGTATACACATCAAACATTGCGAGTGCTAACACCGCAAGCAACAATGCAAACAGGCTGAGCACCCACGGGGTTTGTAGCCATGCCGCCAAACCGGCCCCACTTAGACCCGCAGCAATCCCCAGCGCGGTATAGACAACTGACATCCCCGCCACATACCCCATGGCAAGTGCGAGACCTCTTGCTCTCGATACATGATGCTGCTCACCCACCAAAAGAACGGACAGAATCGGCAACATCGGTAACACGCAAGGCGTCAGTGCGAGCAATAACCCCAATACAAAAAATAGCAGAACAATCTCAATCGCACCCGTCGATGACAACACATCTGCCAGCCCTAAGTCGTTTTCACCAAACAAAAGCTCAGACCATTGTCCCTGCTGAATCCTATCCAACAGTCCCAGTTTTAATGGCGGTGACTCCACCTGATAGCCAATCGACTCGGAAGTTGCCAACATCTTGATCACAAAATCCATGGGTGGGTAACAAATACCTGCAACCGCACACCCCTGACCCGTCACCGTCAATACAAATGGGCTTGCCTCTTTGTCTTTAGGCCAGGCTGAAATTGGAAGGGAGATGTCAGCTTCTTTAAAGTACAACTCCATTTTTTTATCAAAGGTCGGATCATGCTTGATCACGCCGATCGGCAATACAGCTTGTCCGAGTTTTACTGTCGCGGTATCTAACTTAAAGGCAAACTGTTCCTTGTACATGTAGTACCCATTCGCAATTTTGAATTGCAAACGTAAGGTTCCCGAGTCAACCATTTTCGCTTGAACGACAAAGGCTTTTTCAGGATCTAAAAAATCCTGTTGTTGAGCTTGCGTCACGCTGGAAGTAAATGCACTCAATAGAAATATGCACAAAAGAATGGCACCAAAAATGCCTTTCAACTTCATATTGAGATATGGCGTCATGACTGGCTTCCACTTGTAAGGCTTCGCACCCAATTCAAATAGGGTGTGTATCCGCCTATGACAGGCATCACAATCGCTTCAGGTATTTCATAAGGGTGGAGGCTCACTAAGCGCTCGATCATTGCCTGTTGCTTGTTTACGGTCGTTTTAATGACCATGGGTATTTCTTCAGCGCCCTGGACCTCATTATCCCAACCGTACACAGAAAGCATCGGAGGTCCAATATTGACGCAAGCCGCTAAGTGCTCTTCGATTAACACGTGCGCAATGCGTTTTGCCAGCAAAAGATCTGGCGCATTGGTCATGACCATGACGATGTCGTGCTCTTGCATGATGACTCGTTTTAAATGACTATCTTTTGATTGTATCGAGATACAGAATGCTCTGGATACAAAAAAGCCTCGGTTTCCCGAGGCTTTTGAGTTTTAGCGCCGTGTAACAGCGCTAAGGAGTAGCTTACTTATTCAGCGGCGTCTGAAGCGGCTGTTTCGTCAGCGATCGGACGATCAACCAACTCCATGAATGCCATGGGAGCATTATCGCCCTGGCGATGGCCCATTTTCAAAACACGTGTGTAGCCGCCATTGCGGTCAGCATAACGAGGACCGATTTCAGCGAACAGCTTTACTACGAGCTCGCGGTCACGCAAACGGGCAAAAGCCAAGCGCTTGTTTGCCAGTGTTGGCGTTTTTCCCATTGTGATCAAAGGCTCAACGATCCGACGCAATTCTTTTGCTTTGGGCAAAGTTGTCTTGATGGCTTCGTGAGTGAGCAGCGCGACTGCCATGTTGCGAAACATCGCAAGACGGTGGCTACTGGTGCGATTGAGTTTACGTAATCCATTACCGTGACGCATGATACTTTCCTTATTGAATCTATTGAGAGCGAATGTGCTCAGTTTTTTCAGCTCTTCGATCAGTAAAAGTGATTACTGCGGGCCGATTTGTACTAAAAACTACGATGGCTTCAACAAACTAAAGCGAAGCCGTCTATTCTATCACTGACAAGAACCTGAGGATCTGAAACGATGACCCTTAGATTCTTGTTATTCCTAAGGCTCGCGATCCTTATGGACGCTCGAGACCCATTGGAGGCCAGTTTTCTAGCTTCATACCGAGTGTCAAGCCGCGAGCAGCCAACACTTCTTTGATTTCATTTAATGACTTACGACCCAGATTAGGGGTCTTAAGCAATTCATTTTCAGTGCGCTGAATCAGATCACCGATGTAATAGATGTTTTCTGCTTTGAGGCAGTTGGCCGAACGCACTGTCAGTTCGAGATCGTCCACTGGGCGCAGCAAGACTGGATCAATCTGAGGTGCACCACGGCTAGGCGCTTCGTAAGAATCACCCGCGCCTTCAAGCGCAGCAAACACAGAGATCTGATCCATCAGGATGCGGGCAGACTGGCGCACGGCTTCTTCTGGGCTAATCACACCGTTTGTTTCAACATCAATGACAAGCTTGTCGAGGTCAGTACGCTGCTCAACACGCGCGTTTTCAACGGCATAACTTACGCGGCGAACGGGGCTAAATGACGCATCCAACACAATGCGGCCGATGGTGTGAGCACGATCATCAATCAGCGCACGGACGTTACCTGGAACATAACCACGGCCTTTTTCGACCTTGATCTGCATTTCAAGCTTGCCTGAATCTGTGAGTGTCGCAATCATCTGCGTAGGATTCACAATCTCAACGTCGTGTGGCAGTTCAATATCGGATGCAAAGACTGGACCCGCACCCTGCTTGCGTAAAGTAAGCGTCACATCATCACGGCTGTGCAACTTGAAAACAACGCCTTTCAGGTTGAGCAAAATGTCTACGACATCTTCGCGCACGCCAGGAATTGTTGAGTACTCATGCACGACACCAGTAATTTGAACTTCGGTCGCGGCATAGCCAGACATCGAAGATAACAAAATACGACGCAAAGCGTTTCCAAGCGTGTGGCCATAGCCGCGCTCGAAAGGTTCCATGATGATTTTGGCGTGATTTGGGCCGACGGGTTCGACTTCAATCGAGCGCGGCTTGAGAAAACCTTGTGACATTGCGATAGTCCTTTTTCAATACCCTCGGTTCGTTACACCGATAAGGCTGATGGATATGACAAATAAAAAATACACGTGCTAGAAATGCTTATGGCGTATGCGGCATCAAGCTGCATACGCCACATAGAACTGTCGATTAACGTGAATACAATTCCACGACCATCGATTCGTTGATGTCGCGAGCGACGTCAGCGCGATCAGGCACTTGCTTGAACGTACCAACCAACTTACCTGTATCAACATCGCACCACTGAGGGATGCCATTGCCTGAAGCCAAGTCCATTGATTCGCGGATGCGAGCCTGAGCTTTTGATTTTTCACGAATTGAGATCACGTCACCAGACTTGATCAACATTGAAGGAATGTCGGCCTTGTGTCCGTTCAACTCAATCGCGCGGTGCGTCACGAGCTGACGAGCCTCTGCACGCGTTGAGCCAAAACCCATACGGTACACGACATTGTCTAAACGTGACTCAAGCAGCTGAATCAACTGCTCACCTGTGTTGCCTTTACGACGCTCAGCTTCGGCAAAATATTTGCGGAACTGTTTTTCCATAATGCCGTACATACGCTTAAGCTTTTGCTTTTCGCGAAGCTGCAAACCATAGTCAGATGTACGTGCACCAGAAGTGCGACCATGCTGACCTGGCTTGGAGTCAAGCTTACACTTTGACTCAAGCGAGCGACGTGCGCTCTTTAGGAAAAGATCAATGCCCTCGCGACGCGAGAGTTTACATTTGGGACCGGTATAACGTGCCATGTGGGTTCCCCTTAGATACGACGACGCTTAGGTGGACGGCAACCGTTGTGCGGTACGGGTGTGATATCGGCAATGCTCGAAATCTTGATACCCAACGCATTCAACGCACGCACTGAAGATTCGCGACCTGGACCTGGGCCCTTGATACGAACTTCGAGTGTCTTAATGCCGTATTCAATTGCCACCTTACCAGCTGTTTCTGCAGCAACCTGCGCTGCAAACGGCGTGGACTTACGTGAGCCCTTGAAACCAGCACCACCAGAAGTCGCCCATGACAAGGCATTGCCCTGACGGTCGGTAATGGTGATGATTGTGTTGTTAAAAGATGCGTGGACGTGCGCAATGCCATCCGACACATTCTTTTTGACTTTTTTGCGAACGCGCGTTGCGCCGCCGGCAGAAGCTTTAGCCATCTTCTAATCCTCTTTATTTCTTCAGGCTTGCAGCAGCGCGACGCGGTCCCTTGCGGGTGCGGGCGTTGGTGCGAGTGCGTTGACCACGTACAGGCAAACCGCGCTTGTGACGCATGCCTCGATAGGTACCCAGGTCGATCAATCGCTTGATCGAGAGCTGAACTTCACGTCGCAGATCTCCTTCAACCGAAAACACACCTACGTGTTCACGGATGCGCTCGAGTTCTGCGTCGGTGAGATCCTTAACCTTTTTGGATAAGGGCACACCAGCAGCTTCACAAATTTTGCGAGAGCGAGTGCGACCGATACCAAAAATTGCGGTCAAGCCGATCTCAGCGTGCTGATGCGGCGGAATGTTGATGCCAGCAATACGGGCCATGACTGTTCCTTGATGTATTAACCTTGACGCTGCTTATGACGCGGGTCGGTGCAAATGACTCGCACCACGCCGTGACGTTTAATAATTTTGCAGTTGCGGCAAATCCGCTTAACCGATGCCATTACTTTCATGGTTGACTCCTGTTATCTGTCGTAACCCGGCCGCTCATTTGGAGCGGAAGACGATTCTGGCGCGCGTTAAGTCATAGGGCGTGAGCTCCACTGTGACTTTATCGCCCGGCAAAATCCGGATGTAATGCATACGCATCTTGCCGGAAATGTGACCCAGTACTACATGGCCGTTTTCCAACTTGACACGAAAAGTTGCGTTAGGGAGATTCTCAAGAATCTCACCTTGCATCTGAATGACGTCGTCCTTTGACATTGCTCTCGCTTATCTCATTGGTATATTCGCGCCCTTGAAGTTAGACTTCTTGAGCAGTGAATCGTACTGGTGAGACATCATGTAGGCCTGAACCTGTGACATGAAGTCCATCGTAACTACAACAATAATCAGCAATGAGGTGCCGCCAAAGTAAAACGGTACATTCCAACGCATGACTAAAAACTCTGGAACCAAACACACCACTGTGATGTATAAAGCGCCAGCTAATGTCAACCGCATCAAAATCTTGTCGATGAATCGTGCAGTTTGCTCACCAGGACGAATCCCGGGAACGAACGCGCCACTTTTCTTCAAATTATCTGCTGTTTCACGGCTGTTAAAAACCAACGCTGTGTAAAAAAAGCAGAAGAAAATAATTGCAGCTGCATATAGCGTTATGTAGAGCGGTTGGCGCGGCGCCAAGGCTGCAGCCAGATCTCCCAACCAACGCATACTCTCAGCACTTGAGAACCAACTCGCGATTGTGGCGGGAAACAAAATAATGGATGAAGCAAAAATCGGAGGAATCACACCTGCCATGTTTAACTTCAAGGGAAGATGGGACGTTTGCCCGCCGTATACCTTGTTGCCAACCTGACGCTTCGCATAGTTCACAGTAATCTTGCGTTGACCGCGTTCGACTAACACTACAAAAGCCGTCACCAGTACCGATAATGCAACAATAAACAAAGCCGAGAAACCAGACATTGCATTCGTGCGAACTAAATCTAACAAACCAGCAAGTGCACTTGGCAGTCCCGCAACAATTCCAGCAAAAATCAGAATTGAAATACCGTTACCTAAACCACGCTCAGTAATCTGCTCACCCAGCCACATGACAAACATTGTGCCAGTCACAAGCGTGACGATTGTAGTCACTCTGAACATCATACCGGGCTCAATCACTAGCCCAGGCTGTGACTCAAGCGCGACCGAAATACCAACAGCTTGAATCAAGGCTAACGCTACTGTCCCATACCGGGTGTACTGTGTAATCTTGCGGCGACCTGCTTCACCGTCTTTTTTGATTGCTTCGAGCGAAGGAACAACCACTGACATAAGCTGCATAATGATCGATGCAGAAATGTAGGGCATGATCCCTAACGCAAAGATAGAAAACCGCTCTAGCGCACCACCTGAAAACATGTTGAACAGGCCGAGAATTCCGCCCTGATTTTCACGAAACAAGTCTGCCAACGCATCTGGATTGATGCCTGGGACAGGAATGTGCGTACCCAGGCGGTAAACCACCAGAGCGAGCACCAGGAACACGAGACGACGTTTTAAGTCGCCGTAACGTGGGCCTGACTTTCCTGCGGACTGTGCTGTTGCCATTCTCTAATCCGTCTTAAGCAATCGAGCCGCCAGCGGCTTCAATTGAAGCACGCGCGCCAGCTGAAGCACCAATGCCCTTGAGGGACACTTTGCGTGATAATTCGCCAGATTTAAAAACTTTAACGTAACGAACCTGTGTACCCACAACACCTGCCTGTTTCAGAACTTGCACATCGATTTCCTCGACGGGCAAAGACTGCAAATCAGACAAACGTACTTGAGCATACAAGTGGCCGTCTAAAGTAGAAAAGCCACGCTTAGGCAAGCGACGCTGCAAAGGCATTTGACCGCCTTCAAAGCCTACTTTGTGAAAACCACCAGTACGTGACTTTTGACCTTTATGGCCACGACCGGATGTTTTACCTAAGCCTGAACCAATACCACGACCAACACGACGCTTTGCGTGTGTTGAGCCTTCGGCTGGCTTGATCGTATTTAATTGAGTAATCGACATCGTGATTCCTTTCAGACGTCCGTAGCAGTCACGAGATAATCAACTTTATTGATCATTCCGCGAACTTCGGGAGTGTCTTTGAGCACTTTGCTGCTGTTGACACGGCGCAAACCAAGGCCACGAACTGTGTCGCGATGGTCTTGCTTGGTACCGATGGTCGAACGGACCAGGGTGACTTTGACTTGTTTTTCAGCCATGACTTACCCCAAAATCTCTTCGACGGTCTTGCCACGCTTGGCAGCAACATCCGACGGTGTGAGCGAATTGCGCAGGCCATTAAGCGTTGCACGAACCATGTTGTAAGGGTTGCTTGAACCGAGGCTCTTTGCCACGACGTTACGCACACCCATTACATCAAAAATAGCACGCATTGGGCCACCGGCAATCACGCCAGTACCTTCAGCTGCAGGCGAAATCAGTACTGTCGACGCACCATGCTTGCCAACGACTGTATGGTGAAGCGTACCGTTCTTTAGGGCAACCTTGAACAATTCGCGACGCGCCTGCTCCATTGCCTTTTGAACCGCTACAGGCACTTCACGTGCTTTGCCTTTACCCATACCGACTCGACCATCACCGTCACCGACCACGGTCAGTGCAGCAAAACTCATGGTACGACCACCTTTAACGACTTTACTGACGCGGTTAACCGCGATCATTTTTTCGCGAAGGCCGTCATCACGCTCTTCAGGAGCGTTCTTGCGTTGTTCTTTAGCCATTTGACTGTTCCTCGCTTAAAACTTCAGACCGGCTTCACGCGCGGCATCGGCCAAGGCTTTTACACGGCCGTGGTAACGGAAACCTGAACGATCGAAAGCAACAAGCTCAATACCAGCAGCTTTAGCTTTCTCTGCAACACGTTTACCGATCAATGAAGCGGCAGCGGCATTACCGCCTGCGCCTGATTGACCCGCAAGTTGCTGACGCACTTCTGGTTCAACAGTAGATGCTGAAACCAGAATGCGATCGCCTTCGGGCGAAATAATGTTTGCATAGATGTGCGAGTTCGAGCGAAAAACCTGAAGGCGATTAACTCGCAACTCAGCGATTTTCTTACGCGTCGGAACTGCACGACGCAAACGGGAAATTTTTTTGTCCATGATCTTTCCTTGTTTGCGCGATTATTTCTTCTTGGTTTCTTTGATGATGACATGCTCATCGACGTAACGTACACCCTTGCCCTTGTAAGGCTCTGGGGGACGATATGCACGAATTTCAGCAGCCACCTGACCAACCACCTGCTTGTCCGAACCCTTTAAGACAATTTCTGTCTGGGTTGGGCATTCAGCTTTCACGCCTTCAGGCATGGGATGGACGACATCATGTGAAAAACCAAGTTGCAATTTGATCGCGTTACCCTGGACTGCGGCGCGGTAACCCACACCAACCAGAGTCAACTTACGCTCGAAGCCTTTGCTAACGCCAGTGACCATGTTCGCAACAAGTGCGCGCAGAGTTCCGGACATTGCTTTTGCTTCGCGGGAGTCATTTGCGACGATAAAAGAAAGCTTACCGCCGTCTTCGTTCACAATGACGTTACCAATCAGTGTCTGCTTCAACGTGCCCAAAGGTCCTTTTACGGAAATTTGATCGGCAGTGATTGTCGCCTCTACACCTTTTGGCAACTCGACTGGATATTTAGCAATACGTGACATTTGGTATTCTCCTTATGCCACGTAGCAGAGGACTTCGCCGCCCACGCCATTGGCGCGCGCTTTACGATCAGTCATCACACCACGTGAAGTAGAGACAATTGCCACTCCCAAGCCATTCATGACCTGAGGGATGCTTCCGTTGCCTTTATAAATACGCAAGCCAGGGCGCGAAACACGTTCGATGCGCTCTATAACTGGACGACCAGCGTAATACTTAAGCGTGATTTCAAGTTCAGGCTTTTGGACTGTACCTTTAATCGTAAAACCATCAACATAACCTTCGTCCTGAAGCACGGCAGCAATTGCTACCTTGAGCTTGGAGGAGGGCATGGTCACCGATGTTTTGTCTACCTGCTGCGCATTACGAATGCGTGTCAGCATATCGGCGATAGGGTCGCTCATGCTCATATTTTATTCTCCTACCAGCTTGCTTTGGTCATGCCGGGAATTTCACCCTTCATAGCCAATTCGCGCAGTTTCATACGGCCAAGTCCGAACTTGCTGAACACACCACGCGAACGTCCTGTAATCGCGCAGCGATTACGCTGACGACATGGGCTCGAATTACGTGGAAGTTGCTGAAATTTCAGCCGCGCTTCGTAGCGCTCTTCGTCGGTTTTGGATGAATCATCGATAATCGCCTTGAGAGCAGCGCGCTTGGCAGCAAATTTCTCTGCTGTCATTTTGCGCTTGATATCGCGATTGATCATTGAAAGTTTAGCCACGTCTGCGCTCCTTAGTTGCGGAACGGGAAGCTAAAGGCTGTTAACAGCGCCTTGGCTTCTTCGTCTGTCTTAGCGGATGTGGTGATGCTGATATTCATCCCACGCAACACATCGATTTTGTCGTATTCAATTTCAGGGAAAATGATCTGCTCTTTCACCCCGATGTTGTAGTTGCCACGACCATCAAACGCACGACCTGAAATACCACGGAAGTCACGCACACGCGGCAAAGCCACGGAAACTAGACGATCGAGGAATTCGTACATACGCTGGCCACGCAATGTCACCATACAACCAATTGGGTAATCTTCGCGGATTTTGAAACCTGCGATCGCCTTTTTAGTTTTGGTAATCACTGGCTTTTGACCGGCAATCTTCGTCAGATCAGACACAGCATGATCAATGACTTTTTTGTCAGCAACGGCTTCGGATACACCCATGTTCAAGGTGACTTTCGTCACACGAGGAACCTGCATTACGCTCTTGTAGCCAAACTGCTCGCGCAATGCGGGAGCAATTTTTTGCATGTAGAGTTCTTGGAAACGAGACATTTTATTCGCCCCTTAAGCTTTCGCGCCAACGGTCTCGCCGCTGGAACGAAAAATACGCACGTTGCGACCGTCTACTTCTTTGAATCCAACGCGATCACCTTTACCGGTGGCGGGATTGAAGAGCGCAATGTTCGAAATATGGATAGGCATTGTCTTTTCGATAATGCCGCCTGTTGTGCCTTGCATCGGATTTGGCTTGACGTGCTTTTTGACCATATTGATGCCTTCAACCAATACATGGTCTTCGTCAATACGGGCCAGCACTGTGCCGCGACGCTTTTTGTCACGTCCTGTCAGCACGACGACTTCGTCGCCTTTACGGATTTTGTTCATTTACGGCTCCTTACAGCACTTCGGGCGCCAAGGACACGATCTTCATGAACTTTTCGCCACGCAATTCGCGCGTTACGGGTCCAAAAATACGTGTGCCAATGGGCTCGAGCTTGGCGTTGAGCAAAACGGCAGCGTTGCCACCGAAGCGAATACGTGAACCGTCTTTACGACGAACGCCATGCGCCGTACGAACGACAACAGCGTTGTAAATTTCACCTTTCTTGACGCGGCCACGTGGGGCTGCATCTTTGACGGTAACCTTGATAACATCGCCGATAGCGGCATAGCGGCGCTTTGAGCCGCCGAGCACCTTGATACACATAACGGAACGTGCACCAGTGTTATCGGCCACGTCTAGCGTGGTCTGCATTTGGATCATGATTTTTCCTGTTCCAACTTAACCAAAAATTCTGTCAGCATTTTGCTTTCAGTCAAATCAGTCAGTTTTGGTCCCGTTAGATGCCACAGGGCACCCTGGGTTGAAATCTGCTAATTATTTCCACACTCTTTGTGCTTCGTTAGTTTTATAAACGGCACACAAATTGCGGGAAGTTTTGTAGTATATCGTAGTAATTTTTTTTATGCAAGTGCATTTCTTTATGTCATATTATCTGTTTAGCGCTTTAGCCCACTTTTTGTTGTATTGGAACCTCAATGTACCCAAAGCAAACTCTTTATATCAACGGTGAGTTCATTTCTGGCGAAGGTCGCCATTCCCAGGACATCGTCAATCCCGCTACCCTTGAGGTGCTTGGCCAATTACCGCATGCGACACAAGCGGATCTTGATATGGCGCTTCAGTCTGCAGAAACTGCGTTTGCCAGTTGGAAAAAGTCTTCTCCAATGGATCGCTCAGCAATTTTACGTAAAGTGGGTCAACTGACACGTGATCGTGCCCAGGAAATTGCACGGAATATGACGCTTGATCAAGGTAAGCCTCTCGCTGAAGCTCTTGGTGAAGTTGTTGGTTGTGCCGACCACTGCGATTGGCATGCCGAGGAATGCCGCCGTATCTATGGTCGCGTCGTATTGCCTCGTAATGCGGATGTACGTCAACTTGTTCTCAAAGAACCTATCGGTGTTTGTGTTGCGTTTACGCCTTGGAACTTTCCTTACAACCAGGCTATCCGTAAAATTTGTGCAGCGATTGGCGCTGGCTGTACCGTTATTCTCAAGGGCCCAGAAGACTCTCCTAGCGCAGTCATGGCTATCGCACAAATGTTCCACGATGCGGGCTTACCCCCTGGCGTGTTGAGCCTGGTTTGGGGTGAACCTGCCAAAGTCTCGGACTACCTTATCCGCTCACCAATCAGTCGTAAAGTTTCCTTCACTGGGTCTGTGCCTGTTGGCAAACAGTTGGCGGCGTTAGCTGGTGCGCATATGAAACGCGTCACGATGGAGCTTGGTGGTCATTCACCCGTCATTGTGTTTGATGATGCAGATGTTGAGCGTGCCGCGACCATGCTTGCAAAATTTAAGGTTAGAAACGCAGGTCAAGTTTGTGTTTCACCCACACGTTTTTATGTCCAAAAGAAAGTCTATGACAAATTCCTTGCAAAATTTCTAGATGTTCTCAAACAAGTCAAAATTGGCAATGGTCTTGATGAGGGCGTAGAAATGGGTCCTCTCGCACATGAGCGCAGAGTACCTGCTATTGCAAGATTTGTTGAAGATGCTCGGAAACGTGGCGCAACGATCGAGATTGGTGGTGATGCGATGAGTGGCAAGGGTTTCTTTTTCCCACCAACGGTGATCACGGGCCTTAAGGATGACGCCATGCTGATGACTGAGGAACCCTTCGGTCCAATCGCTCCTGTCGTGCCTTTCGACAACATCGATGAGGTCATTACACGCGCAAATAGTCTGCCTTTCGGCTTGTCATCTTACATTTTCACTAACTCACTTCAGACAGCCACCAAGATTTCAAATTCGATTGAAGCCGGCATGGTTAACATTAATCATTTTGGTAGCGCGCTTCCTGAAACCCCATTTGGCGGCATTAAGGACAGCGGTATTGGAAGCGAAGGTGGGTCAGAAACGTTTGATGGCTATCTAGTTACAAAGTTTGTGACACATATTTAATGCCATGATTGCACGCCATTTCTGGCGTGCATAAAAAAACGCGCCGTTTAAATGGCGCGTTTTTTACTTCTGTCTGACGATCTTTAGATCACGCGAGCAGCTTCGATCAATTTCGTTGCGGTCCAAGATTTGGAACGTGAAATTGGACGACCTTCTGCGATTTCTACAGTGTCACCTTCGTTGTACTGATTGGTTTCATCATGTGCTTTGTATTTAGCAGAGCGCATAATGATCTTGCCAAGCATAGGATGCTTAACACGACGCTCCACCAACACGACAATGGTTTTATCCATCTTGTTGCTGACGACTTTACCAACCAGCGTACGCTGACGCTTGGGTTTTGTGGTTTGAGCTGTAGTCATATTATGATCCCGCCTTCTCAGTCATCAAGGTGCGAACGCGAGCGATGTCGCGACGAACTTTACTGATCTGAGTATGGTTGGTGAGTTGCTGAGTAGCCCGCTGCATACGCAGACCAAATTGGGCTTTCAACAGGCTTTCAAGCTCTTGGCCGAGCTCGGCGGCTGTTTTTGCACGAAGTTCGCTTGCTTTCATATCGATTCCTTAACTACCGAGGTGACGCGCGACGAATGTTGTGGCGATTGGAAGCTTAGCCGCTGCAAGGCGGAACGCCTCACGTGCAATTTCTTCACTTACACCTTCCATTTCGTACAGCACTTTGCCTGGCTGGATTTCAGCGACCCAATACTCTGGATTACCTTTACCGTTACCCATCCGAACTTCAGCCGGTTTCTGTGAAATTGGCTTATCGGGGAAGATACGGATCCAAATACGTCCGCCACGCTTGATGTGACGATTGATCGCACGACGTGCAGATTCAATCTGGCGAGCTGTCAGACGACCACGACCTGTGGCCTTCAAACCAAATTCGCCAAATGAAACGTTAGCGCCGCGTGTAGCGAGACCAGTATTACGGCCTTTTTGCTCTTTGCGATATTTCCTGCGTGCTGGTTGCAGCATGCTTATTCTCCTTCGGGCGCAGGCGCAGCGGCATCAGCCTTGCGCGGTGCACGACCACGTCCAGCGGGACGAGCTGCCGGACGACCGCCTTCGGGCTTGTCAGCACGAGGGGCACGACGTGGGCGACGCTCTTCTTCGCGGGGCGCAGCGGTTTCAACAGGCATTTCGCCGTTTGGCAACATGTCGCCTTTATAGACCCAGACTTTGATGCCAATCACACCGTAAGTGGTATGGGCTTCAGAAGTACCGTAATCAATATTTGCACGCAACGTATGAAGGGGAACGCGACCTTCGCGATACCATTCCGTACGTGCAATCTCGATACCATTCAGACGACCAGCACTCATGATCTTGATGCCTAAAGCACCCAGACGCATAGCATTTTGCATGGAACGCTTCATAGCGCGACGAAACATAATCCGCTTTTCAAGCTGTTGCGAAATAGAATCCGCAATCAACTGAGCATCGGTTTCTGGC
Source organism: Burkholderiaceae bacterium (assembly GCA_023653055.1). Lineage (GTDB taxonomy): Bacteria > Pseudomonadota > Gammaproteobacteria > Burkholderiales > Burkholderiaceae_B > Zwartia. The sequence continues at coordinate 4,118 of JAMNXR010000001.1, read as the reverse complement.
TTGCGAATCTCTTCGATGTTGACGTGAACAGGCACGCCCATCAAACGCTGCAAATCAGACTTTAGACCTTCGATGTCCTCGCCGCGCTTACCGATTACAACTCCTGGACGTGCAGAGTAAATCGTAATGCGTGCGTTTTTAGCAGGACGCTCAATGACCACGCGTCCAACTGATGCGCTTTTGAGTTTCTTTTTCAGGTACTCACGGACACGAATGTCAGAGGCAAGCATGCCACTGAAGTCTTTGTCGTCTGCGTACCACTTCGAGCCCCAATTACGTGTAACCGCAAGGCGGAACCCAATCGGGTGAATTTTCTGACCCATCGTGACTCCTTAGGCTCCGACCTTCACAGTAATGTGGCAGGTCTGCTTTTCAATCTGGTTACCGCGCCCTTTGGCTCGTGCGGAAAAGCGCTTCATCGACTCAGCCTTGTCCACAAAAATCGTGGTGACTTTGAGTTCGTCGATATCTGCACCGTCGTTGTGCTCGGCATTGGCGATTGCTGATTCAACAGCTTTCTTCAAGATGCCGGCGGCCTTCTTATTTGTGAAGGTCAGGATGTTCAATGCCTGAGCAACAGACTTGCCACGGATAAGATCCGCAACGAGTCTTGTTTTCTGGGCAGAGATATGCACCCCACGGATAATGGCTTGAGTTTCCATGGATTACCTCTTGGCCTTTTTGTCTGCAGCGTGCCCTTTAAAGGTACGAGTCAGCGCAAACTCACCGAGTTTATGTCCAACCATGTTCTCGTTGATATAAACGGGAACGTGCTGGCGACCGTTATGAACAGCAATCGTCAGACCGATAAAGTCTGGGAGGATCGTTGAACGACGTGACCAAGTTTTGATCGGTTTCTTGCCCTTTTCGGCGATAGCAACCTCGACCTTTTTGATCAGGTGTGCATCGACGAATGGGCCTTTCTTGACTGAACGTGACATGATTCGCCCTCTTATTTACGCTTGCGGCGCTGGACGATCATATTGTCCGTCCGCTTGTTGCTACGAGTCTTGTAACCCTTAGCTGGGGTACCCCATGGACTGCGTGGCTCGCCGCCTTCTCCGGTACGACCTTCACCACCACCGTGTGGGTGATCAACCGGGTTCATTGCGACACCACGTACCGTGGGACGAATACCGCGCCAACGAACCGCACCCGCTTTACCGATTTGGCGCAAGCTATGCTCTTCGTTGCCAACTTCACCAATCGTTGCACGACATTCGATGTGCACGCGGCGTACTTCACCTGAGCGCAGGCGAACCTGAGCGTAAGTGCCTTCGCGAGCCAAAAGAACTGCCGAAGCACCAGCAGAGCGTGCCATTTGGGCACCTTTACCAGGCAACATTTCGATGCAGTGAATGGTTGTACCCACCGGGATATTGCGAATAGGTAAAGTGTTTCCTGCGCGGATGGGGGCTTCGATACCCGACAACAACGTAGCACCTACCTCAAGACCACGAGGAGCAATAATGTAACGACGCTCTCCGTCTGCATAACAAAGCAAAGCAATGTGTGCAGTGCGGTTAGGGTCATATTCCAAGCGCTCTACCTTTGCTGGAATACCGTCTTTGTTACGACGGAAATCAACAAGGCGGTAATGCTGCTTGTGACCACCACCACGGTGGCGAATTGTGATGTGACCGTTGTTATTACGGCCAGATCCACGGATTTTCTTTTCGAGCAACGCTGCAAATGGCTCGCCTTTGTGCAGATTAGGTGTGACCACCTTAAGCATGCCACGACGGCCAGGGGAGGTTGGCTTAACTTTTAAGAGAGCCATTTAGTTGACCTCCGCCAGGTTGATTTCTTGACCTTCTTTGAGCGAAACATAGGCCTTACGCTCGTTGCGACGACGACCGACGAAACGACCGAAACGCTTTGACTTGCCTTTACGATTCAACACCTGAACCGCTTCAACTTGCACTTTAAAGAGCAACTCGACAGCAGCTTTAATTTCAGGCTTTGTTGCATCAGCAATGACACGAAATGAGACCTGATTGTTCTTCTCTGCAACAAAGGTGGCTTTTTCAGTCACGATTGGTGCCAGGATGATTTGCATTAGACGATGATCGTTCATGCCAGCATCTCCTCGAGTTGAGCAATGGCCTGCTTTGTGATCAAAACTTTTTTGTAGTGAATCAACGAAAGCGGATCGGCATTGCGCGGCTCGACGACAGCAACGTGCGGCAAATTGCGCGTCGCGAGGTAAAGGTTTTCATCGACTGTGTCGGTGATAATCAACACTGACTCCAAACCAAATGACTTAAGCTTTTCAGCAGCAAGTTTTGTTTTGGGTGCTTCGAGTGTGAAGGAATCAACGATAGAGATACGATCTTCGCGAGCCAACTGGGAAAGAATCGAACGGAGACCCGCACGGTACATTTTCTTGTTAACTTTTTGGCTGAAATTTTCTTCAGGCGAATTAGGAAATGCGCGACCACCCCCACGCCACAAGGGCGAGGATGTCATACCAGCACGGGCGCGGCCTGTGCCTTTTTGATTGAATGGCTTTTTAGTCGAGTGACGGACCGCGTCGCGACCTTTTTGAGCACGGTTACCAGAACGTGCATTTGCCTGAAAGGCAATGACGATTTGGTGAACAAGCGCTTCATTAAAGTCACGACCAAACACTGTGTCAGGCGCAGTAAATGTTGCGGAAGACTGACCTTGATCATTTAGGAGCTTGATATCCATGGATTAGGCTCCCTTTTTAGCAGGTGCTTTGACTGCCGGGCGCACGAGGATGTCTCCGCCAGAATAGCCAGGGACTGCGCCCTTAACCATCAGCAGACCACGCTCAGCGTCAACACGGACGACGTCAAGGTTTTGCACGGTGCGTGTGTCGTCACCAAGGTGACCTGACATGCGCTTACCGGGGAAAATTCGACCAGGATCTTGCGCCTGACCAATCGAACCGGGCACGCGGTGCGAACGGCTGTTACCGTGCGATGCGCGCTGTGATTTGAAGTGGTGACGCTTGATGGTGCCGGCGAAACCTTTACCAATAGTGGTACCGGTCACGTCAACTTGCTGGCCAGCTTCGAAAATGCTTTCAACAGCGACCACGCTACCTGGCGTGAATTCGGCTGCACGGGCAGGATCGAGACGGAATTCTTTGAGGATACTACCGGCCTCTACACCAGCTTTGGCGTAATGACCTGTTTGTGGCTTGGCTACACGGGAAGCGCGACGAGCGCCGTAAGCGACTTGAATGGCGGCATAGCCGTCAGACTCAAGTGACTTTACCTGGGTGACGCGGTTGTTCGATACGTCCAGTACTGTCACGGGGATGGACTCGCCATCTTCCGTAAAAATACGGGTCATGCCGACCTTGCGGCCCACCAGCCCAAGCCGATGTGCGGCAGGCGTGGGTGTCGATTTCGACATCGTTTTCTCCGGGGTAAAAACCCGATACCCGACTTCGATTGGTCGGGGCTGATAAAACCCGAATATTTCGGGTGCTCATTTAGTACTTTTAGTGTTTCCCACATTAAGTACTTACTTTTCTCGCCAAATTTCGGCAAGTCTTGCATTCTAGCACCAAAGATCGCTGCATTGCAAGCCGAATTGACTTGCCACACAACAATCATGCGGGACTAAATTTTTAAATATTTACTGAAGTGCGATTTCTACGTCAACACCAGCTGGCAAATCGAGGCGCATCAGTGCGTCAACTGTTTTATCAGTTGGGTCAACAATGTCCATCAAGCGCTGATGTGTACGGATCTCGAACTGGTCGCGTGAAGTTTTGTTCACGTGGGGTGAACGCAACACGTCATAACGACGAATACGGGTTGGCAGTGGTACCGGTCCACGTACGACTGCACCAGTACGCTTGGCCGTATCAACGATCTCTGCAGCCGACTGGTCGATGAGTTTGTAGTCAAACGCTTTCAGACGGATACGGATTTTTTGATTTTTCATGGCGATTCTCAAAGAGCGATATGCTGCGAGCAACTATGCTCGCAGCGAAACAAATTACTTCAGGATTTTAGCAACGACGCCGGCGCCGACGGTACGGCCACCTTCGCGGATTGCAAAACGCAGACCTTCTTCCATGGCGATTGGCGCGAGCAGCTTAACTGTCATTCCAACGTTGTCGCCTGGCAGCACCATTT
>JAMNXR010000012.1 GCA_023653055.1 Burkholderiaceae bacterium | reverse complement strand
CATGCACATTTAGAAATAACGTCCGCCTGCACCGATCACAACGGTAAGGAGACCGAGCACAAGATTCGTCAACATCAGCACACGGATTTGTCCGAGTGCCTGGGCCCCTACGGGCCAATGTTTATCCGCGATAGCCGCCTTGAGTTTTTTGAAAGGACTCGCATAGATGTAACCAAAAATGAATGTCATCACGACCGCGATCAGCACCATCGCATGTACATGAGGGCCAAGCTTGGCCTGAGAACCCATCAGTGAAATCAAGCCAAAGCCAGTAAGAAACAGCACGACAATCGAAACCTTGACCCAAATAAAAAATCGCTTAAAGACGCCACACAAAAGCGTCAAACGCTCTGGGGGTTGCAACACCTCTGCAGCGGTAGGACGCAGTGCACTGTGCGCGAAAAACATTCCGCCCACCCAAATTAAAGCAGCCAACAAATGCAACACAATCAAAATCGCAATTGACATGATGATCTCCAGAGTAGTCGTACCGCAGTCTACCCTTCATTTGATTTGCGCAACAAAAAAGGGCCTCTTTCGAGACCCTTTAAACCTACACCTTATATGGCTATTAGGTATTTATACAGGCGAAGAGAGTTGATCCAAAATCGCTGGATTTTCCAAAGTAGAAACATCCTGTGTGACCTTTTCACCCTTGGCCACCACACGCAACAAACGTCGCATGATTTTTCCGGAGCGCGTCTTGGGTAGGTTGTCACCAAAACGGATTTCTTTTGGTTTGGCGATCGGTCCAATCTCCTTGGCGACCCAGTTGCGTAACTCTTTGCCAAGCGCAATCGCCTCCTCGCCTTCGGGGCGCGTGCGTTTCAGCACGACAAATGCCACCACCGCTTCACCGGTTGTGTCATCAGGACGTCCCACGACTGCCGCCTCTGCCACCATCGGGTGCGCAACCAAAGCGGACTCTACCTCCATCGTGCCCAAGCGGTGTCCAGAAACGTTCAATACGTCATCAATGCGACCCATAATCCAAAAGCAACCATCCTTGTCGCATTGGGCGCCGTCGCCAGCCAAGTAAAAGCCTCCCAGCTCGGGCGGGAAATAACTCTTCACAAAACGATCCGGATCGCCCCAGATATTACGAATCATTGACGGCCAGGGACGCTTGATCACAAGGAAACCACCCTGACCCGCCTCAACATCGCCACCCGCCTCATCCACAATGGCAGCAGTGATGCCAGGCAAGCGCGTGGTGCAAGAACCTGGCTTGAGTGATGTGGCGCCAGGCAAGGGCGTAATCATGTGGCCACCTGTCTCAGTCTGCCACCAGGTATCAACAATCGGGCAACGACCGCCCCCGACATTATTGTGATACCACATCCAGGCCTCAGGATTGATCGGCTCACCAACTGAACCCAGCAAACGCAAACTATTCAAGTTGTAGGATTTAGGGTGATGCGCCGCGGTGGCTTCAGAGGCTTTGATCAAAGAACGAATTGCCGTCGGTGCTGTGTAGAAAATCGTGGCTTTGTGATCCTGAATCATTTTCCAGAAACGGCCAGCATCCGGATAGGTTGGCACACCTTCGAAAACAATCTGTGTCATGCCGGCGGCCAACGGACCATACGCGATATACGTGTGACCCGTTACCCAGCCCACATCCGCTGTACACCAGAACACATCGTTCGCTTTGGCGTCAAACACCCACTGCATGGTCATTTTTGCCCATAGCAAATAACCACCCGAAGCGTGTTGCACACCCTTAGGTTTGCCCGTGGAGCCCGAGGTATACAAAATAAAAAGCGGATGCTCGGCGTTGACCGGCACCGCTGGACATTCTTTTGCCTGACTTTCCGACAACGCATGCATCCAAACATCACGCTTGGCGTCCCAGGCAATCTTGCCGCCCGTGCGCTGGTAAACAACGACATGTCGCACAGCCTCGCATCCCCCCATACCAAGGGCCTCATCGACCGCCGGCTTGAGCGGGATCGCCTTGCCACCGCGCATTTGTTCATCCGCGGTAATGACCAGCGTCGCCCCAACATCGGTAATACGTTCGTGCAAACTTTTGGATGAAAAACCACCGAACACGACGGAGTGGGTGATCCCAAGTCGGGCACAGGCCTGCATCGCGACCACGGCCTCGACAGACATGGGCAAATAAATGATGGAACGATCGCCGGTTTTGTAACCAAGCGATTTCAAGCCATTTGCAAACTGACACACGCGTTCATACAGTTGCTGATAAGTGACTTTTTGAACCTCGCCACTGTCAGACTCAAAAATGATCGCAACCTTATTCGCATTGCCATTTTTTAAATTGACATCAAGACAGTTCGCAGAAACATTGAGCTCACCGTCGCCAAACCACTCATAAAAAGGCGCGCGTGATTCGTCCAGCACCTTGGTAAAGGGCTTGTTCCAGTGCAGTTCCGCACGCGCCAAGCGCCCCCAAAAACCTTCCGGGTCCCGATCGGACTCCTCAAGCAATGCCTGATAACCAGCCGCCTGAGAGACATTCGCTTGTTTAGCAAAGTCAGCTGGAGGGGGGAAAACACGCGTCTCGATCATTGTTGATTCAATCGAATTTGACATAACAGGGAGTCTCCTCTTTCATCCGGTAGGAAGTGGTTTTTTATAGATTGGTCTTACGCATCAAACTTAAATTTTTAACGCAGCGATTCCAGCAGCAGCAATCTGAGCATCTTCATTGGACTGCACACCGGACACGCCTACAGCACCTATCGTCACACCGTCCACAAGGATCGGCAAGCCGCCCTCAAGCATGCCCTGCAACAGAGGGGCGGACAAAAAGGACATACGTCCTTTGTTAATGACATCTTCGTAAATCTTGGACTCACGGGCACCCATCGCGGCGGTATGCGCCTTGGCAGGTGCGATATAAGCCGAAATTGTGTTGGCGCCATCCAGACGCTGCATACCAAGCATATGACCACCGTCATCTACTACGGCGATCGTCACAGCCCATTTGTTTTGATGGGCATGGGCCTTGGCAGCCTCGAGAATCAGCGAAACATCGGCATCAGTCAATACAACTTTGGTTTTCATAATGAATCCTTTATTTGTTCAAGTGCACTGGGGTCTTCGATTGTGGTGAGGTCGCCTGGATCACGTCCCTCGCAAACTGCCACGATGGCCCGACGCAGAACTTTACCAGACCGCGTTTTAGGGAGCACTGTGACAAAACGAACACGATTGGGTCTCGCGACAGGACCAAGCTGCTCATCGACGACTTTCATGATGTCACCTTCGAGTTTCATGGTTGCCGCTAAATCGGCGAACTGGGTCGGATCACGTAAAACAACGAATCCCACAGCGACCTGACCCTTAAGCGAATCAGCAATGCCCACCACGGCCGATTCGGCTACCGCAGGGTGACTATTGATCGACTCTTCAATTTCTCTGGTACCCAAGCGGTGCCCAGCCACATTAATCACATCGTCGGTACGGCCCAAAATAAACCAGTAACCTTCTTTGTCGACCAGCCCCCAGTCAAAGGTCGAATACACCTTGCGTCCAGGGATCGAGGAAAAATAGGTCTCTACAAAGCGGGCATCATCGCCCCAGATAGTGCTCATCGCACCAGGCGGAAGAGGTGGAACGATGGCCACTACGCCCTTTTCATCGGGACCCAGGTCTTCACCTGTTTGCTCATTGAGCACACGCACATCAAAACCATAAACTGGAAAAGATGGGCTGCCGAATTTTGTCTGGACTTGCTCGATCCCCGGCTGAGCGGCCAAAATTGGCCAACCCGTCTCGGTTTGCCAGTAGTTGTCAATGATAGGTTTACCCAAACCATCCGCAATCCACTGTGCCGTCGGCTCATCAAGCGGCTCACCTGCCATATACAGAGCACGTAGGCTCGACAAATCGTATTTTTTGAGCAGCGCTGGATCTTGTTTTTTCAACACCCGAATCGCAGTAGGTGCTGAAAACATCGTATTAACTTTAAATCGCTCAACTAGGCTCCAGAGAATTCCCCCGTTCGGGCGCACCGGTGTACCTTCATACAAAATAGTGGTCTGACCGGCAATAAGAGGGCCATAGACAATATAGGAATGTCCCACCACCCAGCCGATGTCGCTGGTGCACAAATAGGTATCGCCGGGCTTGCCGTTAAAAATCCGCTGCATCGATGACGCCAGCGCGACGGCATAGCCACCCGTATCCCGCTGAACGCCCTTGGGTTTGCCGGTTGTACCGGAGGTATACAGTACATAGCTGGGAGAAGAGGACTCCAGCCAAGTGACCGGCACCTCCGCACCATCAAACGCTTTTCGCAGAGTGTCATAGTCCAGATCACGTCCTGCAACGGGCTCAAACGGGTGCAGCCCTCGATTCACGACAATCACCTTTTCGGGTGGCCGCGTCGATAAGGCGATCGCTTTATCCATCAGAGGCTTGTAAGGCGTCACTTTGCCACCGCGCGAGCCTGCATCCGCACAAATAATGACCTTTGGGGCGGCATCATCAATGCGTTGAGCCAGATTTACCGAAGCAAACCCGCCAAACACGACCGAGTGAATCGCACCTAGGCGCGCACAGGCTAGCATGGCAAACACTGCCGCAGGCACCATTGGCATATAAATCAGGACACGATCACCCTGCCCGACGCCCTGTGCGACCAACATTGCGGCAACCGCATTGACTTCCTTGTAGATTTGGCGACGGGTGAAGATTTGCTCTTGATCTACCTCGGTCGACACCCAGATTAAGGCGGGTTCGTCCGCTTGGCTTTCCAGCCAGCGATCGACTGCGTTAAAACATAAATTTGTCTTGCCGCCCACGAACCACTTGGCAAACGGCGGGTTAGAAAAGTCTAAAACTTGCTCAAAGGGCGTTTCCCAATGGACAAGTTGTGCCTCGTTTGACCAGAACAGATCCCTCTCATTTAAGGAGCTGTGGTGGGTGCTTTTGATCACCTGCATGGCTGTCTCCGACTGCTTTTTTTGGAATTTTGAGGCTTTCTGTACTACTATTGTGGCAGGTTAAGCTTTCACGAGGCTTTCCAATCGCTTTTCTTTAACCGAGCAAACCTGAACGATGACGGTCAAATCCGCCGCACAAACAAGTCCCCTTATTTCCACACGCCTGCTAAAAAGCCTCCGTGTGGTCTCGGTGTGCCTGGGTGTCGCCGTATTGTCTGGCTGCGCACAAGATGAGTCCGGAAAGGGCTTGCGTACGAGTGCTGACTGGCGTAACTCTACCGATCCAATCGGTGCTTTTGCAGCGGGTCCGCAATATGTGGCCGGTTTGGGGTTGATTGATCATCCCTTGGCTAATCAAGCACTTAACCAGCTGGGGATTCGCTACAAATGGGGCGGAAAGTCACCTGAAACAGGTTTTGATTGCAGCGGGTTGGTTGTTTATTCTGCTCAACGTTCGCTTGGTTTAAAACTCCCGCCCCGAGCAGATGACATCGCCAAGTTTGGTGACTCTGTCAGTAAAAAAGACCTTCAGGTCGGAGATCTCGTCTTTTTTAACACCCTAGGAACACGTTTTTCCCATGTGGGTGTTTATCTTGGGCACAATAAGTTTGTACACTCCCCTACCCGTGGAAGCGTTGTTCGCATAGAGGATATGACACAGCGCTATTGGACAGCCCGTTACACGGGCGCCCGTCGTCTAGACCCGACCCTGATCGCATCGCGCTGATCCTGCGCATGGACACAAGCCGCATTGCTCGAGTGCTTGCTGCATGGCACACACTGATCGCCGGCACGCCACCACTTTTATCCCAGACTTTTGAGCCGCATTCCTGAACGTTTTCATCACGTTATGGCCTAAAAAATCCGTCAACAGAATCACTACTTGCGTCCCGCTAGGCAGTGCTAAGGTCTTTTTTTGATGCGCAGGATCCCTACCGCTGATGTGGTGGGTAATCGCAATATTATGGCCACGAAGAAGATTTGGGATATTGCCCAAGCGATCTGCACCAACCACTACCGCGCTGAGTGCGGGGGCTTGCAGTGCTGAACTGTTGAGTACTGAAATCATGTCTGTTCCTATTGATTCGCAACAGACTAAATGATAATGATTCTTATTTAAATAGCAAGCGTAATAATACTCATTCTTGTTTGCTTTCAATTAAGCTGCGCACACGCTCAGCATCCAACTCAGGATTGAGCATCGCTATAAACGTATAGACGTAATCACGTAAAAATACGCCTGACTTCAGCGCAACCTTGGTTGTTTGCTTTCCAAATAAGTGACCCGCCGGCAAACTCACCAGATGACTATCCCGAGCAGGTTCATAAGCCAACCCCGCGATAATGCCAATGCCTAACCCGACATCCACATAGGTTTTGATCACATCCGCATCGATCGCCTCCAATACAACATCAGGTCGGATGCCCTGCGACTCAAATGCCCGATCGATCGACAGTCGACCAGAAAAAGCTTTGTCATACGTCACAATGGGATAACTCGCGATGTGCTCGAGCGTGAGTTCAAAACCTTTTTTTAGAGAGAGCTCAGCCAAAGGATGATCTGACTTAACAACAACAGCGTGCTCCCAGATGTAGCAAGGCAAGGTCTCAAGACCAGGTGTCAACGCCAAAGACTCTGTTGCCACCGCGAGGTCAGCCTGACCACTCAGCACCATTTGCGCGAGCTGCGGGGGGCTGCCCTCCGCCAAGGAAAGATGTACTTTTGGGAAATGCTGACGAAAATTCGGTATGACCTTTGGGAGCACATAGCGGGCTTGCGTGTGGGTGCAGGCTATCACCAAACTCCCCTCATCCCGTCTGGCAAACTCATCGCTGACTTTTTTGAGATTGTCGATTTCCTGCATGATGCGCTCGACCACTTGAGCCACCGCCTTGCCCGGCTTGGTCAGCCCCTTGATGCGCTTGCCGTGTCGCTCAAAAATCTGCACGCCAAGTTCGTCCTCGAACTCTAAAATAGCCTTGGACACCCCAGGTTGCGAGGTAAACAAACTACGCGCCGCCTCGGTCAGGTTGTAATCCCTGCGGATGGTTTCACGGACAAAACGAAACTGTTGCAAATTCATGTTGACTCTCCTCTCAACACGATTATAAGTAATATAGAAAATATTCTAAATAACTTTTTTGAATAAGCTATTACCCAATCACTTAACTGCCCATTTATGCAATAAGCGCACACACTTAAACCATTCTGTAGATTTAACCATCTGCACAAAACATGCGAGATAATCCATACATTCGAACGTTCACTTTCTCTCATCTATTAACAGGCAGGACCTATGGATTTCAGCACACTCGTCACCGTCTCTCCCCATCAAATCAAAACGGCAGCACTCGCGATTGGCGTTTTTAGTGACGGTGTTCTCAGCACAACCGCAGACATCATCGACCGGGCGAGCCAAGGCGCTGTCCGTGCAGTCGTGAAGAGCGAGTTCCAGGGAAAACCTGGTACCACGCTCGTCTTGCGCGATTTAACGGGTGTGACGGCCACGCGCGTTGTGTTGGTCGGCCTCGGTAAACAAGCTGACTTTAAAGCCAAGGGTCAAGCGCTAGCAGAGCGCGTTTTTGCAAACGTTTGCGTGCAGGCACGATTGACGGAGGGCACCTCTGGCCTGTCAGGTATTGTTTATGGTGCGAGCACGCCGCGAGAACGTGCACGTATTACAGCGTCTGCCGCTGGCGAAGCCACCTATCACTACGATCTGAGCTTCGGCAAACCAGATCCTGAGACGCGTCCCAAACTAAAAAAAATCTCTGTTTTAGTGACTAAAGCGGATCAAGCATCGGCGCAACAAGGACTCAAAGAAGGGGCCGCTCTCGCGCAAGGCATGTCACTCGCCCGTACGCTCGGCAATATGCCTGGCAACTTGTGCACCCCCACTTACCTCGGTGATACCGCCAAAAAACTCGGTCGCGAGTTTAAAAGCATCAAAGTCAGCGTACTGGATCGCAAACAAATCGAAGCACTTGGCATGGGCTCCTTTTTATCCGTAGCCAAAGGCTCCGCAGAACTCCCGCGCTTTATCGTGATGCATTACAAGGGCACAGACACGGCTAAAAAGACGACGAAAAGTGCCAAAGATAAAGGACCCATTGTCTTGGTGGGTAAAGGCATTACCTTTGACTCGGGTGGTATCTCCATCAAACCGGCTGGTACGATGGATGAAATGAAATTCGATATGTGCGGTGCGGCGAGCGTACTGGGTACTTTCCGTGCCATCGCGCAAATTGACATTCCTGGCGAGGTCATCGGACTCATTCCTGCTTGCGAAAATATGCCAAGTGGAACCGCCAACAAGCCTGGTGACGTGGTGACCAGTATGTCGGGCCAGACAATCGAAATTTTGAATACAGACGCCGAAGGCCGACTGGTGTTGTGTGACGCCTTGACCTACGCCGAGCGTTTCAAGCCCTCCGCAGTCATTGATATCGCCACGCTGACCGGTGCGTGCGTCGTGGCCTTGGGTGGCGTCAACTCTGGACTTTTCTCGACCGATGACGCGTTGGCCGAAGCCTTGCTTGCCGCAGGCAAACAGGCGCTCGATCCAGCATGGCGCATGCCGCTAGACGAGGCGTACCAAGAACAACTGAAGTCAAATTTTGCTGATATGGCCAACATCGGGGGGCCACCAGCAGGTGCGGTCACTGCAGCGTGTTTCTTGTCTCGCTTTACCAAGGCTTACAGTTGGGCACACCTTGATATCGCAGGCACTGCATGGCGAGGCGGCAAGGAAAAGGGCTCGACAGCACGTCCTGTGCCATTGTTGGTCCAGTACCTGCTCAATCAAGCCTGATCTAGACACATGGCGCGTATTAATTTCGCTTTTGGCGCTACGGAACGCATCACCCAAGCTTGCCAGACGACTCTTAAACAGTATCTGGCAGGCCAAAAGATGGTGGTCTATTCAAGCGACATCGACCGACTCCGTCAGTTCGATCAAAAACTTTGGGCAGTCGATGAAGCTGCCTTTGTGCCGCATGTCTGGGCAGATGATCCCTTAGCCACTCAAACGCCCATCGTGCTGGTCAACAAAGACTTAGCGCGCACCCTTGAGGGCATGTCACCCGATACGTGGTTACTCAACCTGGATGACGCGTGTCCGCCGACCTGTGGGCCACTGGAGCGTGTACTCGAAATTGTTTCGGACGCATCCGAAGACAAAGAGGCGGCTCGCCAGCGTTGGCGGAGTTACCAAGCCGCCGGTCACGACCTCAAGTCATACTCTCTGCAGAGCACGTCCGGGCCCAAGGACTAAAATATCCCCACATTTTGCAGGAAATATAACCTTTCAGGGAACTGTAAGGTATGCTTTCGGTCATAGACTCATGGACTGTTTAGACTTTACCTACAGTTAGAGTCCCATTACGAGAAAGGAAATTGACATGAATGATCCGCGCTCCACATTATCACGCAGCCCCTACCAAACGGGTCCGGTCGAGGTCGTGCGCAACCGGGTTCTACGCAACACCTATTGGTTGTTAGCGCTCTCGCTCATTCCTACTGTCATCGGCGCTGCCGTTGGCATGTACAGCGGTCTCAACCAGGTCATGGCCACCAGCCCAGGCATCACTGCGATTATCTTTCTCGTAGGCGCCTTTGGTCTGATGTTCGCTATTGAGAAAAATAAAGAAAATTCATTAGGCGTGGGGCTCTTGCTGTTGTTCACGTTCTTTATGGGTTTGATGCTCTCGCGCTTGCTTGGTTTTGTTCTTGGCATGAGTAACGGCACCTCCTTAGTCATGTTTGCTTTTGGTGGCACTGCGATTGTCTTTGGCACGATGGCCACGTTGGCAACATCCATCAAACGTGACTTATCAGGCTTAAGCAAGTTCATGTTTATCGGTGTAGTTGTTCTGCTGCTCGCAGGCATCGCTAACATCTTCTTGCAAATTCCTGCACTAATGCTCACGATTTCTGTGCTGGCGATTGTTATTTTCTCAGCCTTCATGCTCATCGATCTGCAGCGTGTCGTGAATGGCGGTGAAACCAACTATGTATCGGCCACCTTGGCCATCTACCTGGATGTCTACAACGTCTTTGCTAACCTGCTTGCCATTCTTGGCATCGTAGGCGGCAGTAAGGACTAAGTCCGCAGCGTTCTGACGAAACAGAGGCCCACTTCGGTGGGCCTTTTGTATGGGAGGATCTGACTTGTTCATTTTGCGCTACAACTGTCACTCATGTTTTCAATTTCGGAAATCTCTCGATGACTCAAACTGTCCTTGCTGAAAAACACAACGGTGTACTCACGCTCACGATCAATCGGCCCGAGCGTCGAAATGCCTTGGATATTGCGACCTACCTCGGCCTGGCCGAACAAATTTTGGCCGCGCGCGATGACAAAAATATCCGAGCCATTGTGCTGACGGGTGCCAACCACTATTTCACAGCAGGCAATGATCTCAAAGATTTTCAAACACCACGACCTGCCGGAGACAGTGCTGGGATCAAATTTCTCCGTAGTCTGGTGGACTGTGACTGTCCCATCGTTGCCGCGATCGAAGGCAGCGCCATCGGCATTGGCGTCACGATGCTGCAACACTGCGACTTTATCTACGCCGCAGACAATGTCACCTTCAAAATTCCCTTCGTGCCCCTCGGCCTATGTCCTGAGGGTGCTTCGAGCATGCTCATGGCACAGATCGTCGGGACCCGCCGCGCCACAGACTGGTTATTGCGTGGCCGCCCCTTCTCGGCTCAAGAAGCACTGGAGGCCGACTTTATCACCGGGTTGTGCGTACCCGGCCAAGCACTCCAGACCGCCCTAAACACCGCAAACGAGCTCGCCGCCCTCCCACCCGAGGCCCTACAAACATCCAAACGCATGCTCAAGCACAGCCTTCGCCCAAACATACACGCAGCCTTCGACTACGAATGGGCGCACTTCAATGAGCGCTTAAAGTCCACCGAAGCACAAGCCGCATTTGCCAAATTTTTAAATAAAAAAAAGTAAGCCCATCACTTGACCGAGACAAGCAGTATTTCGCATTGCACTTGAGGGGTACTGTGCTGTGCAAGACCGTCAGCGCAGCCAAGCCCAACGCCGATGCCTTCGCACTAACAACGCCCCTGTCTGAGCCCCATCGGGGCGAGTTCGGGCGTTGTGCGAAGGCATCAAGGTGGGCGCAGGGAAGTCCGGGCAACGCCCGGACCCAGCACCGGTCTTGCACAGCACAGTACCCCTCAAGTGCAAAACACCAAAAACAACCATGATCTCTTGACGCTGCAGACATCCTCATGCCAAGCTAGACCCTTACTTAGGAGAACTTCATGTTGACCGTAAAAACTGACGATGGCGTTGAATTAGTCTACGAAACTTATGGCTCGGGTACACCGATTATTTTTGTCCATGAGTTTGCCGGACACAAAGAAAGCTGGGAACCACAAGTTCGTCATTTTGCGCGTCAATATCAAGTCATCACGTACAACGCACGTGGCTATCCTCCCTCCTCTGTCCCACCCGAAGTGTCGTCGTACTCACAGAATCGTGCCGTGGCCGACATCATCGCTGTGATGGATCATTTGAAAATCGACAAGGCACACATTGTCGGCTTGTCGATGGGCGGCTTTGCGACACTGCACTTTGGTTTGCAACATCCCAATCGTGCGCTGTCCTTGTGTGTCGCAGGTTGCGGCTACGGTGCCGAACTCGAGCAACAAGAGCAGTTTAAAAAAGAAGCCGAAGCCAGTGCTGATATGCTGTTGACACAAGGCATGAAGGCCTTTGTAGACAAGTATGCACACGGCCCAACTCGCCTCTCCTTTGAGCGTGCCGATCCTCATGGCTTTGCTGAGTTTAAACAGCAGTTTTACGGCCATTCTGCACTCGGTTCTGCCAATACACAACTTGGTGTGCAGCGTGAGCGTCCCTCGCTGTACAACCTAAAAGACCAGCTCGCCAAACTGACGGTACCTACGTTAATTTTGAATGGTGATGAAGACTGGCCTTGCCTCAAGCCCGGGCTGATGCTCAAAGAAACTATTCCTTCCGCTGCCTTGGCAATTTTGCCAAATTGCGGTCATACCATGAACATCGAAATGCCCAATGAGTTTAATCACATTGTGGGCAATTTTATTAGTCATGCCGCAAGCGGGCGTTGGCCTATGCGCGATCCGCGCGCCATGGTCGCCTCGATCACCGGCATCAAGGATTAAACTTGTCCGACATGACGCTTACGCTCGCCGAAAACTTTAGAGCTATTTTTTACACGCCGTTTTATTTGCTTAAAACGCTTGGGCTCGCTGAGCAAGCGGGACTTGATCTCAAATGGTTGCCGCCCGGTTCACCTGGCGGCGCTATTGATGCAGTCAAAAATGGCACGGTGGATTTGACCTGGGGAGGACCCATGCGTGTCATGAAAGACCATGACACCACCCCCTCCAACGGACAATCCCTCTTGTGTTTCGGCGAGGTCGTCACACGCGATCCATTTTTTTTGCTTGGAAAAAAAACACTTGGACGTTTTGAGCTGGCGCAACTTAGACAGCTAGGCCTCGCGCAGGTCTCAGAAGTCCCGACACCTTGGTTATGCCTGCAGGCCGATCTGCGCGACCTGGGCTTGAACGTCACTGAAATCGAGGCGTCACTCGTACGCGGCTTGAGTATGCCCGAGCAAATTCAGGCACTTAAAGCAGGCACTCTCGATGTCGCTCAAGTCTTTGAGCCTCTCGCAAGCGAGCTCTTGACCGACCCTGCATATCAGGTGCTGTATGCGGCTCACACGCGTGGACCGACTGTCTATACAACACTGATTTGCTCGCAAGAGGGGTGGACAAAGAATCATGCGGCATTTACCGTTCTTCACAACGTACTGCGCACACTCCAAACCTGGATGCATGCACAGACACCCGCAATCCTTGCATCCCATGTTCAGCCATTTTTCCCTGAACTCAGTGCTGAGCACCTTGAACAGGCGATTGCGCGATATTTACGCAATGGTGTGTGGGCGATCTCTCCAGAGATGTCCAAGAGAGGTTTTGACAGATTATCCTATAGCTTGCACAGTGGACGTTTCACCCGCACACAGATCGACTTTGCATCCTGCATCACACCACTAGACCCAATACACAACTAGCCTTTAACGGAGTTACACATGAATACATTTCGCCTCATTAAATGGCTTGCAGCATCTATCTCTAGCATCGGCATTGTCCATGGTGCGGCTCAGGCACAAACACCCGCGCCATACCCTAGCCGCCAACTCCAGCTCATCGTCCCCTTCCCTGCAGGAGGTCCTACCGATATCGTGGCTCGCCTCTATGCACAACAACTTTCAAAGCTCGCGGGTCAACCTGTCGTCGTTGAAAATATGGCTGGAGCGGCTGGCATGATCGGGACACAGAATGCCGTGCGTGCCGAACCAAACGGTTACACCATCCTCTTTAGTACAGCCAGCACAAGCGTCATCAACGAAGTTGTTCAAAAGAAAGTGCCGTACAACTTCCAGCGAGACTTTTCAGTGATCGGTTTGATCGCAGATGCCCCTCACCTTTTGGTGGTCGGACCCACAGTACCCGTTGACAGCGTCACCGAACTTATTGCGCTGGCCAAAAAAGACCCCGGCAAACTGAGCTATTCGTCGGCCGGCACCGGTAGCATTGTGCAAATGGGTGCAGAGCTCTTTCGTACCAAGACCGGCACTGACCTGATGCATGTTCCATATAAGGGTGGCGCACCGGCGACCTTGGCCGTATTGCGTGGCGAAGTCACGCTGAACGTCAATGATCTCAGCACCTTCCAAGCACAGATCGCTGATGGCAAACTCAAACCTTTGGCCGTTGCCCATACGAGTCGCCTCAAGCCTTTGCCCAACGTCCCGACCTTTACCGAACTCGGCATGCCTGAAATCGTTTCAAGCTCGTGGTGGGGCATCGCCGTGCCAGTCAAAACGCCCGCTGCCATCCAAACCAAACTGCGTGAGTGGAATCAAAAAATTGTTACCAATCCTGACTATGTGGCCCGCTTGGCTGAAATGGCGTTTGAGCCGATAAACATGACACCCGAGCAAACTCAAGCCTTTATCGCAGCCGAAATTAAAAAATGGCAAACCGTCGCTAAAGCCGCCAATATTCAGCTTGATTAATCCTGCATTGATTTTAGAGAAAACAGTCATGACCGACACCGCTGCGATATTGCGCGACCTTGAGAAACTCGACACCAACACAGTGTCTGATGCACTCGACTTTATGGGGCTACCTGGCGCGACGTTTGGTTTAAGACCATTATGGAACTGTCCAAAAATCGTCGGTCGTGCTGCGACGATTTTGTTGGGGCCTAAGCAAGGTACCGCGCCCACTGTTCACCTAATTACGCCCGTGATCACTCGCATTACAACGGAGGATAGGATTCTCGTCATCGCAGGTGGACCCGAAGGCATTTCCTGCTGGGGCGATATTTTGGCAAACGCATCCAAGATGAAAGGCATTCACGGCTCTGTGATTGACGGCGTGAGCCGCGATATCGAAGGGAGCGAGTCGATTGGCTACCCGGTGTATGGTCGGGGCGTCACTATGATCAGCGCACGCAATCGGATTATTCAGATTGACTCGGGCAATCCTGTTCAGATGGCGGGTGTGACGGTGCGCGAAAATGACTATGTCATTGCGGATCGGTGCGGAACAGTATTTGTCCCTGCAGAAAAAATCCAAGAAGTCATCGCCTTAAGTCAGCGCATTGCCACCCGTCAGGATGGCATGGTTGAGGCGGTGCGTGCAGGACAGTCCGTCGAGGATGTCATGCACGACAAGAAGTTTGAAGCGCTCCGACAGGGCTGAGCACCTCAGGTGCTCAGGCCAACGGACATCCCACCGCAGACATATAAAAGCTGTCCCGTGATAAAGCCTGCTTTGCGATCAAGAAACATACGGACGGCATGGGCGATTTCTTCTGGTTCGCCAAAGCGTCCCACAGGAACCGACTCAGCAATCTTTTTGGTCTGAGGTAGATCCGGCGGATTACTGGCGACAAACAATTCAGTCGCAACGGGACCTGGTGCAATGGCGTTGACCGTAATACCGTCAGCCGCGGTCTCCAGTGCCCATGTGCGCGTCATGCCTGCCAGACCTGCTTTAGTTCCACCATAAATAGTCCGTCCGGACTTACCGAGCGCAGCACGACTCCCAATATTGACAATACGACCAAACTTGTGGGTCCGCATCTTCGGCAAAACAGCCTGCAACATAATCAAAGGCGCGATCATATTGAGCGACATCATATCTTCGATTTGCTCGAGCGTGATGTCCTCGATCTTGCCGACATGGATCATGCCAGCGTTATTGACGAGACTCAGAATGTCTTTTTTTGCCGCCCAATCAAAAGCAGCTTCGCGCGCGCGTTTCGGGTCACCCAAATCCACTGATTCAAAAATTTCACCGGGTAATAACTGTGCGGGTGCAGTCCGACTGAAGTTAATGACCTCGTAGCCATCGTCAATCAGTGACTGCACCACAGCGCGACCAATTCCACGGCTTCCGCCGGTCACAAGTGCTGTGGTGCCTTTCATTTTATTGTGCCTTGATGTCACGTTCTTTGATCAACTTACCCCATTTCGCCCGCTCAGCTGCTTCAAATTTTGCGAGGTCAGATCCGAACAAATTGCCAGGAACCGCTGCCAGACGCTCGTAGGCTTGGATGACTTTTTCTGACTTCAACCCAACGCGCGCAGCTTCGATCAGCTTGTCCATCACAGGCTGTGGCGTACCCTTTGGTGCATAAATCGCAAACCATGCGGTCACGTCAAAACCTTTCACACCACCCTCTGCAAAACTAGGCAGCGTCGGCAACATGGGCGAACGCTCAAGAGAGGTCACGGCAATACCGCGCACACGCGAGCCGTCTTTGATCTGAGCAATCGAACCAGATAAGTTGTCGAACAAGAGATCGATCTGGCCACCAATTAGCGCAGGCATGGAAGCCGACACGCCTTTAAACGGAACGTGTAACAACTCTACGCCCGCCATTGCCTCAAAGTACGCGCCTGTCAGGTGCGGTGATGAACCAATACCAGGGGTACCGTAACTCAATTTTTTATCACCAGCAGCGCGAGCAGCTTTCAGCACATCACCTAGGTTTTTCCAAGGGGAGTTCGCGGCGACCACTAAAACGTTCGGTGTCAAAGAAACCAAGGCAATCGGGACCAAGTCTGTCGCGGGATCAAACTGCATTTGGCTATAAATAAACTGATTGATCGCTTGAGTGCCAATCGTGCCTAAACCAATCGTATAACCATCAGGCTTGCTACGCGCCACAAAGGTCAAACCGACGTTGCCCGCCGCACCCGGCTTGTTTTCAACAATCACGTTCTGCTTGAGCGTGGCTTCCATTGCCTGAGCAATCGAGCGTCCAAAAATATCAGCAGCACCTGCTGTGGGATAAGGAACCACTAAGGTGAGCGGGCGGGAAGGAAAGCTTTGTGCGTGGGCGACGCCTAGGGTTGCAGCACCTAAGGTGAGTGCAGCTGCAATGGCACGGATAAAAAATTGTGTTGATTTCATTAGATCTTGCTCCTGTAGATGAACGCCTTCGATGAGGCGTTTTTCATATGAAAAACTTAAATCAAAAGTACGTAAATAAGTACTATAGTAATAGTTCTATTTAATCACTATAGCAGTACACAGTCTATTGCTGCACAAAGTCCATCCGAGGCAAACAATGTTTTTTTACGAACGCATGGCCGCACTGGCCCAAAGCCATGGTCAGCACCCAGCACTCATCGATCAGGATGTTCCCACCAGTTTTGCCGCGTTACATACGCAGTCCCTGCAACTAGCCGGCAATCTTGCCGAATTGGGCATAGGGCCAAATGATCGGGTGGCGGTCTGGTTACCGAACTGCCTGGCATGGTTACAAACATTTTTAGCATGCGCCCATCTCGGCGCCACTGTACTGGCTGTCAACACACGCTTTCGTAGCCAAGAAGTCGCAGATATTGTCGGCCGTGGTAAAGCCGACTGGCTTTTGATGTGGCCCGATTTCAAAGGAATTGCGTTTGCGGACATTTTGGCTGACGTCCCCAAAGAAGTCTTGTCGCGCTTGCGCGCCGTTATCACGCTTGGCGATACACAGAGCGCTGCCACGCAAGCCATTGCGGCACGCGGCTACAAGGTATTGGGTTACAACGCCTTGCTTGAGACACCTTGCGCGCCTCCCCCTGCCTTTGGTAATGCGGGCGTACTCTGCTTTACGACCTCCGGGACGACATCGCTACCCAAATTTGTTCTGCATGATCAGGCAACATTGATCAAGCACGGCGAAGTGATGCAACAGGTGTATGGCTATGACGCTGAAAGTCGTATTTTGGCGAGCGCACCCTTTTGCGGTGCCTTTGGGTTTGCCACACTGACCGGAGGACTCGTGACGGGGTGCACAACCGTCAGCGAACCCGTATCCGATACGAACAGTACGCTTGCGCAAATCCGTAAGCATCGCGTCACGCATACCTATGCAAATAACGAATCTATTTTGAAACTTTTCGAAACAGCCCAGTCTGCCTCGGACTTTGAAAGCTGCAAATTATTTGGCTTTGCTAGTTTTTCTCCTGCGATTAATAGCTTGCTCGAACAAGCAGAGCGCAATGGCGTCGAACTGACCGGACTTTACGGGTCAAGTGAACTACAGGCTTTGGTCGCCGCACAGCCAACTGAGGCAACGCAAGGGGATGTCAGTGTGCGCTACCTGTCCGGTGGACAACTGATTCACCCTGAAGCCCGTGTGAGGACCTCAGATCCTGAGACAGGACAAGTTTTGAAACAAGGCGAGTCCGGCGAAATCGAAATTTTCAGCCCCAGCCGTATGGTGGGCTATCTCGACCAGCCCGAGGCAACCGCGCGTGCCATCACCGCTGACGGTTTTTTCAAAACTGGCGATCTCGGCTACGCCGTCAGTGAACGCCAGTTTGTTTTTCAAACGCGCATGGGTGACTCCATGCGACTCTCTGGCTTTCTCGTCAACCCAGCTGAAATCGAACAGGCTGTTGAACAGCTCCCAGGTGTTAAAGCCTGTCAGGTCGTGGGTGGAACCCTAGGCACCAAAATTTTGCCGGTTGCTTTTGTAATATTGAAAGATGGGGCACAAGCCGATTCAGCGGGATGGACGCTGGCATGTAAGCGCCTGATGGCAGGCTACAAGGTGCCCGTGCGCTTTGAAGTCGTGTCAGTTTTCCCTTCGGTCGAAAGCGCCAACGCAGTCAAAATCCAAAAAAATAAATTGCGCGAAATGGCGGATGTTCTTTTGGCCACACACGCATGAAACAAGCGCCCGGCCTCCTCTATGCGAGAAGTCCACAGCCCTTGTACCTGCAGGTGGCCGCGATCGTGCGGCGTAATATCGAACGCGGCGTCTGGCCGCGTGGCCATCAAGTCCCAGCCCTGGAGTCGCTGGTCGACACCTTAGGCGTCTCACGCGCAACCGTCAGACAGGCCTTTGGTTTATTAGAACGCGAGGGCTTGATCCACCGCTCCAGAGGCTCAGGCACGTATGTCAATGAGGACATTCCAGAGACGCACAAGCTCACCCTCCCAAAAACGTGGGCTGACACTGTTGCACTCTCCAAAGCGCTTGGCACTACGACCTTGATGGAGTCCAATGCTGATGTTCCGCTTCCACTGCTAGGGATGGAATGTCCGTACGCCACCAGCGGGCGCTTTCAATATCTGCGACGTATTCACACGACCGCTTCCGGTCCGTTTTGCTACACCGAGGTGTATCTCGACCGTGACATCTATCGGCAGCATCCTGCACGTTTCCGACATTCCACCATTGCGCCTGTGCTGGATGAATTACATGGTGAAACGTTGACCCATGCGGAACAGTTACTGACTATTATCGAAGCAGGTGCGGACTCGGCTGAAGCCTTGCATCTGCCTTTGTCTGCCCCGGTAGCTGAGCTACGCCGCTACGCTTGCGTCAAGGACAACGTTGTGTATTTTGCGCGCTTAGAGATTCCAACGCGCTACGTCCAGATGAAATTTGATCTCTTAGGAAATTGTTGATATGTTTAACCCTGACTCATTGAAGTTACCGTTTTTCGATGACAGCCACCGCGCGCTGTATGCAGATATCAAAGCGTGGTCTGCCGCAGCACTGACCAATCGCGTACATACTGGCAACGTCGACGAACACTGCGTGAAACTCACTCGACAATTGGGCGATGCAGGCTGGTTACGTTATTGTGTTCCTGCAGAGTATGGCGGCGCACTCAAAGAACTCGACTCCCGCAATCTCTGTCTAATGCGTCAGGCACTCGGCTATTACGACGGCCTGGCGGACTTTGCGTTTGTGATGCAGGGGCTGGGGAGCGGCCCGATCTCACTATTCGGTTCGGAGGCACTCAAGCAAAAATACTTGCCCCATGTGGCCTGCGGAAAAATGCTGGCGGCCTTTGCACTTTCTGAACCCGACGCGGGCTCAGATGTGGCGGCAATGACCACGCGTGCGACGCGCACCAATCAAGGATATCGGCTCAACGGTGTCAAGACTTGGATTTCAAATGCTGACATCGCAGACTTTTATACCGTTTTTGCTCAGGTTGAGAATGATGAGGCCGATGGTGTCACGGCCTTTGTCGTGGATGCCAACACGCCAGGATTAAGAGTCACTGAACGTTTTGATGTGTGCGCCCCGCACCCGATTGGCACACTCACCTTTACCGATTGCGACATCCCTGTCAGCCAGCGTATCGGCGACGCAGGCAAAGGTTTCAAAGTCGCCATGCATAATCTCGATGTATTTCGTGCCTCGGTCGGCGCCGCTGCATTGGGCTTTGCCGAAGCCGCTCTAGACATGGGTATCGCACGTGCTACCTCACGTCCGATGTTTGGCGCCACGCTCGCTGATCTACAAATCACACAGGCTGCGATTGGTGAAATGAGTACAGAAATCGATGCTTCAACCTTACTCATCTATCGTGCAGCGTGGGAGCGCGACGTACTCAGGCAACGTACCACCAAATCAGCCGCCATGGCAAAAATGTACGCGACAGAGTCCGCCCAACGCGTGATTGATCGCTGCGTCCAGTTACATGGTGGCCTGGGTGTCAAAGTCGGCCATCCCATGGAAATGTTGTATCGTGAAATCAGAGCATTACGCATTTACGAAGGTGCGACCGAAGTTCAACAGGTCATCATCGCGCGTGAAACAATGAAAAACAAAACTGGAGGGGTATAAAAATGAATGGTTCAGAAGCAATGGTTCACACCCTGCTTGCAGGCGACGTTGATGTATGTTTTGCCAATCCCGGTACCTCAGAGATGCACTTTGTCTCAGCCTTAGACCGCGCGCCAGGTATGCGCTGCGTGCTGGGATTGTTCGAAGGTGTCGCGAGTGGTGCGGCGGATGGCTACTACCGGATGGCAGAAAAGCCTGCCGCAACGCTGTTGCATCTCGGGCCAGGTTTAGGTAACGCGCTTGCAAACATTCACAACGCTAAACGCGCCTACTCCGGGATGGTCAATATTGTCGGTCAACACGCCTGGGATCACATCCACAACAATGCGCCCCTGAACTCTGACGTAGAAGCCGTGGCGCGCCCGATGTCCAACTGGGTCAAGACCACCATGTCGGCTGCAGCGGCGCCTCTGGATACTGCTGAGGCGATCTCTCAGGCACGCAGCACACCTGGACGCATCGCGACGCTGGTTCTCCCCGCGAATTGCGCCTGGGAACCCTCTGATCCGGGTCGCTACTCTACCGCACCCGCGCAGACGGCTGCGGCGCCACTGACAGAGACAATCGTCGCCCTCGCCCGCTTATTATCCAATCGCAAAACGGCTGAAGCCACCACACTATTGCTGGGTGGTCGCGCCTTACGGGCACGCGAAGCCACGCTCGCCGGAAAAATTGCTGCGCATACAGGTTGTAAACTTGCCTCTGAGCCACGTAACCCGCGCATGGAACGTGGGCGAGGTCGCGTCAACATCACGCCACTGCCTTTCCCAGTCGATGGCGCGGTCGCCATGCTCAAGGACACCAAGCACTTGGTCTTGGTTGGTAGTGCACCACCAGTGGCGTTTTTTGCCTATCCAAACAAGCCACGTATGATTAAGCAACCTGATTGCGAAGTCCACACGCTGGCCACGCTGACACACGATATCGAAGCAAGCTTACAAGCACTCGTTGATGCACTTGGCGCGCAAAATACCGCTCCGGCTGAGTTGTCCACGGGCCCGATCATCACAGACTTACCGACCGGCGCGCCTTTAGTTGAGCATATTGGAACGGTGATTGCCGCACTCATGCCAGAAAACGCCATCATGGTAGATGAGGCGGTCACGACTGGACGACAGTTTGCAAAAGTGACGCCGCAAGCCGCCCCCCATGACTGCATTGACATCACAGGTGGGGCGATTGGGTGGGGAATGTCTGCGGCCGTTGGTGCTGCGGTGGCCTGCCCCGAGCGCAAGGTCTTTGCCTTTTTAGGCGATGGTAGTGCGATGTATACCGTGCAGGGTCTGTGGTCGATGGCCCGTGAAAATCTTGACGTCACGGTCGTGATTTTTGCCAATCGCTCTTACAAAATCTTGCGTGGCGAACTCGCCAATATGGGTGGACCCGAGGCCGGTGATAACGCACGCCGTATGCTTGATCTGGATCAGCCATTTTTGGACTGGGTGTCGATCGCGCGCGGACATGGTGTCCCGGGCGTGCAAGTCAATACGCTTGAGGGCTTTGCGGATGCGTTGCGCATTGCGGCCAAAGAAAAAGGTCCCCGTCTAATTGAACTGGTCATGTAAAGACGACAGCACGACAGGAGCTTTAAATATGAAATGTTATTGCGTCATGAATTTCAAAGAACCGCTTGGTTTAATGGAAATGGAAACGCCCACGCCAACAGGCACACAAGTCTTGGTACAAGTGCGCGCCGCGGGCGTCTGCCATAGCGATATCCACTTTTGGGAAGGTAGCTACGACCTCGGCAATGGACGCAGCCTTTTACTCAAAGATCGTGGTATCAAGTTACCGATGACAATGGGGCATGAGACTGCAGGCACTGTTGTCGCGTTGGGTCCTGAGGCGACGGGGGTTGAAAAAGGTCGCAACTACCTGGTCTATCCATGGATTGGTTGTCGCCAATGCCCAGCCTGCTTGGACGGCCTCGAAAATCATTGCTCTAGTCCGCAATATCTCGGTGTGCAGCGACCAGGCGGCTACGCCGATCACCTGTTGGTGCCGCACCCACGTTACCTCATCGATATCGGTGACTTGGACCCGGCTGAGATCGCCCCTTATGCATGCTCAGGCCTGACCACTTACAGTGCCCTCAACAAAGTTGGTGCCAACATCTATCAAAAACACCCTATCGTGATTATGGGCGCAGGGGGATTGGGGCTGATGTGTCTGGCCTTGGTCAAGGCTTTAAATGGTGTGGGTGCCATTGTGGTAGATATCGACCCCGCTAAACGTCAGGCAGCCCTCCAAGCAGGTGCACTCGCGGTAGTGGACGGTGCTGCACCGGATGCTGCGCAACAAATCATCCAAGCCAATGGCGGCAAAATGGTGCAAGCGATGATCGATCTGGTGGGGGCACCTGCCACGACATCCTTGGGCTTTGACATCCTCATCAAGGGGGGCAAGCTTGTCATTGTTGGTTTATTTGGCGGCGGTGCTTCCTGGCCGATTGCCTTTATTCCGATGAAAGCCCTTCAGATTCTTGGTAGCTATACCGGCTCTCTGGACGAGCTCAAAGAACTCCTACAGCTCGTCAAAGACAACAAGATCACGCCCATCCCTGTGCATAAACACCCCCTTGCCGATGCAGA
This sequence comes from Burkholderiaceae bacterium, assembly GCA_023653055.1. GTDB lineage: Bacteria > Pseudomonadota > Gammaproteobacteria > Burkholderiales > Burkholderiaceae_B > Zwartia. Next base: position 90,315 of record JAMNXR010000012.1, on the reverse strand, counting down.
CAAGGTGTTGACGTCGTTACGTCAAGGCAAAGTCACAGGCCGAGCCGTACTGACCGCGTAGTGCTTTAAGTTTTCGCAGGCTGAAAGCGCTGTAACGCGACCAATACTTGGCGAGTCGTCAATGGGCGGCCCGCCAAGTGCTCCGACAAGCGCTCACGCAAGCTCGCGCGCAGGGCGGGCTCACCCTGTGGATCGTCAAAGTCTGGTGCCTCAGCATCAAGGCCATACCCCGTCTCTTTAAGCAAAATCCACTCAAAACGTCGTAATGCACCCACCGCCGACTGGCCTGCAGCCAGCTGTTGCAGGGCGATCACGTAGGCATCAAACAAACCAGGATGAGGATCTTCGCGGGGGAGCAAGCGAAAGAGTAATTCGTTCATGTACCAACACGACATCAAGGCCGCACCAGGCAAGGCATGAACACCTGCACACTCGGCCCGCATGAGCGTTTTAATCTCACCAGCACCTGTCCAGGACAATAACAAGGGCTGAAAAACGGACAGCGCAGGCCGCAGGACCGAATGGGGTCGTTTGGCACCCTTAGCGACCATACTGACCCATCCGTGGTCTCTGGAGAACGCTTGAACAATCAGAGAGGTTTCACGCCAGGCTGTTGCATGCAACACGTAGCCCGGCGTCTCGAGAACCCGAAGGACTCGTCTACTCATATCCTAAATCGCGCAGGCTGCTTTCTTTTTCAGCCCAACCCTTGCGGACCTTGATATAGACCTCAAGGTGAACGGGTTTGTCCATCAGCTTGGCCATATCCTGACGCGCCTCGGACGCAATCCGTTTCATATGGTTACCACCTGCACCCAGCAAAATGGGGCGATGGCTATCTCGCTCGACAATCACACACGCATTGATATGCGCGCCTTTTTCCGTCTCTTCCCACTGTTCAATGACCACCGTGCAACCATAAGGAAGTTCGTCGCCCACTAAACGGAAAATTTTCTCGCGAATCAATTCAGCTGCAATAAAACGGATCGGCCGATCGGTTAGCGTATCCGCATCAAAGTACGCTTCGTTTTCTGGCAGGCGCTTAGCGACCTCATCGAGCAATTGATCGAGCTGATGTCGTTTGGTCGAACTCACGGGCACCACCGCATCAAACTTGAATTGGGAGGCGATGTTGGCAACGAACGGATACAGCTCGTCACGATTTTTGAGTTGGTCGATTTTGCTAATCACCAAAATCGTACGCTCTGGGTGGTGCAACAGAGATAAAAGTTTGGCATCGCCTGGAGACCATTTACCCGCTTCGACAACAAACAGCACCACGTCGACATCTGCTAGGGTTTGTGTCACAACGCGGTTCATCATCTTGTTCATCGCACCACCGTGGCGCGTTTGAAAGCCTGGCGTATCTACAAAGACAAACTGCTCGTGCTCACGCGTGAGCACGCCCTGAATGCGGTGACGTGTTGTTTGTGCCTTACGGGAAACAATCGAAATCTTGCTGCCAATCAAGGCATTCGTCAGTGTTGATTTACCAACGTTTGGACGTCCGACTACTGCGATAAAGCCGCAACGGTATGCCGTAGCCTCTGATTGAGGCGTGGAGTCTGTTGTATTGATGGTGTCTGTCATTTAAGTTCCTGAGCAACCGCAACCGGCAGCGTTAATTGTGCCGTTTTGCGCGCCCGGGTCGAACGCTTTTTAACTGGGGTGGGACTGGCGGTCTCCGCAGCTTCTAGTGCGAGCTTGGCGGCTGACTGCTCTGCGGCCCGGCGGCTTGAGCCAGGTGCTGTGACCTTGATCTCAAGCGAAGGGATCGAACATTCGACTTCAAACTGTTGGCTATGTGCCGCACCATGGGTGGCGACAACACTATATAAAGGTAAGGCGAGTTTGTGGCTTTGCAAAAACTCTTGGAGGAGGGTCTTGGCATCCTTGCCAAGCGTCAAGGGATCCACGTTGGCCAAAATCGGCTTGTACAAACGCTCGATCAAGTCTTGTGCCGCCAGAAAACCACCATCCAGGTACACCGCCGCAAGAATAGCTTCAAATGTATCCGCCAATATCGATGGTCGTCTAAAGCCACCGCTTTTGAGTTCACCCTCGCCTAGCCTGAGATATTTCGACAAATCGAGTTTTTGCGCAATGTCGGCGAGCGAAGACTGCTTGACCAGATTGGCCCGGACGCGCGACAAGTCACCTTCGTCGAGTGTCCCGTAGTGGTTGAATAGCAAGGCAGCCACAGACATGTTGAGCACCGAATCACCGAGAAACTCAAGACGCTCGTTGTGTCGCGCGCCATGGCTACGATGTGTTAGCGCCTGCTCAAGCAGAGCAGGTTTAACGAACTGATATCCAAGCGAAGTCTCAAGAGCGGACAAGGGCATTTAGCAAGTGACATAAAACAGGTGACAAGGATCTGGACAACTTAATGGAAGGGACCAATACGGCCGAGGTTTCCAAAATTCATCCAGATAAAGAAAGCTTTACCCACGATATTCGCCTCGGGGACAAATCCCCAAAATCGACTGTCAAGGCTGTTATCGCGATTGTCACCCATCATAAAGTAAAGACCCGCTGGAACGGTGCAACGCATGCCATTTCGCAAATATTCACATTTTTCACGATGCGGAAAGCTTGAAGTTGGCCCTAAATCCTGCCATCTTCGCTCATCCAGCAATATTTGATGAGGCTTCTCACCAAGGTACTCTGTGAATTGTGCCGTATATGCCACACGGTCTGGTTCAAAATACTCGCCATCGCGCTTGCGTGGCACTTCTTTGCCATTGATATAGAGGCGTTTATCCAGATAGGCTACCTCATCACCCGGCAAACCGACTACGCGCTTGATGTAATCCACAGCGGGATCGACAGGGTAGCGAAACACCATCACGTCACCACGCGCAGGCTCGCCGATCGCAATCACTTTTTCATTTAGCACAGGTAAGCGCAAACCATAGGAAAACTTGTTGACCAAAATCAGGTCGCCAGATTGCAAGGTCGGCAACATTGAGCCCGAAGGAATGCGAAACGGTTCAACGATAAAAGAACGCAATACAAACACAAACAAAATAACGGGGAAAAAGCTCGCACCATATTCCACCCACCACGGTTGCTTGCCGAGATCGGCGCGCAACTGCGCTTCGCGGCTATGCTTTTCTTCGTCAGGCAATGCTGCCCAGCTTGGACGAGCCAGTGCAATCGCCTGCATCATATTCGCCAGACGTTTTTTTCTTAGAAGAAATGTATCGATCGACCAGATCACACCCGTGATCACAAGGGCAATAAACAAAATCAGGGCAAAGTTCCAGCTCATCCGTTCAACCTTGATTCAGCATTATTTGTCATCAACTTGCAGGATCGCCAAGAAAGCTTCCTGAGGAATTTCAACACTACCCACTTGTTTCATGCGCTTTTTACCGGCCTTCTGCTTTTCAAGCAGTTTTTTCTTGCGGCTAATATCACCGCCGTAACATTTAGCCAGCACATTTTTACGCAAGGCTTTGACGTTTTCACGCGCGATAATTTCGGCACCAATCGCAGCCTGAATCGCTACGTCGTACATTTGGCGGGGGATCAACTCGCGCATGCGTGACACGACTTCGCGCGCGCGATAGCGAGCGTTCGAGCGGTGACAAATGTTTGACAAAGCGTCCACCTTATCGGTATTGATCAGCAGATCGACCTTGACCACATCCGCAGCGCGATACTCTTTAAACTCATAGTCCATCGAAGCATAGCCACGGGAAACCGATTTCAGCTTGTCAAAGAAATCAAGCACAATTTCAGCGAGCGGGATTTCGTAATGCAAGTGCACCTGACGGCCGTGATAAGTCATATCGAGCTGTAAGCCACGCTTGTTGTTACAAAGCGTCATGACCGTCCCGACGTACTCTTGAGGCATAAACAGGGTCACATTAACGATCGGCTCACGCACCTCAATAAACTTGCCAACCTCGGGCATGCGCGATGGACTTTCGATCTGTATGACAGAATTATCACGCATCACGACCTCGTACACCACGGACGGTGCAGTCGTAATAATGTCCATATCAAACTCACGCTCAAGACGCTCTTGAACGATCTCCATATGGAGCAGTCCGAGAAAGCCGCAGCGGAAACCAAAACCAAGCGCCTGCGACACCTCTGGCTCATACATCAATGCAGAGTCATTGAGCTTGAGCTTTTCAAGCGAGTCACGTAACTGATCGTATTCACTGCTTTCGACAGGATACAGCCCAGCGAACACCTGCGGCTTGACTTCTTTAAAGCCAGGCAATGCCTCGGCAGCAGGCTTGGCCAACAAAGTGATCGTGTCCCCCACCTTGGCGTCGGCGAGCTCTTTAATGCCCGCAATCACAAAGCCCACCTCGCCTGCTGATAGAAACTTGCGGGGTTCGGACTTGGGCGTAAACACGCCAACCTGTTCGCAAAGGTGCATCGCACCTGTCGCCATAAACGAGATTTTGTCTTTAGGCTTGAGGACGCCATTGATCACGCGAATCAGCATGACCACGCCAACATAGTTGTCAAACCAAGAATCGATAATCAGTGCCTGAAGCGGCGCGTCAGGATCACCTTTTGGCGCGGGAATACGCGCAACAACAGCCTCGAGGATATCGTCAATCCCCATGCCTGTTTTAGCACTCGCCAAGATCGCATCCGTCGCATCAATGCCGATGACTTCTTCGACTTCAGCACGCGCACTTTCAGGATCGGCTTGAGGCAAATCCATTTTGTTGAGAATCGGCACGACCTCAACGCCTAACTCAATCGCCGTGTAACAGTTTGCGACCGTCTGTGCCTCGACACCTTGAGAAGCATCTACCACGAGCAAGGCACCCTCACATGCTGACAAGGAACGACTCACCTCGTAGGAAAAGTCGACGTGTCCAGGGGTATCGATTAAGTTGAGGTTGTAGACATTGCCATCTTTTGCCTTGTAGTGCAGCGCTGCTGTCTGAGCTTTGATGGTGATGCCGCGCTCTCGCTCGATATCCATGGAGTCCAGAACCTGCGCGGACATTTCACGATCGGCCAAGCCACCGCAGCGCTGGATCAGTCGATCCGCCAAGGTGGACTTGCCATGGTCGATGTGGGCAATGATGGAGAAATTGCGAATATGCTGCATAACACCTGAAAAGTAAGCGAGCTAGCAAGCAAAAGGGGCGCTCTGCGCCCCTTTTGCGTCAATCCTCTATTCTAGCCGTTCTTGACCTTATTTGGCGGGGGCAACAGCGACCCAACGGGTTTGGTCACCGGTTCGAACCAACAACGCAACCGATCGAGCCTTATCCAGACCTGAAATCAACTTGGTAAATTGCTCAGGACTTGTAATATCAGTGTCGTTTGCCGCCAAAATAATATCTCCCTCAGCGATACCCGCTGTCGAAGCAGGCGCTCCAACTGCGGTGACCTGAACGCCCCCTTTAATGCGCAACTTTTTCTGCGCATCGGCGGTGACGGGAACCACGGTCATCCCCAGCACAACAGTCTGCGACTCAGTCGGCTTGGCTTTTGGCTCAGGCGTTGCAGCAGTCTGTTCAGCCTTGAGTTCGATCACAGTCACTTTAAGCTTGACAGGCTTGCCTTTGCGCCAGACTTCAACGGGCGAAACCACACCTGGCTTGGTTTGTCCCACCAAACGAGGCAAATCAGACATGCGAGCAATCGTTTTGCCATCAAACTTCAAAATGACATCACCCGGCAAAATGCCACCCTTGTCTGCAGGGCCATCCGGCTCAACTGCGCTCACAAGTGCACCCTCAGCTTTGGGCAATCCAATTGCCTGGGCCACCTCTTTGCTGACTTCGCTGATTTGGACACCGATTCGACCACGTGTGACACGACCCGAGGCCTTAAGCTGATCAACGACTTGCATCGCCTCATTAATCGGGATTGCCAAAGAAATCCCCATGAAACCACCGCTCCGAGAGACGATCTGTGCATTAATCCCCACTACCTGACCTTCAAGGTTGAGCAAAGGACCACCAGAGTTTCCTGGATTGACTGCAACATCCGTCTGGATGAACGGCAAGTAATCACCTGTTTCACGACCCAAGGCGCTGATGATGCCTGAGGTCACGGTTGATTCAAGACCAAACGGTGAGCCAATCGCCATTACCCATTGACCTTTCTTCAAGGTCCTTGCATCGCCGATAGGCAAAGTTGCCATGCCCTTTGCGTCGATCTTAAGCAACGCCACATCGGTACGCTGATCGCTGCCCACAACAGTGGCCTTGAACTCGCGTCCATCCGTCAGTGTGACAAAAATATCTGTTGCATCCACCACTACGTGGTGATTGGTCAACAAGTGACCGTCTTCAGAAATAAAGAAGCCTGAACCGACACCGCGAGGGACAGAGCGTTCTTCGGGCTCAGCACGTCGGCCGCGTGGCGCTTGCTGAGGGGCTTGACGTCCACCTGGCGGTGCAAAATCAGGACCGAAAAAGTGACGAAATAACTCGTAAGGATCTTGCCCTGGTGCAGCACCTGAACCAGAACGCGAAGCGACCTTAGCGGTCGTGCGAATATTCACCACTGCAGGCTCTGACTTTTCAACAATCACCGTAAAGTCTGGCAATACAGGCGTACGTGCCTGTGCAGGCGTCATCTGCAAACTGACAAACACTAACGCGATGGCGACCATTAACGTACTCGCGATGCGGCGCATGCGATCAATAGGTTGATACAGATATGCGTGTGACTGATCTTGCATCATGGACTCCGATTTAAACTTCCCAATCATTGCACGCACAGACTTAACGTGCTGGCGTTGAAGGGACGTATTGAATTGACTGAGCCAACTGTTCAAGGGTTGCGGCCGGCACTTCACCCAGAACGGTTAACCAAAAGTTTGCTACCTTGATCCCAAAGATATTCACTGAGCCGCTTCGCGCAGCGCCTTGGGGTTCATACTCAGACCGTTCTGGCTGATAAGGTTCAATAAAAATTGAAATAGTTGCCAGACCATCGGATAAAACGAGTTGATTAACCCGCTTATCATTGGAAAAAATTCTTTCTTGTTGCGATGTCGGTACATAGCCTGCAGGTGCCGAAATACGCCAACCTTGCGCAAACAAATCTACTTTTGAATGTTGCGCGCGCACGACGCGCCAATCGGTCGTGACCCAAGAGGGTGCGAGCATCGCCTCGGTGATGTCTGCACCAATGACGACCTGCGTAAACGCCACCTGCTCAATCACCACACCTTCGGGCCCCACCATTTGGGCCTTGAGCAGCAAGTTCGACTCAAGATCCGCGCACAGACGATAACCATATCGGTGTGTGTCACGCGGCGTAATCTCAATACCGCGACAAGAACGACCCGCGATACGCAAGAGATCGGGCGCAAGACGCAAGCTATAGTTTTTTTCTAGGGTTTGCGCTTGGTTGAGCAACAAGCCCGGAAAGCGATCACCACGTTGGCGCTCTAGCAACACCAGTTTGCGTTCTGGCATGAGGCCTTGTACTTCATCGTTGACGCGCAGATATTCGCGCGGCAAACCATCTAATACTTCTATGCGCTCTTTCTCATTTTTTCCATCAAAAAAATGCGTAATGCGCGAAGATTCAAACCGCTCGCCCTGTTGAAAGGCGAACACACCCACATAATTCAGTGTGCGTGCGGCTTGTTGAATTTGGCGAACAATTTGCCCAACCTCAGGCTGCGCTGACGATGGAGCGATGGCGGATGAGATTGCCTGTGACGCAACAGATGAGGTTTCTTGCGATGGCGATGTCTGGCTGAATGCGCTTGTACTCGCCAGCATCAGCGCCAAGGCATTGCGGACTGCGCGCAACATTACCGCATGGCTCCGAACGACACCTGACGCACATTCGCTGGACCAGACATCTCGCGGTGCGTATTGACATAGTCGCGTACAACGGGCGCATTAAAGGCGACCTCTGTCGCACGCAGCGGTTGATCTGTCGTGATTTCAGCAACTTGCTCTGTGGGTGAAGAAAACTCGGGCAATAAAAATGGCTTGGCGACCCAAATCACAGAGGCAACCGCAGCGGCCATCGCAACACCTGGCCAGACAGACCTACCCCAAAACTTTGCACTCTTTTTATCGGGTTTCGCGACAGCGATGATGGCAGGCTCATCGCGTAGTGCCAGTGAAATTCTCTGTTGCAACGTGTGCGTTGCAGGGATTGCGAGCGCTGGCGTGCGCAACGTATCACCGATCAGGTGATAGAGCTCCCAAGTGGCGTGCCCTTGGCCTGAGCTTAAGTGCTCGGGCATGTCAGTATCTTGGTCACCATCCATCCACGCTGAAATCGCAGTGTTGTGCTGTTGGGTTGACTGATTCATATTCGAGATCTCGTTAGACTGTTTCATCATTTAACTCCTCACCAACGTCGGTCGCCGGTATCACCCAGCAAGGGACGCAGACGTGTTGCGATCGCTTCACGTGCCCGAAAAATACGGGACCGAACGGTACCGATCGGACAATTCATACTTTCTGCAATATCTTCGTAACTCATTCCGTCGATTTCGCGCATCACAATCGCATTACGTAAATCTTCGGGTAAATCATTCATCGCCTTATTGACGGTGTCAGCAATTTGCCGGCTCGCCATCTCAGATTCTGGGTTGCTACTGTCTGTTAGGTTGTCAGTTGCGTCAAAAGTTTCACCATCTTCATTTTCTTGTGCAGATGGCGTGCTTGGACGGCGATTATTTTGGGCTAACCAGTTCCGGGCCGTGTTAATTGCGATGCGATACAACCAAGTATAAAAAGCGCTATCACCTCGAAATTGAGGCAAAGCGCGATATGCCTTTATAAAGGCTTCCTGAGCAACATCCTCGATTTCACCAGGATCACGAATCATGCGCGACAGTAAGCGCATGATTTTTCTCTGATATTTCAGGACCAACAGATCAAACGCCTGTTTGTCCCCGCGTTGTACGCGCGCCACTAACTCGGCGTCTACGTCGCGTTCACTCAAGCTGCATCCCCTTTTGTTTGACGAGCAACATCGTCTATCTGACGCGCGGACTGAAGCGCGACCTCATGAAAGACCGACGTGCTCACGCACTGTCTCCAGACCACCATCGTGACGATCTTGGACATGTTATGGGGACAATGTTGCAATTTCAAACCCAGAGTGATGCCAAAAAGGTGCTGCCACCGCTGACTGACAATAACCTCTATGCTATCAGTCAGACCAGCGACTTCTGAAAAAAAAGCTAATTGCCAAGGTTTGTCTGGCGACACAACCAACACTCGGCCTCTAAGGCTGGTTTGGTTATGCCAACGCCCAATAAAATGCACCAAAAAGGGGATTGGTGCCAACGTGATGGCGAGCCAGGAGCTCAACCCTGCCCAACGCGCGGAAATCACCAGCGCACATGCACCCAATGACAGCAGCACAAAAGAAAAAGCCGCGACCCAGCGTGGCGGGGTCAGCGGCACAAGCAGCCCAGGCAAGGATTGCTTAAACGTCAAATGCGGCGGACGGCCATCGAGCCGTTCGTACCACCAAAGCCAAACGAGTTGGAAAGTGCGACGTCAATCTTGAGATCCCGGGCAGCATTTGCACAATAATCTAGATCACATTCTGGATCCTGATTAAAAATGTTAATGGTGGGCGGAGAAATTTGGTGATGAACAGCCAGTGTGGCAAAAACAGCCTCAATACCGCCCGCTGCGCCTAACAAATGACCCGTCATCGACTTTGTCGAATTGATCACTAGCTTTTTAGCGTGATCACCAAAAGCCAGCTTCAGTGCCTCGGTTTCATTTTTGTCACCAAGAGGTGTAGACGTTCCGTGCGCATTGACATACTGCACTTGATCGGCGTTGATACCACCATTGCGCAAGGCATTGGCGATTCCCCGACGAGGCCCATCTCGATCCGGCGCCGTGATGTGATGCGCGTCTGAGCTCATCCCAAAACCGGCAAACTCACCGTAAATCCGCGCACCACGCTTTTTTGCATGCTCGTACTCTTCGAGGATCAAGACACCCGCGCCTTCACCCAAGACAAAACCATCGCGATCGCGATCCCAAGGACGTGAAGCCGTGGTGGGATCATCGTTGCGCTGAGATAACGCACGCATCGCGGCAAAACCGCCAATACCAAGAGGCGATACCGTCGACTCGGCGCCGCCTGCCATCATGACGTCCGCATCTCCGTACTCGATCATGCGTGCCGCATCACCAATTGAGTGCAAACCGGTCGTACACGCTGACACCACCGCATACGATGGGCCTTTAAAGCCCAGCATGATGGAGATCTGACCAGAAATCAAATTGATCAGAGATGCAGGAACAAAAAATGGGGAAATCCTACGCGGTCCGCGTTCGAGATACTCCGTCTGGGTCTCTTCGATGCGTTGCAAACCGCCAATGCCCGAACCTACGATGACACCCATGCGCTCTGCATTGGCCTCAGTGACTTCAAGGCCTGAATCCTTCCAAGCCTGAAGACCCGCTGCAATACCGTAATGGATAAACGTGTCCATCGTCCGCGCCTCTTTGGCGGGAATAATCTGGGTAATGTCAAAGCCTTTGACTTCACCAGCAATGTGCGCATTGAACGCGCTGGGATCAAAACGTGTAATCCGTCCAATGCCGGACCGACCGCTCACGATATTGTCCCAAGCCGTTGCAATGTCGTTGCCCACCGGGCTCACAATGCCAAGACCTGTAATGACGACACGTCGCTTCACGGAGCACTCCTCAAATAAGATAATGGCGGCCAAGATACCTGACGTAGTGAGACAGGAGCCAAAGGCCCCCATCAAAGCTGACAGATTGTCCTAACCGCCAAACTGCAAACAAAAATTACTTGGAATTCGAAGTGATGTAATCCACGGCTTGTTGGACCGTTGTGATTTTTTCTGCTTCTTCATCGGGAATTTCGGTTTCGAACTCGTCTTCGAGTGCCATTACCAGCTCAACCATGTCGAGCGAATCGGCACCGAGGTCGTCAAGAAAGGAAGATGCGTTCTTGATCTCGGCTTCATTAACGCCAAGTTGTTCAGCGACGATCTTTTTGACGCGCTGTTCGATGCTTTCCATGCAGATCTCCAAAGGGGAAAAGTCCGGCGAATTATAGCCAACCGGGAAAAAAAAACCTATTACATGTACATGCCGCCATTGACGTGCAATGTCGTGCCTGTGATGTAGCCTGCTTGAGGTGACGCTAAAAACGCCACCGCGTGCGCGATATCGCTGGCCGAACCCAGTCGGCCAAGCGGAATTTGTGCCATGAGGGCAGTCGTTTGGCCCTCATCGAGTGAACTTGTCATATCTGTTTCAATAAAACCAGGTGCCACGCAGTTGACAGTGACGCCTCTGCTTCCAAGCTCGCGTGCCAGCGCACGACTCATGCCCGCAACGCCAGCCTTGGCGGCTGCGTAATTCGCCTGACCTGGATTGCCGCTTGAGCCTACGACCGAAGTGATATTGATGATGCGGCCCCAGCGGGCCTTCATCATGCTGCGCATCACGCCACGTGACAAACGAAAGACAGCACTAAGGTTAGTTTGCAACACAGCATCCCAATCCTCGTCTTTCATCCGCATGGAGAGATTGTCACGCGTAATCCCTGCGTTATTGACCAAAATGTGTGGTCCGCCTGACTCTTTGGCTAAGGCGTCCAATAACGCGTCACAACCAGCCACATCGGTGACATTGAGTACGACACCCCGACCACCGTGAGCCGCTAAGGCTTGCGTCACACCTGCGGCACCCGTTTCGGTTGTCGCTGTACCAATCACTGTTGCACCGCGGGCGGCCAACTCAAGCGCAATGGCACGACCAATTCCACGTGAAGCCCCAGTGACGAGAGCGATTTTATCTTTGAGGTCCATGAGGATCGTTTCCTTGATCAGAACATTAAACAGCGGCCAGCGCATCAAGCGCAGCCTGCATAGACTCTGGGTCTGTGACGGAAAGCGCCACAAGTTCTGGGTCAATACGTTTAACCATGCCCGTCAATACTTTACCCGGCCCACACTCCACGACATGGGTAATACCTAAACCGCGCATCGCCTGCACAATTTCAACCCAACGCACGGCGTGCCAAGCCTGACGTACCAACGCATCCCGAATCGCTGCAGGATCTTGCTCAATCACAACATCAACGTTGTTCATCACAGGAACAAGAGGCGAATCAACCTTGACCTCAGCGAGCGCCCCCTTTAGGACTTCGGCGGCGGGCTTGAGCAAACTTGAATGAAAAGGCGCAGAGACGGGCAAAAGCATGGCGCGTTTTGCACCGGCTGCTTTGGCGGTCACAATCGCGCGCTGAACAGCCTCGGCATGGCCGGCAATCACGACCTGGGAAGGCGCATTGAAATTGACCGCCTCAACCACTTGACCTTGCGCGGCCTCGGCACACGCGACGCGTACCGCATCGTCTTCGAGCCCCAGCACGGCCGCCATGGCACCCGTACCGACAGGAACCGCCGCTTGCATTGCATCAGCGCGCACGCGCACCAACTTCACAGCATCGGCGAGCGACAAAGAACCTGCAGCGGTCAACGCCGCGTATTCACCAAGACTATGGCCAGCCATCAATGCAGCGGTAGGGCCACCTGCAGCCCGCCAAGCTTCGAACATCGCAACACCCGCAGTCAACATCGCAGGCTGTGTATTGGTGGTCAAACTCAACTGTTCGGCAGGTCCTTGAGCCATCAAGGTTCCGAGATCCTCGCCTAACGCAGCTGAGGCCTCAGCAATCACTTGCATGGCAGCAGGATGACCCGACCAGGCATCCATCATGCCGATCGACTGTGAACCCTGTCCAGGAAAAACAAATGCAAATTTCATGATGTCGCTGTAAAAATGAGAGAAACATTAAGTACGGAACAATACTACATACGGACGAGTACCGAACCCCAGGTGAACCCACCCCCGACACCCTGCATCAATACGAGCTGACCGGGCTGAATACGACCGTCGTGACGCGCAACATCAAACGCCAAGGGTATGCTCGCAGCCGAAGTATTCGCATGCTGATCAACGGTGATCACCACTTTTTCTACTGGGATATCCAGTTTTTTAGCAAGAAAGGTCAAAATACGCAGGTTCGCTTGGTGAGGAATCAACCAATCGATCTCAGATAATTGAATACCCGCATGCTGAGTCACCGCACGCGCAGAGCGATCAAGAACGGTCACAGCCTGTTTGAAAACAGCCTGCCCATCCATCCGCAAAAAGGGATCGCCAGTCACTTGACCAAAGGCAACGTTGCCCGCGGCACACAAAATATTCATCTGGCTGCCATCCGCATGGAGTTCCGCCTCCATGATGCCTGGTGACTCACTGACTTTGAGCACGACCGCGCCTGCGCCATCACCAAATAACACGCAGGTCGAACGATCACTCCAGTCGAGAATGCTGGAAAACACTTCCGCACCTATCACCAGCGCACAACGCGCGCGACCCGCGCGGATAAAACTGTCTGCCGTTGTCAAACCGTAAACAAAGCCGCTACAGACTGCTTGCACATCAAATGCTGCTGCACCTTTGTTACCGATATTTGCTTGCACCAAGCAAGCAGTGCTTGGAAAGACAAAATCAGGGGTCGAGGTTGCAACAATAATCAGGTCCACCTCGTCAGCTTCTACACCCGCATCCTTGAGCGCTCGCCGAGCCGCCTCTGTAGCCAATGCGCTAGTCGTCATGCCTTTTTCTGCAAGATAGCGTTGACGAATACCGGTGCGCTCTGTAATCCATTGATCAGAGGTTTCAATTTGACGGGTCGCTAACTCTGCGGCCAAATCATCGTTACTCACTACACGAGGAGGCAAAAAACTACCTGAACCAACGATGCGCGCATAAGGCATGACCTGAGTCATTCGGGTTCTCCAACTTGAGCCGAAGACACCGCTTCGACTTGTAAATGCGTTAATTGAGCAATTGCCTCTGCTGTGCGTTTGAGCAAACCCGACCTCACGGCTTCGCGGGCGCGCTCAAGGGCGCAACCAAAGGCGAACGCATCGGCTGCGCCATGACTTTTGATCACAACTCCACGCAAACCCAGCAAAGCGGCTCCATTGTATTGACGATTATCCACGCGACGCCGAAACCTCGACAACACGGGCCAAGCAATCAAGCCTAAAAATTTAGTCAGACTATTACGTCCAAATTCTTCACGTACCATGACGGACATCATGCGCGCCACGCCTTCAGCAGACTTGAGCGCAACGTTGCCGACAAAGCCATCACACACCACCACATCCACCGTACCTTTAAAGATGTCATTACCTTCGACATTGCCATAAAAGTTTAAGGAGCTTTGTCTGAGTAACTCACCCGCCTGCTTGACGATGTCGTTACCCTTAATGACTTCTTCGCCGATGTTGAGCAAGCCCACAGAAGGCGCACGACTCGGGTCACCCGCTTGTGCAAGTGCCGTACCCATGATGGCAAACTGCAGGAGATGCTCCGCCGTGCAATCAACGTTGGCACCGAGGTCCAACATCGTCGTTGCACGGCCTTTTTGATTGGGAAGTGCTGAGGCGATGGCAGGTCGGTCAATCCCAAAGAGCGTTTTAAGCACGTAGCGCGAGATTGCCATCCAGGCACCCGTATTACCGGCAGAGATGCACGCATCTGCCAGGCCGTCCTTGACCGCTTGTGCCGCCACGCGCATGGAGGAGTCTTTTTTGCGGCGCAAAGCAACCTCTACAGGATCATCCATGGTCACAACTTCAGACGCAGGAAGAATCGTATAGCGGTCAGGACCGACGCTCAGGTAACGTTTTGTACAAACAGAAACGGCCCGCTCGATTTCATCGGGCAGGCCAACTAGTAACAAATAGGTATCATCAAAACGCTGCGCGAAATCAAACGCTGCAGGGACCGTGACGGGGATACCCTCGTCACCACCCATACAATCTATCGCGATGCGAATGTCGTAAGCCACGTGATGATGCAACGCTGCGTGCAATGAAAAGGCACGCTCGGACGAGGCAAGCCCGTCAGCTGCGTATTATTCGTCAGTCTTAGTCTTAAGAACCTTGCGACCACGATAGAAGCCTGTTGGGCTAATGTGGTGACGCAGGTGTTGCTCGCCCGTATTTGGCTCGATGGCCGTTGGGGGATTCACTAAAAAGTCGTGCGAGCGGTGCATACCGCGCTTGGACGGGGATTTTTTGTTTTGCTGAACAGCCATGACAACTCCTGTGGATCGGCGAATTGTACGCCAACCGTCTTGATAACAACTACTAACCCTTGGTTTTGAGCTGACTCAACACCGCAAACGGTGAAAGGGGCTCTTCCCTGCCAGCTTCTTCTTCGGCTTGCGCATCCAAATCTACTGTTTCCGGACACACTTCGTGCCGCGGGACATAGGGAACATCTAAAATTAACTCGTCTTCCACGAGATCGCACAAATCAAACTTTGGAGAACCCACTATCTTTTCGGGCTGACCAAAGTCTTCTTCCTCGATCTCGTCATCGTCAAGGTCCGACTCACGCCGCACCAGCTGAAATACTGTTTGCCGATCAATTGGCAAGATGAGTGGCCCTAAACATCTTTGGCACTCAAGCACTAAATTTGCTTGGATCTGCACAACAAGCTCAGACAGATCATCTTTTGTACGGCGACCTTCAATCACGTAACGAACGATGCCAGGAACTGTTGGAGGACCCTCTAACACCGTCAACTCCGCAACCGGTTGCTCTGGTAAACCTTCGAGCAAACGATCCAGTCGATGTACGCTGAACGCACCTTTTAGGACCTGTCCGCGCCGCGCAAAATCAAACGCATCCACTGTAGGTGGGGCACTGAACCGAAATGCAGCGCTAAGATCTTCTGACAAAATCGCTTGCCTTTCTAAATCGCTCGTTACTGGGTCTTGACGCCATTAGACGACACTTCAATTGCGCCAAACATTGCCATACAAAACTGCAACATAAATGCAGCAAAGCGAGAGATAATAGCGTGTTTTCACTTGTATCGTCAATTTCTAACACGTCAAAAACAACAGTGAGCACCCCATTAATTCTTGCCTCAAGCTCTCCTTACCGACGAGAGCTTCTATCAAGACTAAGAATTCCTTTTTTTGTAGTCGCGCCTGAGGTCGATGAAACGCCTATGCACGGCGAGGACCCCAGGTCGCTAGCCCTTCGTCTTGCGCAAGCCAAAGCACAGGTTGTCACAGCCCAATATCCTGATCATATCGTCATTGGGGCGGATCAAGCGGCCTCACTTCACGGCGCCCCAGTCGGTAAACCCGGCAATCTCGCCAGTGCCCAGCGCCAGTTACGCGCGCTTTCCGGCCAGTCTGTTGTCTTTCACAGTGCGATGACGGTTGCGCGGGATCACCGACTCCAAACAGTTGAAATCCCGACTACTTGCGTCTTCCGTACCTTAACGGATGCAGCGATTGATCGATACTTAGCCATTGACACCCCTTTTGACACTGCCGGAAGCGCAAAAGCTGAGTCGTTAGGCATTGCGCTGATGCAGAGCATGGAAAGCGCAGATCCGACTTCAATTATTGGTCTGCCTCTGATTGCACTGACCCGCCTGCTGGCAGACTTCGGTCTCGATCCGCTCGACCATGCGCAAATCAACCCGACCGCCCCCCCACAAAGCGCAGACGATGTCCAATCCTGAAAAAAACAAAGCCCTTCACAGCAATTTCGGCACCCTGCACTTGATGCCTGTCGGGTTGGGAGCAGCCCCAATCGACCAATGGCTGCCCACTCAGGCACAAATTCAAGCGGGTAGCCTCATCACCTATATCGCCGAGAGCGCTAAGGTTGCCCGCACTTTCTTAAAACTCACTCCCCTTTCTCGCCCTTTGCAGGACATCACCATCCACGAACTCAACGCGCGCGTCGAGGACGACATGCTAGAGAGTTGGTTAGCGCCACTTAAAGCAGGTCAAGACATTGGTTTGGTCTCCGATGCAGGGTGCCCGGCGGTCGCGGATCCCGGCGCACGGGCCGTCACACTTGCACATCAGATGGGCGCACCGGTCAAACCCTGGGTCGGCCCCTCTTCTATTTTGTTAGGCTTAATGGCAAGCGGCCTAGATGGCCAACGCTTCGCTTTTCATGGTTACGCCCCTGTCGAACCCGCCGAGCGCGCCAAGCAACTCAGGGCATGGGAACAAATATCAGCCAAACAAAAGCAATCACAACTTTTTATTGAAACGCCTTATCGTAACCAGGCGATGTTTAGCAGTCTGATCGAACAGCTCAAAGGCAACACCAGACTGTGCGTGGCACGCTCGGTGACCACAGCGGATGAGTGGATTCGTACCCTGACCATTTCTCAATGGAAATCTCAGCCAACACCTGTGCTCGACAAGCACCCCACCCTCTTTTTATTTCAGGCCGCATGATGCACGCGTTCGCTTTACAAGTCGGTTACACCTACAAACGCCTCGCCATTTTTTTTCTGGCTCTGGTGCTGACAGGCTGTGCTTCTCAAGTGGGCGGCCCTGTGCGCTATGACGACTCAATGAAGTCGCGCGGACAAAGTGGTCGCATCGACGTCATCGTGTTGCATTACACCGCCTCTAGCAAACCCAGCGCACTCATGACGCTGACCAATCGCGATGTCAGTGCACATTATGTTGTCACAGATGACAAGCCGCCGGTCGTCTACCGCTTGGTCAATGAGGATAAAAGTGCCTGGCATGCGGGTGATAGCAGCTGGTATGGTCGCACCTTTCTTAATCAGCGGTCCATCGGTATCGAAATCGTCCATCCGGGCTGGACCCGTAACAGCAACGGAGACAAAGGCATTCCCTACTCTGATGCGCAAATTGCCGCCGTCATTGAACTCACGCGTGATGTTGCCAAGCGCAACAACATCACACCTGAAAATATTGTTGGGCATAGTGACGTGGCCCCGATGCGCAAAATCGATCCTGGTCCTTCTTTTCCATGGAAAAAACTTGCACAAGCTGGTGTCGGACGATGGTTTGACGAAGCGGCTGCAGCCAAATACGAAGCCAACTTTGTTCGGACCGGCTATCCCGATGCGGGCTGGTTTCAAAAGCAACTCAAACGCGTCGGCTATCAAGTCCCTGAATCAAATTATTTTGATGCGCAAACACTCGCTGCGATCGGCGCTTTTCAGATGCACTACCGCCCAGACCGTGTCACCAGTAGACCCGATCCGCAAACTGCGGCGCGTCTGATGGCGTTGCCCACTTCAGGTTCCGCGCTTTAACCAAGCGCGCTTGATTCGCCAGGCCAGAAGTACCGCCAATACAGCGGCGTATATCAAGACAGTGTCAAAATCGCTCTTACCTTGTTTATGCCACCAGTAGTGCAAAATCGCTAACACTCCGATGAGGTAAATCGATCGATGCAAATACTGCCAACGTTTACCCAGGCGACGCATCCAGCCATGTGTTGAGGTCACCGCCAATAGTGTCATGGTTAAAAATGCAGCAGCGCCCACCAAAATAAATGGTCGCTTCCAAATATCTGAAAGCATAGGGATCCACTCAAAATTTTGATCCCACCACGCCCAAGTCAAAGCATGTAAAACAGCATAAAAAAATGTGAAGAGTCCGCACATCCGTCGCCAACGTAAGAGCGCTGGCTGTTTAAGCCATTGGCGAAGCGGCGAAATGGATAGGGTTACCAGCAAGCAAACAAGCGTCCAGGTGCCGGATGAGCGCGTTAAAAACTCGACTGGGTTGGCGGTGAGTGCGTTTTGTAAGCCAAGCACCACCCATCTCAGCAAGGGATAAAGCCCTGCAATAAAAAGCAGGGGCTTCGCGCGATCAAACGCTTTGACTGAGAGCGCTTGCACAGCTTTTATCTCAGTAGTTTTTACGCAAGTCCAATCCTGCGTAAAGTGACCCAACCTCATTGGCATAACCATTGAGCATGAGTGTCTTACGCTTAGGTGAAAACACCCCGTCTTCACCAATACGACGTTCAGTCGCCTGGCTCCAGCGTGGGTGCGACACCTCGGGATTCACGTTTGAATAAAAACCATACTCGGAGGGCTGCGACTTTTCCCAGCTGCCGACTGGTTGTTTTTCAAGCAAGCGAATCGTCACAATGGATTTAACGGACTTAAAGCCATACTTCCAAGGGACAACCATGCGCACAGGCGCACCATTTTGATTCGGTAAGACCTTTCCATACATCCCCATGACAAGCATGGTCAGTGGATGCATTGCTTCGTCCATCCTCAAACCATCGCGGTAAGGCCAGTCGATCGAACGTGTCCGCACACCCGGCATCGTTTTAGGCTGCACGTCCGTGATGAATTCAACAAACTTTGCATTGCTGTTAGGTTGCACTTGTTTGATCAACTCGGACATCGAGTAACCAATCCAAGGGATAGCCATTGACCAACCCTCGACACAACGCATCCGATAGCTGCGGTCTTCGAGAGGGGCAAGTTTGCGCAAATCATCGAGATCAAAAGTTTTGGGGGCGGCACACTCTCCTTCTACGCGAAGCTTCCAAGGCGACGTCTGCATTTTGCCCGCATACTTAACTGGGTCTCCTTTGTCCATGCCAAACTCAAAGAAGTTGTTGTATGTGGTGGCGTCTTTTTCTGGTGTGAGAGGTTCCATCAACACGTATTTTGAGGAGCGCTGCGCATCCAATACCGCCAGACTTGCGGCCGAGCTAAGCTGAGGAAGTCCGGCAAGGGAACCAGCGGCAAAGGTGGCGCCCGCCGCTTTCATCCACTGACGGCGACTTTGCCAGATTTCTTCTGGGGTGATCTCACTGGCACGAATACGTGGATAGCGATATACAGGCATCTGGGACTCCATCAGTAGGTATTAACGCGATTGAAACACACTTCGTATCACCCGAACACCCACTATCTGTAGGTTTAACAAACGTTGACGTTTACGGGTCAGTCAAACAATGCGCTCGCGTAACCATTGATGCAAACTCGGCACATCGGACGCGATTGTATGGTGAGGGCATGCGCGTAACTCGCTTTCAGGGTGTGCCCCATACGCGACCCCGATTCCATGCACACCCGCGTTCGCCGCCATGGTCAGGTCGTGAGAAGTATCTCCCACCATCACCATTTGATGCGGCTCAACCATGAGTTCGTCAATGAGTTCCAACAACATACCCGGGTGGGGCTTGCCAAAAGTTTCGTCCGCCGTGCGCGTTGCGGCAAATGCGCTGTGCAACGAGGTCGCGGTCAGCGCACGATTGAGGCCGACGCGACTTTTACCCGTAGCGACCGCCAAGGTCGCGCCCGCAGCTTGTAGATCGCTCAGCATTTCAGTGACGCCATCAAACAACTTGAGCTTGGTATCTTTGGATAAATAGTGGTGGCGATAGCGCTCTAAAAACAGCGGCTCCATGGTGGGGGTTAAATCCGGTACCGCGCGCCGCAAAGCGGGTTCCAAGGACAAACCAATGACCCATGCCGCCTCGGCGTCGGTCGGCACCCGCAACTCCAAATCACGACACGCCCCCTGAATTGCCGTCACAATGCTGTGCGTCGAATCCATCAGCGTGCCATCCCAGTCGAACACAATGACTGAATAAGGGGTCATAGTACCTCCAACTTTTGGAGGATTTTTTCACAACTGGATGGTAAAGGCGCCTCAAGCACCATCGGCACTTGGGTCAATGGGTGAGGCATTTCCAGCCGACAGGCATGCAAAAACATTCTTGTGAACCCTAACTTGCTGAATTGGGCGCGCGTTTCGTCGCGTCCATATTTATCGTCACCCACAATTGGAAATCCGCTTGAGGCCAAATGCACCCGTATCTGATGCGTTCTGCCGGTCCGCAGTTCGGCATCGACCAGACTATAGCCATTGAAACGACGTTCTGCACTAACAATCGTGTGTGACACTTGACCCTCAGCCTCGACTTTCACACGGCGCTCGCCTGACTGGGTCGTCCATTTCACTAAAGGTAAGCGGATATGCTGCCTGGCATTGACCCAGTCGCCTTCCACCAGTGCTAAATAATGCTTTCTTCCACCACCCGTTCTAAACATTTCATGTAAAGCCAGCAAAACGTTTCTTTTTTTGGCAATCATAAGCAGTCCCGATGTATCCCGATCCAAGCGATGCGCCAGTTCTAGAAACTTTGCCTCGGGTCGCGCCGACCTTAACGCTTCGATCACACCAAACGACACGCCGCTTCCGCCGTGAACGGCTGTACCCGCCGGCTTGTCAATCACCAACAAGCCGTCATCCTCGAAAACAATTGGAAACTCGCTCCCCGGCACGGCTCTCTTTTCATCCGGTGCAGGCAAACGCATTGGCGGCACACGCACGATGTCACCAAGCTTGATGCGATCATCAGGCGCAACCCGTCCCTTGTTCACGCGGACCTCGCCCCCCCGAACTGCTTTATAAATGTGACTCTTTGGCACGCCTTTGCACAGGCGCATCAGAAAATTATCTAACCGTTGGCCGTCATGCTCTTCGGTGACCTCAATCATCCGTACAGCGGGCACGACAACAGGCACTTTAGGAGCAGACGGCAAGTTATTTTTAGTTTTATCGGATGAAATCAGAGGGGAAGCAGTATCTCGCACGGATTTCAATCCGTGGCGGGTGGCATTTTTCGAAGGAGCTAGGGAATCTTTGCGCATCAGCAAAAGGGGCTTATAATCAAGCAAGCCTTAAAAGGGTTAAGAAAGCCGGGTTAAAAACCCTTCCTTCGTAGAGATGCAACTTTATGTCACGTCTCCGTCTGGATCGCGCACTGCACTATTTTGTATTGTACCGCTTGCTTTCTTACCCTCTGGGTTGCTGGTCGTCGGCTAGACCGGGATGCACTTCAGGCGCGTTGTTGCGACGTTTTTACGTTTCGCCCGCGCCGGTGACGTGTGTTTCCTTCACGCCGCGCGCGATACTGAATTAAGAGCAAGATTAAAAGCAAGAAACCGTCGTATCCCTGCACCAGGCGTTTGACACATATCCGCCTGATGTTCACAGCATTTTTTTAGTCAACCACTTTTGTCTAATACTCTTGTGATCCTGACCCTCCTGCTGCATGAACCCCGCGCCCTAGGGCGCACAGTGCCGGTCTAAAGACCTTTTCTTCGTGCGTCCCGACAGGGCGCGCGTCCTCTTTGCCTGCTTCAGTGTTTCGCAGCCAACAACGCGTGGCTGCGCGTCGATTTCCGGCGCGCCATTTAAATGGAGAAACTCTCTCATGAAGCGCATGCTGTTTAACGCGACGCACCAAGAAGAACTGCGCGTTGCAATCGTCGACGGGCAAAAGCTCATCGACCTCGACATCGAAATCGCCGGACGCGAACAGCGTAAAGGCAACATCTACAAAGGCGTCATTACCCGCATCGAGCCCGGTCTCGAAGCCTGCTTTGTTAACTACGGCGAAGACCGTCATGGCTTTTTGCCTTTCAAAGAAATCGCACGCAGCTATTTCAAAGAAGGCGTAGACGTTCGATCAGCGCGTATTCAAGACGCCCTGCGCGAAGGTCAAGAGCTGATCGTTCAGGTTGAAAAAGAAGAGCGCGGCAACAAAGGCGCAGCACTCACCACCTTTATCTCTCTCGCCGGTCGTTACTTAGTGTTGATGCCTAACAACCCACGTGGTGGCGGTGTTTCACGCCGCGTCGAGGGTGAAGAGCGCCAAGAGCTGCGCGAAGCGATGGACCAGCTGACAATCCCAACCGGCATGAGCATCATTGCCCGTACAGCCGGTATCGGTCGCAATGCCGAAGAACTGCAATGGGACATGTCCTATCTGATGCAGCTTTGGACTGCGATCGATGGCGCCGCCAAGGACAATCCTGCTCCGATTCTGATTTACCTCGAATCCAGCCTCGTCATTCGTGCAATCCGTGATTATTTCTCACCCGATATCGGCGAGATTTTGATCGACACGGATGATATCGCCGATCAGGCCACCGCGTTTATGAGTGTGGTGATGCCCGACAACGTCGAGCGCGTCAAACGCTACCGTGACGATGTGCCACTGTTCTCACGCTTTCAAATCGAACACCAAATCGAAACGGCTTATTCGCGTACGGTAGACCTGCCGTCTGGCGGCTCTGTCGTGATTGATCACACCGAAGCCTTGGTTGCGGTCGACGTCAACTCAGCACGCGCCACCCGTGGCGCTGACATCGAAGAAACAGCGCTACGCACCAATCAAGAAGCGGCCGACGAAGTTGCGCGTCAATTACGCCTGCGTGACTTGGGTGGTCTGATCGTGATCGATTTCATCGACATGGAAGACACGAAAAATCAACGCGCAGTTGAAAATCGTCTGCGCGACGCACTGCATTTTGATCGTGCACGCGTCCAAATGGGCAAAATTTCTCGCTTTGGTCTGATGGAGTTGTCACGCCAGCGTCTGCGTCCTGCGCTCAACGAAGGCTCACACATCACTTGCCCACGCTGTAATGGCACTGGCGTGATCCGGGATGCCGAGTCGAGTGCACTGCAAGTCTTGCGTCTGCTCCAAGAAGAAGCGATGAAGGAAAACACAGCGGCTGTGCACGCGCAGGTTCCCGTTGATGTTGCGACATTCTTGCTCAATGAAAAACGCTCAGATATCACCAAGATTGAGACACGCCTCAAGGTCAACTTGATCCTGATTCCTAACCGCCATCTCGAGACCCCGCACCATCACATCGAGCGCTTGCGTCATGATGATCCTCGTTTAGAAGACATCAAGACAAGCTTTGACTTAGTAGATGCCCCTTCGACTGACATGAGTTGGGCGCCTAAAGAGCAAGAGATCAAGGCGAAACCCGAGGCCTTGGTCAAAGGAATTACACCCGCACAACCCGCCCCTGTCTCATCAACGCCTGCCAAAAAAGCAGATGCAAATGCGACACCTGGATTGTTCTCTCGCTTCTTTAGCTGGTTAACGGGCTCCTCCGAGAAAAAAGAGGAAGCAACCAAGCCAACTGACTCACGTGAGCGTGGACGTTCTGCGCAAGGTGACCGACGCGGTGGCAATCGTGGTGGTCGTGGACGTCGTCCAGACAACCGTGGCGAAGGCCGCTCTCCAACAAACGAGACTGTCACAACGCCCGATAATCGTCGCGCCCCCAAGGCGGACGAGCGTTCAGATCGTGCACCTCAGACACGCTCTGAGTCCAACGAGCAAGGTGAAGACAGCGCACGCGGCAATCGCAATCGTCGCGGCCGCGGTCGCAATCGTCGTGAGGACGGCTCTGAGGTACGTGCAGACCAAGCCGATGGTGCTACCACGACAAATCTGACGACCAACGACAATGCAGCGTCTAACGAACGTCGTCCACAAGCCACGCGTCCCGCACCCGCCGCCAGCAGTTTGTCGGATGATCAGGCTCATCTGCAAAATGGTCTGGAAGCTCAAGGCTTAGGCGAAGACGACATTGACCAGAATGATCCTGAGCGCAAGCGTCGTCGCCGTCGCAGCCGTCGCGGTCGTCGTGGCGCTGACGAAGGTGGCAATCAAGATGGTCGTGAGGACCAGACCTCAGAAGGCGCAGGCTTTGAGCATGTGTCGAGCCATGCACTTTCTGGCGCTCCTGTTAACTATGTTGAACATCGCTCAACTCCCTTCTCAACACCCGCTGTGACAGCCGCACCCGTTTCAGTACCCGTTTCAGTACCCGTTGCTGCAGCACCAGTTGTTGCGGCTCCAGTAGTTGCTGCTCCAGTAGTTGCTGCTCCAGTTGCAACGCCAGTTGTTACAGCGCCTGCTCCTGCAGCTATTGTCCAAACTGAAACAGTACCCGTCGTTTCAGCCCCTGTTCAAGCAGCTCCGGCGTCCCCGCAACCAGCGCCTACACCAGCACCCGCTGCTGTACAAGTTGCTGCAACGCCCTCTGCTCCCGTTGTGGCCCCTGTCGCACGTGCAGATACGGCAACATTACATGCCATCGTGCAAACAGCAGGTCTGCAGTGGGTAGAGAGTGATCCCGTTCGTGTTGCGCAAGCAATGGCAAACCAACGCTTCACTCCAATCAAGCTTGGCCGTGAGCCCAAGCCACGTGTTGCAGTTTCCAGCGAGCCATTGATTCAAGTGGAAACAAGTCGCTGATAGTCTATCGCGCGCAAGCGCGATAGACGTTGACACGTATCAAGTCGTAAAAAAAGTGCATCAATTATATTGATGCACTTTTTTTATTCCTCAGCGCTTATTTAAGCAGCAGTGACGCTATCCATGGCTTGGTGGGTCATGATCGCCATTAAGCGGGCAAGCTCCTCACGCAACTGTCGGCGATCCAGCACCATATCGATCGCTCCTTTTTGCTGCAAAAACTCTGAGCGCTGAAAACCCTCGGGCAGCTTTTCACGAACAGTCTGTTCGATCACACGCGGTCCCGCGAAACCGATCAGTGCTTTGGGTTCGCCGATCACGACATCTCCCATAAAGGCAAAGCTCGCAGATACTCCACCCATTGTAGGATCTGTCAGAACGCTAATGAATGGCAACTTCGCTTCAGCCAATCGCGTCAGCATTGCATTGGTTTTGGCCATCTGCATCAAGGAAAACAAACTCTCTTGCATACGCGCACCCCCAGAAGCGGCTACGCAGATAAAAGGAACTTTATTTTTAATCGCAGCCTGAACGCCCTGGACAAAGCGCTCGCCCACAACGGATCCCATTGATCCGCCCATAAATTCAAACTCAAAGCAGGCCAACACGCACGGCACGCTCCGGATCGCACCACTCACCACCACAAGCGCATCTGTTTCACCCGTTTGGCGAACAGCTTCTTGGACGCGCTCAGGATACTTGCGAGAATCCTTGAACTTTAGAGGATCCATTGAACGTGTATTGGAACCAATTTCAACGCGACCCTCGATATCGAGAAGTGACTCGATACGCGCACGTGATCCGATTCGCATGTGGTGATCACATTTAGGACAAACATGTAGATTTGCGGCGAGGTCTTCGTTGTAGAGTACCGATTCGCAGGAGGGGCACTTGACCCAGATACCTTCTGGCACACGCTTTGTGGCCGCATCTGGTGTGGGAACCTTGTTAATACGTGGGGGAAGGAGCTTACCAAGCCAACTCATTTAACGTGCTCCGCTTGGCGCGCTACATCAATCGCCTGACGAATGCCCGCCAGCCACCCTGCACCTGCATCAATTGCAGCCTGTGACTGTTGATCCTTAGGTAAACCCGCACATGCTTTTGTCATCGTATCGATCAGCTTGCTACCGATCACAACGGCGTCCGCTACCAAACTAATGCTCTGAGCACTTTTTGCATCACTGATACCGAAACCTACGCCCACCGGCAAGGCAACATGTTTTCGAATGCCCTTTAAACGCATGGCGACATCAGCCGTATCGAGATGGCCGGCGCCTGTCACACCATTGAGAGAAACATAATAGACATAGCCTCGGGCAATTTTGCCAACGGCCTGAATCCGTGCATCGGTCGAAGTCGGAGCCAACAAGAAAATCGGAGCAATATGGTGCTTGCTAAGCAAACCCACAAAATCATCGATTTCTTCGGGCGGATAATCAACAGTGAGCAATCCATCCACACCCGCTTGTTCAGCTTGTTCTGCAAACGCTTGTTGGCCAATGTTCTCGATTGGATTGGCGTAACCCATCAGGACAATCGGTGTGACCTGGTCTTGCTTGCGAAATTCGGCAACCATCCCCAATACATGCTTGAGTCCGACGCCTTGTGCAATCGCATGTTCTGCGGCGCGCTGAATAACAGGCCCATCAGCCATTGGATCCGAAAAAGGAATACCAAGTTCGATCACATCGGCACCCGCCTTGACCAATGCATGCATCAAGGGCACCGTTGACTCAGGCAAAGGATTGCCCGCAGCAATGTAAGGAATCAGCGCCGCCCGTTGCTGTTGTGCAGCGCGGTCGAACGCTGCGGCGATGCGATCTGTGTGTTGAGCCATATGTATTTAAAAACCTTTAAAACCTTAGAGCACCATACCCGCACGCTGTGCGACTGTGTTGATATCTTTGTCGCCACGCCCTGACAAATTCACCAAGATCACTTGGTCCTTTGACAGCGTAGGGGCAAGCTTGGCGGCATACGCTAACGCATGTGAGGTCTCAAGTGCAGGAATAATGCCTTCGATCTGGCAGCAGTGATGAAAGCTCGCCAGTGCTTCGTCATCGGTCACGCTGACATAAGATGCACGACCACTGTCTTTGAGCCATGCATGCTCTGGGCCCACACCAGGATAATCCAGACCGGCCGATACAGAGTGCGTCTCGGCTACTTGGCCGTTTTCGTCTTGCAACACATACGTACGATTACCGTGTAGCACACCAACGCGCCCTGCCGTGAGGGAAGCAGAATGCTTACCTGTTTCGACACCCTCACCGGCGGCTTCAACACCCACCAGTTTGGTATGCTCAAAGGGGATATAAGGATGAAAAATACCCATCGCGTTTGAACCGCCTCCCACGCAAGCCAAGACGTAATCTGGCTGCTTGCCGGCGTAAAGAGGCATTTGCTCGATCGACTCCTGGCCAATCACTGAGTGAAAGTTGCGCACCATCATTGGATAAGGATGTGGTCCAGCCACCGTTCCAATAATGTAAAAGGTATCGTCCACGTTGGTGACCCAGTCGCGCATAGCTTCGTTGAGCGCATCTTTGAGGGTCTTGGAACCGGATTCGACTGGCACAACGGTCGCACCCAACAGCTTCATACGAAACACGTTGGGCGATTGACGCTTGACGTCCTCGCTACCCATGTAAACCACACATTCCATGCCATAGCGCGCGCAGACGGTTGCTGTCGCCACACCATGTTGACCTGCGCCAGTCTCGGCGATGATGCGGCGCTTGCCCATCCGGCGGGCGAGCAAGGCTTGTCCCAGACTGTTGTTGATCTTGTGCGCGCCCGTGTGGTTCAGGTCTTCGCGCTTGAACCAGATCTGCGCGCCGCCAAGCTCTTCAGACCAACGACGTGCGTGGTAGACGGGGGTCGGGCGCCCGACAAAATGCTTGAGCTCATATTCAAACTCAGCCAGAAATTCGGGGTCGTTACGATATTTGTCATAGGACAAACGTAACTCCTCGATTGCCTGCATGAGGGTTTCTGCTGCAAATACACCGCCGTAGGGACCAAAATGCCCTTTGGCATCGGGAAAGTCATAGGGTTTCAAGACCGGATCTCCAGATCAGACCGAGCTACACCGGCAACAATATGCCAAGTGCGTGAAGCATTTCAAAGATGTGATTTTACCAGTGTGTCGCAGGAAAAACTGCGGATAATCCCTCAATTGACGCCATAATGATCCTCGAAGGCTCATGCCCCAGGCGACCGCCGCTCTGCCGTCAAAACACCACCAACTTCTCGCATTGCAATCAAAGCACGCTGCAATTCGCCCCCATCTCGAATTTCAACAGTAAAGGACATGTAGGCCATAGAAGCCTTGCTATGCGTATTGACGCCTACAACATTGAGACGCAGTCTGGCAAAAACTTCAGACAAGTCCCGCAACAGCCCCGCACGATCCTGAGCCTGCACGAACAGATCTACTGGAAAAAGCGCTTGCGCCTCGGCCTGACCCCAGGCGACGTCAATGATACGCTCAGGCTGCCGGGCATTTAAGGCCACAAAGCTCGCGCAATCAGCGCGATGAATTGAAACGCCCCGACCTCGGGTGACAAATCCCGCAATCGGATCCGGTGGCGCAGGACGGCAACACCTCGCCAGCTGCGTTAACAAGGAATCTACGCCCACTACCAGGACGCCGCTTTTTCCACCCACGCCTCCACGCTCGGTGCGCGAAGCATGGACAATCATTGACTCAAGACTAGGCTCCACTTCTGATGCAACCGGCTGAAAAACTGCGTCAATCTGACGCAAACTAAATTCCTCTTTCGCCGCGGCAACATACAAATCATCTGCATGGGCAAATCCAAGCTGCTGAGCTAACTGCTCAAGATTGATCGCAGTCTTGCCCAAGCGCTGAAGCTCTTTTTCAACCAGCGCCTGGCCTTGCGTCATACGCTGTTGTAATTCAATCGCGTTAAACCAGGAACGCACTTTGGCACGGGCGCGCGGACTCGCGAGAAAACCAAGCTGAGGGTTGAGCCAGTCGCGCGATGGCCCCCCTGACTTTGTTGTCACGATTTCAACCGTCTGCCCGGTTTGCAATTGGGTCTGAAGCGGCACCAATTGACCATCGATACGCGCACCACGACAACGGTGGCCCAGATCGGTATGTAAAAGATACGCAAAATCAACCGCGGTTGACCCAGCTGGAAGCTCCAGTACGCGTGCCTGCGGAGACAAAACGTAGATGCGTTCTTCTGTCGGTTTTGCCATGCGCCCAGCAGAGCGTCTGTCTGTGACGGCACCTGAGGCCAATGCCGTCGCAACAGTCTGACCCGCGCCCCCACCAGGGCGTTGAGCAGCTTCGGTATTCCATGCCAATAACTGTCGCATCCAGGCAAGTTGACGATCGTATTGATCCGCTGCCACTGCGTTTTCTGCCGCACCCGCGCGAGGACTTTCTTTGTAGCGCCAATGCGCAGCCATCCCTAACTCTGCAAATTCATGCATCGCGCGCGTGCGGATCTGCACTTCGAAAGGTCGACCCTCGGCATCGGCTACAACGGTGTGCAAGGAACGATATCCGTTCGGTTTAGGACGAGAAATATAATCATCAAACTCATCGCCCATGGGTACCCATCGCTCGTGCACCAGCCCGAGCGCGTTGTAACAGTCACGCTCCGTTTGAACAATAATCCGCAGTGCGCGCACATCAAACAGTGCACTGAAATCGAGACTTTTCTGAAGCATCTTGTTGTGGATGCTGTAAATATGTTTGGGCCGTCCTGTCACATCGGCTGCGATGCCCATTTTTTGTAATGCAGAGGTTAACGCTTCAACCGTTTCATGAATGAACGACTCACGCTCAGCACGCTTTTCTTCGAGCAAGCCCGCAATTTCTTTGTAACGCGCGGGATCTGTAAAACGAAAGGCCAGATCTTCCATTTCCCACTTGATCTGCCAAATACCCAGACGATTTGCCAAAGGTGTATACAAATCAAGCGTTTCACGCGCAAGTGCAGGACTGCAAGGCATTTTGGTGTTCGCATGCCAACGCAAGGTTTGCAATCGGGAGGCCAATCTGAGCAAAACAATGCGCAAATCAGCCGCCATCGCCAACAGCATTTTTCGTAACATTTCTTTTTGCATTGGCGCATCATCAGCGCCATCGCTTGCACCGCTGGCGATGCCACTCAAACGCATCAACTCGCGCGTGCCTTGAACCAAACGCGCAATTTCTGGGCCAAACTGCTCTTTGATGCCATCTAACTGCCTCACCTGACTCAAATCAGCCTGTGAAACCTCTAAGGTCGCCACCAACAATGCCGCGGTACGCGTGGCAGGATCCGCCTGCATGCCCGACAATATTTTGGCTGAACCCAGCGCGTGCACGATCAAAGGCTCGCCGGATGCCGTGCACTGCTCACCCAGCCACTGGCTCGACCATTCGGCCGCCCGGCGCAACAAAGCCCCATCGTCGATATTCATGTCGACGATGAGGGCTGCTACTTCTGATTGTTGCTCAGGCGACACCGCGTTTGAAAAAAAAACGACTTGGCTTATACCGCTGCCGTTACAACGATTTCAACTTTGTAGTCGGGGCCCGCTAAGCGCGCTTCGATCGTGGCGCGTGGAGGGGTGTGGCCAGCTGGGACCCAAGCCTCATAGGCCACGTTCATACCGTCATATTCAGCGATATTGGCCACAAACACTTGCGCCATCAAGATACGTGTTTTGTCGGTGCCTGCCTCAGCAAGCAACGCGTCAATCGCAGCCAGCACTTGGGCTGTCTGACCTGTGACGTCTTGAGTGGTGTCGGTCGCGACTTGTCCTGCCAAATACGCAACGCCGTTGTAGACCGCCATATCAGAGAGACGTTTACCTACGTTCACGCGTTTGATGTTGCTCATTATTTTTCCTTAAATGATAAGTGGTGCTGTGTACACCAGGAGTTGGACAAATTAGGCGGGTGGGAGTTCAAAGACTTGCCTGAGATATGCAAGATACGCTTTGTCATCGCACATCGTTTTTTCTGGCGCGTCTGAAACCTTTGCAACTGGCTGACCATTACAGCGCACCATTTTCATGACAATCTGTAGCGGCTCGTGACCTAAATCATTAGTCAAATTTGTACCGATACCAAAGGCTGTTTTACAACGACTGGCAAAGCGCCGAGTCAATTCGATCGCACGTGGAAATGTTAACCCATCTGAAAAAATTAAAGTTTTCGTGCGGGGGTCAACACGATTGGTTTTGTAGTGCGCGATCATGCGCTCGCCCCAGTCAAATGGATCGCCCGAATCGTGACGCGCGCCGTCAAACAGTTTGCAAAAATACATATCAAAGTCGCGTAAGAACGCAGCCACGCCGTACACGTCTGACAAGGCGATTCCGAGGTCACCACGGTATTCCTTGGCCCATACATCCAAGGCAAAGACTTGAGAATCACGCAGGCGCGGGCCAAGCGCCTGGCAGGCCTGTAAATACTCGTGCGCCATCGTGCCAAGCGGCAGGACACCGTGACGCATCGCAAACCACACGTTGCTGGTACCCGCAAAATGTTTTCCCATTTGGGCTTTCATTGTGAGCACGACTTCTTCGTGCCATTCGCGCGAGAAACGCCTTCTCGTGCCGTATTCGGCGACCCTGAAGTCATCAAGATCCGTTGCCTCAAGGACCAGTTTCATCTTGGTTTGAAGTCGCTCGCGCCCCTCTTGCCAGTCTGGACTTGTACATGTTCGACGAAAGTACACCTCGTTCACAATTGCCAGCACTGGAATTTCAAACAAAATGGTATGGAGCCAAGAACCCTTGACCTGGATATCAATTTCTCCAGGCAAGACACCTTCCGTCACCGTAATGCACTTCTCCGGCAGATGGAACAATCCTAAAAAGTCGATAAAGTCACTTTTAATAAAGCGTAATCCGCCCAAGTAAGAGAGTTCATCTTCGCTAAAACGTAACTGACACAAGCTATGTATTTCGGCCCGAATCTCATCCAAATAGGGACGCAAATTGACCCCCGGTGTTCGGCATTTGTAGCGATATTCGACCTGAGCGGCAGGGAAATGGTGCAACACCACCTGCATCATGGTGAATTTATACAGGTCGGTGTCCAGCAGGGATCTAATAATCATGGGCTGTTATTTGGGCTTTTTTTGAACATTAGCACAGCCAACCCCTTTCATAGGGGTATGCCGAACACTCGGCACCGCTTTGGGTAAAATAAGAATATCTAATTTGCACTTTGGTGAAACACATGACGCACGTCGTGACCGAAAACTGTATTAAATGCAAGTTCACAGACTGTGTGGACGTTTGTCCCGTTGATTGTTTTCGTGAAGGTCCTAACTTTTTAGTGATCGATCCAGATGAATGCATCGACTGCGCGGTCTGTATTCCCGAATGCCCCGCCAATGCAATTTTTGCCGAAGAAGACGTCCCCCAAGACCAGATGAAGTTCATCGCACTCAATGCTGAGCTCTCGCCTATTTTTCAAAGTATCAGCCGTTCTAAAAAGCCTCTTGACGATGCGGACAACTGGAACGGCATGTCCGACAAGCTCAAGCTCCTCGAGCGCTAGGCGTGTCGCGCTATACCCGACAAACCGTCCTGGCTAAAACCATTTGGCTGACAGACAAGTTATTTTCTGTCACGGTGACACGCGACCCAGACTTTTCTTTTTTACCCGGTCAATTTGCCCGTTTAGGGTTGTTTGTAGGTGACTCCGAGGCTTTACCCGCCGATACGTCCCCCGAACCCAATGAATGGCGCGCGTACTCGATGGTCTCCCGACCAGATGCCAATGAACTCGAGTTCTATTCTGTTGTCGTACCAGATGGAAAATTCAGCCCTGCCCTTGCGCGACTGCAGATCGGCGAATCGCTCTGGATAGATAAAACGGTATTTGGTTTTTTGACCCTTGAACGTTTTGTTGAGGGTGAGGATCTCTGGCTCATTGCGACCGGTACAGGCTTGTCCGCCTACCTCTCCATGCTGCGTGACCCTGCCACCTGGAGCCGCTTCAAGCGCATTATTCTGCTGCATGGCGTGCGTAATGCCACCGAACTGGCTTACCGGGACGAACTTATCGCTCTCATGCAACGTTCAGGCGACCAAAGCGCCCAATTTATCTATTTGCCAGTGACGTCGCAGGAACCCCTTACCTGCGACCTCTCCCCCTCTATTTCGTCGCAATGGCGGGATGCGGCACGTTTGACCACGTTATTAGTCAATGGCGAACTTGAGCAGCGCGTTGGCGTGGCGCTCGAACCCGCACGCTCTCGGGTCATGCTTTGCGGCAACCCTGCCATGGTCACCGAGATGCGTGGACTTCTGTCTGAGCGCGGCTTTGCGCCCGGAAGACGCGGCGTTGCAGGTAATCTGGCCGTTGAAAACTACTGGTAAACCCTTGTTTGCGTGGTGGTTTTGCGACATTTTGTTGCGGCACAGCAATTCATACACATTCAGTCCCGCTGATCGCTCACTTTAGGGTGGATAATGCATCATCTTGTGACCATTAAGGGAATGAAGCATGCTTTATGATTTGCATGAAATGCAACGGGCCATGTTGTCGCCGCTTGCGCACTTCACCGAAGTCGGGTCCAAACTCTTTTCCCTCCCTGGCAGTCCACTTGCATACTCGCCGATGGCGAGGCAGATGGCCGCAAGCTATGAGCTGATTTATCGCCTAGGCAAAACATACGATAAACCTGCATGGGACTTACCCACCACTGAGGTCGCCGGCAAAAGTGTCGCGGTGAGCCAAGAAAATGTGTACACCAAACCCTTTTGCAATCTGATTTATTTCAACCGCGATATTTCAGAAAAAGTACGTAAGGCCTCACCAAAAATTCTATTGATTGCGCCGATGTCTGGCCACCATGCGACGCTATTACGCGACACGGTGCGTTCACTCATCGCCGAACACGAAGTCTATGTGACAGACTGGAAAGATGCGCGCATGGTGCCGATGTCCGAAGGTTCTTTCAGCTTGAATGACTACGTGTATTACATTCAGGATTTTGTTAGACAACTCGGTCCCGACGTGCACGTCATCTCTGTATGCCAGCCTACTGTGCCTGCGCTTGCTGCAATTTCTCTGATGGCCACCAATAAAGATCCTTGCCTGCCACGCAGCATGGTCATGATGGGTGGCCCGATTGATCCGCGTTGCTCTCCCACGCAGGTCAACCGTCTGGCCACCACCAAACCTTTTAAATGGTTCGAAGAAAAGCTGATTCACACGGTTCCTGCCCAATATCCTGGTGCTGGTCGTCGCGTGTATCCAGGCTTTTTACAGCATGCTGGCTTTTTGTCGATGAACCCTGACCGTCATCTCAAATCCCATTACGACTTTTATCTTGATCTCCTGCGCGGCGACGATGAAGACGCTGAGATGCACCGTCGTTTCTACAACGAATACAACGCAGTGCTAGATATGTCGGCTGATTTTTACCTCGACACGATTCGTGTCGTCTTTCAAGATTTCGATCTGCCCAACGGCACATGGGAAATTGATGGACAGATTGTGCGACCCGCCGATATCAAATCCGTCGCATTGTTTACGATTGAAGGCGAGCTCGACGACATCTCCGGCGAGGGCCAAACGCGCGCCGCACAAACGCTTTGCTCAGGCATCCCGGCTAAGCGCAAACAGCACTACACCGCCCCGGAATGCGGTCATTACGGCATTTTCTCGGGTCGCCGTTGGCGCACGACAATTTGTCCGCAAATCGCGGAATTTATTCGCCGCGTCTAATGCTGGCTGAACGCATCAATCGTTTGCTCCCGCAAACACAGTGCACGAAATGTGGCTTTGATGGCTGCGCGCCCTACGCGCGCGCCATCGCCGAAGATTCGGCCCCTATCAATCGCTGCCCACCTGGCGGCGAGGCTGGCGTTGCGGCACTTGCTCAGCTTCTCGATCGTCCAATCCTTGCGCTTGATACAGATTGTGGCTTGCACGTTCCACTCCAAGTTGCTGTGATTGATGAGCAATATTGCATTGGTTGCACACTATGCATTCAAGCCTGTCCAGTGGATGCCATTCTAGGCGCTTCAAAAGTCATGCATACCGTCTTGTCCGATGACTGTACGGGTTGTGACTTATGCGTAGCCCCTTGCCCAGTGGATTGCATAGAGATGGTCGATGTTGCGCCCGCCCGAACATGGACCCGCAATGATGCAGATCAAGCGCGCGCGCGATACACC
Organism: Burkholderiaceae bacterium; assembly: GCA_023653055.1. Lineage (GTDB taxonomy): Bacteria > Pseudomonadota > Gammaproteobacteria > Burkholderiales > Burkholderiaceae_B > Zwartia. Next base: position 55,237 of record JAMNXR010000012.1, on the reverse strand, counting down.
CGCAGACAGCTGCGTGTGAACAAAACGCCCGCAAGCTTAAGATCTAGCGAGCAAACCGATGCTTCTGAGGACTACTTGACACACACCACGCCTCAAGTGGCTCTGTCAACGAGCGCTGTCCAAGAAAAACAAACCGCCGTTCAAGCCGCACTCGCCCGCGCGCGCGCGCGCCGAAATGCCGCCACCTCATGAATCCACAGAAGCGTCGAGAAATATTCACGCGCTTGCGTGCGGCCAATCCTACCCCCACGACCGAGCTTGAGTACAAAAGTGACTTTCAACTGCTGATCGCCGTTTTGCTTTCAGCCCAAACGACAGACAAAGCCGTCAATATCGCAACGCGCAAGTTTTTCCCCCGCTATGGGACGCCCAAGGCGCTCTATGCACTCGGTGAAGAAAAACTGATGGACTACATCAAAACCATTGGCCTCTATAAAAACAAAGCCAAGAACGCGATTGCGACTTGCGGCATTTTGCTCGAGCAACACGGTGGCAAAGTCCCTCAAACTCGCGAGGCGCTCGAGGCACTACCCGGCGTTGGCCGAAAAACCGCCAACGTTGTACTCAACACCGCGTTTGGTCAACCCACCATCGCCGTCGACACGCACATTTTCAGAGTATCCAATCGAACAAAAATTGCGCCTGGCAAAGATGTTGTCGCAGTTGAAAAAGGACTGGAAAAATTTGTCGCAGACGAATTTAAACTTGATGTCCACCACTGGTTAATTTTGCACGGCCGTTACATTTGCGTGGCGCGGACGCCAAAATGCTCTCAGTGCGGGATTTCTGACCTGTGTGAGTACACAAAAAAAACCAAGGGTTAACGCCTCCTAAGGCAAACCCGAATTGAAAAAAAAAAGCAAACTGCGCGATACTTAGGGATTAAAGGTTTAACAATTTAAGTAGGTGGCTGTATGCAAGACATCATTCTTGAGACGCAAAAGCTCACCAAAGAATTCCGTGGTTTTATCGCGGTCAATGACGTCTCTCTCCAAGTTCAACGCGGACAAATCCATGCCTTGATCGGTCCAAATGGTGCTGGAAAAACGACGTGTTTTAACTTACTCACCAAATTTCTAACGCCAACACGCGGCCGTATCTTATTTAACGGCACGGACATCACCCGCGACACGCCTGCAAACATTGCACGCAGAGGCATTATTCGCTCGTTTCAAATCTCTGCCGTTTTTCCACATTTATCTGTCCTTGAAAATGTTCGCATTGGCTTGCAGCGCGAGACGGGGCTCTCCTTTCATTTTTGGCAAAGCGACAAGCGTTTAAACGCCCTAAACGAGCGTGCACGCGAACTCCTAGAACAAGTTGATCTCGGCGCGTTTGCGGATGAAATGACAGTCAACCTTCCCTATGGCCGCAAAAGAGCCCTGGAGATCGCCACCACGCTGGCCATGGAGCCTGAACTCATGCTTCTGGACGAACCCACCCAAGGCATGGGACACGAAGATGTCGATCGCGTGACGCAACTCATCAAACGCGTGAGCGTTGGCCGCACCATTTTGATGGTTGAACACAACATGAATGTGGTTTCATCCATTGCAGATACCATCACCGTGTTGGCGCGTGGATCGGTGTTGGCCGAGGGCAACTACGCACACGTCTCAAAAGACCCTGCCGTGATGGAAGCCTACATGGGGACCACAGAGGGCGAACTTGAGGGAGCACACGGATGAGCAATGCCGCACTCGAAATCAATAACCTGCATGCGTGGTACGGTGAATCTCATATTCTGCATGGCGTCAATTTAACCGTCAACAAAGGCGAAGTTGTGACCTTGCTGGGACGTAATGGTGCCGGTCGTACAACGACTCTACGCGCAATCCTCGGTTTAACTGGCTCCCGTAAAGGCTCTGTGCGGATCCACGGTCAAGAAGCCATCGACATGGCCACCTTTAAGATCGCGCACCTCGGCATCGGTTATTGTCCAGAAGAGCGCGGTATTTTTGCGAGTTTGTCCTGCGAAGAAAACCTGCTGTTGCCACCCCCTGTGGGTGTCGCGGGTGGCGGCATGTCGCTGGCTGAGATTTACGAGATGTTCCCCAACCTATTGGAACGTAGACACTCACCCGGCACACGTCTTTCTGGAGGGGAACAACAAATGCTTGCCGTCGCACGCATTTTGCGTACCGGTGCCAATCTACTTTTACTCGACGAGATTTCAGAAGGCTTGGCGCCTGTCATTGTGCAAGCACTCGCACGCATGATCAAGATGCTCAAAGCCAAGGGTTACACCATTATCATGGTCGAACAAAACTTCCGTTTTGCCGCACCGTTGGCTGATCGTTTTTATGTCATGGAACATGGGCAAATCGTCGAGCACTTTGATGCCAAAGACCTCAAAGAAAAACAATCTGTATTAACTGAACTTTTAGGCGTTTAAAAATCTTTTACGCATTTAAAAATTTTAAGCGCGTAAAAAACCTAACTTAAACAAGCATGACACACTTTTTTAAACCAAGAAAATTTTCAAGCAGCGAACCCCAGGAGAATTAAATGAAACTTCGTACCCTAAGTGCTTCGTTGATGATGGCAGGCCTCGGACTTGTCGGTCACACCGCACAAGCAAACGTGTCTGACAACGTCATCCGTATCGGCTTCATCACCGACATGGCTAGCGTCTATTCCGATATCGACGGCGCAGGCGGCATCGAAGCTGCCCGCATGGCAATTGCTGATGCAGGTGGTGAGATCAACGGTAAAAAAATTGAACTCGTTTTTGCTGACCATCAAAACAAAGCGGACGTTGCTGCCGCACGCGCCCGTGAATGGTTCGACCAGCAAAAAATCGACATGCTGATTGGTGGCACCAACTCTGGCGTCAACTTGGCGCTGGCAGGCATTGCCGCTGAAAAGAAAAAGCCGTTTTTTGCCATTGGCGCCGCTGCTTCTGACCTGACAGGCTCACAGTGCACGCCCTACACGATTCACTGGGCCTATGACACCGTCGCACTCGCACGCGGCACGGGTTCTGCTGTGGTGAAAGCCGGCGGCAAGAGCTGGTATTTCTTGACTGCGGACTATGCATTTGGCCATGCGCTTGAGCGTGATACCGCCAAGGTTGTCAGAGAGGCTGGTGGCGAAGTCAAAGGCCAAGTGCGCGCACCGCTGAACTCCTCCGACTTCTCATCCTTCCTGCTCCAGGCACAGAGCTCCAAAGCACAAATTTTGGGCCTTGCAAATGCGGGTGGCGACACGATCAACTCGATCAAAGCTGCAAACGAGTTTGGCATCGGCAAGACCATGAAAATGGCTGGCCTGTTGATTTTCATCAATGACATCCATTCACTTGGTTTGCAAGCTACACAAGGCATGCAATTTACCGACGGCTGGTACTGGGATCAAAACGACGAAACCCGTGCTTGGTCCAAGAAATTTGAGGCGCGCGTTAAACGTAAGCCTTCAATGATTCAAGCCGGTGACTACTCCGCTGTATCGTTCTATCTCAACGCGATTAAAGCAACGGGTAGCGATGACGGCGATACCGTCATGAAATGGATGAAGTCCAATAAAGTCAATGATATGTTTGCCAAAAACGGCTACGTCCGCGAAGATGGTCGTATGGTGCACGACATGTTCTTGATGGAAGTCAAAAAGCCAAGCGAGTCCAAAGGACCTTGGGACTACTACAAGCAAATCGCTGTGTTGCCTGGTGAAGAGGTTTTCACCAAGTTGTCTGAGTCCACTTGCAAACTCGTCAAGAAATAATCAGACCTTGCCCCCGTTGCACATGGTGCCCGGGGGCATTAAAGCTGTTCTGACAATAGGCTTGATGAAGTAGGCAGACGATGATCACTATTTTTGGTATTCCCTTGCAAGCGTTTCTGGGACAGCTTTTGCTGGGCCTGGTAAACGGCTCTTTCTACGCCATTTTGTCGCTGGGTCTCGCCGTCATTTTCGGCTTACTCAACGTGATCAATTTTGCACATGGCGCTTTGTACATGTTGGGCGCTTTTCTTGCCTGGATGGGACTGAATTATTTAGGCTTGAACTACTGGGTCATGCTGATAGTGGCTCCGATCTTGGTTGGCCTCTTCGGTATCCTGATTGAAAAGTTTCTCTTAAAACACCTCTACAAACTCGATCACCTGTATGGTCTGTTACTGACCTTTGGTATCACGCTGCTCATCGAGGGATTATTCCGCAGTTTCTATGGCGCCTCAGGGCAGCCATACTCTTCGCCCGAAGCACTTCGGGGTGCCACGAATCTCGGCTTCATGATGCTGCCAAATTATCGTGCTTGGGTCGTTGTGGCCTCGCTCACGGTTTGCCTGATTACTTGGTTCGTGATTGAACGCACACGGCTCGGCGCATTGTTGCGCGCCGGTACTGAAAATCCTCGCCTCGTAGAAGCCTTTGGTGTCAATGTGCCGCTCATGATCACCTTAACCTATGGCTTTGGCGTCGCTCTGGCAGGTTTTGCAGGCGTGTTAGCCGCCCCCATTATTCAAGTTTCACCGCTGATGGGATCAAACTTGATTATTGTGGTGTTCGCCGTTGTGGTGATTGGTGGAATGGGCTCGATACTTGGCGCGATCGTGACAGGTCTTGGACTTGGCGTGATCGAAGGACTGACTAAAGTTTTTTGGCCTGAGGCCTCAAGTACAGTTGTGTTTATTATCATGGCGATTGTCTTATTGATTCGCCCAGCCGGTTTGTTTGGAAAAGAAAAATGAATCGTCAGAATCTCGGCTATTTACTGGCACTGATCCTTTTAGCGCTCATACCCTTGACGGGCATTTATCCCGTCTTCGTCATGAAGATCATGTGCTATGCGCTGTTTGCCTGCGCCTTTAACCTGCTACTGGGCTTTACAGGCCTACTTTCCTTCGGTCACGCAGCCTTTTTGGGGAGTGCTGCCTACGCCTCGGGACATGCAATCAAGCTCTGGGGCTTTCCTACAGAAGTAGGGCTTGCCTTTGGTGTGCTCGTGGCCGGCATACTCGGACTTGCGATGGGAGCCATCGCCATTCGACGTAGCGGGATCTATTTTGCGATGATCACCTTGGCATTGTCACAAATGGTGTATTTCTTTTTCTTGCAAGCCAATTTCACGGGTGGCGAGGATGGCCTGCAAGGCGTGCCTAGGGGTACCTTGTTTGGTTTGATTGATTTAAAAAGCGACTTCAATCTCTACTACGTGGTGATGGGTATTTTTGTCTTGGGCTTTTTTATCATATGGCGCACCGTGCACTCTCCTTTTGGACAAGTCCTCAAAGCCATTCGAGAAAATGAAGCACGTGCCATTTCACTTGGCTATGACGTTGATCGCTTCAAACTGTTGGCCTTTGTCTTATCCGCCATGTTGGCGGGCCTTGCAGGCTCGACCAAGATGTTGATTTTTGTTTCTGCGACGCTCACCGATGCAACGTGGCAAATGTCTGGACTCGTGATCTTGATGACGCTGATTGGCGGCCTCGGCACACTCATCGGTCCAGTCATTGGTGCGTTTATCGTGGTCTTGCTAGAAAACAAAGTAGGCGAGCTCGGCGCGACACTCACGGGTTGGACTGGGATCGAATGGTTTCAACGACTCGGTGAATCTGTCTCGATTGTGATCGGACTGATTTTCGTGATCTGCGTCTTGGCTTTCCGCCGCGGAATCGTTGGAGAGTTTGGTGCCTGGCTTGAGCGACGTAAAGCGCTCAAGCAAAATTAAACGAGAGCGAGTCGTCGCACACGTTGTGCGACGATGCCCGCGATCAGGGCTTTTAGCAAATCACCGGGAATAAACACTGCGATTGCCCAGACTGCTTTGGTCAATCCCATGCCCGTGACAATGGCAAGCCATGGAATGCCGACGGCATAGACCACCACCATGCCTCCCGCCACACCCGCTAACCAACAACGAAAGACCTGAGGGGCTGCAGCGGACCACCCCTGCTGTCCACTGCCAGCACGATTTGTCTTTAGCCGTCCGGCCAGCCAGCCCGTGACCACAGCGCCAGGAATCATCCCCAACAAAAACCCACCTGTCGGACCCGCCAGAACCGCGAGTCCAGCACGTCCACCTGGCAATACAGGGATTCCGATCATCGCGATCAGCACATAGGTCAACACCACCAGCCCACCCCGCCAGGGACCCAATATCAAGCCGGCCAGCATCACCCCAAAGGTTTGTAACGTGACGGGAACTGGCACCCAAGGCACGGGCACGGGTGGAATCAGACCCAGCACAATAATCATTGCGGTAAAAAGTGCAACCAGCACGAGATCTTTAGTGTTTAACATCGGTATTCCGGTCATTGAGCAAGAATCACCCAGAATGAGGTGATCGAACATTTGTCAGACGCGTTATTGCCTAGCATCTAGTGCGTCAGCAATTTCCTGCGCGCGCTTGAGCGTTCGCAACAACATCGGCACGCCCATTGTAAGAGGATTTGCTTTTAGGCCACGTGCGGCCTGTGCCTCACGAATCTCATGCCATTGCAAACTCAGCTCGGGAATCAGTCGCAGGGTGAGTCCAAAAACAAGCGCCACACGCTCGCTGTTGACATAACCCAGCGCTTGAAAGGGTTGTAGTAACCAAATCAAGACTTCCATCATTTTAGCGATTGAGGTCGTCATCGACACCAACAACGCCGCCAAGAGCAGCGCCGTCATGCGTAGACCCACCTCTAGGGCCGCAGGGAGTGACTGCACGAACGCTGTAAAGACGACGAGCGCCAATACCAGCCAGCTTAAGGCACGAATGTGCTGCCACAGTTGTCGGAAGCGTACACCTGACTGCTGCAGTAACAACAATACAATGCAAACGACTGCGGCAAGGATGCGCCAGTCATGCACCCACATCAAGCCCCCTCCGGCCAGCATCAGCAGTAAAAGCTTTTGACCTGCCGCCCTATGGTGCAGCCAACTATCGCCCGGAAAATAAAATGAGCCCATCAGCTGCAGTGCGTCCGATACCAGGCGCAAGCCGCATCGGGTGCACCATCAAACGCGAGTCGTCCGTCTTTGAGCACCAGCACACGATCCATGGTGCCCATCAACGCTAAGTCATGACTGACAATCACCGCCGCTTGCGTCAACGATGCCAGATGCTGCTCAAAGCGATTACGCAGACGCAAATCCAGTTGTGTGGTGGGTTCGTCAAACACCAAGATCTCAGGCTGAGTCGCCAGCACGCCCGCGAGTGCGACTAGCTGCCTCTCGCCTCCAGACAAGGCATGTACCGAGCGATCCTGAAGATGTAGCACGCCAAGCTGGTCTAAAGCCTCTTGTGCGCGTTGACGTCTGAGGGTTGGCTCCGGCACACGTCGTTTGAGACCAAATTCGATATCCTCACTCACGATCGGAAAGACAATCTGGTTATCAGGGTTTTGGAATACAAAACCGACCTTTCTGCGTATCTTTTCAACATCTTTACGCGTATCGAGGCCATCGACACAAATTTGTCCTGTTTTCGGGAGCAACAAGCCATTAATCAGACGAATAAAGGTACTCTTGCCCGAGCCGTTTGGGCCAATCACCCCAATACGACGCTCAGACAGGCTTAGGCTCAGGTCCGCCAGTGCTTGACGGTCCTCGCGCTCAACAAAGATATTTTTAAACTCGATTAACATGGTGAACGATTATGCATGAGAACTTTTTCCAAAACGCTCACTCCAAGTAAAGTATGTCAAAAATTCATAAAACTGATGCTGAATGGAAAGCCCAGCTTTCCGCCGACGAATACTACGTTGCCCGTCAAAAAGGCACGGAGCGCGCCTTTACGGGACGCTATTGGGATCACCGCGAATACGGCATTTATCGCTGCGTAGGCTGTGGAACCGCGCTATTCGCTTCGGACACAAAGTTTGATGCAGGCTGTGGCTGGCCAAGTTATTTTGAGCCACTCGATCCTGAAAATGTCAAAGAAGAGACAGATATGTCGCACGGCATGGTGCGCACTGAGGTGATGTGCAATGTCTGCGATAGCCACTTAGGTCACGTTTTTCCAGATGGTCCGCCCCCGACTGGCCGGCGCTACTGCATCAACTCTCTTTCGCTGACATTCGAGCCAGTCAAAACATGAAAAAATTCCTCTTCGATCTGTTTCCTCTTATTTTATTTTTTGTAGCGTACAGATTTGCGGACATCTATGTCGCAACAGCCGTGGCCATTGCCGCAGCAGTTTTACAAATCCTTTGGATCAAGCTCACGGGCAAACCGATTGAAACCATGCACTGGGTCAACTTTGCCGTCATCGTATTTTTCGGTGGCGCAACACTGTGGCTTCAGAATGATGCATTTATTAAATGGAAACCGACAGTACTGTATTGGTTATTTGGTGGCGTCTTGATTGTCAGCAAATACCTGATGAACAAAAACCTTATGCAAAAACTATTAGGTGAAAAAGTCGCCATGCCGAGCGCAGCTTGGAATAAGCTCAACTTGAGCTGGGCACTCTTTTTCATCGTGGCGGGTGGACTGAATCTGTTTGTGGCATTTTCAGGATTATTCACTCAGGATCAGTGGGTCAACTTTAAGGTCTTTGGCTTAATGGCACTCTTGATTGTCTTTGTGATCGCACAATCCGTTTGGCTCGGAAAACACATGCAGCAGGACGAACCTAAAGACGTGTCAGTTGGATCGGATGCCAAGGAAAACAAACCGTGAGCGGCACAATCAATCCTCACATGACCTTGCTGCGCGAGCGTCTTGCTCCGCTCAATGCCCTCGAACTCGATATCGTTGACGAGTCACATCTTCATGCTGGTCACTCTGGCAACCCAGGCAATGCCAGTCACTTTCGTGCCACGATCGTGGCTGAATGTTTTAATCACCGTCCGATGATTGCGCAACATCGGCTGGTGTATGATCTTTTGCGCGATTTAATCCCACACCCGATTCATGCGCTTGCGCTGACCACTCGGGCGCCTTCCAAAGGAAATTCATGAAACGTATCGTTATGCTCGCCGCCGCACTCGTGTTGGTTGCACCCCTTCATGCTCAAAATGTTGCCACCGTGAATGGCAAAGCAATTACCCAGGCGAACGTCGATCAGTTTGTAAAGCTGCTGGTGGCACGCGGTGCGACCGACTCTCCAGAAATGCGCGACCAGATCAAGCAAGAGTTGATCAACCGTCAGGTGATGGTTCAAGCCGCTGATGCCGCTGGTATCCCCAAGGATCCTGCTGTCGCCATCGAGCTCGAATTAGCACGTCAGGGCATTTTGGTTCAGGCCTTGATGGCTGACTACCTGAAAAAGAATCCCATCACTGATGATGCTGTGAAAGCCGAATACGAAAAACTCAAAAAGGCTGAAGCCGACAAGTTTGAGTACAACGTTCGCCACATCTTGGTTGAAGACGAAAAGACGGCTAACGACATTCAGGACAAGCTCAAAAACAAATCTGCCAAGTTTGAAGAGTTAGCTAAACAGTCCAAAGACACTGGCAGTGCTGCCAAAGGTGGCGATCTGGGTTGGGCGCCTAACTCAAATTATGTCGAGCCTTTTGCCAAGGCTGTTGCCGCCACCAAAAAAGGTCAGTTGGCAGACAAGCCTGTTCAGTCACAGTTTGGCTGGCACGTTATTGAAGTCATGGACATTCGTCCCGTCGAGTTCCCACCATTGGATCAGGTTCGCAAAGAACTCGAGCAGATGATGCGTGAACAGGCACTTGCAGCCTACCAGGCTCAACTGCGCGGCAAGGCCAAGATCCAGTAAACACGGGATCTACTGCGAGGCCTCAAGCAATGCCTTGAGGCCTGCTTCATCCAAAATCGCGACACCAAGTTCAGTCGCTTTTTCCAACTTACTCCCCGCTTCTTCGCCCGCAACAACGTAAGACGTTTTGCGCGAAACAGAGCCACTGACCTTTCCGCCTGCAGCAATAATTTGACTCGATGCCTCTTCGCGCGACCATGTCGGCAAGGTCCCAGTTAATACAAACGTTTTGCCTGCGAGTCCAGCGCTTTGCTGCGCTTGTGGTGCCTGTGGTTCAACACCCTGCTCTCGCAACGCCCGGACGACCTCTTGGTTATGAGGCTCTGCAAAAAATCTTGCGATCGACCCTGCCACAACAGGCCCCACATCAGGGACATTTAATAGCGTCTCTGGTTGAGCCTGCATCAACGCCTCAATCGAGCCGTAACACAAGGCTAAATCGCGTGCAGTTGTCTCGCCTACATGTCGAATACCTAAAGCAAAAATCAAACGATTGAGCTGAGGCCGCTTTGCTTGCGCGATCGCCTCAATGAGATTCTCAGCCGACTTACGACCCATTCGGTCATACTCCGCCAACTCTTCGACGCGTAAGGTAAAGAGCTCTGCCAAAGAATGGATACGTCCGCGATCAACGAGTTGCTCAACGAGCTTTTCACCTAAGCCCTCAATATCAAGCGCTTTGCGACCCACAGCATGAATCAAGCTTTGTTTGCGTTGCGCTGGGCAAAATAGACCACCCGTACAGCGCGCAATGGCCTCATCCTCTACTTTTTCAATCGCTGAGCCACAAACAGGGCAGGCCGTCGGCATCACAAAAGAAGTTGCAAAAATTGGGCGCTGCGCCAACACGGGCCCCACGACTTCAGGAATCACATCGCCTGCACGCCGAACGATAACCATATCGCCAATGCGGACGTCCTTGCGCAAAATTTCCGTCTCGTTATGGAGTGTGGCATTTGTGACTGTCACCCCTCCGACAAAAACTGGGGCTAAACGCGCCACAGGCGTGATCGCGCCTGTTCGCCCAACCTGCACCTCGATATCCAACAATTCTGTGGTGGCTTCCTGCGCGGGAAACTTATGCGCGATGGCATAACGCGGTGCTCTCGCGACAAAACCCAGCACCCGCTGCGCAGTCAAATCATCGACCTTGTAGACAACACCATCAATGTCATAGGGCAGCGTTGCACGCCGCGCACCCACTTCGGCATAGAACGTGAGGAGCTGATCCGCACCACGCGCCAAGACATGCTGGGACGTATTTACAGGCAAACCTAACTGCGCTAGCCAATCGAGCATATCGCTATGACGGGGCATCTGCACAGCACCAATATCTCCCCAGCCGTAAGCAAAAAAACTTAAGCTGCGTTGTGCGGTAATGCGAGAGTCGAGTTGGCGCAAACTTCCAGCAGCTGCATTACGCGGATTGACGAAGATCTTTTCGCCACGCGCCTGTTGTGCAATATTCAGACGATCAAAATCGGCGAGACTCATAAAGACTTCGCCACGCACCTCTAGCACCTCAGGAATATCCTGACCCGTCCCTTTTAACTTGAGCGGGATAGACTTGATCGTTCGGATGTTCATGGTGACATCCTCACCCGTCTGCCCATCACCACGCGTCGCGGCTTGTACGAGCCGCCCTTGTTCATAGCGCAGGCTAATGGCGAGCCCATCAAGTTTTAATTCACAAAAATAAGAAACCTCTTCAGAAGCAGACAGTTTGCCCGCAGCGCGCAACGTCTCAGACACTCTCTTATCAAAGGCACGCACTTCTGCGTCTTCAAAGGCGTTACCCAGTGACAGCATCGGTACACGATGTGTCACACTACCGAAAGCAGCCAGAGGAGCAGCGCCCACGCGTTGAGTAGGCGAGTCCGTCGTGATGAGCTCAGGGTGGGCCATTTCAAGTGCTTGCAGTTCGCGCAGTAGCGTGTCGTACTGCGCATCACTGACAACCGGCGTATCGTGCACGTAGTACGCCTGATTGTGTCGTTCAATCTCACTACACAGCCAGTTTAAGCGTGCGATGACCGAGTCCAACGCATCCATTCTTAAAGGTCCGTTTTATACAAAAACACGTCTTGTGCGAGGGCTGCCCGCAGCGAAACCCGCCTTTTCAAGCTGCGAATACAAGGTCATCAGTTTCTCATCAATCGACACTTCAGCACCCGGCTGCAAGGGACGCAATTGATCATCTACCAGTTCACCGCCAATCCGTCGTGCCAGTTCAAAGCCAATCTCTGACATTTTGGCAAAGGCCCGCGTATCGACCGGACTACAGGGCACATCCAAAAGCAGAGACAGGCGATCCACACTCGCCATGCCCGCGTCAAAAGACTCTGCATCCGAGCGAGACAAACTAAAACACACCAGCCCATAATCACCCAACCAGACGAGTCCACCATTAAAGGGGACAAAACCCATTCCCTGGGCCGCTGCGGTCACCTCAGGGACAGGCCGCATACTACCAAGCAGCAAGGTCAAACCGACCTGGGTATCGAGCGCGGCACAGGTGTCATCCAAACGAGATGCTGCATCCAGCACGAACTGCTGATCGGGCCCTTCGATATTGGACTCTAATTGATCAGCTAAGCTCTGCGCACGATTCCAGATTTGGGACCATTCGATCGCAGAGAGTGCCCCACTCCGATTGGCCAGCAATACAGCGAGATGCACCGCGACGTATTGGCCGCTCGCATGCAAACGAAGATCCAGTTGCCCCTCGATGTCTTGCGCAAAAATTCGAACAGCTTTGCGACCTGCGCTACGCAGAGGCTGAAGCAAGGGCAGGAGGTCTTCCCCCAACATCGGACCTTGAAACGTAATTTCGATCACGACTTCAGTTGATGGATCCGGACCTTGTTCATCTAACGCCCCGTCGGGATGATCATTGATCGCGCTCAACGCTGCAGTCGCATCGGGCTGTGCAAAAGACTGTCCTCCACCAAGACCCGGTTCACGTCGCGCTTCAGCGGCCGCAAAAGACTCCCCAAGCAAAGGATCTTGCTCAATGACAGGCATTTGCGCCTGCATCCGACGCCGCACGCGACGATCTTGAAACCAGTTAAAGCCAAGCAGCAAAACGATAATTGCTGCACCGATCACTATCAGAGAGATTTGCAACTCACTCATATGTTGCCTCGGTAATCATGCAGCTTCAGAGGCAAGCTGCAATGCGGATTCGATATCAACGGCCACAATACGCGAAACACCTTGCTCCTGCATGGTCACGCCAACGAGCTGACGTGCCATTTGCATGGCGATCTTGTTGTGTGAGATAAATAAAAACTGTGTGTGGTCAGCCATATTACTCACGAGATTGGCATAACGCTCGGTATTCGCATCATCCAGCGGTGCGTCCACCTCATCCAGTAAGCAGAACGGAGCGGGATTGAGCTTGAATAGCGCAAACACCAACGCCGTCGCTGTGAGGGCTTTTTCACCCCCGGAGAGCAAATGAATCGACGTATTGCGCTTGCCTGGCGGCTGCGCCATGACTTGAACACCGGCATCCAAAATCTCGTCGCCCGTCATAATCAAGCGGGCTTCGCCGCCCCCAAATAACTTTGGAAACAACTCACCAAAATGTCCATTGACCTGATTAAAGGTCGTCTGCAACAAATCACGTGTCTCACGATCGATTTTACGGATCGCATCTTCAAGTGTGTCGATTGCAGTTTGTAAATCCAGATACTGTGCATCGAGATAGTTTTTGCGCTCACGCGACGCAGTCAGCTCGTCCAGCGCGGCCAAGTTAACAGAACCCAAGCCTTCTATTTTTTTAGTAATTCGCTGCACTTCGGACTGCAACCAAGCGGGACGCTGCCACTCATCAGGCTGATCGAGCAAAGAAGCCTGCACGGCCGCGCGATCCACCTGACGCTCGTTCAGTTGCTCAGCAAACTGCTCTGTTGCCAGACGCGCAGCTTGCTCCTGCAACTGAAGCTGCATGATGCGTTCACGGCGCGGCTCAAGCGAGCGCTCGATCGCCAAGCGCGCCTCGTCCGCCTCGCGCAGCTGAGCAGCAAGCGTATCCATTTCGATTCGTGCGCGACCGAGCGTCTCCTCTCTTTCCGCGCGAAACTCTAGGGCCTCTTGTAATCCAGCCTCGGCCGCTGCAGCATCCAAGGTCGAAAGCTCAGACTCCAAGGACAACAACTCTTGCTGCGCACGTGTAGCTTGCTCAGTCGCAAGCTGCAAGTTACGTTGCAACTCGGCAATCCGTGCGCGTATTCCGCGCTCTGCAAACTCCGCTTCTTGCGCGCCACGTTCCTGATCACGCAGACGATTACGCGCAGTTTCGGCCTCTTCGGAGAGTGCCTCACCGGCCATTTCCGCTTCAGAATACGTCTCCTGCTGCACGCCAATTTCTGCATCCAGTTCTTCGAAGCGGGCTTCGGCTTCGAGTTTGGCAGCAGTCAGTTCCTCTTGCTGAGAAATCACTTCGGCAATGTCTTGCTCCAGTCGCCCGGAACGCTCGCGGGTTTGCTCGACTTGTTGCTGCAAGCGCGTGTGCTCGAGTTGCAAATCATGCAAGCGACGCGTAATTTCAGACACGCGCTGACGCGCGGGCGGCAAGGCCTGCGACACTTGCTGCCACGCAGACTCGGCTTGCGCAACAGCAGAACGAGAGTTATCCGCAATGAGCTGATGGGCTTTTATTTCTCGTTGTAAATTTTCAATTTCCTGCTGACGGGCCAGCAATCCAGACTGCTCTGAGTCAGGGGCATAAAAGCGCACACTGTTGGCATCTACCAAGTGTCCACCTTGTACCACTAACGTGGCACCTGTGGGAAGCGACGCGCGCGCGGCAAGCGCCTCGGTGACGTCTTTAGCAATATAAACATTGCCTAACCAAGCCTGAAGCAATGTGCGCAACTCAGGATCAGTAATGCGCAACACAGAGGCAAGTGGATTGAGTCCAGCGGGCGCGGGTGCTACGGGCGCGGCAGGTGGTAGCTGATAAAAAGCCAGGCGTGCAGGTGGTACATCATTTGCAAACGCACGCGCCCAGTCAAGATTGCGCACCTCGAGTCCTGTCATGCGCTCATTGAGCACTGCTTCCAGGGCAGTTTCCCAACCAGGTTCGACATGAAGCTTTTGCCATAAGCGGGCCAACGAAGAAAGCTCATGCTTGGCCAGCCAGGGTTCAAGGCTACCCTTTTTCTGCACGTCCTCTTGTAATCTCATCAATGCCGTCAAGCGTGCATCGAGACGGGCTAGCGTTTCCGCTTCGGCTTGCGCTTGTTGCTGCGCCTGGGCGCGACGCGCATCAGCATCGGGCAATTTGTCTTCGAGTTCAGCGAGACCACCCTGGGCTTCTTCGAGAGACTCTTCGGCGACAAGCTTGTCACCCGTCAAACGTTCAAGCGCCTCGACATCTGGGGCATCAACACCTTGCAACTCTTGCTTGAGGCGCTCACGGCGCAATTCAAGGGCCTGTAACTGTCGGTCAGAATCCCGCTGCGTCTGCGCAACGAGCGCAAGACTTTGTTCGACACGCGCGAGCGTGGCGCGCATTTCCTCACGTTGTGCTGCGGCTTGGCGGACTCGGGCCTCAATATCTGGCAAGCCCTCTTGGGCGGCCATCGCAAGCTCACGCGCTTGTTCAGCGCGAGCCGCACTGGTCATCAGCTCGTCTTCACCTTCTTGGATCTGCAAAACGCAATGTTCTTTTTGCGAATCCCACTCCGTCATCTGGACCTGCAGCTGCGAGCGTCGTGTTTGAACGCGATTACGTGACTCAACGACATGACGGATTTCTGCCTCGAGGCTACTGACCTTGGCATTGGATTCATAGAGCAAGCCTTGGGCATCATGCACCGCATCGCCAGCGGCGTAATGCGCTTGGCGACGCGACTCAAGGGCCGCCTCGCTTGCGCGCAAACCTGCCATCGAGGCTTCGAGTTCGGTTTGCGCTCGCTCGATGTCTTGTTGTGTACGTGCGCGCTCTTCGTGTGCCGCGGCTTCTTTTAGGAACCACAAGGCATTTTGCTTGCCCTCGCCCTCTGCTTGCAGTGCGCGGTACTCGCGCGCAACCTCTGCTTGGGATTCGAGTTTTTCGAGCTGAGAAGTGAGCTCCCGCAAAATATCATCGACACGGACGAGATTTTCACGTGTATCGGACAATCTGTTTTCTGTTTCGCGGCGACGCTCTTTGTAGCGCGAGACGCCAGCGGCCTCTTCGAGGTAAACACGGAGCTCTTCTGGTTTGGCTTCGATCAAGCGATTGATCATGCCCTGACCGATGATGGCGTAACCGCGGGCGCCCAAGCCGGTGCCTAAGAAAATATCATTGACGTCACGACGACGGACTTGCTGGTTGTTAATGAAATAGCTGCTAGTGCCATCTCGCGTCAACACCCGCCGCACAGCGATTTCGGCATAGGTCGCCCATTGGCCCACCGCCCTGCCATCGCTGTTATCAAATACCAACTCAACAGATGCGCGCGCAGAGGGCTTGCGCTGGCCAGATCCGCTAAAAATCACGTCCTGCATCGACTCACCGCGCAACTCCGAGGCACGGCTTTCGCCCATCACCCAGCGCACTGCATCGATAATATTAGACTTGCCGCAGCCGTTCGGACCCACCACGCCCACGAGCTGGCTGGGGGTAGGAATCACGGTCGGATCGACAAAGGACTTGAATCCCGCTAGTTTGATCTGGGTCAGACGCACAATATAGGCACAATCTCGGATGGAATCCTCAAGATCATAACGCAGCCTGAGCAGAAAACTGACAACCAAGCCGTCAAAAGGCTTTTAACAGTCCATACCAAGAGGGGACAAAACTAGGGGGAATCCCCCATTCATTTATTATGCGTAATACCGCATTGTGGCGTGCGTTCATTTTTTCGGGAAACCATCTTGAATCGAGGCTTTTTTACCGTCATGGCTGCGCAGGCATTGTCCTCGCTTGCAGATAATGCGTTGTTTATCGCTGCGATTGCACTCATTCAAGAGCTTCACGGCCCGGATTGGATGGCACCGATGATGAAATGGTGGTTTGCCGCCTCTTATGTCTTACTTGCTGCCTTTGTCGGTGCAGTGGCAGACTCGTTCCCCAAGGGGCGCGTGATGTTTTTGACCAATGCCATCAAAGTCAGCGGCTGTTTATTGATGTTTTCTTACGCCATGTTCGGGCTGGCGCAGGATGGGCAAGTGGCGCTTGTATGCGTGGCCTACGCCCTCGTCGGGATCGGCGCTGCAGCCTACTCCCCTGCAAAATATGGCATCGTGACGGAAATGCTTCATCCGTTACAGCTTGTTAAAGGCAATAGCTGGATTGAAGGTCTGACAATTTTGTCCATCATTCTTGGCACGGTCGTCGGCGGCATTCTGGTGTCACCAACGGTCTCGTCCTGGCTATTAAGCCATGCTTGGATCAGCAAATTGGTCGACACCCCTGCAGAAGCCGCCATTTTAATGATTGCTTTTGTCTATATCGCTGCTGCAACTTGTAATTTATTGATCCCCAACACCAACATCGTCTACCCCAAGCAAAACAGAAATCCAATCAAGCTCGTCCAAACCTTTGCCGGCTACGTGCGTATTCTCTGGCGTGACAAGCTCGGACAAATATCTCTGGGTGTGACGACGTTGTTTTGGGGCGCAGGCGCCACACTGCAACTCATTGTGATCGAATGGGGCAAAAGCCATCTGGGCTATCGCCTCGATCAGGCTTCCATCCTGATGGGCATTACCGCTCTCGGCACCATCGTAGGTTCAATTTTGGCAGGACGCATACCTCTCCCTAAAGCTCTTCAGGTTCTGCCGCTCGGGATCGCAATGGGCTTTATCGTGATGTTGATGCCTTTTGTGAACGACTCCATGAGTATCAACATTCTTGGCACACAGTTGCCTTGGGTAGCTTATGTATTGCTGATTTTGATTGGACTCACCTCAGGACTCTTTGTCGTCCCCATGAACGCATTGCTGCAGCATCGTGGACACGTTCTGCTGTCTGCAGGACACTCGATCGCCGTTCAAAACTTTAATGAACAGCTCAATATTTTGCTGATGGTCGCCGTCTACACACTGTTGCTCTGGCTCGACTGCTCCATCGATGTCATTATTTGGATGTTTGGGGGAATCGTCGCGATCTTGATGGTCACCATGCTCCGTTGGAACCGCCGCAACCTCAAAAAAGACCCTCACCTTTTAGACCAAATCGGTCAAGAAGGTCATGGCAAGGCGCTTTAAGCTTTTACAACGCTGGAGACGCTCGTCAGAGGCCAGAAACGGTCTTGACGAGCAATAAATCCTGCCAGACTGCCGCTTTTTCAGCGGGGTGATTCAATAAAGTGACCGGATGGCTCGTCACAATCAACGGGATTTTTTGTCCTGCCACCAAGAGTGAATGGGTGACCTGACGCAGGTTGTCCAGAGACTCGTCTGTTTCGAGCAGTGCTTGGGCCGCACGCCCCACCGCCAAAATACTAAAGGGCCGCACAAGTTCGATTTGACGCAGCAAATAAGGTTTGCATGCAGAGAGTTCTGCCGGCTTTGGGTTACGGTTGCCGGGCGGACGACACTTGACGATATTACTCACATACACATTTTGGGTTCGGCTACTTTGAATGGCGGACAACATGTTGTCCAGCATCAGGCCAGGACGATCCACAAAAGGTCTGCCCTGGCGGTCCTCATAGTCTCCCGGTGCCTCGCCAATCACCATGATGGCGGGCTGCATGACGCCTTCGCCGGTAACCGCTTGCTGCCGCTCCCGACAAAGCCCACACGCCTGACAGGCATGAATGATGTCTGCCAAAGCCACCATATCACTTGCACCCGCAGCAAGCGCACGCGTATCGACCGGCGCGTCTGTTGCGGACAAAGACGCCGCGGAGGCCACCACACGCGCGCCTGAAGCGCCGGAGGGACGCGTCGCCATTGGACGAGCCGCTGAGACGACGGCCTCGGCGGATACGACAGGCGCCTTGGACACCGCAACCGAAACAGGGGCGCTGACTGTTGTAGGAACAAACTGCTCACTCGGCAACCAAGGTTTTTCAATGCCGAGTTCCTGCAACCAAGCAAGCTGTAAAGCAGAATATTGAGGTGTGTTGGATTGCGGATGGGTCATCAGTGATCAAAGCTCTTTTTTAGGATCAATGCGTCTTCGCGCTGACCCTTTGCTGCTGGATAGTAATCCCGTCGGACGCCGATCTGCACAAAATCTTCGTCTTGATAAAACGCACATGCCCCCAGATTTGAGGGTCGAACCTCGAGTACGACGCCCTCCGCACCCGCACCGCGCGCCTGTCTTGTCACGTGCGCCAACATTTGTCTGCCATAACCACGGCGTTGAGCGTCCCGCGCGACCGCAATCACCAAAAGATGTGCCACATCAGGGGCCATCATCGTGATGGAAAAACCTTGAAGCCCGTCTTCTGTGCGCAAGACCCACGCTTCATAGCCTGCCTCAAGCGCATCCTCAAAATTTTTGAGTGTCCACGGAAAGGATTGAACCGCAGCTTCGAGTGCAACCACTTCGCGCAAGTCCGCTTTGAGCATTGGCAGCAACGCAGCCGCGCTCGGCACCTGCGCACGAGGATTACCCCCATCACCCCGCGCGCGTTCCAGCGTGGTAAAGGCTACTTTATCGCGCAGATACATTGGCGCAGCATGTTCGGGAAGAATGGTCAGGCCTGCTTTCAAAGCTTGCAAAGCCAACATCGCCACCGCGCCAGCTTCGGGACGCGCCTGCACATTATCCACATCACCCATCTCAGACAATGCTTGATGAGGGCAGATTCGCTGCACAACACTCCAACCCTCCCCTACGAGGGTCACAGCCGCACAGTCCGGTAAGCGCTGTTGCCAAAAAAACTGACGCTGCGCAATAAACAACTGCACATCCGTGGCCGACAACAAGACAGGGGGTTGAACCGCGACAAGTTCGGCCGAGGTGTCGCAAGCATAGACGCCAAAATAGACTTCATCCATACGGGCATCTAGTGCCACATAGAGCAACGCGCCAGGGTGACGCGCAGCAGCCTGGGAGGCCACGGCAGAAAGCGCACCGATCTGAATCACAGGGATGTCCAAGGCGAGTGCAATACCTTGTGCCACGCCACACGCAACACGCACACCCGTAAACGCGCCAGGTCCCTGCCCAAATGCGACCGCAGTCAGGTCTTTTTGAGTCAAGTTCAGCTCAGCTAAAATGGCGTGCGCCAGAGGGAGTATTTCGGCAGCATGCCCCGTCGTGCCCTCGATGGTGCGCTGCGTGACGATCACAGCGGCCCCTCGCTCAGAGAGCAGGGCAACGGTACCGGTGGAGGTCGAGGTTTCAAATGCCAGAATTCTTGTCATGGTGAGATTGTAATGAACCCCAGCGTACAACGATCAATACCCGCCGACTCTGGCATTTTTTTGGAAAATTGAAACAAATTGTCACAGTTTGTTAAGCAAATGTCAGCTTTTGTAAAACCCTGTGAGATCCGCACGTTTATGCCGCGACCACGGTTACATTTTTATTTATGAATACTTTAAATACCCAATTCACACGGAAAATTCTGGTCGTCGATGACGACCCGAGGCTACGTGACTTGCTGCGTCGCTATCTGACAGAGCAAGGCTTCAGCGTCCTGACTGCTGAGGACGCCCGAGAAATGAACAAAATTCTGCAGCGCGAACACATCGATATGCTTGTGCTTGATTTAATGCTACCTGGTGAGGATGGTTTGTCTATCTGTAGACGCCTACGCGCCAACCTCGACCAAACCCCCATCATTATGCTAACGGCAAAAGCTGAGGAAATTGATCGCATCATTGGACTCGAAATGGGTGCGGACGATTACCTATCCAAACCCTTCAACCCACGCGAATTGCTCGCCCGCATCAATGCGGTACTCAGGCGCCGCAGTTCCGAAGAGCATCCAGGCGCACCCGGTCAGGATAACGAATCTATCAGTTTTGGGCCTTATACCCTCAACCTCGCCACAAGATCCCTCATGAGGGATCAACAAATCGTGGCCATTACGACAGGCGAATTCTCAGTCTTAAAAGTTTTCGCACGTCACCCAAAGATTCCACTGTCTCGAGACAAACTCATGGAGCTTGCGCGCGGGCGTGAATATGAGGCGTTTGACCGCAGCCTAGATGTACAAATCTCGAGACTACGTAAACTCCTTGAAATCAATCCTGCAAAGCCCTCGTTTATCCAGACAGTCTGGGGGATGGGCTACGTTTTCGTTCCAGATGGCAGGAATTAGTACGCTTAAGCACCAACTCAGACAGCAAATATTGCATTGGGTAAACGCGATACGTTGCGGTTGGTCTTGGCTCTTGCATATCCTCTCCCAAGTTGATCTCTTCACACGAAGTTTTCTTCTGCTCTCCGCACTCATGCTTGCCAGCCTAGGGGCTTGGGTCCTTGTGTTTTTTAGCCTCGAAATGGGGCCGCGTGCGGCGCAGATGAGCCAACGGATTGCGACCTCGGTCAACCTCACTTTGACCACGCTCACCTATGCGCCCAGCCAAGAGCGTCGAGATCTTCTCCGTACGCTGTCACTCCGCGAGGGATTGGATGTCTATGCCCGCACAGGTGTTGACGTGATCGAACCTTTGCCCAGTGGACGATACTGGCAACGCGTGGCCAAACTGGTACGCAGACAGCTTGGCGAAGAAACCATCTTGGCGTGGTCCGTCAATGAGGTGCCAGGCTTTTGGGTGAGCTTTCGGCTTAATCATGAAAAATATTGGCTTGCGTTTGAGCGTCACGAAATTCGTTTGACTGGAGGCGTGGAGTGGTTGAGCTGGGGTGCTGCCGCACTCCTGCTATCACTTATCGGGGCAGCCTTTGGGGTGTCTTATATCAACCGTCCGCTGGCGCGTCTGGCGCGCGCGGCGCACTTAGTTTCAAAGGGCACCTCGCCCCCTGCATTGCCGGAAACGGGCGCGCGTGAAATACGTACCCTCAACAGTAGCTTTAATCGCATGGCACGCGAAATTCATCAAGCGAATGCCGATCGGGCCTTGATGCTGGCGGGCATCTCTCACGATCTTCGTACACCATTGACACGCATGCGACTCGAAGTCGAAATGAGCAACATGAACGACGTCGGACGGCAGGCGATTGACCAGGATCTCGCCCAGATTGATCACTCTCTTGCGCAACTCATGAACTATGCCAGGCCCGCAAGTCAAGAGCCTCACGCCGCCCTCAATATTTCAAACTTAGTGACTGCAGTCATTGAGCGCGAACGCTGCCTGACTACGCATGCTGGCGGCACACTCACCGCTACGATCGCGCCAGAACTTTATGCACAGGTATCCGCCACTGATTTGCGACGCATCCTCACCAACCTCATTGAAAACGCGAGACGTTACGGTCTCAATCCAGCGGGTATTCCAGTGCTCGATATCACTTTGGACGGAAACAGCCAGTCACTGAAGGTTAAAGTCTCTGACCGCGGTCCGGGCATCCCCGTGCACGATCTTGAGCATATTCGCAAGCCGTTTTCGCGGGGTAACTCTGCGCGAACGGGCGCATCAGGCACGGGGCTCGGACTTGCTATTGTGGATCGCCTGCTACAGCACATGAACGGCAACCTGACCTTTAGTCCTCGACCCGGTGGTGGGCTCACGGCTCAAGTCGAAATTTTTATCTTAAATAGCGATGGTTAAGCCAATCAGATCGTTGCTTAAAGAAATGGGCGCGACACTTGAGGCGGCACGCCATAGACGATCAGCGTCGGCGCAATAACACGACGACATTGGCCGCGATCCCTTCTTTGCGACCAAGGTGTCCCAATCCTTCGTTGGTTTTGGCTTTGATGTTGATATCACCAGCCTGGACGCCCAAGTCGCTTGCAATATTTTTGACAATGTCGGGTGCATGCGGTCCGATTTTTGGTGCTTGCGCGTGAATCGTTGCATCCAGATTGACTAGTTGCCAGCCCGCATCCAACACCTTTTGATAGGCCTCGCGCAACAACATCCGACTATCCGCACCTTTGTATTGGAGATCGGTATCAGGAAAAAGGCGCCCGATATCCCCGAGTCCCGCAGCACCAAGTAGGGCATCCGTCACAGCATGCAACAGCGCATCTGCGTCCGAGTGCCCCAGTAAACCGTGTGTGTGTTCAATGGTGACGCCCCCAAGTACCAAAGGACGTCCTTCAACCAGAGCATGCACATCAAAACCCTGTCCAATCCGCAAGGCAAAATCACTCATAACCAAGACTCCACCCATTGAAAATCTTCAGGCCAGGTAATTTTGGTGTTTTTCCCTGAACCTCTCACCAAAATTGGTGCATAACCCAATGTTTCCATCGCCTGAGCCTCATCCGTGGGGGGCTCGGATGCAGTCACCGCGCGCATTAACGCTTTGAGCAGTAAACCTGCTCGAAACATTTGCGGCGTCTGGGCGAGCCAGAGCCCTTTACGATCAACCGTTCGCGCAACGTGATCACGCAGGGGCTGCGCCTGTTTAAGGGTGTCCGCCGCCGGCATCGCCAGCAGGCCACCCACGCCATCCGCCAAACATGCGTCAATCAGGCGCGCCAAAGCGTCTAAAGGCAGTCCTGGGCGTGCAGCATCATGCACCAAGACCCAATCCTCTGGTGCAAGCTGCGCCTCACTGAGGGCGTTTAAAACGGTCTGCGCACGCGTGGCGCCCCCACAGGGTGAGCAATGTGTTCTCGGCAAGCCAGCCAATACCGTTTGGGCATAGGGATCCCCTGGCGCTACGGCCACCCTGACCTCTTGTATCCGGGTGTCTGCCAGCAGGGCCTGCACGGAATGCTTAAGCATCGCCTGACCCGCTAACACGCGATATTGTTTAGGGAGGTTGACCTCGCCCGCACCCAGCGCACGCGCACCAATACCTGCCGCCGGCACCAAGGCCACGATCCGATTTTGGACAGTCAACAGGGATTTAGAAGGTGTCATATTCAGATGATTTTATAATCAATGGATTCGTCGGTGTCAGATATACCGATATGTCGCGCAACACCTGCGCTTTTTCATGCGCGATTACTCCTGCGATTTCCTGTCAATGTCGACTGTTTCACACTCTGTTTCTTCTTTACTCGCCTCACTTAAGCCCGGTCTGCGCTTTGCGCAACCCACGCCTGCTGGCTCGGGGGACGCTTGGCTATTGACTGAACTCGCAGCCGCGAGCGGCAAGACGCTAGTGATTCTGACCGCCGAGCCCCTGGAGGCTCAACGCCTGGCAGAGGAAATTCCAATCTTTGCACCCGGACTCAGGGTTCGCCCACTGCCAGACTGGGAAACCCTTCCGTATGACAGCTTTTCACCACACCAAGACCTGATTTCAGAGCGCTTACGTACCCTGCATGCCTTGATGCTTGGCGAGGTCGATGTCCTAACCGTTCCCATCACAACCGCGCTGTATCGGCTCGCGCCGCCTAGATTTTTGGCGGCTTACACGTTTTCTTTTAAGCAAAAAGACAAACTCGACGAATCAGCCCTGCGCTCGCAACTGACGTTAGCTAACTATGCGCATGTCTCACAGGTCACTGCGCCAGGTGAATTTTGCGTCCGAGGCAGTCTGATTGACTTGTTTCCCATGGGATCGGTCGTACCTTACCGTATCGACTTATTTGATGACGAAATTGAATCCATACGCGCCTTTGACATCGATACGCAGCGCAGTCTTTACCCCGTAGGTCAAGTCCAACTGCTACCGGGGCGCGAATTTCCGATGGATGAGGCAGCCCGCAATCACTTTCGTGCGACGTTCCGCGAAGTATTCGAAGGAGATCCCTCACGCGCACTCCCCTATCGTGACATGGGCAACGGCATTCCTTTTGCGGGCGTTGAGTATTACCTCCCCTTGTTTTTTGAACAGACCGCCACGCTGTTTGATTATTTAAAAACAGAAACGATCATGGTGACGCTTGGCGACATTGATGATGCCATGCGACGGTTTACCCAAGACACAGCGACGCGCTACAACTTTCTCAAGAGCGATCGTGAACGCCCCGTCCTGCCACCTGAGGCACTGTTTTTACAAAGCGAAGCCTTGTTTGAACAACTCAAGGCGTTTCCAAGACTGGCACTGACTGCCGACTCAAAACACCCAGATTTTGCCGCAGCGCCCGATATCGGCGTTTCACGCAGAGCGGACGATCCGTTGGCCAAGTTTCGTGGGTTGCTTACCCACTCCGGACAGACTTCGCGGGCAGGTCGCGCAGGCAGTCAAAACAGTGAGCAACGCATTGTGTTGTGCACCGACTCGCATGGTCGTCGTGAAACCATCGTTCAAATGCTGGCAGAACACGGCTTAGTGCCCGATGCGCAGACCGAATCTGTTGCGCTTTTTCTTGATGGGGATGCGCACTTTGGTATTACAGTTGCGCCCCTTTCCACAGGTTTTGCCGTTCCCGCCCAGGGTCTTCTTTTTCTTACAGAAAATGATCTGTACCCCGGTCATGGTGGCACAGCGAGACGCGGCAAGCGCGACCAAGAGCGCGCCAGCAACGTTGAAGCGATGGTCCGCGACCTGTCCGAGCTCCGCGAGGGCGATCCGGTCGTCCATGCCCAACACGGCATCGGGCGCTATCACGGACTCGTCAACCTGGACATGGGCGAAGGCGAGATGGAGTTTCTCTTTCTCGAATACGCCAACAAAACGACACTTTACGTACCTGTTTCACAACTCCACGTCATTGCCCGCTACAGTGGCACCGACTCAGAGTCTGCCCCTCTCCACCTGTTGGGCTCCGGACAGTGGGACAAGGCGCGACGCAAAGCCGCACAACAAGTGCGGGATACCGCCGCAGAATTGCTCGACCTGTATGCCAAACGTGCTGCGCGACAAGGATTCGCGTTCAAGCTGCCTCTAGGCGACTACGATCTCTTTGCCGAAGGGTTTGGTTTTGAGGAAACAGCCGACCAAGCCGCAGCCATCAAGTGCGTCATTGAGGATATGACCTCAGGGCGTCCCATGGATCGTTTAGTGTGTGGCGACGTGGGCTTTGGTAAAACCGAAGTTGCCTTGCGCGCAGCTTTTCTAGCGATTGCAAACGGCAAACAAGTGGCCCTGCTCTGCCCCACCACGCTTCTGGCCGAGCAACACGCACTGACCTTTTCTGATCGCTTTGCTGACTGGCCCGTCAAGGTGGTTGAGCTCTCACGCTTTCGCTCTGCCAAGGAAATTAAGAGCGCGATCGAAGGCATTACTGATGGCACCGTTGATATCGTCATTGGCACGCATAAAATTTTATCTAAAGACGTTAACTTCAAACGGCTCGGTTTGGTGATCATTGATGAAGAGCATCGCTTTGGTGTCCGTCAAAAAGAAGCGCTCAAGTCACTGCGTGCCGAAGTCGACGTATTGACACTCACCGCCACGCCGATCCCGCGCACGCTTGGCATGTCGCTCGAAGGTATCCGTGACTTTTCGGTCATTGCAACGGCGCCACAAAAGCGTCTCGCCATCAAAACCTTTGTGCGGCGCGAAGACAATAGCACCATGCGTGAAGCCTTGCTGCGTGAACTTAAACGCGGTGGACAGGCTTACTTTTTACATAACGAAGTCGAAACCATTCACAATCGCCGTGCGCGGCTTGAAGAGCTCGTCCCCGAGGCGCGGATCGCCGTCGCACACGGCCAAATGGGCGAACGCGATCTCGAACAGGTGATGAAGGGCTTTTATCAAAAACGCTTTAACGTCTTGCTTTGCACGACGATTATTGAAACAGGCATTGACGTTGCCAGCGCTAACACCATCATCATTCACCGCGCCGATCGCTTCGGCTTAGCGCAGCTTCATCAACTACGCGGACGTGTCGGACGCTCACATCATCAAGCCTATGCGTACCTGATGACGCCTGGCGAGGATGCCATTACCAAGAACGCCAAAAAACGCTTGGAAGCGATTCAGGCAATGGAGGAACTCGGTTCTGGGTTTTTCTTGGCCATGCACGATCTAGAGATTCGCGGCACCGGTGAGGTGCTGGGTGAATCGCAATCAGGCAATATCCAGGAAATTGGTTTTTCTATGTACAACGACATGCTAAATGAGGCTGTCAGAGCATTAAAAGCCGGTGTAGAACCCGATCTGGATGCTCCTTTTAGCGCAGGCTGCGAGGTCAATCTGCATGCGCCTGCCCTTTTACCCGCCGACTATTGCGGTGACGTACATGCCCGACTGTCTATTTATAAACGCCTGTCTAATACGAAAAACGATGACGACCTGATTGCGATTCAAGAGGAACTGATCGACCGGTTTGGCAAGCTGCCTGAGCCAACACGCACGCTTATTTCCACGCACAAACTTCGACTGCTCGGTTTGCCATTGGGACTGCAGAAAATTGATGCAAGCGAGACTCAGATTGTGTTGCATTTCAAACAAAATACACCTGTCGACCCGCTTAAACTCATTGAGCTTGTCCAGAAACAGCGTCACATTCGCTTTTCAGGACAGGACAAGCTACGGATTGAAATTAAAGCCTCCGACGTGCCCGCACGCTTTGATGCCACGCGTGCCGTGCTCAAGGCGTTACATTAACGCTACTCCACTTCTTGCCCTTTTTGACCGCTCCTATGACCGCACAAAACTTAGTCATCCAGTCTCCCGCCCTCTCAGGCGAATTGATTGAGCACGCCGCAGCGATTGCCGAAGCCTCTGGCATTCAGCGATTGGGCACGACTGCCGCGCGTATTCTAGGTGTCAATACAGATGCAAACGTACGTGAAGAAATTAGACTGTGGGGCGAACGCGTTCATGTTGATACCGCGTACGTTTCAGCTGGGGCACGACTGACCGATTGCAAACTGTTGGCCATGGATATGGACTCGACATTAATCAACATTGAATGTATCGATGAAATCGCGGCCTTCGGTGGCGTCAAGGAGCAAGTCGCCAGCATCACTGAGGCGGCGATGCGAGGCGAGATTAAGGACTTTTCTGAAAGTCTGATTCGTCGCGTCGCCTTTTTAAAAGGTCTTTCCACTGACGTTTTGCAAGCTGTCTATGACCAAAAGTTACGACTCAATCCTGGAGCCGAGCAACTCATTCAAACAGCGCAACAGGCCGGCATAAAAGTACTGCTGGTCTCTGGAGGCTTTACCTTTTTTACCGAAAAACTGAAGCAGTTACTTAATCTGGATGCGGCACATGCCAATGTTTTAGCATCCTCAAACGGATTGCTGACGGGTGAAGTCAACGGTAGAATTCTCGATGCTCAAGGTAAGGCCGATACGCTCATGCAGTTTGCACAAGCGCTCGGTGCGCAACCTGAGCAAATCATTGCGATTGGTGATGGCGCCAATGATCTCAAAATGCTTGGACTAGCGGGGTATTCGGTTGCCTATCGCGCTAAGCCTGTGGTGCGTGCGCAAGCCCGCTTTGCGCTTAACGTCGCGGGCTTGGATGGTGTGTTGAATTGGTTTGAAAAATAATCAGTTGAAGTGCTTCAACGTTTGATCGCCTATCGCTTGAGCAAATAGCGTACAACAAAGCCTGGAAACGCCAGCACCACAAACAAAGTAAAGGCTGTGACGTAGAATTCCCAGCGTTGCGTAAAGGTATTGCCAATCATGCGCTCAAACAGCATGCCGAGCAGACCGATCACCGCGTACCAAAAGAGTAATTCGACTACCCGCACCCAAAAGGGTTTGATACCACCTGAAAAGTGCTTGAGCGGCAGAACAGCGAGCAACCTTTCATTGATAAAAGGTAAATTCGCCGCCACAGCAGCCAGCAAAATCAACAACCAAACTGCAGCATTTTGATTCATCAGTAACAACCTTTCTGGTAGCAACCAAATGCGCTGAACAACTTTCTCAGTTAGTAAGAAAGTGTGGCGTACATGACCTGCAGACACAAGCTCATCAAGGGACCAGGCATCAGACCCAGCACGAGCACCAGCATGCCGTTGATCAACATCAGTCCATTGGACATGGCACCCATTGCTGGGATAGGCGTCACTGGCTCTGCAGGTTCATCAAAGTAAACAACCTTGATCACGCGCAAATAATAGAAGGCACCAAGCAATGAAAACATGACGGCAACAACCGCAAGCCAAAGTCGATCCGACTGAAGTAAAGCCTGAAGAATCAAGAGCTTTGCATCGAAACCCACCAGCGGTGGCAGTCCTGCCAAGGAACACATCAAAATCAGCATCATGGCGGCTAACCATGGGCTACGACGATTGAGACCCTTGAGGTCATCAATATTTTCACATTCAAAACCTTCGCGGGACAGATACATCACCAAGCCAAAGCTCGCGAGTGTCGTCAAGACATAGGTCAAGATATAGAACAAGGCCGAACCGTAGGCAGACGTATTCGCCTGAATATCACCATCCAAAGCGCCTGAGGCGAGACCAAGGATGACAAAACCCATGTGAGAAATCGTGGAGTACGCCAGCATTCGTTTGAAATTGGTCTGCATGATGGCAGTCAAGTTACCAATCGCAAGTGACAGCACACCCAAAATCAGCAACATAGGCTGCCAATGCACTGTGAGCTCTCCAAAACCCACCACTAACATCCGGACGGTAATCGCAAAGACGGCAAGCTTAGGGGCTGCCGCCAACACCAAGGTGACCGCAGTCGGAGCACCTTGATAGACATCAGGCACCCACATATGGAAAGGCACCGCGCCGAGCTTAAATGCTAAGCCCGCCACCAAAAACACCACACCAAAGGCTAATGGCAGGAAATCGATCTGTCCCGAACTCACAGCATCTGCAATATTTTTCAAATCCAGATTGCCTGTCGCACCGTACATCATCGACATGCCGTAAAGCATGAAACCCGAAGCAAGCGAGCCCAGAACGAAGTATTTCATTGCGGCTTCGGTTGATTGGGCATGATCGCGGCGCATGGCGACCAGGGCATATAGGGCAAGCGACATCAGCTCTAAGCCAAGGTAGATCGTCAGGAGGTTGCCTGCAGAAATCATCACCATCTGCCCTAACAAGGCAAACAGCACCAAGACGTAAAATTCACCCCCACGCAACATGTCACGGCTTTGAATGTATTCACGACCGTAAATAAGCGTGAGCGCCACCGCGATGTAGGAGGCAATTTTGAGGACGTGGGCAAACGGATCTGCCACATACAGACCGGAGAAGGTTTCTCCAACCATGCCTAACCCCAGCTGCCAAACCGAGACGGCAGTCAGGAGTGCAAGCGTCAGCAGAGAAAGGACGTAGGCCAGCGTGCGCCGTGGTGACTGGCTCATCGCGTCCAGGACCAGAATGACCATACCCAGCACCAGCAAAATAATTTCTGGTGCGGCCAGGGCGAAATCGAATTGGGATTGCATCATGGCGAGGCTTACAGTTTAGAAATAGACACGTGTTGCAATAGGGCTTCAACCGAAACGTGCATGACGTCGGTAAAGGGCTTGGGATATACACCCATAAAAATCACAGCGATTGCCATGATGCTGAGCATCAGGAATTCTCTGGAGGACAAGTCATGCAATTCGCGCACATGTTCGTTGGCCGAATCACCAAACGCGACGCGTTTGACCATCCAGAGTGAATAGGCCGCCCCGAGGATCAGCGCTGTTGCAGCCAACAAACCGATCCAGAAGTTGTACTCGACGGCGCCCATGATGACCATGAACTCACCTACGAATCCGCTGGTCGCGGGCAAACCTGCATTGGCCATAGAAAACAAAACAAAGAACGTGACGAATTTGGGCATGGTGTTGACGACACCCCCATAAGCTGAAATGTCGCGGGTATGCATGCGGTCGTACAGCACACCAATACACAAGAACATCGCAGCAGAAACAAAACCGTGAGAGACCATCTGAACAATGGCACCCTCAACACCAGCGGTATTAAAAATAAACAAGCCGAGCGTGACAAAACCCATGTGCGCGATGGAGGAATAAGCCACCAGCTTTTTCATGTCATCTTGAATCAGCGCGACCAGACCAATATAGATCACCGCGATCAATGACAAGGTAATCATCAAGCCTGACATACTTACCGCCGCATCCGGCACGATGGGCAACGACAGCCTTAAAAAGCCATACGCGCCGAGCTTGAGCATAATCGCAGCCAACACCACCGAGCCGCCTGTGGGCGCTTCAACGTGCGCGTCAGGCAACCAAGTGTGGACAGGCCACATTGGCACCTTGACCGCAAAGGCCGCCAGGAAAGCAAAGAAAATGAATAACTGTGGTGTCGAGTCAAGGGGCAAGGTGTGCCATGTCAGGATATCGAACGAGCCGCCAGAAGCATTCCACAAATAGAGGAATGCAACCAGGGTCAGGAGTGATCCCATCAGCGTGTACAAAAAGAACTTAAACGCTGCATACACGCGGTTGGGGCCACCCCACACACCCACGATGATGTACATCGGTATCAAGGTGGCTTCAAAGAAGATATAAAACAAGAGGCCATCGAGTGCAGCAAACACACCGATCATCAATCCCGACAAAATCAGGAACGCCGCCATATATTGGGAAATACGTGAGGTGATGACCTCCCAGCCCGCAATCACCACGATGATCGTGATAAAGGCTGTCAGCAAGACAAACCACACTGAAATACCATCCACACCGAGGTGGTAATACACCGCAAATGCTTCGATCCAGATTGATTTTTCAACAAACTGCATTGCCGCTGTTGAGCTATCAAAACCAAGATACAGTGGAATCGTCACCAGAAAACTGATGATGGCGCCAAACAGAGAAAGGCTGCGCGTTAGTCCTGGGCGATCATCACGTCCAAGTGCCAGCACAATCAAACCGCAAACGATCGGGACAAAAATCGAAAGCGTGAGCCAAGGGGTAGAAAAAGAAGCCATCTCGCTCGCCATCATTTAGTACCAAAGATAATGTAGGTGATCGCCGCCATCAGGCCGATGATCATCGCAAATGCATAGTGGTAGATATACCCTGTCTGTAAGCGTCTGCTCACAGCGGCAATGGCACCAACAACTTTGGCGGAACCATTCACCAACAAACCATCGATCAAGCCGCGATCCGCTTTCTGCCAGAGACCTTTACCCAGCACACGTGCGCCGCGTGAAATCACTTGCTCGTAGAACCAGTCAAAGAAATATTTATTTTCTAAGATGCAGTTGATGAGTTTGAGTTTGGCTTGGATTGCAGCCGGTACCTTGGGGTTAATGAGGTAGCAATACCAGGCCACCACCGCACCCGCAATCATCAGCCAGAAAGGAACCGTCACAAAAGCATGCAAGCCATATGCCACCCAGCCGTGCCATGTTTTCGCCATGGTCGCCATTGCAGGATGCTGCGCCAGCACAACGATCGTGTCTTTAAAGTAGCCACCAAACAACAAGAAATCACATAAGAACGCACCCGCAATCACCGAAGGAATCGCCAGCAATACGAGGGGCAATGTCACGACCCAGGGTGACTCGTGAGGCGTTCCACCATGATGGCCATGGTCGTCATGCTTATGGCTGTCATGCGCGTGATCTTGGTGAACGTGATCGGCATGCGCATGTGCAGCGTGATCATGTCCGCCCGAGGTATCGAAGCGCTCTTTGCCGTGGAATACAAGGAAGTAAACGCGGAACGAGTAGAGCGACGTCACGAACACGCCAATCAAGGTTGCGTACTGTGCAAAGCCAGCACCCCAGACTGTCGACGCGGCAGCCGCCTCGATGATGTGCTCTTTGGAGTAAAAGCCTGAAAAGAACGGTGTCCCAACCAGCGCCAAGGTGCCGATCAAGAACGTGATCCACGTGATGGGCATGTACTTGCGTAAACCACCCATGTTGCGGATATCCTGATCGTGATGCATACCCATGATGACTGAGCCTGCGCCAAGGAACAGCAAGGCTTTAAAAAACGCATGTGTCATCAGATGGAAAATTGCCACCGAGTAAGCCGACGCACCCAAGGCGACTGTCATGTAACCCAATTGTGACAACGTCGAATACGCCACAACGCGTTTGATGTCTGTCTGAATAATGCCCAAGATACCCAAAAACAACGCGCCAATCGCACCAATGATGATGATGAACGAAAGTGCGACATCTGAGAGCTCGAAAATAGGCGAAAAGCGCGCCACCATAAAAATCCCAGCTGTCACCATCGTGGCAGCATGAATCAACGCAGAAATTGGCGTGGGGCCTTCCATTGAATCGGGCAACCAGGCATGCAAAGGTACCTGGGCTGACTTACCCATCGCACCAATAAACAAACAGATACACGCAACAGTTACCAGCATCCAGCTCGTGCCAGGGAGCGTTTCTTTGGCGAGATCACCTGCTTGCTTGAAAATTTCACCGTAATGCATCGTACCGGCATAGGCAAACAACAAACCAATGCCAAGCACAAAACCAAAGTCACCCACACGGTTCACCAAGAAGGCTTTCATGTTGGCAAAGATCGCCGTCGGCTTGGTGTACCAGAAGCCAATCAACAGATAGGAGACCAATCCAACTGCTTCCCAACCGAAGAACAGCTGAACCATGTTGTTTGCCATCACCAGCATCAGCATGGAGAAGGTAAACAATGAAATGTAGGAAAAGAAACGTTGGTAACCAGGGTCTTCCGACATGTAACCAATGGTGTATACGTGCACCATCAGTGAGACGGACGTCACGACAACCATCATCAAGGCCGACAGCGGATCAATCAAAAAGCCAATTTCAAGTTTGGCCTGGCCGAGCATCATCCAGGTGTAGACCGTGCCGTCATAACGCAAGCCGTTCAACACATCGATCAAGACAAGTACCGAACCGATCGCTGAAAACGCAACCAGCGCGATCGTGATCATGTGCGAAGCGCGACGTCCGATCTGGCGGCCCAGGAAACCCGTACCAAACAAGCCAGCCAATATTGCGCCCAATAAAGGCGCGAGTGCAATGGCTAAATAGAGACTAGGTGAGCTAAACATATTCTTCTATATCCCGATTAGCCCTTTAGGCGGTCAAGTTCGTCAACATTGATCGTGCTGAGATTACGGAACAGCAGCACTAAGATCGCCAAACCAATTGCAGCTTCTGCTGCAGCCACAGTCAGGATAAAAAACACAAAGACCTGACCCGCCTCGTCACCCATCCAGGTGGAAAACGCGACGAAATTCATGTTCACTGCCAGCAGCATCAATTCAACTGACATCAGCAAGACAATCAAATTACGGCGATTTAAAAAAATCCCGAATACACCAATAGCAAACAGAATGGCGCCCAGCACCAAAAAATGGGGCAATGTCAACGTCATCATGCTTGGTCTCCCGATTTAGCGTTGACGGCTTCCTGACTCGGCAGGTCAACGAGTCGAACGCGATCGGCTGCACGCACGCGCACAGCGGCTGCAGGATCGTTGTATTTCACATCACGACGCTTACGCAGCGTTAAAGAAATCGCGGCAATCATACCCACCAACAACAGGACGGCACCGACCTCGACAGCAAACGCATATTCTGTGTACATCAACTCACCCAAGGCACGCGAGTTGTTGTAGTCGTCGCCCATGTCTGCGGCAGGGCCCACCTGTCCCCATGAGGTCGACAAGACAAAAGACATTTCGACCACCATGATCAAACCCACTATCAAGCCCATTGGCAAGTAGGTTTTGATCTCGGAGCGTAACTCTTCCATTTTGACGTCCAACATCATCACGACAAACAAGAACAACACCATCACCGCACCGACGTAAACCAGTACTAGGAGCAAACCGAGAAATTCGGCGCCGAGCAACATCCAGATCATGGCGGCATTGGCAAAAGCCAAAATCAGATGCAATACCGCGGTGACAGGGCTAGAGGCTGTAATGACACGAAAGGCCGCCACCACCAATACAAAGGCGAGGACATAAAAAAGGATAGTAATAAACATGATTTCTTTAAGCCTCGGCGATCAGCGATAAGGCGCATCGATGGCACGATTACGAGCGATTTCGTCTTCGTAACGATCGCCCACGGCCAACAACATGTCTTTAGTGAAATACAAGTCGCCACGCTTTTCACCGTGGTACTCATGGATGTGTGTTTCGACAATCGAATCCACTGGACAGCTTTCTTCGCAAAATCCACAAAAAATACACTTAGTCAGATCAATGTCATAACGTGTAGTGCGGCGGGAACCGTCCTCACGTTGCTCTGATTCAATGGTGATCGCCATTGCGGGACAAACAGCCTCGCATAGTTTGCAGGCGATACAACGCTCTTCGCCATTTGGATAGCGACGCAACGCATGCAGACCACGAAAACGCGGAGACATAGGTGTCTTTTCTTGCGGATAGCGCAGCGTAATCTTGCGCTTGAAAAAATACTTGCCAGTCAGCTTCATGCCCTTGAGTAGTTCAAGGAGCAAGAGGCTACCGAAAAAATCCTTGATCGCTTCCATAAATGCCTTTTTTGCCGTCGAGTCGCGGTCAGTTCCAAATGTTCCAGGGTGTTTGCATCCAGATCGCAACTACGACCAGCCACACGCCCGTCAGAGGGATAAAAATTTTCCAACCCAAGCGCATGATTTGGTCATAGCGGTAACGTGGGAATGACGCACGGAACCAGATGAACAATGACACGACGCAGAAGGTCTTGAGTCCAAGCCAAATCCAGCCAGGAATCCAAGTCAAAGGCGCATACTCAACAGGTGCCGCCCAACCACCCAAGAACATAATGGCGGCCATGCAAGACAAGAAAATCATGTTGGCGTACTCGCCAAGGAAAAACAGCGCAAAGGCCATTCCCGAGTACTCGACCATGTGACCCGCCACAATTTCTGACTCACCCTCCACCACGTCAAACGGGTGACGGTTAGTTTCAGCGACAGCGGAAATCACGTAAATCACAAAGAGTGGCAACAGCGGTAACCAGTTCCAGGACAGGAAGTTCAGACCCATGTCAGCAAACCATCCACGCGTCTGGACATTGACAATTTCTGTCATGTTTAAACTACCAGACACGAGCAACACCGTGACCAACACAAAACCAATGGCGAGTTCGTAGGAAAGCATTTGCGCTGAGGCGCGCATGGCTGCCAGAAACGCGTACTTGGAGTTCGAGGCCCAGCCAGCCACAATCACGCCATACACACCAATCGAGGTAATCGCCATCACATACATTAGGCCGGCATTCACATCCGCCAACACCAACTCTGGACCAAAAGGCACGACAGCCCAAGCAGCCAGTGCCGGCATCAGCGTCACAACTGGCGCCAAGATAAATAGAATCTTGTTTGCCTGACTTGGGACGACAACCTCTTTGGTCAACAACTTGAAAACGTCAGCAAAAGGCTGAAGCAAGCCACGAAAACCTACGCGATTAGGTCCAAGACGAATATGCATAAAGCCAATCATCTTGCGTTCCCAATAAGTGAGATACGCCACACACAAGATAATCGGCACGGCAATCACCAAAATCTTGACGATTGTCCAAACCACTAACCAGAGTGTTGGACCCAGCAGATCCGTACCAAAAGTTTCAAGAACGTTCAGCCACTCCATCAGGCACGCTCCACTTGTAATTGACCGAAGGCACTGCCCAGTGCGGCCGTTTGCTCAAACGCGGCGGCGATACGCACCGCACCAGACACCAGGGTGTTATCTAGTTCAGCAGTCAGCGTAATCTGGCCCGTTGCAGACTTCACCCGGACCTGCTGACCCGCCATCACACCCAAGCTCGTCAAGGTCTGCTCGTGCATCCGCGCAACTGGTGCGCGCGAAGAGTTTGTCGCTTGCAGGGCCGGTGCACGGCGTGCCATCGCATCACTACGGTAGATCGGTACATCTGTGACACGCTGCAAACCTTGTACCGAACCGGAAGCAATGCCAGGTGTCGCTTGGATTTGATTGGACAAGCGCGCATCCACGCCATTGGCCAGCACAGCATCGCGAACCGTCTCGGAAGACTCGTCATCAAAGCCAGCCAAATGCAAGACATTACCCAAGACGCGTAAGACTTTCCACGCTGGACGGCTCTGTCCACGTGCAGTCGCCGTACCTTTAAAGCTTTGGGCGGTGCCTTGGGCATTGACAAAAGTGCCTGAGGTTTCTGTGAAAGGTGCAACAGGCAACATGACGTTCGCCCAATCGCGCGCACCCGATGCATAAGGCGTCAAGGCCACCACAAACTCAGCAGCCTTGAGTGTCGCGACGGCTTGTGCGCCATTGTCTGCATCAAGCAAAGGCTCTGCATGCAAAACAACATATGCCTTGAGTGGCTGTGACAGCATCGCAGCAGCACCTTTGCCACCTTTGGCTGGCACAGCGCCTGCAAGATATCCGCCCACCGTATTGGCACCTGCGGTCAAGAAACCAAACTTCCCCCCTGACAACTGAGCAATGCGTTGCGCATTGGCGGCAATGGTCGAGGCATCAGGGGCATTGACGGCAGTATTACCGAGCAAGATCGCGACACGCTCACCACTCGAGAGACTTTGCGCGATGGCCTGAGAGACGGCATCAAGTTGCACCGAAGCCAAGGCCGCGGGGACTTCTTGCGCTTTGAGTTTGGATATAGCAACAGCCACCTGCGCAACAGTTTGTGCCAAAGCACCAGGCAATACCGTTGCACGTGCTGTCAACTTCATCAGGGGGTCATCCCCGGCGATATCGATGAGTGAGATCTGTGTGCCACGCTTGGCGGCCTGGCGCAAACGTTGGGCCATCAGAGGATGATCCTTGCGTAAGAACGAACCCACGATCAACACACGGTCAAGCGTATCCAAATCCGCAACGGGGAAACCCAGCCATGGCGTACCTGTCAACGCCGCATCCAAGGCTGCATCTGTCTGGCGTAAGCGGAAATCAATATTTTCAGAACCCAAGCCACGCGTGACACGTGCGAGCAAGGCAAGTTCTTCGAGTGTCGAGTATTCGCTCGCCAAGGCGCCGATCTGCGCACCACCTGAAGCATCGCGCACATCCATCAAGCCATGCGCGACCACCTGCAAGGCGTCCGACCATGTGGCTTCTTTCCACTGACCGTCCTCACCCTTAATCATTGGAACCGTCAGGCGATCCTCATTGAGTCCCTCGTATGAGAAACGATCGCGATCGCTGATCCAGCATTCGTTCAGGGCATCGTTTTCAAAAGGCACGACACGAATCACCTCATCGCCCTTAACCTGCACAACCAGGTTTGCACCCATACTGTCATGCGGCGATACCGAGCGGCGACGTGCCAGCTCCCAAGTACGTGCTTGGTAACGGAAAGGCTTTGACGTCAACGCACCAACAGGACACAAGTCAATCATGTTGCCCGACAGCTCTGAGTCGACCGTACGACCAACAAACGTCGTGATCTCGGAGTGCTCACCGCGACCCACCATGCCGAGTTCCATCACGCCTGCGACTTCTTGTCCAAAGCGGACACAACGTGTGCAATGAATACAGCGTGACATTTCCTCTGCAGAAACCAATGGCCCAAGCTCTTTATGGAACACCACACGCTTTTCTTCGTTGTAGCGGGAGGTCGAGCCTCCGTAGCCGACAGCCAAGTCTTGCAACTGACACTCGCCGCCCTGATCACAGATCGGACAATCAAGCGGATGATTAATCAGCAAAAACTCCATCACGCTTTTTTGTGCAGCAACAGCGCGCTCTGAGCACGTGTGCACCACCATGCCGTTGGTTGCAGGTGTTGCGCACGCAGGCATCGCCTTGGGTGCTTTTTCCACCTCAACCAAACACATGCGGCAGTTTGCAGCGATGGATAGTTTCTTGTGATAACAGAAATGGGGCACGTACACGCCAAGCTTATGCGCGGCGTGCATGACCATGCTGCCTTCTTGCACTTCGACTTTCTTGCCGTCGATGGTTAACTCAACCATAACTTTGTCCAGACCTTAGAGATAGGGGGCTACGACACATCGCTTATGCTCGATGTGGTGTGCAAATTCGTCGCGATAATGCTTTAGGAAACCACGTACTGGCATCGCAGCCGCATCACCCAGTGCACAAATTGTGCGACCCATAATGTTGCCCGCGACCGAGTCCAGCAAATCGAGGTCTTCGGGGCGACCCTGACCGTGCTCGATACGATTCACCATACGGTAGAGCCAACCTGTACCTTCACGGCAAGGCGTGCACTGACCGCAACTTTCTTCAAAATAAAAATATGACAAACGCAAAAGTGACTTGACCATACAGCGCGTGTCGTTCATCACGATCACTGCACCCGAACCTAGCATCGAACCGGCTTTGGCGATGGCATCATAGTCCATCGTCGTATCCATCATGATGTTGCCAGGAATCACGGGGGCACTAGATCCACCAGGGATCACGGCCTTGAGTGTCGAGCCACCGCGCATGCCGCCCGCAAGCTCCAGCAGCTTGGAAAAGGGTGTACCCAAGGGGATCTCGTAATTACCGGGACGCTCGACGTCACCCGTAATCGAAAACAGTTTGGTGCCACCGTTATTGGGCTTGCCGACTTCGAGATACGCCTGACCACTGTTACGGATAATCCACGGCACTGCCGCAAACGTCTCGGTATTGTTAATCGTGGTGGGTTTGCCGTATAGACCAAAACTCGCTGGAAATGGGGGCTTGAAGCGCGGCTGACCCTTTTTGCCTTCGAGCGACTCGAGCAATGCGGTTTCTTCGCCACAGATGTAGGCACCGTAACCGTGAAAGGCATGAAGCTCAAAATTAAAACTTGAGCCGAGGATGTTGTCACCGAGAAAGCCCGCCTGACGCGCTTCGTCTAAGGCTTCTTCGAAACGCTTGTAGACCTCGAAAATCTCACCATGGATATAGTTGTAACCAACTGAAATACCCATTGCATACGCCGCAATCGCCATACCCTCGATCACGATGTGCGGATTGAGTCGGAGAATGTCACGGTCTTTGAACGTGCCGGGCTCACCTTCGTCGGAGTTACAGACGAGATATTTTTGACCGGGAAAGCTGCGGGGCATAAAGCTCCACTTGAGTCCAGTCGGAAATCCTGCACCGCCACGACCGCGCAAACCAGAAGCTTTGACCTCGGCGATCACATCCTCTTGGCTCATGCCTTGGGTCAAAATCTTGCGCAATGCCTCGTAGCCACCACGCTTGACGTAGTCTGCGAGACCCCAGTTTTTGCCATCCAGGTCCGCCATGATCTGCGCACCAAGGTGACGTCCATGGAGTGCCATCGAATCTATGCCGGGCGCGGCATCAAGGCCCTGCGAGTACTTGGATAATATTGCGGCGCTCATGCTGCGCCTCCTTTGGCGGCTGCGGACAGCTCGCTGATCATTGAATCAATTTTTTCACGTTCCATGCGTACGCACATATGATTGTTGTTGACCAACAAAACAGGTGAATCACCGCATGCCCCCATGCACTCACCTTCCATCAAGGTAAAGGCACCATCAGGCGTCGTTTCGCGAAAACCAATCCCAAGTTTCTTTTTCAGATAGTCGGCGGTCTTTTCACCATCACGCAAAGCGCAAGGCAGATTTGTACAGACGGTGATCTTGAACTTGCCGACAGGACGCACGTCAAACATGTTGTAGAACGTCGCGTTTTCCTGCACAGCAATCGCAGGTTGTCCGAGATAGTCGGCCACATCCTGAATCACCTCAGGTGAGACCCAGCCCTTTTCCTCTTGGGCGATGCCAAGAGACGCCATGATGGCAGATTGCTTTTGATCTGGCGGATACTTGGCGATCTCACGATCAATTCTTTTGTAAGCCTGTTCAGAGAGCAGCATGATCTAAATCCGGTGATAGCAAAGTCAAAACGCAGTTGAAACGCACAATGTGAAAGCGCAGCTGAAACAATTAGCGGTCGATCTCGCCAAAAACAATATCTTGAGTACCAATAATCGTGACGGCATCAGCAATCATGTGGCCACGAGACATTTCGTCAAGCGCCTGCAAGTGCACAAAACCTGGCGCACGAATCTTGAGTCGATAAGGCTTATTGGCCCCGTCTGACACCATGTAAATACCAAACTCACCTTTGGGGTGTTCAACCGCGGCATACGCCTCGCCCGCTGGCATATGAAATCCTTCGGTAAAGAGTTTGAAGTGGTGAATCAGCTCTTCCATGTTG
Organism: Burkholderiaceae bacterium; assembly: GCA_023653055.1. GTDB lineage: Bacteria > Pseudomonadota > Gammaproteobacteria > Burkholderiales > Burkholderiaceae_B > Zwartia. The sequence goes on along the minus strand of JAMNXR010000012.1, from coordinate 14,660 downwards.
GACTTCATACCAGTGCGATGCGGTGGCGACACCTTGTGGTTATCGACCATCACAGGGCCCGGATTGTTACGGAGCCACTGGACGCACTGTGCAATGATGCGATTACTTTCACGCATCTCAGCGATACGCACCAAGTAACGGTCATATGAATCACCATTAACACCAACAGGGATGTCAAACTGCAGGCGATCGTAGACCTCGTAGGGCTGCATCTTGCGCAGATCCCAGGCCACGCCAGAACCACGCAGCATTGGACCCGTAAAGCCAAGTGCCTTGGCACGCTCGGGGTCAACAACACCGATACCTACCAGACGCTGTTTCCAGATGCGATTATCCGTCAACAAGGTTTCGTATTCGTCCACGCAGGCAGGGAAACGATTGGTAAAGTCCTCGATAAAATCCAACAAAGAGCCCGAACGCGCATCATTCATGGCCTTGAGGTCTTTTGCGGAACGGTACTGGCTCGACTTACCGTACTGAGGCATGGCATCGGGCAGGTCACGATACACACCACCCGGACGGTAATAGGCGGCATGCAAGCGCGCACCTGAAACAGCCTCGTAGCAATCCATCAAATCTTCTCGCTCGCGGAAAGCGTACAAAAATACCGCCATCGCCCCCACATCCAGTGCGTGTGAACCCAAGGACATCAGGTGATTGAGCAGACGGGTAATTTCGTCAAACATCACACGGATGTATTGCGCACGCAATGGAACCGTCACGCCCATCATTTTTTCGATCGACATCACATAGGCATGCTCGTTACACATCATCGACACGTAGTCGAGACGGTCCATGTAAGGCAAGGCCTGGAGATATGTGCGGTGTTCGGCAAGCTTTTCCGTACCACGGTGCAACAAACCAATGTGCGGATCAGCACGCTGGATGACCTCACCGTCAAGCTCAAGCACCAAACGCAACACGCCGTGTGCAGCAGGATGCTGTGGCCCAAAATTGAGTGTGTAGTTTTTAATTTCTGCCATGATTAGCGCCCCACTCCGTAGCCGTCTTCGCGGATCACACGCGGAATGACTTCGCGCGGCTCAATCGTGACAGGCTGATACACCACACGTCCTTGTTCGGGGTCATAACGCATTTCAACGTTGCCGTAGACAGGGAAATCTTTGCGGAAAGGATGACCAATAAAACCATAATCGGTCAAAATACGACGCAAGTCTGGATGACCTTCGAACACGATACCAAACAGATCAAAGGCTTCGCGCTCAAACCAATTGACGGAGGGCCAAACATTCACGAGCGAGTCCAATACAGGGAACTCTGCGTTGACAGCAAAGGTGCGCACGCGCAAACGCCAGTTGTGTTTGAGGGACAACAGATGAGCAACAAACGCGAAACGTGCTTGCGGAACTACGGAGGCCGCTGGCGTCTCACCCACACGACCCGTACCGTAAGTCAAGTAATCCACACCGCATAGATCAATGCAGGTTTCAAAACCAAGACCATGCTCGTCACGCAAGCGCTGACAGGAAGACTGCCACTGCTCAGGTGCAATCTCGAGCGTAATCTCATCGGTTGAGAGCGTGATCTTGGCTTGTTCACCGAACGAAGCGATCAATTGTTGTTGCAGGTTTTCTAGCCTGGACATGTCTTAAGCCTGGTTCAACAGCTGCACGATTCCTAAAAAGGAACCACTCAGCGTTTTTGATTTAACGAGCGATTGTATTGGTCTGACGAATTTTGTTTTGCATCTGCAACAAGCCATACACCAAGGCCTCTGCAGTGGGCGGACAGCCCGGTACGTAAACATCTACGGGCACAATGCGATCACAGCCTCGCACGACAGAGTAGGAGTAATGGTAGTAACCACCACCGTTGGCGCAGGAACCCATCGACACGACCCAGCGAGGCTCAGGCATCTGGTCATAGACCTTGCGCAAGGCAGGTGCCATTTTGTTGCAAAGCGTACCGGCCACAATCATCAGATCAGACTGACGTGGGCTGGGTCGAAAAATAATCCCGAACTGGTCAAGGTCGTAACGCGCAGCACCTGCGTGCATCATTTCGACTGCACAACAGGCCAACCCAAAGGTCATGGGCCACATCGACCCCGTCTTGGCCCAGTTGATAAATTTGTCAGCACTCGTGGTGACAAAACCTTGTTTCAAAATACCGTCAATCGCCATAGATGTGTCTCTGCCGCGATAGGATTACTCCCAGTCGAGCGCGCCTTTTTTCCATTCGTAGATGAAACCAACGGTCAGGACAGCCAGAAAAATCATGACTGTGACAAAACCAACCATTCCGACTGAGCCATTTGCAATCGCCCAGGGAAACAAAAATGCAATCTCGAGATCGAACAGAATAAATAAAATGGCAACAAGGTAATAACGCACATCGAATTTCATGCGCGCATCACCAAAGGCCTCAAATCCGCACTCATAAGGAGAGAGCTTTTGAGCGTCGGGGCGATTGGGACCAATCAGTGAGCCTGCAGCAATCAGCGCAAAGCCAATTGCTGTACCGACCATAATAAATAACAAAACGGGGAAGTATTGTTCCAGATTCATTGAACGTTTCCGGCTGTTGCACAAAACTTCAAGATTGTATCATCCCGCATCAGGGTTTTACCTGTAATGACCCACTAAAAAATAAGCGAGCCACTCAAAAGAGTGGCTCGCTTATTTACTGTCTTGCAACAACCTAACCGGAGCTAGGCTGTAACTCTAAGCGGTTGCTTAGAACTGGTGACGCATACCGAGACCGATGAGGGTGCTCTTTGCTGTGTCAACAGTACCGACGTTGTTCATGTAACCGAACAAGGCGTACAGGTTTGTGCGCTTTGTGAAGTCATATGTGTAGGCGATGTTGTATGCAGACTGGTTCGCTGCATTGTATGCATCTTGCATGTTGGTGTTAGGTGTCAACATGTTCCATGACAACATCACACGTGAAACTGGGTTCACAGGAACAGTCAAACCAACGATGTAGCTGTTTGTACCGACTGCTGGTGCAAAAACCAGATCGCCAGATGATCCCAAACGCTGAGCAATTGAGCTCGCGCCTGTAACACCAGTGCCCTGACCTAAGATTGCGCCGTCACGTGTCTGACCGTAACCGAGAGCAAGCTTGACAACTTTAAAGTCGTACGTACCGGCCAAGTTCCATGAGCTGATTGTTGCATTGCGACCCAAAGGACCGCCATTGTCAGCGTACAGTTTGTCCCACGATGCAGCTGCGTAGAATGGGCCGTTTGCGTACTTAGCACCCAGAGTCAATTGACGTGAGTTGTTTGAAGAGGAGAAGTTGTAACCTGTACCGGATGCACCAGTCTTACCATTGCCGTTAGCGTCGGCTGTGTAAAGTGCTGTATTACCAGTTGCGAACGAGTAACCAATACCAGCCTGGAAGCCAGACATGTTAGGTGTTTGGTACTTGATTGCGTTAGAGATACGGTCTGTGTTAACAGCACCGAAAGCAGTACCCATGTTCAACTGGCCAAAGCCTGTGCCGAACGGATCAACTGGGAGACCAACGTATTCTGTTGCGAAGTTGAGCTGACGGCCGATGCGGACATAGCCCCATGAGTTGTTTTCAACGCCCATCCAAGCAGCACGACCGAAAATACGGCTGGAGTTACCCATTGTACCGTTACCGAGGTCAAAACCATTTTCGAGGACGAAAGTTGCTTTGTTACCGCCACCGATGTCTTCGACGCCTTTCAGGCCGAAACGGTTGCCCGACTGTTGGCCATAAGCCAAACCGAAGTTTGATGCGCCAGAGCCGTTAGAGTAGCTGACATTGTTGTAACGCAAACCGCCGTCAACAATACCGTACAAAGTTACTGAGGATTGGGCCGAAGCGGCACCAGCGAAGCCGGCTAACAGGGCGGCGGCGAGCAGAGTCTTTTTCATTTAAGAAATCTCCGTAGATTTGAGTGACAAGAGCAACAAACAACCATTTGTCTGCCGCCCCCCTAACTCCGCTAAGGGAAGTTGACGCTATTGCATCAAAAATCAGGCGCTGTGGCTATGAATCCCGACAGAAAAGCGGCTAGGGGAGTACTTTGTGTTGGGTTACCGCAACAAAACAAGGGAAGTTGGTGAAAAATAGAGGGTTTACCCGCACATTAGTGTCGTCACAGCGCAACACCACAAAACAACCTAATTTATGTCTTTTTAAGTAAAAACGGGCCGGAAACAAATTTTCCCGGCCCGTTTTTTTTATTGCCGCACTCAATACCTGAGGTGCGTAAGCATTACTTTACCAATACAACAGGTTGTTTTGCCTGCGTTAACACCCGCTGCGCGACGGAGCCTAACAACATATCGGCAATCGCACTGCGGCCCTTGGACCCCAGCACGATCATGTCATATTTGCCTTTTTGCCCTTCAGCGACGATTTCCTGAGAAGCATTTCCCACCAACATGACCATATTGTGCTTGATGCCTTTGGCATCCAACACTTTCATCGCAGGCTTCAGTTCTTTTTCGCTGAGCTCACGGAGATAGTCAGCAACGGCTTCCTTGCCCACAAAAGCCTTGGCGTGACGCAAGCCAGCATCGTCATGCACGCTAATAAGCGTAATGCTCTTGGTCTTGTCAGAAGTGCCGCCTAATAAGTCAGCTGCGTATTTAACAGCGCGCAGTGCATTTTTCGAGCCATCGGTGGCGACGAGAATTTTCATTATTCACTCCTTTTTGGTGTGGGATCAATGAAACTTGCTAGAGGCGCAGTTGAATACTTTGTGCAAGTCGCTACACAACGGCAACAAAGTTTGCCCATAGCGCGTTCATAGACACAATATACCTAAAAGTTTATTACTGTTGGGGAGATTTTGAACCTGCGAGATGGGTTCGGGTGTGAGGCAGGGATTAATGCAGGACTTTGATACGCTGCTCTTAAGCTTTTGATTGCAGTTTGATGCGCTCAAGCTTACTTTTGATGGTGCCGACGGCGAGACTCGAACTCGCACAGCTTTCGCCACTACCCCCTCAAGATAGCGTGTCTACCAATTTCACCACGTCGGCTTTATGTGGTCTTGATCAGCCAATGATTGTAGCACGACGCCACAATCTTTGATTTCAGTCTCAGCGCGTTATTTGCTGGCGGGTGCAGCAGGCACGACAGGGACGGAAGGCGCTGCAGGAACTGCAGGCACGCCGGGTACTGCGTTCAATGGCGCAGCGGGAACGCCAGGTACTGCCGGTGCGATCGGTGCAACACCAGGCACGGCTGAGCCAGCAGGCGGTGCAACAGGCGCAGTCTGTGTAAAGTTTTGCATGATGCCGGTGTCTTGACCTGTGTTGCCACGGTTTGCCACATAGGCCAAGCCAATTGTAGTGATGAAAAAGACGACCGCTGCCCACTTGGTGGCGCGAGACATGAAGTTGGCAGCACCTGTCGCACCAAACAAACTCCCCGCTGAACCGCTACCAAAAGCTGAGCCCATATCAGCACCCTTGCCTTGCTGAAGCAAGACGAGAGAAATGATCGCTAGCGAAGAAAGAATCTGCACAACAAGCAGAAGATTAAACATCCAAGACATTGAAACGCTCCGAAAACTAAACAACCAAGGAAAAATTTAGATCAAAACCACCTCAGGCGGCAATGGCTAGAAAATCCTCGGCAACTAAAGACGCCCCACCGACCAACGCGCCGTCGATGTCAGGCATGCTAAACAAACTGGCAGCATTTGCTGCTTTGACGCTACCACCATACAAAATCTGTACGTGCTCTGCACCGATACCCTTGAGAGCAGCGCGAATCGCTGCGTGCACTTCCTGCGCTTGCTCGGGTGAAGCGGTGCGACCTGTCCCGATTGCCCAAACTGGCTCATACGCGACAACCATTTTTTTGACCGCCTCAGCGCCAAGCGCCAGCACTGGAGCAAGCTGGCGCGCAATCACTGCTACGGCCTGACCTGCATCGCGCTCAGCCAATGACTCACCGACACACACAACTGGAGTAATGCCGAACGTCAACGCTGCTTGGGCCTTGTCTGCCACAAGCTGATCGGACTCGGCATGCATCGCTCGACGCTCAGAATGGCCTACCAACACAAAACGACATGCAAAATCAGCCAACATCGAACCTGACACTTCGCCCGTAAAAGCACCCTGCGTATGCACGCTGAGATCTTGTGCGCCCCAGGCGAATGATGAGCCTTTTAGCGCCAACGCAACCTGTGCGAGGTAAGGAAAAGGGACGCACACACTCATTTGGGTTGCGGAAGCTGATGGAGAGGCAGCCAGAAGTGCTGCAAGCAGCCTGGCGTTATCGGCCAGATTGCCATGCATTTTCCAATTGCCAAGGACGAGTCTCGTGCGTGTCGCGGTCATTTTTAAGCGTATAAGAAGATAGCAGCAAACCCAGAATTGTATCCTGTTGCCTTCAATTAAGGGGCGCGCGCGTAGCACGCAGGAAATATCTTGCTAAATCGTTTATGATTCAACCCTTCCTGATGGAAGCGTGGCCGAGTGGTTTAAGGCACCGGTCTTGAAAACCGGCGAGGGTTCACGCCCTCCGTGAGTTCGAATCTCACCGCTTCCGCCAATGCACACAGCAAGGGTCTACACCCCATCGCTCCATCCCCTCCTCCTCTGGTATTTCGTTGCTCATCATGCAGTGAAGCTAAAACATGCCCAAAAATTCTTCTAAAAAAACAGATGTCAAGCCTGCCAAGGCTTTTGAGACACCTTCACTGCCCTTTCAGACCGCAGAGGCGCGAGCGACTCAGGGCAAAAGCCTGCGCAACAAAGCGCCCCGCAGTGCGCATTCAGAATGGCAGGCCCCGAAAAATCGCCCCGATCCTATTGAGACTCTTTCCGCGTCGAACGCCGGCCGGATTGAACACCTCGTCCCCATTCGCTTTGGACGCATGGCACAGTCTCCCTTCGCGTTTTACAGGGGTGCAGCAGCGATCATGGCGTCGGATCTTGCGAAGACGCCCACGAGCGGCCTCTACGTCCAAGCATGCGGCGACGCGCATCTCATGAATTTTGGCGGATTTGCGACGCCTGAAAGAAATATCGTATTTGATATCAATGATTTAGACGAAACCTTGCCTGCGCCTTTTGAGTGGGATATCAAACGACTCGCCGCCAGCGTTGTGATCGCAGCCAAGCACATCGAACTACCCATAGGTGACGCTGCAGCGATTGTGAACGACCTCGTACGTGAATACCGTGAAAAAATGTCTGATTATGCGGGGATGCGCGCACTCGATGTCTGGTACGACAAAATTGACCTGCAAAACTACACACATCGCTCGACCGACCCCGAAGTACTCAGACGCGCCCGCAAACGTCTGGCCCAGCGCATTGAAATAGAACAGCGCAAGTCTCATCCAGACATCATGTATCCGAAATTTGTTGTCCATCACGGAGGCAGGCCCAAGATCAAAGACGAGCCTCCATTGATTTTCCATACGACTGAGATACTGACACCCGGCGCACAATCTGACTATGCGACGGTAATTGAATCCTATCGTCAAACGCTACCAGAACATATCCGCATACTTTTTAATCGTTTTCACTATTGCGACCTCGCTCTAAAAGTTGTCGGGGTCGGTAGCGTAGGCACGATGTGTGGTGTGGCCTTATTTATGGCGGGGGACAAGGATCCGCTTTTTATGCAGGTCAAAGAAGCACGACAGTCAGTACTTGAGCCTTATGCGGGTAAAAGTGCATATGCCAACCAAGGGCAACGCGTGGTCCATGGCCAACGTCTGATTCAAACCGCCTCGGATGTGTTTTTAGGGTGGACACGCGGCATCAATGGTCGTGATTTTTATATTCGGCAGCTTCGCGATCTCAAGCTGTCTGCAATCATCGAAGACTGGGATACAGAAACCCTGCGACATTATGCAAAAATGTGCGGCCATGCGTTGGCACGCGCGCATGCCCGCTCAGGCGACCCAGCCATGATTGCGGGATACATTGGAACAAGCAAAAGCTTTGATCAAGCCATCGGGGAGTTTGCCGTGCAATACACCGAGCAAAACAGCCTGGACTACCGGGCATTTATTGAGGCGATTCGGCAGGGCAAGATCCAAGCGCAACTAGAGGCTTAAAACAGAACTTAGGGTGATTTCAGCCAATCACCCCATCTTGAGCATCACGACACCAAGAATAATAAACGCCACGCCCACCCAGCGAATGGGCAGGCTCGGATCCCCAAAAAAGAATACCCCTAGTGCAAACGTGCCCACCGCACCGATCGAAGTCCAAACGGCATACGCCGTACCGATTGGGATTTCTTTTAAAGAAAACCACAACAATGCGCCACTGATCGCCATGCTGACAACGGCCAACAGAAGGCCCCAAGCTTTCATGCCTGGCGCATCGGCTAATTTCAATCCCAATGGCCAGCCAACCTCGCACAAGCCGGCTATAAACAACGCCCCCCAGTAAATACTCATGTGGATACCCTACTTGCTGATGTGGCGGTTTGTAAATTATTGTCGAAATAAGAGTACATTAAGAAACAGTATAAGAAACTAGGTTTGACCGACGCACTTGTGATGACGCAGACACACTCACCCCTCATCGATCGCTTTGGCAGAAGCATTGAGTACCTTCGCCTATCCGTCACGGATCGGTGTGATATGAAATGCACTTATTGTTTGCCTAAAAGTTTCAAAGGCTATCAAGAGCCAAAAAATTGGCTCACTTTTGATGAAATCGAACGCGTTGTGGGCGTCTTTGGTCGCCTGGGTACTTCGCGGATTCGTCTAACGGGTGGCGAGCCTCTTCTGCGCCGTAATCTGCCAGATTTAGCCGCACGGATCAGCGCCCTACCTGGCATCAAAGATTTATCCCTCTCGACCAATGGCACACAATTACCTAAACACGCTGCCGCCTTGCGTGCAGCAGGGGTCACGCGTCTCAACATCAGTTTGGACAGTTTGGATCGCGAATGTGTGACTCAAATTACCGGTCGCGACACGATTGACGATGTAATGGCTGGCTTGGATGCTGCGCAAGAACACGGTTTTTCACCCATCAAGCTCAATATGGTCGTGATGCCCGGTGTCAATGAACATGAAATCGAGGCGATGACAGAGTTTTGCATCAACCGCGGATTCATTTTGCGCTTGATCGAGACCATGCCAATGGGCAGTACCGGGCTGGCTTCAGGCTATACGCCGCTCGGACCCGTCCTCGAACGCCTGCGCGAACGGTTTGACCTGATTCCGGAAATCAAGACCATGGGCGGTGGACCCGCACGCTATTGGCGCACCGCCGATGGACGTGGACAAATCGGTCTCATCACCCCAATCAGTCAACATTTCTGTGCAACCTGTAACCGGGTTCGCTTATCTGTGGACGGCACGCTCTACTTATGCTTGGGCCAAGAAGAAAAAGTTGAACTCAGACCTTTGTTGCGCGCAGGCATTTCCGATGCAGAGCTTGAGCAAACGATTCGTGAAGGAATCGAGCTCAAACCAGAGCGTCACGAATTTCTCGAAGCGCCCACAAAAATCATCCGCTTTATGTCTCAAACTGGGGGCTAAGCTTCCCTGCAGGTAGGTTAAAGTCTGGATTGAGTCTCACCAAAGCGACACAGCATGAAACCCAGAGCCAACCTCCTAAATTTTGAAGATGCACGCCAGACCTTATTGGCGAGCGCAACTCCCTTGAGCGCCACTGAAACCTTACCGCTTTTGGCGGCGCTCGGACGCACACTGGCACAGTCCATCCAGTCCCCGATCAACGTCCCTGGTTTTGATAACTCCGCAATGGACGGCTATGCGCTTAACGTGCTGGATATGCAGGCATTGCCTGAATCTTTTCCCGTCACCCAACGGATCGCGGCTGGTCAGACCGGCACCTCACTCGCATCCAATACCGCAGCACGCATTTTTACGGGTGCTCCTGTACCTGAAGGCGCCAACGTGGTCGTGCCACAAGAGCACACACAAGATCATGAGGGTTCGATTGCGCTCACGCATCCAATCGAACGTATGCAACACATTCGCCGCAAGGGCGAGGACATCTCAGAGGGCAGCTTAGTATTGTCCGCTGGACAACGCTTAGGTGCGCCACATCTCGCCATGCTAGCTTCCATTGGCGTAGCCACAGCGACGGTCTTCAAACCACTGAAGGTAGGTGTGTTTTTTACTGGCGATGAGCTCACAGAGCCTGGTCAAATTTTGGCACCAGGCGCGATTTACAACAGCAATCGCTATGCGATCAATGCCTTGTTGGTGCAATTAGGTTGCTTAGTCAACGATTACGGCATTGTGCGTGATTCTGCAGAAGCCACTCGTGAAGCCCTTAGCAAAGCTGCAAGCGAAAACGACGTCATCATTACCTGTGGTGGTGTGTCTGTCGGTGAAGAAGATCATGTTAAAGCCGCAGTGATGGCGCTCGGTAGCCTAGACCTTTGGCAGATTTCAATGAAGCCTGGCAAGCCACTTGCCTATGGTCGCGTCGGGCACGCAGACTTCATTGGTCTGCCTGGTAACCCAGTGAGTTCTTTTGTCACGTTTTTATTGATGGCACGTCCGTTTTTGCTTAAACGCATGGGCTCCGCACACACAGAATTGAAATACCTGTCTGCCACGGCGAATTTTAACTGGCCCAAGCCAGACCGTCGCCGTGAATTTTTGCGCGTCAAAATCTCGCATGTTGCCTCTGGCGCGCCAGTGCTAGATTTATGGCCGAATCAAGGCTCTGGCGTGATGAGCAGCCTTGCTTGGGCCGATGGACTTGTTGATATCGCATCGGATACAAAAGTCGCGCGGGGGGATGTTGTGCGCTATCTTTCTCTTTCCGAACTTCTTTACTAGACCAAAGTTAAGAGCCCAACAGCATGAAAATCAAGGTCTTGTATTTCGCACAACTTAGAGAAAAATTTGGTCTGTCTGACGAGCATATCCAATTGCCAGAGTCCATCCGCACAGCAGGTGAACTGATTGCGCATCTTTCGAGCAGAGGTGGCGCGTGGGGTGAGACGTTTGAGGGCGCACAGGCCTTTCGTGTCGCCATGAACCAAGAAATGATTGCGCTCGATACCCCTCTCGTCGATGGCGCTGAACTCGCCATTTTCAGACCTGTGACGGGAGGCTAGATGACCGCACAAATGTCTACGCGCTTATCCGTCGCCGTGCAGCCTGAAGATTTTGATTTGGGTCGAGAATACACAGCCCTCTTGGCAGACGACCGCAGCATCGGAGCCATCGTGGCCTTTGTCGGAACGGTACGCGATCTCAATCTTGCCGATGATGTCGTGGCGCTCGAGCTCGAGCACTACCCTGGCATGACTGAAAAGTCCTTGAATAAAATTTTGAATGCAGCTGCGGAGCGCTGGTCGTTGCAAGGTGCACGCATCGTCCATCGGGTTGGCAAAATGTATCCAGGGGATCAAATCGTGCTGGTGCTCACCGCCAGCGCACATCGCGGCGATGCCTACGAAGCAAACAACTTCATCATGGACTATCTGAAAACCGAAGCACCCTTTTGGAAAAAAGAATGGACCCCCGAAGGCCCACGTTGGATTGAAGCGCGTGACAGCGACGACAAGGCAGCCGCAAGATGGAAATGAAACACACGTATGATGCATTGATCCTGGCTGGCGGCCGTGGTGCTAGGTTGGGTGGCAAAGACAAAGGTTGGGTGATGTGGAGCGGTTTGCCACTGGTTGAGCACGCCCTTGCTGCACTCGCCAAACAGGTGCCGCCCCCTGTGCGCATACTCATCAGTGCCAATCGAAATTTAGATGCTTATCAGCAGACTGGTCATGTTGTTGTCACGGATGAGCGTGCTGACTTCCAAGGGCCAATGTCGGGAATCGAAGCGGGACTGATGCGTTGTAAAAAAAATAATCTCTTGGTGATTCCTTGTGATGCGCCCCTGTTGCCTAGCGACTTATTTGAAAAACTCCAACAGGCGCTTACAGACCAACCTGAGGCGGTTGCTGCCTATGCAGTGACAACTGAGATCGCACAACCTTTATGCTGCCTGCTCAAACCCTCTGCTGCAGGCTCTCTGGGCAAACAGCTTGACCTCAGGCACGGTGAAACCCTCGCTTGGCTCGAGGCCATTCAAGCAATACCCGTGCGCTTTGAACACGCCGCATTATTTACCTATTTCAATACACCTGAAGCCTTAAAGGCTCAGCGGAATCCTTCATGACACAAAATCTCACACACTTTGACGCATCCGGTCAGGCGCACATGGTGGATGTCTCAGCCAAAAATGAAACGCATCGTCGTGCAGTAGCCCAGGGACGCATCACCATGCAACCCGCCACCTTTGCAAAGCTGTCACAAGGCGATGCCAAAAAAGGCGATGTCTTAGGTGTGGCGAGATTGGCAGGCATCATGGCAGCTAAGCAAACAGGGGCGCTGATTCCTCTTTGCCACCCGATTCCGCTGACACGGGTAACGGTTGATTTTGTCACAGATGCCGGCACTTCCTCTGTGACGTGTACCGCGACCTCTGAAACGGTTGGGCGTACTGGTGTTGAAATGGAAGCGCTGACCGCTGCATCGATTGCTTTACTGACGATTTATGACATGCTCAAGGCGATTGACCGCGGCATGGTAATTGATGGGGTCAAACTATTGGAAAAGCATGGGGGTAAATCAGGTTCTTGGGTTGCGGAGACGCTCTAATTTTCCGTAATATACAACCTAACTTTCCGTAATTTACATAATTATATTCCGTAATTTACGGTAAAATATTCCGTAATTTACGGAATATTCCCGAGTCTTTGGATATTGTTCAATATGGAAAACCTCCCGAACTTTGCTCGCCTGATCAGGCCCCGCATTGAGGAGGCACTCAAAGACACCCCAGTCATCCTGTTGGCGGGCCCGCGTCAGGCAGGCAAAACAACTCTTGTTCGCCAGATAGCTGCTGAAAAACAACTTCAGTACTTCACATTAGATGATGCACTCACACTATTATCAGCCCGCGAAGATCCTGTGGGTATGATTTCAACGCTAGACCACGCAGTCATCGACGAAATTCAACGTGCTCCCGAGTTATTGCTCGCTATAAAAAAAAGTATCGATGAGGATCGTCGTCCAGGACGTTTCTTACTCACGGGATCCGCCAATTTGATGGCGCTTCCAACCGTGGCGGACTCACTAGCCGGGCGCATGGAAACCCTTTCTTTACTACCTTTGTCTCAAAGTGAAATTGAAAGTAAAGGCGCGAACTGGATTGACAATGCATTCGCAGGGAAGATTCTGCCTGAAGGTGTAAATCGACCTGAAAGATCACTTGCTCAACGCGTGCTTAAAGGCGGATATCCTGAGTCCATTTCGCGAACAAGCGCTAAAAGAAGGCAAGCTTGGGCGATGCAGTATGTGGAAGCCATCATCCAAAGGGACGTCCGTGACTTTGCTGGCATTAACAAGCTGGATGAGTTACCCCGCTTTCTCAGAGCCTTAGCGCAGACTTCAGGTCAGATGTGCAATTACGCAAAGCTAGGTGGAGAAGTCGGGCTCGACGGCAAGACGGCCGCAAAGTACATCAACGTCTTTGAGCAGATGTATCTCCTAAAGCGGGTGAGCGTTTGGGCGCGCAATAGACTGAATCGTCTAGTCAAGACACCAAAGTTGCAATTTATAGACTCTGGATTACTGGCAGCCTTACTCAATCTCAGCATTGAGGAAATCCATGATGATCGCACACGGTTTGGGCATGTTCTGGAGACATTTGTTTTTGGAGAGTTACTCAAACACGCAGCAACTTCCGATGATCATTACAGCTTGATGTATTACCGAGACACAGAAAAAGTTGAAGTCGATATCGTGATCGAAAATGCGAAGGGACAACTAGTAGGTGTAGAAATCAAAGCTACTGCAACAGTCAAAGCGAGTGATTTTCATGGGCTGAAAAAACTCGCCGCCCTAGCTGGAAGTCAATTCAAAATGGGCGTTCTACTTTATGACGGTCATGCGACGTTAGGGCTGGGATAGCCCGTATGGCTAATCCAGTAGTACCTCTTTCCAGCGCCTCCAACGCCATTTCTGCTGCTTTGCGTAAGTCAATCATCGGTGATCTCCCGCTGATTTGTGCATACATTCTTCGGACAAATCCTCGTCCTCAACAGAAAAACCTGTGCCACGAAGAAACTGCTTAAACATTTCTTCAATGTCATAAATGAACTCAGCTTCAAAATTCATTTCGACTTTTAATCCTTCTTGCTCTGATATGAAGGTAAATTTCATTTCTCAACCCGCCATGCGCTCAGCGGCGCGTTTGATTCTTGCGTTAAACCAACGGCGAATCGTGTACGACCTAACTACGCTGATCGCCGTATACAAAATACCCATCACGAAGTTTTCGCCGAGAGTGATGTGAAAACCGAATAGCGGGAAAATCAACAAGTTGGCCAGAAAATTGATACTGAATCCAATCGCCACGTTAATCAGCGCCTCAATAAAACTACCAAGTCTTGATTGGCTCATAGCTTTAGCCCAGTATCGTCAACCGTGTAATGGCGCGGAGTTTTGCCCTTGTGCCTCTCGATAATCAATGCAGCGCTGGTATTAAGTACGCTGTAAATTGGCACTGATCTTGGCGGCCTGTCATCCGTACTCATTCCCTGAATCATCGAATCACGCAAAACAGTGAGGCTTGCGATTGCTTTTGTGATGTGACTCATACCGCTGTCGGGGTCTAAGTCCTCGCCTTCCCACCAGGCAAACAAGTGTCTTATCGTTGCGTCGTAATAGACTGATG
>JAMNXR010000011.1 GCA_023653055.1 Burkholderiaceae bacterium | reverse complement strand
TTTAGGAACTTTGAGAATTACCGGCTAAGGGTCTTGGCCCATTGCGGTTGGAACGGCGTATTTTGCCGTGTTTGATGAGTACTGCTAATTTGATGAATACTGCCATCCCCCGTTAATGGGGTAGAGCCGCATATGGGTTTAGGAACTTTGAGAATTACCGGCTAAGGGTCTTGGCCCATTGCGGTTGGAACGGCGTATTTTGCCGTGTTTGATGAGTACTGCTAATTTGATGAATACTGCCATCCCCCGTTAATGGGGTAGAGCCAGCCGAGATCACTTAGGTATTTTTGGTGGGCGGTACAAGTTTCGAACTTGTGACCCCTGCCGTGTGAAGGCAGTGCTCTACCACTGAGCTAACCGCCCAATCTTGGTGCGCGTGTGACGCGGCCGATTGGAGTATTGGACGAATCCAGAGGTCAAATTATACACACTCACGATGATGGTCCTTTCTTCGCAGGACACAAAGAAAGGAAAAAAGCTGCGATGAGGATTGGCTCAAATATCCAGTTGAACTGTCTACCGGGGGGAACTCCCTCAGTGATCACTGGCTTTAAATAGCCTACGAAAGCTCGCAGAGTGGGCTCAAGCATAAAAACAAGCAGAACAAGCGGTACCAATCCTGGGTAACGCAAAAGTAGCACCCAGAGCAAACCTGCCAACAATAACTGGATCGCACCCCATTGCCCGAAGATTGCAATAATATTTGCGCCCCCACCAATTGAGACATCTATGGTGGCAATGCTGTGTGCTCCGCCATCAGCAGCAAGCATGTGTATAAAACTGCGCAAAGTGATGATGCACAGAAATAACAATGCAACCCACCAAGCCAACGCTGGGCCGTTTGCAATAGAGGGATTAGCAGGAAGCAATGCGCCCAGATCGGGCCGCCAGACTTTGGGCAGCATATTATTCATAAAAGGTTCAATCCGTTGAAGTTTCATTGCACAGAGAATATAAACCTATCTAATACAAAATGATCTAGGGACAGGCAATACTCACGCAGGGCGATAAAATTTATGACCGGAAAAGTCATTTAGAAACTGACCATGATGCTTAGACGCCGAGATTTCTTAAAGTTTTGCTCAAGCCTCCCAATTTTTTAAAAACAGTGTTTTAAGCTAGAAAAACTGTTTAAGCAGTTTTTAACGATTACCTTAACTAACGGCAACAGTATGGAAATGCATAAGCCAAAGACCCCCATGCACATGGTGGCCAACCCGCCACCGATCCAGAGGACGTACTTATGGGAATTGGTCAATACTGCGACATCAGCGCGCAATCTTGAAAATTCATTCTTGCAGTGGTCCATATTGTTATTCATCGTTGATTTTATATCTGCTAATTCCGATGACATTCGAGCTTCAAACTGAGTGACTTTCTGGTCAAGATGATTGATGTGCGTCTTGACTTCATGACTCAAAACTCTAAAGTCTGCTTTCGTTGCGTACTGACTTGCCCTTTGCAAAATACCCATCTCACTTCTCTTATAAAAAAACACTCAACTTCAATTTTCTATAACCTCAACTTTGAACTTAATCAACCGCATACTCAATAGCTTAAGTTAGACTGTTACAAACATTTACACGCAAAAAAGCGGAGACAATTTTGAACATCACTGCAATCACAGCGATTCCGCTGTCCTTTCGCCTCGACCAAAGCAAAACCGTGACGATGGGGATTGGCAGTACCACCAAGCGCGACGCAATTATTGTGCGCGTCGAAACTTCAGAGGGCATTACTGGCTATGGCGAGGCGCATCCGGGGCGTAGTCCTGGTGCGGTCGTAAGCTTGATTCACAACACACTGGCTCCCATGCTAATTGGCATGAAAGCCACTGACTGTGTGGGTGTTTGGAAGCGCGTGCACCGGATGCAGCTCTCGAGCCATGGTGTGGGCTCTGGCGCCTCTCTCGCCCTGGCTGGTATTGACATGGCGATGTGGGATATCCGAGGCAAAGCCGCCAATATGCCGCTCTATGAACTGCTTGGTGGCAGCAAAAGACGTTTGCCGGCTTATGCAGGCGGGATTTCTTTGGGGTATCAACCAAAAGAGTCATTAGCCGAGGAGGCACAAGAATACGTTGCGCGTGGCTATAAAGCCATCAAACTCAGACTTGGAGACACGGCTGCCAAAGATATCGAACGGGTACTACATGTTCGCAAGGTATTGGGCGACGATATCGATATTTTGACGGATGCGAATACCGCCTACACCATTGCAGATGTGAGACGGGTGTTACCGGTGCTGGCTGAGATCAAAGCGGGCTGGTTAGAAGAGCCTTTCGCATGCAGCGATTTTGCCTCCTATCGTGAGGCCTCCAAGATCACCTCACTCGTCCCCATCGCCGCCGGTGAAAATCACTATAGTCGTTTTGAGTTTGCCCAGTTGCTGGAGGCAGGTGACATTAGGGTCTGGCAGCCTGACTTGTCTAAATGCGGTGGTATTACGGAGGGGCTTGCGATTGCGGCCATGGCGTCGGCCCATCGAATTCCAATGAATACGCATAGCTCAGCTACCGGCCTGAACCATGCGGCCACCATTCATTTTGCAGCTGCGATTGAAAACACGCAGTATTTTGAGGCCTGCGTGTCGCATTACAACCCGCTGAGAGATATGTTTGGTGTGAGTTTTGAAATCGGTGCGGACGGCTGTGTCGAACCCCTTGACAAGCCAGGCATTGGCATCGAGGTCGACGAATCAATCTTTAAAAAGTATCCGCTGATCGATGGTCCAGGTTACGTGGTGAAGTTTTAAGCGGTCGCTTAAACCACGCACGTTAAGCCTTGCCAGACTCAAGCTGTCGCCACAAACAAGCGCCCTTAACTGACTTGTCGAGCGTCTTCAAATACTCCTCGTGCGCGAGCAGGTCTGCGGCGCTGGGCAAAATCACGGGTAAGCCCAGCGCATCTTGAAGATGCCCGCGGGCTTCCGCACTTTCAGTTTCAGGCGCGTCATAGGTATCGATCATCAGGCTGTCCTGACCGCGCGTCATGGCGAGCCAGACCTCCGCCAATAAACGCGAATCGAGTAAAGCGCCGTGCAGGGTGCGATGGGCGTTGGACACCCCATAGCGTTCACACAAGGCATCTAGCGAATTACGCTTGCCGGGATGTAGGGTCTTGGCGTGGACGAGTGAGTCGGTCACGCCGCTGCAAAACGCGGTGACGGGCTCACGCCCCACTTTCGCGAGTTCGGCATTCAAAAACTTCAGGTCAAAGGGCGCGTTATGAATAATCAGCTCTGCGCCTTCGATGAATTTTAAAAATTCGTCAGCCTGATCTTTAAAGCGTGGTTTGTCGGACAGAAAGTCCGTCGTCAAACCATGCACACCTAGCGCACCCGGATCGCTCTCACGATCTGGATTGAGGTAGGTATGGTAATGATTGTCGGTGACACCCCGATTGAGCACCTCGACGGCACCAATCTCGACGATACGATGTCCGTGCGCAGGATCGAGTCCGGTCGTTTCGGTATCAAGAATGATCAAACGCATGGGTGCCTCCGCCGTAAAAGGTGTGTTTAATTATTCATTTTAGCGCGGGCTTCTTCGACACCACGATTCGCCAACAGGTCAGCACGTTCATTACCCGGATCGCCGGCATGGCCTTTGACCCACTGCCAACGGATCTCATGCTTGGCGACCTCATCGGACATCAGCTGCCAAAGATCGGCATTTTTAACCGGCTTTTTGTCAGCAGTTTTCCAGCCGCGCTGTTTCCAGCCATGGATCCACTCGGTCATGCCTTTCATGACGTACTGGGAGTCGACATGGAGCGTGACAGCGCAGGGCCGTTTGAGCGCGCGCAATGCCTCGATCACCGCCATCATTTCCATGCGGTTGTTGGTGGTCAGGGGCTCGCCGCCATGGAGGGTTTTCTCAACCTGTCCAAACTTAAGTAATGCCCCCCAACCGCCTAGGCCAGGATTACCTTTGCAGGCACCATCGGTCCAAATCTCTACATTTTCTTCAGTTTGCATCGTTCGCTTTATGGTTAATTTTTGTGATGTATTTGGTTGTTTATTTTTTTGTGGGGCTGGAGTGTTGTTGCATCGCGACGCTTGCAGCACGACGGGCAGACCGTTTGACGGACTTGGTTTTCCAGTTGGGCTTGAGCAGGGTCATGCCATGTACGCGCTTGACCGCTGAAACAACGTAAACCGCACCGCAGGACGGCCACCAACGATCGCCTGCTGACTCAAAAAAGGCAGTGCGCTCCAACCACTTTTTAGTGCGAGATGGCGGAACATAGCAACCGAAGTGACCAAATTCGATCTCAAATGACAGCAATTTCAACCAATCCTTGAGCCGTGACAGGGAGACATGCTCAACCTCTAATGGTAACCAGGGCTTGAGGAGCGGCGCACGTTGGCGTAATCCCCACAAACTCCAAGGATTGAAGCCTGCAATCACCACGCGCCCCTCCGGAACAAGGATGCGATCGACCTCTCTGAGGACTTGGTGCGGATTGGCCGCTGTCTCTAACGTGTGCGGTAAAACCACTAAGTCCATGCTTTCGCTGTCAAAAGGCAGGAATTCCGGTTCAGCTTGGACCATTCCAGCCCAATCATTCGCTGGTGTAGACACCGGTAAATCCGGCCCGACGAAAGCTTTAAAGGGCATTCTGTTGGCGCGCAGGAGGTCCAGTTCTGGCAAACCCACCTGAAGCGCCCGATATCCGAAGACGTTATCCACCATGGCATCAAAGCGCGCATGCTCCCAATTTCGAGCATATTGACCCGGATCGGTGTTTAACCACGCGCTCAGACTTACAATGGCGGATTGTTGTGTTGACACGCTGTTCCTGAAAAATATAAATGCCTACTGATCCAAACCTACCTAACGCTTCGCGCAACAGCAATACGCTTGCCCAAACGACAGGGATTATTCCCCTCAATGCGTTTAGCGACAACTACATCTGGCTCATCACCAACGGCACCCATGCCATGGTAGTGGACCCTGGTCAGGCCGCGCCCGTTCAGCTCGCACTCTCTGAGCGAAACCTATCGCTCGTCGCCATTTTACTCACCCATCACCATCAAGACCATGTGGGCGGTGTTGCCGAGCTCGTTGCCCAAACGGGTGCCAAGGTTTACGGACCTGCGGGAGAGGTCTTGCCCATCTGTGACGTAGCCTTGGTGGAAGGCGACCACATTACCGATCAGGACCTGGGGCTATCCCTTTCTGTTCTCGATGTGCCTGGCCACACCGCAGGTCATATCGCGTTAGCGGGCCAAATCGCAGGTCAACCCGTCTTATTCTGTGGGGATACGCTGTTTGCTGCGGGTTGCGGCCGTTTATTTGAGGGCACACCTGCCCAGATGGACGAATCGCTGGCCAAACTCGCCGCCCTCCCCGCTGCGACCGCAGTTTATTGCGCGCACGAATACACCCTTTCAAATATGCGTTGGGCGCGTGTCGTCGAGCCCAACAATCAGACCCTACAAAGCTGGCAAGCACGCGCAGAACAGCAGCGCGCAGAAGGTCAGCCGACTTTGCCTAGCTCAATCGGTCAAGAGTTATCTTGCAATCCGTTTTTACGCGCGCGACAGCCTGCCGTCGCCCACGCTGCTGCGCAATGGGCCGCGCGCACCCTCGACTACCCGGTGGAAGTCTTTGCCGCGCTGAGAGAGTGGAAAAACAATTTTCGTTGATATTGATGCCTAATATTCAAACCCTTTTGACACGTGCGCTCTCCTTGGTCGCAATCCTGATTTTGGCGGGTTGCGCAGGCTTGTCTGGCACGGCGGATCGGGACGGCGCGCTAGACTCGTCCCAAACCATCGACTTAACCATCCCTGCGCCGGACGCTTGGGAGCGTATTCGCCGAGGCTTTGCTATTCCTAACCTCAACACGCCGCTTGTCGACAAGTGGACGGCCTACTACGCGAGACATCCTGAGTCGATGAATCGCATGGCCAATCGGGCGGGCAAATACCTGTACTACATCGTCGAGGAAATCAACCGCCGAGGTCTACCGACCGAGCTGGCGCTCCTGCCCTTTGTGGAGAGCGCTTACAACCCCATCGCCTACTCGCACGCCAACGCGTCCGGTTTGTGGCAGTTCATTCCCAGCACCGGTACGCAATTCAAGCTTAAACAAGACTGGTGGCACGATCAGCGGCGTGACCCGATTGCATCCACCAATGCCGCACTCGACTACCTAGAGTATCTGTTTGAGTTTCAAGGGGACTGGTATCTGGCGCTCGCTTCATATAACTGGGGAGAAGGCGCCGTCCAGAGAGCCGTCAAGAGAAATGAGGCGGCAGGCAAACGCACCGATTATTTATCACTCAATATGCCTGCAGAAACGCAGAACTATCTCCCCAAGCTTCAGGCGATTAAAAACATCGTCGCCGATCCAAAAAAATACGGAGTCGTCTTGCCGGATGTGAATAACTCACCCTATTTTGTTGCCATTAAGAAAACGGTCAATATTGATTATGTTTTAGCAGCCAAGTTTGCGGAAATGCCTCTAGAAGATTTTCAGGCGCTCAACCCCTCTTTTAACCAACCGATCATTGCGGCCAAAGAAGATCACTCAATTATTTTGCCGCGCGATCGCGTAGCGATCTACAACAAGAATTTTGCGCAATATCGTGGCGATCTCACTTCCTGGAAAACCTATGAAGCGCAGGACGGTGAAAGTATTTCCGCTATTGCGAGCAAGTTTGGCGTCCCTGAGGGTCGACTACGCCAAGCCAATCGTCTGCCCACCAACGTGCGTGTCACGGGTGCGACAACGCTGATTATTCCTGGACCGAGCGGTGAGGGTATCCGTCTGAATCCGGCGGATAAAACGTCCTTGGCGCGAGCAGGCTCAGGCGGGACGGCTTCAACACGCGTCACCAAAGCACCCGCCCGCGCGCCAGTTGCGAGCCCAGCGCGTGCGGTCACCAACACGGCCTCCGCCAATACGACACTGCGCCTGCACACGGTTCGCGCCGGCGATACGCTCAGTAGCATCGCAAAGCAGTACGGCACATCCGCGGCCTCGATTCGCACACTGAACAACTTAAAATCAGATACTCTGCGTGCAGGTGCTAAATTGCGTATTCCAAGCGCCGTCAGCAGCAATTAATTTTTTCTATTACTTTTATTTCTAGGATTGATTCATGGGCTTTCTTTCTGGCAAACGTATTCTGATTACTGGCGTGATCTCTAACCGCTCGATTGCCTATGGCATCGCAAAAGCGTGTCACGAACAAGGCGCAGAGCTTGCCTTTACGTTTGTTGGTGAACGCTTTCATGAGCGCGTGACCGAATATGCCGCAGAGTTTGGCAGCAAGATCGTCCTACCTTGTGATGTGGGCGATGACGCTCAGATTGAATCCACGTTTGCCGAGCTGGCCAAACATTGGGATGGACTCGATGGCCTGGTGCACTCGATTGGTTTTGCACCGCGCGAAGCCATCGCAGGTGAATTCCTTGAGGGGCTCTCACGCGAGGCATTCCGCATTGCCCATGACATTTCTGCTTATAGCTTCCCTGCAATGGCTAAGGCTGCCCGCCCCATGATGCAAGGTCGCAATGGCGCGCTGCTGACGCTGACGTATTTGGGCGCAGAGAAAGCAATGTCCAACTACAACACGATGGGTCTGGCCAAAGCGTCACTTGAGGCCTCCGTGCGTTACTTGGCTCACAACCTTGGCCCCGAAGGAATTCGCTCTAACGGCATTTCAGCAGGCCCAATCAAAACCTTGGCGGCCAGTGGCATCAAGGATTTTTCAAGCATCCTCAAGGTCGTTGAGACCAATGCACCACTGCGCCGTAACGTCACGATCGAACAAGTCGGTAACGTTGCAGCCTTTTTGCTTTCTGAACTCTCAGCAGGCGTCACCGGCGAGATCATTCACGTGGATTCGGGTTTTTCAAATGTGGTGTGTGGCTTGATCGATTAACACGTTTCAACCATGCGTCATCGGTCAGCTCAATGCATCCCAGTCAGATACATAAGCAGCGCGCCGATGGCGCCCGCACCTAAAATCAAATAGACAGGGTTGATGCGCGTGCGGAGCAACAAACCAAACACCAATACACCCAAGCCGATCGTCAGAGGACCGACAAACGCGGCTTTTGCTACGGCATAGACCCCTGAACACATCAGTCCGATCGCAATGGGTTCTAAAGCGCTCTGCACCGATCGGCGCCAAGGACGTTCACCAATTTTGTTCCAAAGACGTCCCACCGCCAGGCACAATATGCTTGATGGAATGAAAAAAGAGAACAACACGACTATCGCCCCCAGCAAACCGGCGATCTGAAAACCAAAGACCAGCACCATCATCATATTGGGACCGGGTGCGAGCTGTCCTAAGCTATAGATATGAACAAAAGCGGTGTGGTCGATATGAAAACGCTGCGCCAAAATGGTTTGCATTTCTGGCAACACCGCTGTCCCGCCCCCAACCGCCAACACGGATAACATTCCAAACGTTGTCGCCAGTTGCAATAAGGCGCTCATTTGCGAGGCTCCTCTGCGCGTGGGCGATAAAGATACAAACCAATCGGCGCCATAATGAACAGTACGGTGACGAGAGAGAACTTGAGTACGCTCATCAACACAAAGGTCGCCACAATCATCAACAATGAACGCATATGACGAAAATGTTGGTCGCCGATTTTGTAGGTAATAGAAGCCAGTAGTCCCGTCGCACCCGCCGCCACACCCGCGAGCAAAATATTCATCATAGGATGATCTGCGCCTTCGCTGTAGGCCACCCCAGCGATTAATACAAACAGCCCCCCCGGCAACATCAAGCCTGCAGCAGCGACAAAAGCCCCCCAAAAGCCGCGCAAGCGATCACCCGCGAGTAACGCGAGATTGACTGAATTGAGGCCTGGCATGGTTTGACTGATCGCAAGCGTTGCCATGAACTCGTCTGGCGACAGCCATTTGCGTTTATCCACGAGCAGGATGCGCTCGTAGGCCACGATGCCGCCGCCAAAGCTGACCGCGCCGATCAACAGAAACTCTCTGAAAATCACCCAAAGTGTTGGCGTCATTCCTCAGTTCCATAGACAAGTGCAGTCTTGGTGCTACCTTTTACTAACCAATCTGCAATGGCAAATTGCAGATTTTTAAAAAATTTATCCGCAAGCTGATGGGCGACAGCATCATCACGATTTAACTTTGTGACGCGATAAGAAAAGGCCAGTTCGCCCACAATGGGCTCGCCAACGCTACGCATCCAAATCGCCACATCAAAATGTGCGCTGACATTCGGACTAAATACGATATTGCCGAGTGGCAGACAGGCCTCAAGAATCTTGTTGCTCGTCCCACCGACAACAGAAACAGGCGTCTCAGGACTGAGTTGCAAGCGAACAAGGTCGGGGAAGGATCGGACGATACTCCCCATATTGCGTTCGAAAATCTGATCAACCGGCACAGAATCCATGATCGAATTGTTGGAATAAATTAAACGCGTGCTGCCAGGGGTCGCGTCTCGCAAAATTTCTTCTTTGAGACGCAACTTAATCTTGTAAGGTGCATCAGGTGCAGGATCATACGCAAGTGAAGCGTGCAAGGACTTGGCACGGCATTTCAAGGTGACTTCGCACCAGTCGTCAATCCACACGTTTTGTCTGGATTCACGCACCCGCAAAATCAAATTATTTCGCCGAAAATCTTGCCCTGGCGTATCGTAAAAATACACGCTACGCAGACCGGTGTTGGCATTGTCGAGATGAAAAAAATCAACACCTTCTTTCTGACAAAAAGATACCACCTGATTGCTCAACTGCGTAATCCGACTATAACGATCCAACCCCTCAGGCTTGAGCAGGAGTTTGAACTCGCGATTTGTGATTTTCTTGTCGAGCGGAACAATAGGGTTCATAACGTGACTTTTTTAAAAAATGACTGCTTGTAAAAGGCTAAGTGATTATAGGGGTATGGGTCTGATTCTTGTGCGCCCGACAGGCATGTGCCCCACAATAGCGGCAAAATCAGCTCAGACTATACTTGTCACGACATCAACGCATGAAAAAAGACGCGGATGCCTGTCCATTTTCTGCCCATTCAGTCCACGCTAAAGGATCGCAGTCACCATGAATCTTCCTGAACTTTCTGCCCTTGAATTACGCCGTTTGATCGGCACCAGACAGATTTCACCGGTCGAGTTAATGGAGGCCTGTATCGCTCGGATTGAGCAATTTAATCCTGCGATCAATGCAGTGACTGCAACAGACTTCGACCGTGCCCGCTCGACAGCCAAGCAGGCTGAGCATGCAGTAATGCGTGGCGAGCCTCTAGGTCTGCTGCATGGCTTGCCGCTCGGTGTCAAAGATCTTCAGGATACGGCCGGTTTATTGACCACATACGGTAACGTTGGTTTGCGTGGCAATATTCCCTCGCGCGACAACAGCCTTGTTGCACGTCTGCGCCAAGCAGGTGCGATCGTGACCGCGAAAACCAATACGCCGGATATGGGTGCAGGGGCCAATACACGTAATGCGGTGTGGGGCGCCACAGGCAACCCGTTCAATCCCACGCTGAATGCAGGCGGGTCCTCCGGCGGCTCAGCCGCGGCACTTGCGACGGATATGTTTCCGATTTGTACAGGCTCGGACACTGGCGGCTCCTTGCGTATACCGGCTGCGTTATGCGGCGTGGTGGGCATGCGTCCCTCACCTGGCACTGTCGGTAACGATACCCGTGCCTTGGGTTGGTCTGTGATTTCGGTTTTAGGACCTATGGGGCGTACCGTGGCCGACACGGCCTTTATGATGGCCGGCTGCATTGGGCGAGATCCAATGGATCCACTCGCGTACCCGGTTGATCCCGCCTCCATCTGGCCGATGCGACACATTGATCTGTCGACCTTGCGCATTGGTTACACCGAAGACTTCGGTGTGTGTATTGTCGACCAAGAAACCCGCGCGCTGTTTCGTAAACGCTTAGCCGCCATCGCACCGCTTGTGCAAGTGTGCGAGCCGGTTGATCTGCGCTGCACGGAGGCGGATCGCGCCTTTGATGTGTTGCGGGCTGAAAATTTTGTTGCAGGCTTTGCGGATATCTGGCGCAGCAAACCAGAAACGCTCGGACCGAATATTTGTGCAAACATGGAAATGGCTGCGGCCATTACGCTGGAGGATCGCGCCCGTGCGCACCTCGAACAAACACGCATCGCGCGCCAGTTTGCAGCGGCAACAGAACAATACGATTTGATCTTGTCACCTGTTGTGCCTGTCACAGCATTCCCTTGGACCCAGCTGTATGCAGCCGAGGTGGATGGACAAAAGATGAGAAATTACTACCACTGGCTCGCGCTCACGTATGTCGTGACCTTGGCTACCAATCCCACGATCGCGCTGCCCTGTGGGCGTGACACGCATGGCATGCCTTTTGGTTTACAGTTGACTGGCAAGCTTTTTGAAGATGGCCGACTCATGGCTGCGGCGCACGCACTCGAGCAAGCATTTAGCTTTGACTCAGAATTGAAACGCCCCAAGCCTGATCTGAGTCAGCTGCTTGAGGCGCGTCCTGAACTGCAATCCATTGTCACACATCCGCCAGTGTATGAGGGCTTGGTGACCGATCACCCGACCTCACCAGCTGTATAAAACGATACCGCCGCCAATATCTGGGTTGTTGACTTCGTCCGGTAAGGAACGGTACTTGGTAACTTGCGCACCGTCATTGCCGAGATACACATACATGATTTCAGCATCGCCGCCA
Organism: Burkholderiaceae bacterium; assembly: GCA_023653055.1. Taxonomy (GTDB): domain Bacteria; phylum Pseudomonadota; class Gammaproteobacteria; order Burkholderiales; family Burkholderiaceae_B; genus Zwartia. The sequence goes on along the minus strand of JAMNXR010000011.1, from coordinate 110,492 downwards.
TCAAGCATATAGCGATAGCCCCAGATCCACTGGTGGTCATCTCCCCAGTTGTCACGGGTGATATTGGCGGGTGGTCCAAACTCACAATGCACGCGTTCGCGCGTCCAAACCTCTCCATTGCTCAAGATGCTAAAGCTCTTTGCGGAGAGTACCTGTTGGGATCCATCCACCAAACCTTGCTTGGAGACATGCAACGCATAGGCGGTTTCACCAGCGGGTTGCTGCGACCAAATCATGCGCTTACCGCCATCCCTGGAGGGGCAATTGATATCAGGGTTACCAAATTGTTTGATGACTTGGGTTATGGGTGTACCAGGTTGAACACTGGAGACGTTGGCACAACCCGCGAGTAACAAGGCGGCAAGACCGGTTGACATTCCAGCGAGTGCTTTCAGTGTTTCTTTTTTGATCACGACATACTACCCATTAAAAAATTAAAACTCGAACATATGACCGCTCTTTGCGGCCTTAGTGCGCAAGTACCCATCATTGTATTGATTAGACGGGTAAATATGCGGCACCCGCTCAACAACTTCAATGTCATGCTGGGCAAGCGCTGCGACCTTGGTCGGATTATTGGTCATCAGCTTGACGCGACTCACCCCGAGCAGACGCAACATTTGCGCGGCAGGTAAATAGTTGCGCTCATCCGAATCAAAACCGAGATGCAAGTTGGCATCGACCGTGTCAAATCCATTGTCTTGTAATTGGTACGCACGCAATTTGTTGACCAGTCCGATGCCACGGCCTTCTTGGGCGAGATACAGCAAGATACCGCTGCCCGCCTTGGACATTTCTGCAATGGCGCCACGCAGTTGGTTACCGCAATCACAACGCAGTGAACCGATCAGATCGCCGGTAAAACATTCGGAGTGCAAGCGCACCAATACAGGCGCTGTGGGATCGACATCACCCACCATCACGGCGAGATGCTCAATCCCCCCATCGCGTGGGCGAAACGCCACGACGCGCGCGTTTTCTGCATTTTCCAACGGCACGCGTGCCTGACTAACCAAGGTCAGCGCCTTGGCTGCGTTTTGCATGTAGTGCTGGATGTGTTTGGCTTCAACCGAAGAAATGTCCTCTGAACCGATCCCATCAACGATCAACGCTGCGGGAAGTAAACGCGACAACTTGGAAAGCGTCACGCATGCTTGCGAAATCTCATCGGCATCATTAATCACCAACCCAGTCAAAGGAGGACGTTGCATCAGCGCCGCAAGTGGATTGGCTAAAAATTCAATCGTCGCCAAATCCAGTCCTTGCGGATGGGACACCACACACGCCGCGCGATCTGATTTATCAATGCCGAGCACATTGGCTCGGGTACCAGTCATCACGAGTCGAGGTGCACTGCTGCCCGTGCGGGTCAGCAAACCAAGGTGCTCGGGGGTCAGTGCCTCGGCCGCCAGCATCAATAAGCTGGTGTCGCCGTCATACACACGAACAAGTGCTCCGCGGCGCAATTCGGAAATGGCACGGTCTACTGCGATGAGGGGATCTGGAGTGAACAAGATGAGAGGGTCAAAAGGGTGAATCGGGCTTTAAATATAAAAGCTTGCGCAAAAAAATGACACAAGCGAATATTATGACAACTTAAGGTAAATCCCTAGTGGAATACACCTACACCGTAACTTGTTTTGAGGCAGGTCAAACTTTGGTTTCTTTTAAACAACCCCCAGCCTCCCTAGAAAACCCTGCGTTAACTGAAACCAAATCCAGTTGGCATCAATTTTTGACAGATTTTTTTGCGGATGGTTCATTGCCTCCGTCTGCGCTTCAGGCAATATTTGAGCCAATGCGAACCCCCACCGTGGACAGTATGATGGTCGTCGGACAGCTTGGACAGACGATGGATGGTCGCATTGCTACAGTGACTGGACAGTCTAAATACATTAACGGTCAATCGGGGCTGACCCATTTACATCAACTCCGTGCGCTGTTAGATACCGTGGTGGTGGGCGTCGGCACTGCGCTTGCGGATGATCCGCTGCTCAACGTCCGGTTAGTCAGTGGCAAGCACCCTGCGCGCGTCGTCATTGACCCCAAGGGTAAGCTCAGTCCAACCGCCCGCGTCTGGACTGCTGATGGCGCACGGCGCTTATGGATCGTGTCGGAGGGGATCGAGGTCTCTGCGCCCGAGGGCGTTGAGGTGGTTGCGTTGCCGGCCCTAGGGGGACGCATCGAGCCTAGAGATATCTTATCCTCTCTTGCGGGCAAGGGACTCAAGCGTATTTTGCTTGAAGGCGGTGCGGAAACAGTGTCGCGCTTTCTTCAGGCAGGCTGTCTGGACCGACTGCATTTAATTGTCGCCCCGATTTTAATGGGCTCGGGTCGCGCCAGCCTCAACCTGCCTGCAATCGAGCATATGGATCAAGCCTTGCGCTTGCAGGTGCACACTCACCAGCTTGGCAATGAAGTGTTGTTTGATTGCGACCTCAGCCCTCAACGAGTCAAAATTGCGTGACGGGACAAAAGCTCCCCAAACCGCGCAGCGGATTCTTCCCAAGTAGGTTGTAGAGCAGCCGCCTTTCTGGCCCCTTGTGATAGGTGTGCGCGTAAAGCGGGATCCTCGATGAGGCTGCGCAGTGCCTGCGACAAACTCTGCACGTCTCCGGGAGGGACTAACAGCCCTGCGCCTGAGGGCACGGTATCGGGAATCGCGCCGCCTGTCGTCCCGATCACGGGCAGTCCACGCGCCAGGGCTTCAGCGTAGGCCATGCCATAGCCTTCAAACAACGAAGCCAACACAAACACATCGGCCTCCCGATATAGCGCCTCTAGCTGGGCATCATCGACGACACCCAAAAGATGCACACGGGCCTCGAAACCAAAACGGGCGATATCTTGTTTGAGCTGAACAGGTGCTCGATCATCGCGCGAAAGATCCCCCGCAATCGACAAGGTCCAAGGGAGATCCGCCAAGGGCGCTAAGGCCGCAAGCAAAACGTCAAACCCCTTGCGCGGGATCACAGAACCCACCGATAACAAACGCAAGGTTTCCGAGCCACTGCCTTGGGCTTGGGGCGCGCGCGCGGTACCGGGACAGACCACTTCAACGGACTTAGGATCCACGTCAAAGCTTTGCACAAGGTCACGGGCAGTAGCAGGTCCCGTGACAATGACCTGCGCCACGTGACGCAGCGCTTGGGTCTCGCTTTCTAGAAAGGCGGTCGCCTGGTCCAGACTTAAACCTGCCTCGTACGCCAAGGGATGGTGCACCAAGGCAATCACAGGATGCGTTTTAGCGCAGGCTGCGATCGCTTCTGGCAACACCCCCGACGCCAAACCATCGATCACAATCAAGGTTTCGGGGGCAACCGCCTGCAAACGCTTGGCCGCCTCGTCGCGCGTGTGCTGGGAAGGATAGGGAAACCCAGGCCCCAGACTGAGCAACTCGACCTGCCAACCGAGTCTTTGTAAACCCTCGATGATGCGACGATCGTAGATATAGCCTCCCGTAGGCGTATCGAGCTCGCCGGGAAAGGCAAATATCACACGTTTCATCATCGTTGTGGCTGAGTGGATACTTAGTGAATGGCGGCTTCGTACCAAGCACGCGCAACATGGGACTCAGAAATCGTCACGCGGATGGCATGCAGTTGCTTGCCGTCTCGGCCTAATCCGCCACTGCGCGCAGCCGTTGCGAGCTGATCAAAAATGTACTTGGTCAAAAACTCAGTGGTCGTATTGAAACCTTTGAATTCTGGGCGGTCGTCCAAGTTGGTGTAATTCAAAGGTTTGAGTGTCGCTTTGAGCACGTCTAGCGCGCAGCCAATGTCGACCACGATCCCGTTTTCATCCAACTCTTTTGAGATAAACGCTGCGTCTACAACGAACGTCGCGCCATGCAAGGCTTGAGCAGGTCCAAAGACAGCGCCACGAAAAGAGTGGGCAATCATAATGTGGTCACGCACTTCAACTGTAAACATGAAAACTCCTTAAGGGTAACGAATGAGCTGGCAAAGCACAGTGCTTTGACGGCCTAAAATTTCTGGCAAACGGGCGGGCAAACTTGCAAAGTCGACAGCGGGCGCTAACAGCACGTCCAGGCGAGCGTCTGTGAGCATGGCGAGCGCGGCACTCAGTCGACGGCGATAGGTCCAGCGCGGCCGGCGCGATGCCGAAATATGACCGACTTGACTGGATTGCAATCTAATCTGGCGGCTATGAAAGGCACCACCAAGGGGGGCCGCGACCATACCCGACCCATACCAGCTGAGCTCCAATACGGTCGCTTCTTCTCCCGCACAGCCCAACGCAGTGGTCAATCCTGCGGCGTTGGCGCTGCAATGGATCACTACGTCGCACTCCTGCGGCGCAGCCTGAGGCAAAGCAAAGCGCACACCAAGCGCTTGCGCAATGGCGGCACGCTCAGGATTGATATCGACCAAGGTGACCTCTGCGCCTGGTAGGTGTCCGCACAGATAAGCAACGAGGCATCCCACTACCCCACCCCCAATGACTGCGATACGGTCACCGGGTCCAGGCGCTGCATCCCACACGGCATTGAGTGCCGTTTCCATATTGGCGCCCAGGACCGCACGTGCAGCCTCAACACCCTGTGGAAGGACAATGACGGCGTCTGACGCAGCCTGAAAGGTCGTCTGATGTGGCATCAAACTGTAAACCAACTGCCCAAGCAGCGACTCCGGCCCTTGCTCGACGCGTCCAACGTTGGAATACCCATACTTCACGGGGAACGGAAAGGCCCCTCCCATAAAGGGTGCCCGCATACGGGTGTATTCCGCTTCTGGCACCTGCCCTCGATAAACCAAGGACTCGGTGCCACGACTTAGGGCACCAAAAATCGAACGCACTTGAACTGCGCCCTCGGCCAAGCTCGGGAGGATCTCCGTTCGACATTCGGCTTGCTCAGGGGCGACATACCAAAGCGCCTGCGCTGACTGTGCGCTTGAAGAGGGGGCTGGGTCTTTCAACACGACGGCATCCTAGGTTTTTAAAAGTAATCGAACCGCTCTGCCCTATACTGATAGTGCATGTTGCAGAGTATAAGTGAGTCAGAGGCCATCCCTTGAATACCTTCATGAATAACCCTTCTACGCGGGCGATGACCGCACGTCGTAGCGTTTTTTGCGTCTTAGCCGTTTGTACTGCAGCCTTCATGTTTTGGCTGATGCACCAAGCCCTCTCCTCTCAAACACCGACCGCTCTGTACATGACCCTCATGGTGCTGCTTGGCTTTACCCTACCCTGGATGGTGGTGGGCTTCTGGAATGCCGTCATTGGCTTGTTGCTCTGTCAGCTGTCGACTGAGCCCACGGCGGCCGTGTTGCCCCGTGAAATGGACATTACCGACACAGAGCCCCTCACGACCTCGACTGCGATTTTGCTCTGCATCCGCAACGAAACGCCTGAGCGCATCGAACGTAACCTTGAAACGATGCTCAAGGGACTCGCCACACCCGGCATCGGCGAACACTTTCATTTATATGTATTGAGTGACACCAACGACAGCAAGATCGCCGAACAAGAGCAAGCCTGTTTCGACGCGATGCAAGCGCGATGGAATGATCGCATTGGCATTACCTATCGATGCCGCACAGAGAATACGGGCTACAAGGCCGGCAACATCGCCGAGTTTTGCCAGCGCTGGGGCGCTCAGCATGACTTCGCACTGACCTTAGACGTTGATAGTTTTATGACGAGTGGTGCGATTGTTCGTTTGGTTCGCATGATGCAAGCCAACCCGCGCTTAGGTATTTTGCAAGGCTTGGTCGTGGGCCTGCCTTCCACAAGCGCCTTTACACGACTATTTCAATACGGCATGCGCTTAGGGATGCGCTCCTTCACCATGGGCTCAGCCTGGTGGCAAGCCGACTGCGGCCCCTACTGGGGACACAATGCGGTGATTCGCCTGGCACCGTTTATCGCGCACTGTGAGCTGCCCGCGCTGACGAATCGCGATGGTACGACTCGTCATATTTTGAGTCATGACCAAGTCGAAGCGGTTTTGATGAGCAGTGCAGGCTTTGAGGTGCGTGTGTTTCCCCAAGAAGACGAAAGCTGGGAAGAAAATCCCACCACCTTGAGCGAATACATTGGTCGTGATCTGCGTTGGTGCGCGGGCAATTTGCAATACATTCATTTGCTCACTTTGCCCGGTATCAAATTCATGAATCGCTACCAACTCGCGCTGGCGATTTTTATGTTCTTGGGTTCGCCCGCCTGGATCGCCATGCTGGTGCTGGGTACGCTTGCCTTGAGCTTCACGCCCAATGCCGCTGACTTCGCACAAAGCGGTGAGTCACTGACCTTACTGATCTTTGCACTGTTGATGTGGTATCTGCCCAAAATTGCAGGCGCTTTGGATGTGCTGTTACGCAAAGAAGAGCGCGCGCGCTTTGGCGGCGGTTGGCGCTTTGGTCTGAGCTTGACCTTGGAAATGCTTTTTTCAATTTTGATGACGCCCATCACTTGGCTCAATCACACGATTTTTATCGTGGGTCTTGTTTTTGGTAAAAAAGCAGGCTGGACTGCACAGTCACGTGACGATCACACCATTCCACTAAGAGATGCCGTCAGACAATTTTGGCCGCACACGCTACTCGGACTCGTGCTCTCGGGGCTGTTGCTCGCGACACATCCTGCTGTGTTGCCCTACGCACTGGTATTTTTTAGTGGTCTATTGCTTTCAATTCCCTTGGCGGTTGTCACCTCTCAACCTGGCTTAGGGCGTTGGATGATCGCCAATCGATTACTTTCCTTACCCGAAGAAATCAATCCGCCCGAGGCGCTACTCGCACTCGACCTCAAGGCCCTAAATCTCCTGCAAACCGTCAGACCGCCACAGCAATCCTAAGCAAACATGAAATTATTTCGCCTCTATTTGCGCGTGCTTGAAAAGCTGGGATCGGATCGACGACTCGGTTGGCTCTTGGCCCTGGCCAACGTCGCACTCGCGATGGCGCTCTTTGCGGAACCCGTGCTGTTTGGTCGCGTCATCGATACGCTTTCTAGCATCCCGAGTGATCAACCTGCGGCGATCTGGGCGGGGGTCTGGCCCTTGCTCTTGCTCTGGACCGGTTTTGGTTTGTTTACGATTATTTGCTCAACACTCGTCGCACTCTTTTCTGATCGACTCGCGCACCGCCGTCGTCATGCGGTGTTTGGTGAGTACTTTGAGCACGTGCTGCATCTACCGCTCGCGCAACAGTCTCGTACGCACTCTGGGCGTTTGATGAAAATCATGCTCCAAGGCACAGATACGCTTTGGTGGCTTTGGTTAAGTTTTTTCCGTGAGCACCTCGCGGCGTTTGTCTCTTTGATCGTACTGGTGCCCCTTGCGCTTTACATTAACTGGCGACTCGCCATCGTATTGATTGTCTTGTGTGTATTGTTTGGTGTACTGACCAATTTCATTTTGCGCAAAACACAAAAGCTTCAGACGCAAGTTGAAAGCCATCACTCTGATCTGGCTGAGCTCGCCTCGGATACGCTTGGCAACATCGCGTTAGTGCAGAGTTTTTCACGCATACAGACTGAAGTCAGCGCGTTACGCAACATCAGTCAGCGCGTGCTAGGTGCGCAACTCCCTGTGCTGTCTTGGTGGGCGATCGTTACGGTGCTGACGCGCTCGGCTACCACGCTGAGCATTTTATGTATCGTGATATTGGGTGCTTGGCTCTATACAAAATCACTCATCACGATTGGTGAGATTGTGACCTTTATTGCCTTTGCAGGCATGGTGATCGGGCGTCTCGAACAAATCGTCGCATTTTTTAATAAGATCGCGATGGACGCACCTCGCCTCAGGGAATTTTTTGATGTACTGGATACCGCACCTGAAATTCAGGATGCACCCAATGCCGTTGATCCCGGTCGATGCCAAGGCTTGATCGAATTTCAAGATGTCAGCTTTTCCTACGATGGCAAACGTCCCGCCGTTCAACACCTCAACTTTAACGTCGCGCCAGGTCAAACGATTGCCTTAGTGGGCACCTCTGGCGCTGGAAAATCTACCGCCCTCAGTTTGTTGTACCGCGCGTTTGATCCGCAGTCTGGCGCGATTACGATCGATGGTCGAGACATTCGGACGTTTCAGTTAACGGCCTTACGCCGCAATATTGGGGTGGTGTTTCAAGAACCGCTTTTATTTAATCGCTCGATCGCGGAAAACTTACGCATTGGTTCGCCAGAGGCGACTGAGCAGGATCTGCGTGAAGCGTGCGCACGCGCACAGGCCCTGGACTTTATTTCTCGTCAGCCTCAAGGCTTTGATACGATTATTGGTGAACGCGGCCGCAGCCTGTCAGGTGGCGAACGTCAACGTTTATCAATCGCACGCGTCCTCTTGAAAAATCCGCCGATCTTGATCTTGGACGAAGCAACCAGCGCGCTGGATAGTTCAACAGAAACCAGCTTACTCAAAGCTATGGAAGAAGTCACACGTCAACGCAGTACCTTAGTGATTGCGCACCGTCTGAGTACCATCAGACAAGCCGATATGATTTTGGTGATGGATGCGGGCCAAGTCATCGAAGTCGGCACGTTCGATGTGCTTTATGCACTAGGCGGGCGCTTTACTGAAATCGTTAAGCAACAGTTCAATGCCCCTGTTGAACCTTCTTCACACCCCAATATACAGATGGAACTGCGATGACTGGATTTTCTGCACAATGGCTGGCGCTTCGTGAACCTGTGGATCATCGCGCACGTGATCTTGCGTTGCAGTCAATCGTCCTTCACGATCTTGAGCGCTTGGCGCGTATGCGTGCAGGGCCTCTTAAGTTAGTCGATCTTGGTTCAGGCTCTGGCTCAAATCTGCGGGCGTTAGCGCAACTGCTGCCAGAGCACCAACACTGGACATTGGTCGACTACGATCCCGCATTATTGGAAGCGGCGCGCGCAGCCTGTATCGCGTGGGCTGATCAGGTGGTCGCGAACGAAGTCTCGCTCAAATTAATCAAAAACAGCAAGCACGTGACGATTAGTTTTCGTTGCGAAGACCTTTCAAGCAACATCGAAGCGGTGCTTGCAGAGCCTGCGGATCTCATCACAGCCGCCGCGTTTTTTGATCTTGTCGCGGTAGATTGGCTCAAACGATTTTGTGGCTTACTCTCCACGCCGCTATACACAGTCTTGACTTATAACGGCATTGAAAACTGGACACCCTCTGAGCCAAGCGATGCCGCGATGCTCAAGGCATTTCATGCACATCAACAGACAGATAAAGGTTTTGGCGCTGCAGCAGGCCCAACTGCCGCAGGCGTGATGGAAAGCTTATTGCAGGCGCGTGGCTTTGTCGTGTCGAGCGCGTCGAGCCCTTGGAAACTGGATACCAACGATCACGCGCTGATCGAACAACTTGCTACGGGTAGCGCAGGTGCTGTACGAGACACCGGTTTAGTGTCGCAATCTGATGTCGATGCCTGGCAACGCAGTCGCTGTCAGGCCTCCACATGCGAGATCGGTCATACTGATCTGTATGCGCGACCCCGTCAGTTTTAAATTTCGATTTTTGCGCCTAGCTCGACGACACGGTTAGGCGGAATCTTGAAAAAGTCAGAAGGCTTGGCTGCGTTCTGATACATCCAAGAAAAAAGCTTTTCACGCCATAACGCCATACCAGGTAACTTACTCGGCACAATCGTATCGCGTGCCAAAAAGAAAGACGTATCCATTGAATCAAACTCAAGTCCGTGTTTAAGGGTAATTAAGTCCAACACAGAGTTGATATCAGGCGTTTCTTTAAAGCCGTGCACGGCACGCACTACATAAATATCTTTACCGAGCTCTTTGAGTTGCAGCCTTTCGCTATCGTTAACGAAAGGCACATCCCACGTGCTCAGTTTGATAAAAAATACTCTCTTGTGTAGCACCTTGTTGTGCTTGAGATTGTGCAACATCGTCGCCGGGGTGTGATCAACGTGAGCCGTTAAAAATACAGCCGTACCTTCCACGCGATGAGGGGGATAAGACAAAATGCTTGTCACAAAATCTTGCAACGGAATCGAGCCGTCAATCAGCTTTTCCCTCAGCAGTCGTCTGCCTGTATACCAAGTCATCAGGCAGGTAAAGCACACCACACCTAATAACAACGGATACCAACCGCCGTCTTTCAACTTCATCAGTGTCGCGGCCCAAAACGAAAAATCGATAGCAAGAAAAACAATGAGAAATACTGCGGCTACGATTGGATTGAGCTTCCACTCACGCACCATCACCACAGACATTAGCAAGGTCGTAATCAACATCGTTGTCGTGACGGAGATGCCATAGGCTGCGGCCAGATTGCTGGATTCGCGGAACTGAATAACCGTAAACAGCACCATCACTAACAGCGCCCAATTGACCACGGGGATATAAATCTGGCCGCGCTCAGCCGCAGAAGTGTGGTTGATACTCATCCGAGGTAAAAAGCCCAGCAAGGTGGCTTGATTCGCAAGAGAGTACGCACCAGAAATGACCGCCTGGGAGGCAATCACTGTCGCGCTCGTGGCGAGGATCACCAAAGGCACCAAGGCCCAGCTAGGCGCCATCAAATAAAAAGGATTGCGGATGGCTTCGGGATTCAAAATCAGCAAAGCACCTTGGCCAAAATAGCACAGCAACAAACTGGGCATCACAATGAAGACCCAAGCGTAGCGTACAGGCTTTTTACCGAAGTGACCCATGTCGAGGTACAGCGCTTCGACGCCCGTCACCACCAGCACGACCGAACCCATCACGATGAAGGCGAGGAATGTGTGCTCAACAATAAAGTGGATGGCATAGAGTGGATTGATCGCTGCAAGTATTTCGGGGTGTTTGAAAATATTTAACACGCCGAGCGCAGCGAGCGAAATAAACCAGAGCAAGGTGATGGGGCCGAAAAGCTTGCCGACTGCCGCTGTGCCGCGCTTTTGAATGACAAAAAGCGCGATCAAAATACCAATAGTGAGAGGAATGATAAAACGCTTGAGTTCCGGCGCAATAATCTCCAGTCCTTCGACTGCAGACAACACCGAGATGGCGGGCGTAATCACGGACTCGCCGACCAACATACACGCGCCAAACATGCCGATCATCATGACCGCGAGATGGGGTTTACCTTTGCCCTTTAGGGAACGTAAACCGAGTGCCATTAAGGACAGCACCCCACCTTCGCCTCGGTTATCTGCACGCATCACGATGACGACATACTTGAGGGTCACCACAAGCATAAACGCCCAAAACAACATCGACAAAATACCGAATACGGCTTCTGCTGAGTAAGGAATCCCATGCGTGGGACTAAAACATTCCTTTAGGGCGTACAAAGGACTTGTTCCGATGTCTCCAAAAACAACACCAATGGCAGCCAGCATCAGTACCTGCGTTGAACCGTGCTTTTCTTGACTTGCTGCGACAGCAACCGGAGCCAGAATGCTTGACTGCGAGTACTGTGGATCACTGATTGTCATTTTGCTAAGAAACTTTGTTACGCAGAGTCCCTATTTTATCAATGATGACCTCCACATAGTCGCCCTTTTGCAAAAATCGGGGTGGCGTGCGGCTAAAGCCTACGCCCTCAGGCGTACCAGTCGCAATCACGTCACCGGCATGCAGCTCGGTGAAACCAGAGATGTACTCGATTAACTTAGGAATCGTGAAAATCATGTTGTCGAAGGCAGTGTGCTGCATCGTTTCACCCGACACAATCGTGGTCAGCGTCAAAGGATCCAGCGTACCGACCTCGTCGGGGGTGACCAAGGCGGGACCAATCGAGCTTGAGCGATAAAAGTTTTTGCCTTGATCGAGCGTGCGCTGAAATTGATAGTCCCTGACTGAGCCATCCATAAAGCAGGTGTAACCCGCGATATATTGCGCCGCGTCTTCGGCTTTGACCTTGCGGGCGGTTTTGCTGATCACGATGGCGATTTCTCCCTCGAAATCAAACTCGGGGGATAACGTGGGCATTTCAAAATCTTCGTTGTGCGCGACCAGCGCAGCAGGTATCTTGATAAAGGTCCTGGGAAATTCGGGTAGTTTGTGGCCGGCTTCGGCGGCGTGCGCCGCGTAGTTCAAGCCGACACAGTGAATCGTGACAGGCTCTAAAAACAAAGGCAAATAACGAATCGCAGACTCCTGCAAGTCCGCCTGCGTAACACCCGCCAGCGCCTGCTGTGCAGCAGCGTAGCCATTTTTTTGCACCAGCTGCAAAAGGGTTGGATACATCTGACCGATGCGGGAAGCGAGATCCACAATGCCGCCATCGTTGCGTAAGACGCCGTACGAATTTTTCCCTTGATGGGTATAGCTCACCAACTTCATGCGTCAATCCTTAAAATAATTGAGATGCTGCTTTTGAATATATTAGGCTAATTGGCCTTGGTTCTTAGGCATGGGCCGTTATGCGTGACTGTTGCGCACGGCACTGATCCAGTGAATCGTTTTGCCACGCGCGTCGACACCGACCGTCACGGGCATGTCGCGCACAACAAATTCGTAAATCGCCTCCATACCTAGGTCCTCATAGGCCAATACCCGAGCGGACTCGATCGCTTTGGACACGAGATACGCTGCGCCCCCCACAGCGACCAGATACGCAACCCCAGCTTTCTTGATGGCTTCGATCGCCACGGGACCTCTCTCGGCCTTACCAACCGAGACTAGAAGTCCGGTCTGCTCGAGCAAGGTTGGCATGAACTTATCCATGCGCGTCGACGTGGTCGGACCTGCTGGACCCACAGCTTCACCTTTGACGGGATCGACAGGGCCAACGTAATAAATCGCACGATTTTTCAGAGACACGGGTAAGGGCTCGCCGCGCGCAAGCGTCTCAACCATGCGCTTGTGTGCGGCATCACGGCCTGTCAATAATTTGCCAGACAAGAGCAGCAACTCGCCGGCCTTCCAACTTTGTACTTCCTCTTTTGTCAGCGTATCCAAATCCACACGGCGTCCGTCTGCCGTTGGCATCGCCTCAGGAATACCCTCCCACACTGAACTGTCTGGAGGCGTAAAAATCGCCGGTCCCGAACCATCGAGAGAAAAGGAGATAAACCGCGTCGCAGCACAATTGGGCATCAACGCCACGGGCAATAACGCAGCATGGGAAGCCGCCGTCTCGATTTTGACATCCAGAATGGTGGTGTCGCCCCCCAAGCCCTGTGCACCAATCCCTAATGCATTGACGCGCTCAAAGACCTCAAGACGGAGTTTCTCAACCTCATCGGGTGTTGCCTTTGCACGCACAGACTGGATATCAATAGAGGTAAACAAGCTACGCTTGGCCATCAGCATGGCCTGCTCTGGCGTACCGCCAATGCCAAGACCCAGGACACCAGGTGGACACCAGCCCGCCCCCATGCCAGGCAACTGACTGACGACCCAGTCCGCGACGGAGTCGCTGGGATTGAGCATGGCGTAGCGGGCTTTGACATCACCTCCACCCCCTTTGGCCACAGCGATGATCTCTAAGCCATCACCCTCAACCAATTCGACATTCACAATCGCCGGCGTGTTGTCGCCGGTATTTTTTCTATTTCCGAGCGGATGACGAATCATCGAGGCACGCAATGGATTGTCTGCAAACAAATAGGCTTGCGCAACACCTTCGTTAGCCAAGGTTTGTAAACTTGGTGTAGCTGGAAGCTCGGGTGCTTCGATCCGTACATCCATTCCAAGTTTAAAAAATACGTGTGCCACACCGGTATCCTGACAGACGGGCCGCTGCGCCTGCGCACTGAGCTTGCTGTTGACCAGCAACTGCAGCAAAGCATTGCGAGCAGGCGCTGAGGTTTCTTTTTGATACGCGCCTTTAAGGGCCTGTACAAAATCTACAGGATGGTAGTAGCTCACATACTGCAACGCATCCGCGATGCTGGTGACGATGTCGCGCGCTTGAATCACTCGCATGCGTTTAACCCTTGTTCCACGCACGCATACGATCCACCATTTGCGGTGCAGCACCCAGATAGTTAGCAGGATCGCACAGTCGATCAATCGTGGCCCGATCCAGTTTTTCACTCACTGCGGTATCTTGATAGAGCACTTCAGCAAGCTTTTTACCTTGGATCGAAGCGATGCGACACGCGTCGTACACCACGTCATGCGCGGTCTGTCGGCCGATGTATGGTGCGAGACCCATCATCACGGCCTCAGCCACAATCAGTCCACCAGACAAGTCGAGATTCTTGAGCATGCGCTGGGTGTTGACCTCCAGGCCACTCAACATGAACTTGGCCTGCTTGAGTGCTCCTGCCGTCAAAATGAATGACTCCGGGATCGCGGACCACTCGATATGCCAAGGGCCTGTTGCGCGTTCAAAGTCTTGCACCATGGCATCCAAGGCCAAGCCTGCGTGTTGACGTACCGCTTTTGAGGCACTCAACATCAGCTCACAGGAAATCGGATTACGCTTTTGCGGCATGGTGCTCGATGCGCCACGACCTTTGACGAAGGGCTCGAACGCCTCGCCCAATTCATTGGTCATCATCAACATAATATCCAGCGCAATCTTGCCAAGTGAGCCTGTGACAAGCGCCAAGAACTGAATCGTCTCAACTAAACCATCCCGCGCAACATGCCAAGTGACTGGAGCCGAACCCAGACCGAGCTCTTTCATGAGCGCTTCTTGCACGGCCAAGCCTTGATCACCAAGCGAGGCGAGTGTGCCCGCGGCGCCGCCGAATTGACCGATCAGCACCCGCGGCTTGATTTGCGCTAAACGTTCACGATGACGACGCACCATCAGCAACCAAACGGCCGCTTTATAACCAAATGTAATGGGCAGCGCGTGCTGCAAGTGAGTGCGGCCCGCCATCGGCGCATCGCGGTATTGCAACGACATTTGATCCAAAATTGCATCCAGCTCGTCAAGATCTCGCTCAATAATCGCCAAGCCGTCGCGCACCTGCAGCACCGTCGCGGTATCCATAATGTCTTGTGTGGTCGCACCCCAGTGCAGATATTCACCCTCGGGGCCACACATTTTGGCAATCTGATGCACTAAGGGCAAAATCGGATAACCCACGATTTCTGTTTCGCGTTTTAGCTCGACCATATCCAGCTGGCTGGAGTCTGCACGCGCCACGATCGCCGCCGCCGCGGCCTTTGGAATGACGCCGAGCTCGCCTTGGACTTTGGCCAGTGCGATTTCAGTATCGGTATAGCGGCGTAAGGTTGCCGCATCATCAAACACCTCACGCATGGCAGCCGTGCCAAACATATCTTTAAAAATGGAGGATTCGATCATTGAAATAGGCATATGGGTCAGCTCAACATGAATAAATAGGCGCCAATATTAGGGGTGGCCCTATGCCCCGTCAACATTTCACCATAGTATGATCAACCTTACATTTAGTTGAATCAAATTTAAATCTACACATCTCTGGAGATCGTCAAAATGAAAAAAACGTTATTGAGCACGCTCTGCGCATCGTTATTGTTGAGCGCAGCCTCTTTCTCGGCGATCGCCCAAGAATATCCTAACAAAACCATCACGATGATCATGCCTTACGCCCCGGGCGGTCCAGGCGATACCATTACCCGCCTTTTTGCAAACGCCATGCAAAAGAATATTGGCCAACAAATTATTGTTGATAATCCAGCGGGCGCCAGTGGCAGTATCGGTACTGCACGTGTTGCACGCTCAGCGCCTGATGGCTATACGCTTTTGATGACGCACATCAGTCATGCGACCAACCCCATGATGATCAAAAACCTTTCCTACAGCCCCGTGAAAGATTTTGAGCCAGTCGGTCTGGCGACGGTGGGTCCAATGGTCGTGGTCGCACGCAAGGATTTCCCCGCAACCAACACTAAAGAATTTGTCGAGTATGTCAAAAAGAATCAAGACAAAATCAGTATTGGTAACGCAGGTGTCGGCTCCGCCTCACACATGTGCAGCCTGATGTTCATGGATGCCTTAGGCGTCAAGCTCAACAACATCCCTTACAAGGGTACAGGACCTGCCATGAACGATTTGATGGGCGGTCAAATCGATATCTTGTGTGACCAGACTACCAGCACCGTGGGGCTGATCAAGAGCAATCGCATCAAACCCTACGCCATCGCAGGTACAAAACGAATCGAGTCCCTGCCTGATGTGCCAGCCATTACCGAAGCGGGCGTCAAAGGTTTTGATCTCAGCATCTGGTTTGGCATTTATGCGCCCAAGGGCACACCCAAAGTCGTGATCGACAAGCTGTCTGCTTCTTTGGCGAAGGCTGTTCAGGATCCAGATGTCAAGGCAAGACTAGACACGATGGGCACCTCGCCAGTCTCGCCAGATCTCGCTGTTCCCGCAAAACTGGCTGAGCACCTGCAAAAAGAAATCAATACGCTTGGTCCTCTGCTCAAGAAAGCAGGGGTTGAGGCAAACTAAGCCAATTGATCGGCACGTAACGCTTTAGCAGCCTCTTTGGCCCGGTCGTTCTCCGAACGTAACCGGGCCAATTCTTTTTCACTCACCAACGCAACGTTTGAGTAGTCCTGTTTCCAGGCATGTGACACACTCCAACGCTGGGGAGACTGAACCGTCGTACGCGCGGCAGGTGCCGACTCTAAGGTGCGCAACGCCAATTCAAGGGTGGCCGCCTGAGAGCCAGGGTCGTTTGGCTTACCTGCGGCATTGCCTAACGGAAAATCACTGAACATCACGCGCGGCACGCCGCAGTGCTCGACAATATCTTTGGCGCAAGCAAGTAACACGGTTGAGATACCCGCCGCTTCGAGATAACGCGCGACAAGGCTCAGGGTCTGATGACACACCGGACAGTTGGGCACCATCACCACGGCCTCCACGCCATCCTCTCGGCAACGTCTCAGCACCTCCGGGCAGTCCACTTCAAGCGTGTGACGTTGGCTCCGATTCGTCGGAATGCCATGAAATCTTGGTGCCAAACGACCGAACCGACCCGATGCCGCGGCCGCTCTCATCGCCGGCAAAGGAAACCAAGTATTGCTGTCTTCCATCGTGGTGTGCTTGCGGTCTACCGCAACATGAGAAATCCGCACATCGTGGTCTAACGTCACATCACCCGAGTAGACCTTGTAAAACTTGGCTTCAGCGTTGTAAGGCGCGCCTACTCCTTGCTCGCCCTTGGACGGATCATAAGGCGACGCGGTTGTGAGCAAAGCGACTGTCGTGCGCGCGAGTGGTTTACTCAGCGGCGTAAAAGGCACGTCGGTGTAATGCGCCCAACGATAAGGATTACCGTAACCCAACGCGAGATACCAGTCACGTGTTCGTGTCATATACGGGACCGGGACGTCCTCGTCTGAGGCAAAGCCTAAATCGATCTCTGTTTGACTCATGATCTGTTGCTCCTATGCGGAATGCCGATATTCTTTATTTTTGAGGATTTTTTTTGCTAGCTGTTGTACCCAGCACAATGCCCACAATAATCAGCACAGCTGAGAGTAGGAGCGGAACACCAAGGGTTTCGCCTAAAAATAGGCTGGCGCACAACAAACCAATGACGGGCACACCCAATAGCCCCATTGACACCATCCCCGCCGGTAAATCTCGGCTGACGAGATTCATAATCCAGTAGGCCACACCATTACCGATCAAGCAATTAAAACCGAGCAGCAAGCAAAATTCGAGTGACCATTCAATATGTGGAACGCCCTCAATGATCAAGGCCAAGATCAACTGAACAAGTCCTCCGACCAACATTTGCCAGGGCAAGAGCGAAAACGGAGGTGTCACCCATTTGTGTGCGCGTCCATACACAATCGACACCGCCCAGAAGAGGGCCGCGGCTAAAACAAGTGCATGACCCAAGACGATATTGGAGTCACTCCAATCCATCTGGCCAGGCTGCATAATCAGCACCACCCCAGACAAACCAATCAACATGCCCAATAGTTTTCTAACGGTCAGCGGCTCACGCAGAAAAAACCATGCCGCAGGGAGCACCCAGAGTGGGGAGGTATAGGCGAGGACAATTGACTTACCTGCAGGGAGGTATTGCAAACCTACGCTCACCAAAACAGAAAATCCGACCATGTGCAGCAGCCCGACACTAAAAATTACAGGAAGATCGGCTTTGACGGGTACCCGTAATCTTCCGGTGGCCAGACACAATACAAAGAACAGTGCACAGGCCGGCAGGAGTCGTAAGGCGGTCACCCATACGGGGGTCACGTATTGCAAGCTCATCTTTGCGATGACCCAGTTCACACCCCATGCCAGCACTAACAGCGCCAGCAAGAAAAGCGCACCTCGACGGCGTTTCTGCTCAGCCATGACGCCTGCCTGGTGCTGCGAATCTACAGAAGAATGAACAGAAGAAGGCACTCGGACTCCCAGTGTGATACCCATCGCGAAAAATTACCCCGCCACAATGACGAGATGCTCGCTATTTTGGCATTGACTGTAACCCAATGTATGCTATGACATCTTCACGACATGACGGATCGCACAAAATGACAACGCAAGCCAAAAAAGACCTCGCCACTCTCCTGAACGCACGCTACGGCCATGGACCAGAAGTCCTCAACGTCTTGAACCCAACGCTTGAGACGCTGTTTCAGCACAAATCCGTTCGGGCCTTTACTGACAAGCCCCTGGCACCCAACACAGCCGAGCTTCTCGTCGCTGCAGCCCAATCCGCCTCGACTTCCTCCAATCTCCAAACCTGGAGCGTCGTCGCTGTAGAAGACCAAGGTCGTAAAGATCGCCTGGCCGCGATGGCCGGCAATCAAAAGTGGATCAGCGCCTGTCCTTTGTTTCTCGTTTGGATCGCTGACCTGACTCGCCTCAAAGAACTGGGCGAAGAACATCAGCTCGCACATGAAAGCTTGAATTATCTCGAAATGCTCATGATGGCCACGATTGATGCCTCCTTGGCTGCTCAAAATGCAGCCACTGCTGCCGAATCGCTCGACCTGGGTATCGTGTACATCGGCGGTATCCGTAACAAACCTCTTGAGGTCGCCAAAGAGCTTGGACTGCCGCCCATGAGCTTTGCGACCTTTGGCATGTGCGTAGGCAATATCGATCCAGACGCGACGGCCAAGAACGTGGTCAAACCACGTTTGCCGCAGCGCGCGGTCCTCCACAAAGAGCACTACGACGCACAGGCAAAAAACGAAACCGTCGTGGCCTACAACGCAACAATGGAAAAGTTTTACGCCGAGCAGGGCATGAAGCCGCTCGGCCCATGGCACATTCAGTCCCTCAATCGCGTGCGCGGGCCAGACGCCATGGCTGGGCGCGATCTGTTGGTCGATGCGCTCAAACAGCTGGGTTTTGATATGAAATAAAGTGTCGAGCCCCGACGACGTGTGCGGGTGCGCGACAAAAGAGGGCGTGGGCTGTTAGCCCTCGCCCTCTTCTCTTTTCTGCATCTGCCACATCTGCGCGTAAGCACCATTCGCGGCAATCAAGGCCTGATGTGTGCCACGCTCAATCACACGCCCATGCTCCATCACCAAAATCTGATCAGCATGCACAATCGTTGATAAACGATGCGCGATGATCAAGGTCGTATGATTGCGCGCAAGGCTTGCAAGCTCGTCTTGAAGCGCACGTTCTGTTTTCGAATCCAGTGCCGAGGTCGCCTCATCAAATATCAGCATCGCCGGTTTCTTTAACAAGGTGCGCGCAATCGCGACACGTTGTTTTTCACCACCCGAGAGTTTCAACCCTCGCTCACCCACCTGAGTCTTGTAGCCCTCCGGTAAATGCTCAATAAACTGGTCCATTTGCGCGGCACGCGCAGCCGCCTGCACCTCTTGCTCAGTCGCACCCGGACGACCATAGGCGATGTTGTAGCCAATCGTGTCGTTAAATAAAACCGTGTCTTGTGGAACGATGCCCAGCGCTTGACGCAAACTACTTTGTTGCACGGCGCGTAAATCCTGACCGTCCAGCAAAATACGCCCGTGCTGCACGTCGTAAAAACGAAACAATAAACGCGCCAAGGTACTCTTGCCTGCTCCGCTTCGTCCCACGACCGCTGTCGTCGTGCCCGCTGGAATCACAAAGCTCACGTCATGCAAGATTTCCCGATTGGACTCGTAATGAAACGACACGTTCTCAAACCGAACCTCAGGACCGTTGGTCTGATCCGCAATCTGCAAAGCAGGCGCATTGGGCGCATCCGCAATTTCGCGATCCGACTCCAGCAAAGTAAACATCCGATCAAGATCGGTCAGCGACTGTTTGATCTCTCGATAAATTACACCCAAAAAATTCAGTGGAATATAAAGTTGAATCATCAAGGTGTTGACGAGCACCAGATCACCCAGCGTCATCGAGCCATCCGCTACACCCAGAGTCGCACGCCACAAAATCAGCACCAAGCCCGTCGCGATAATCGCTTGTTGGCCCACATTTAATAACGATAATGATTTTTGCGATTTGACCGCAGCCGCCTGGTATCGCAACAAGTTTTCATCGTAGCGCTTGGCTTCAAACGACTCATTACCAAAGTATTTGACTGTCTCAAAGTTCAGTAGCGAGTCAATCGCTTTTTGGTTGGCGCGTGAATCCATATCGTTCATGGTGCGACGCAAGTGCGTGCGCCACTCGGTCACATAAATGGTGAAAACAATATAGATCACCAAGGCGCTGAGCGTAATGCCCGCGAACCAAATGTCGTAGTTGTAGGCAAAATAGCCCAACACCAACAAGAACTCCAACAGCGTGGGCACGATGCTGTAAAGAGAAAACGATACCAACGACTGAATCGCACGTGTGCCGCGTTCGATGTCGCGACTCACGCCGCCCGTTTGTCTGGCGAGATGAAATCTCAGCGAGAGCGCATGGAGATGTTGAAACACCTCGAGCGCGATTTGCCTCACGGCATGTTGCGTCACGCGCGCAAAAAACAATTCGCGTAACTCTGTAAAGAGCGAAGACGAAAATCGCAGTAAGCCATAGCCAATGATCAGGGCAAGCGGGACGACCAAGAGGGCACCGGGGGTGTTATTTCGCACATCCAAGGCATCGACCATGTGCTTGAGCATGATCGGAATACCCAGGTTGGCAAACTTTGCCGCGAGCAAACAGGCGACGGCAAGCGCCACCCGAAGCTTGTACTGCATCAAATAAGGCAGCAAATCCCCAATAATGCGCCAGTCACTCCGCTGGCGCGGGGCATTTGGGCGATTGGGATCGTGCACAAAGTCGGGGGAACGGCTGCTGGAATGTCTCATCTATGGATTCTATCGCCGAAACAACTTGCACGTCCGAATAGGCCTTCGTGTATAAATTCCACTCTGCTCACTCATTCTTGCCTCGTCATGACCGCCACATCCTCCAACCACTCTACGGCCCAGCCCTCTGGATCAGACGCACGTATTCAACTTCAATCGAATATCGATGCGGTGCTCAGCAAAGCCATTGAGAGCGGTCGCATCCCGGGCGCTTGCGCCGCGGTCACAAACCTTGAGGAAACGCTGTATGAGGGTGCCTATGGCGTTCGCGCGCAAGGCCAGGAGGCTCTGATGACGTCAGATACCGTCATGTGGATTGCCTCGATGACCAAACCCCTCGTCGGGGCTGCCGCTATGCAACTCGTTGAACAAGGCAAACTTTCCCTTGACGACCCGATTGCCCGTGTCTTGCCGGATATCAATGCCATTCAAGTCATCACAGGCTGGGATGACTCGGGCCAGCCCGTACTGCGCCCACCCAAAACACCGATCACGCTGCGTCATCTGATGACGCATACCGCGGGCTTTACCTCGGATATCTGGAGCGAAAACTCGGCCCGCTTTCTCAAACTGAACAATTTGCCGCGTGCCGGTTCAGGGCGACGCGACGCACTCAACATTCCACTATCCTTTGATCCAGGCGAACGCTGGGAATACGGCATCAATATCGACTGGATTGGTCTCGCCATTTCTGCAGTGACCGGTATGCGCTTGGGTGAATACCTACAAAAGCACATCACCGGCCCTCTTGGCATGCACAGTACCGGCTTTGAAATTACGCCCTCCATGCGCGCCCGCCTGGCGAAAGTACATCTGCGCAATCATGACGATCAATCACTCAGCCTGCTGAACTTTGAAGTGCCACAACAGGCAGAGGTCGATCCAGGCGGTGGTGGTCTGTACTCAACCGCGAGTGACTATCTGCGCTTTACGCGCATGATTCTCAATCATGGCTCCGTTAATGGTCAACAGATTCTCAAGCCAGAGACTGTGGCGCTCATGTCAAAAAATGCAATGGGACCGCTGCGCGTCAAGATGCTGCACACCATCAACACCAACATGTCGCTCGATGCGGAGTTTTTTCCTGGCGTAGAAAAAACCTGGGGACTAACCTTCATGATTAATGAAGCCACCGCCCCCACGGGTCGTTCTACTGGCAGCCTGGCTTGGGCAGGTTTACCAAATGCCTATTTCTGGATTGATCCCGTACGCAAGATCGCAGGCGTCTTGATGATGCAAATTTTGCCCTTTGTCGATACCTCGGCGATCAAGCTCTTTACAGACTTTGAGACGACTGTTTACCAGTCGCTCCAAGCCAAGCAAGCTTAAGCGTCTTTTGACGCCCAGCCTGCGCAAACACTTCACTGACCAGGATACCAGCTTGGTAAACGTTTTTCGATAAACGAAGCTGTGCCTTCGGCAGCTTCGGCTTGTTGGCGCAGGTCCGAATGCTGCTGGATCAAGTCATTAAATAAGTCATCATCCAGAAAGGAACCTGCGACTGCCATGGTGCGCATCTTGGTGGCCGAAACGGCGCCTGGTGCGTTCATCAACAAGGCATCCACGATACGGGCGCCAGTGGCTTCCAGCTCCTCGAGCTTGCAGACCTCATGGACAAAACCAATCCGCAGCGCAACATCGGGACCAAAGCGCTCAGAGGACAAGGCATAACGGCGCACGTTTCGCACGCCCATTGCCTGACAAAGCTGAGGCAAAATAATCCCCGCGATCAAGCCCCAGCGGGCCTCAGTAATTGCAAATATGGCGTTATCCGCCGCTACCACGATGTCGCATACGGAGGCGATGCCGGTGCCGCCCCCAAAACAGCCGCCGTGAATCAACGCCACCGTTGGGATCGGCACGATATCAAGCCGGCGCACCGCCTCGGCGGTCAGGCGAGACACCCTTACATTTTCAGCGGGCGAAGTATGCGAGACGCTCGAAATCCACGCCAGATCTGCACCGGCTTGAAAATGACGACCGTTTCCTTTGACCACCACCACCCGTGCATCAGGCTTGGGACCTAATAAGTCGAGTGCCTCATGCAACCCTTCAATCATGTCGCCGTTGTAGGCGTTGTTGACCTGCGGGCGGTTTAAAGTCACCGTCACGACGCCCCGAGCGTCCACGTCACACAAGACCGTGCCTTTACCGAGTTCTTTTGTCATCGCTGTTCCCCTTTTTTAAAATTATCAAGATTATTGAATATAAATCAGCTTACCTCGGAACAACTGCGGACTTCCCCTACAAAACCTTGCTCCCTAGCAGTGGCTTGTCATACAGTTTGATGTACTATTTCCGGATAATCACAAGAAAATTTGATCCATTCAAACAGACGAGACAGCAGAACATTCCATGCAAACATTAGACGCCATCATCATAGGCTCTGGCTTTTCGGGCATGTATCAACTCTTTAGCTTACGGGACAAGCTTGGCATGACCGCCAAGGTCCTCGAAGCAGGGAGTGGAGTCGGCGGTACCTGGTTCTGGAATCGGTATCCAGGCGCCCGTTGCGACTCCGAGAGCCACACCTACATGTATTACTTTTCCAAAGAAATCATTCAGGAATGGGAGTGGTCAGAGCGCTACCCCCAACAGCCAGAAATCTTGCGTTACCTGAATTTTGTCGCGGACAAACTTAAACTGCGCTCAGATATCGAACTCGACACACGCATGTCCCAAGCGCATTTTGATACAGCGACTAATCGTTGGCATGTCAAAACAGAAAACGGCAAGACCTACAGCGCCAAGTTCCTCATCACCGCAGTCGGTTGCCTCTCCTCGGCCAACATGCCGAAAATCAAAGGCTTGTCTGACTTCAAAGGCCAGTGGTTCCACACAGGCCAGTGGCCGCACGAGGGCGTCGACTTTACCGGCAAACGCGTTGGCGTGATCGGTACGGGCTCGACCGGCATTCAGGCGATTCCTGTGATCGCTGCGAGCGCTGGACATCTGACGGTATTTCAGCGCACCCCCAACTACAGTTTGCCCGCACGCAACGCACCGTTGACGCCTGAGTTTAAAAAATACTCGAAGGAACACGCGGAAGACATCCGCAAAATCATGACCAGCAACACCAACGGTCATGGGTTTTACATCGAAGACAAATCTGCACTAGACGTGCCTGAATCCGATCGCGTCCAAGCCTATGAAAAAAAGTGGGAGCAAGGCGGGTTTCAGTTTCGCGCGCTCTATCGCGATATTCTGACGAGTGCAGAAGCCAATGAAACAGCAGCTACCTTTATCCGCAACAAAATAAAACAGGTCGTTAAAAATCCTGAAGTCGCCGAAGTGTTATCGGATATTGATCATCCCTTCGCCGCCAAACGTCCGCCAATTGATTCGCAGTATTTTGAAACCTATAACCGCGATAACGTTTCACTGGTAGACATCCGTAAAGCGCCAATCGAGTGCATCACAGAAACCGGCATCAAAACCGCCGATCAAGATTATCCTCTCGACATCATCGTGTTCGCGACAGGCTTTGATGCCATGACGGGTTCCTTGGTCAAGCTCGATGTGACAGGTCGAGAGGGTCGCACGCTCAAGGACTATTGGCACGCGGGCCCACGCACCTATCTGGGTCTGCAGGTTCCTGGCTTTCCCAATTTCTTCACGATCACTGGTCCCGGCAGTCCCTCCGTGCTGTGCAACATGCCACCTGCGATTGAGCAACACGTTGAATGGATCACACGCTGTATCCAACACATGCGTGACAAGGGTCTAGCCACGATCGAGGTTTCAGAAGCCTCGGGTGATCTGTGGCAAGCCGAAGTCGATGCGGCGGCCAACGCCACCCTGCTTCCCAAGGTCAAACACTCTTGGTATCTCGGTGCGAACGTCCCGGGTAAGCCACAAGTGTTCATGCCTTATGCGGGCGGATTGAGCCACTATCGTGACATTTGCGAGGATGTCATCAAGGACAACTATCGCGGCTTTGAGTTTCAGTCCGCACGCTGACGTTTAAAGCCCGTTCAGCTCTTTCGTTTGGTGCTCGTAAAAATGCCGGGATGAGTGATCATCACCGGCATTGTTTCTTTTACTGTTTTTATTTATTTGCCATTCTTTTCGACCCAGGCAAACAGCACGATCCCAATCACGATCAGTATGCCAAAAATCGTCCAGGCCGGCACATGCATAAGCTGAGGTAATGTCAACTTGCCAAGCTTTCCAACCGACAAGATATTGGCCCGCACCCAATCGAAAGAGAGTGCATAAAGAACCGCTCCAACAATCATCCCCAGCGCTCCGACGAGCGCGTGAATACTCCCCGTGCCAATCGCGGCGACGCCCGTTCCAGGGCAGTAACCGTACAACACCATCCCAATTCCAAAAATTGCGGCGCCAATAATAGTACCCAGCATATTGGTGTCACGAACATGCCATTTTGCCAGTTCCATATTGGTCAGCACCAGTACGCCGATACCTCCCACAATGATGGCCGGAAACATAACCTTGAGTACCGTAAAGTCTTTGAATCGAAACTGATTCACGATCACGTTGTAGTTGGTGACCTTGCCTCGCTGCAACAGCCAGCCAAACACAAATCCAAAGACAACAGCCAAAAGCAATGCGCTTTCACCTTTGATTGGAAACATTTTTATTCTCCTGTGCTATTCGAACGTGAACCGCGATAAACGATTGCAGCAGTGATCGCACCTGAGATAAACATCACCGCCAGAAATGTCCAACCCACCACGGCAAGTTGCAAGGACTGTGAAATACCGTTTCCGCTGGTGCATCCCCCTGCCATACGCGCGCCATACATGGCGAGCGCACCACCGATAAAGGCGACGATAAAGCGACGTGTTTTCGAAGAACCAAAACGCTCTTGCCAAACACTCGGAATGGACTCGAACTTAAAAGTACGTGACACCAGTGCCGAGGCTAAGGCGCCAAAAAAAGTACCAATTAAAAACAAAGTCCCGTAGTCCAATTTCATTGGATTGGTACGCCAGTAGGCGTTTGCCGCTACGGTATCTGCACCCATGATCGGTGAAACCACGCCGCCCGCAATTTGCCCGATTGAAGTCGTGATGCCTATAGGTGCCGCTACCACGACAAACACCACCCAACTCAGTATGCCAATCCCGATACCCACGATATAAGGTGACCACCTGCCAGCAAGGCGTCCTCCTGAATGAACCGATTGCTGTTGTGCCATGAGGATTCTCCTTTTACGACGCTATATGAAGGACTGATTACTGCGCAAAATCAATATACTTTTGAACAATTTATTTATATATATAATAATTTCATTGATTTTGTTTGGTGTTGATTTAGATCAAATGCACTCGCTATTCAAGCAACTTGGTGACATCCGCCACTAATGCGATAATCCCTAGTTGCACAGATGTCTTTTACTCACTTCAAAATTTGAGGCTTTCCGCTCATGGCACAAGAATTGGATTTGCTAAAAATCGCCCAAGAAGAACAGAACGGCGATCTTTTCAAAATGCTGGATGGCATTTACAAGCGTTCATCAGTCAAACCCGTTGGTTGCCCTGACGCAATCATCTGGGAAGGCGGCAACGCCCAGGGTGGCGTCAAACCCGTCGCACACGCATTCACTGACATGTTCGCGTTGAACGGTACGCTCATGGCACTCGACGTGCTGGGCCTGCCTTTCCTCGGCGTCCCGATGATGGCTCAGTTCCGTCACGACAGCAAACTCCAGTCACTCGAGTGGTTCGGCAAGCTGGACTACACCGCGCTCAAGTGGTCGACAGCCGGTGACTTTATGGTCAACGAAGGCGGCAAAAAAGTCGTCGTGAACGGCAAGTCCGCTAACGCCCCCTTGCGTACTGCAGCAGGCGTGTATTGCAACGTGCGTCCATACGGTGGCATCACCAGCATCCGCTTCATGCCAGGCCTGCCCTACTCGCAAGACAAAAAGAAATTCAACATCGATCATGCCACTGGCGTGATTCACTCAGAAATGAACACTCCCGGCATTCGCATGGCCTATGCGGCGCGTCTGTTCTTGAAAATGGTGCACGAGACAGGTCAGATCGGCCGTGTCGCCACCAAGCCCACTCAGGCTCAAGAAGACGCCATCAACGCAGGCATCATGCGCTGGTTGATGCAGGGTACCAAGTTCAAGCTCAAGCGCCAGTACACCGTTGATGCCTACGAAGAGCACCGCGCCAGCGTGGACGCCATCGTTGCCTTGCTCCCCAAGGACTTCAAAGCTGGCATGGAAAACTGGACCGGCGACATTTACGAACATATTTCCGACACTAACTTCGGTTTGTTGTTGCATGACATGATTCGTCAGCGTCCTTGCATCGTGTACGCCACAGACTTGGACGGCGACCGCCTGACCGACTTGATGGCCGACGCGCCTGACGTCTTGCGTGACTGGGGCCAGATCGTGCTGGACAAAGTTGGCGCCAAAGTCGACATGAAGAAATTGTGGGTGGACATGGGTTTCACCATGACCAACGGCAAAGACATGACCAGCGTGATGTATCGCGTGCATGGCGCCCCCATCTACGAACAGACACTTGGCTCAGCGGATGCCATGTTGTTGCGTTTGCTGGACGGAGACGAAACAGTTGGCGGCGAAAAGCAACCCTACGATCCACGCATCCACTTTGTTCTGATCAACGAGGCCTACAAAGCCGCGAACCCAGACAACAAAGAACTGGCCAAGTGGCTCGACGAGCAACTCGCGACCTTCGACAAGATTTACGCGGGCGAGCGCCCACGTTACATCGACGGTTACAAGAAACTCAAAGCTGCGATCCGTCCTTGGGGCGCTTAAGTTTTAAAGTTTTAAGAAAATTTAGTAAAAAAAATCCCGCGAATTTTAAAGTTCGCGGGATTTTTTTCACTTCTTCTTCACTTCTTCACTTCATCATTGCTCTTTCACTTCAAACTTATTTAAAGCGTGCACGGTCCAGAATCTTCTGTGCGGCGATTTGATTACGCCCCATCGCGGCGACAGAGACATCCTCTGCCTTAAATTTGCCGAGTGCTTTCAAACCAGGATTTTCAACCTGTACTGAAGCGACTGCAGGCCACTCATTATTGCCGTCTGCAAAATAAACCTGGGCCGCATCGGTTGCAAGGTACTCAAGAAACTTCTGAGCGGCCTCAGGATGTGGCGCATTTTTAGCGATACCGCCCCCCGCGATGTTGATGTGTGTCCCGCTCGTCGTTTGGTTAGGCCACAAGAAACCAACCTTAGCCATCATTGCTTGATCCTCTGGCTTGGTTGAACGCATCATCCGAACTAAATAGTAAGAGTTCGTCAGCGCCACGCCACACTCTCCTGCTGCCACGGCTGTGATCTGATCCGTATCCCCACCGCGCGGCGCACGCGCCTGATTAGCGACCATGCCTTTTGCCCACGCTTCAGTCGCGGCCTCTCCACTGCGATCAATCATCGCACCGACCAGGGACAACATATAAGGATGGGAACCTGAGCGCGTGCAAACCTGTCCTTTGTTGACAGGATCGGCTAATTTTTCATAGGTATTCACATCCTCGGGCTTGACGCGCGCCTTGTTGTAGACAATCACACGGGCGCGCGTGGAATAGCCCACCCAGGTACTGCCGCCGCCCTCTGCATTTGCTCTCAAGTTTTCAGGAATACGCGCCTCAATGAAGGCGGATTTGACTGGCTGAAACATACCGTCTTTTTCTGCACGCCACAGTCGGGCGGCATCCACCAACAAAATCACGTCAGCCGGGCTTTTCGCGCCCTCGCTTTTCAAACGCTCAATCAAGGCATTGTCACTGGCCTCAATGCGATTGATCTTGATCCCTGTCGCTTTAGTAAAGCCGCCGTACAACTGCTCATCCGTCTGATAGTGACGGGCCGAGTAAATGTTGAGCTCCTTTGCCGTGCTGAGCTCTTTCGCAGGTTGGGCCTGCTGGGAAAGTGCGACACTTGTGGCGGCCATCGAGATCAGGCCGACGGTCAGCGTGTTTAAAGCCCATTGCATTTTCATCAGGGAATTGTCCGTAGAGGTGTCCATGTTGGTGTACGTAGAACACCGGATTGCTAAAGACACATCATAACACTAAATGCGAATCATTATCAATAACGATTCACTTTGGACATTGCGCGGGAAAGCAACACGACGGGAATTAGCCCCGCAATGACGATGGTCAAAGAAGGCAATGCCAACTCCGATAAGCGCTCATCGGCCGCCAGCTGGTAGGTGGCAACCGCCAGCGTGTCGAAGTTAAAGGGACGCAACAGCAGCGTTGCGGGCAGCTCTTTCATCACATCCACAAACACAAACAAGCCCGCCGTCAGCACACTGCGTTTGAGCAAGGGAAAGTGGATAGACCGCATGGTTTGCCAGGGGGTCGCCCCCAACAGAGCTGCCGTGCCGTCCATTGAGGGGGTAATCCGCGACAGGCCCGCTTCTACGCTCTGTAAACTCGACGAGAGAAACCGGATCAAATAGGCGTAAATCAAGACGGACACGGTCGCAGACATGATCCAGCCCAATTGAAACAGCCCTAAAACGGACAAAATTCCTACGGCCAACACCGCACCTGGCAGTGCATAGCCAAGGCCTAGCAGCCGGTTGACCCATTGCAAGGTGGCACTTTTTGTCAACCGAGCCCCATACGCAAGTAACAACGCACACGCCACTGAAATCAGCGCCGTCAGCGCCGATAAACCAAACGAGTTTTGCAACCAACCCAGATAACGCGCATCCATACTCAGCCCCTGCTCCCACAGCAACTTGAGTAATGCGGCGACGGGTAATAAAAATGAACACAACAAGGTCGCGCCACACACAGCAAAGGCCCCAAAAGCCTTTTTGCCTCGCAACAGACGGGGGATCGCCGCCCGCTGCACTACACCAGAGCTCGCATAGCGCATCCGCGAGCGGTTAGTCTGCTCGATATAGAAAATCAACATGACAAAGACCAGCAGTCCGAGTGACAGTTGCACGGCGGCTAAGCGGTCGCTAAAGGACAACCATGCTCTGAAAATACCCGTCGCGAAGGTCTCTACGCCAAAATAAGCCACTGCACCATAGTCAGCCATCACCTCCATCAATGCGAGCGCCATCCCAGCAAAAATCGCAGGACGTGCCATCGGTAATACGAGGCGATAAAACGCTTGAAAACCGCTGTATCCCAAGGTTTCAGCCGCCTCGGACAAGCGACCGCTGCGATCTAAAAAAGAGGTGCGAGCGATCAAATACACATAGGGGAAGAGACAAAAGGAAAAGGACCACATCGCCCCACCCAAAGAACGCGGATCGGGAAAAAACCAGAGCCGCTCCAGGCCCAGCAGATTGCGAAGCGTGGTTTGAATCGGGCCCGAAAACTGCAAAATATCGACAAATAGATACGCCATCACATACGTCGGAATGGCGAGCGGCAAAATAAGCGCCCATTCAAAAATCTTTTTACCGGGAAATTGATAGTTGGCCACCAACCAGGCATTGCCCACGCCGAGGACGAATACGCCTACCCCCACTCCGCTCAGCAGCAATAAGGTGGACGTGACATACTCTCCCAAGACGGTTTGCCAAAGATGCAGCAAAGTGCCTTGACGACTCAGCTCTTGAGCGGTCTCGCCAGTCCCTTCGGTAAAAAAGGGAATAAACAGACCTAGCAGCGGTAGCGACAACAATACTGCGATCAGGACAACGACTCGACTCATTCGCAATGCGCTCGGCTCAGGATAAAAAAGGGTTCTGGAATCAAAATGCGGTTAATGAGAAAATTATAAAGATGAATACGCACCCACCTTTGCTTTCCCTCGATCACGTTGAGATTGGTTATCCACGCCTGGACGGTCCAGGCTGGGTCCCAATTGTCCGCGATTTAACCCTCAGTCTAGCCCGAGGCAGCATTGCATGTTTGCTGGGCCCCTCCGGTTGCGGGAAATCGACGATTTTGCGTGCAATTTGTGGCTTTGAAGCCCTCCAGCAAGGTTCGATTAGCCTGCATGGCAAGGTGGTCAGCGCCCCCGAGATTCAAGTTGCCCCCAATCTGCGCAAAGTTGGCATGGTGTTTCAAGATTTCGCCTTGTTTCCGCACCTGAGCGTGCTGGAAAACGTGATGTTTGGCCTGCGCGCGCTCGCACCTGCCAAACGCCGCGAGGTGGGGCTTCAATGGCTTGAGCGCGTCTCGCTGGCGGATAAAGCGGATGCCTACCCTCACGAGCTCAGTGGTGGACAACAGCAACGTGTCGCACTCGCCCGTGCCATGGCACCCGAACCCGATCTGATTTTGCTTGATGAGCCCTTTTCAAGCCTGGATATCGACTTGCGCGAACGACTCGCCAGCGAGATGCGAGATATTTTGAAAGCCAACGGCGTCACGGCTCTGCTTGTGACACACGATCAATTTGAAGCCTTTGCCATTGCTGATCATATCGGTGTCATGTCCGAAGGTCGCATTGTGCAGTGGGATACGCCCTACGATCTTTATCACGAGCCCACAAACCGCTATGTTGCCGACTTTATCGGTCGCGGCGTGTTTGTCAAAGGTCGCATCCAAGCCAATGCAATGGTGAAAATCGAACTCGGTGAACTCCAGCTTGATCATGATCATCACGACCCGCTGGACACCGAGGTCGATGTGCTGCTGCGTGCGGACGATATTCAACATGACGATGCCAGCCCCCAACTCGCCGAGGTCGTGCGTAAAACCTTTAGGGGTGCAGACTTTCTTTATACGCTGCGTTTACCGTCTGGCCAGGAAGTGCTGGCCTATGTGCCCAGTCACCACGATCATTCGCTCGGGGAAAAAATTGGTATACGACTCGGTGTCGACCACGTCGTCACGTTCTCAAACAAAGCCTGACTTAGGAAACCTACCTACTAAAAACCATCTCAAGGAAAACCCTGCCTTCGGGCAAAAGGGGCCCAATCTTGGGATCTGCCTGTGTAGAATCGCTTTGCCTTCAATGGTATTGCAGACAATTTATAGCCTCGAAAATTTTAAATCGACATGAGGCAGTCACCGAGACAGAGCAAATCCAAGGATATTGATATGCAGCAGGTTATTTCCGACGAAAGCATTGCGGTCGATCCAACTTCGAAGATCCTCAAGAAACTGATCACGATCATCGCTGTAGCGATGTCGCTGTATCACATGTATGTTGCGGGCTTTGGACCTCCAGAGGCCGTGATCTTTCGCGGCACGCACTTAATGTTTGCGTTGGCCTTGGTCTTTTTGCTGTATCCCTCAAAAGCCGAAGGCGGTTTGATTCCTCGCTCTTACGATATGCTGATTTTGGCGCTCGGTTTGGCGGCGATCTTGCATATCTTTGTCGACTACGAAAACTTTACCAACCGAATCATTTATATCGACGAACTCACCAAAGCGGATGTCTTCTTTTCCTTTGTCATGGTGATCGTTGTCCTTGAGGGCACGCGACGCGTGATTGGCTGGGCCCTGCCGATCACTGCCGTTTTGTTTGTGATGTACGCAGCCTTCTTTACACAGATCAAGCTACCCGTCCTTTTAGAGCAACTCTATCTCTCTACCGAAGGTATCTTTGGCTCGACGCTTGGCGTGTCTGCATCCTACGTCATGTTGTTCGTAATCTTTGGCGCTTTCATGGAAAAGAGCGGAACCGGTCAGCTGTTTATGGATTTCGCCATGGCACTGACAGGACGCAGCGCAGGTGGCCCAGGAAAAGTTGCCGTAGTCAGCTCGTCTTTGTTTGGCACGGTCTCAGGCAGCGCCGTGGCCAACGTAATGGTGGATGGTCCCATCACCATTCCTTTGATGAAACGTACTGGCTTTAGACCGCCTTTCGCTGCCGCTGTTGAATCAGTGGCCTCCACGGGTGGACAGTTGATGCCACCTGTGATGGGCGCAGCGGCGTTCGTGATGGCGGAGTTCTTATCGGTTCCCTATGCACAGGTTGCCTTGTGGGCTGTGATTCCTGCGCTGCTTTATTACGCATCGGTGTTCTTTGCCGTGCACTTTGAAGCAAAACGACACGGTCTGGGCGGTGTACCTGAAAGTGAATTGCCAAAATTTGGCCAAGTCATGATGCAGAGGGGACACCTGTTTATTCCCATCCTCATCATCTTGATTGGTCTATTCATGGGCTTTTCAGCACCGCTGTGCGCATTAGTCGCGGCCATCAGCTGTTTACCTGTCGCGCTCGCACGCAAACTGACACGCCAAGGCATCACTTGGATGACCGTCATCAACGCTCTCGAAGAAGGCGCGCGTAACGCCTTGTCCGTTGCGATGGCTTGCGCCTGCGCAGGCATCGTGATCGGCTGCGTCACGATTACGGGTCTGGGCATTGTGTTCACTCAGGTGGTCATCGAGTTGGCGAACAACTCTTTGTTCCTCGCCCTTCTGTTGACAGCAGCAGCCGGCATTATTCTGGGTATGGGAATGCCTACGACACCGGCTTACATTGTGATGGTGTCGTTGTTAATCCCCGCGATTATTAAGCTTGGTGTTGATGTCCCTGCTGCACACATGTTTGCGCTCTATTTTGCGATTCTGTCCGCGATCACCCCCCCAGTGGCTCTGGCTGTGTTTGCTGCGGCCAGCTTAGCGAAAGCAAATATGTGGGAATCAGGGTTCGCTGCAATGCGCGCGGCAGCACCTGCCTACATTGTGCCCTTTATGTTTGTGTACGAACCATCCTTGCTGTTGATCTTTAAAGATGACACTTCCTACCTCACCGTCTTTTGGTCAGTTGTGACGGCGTTGATTGGCGTGATTGCGCTCGCGGGAGGGTTCTTTGGGTGGCTGGTAGGTTACGCGACGATGCTTCAGCGAGTGTTGCTCTTCATTGCAGCAGTTTGTTTGATTAAGCCAGGCATCATTACCGATACGATTGGTTTTGGTTTGCTCGCCTTTGTCGCGATCACGCAGTGGTATCAAAATAAAAAGACCGCTGCGGTCTGAGCCCAGGAGAGAAACGAATGAGCATGGCCATGATCCACCTGTCTGTCCCGATTAAGGACATCGCCTCCACGGTGCGCTTTTATCGGGACATTCTGGGTTGTTCGATTACACGTCAACAGGTGGATCGACTTGATATTGATTTTTATGGCCATCATCTCGTCGCTCAACTTTCAGAGCTTGAGGCCTCTCACAAATCAATCACAATTGGTCGCGGGGATTATCCTTTGCGACACTTTGGTGTGATTGTGACGCCTGAAATCTACGATCGCATGCTGGCGAATCTAATTGCGGCTCAGGTCGAATTCGCGATGGCACCTGACCGCATATTTATTGGTACGCCCCGCGAGCAGTCTGTTTTTCTTGTTTTTGACTACTCCGGCAATGCTGTTGAGGTCAAGGGCATGCCCGATCCTCAACAGGTATTTGCTGCAGGCTAGGCGTTTAAAACCGCTTTGAGAACGACAATGCCAGAGCGAAACCGGTCTGGTAGTTAGTGCTGTATTGCGTTGTTCCAAAAGTATCCGTGGCGGACAAACGTCCTCCCGTTGTCGCCGCTCCATACAAGTCAATACGCGAGGTTCTGTCAACCGCATAGGACAAACGGGCAAACACAGGGACGAAGCTATTTTGGCCAATGCCATTCGCTACTGGACTATTTTGATTTAAACGAAAGCGATAAGAGCGATACGCGCCCCCGCCGGCGATCGTCCAGCGCTCGGTTAAAGCATACGCAAGCTCAAGTCCTGCGCCACCGGCAGGACCAGCAGGCAGTGAGTTACCTAAACGCAACTTGTCGGTAATGTTCCAGTTCACCAGCAAATAGGGAAAGACCTTGGTCTCATCGATTTGCCGGAAAACACCTGCACCCACGCCTAGCGTCAAATCTTTAGAAAACGTCCGCGCAACACTCATAACGGCACCATAAGTTGCCGTTCCACCTGTACCGGTACCGGACTCCCCCGACCACTCTACAGTGGGTGCAAAACCAAAGCGCCACTCAGGACTGGGCGTATAAGCGAAATTCATTCCCAAGGCGGGTGTATTGATCGCAGTCCAAGGCGCTTGGCCACCAAACGACTGTAGATTGCTCCACGACCAGTTTTGATAGCTGTATTTGGCGCTCACACCAGCTGAAAATGCACTCGTGATCTGACGCGTGACGTTCACGTTTGCCGATGCATCTTGCCAATTAAAAGTGCCGCTATCCACGATACGAGTATTGAATTGATTTAAACCTGTGATACCAACGGAGACGCTCGTCTCGCCGGGCGCTTGACGGGGCTGGGCCATCACCGCGGCACACAGCGTTGACAACGCGAAGGCAACGCCAATACGAAAAGAGTCAGGCTTATTAAACATATTTAATTATCCGTTGAGATCGCAAACTAAAAGAACACTGCCCTTGCATACCTTAACGCGACAACAAGCGTCGCGCAAAATAGGAGAGCGTATCCACAAGAATCACCAGCACAATCATGGCGGCCAACACGCTGCTTGTTTCTTGCATTTGAAACAAACCCATATGAAAAGACAACATCTGACCGAGCCCACCACCGCCAACAACACCCAGCACAGCCGCCGCTCGAATGTTGTTTTCCCAACGATACAACGCATAGGACATCAACTGTGGAGAAACAGTCGGAAGTGTTGCATATAGGAACACGCGCCCTTCCCCCACGCCTTGAACGCGTAAGGCCGTAGCGGCATTTTGTGGGGAGTTTTCAATCGACTCCGCAAAGAGACGGCCGAGTACACCTGTCGTATGCAAAGCGAGCGCGAGTGTTCCCGCAAAGGGGCCTAACCCAGCAGAAATCAGCAATAACGCCGCCCAAACAAGCTCTGGAATCGCACGCAACGCATTGAGTAATAAACGTGTCAGAAAGCGCCACCTCGCTGGATCGCCAACGTAGCAACGGCTAGCGGGGACGGCCAACAACACACCAAAAATAGTCGCAATGAGCGTACCAATGGCAGACATGGCCAAAGTTTCAAGACTCGCGCGTAAAAGTTTGTTTAAAAACACAGGCTCTAAATTAGGCGACAGCAGCTCACCTAAAAACTTGCCCATACGGACCAGACTTTCAAATGACAGCACGCGTGCAAGCTGTAAGTCGAGCGTCCAAAAACTCAGAACGATCAGACTGACAGTCCCCATCAACACCCAGAACACCGTCGAGTCCGGGCGCAGCCAATGTTTGGGGCGGGTAGTCTGACTCATTGCAACGCCCGCCGCATCCACGTGCTCAGTAAGTCAGCCAGACCGACGAGCAAGATAAAGACGATCAGCATCGTCGCGACCTCGGAGCCATTAAACATCCGCATGGAGTTATCCATCTGTTGACCCAAGCCACCTGCACCGACAAAGCCCAATACCGTTGAGGCGCGGATCGCACACTCCCAGCGATAGATCGTGTAGCTTGTTAACTCCGTGGCATTTCCAGGCAAGACGCTGAAAAAAAATGTTTGCAAGCGTCCAGCCCCGTTACGCAGTAATGCGGTCGCAGGCTCTCGCTCACCGCTTTCAAGAATTTCTCCGTAGACCTTGCCCAGCATGCCAGCATATGTGAGGCCAATTGCCAACACACCTGCAGCAGGCCCCAAACCCACTACTCGCACGAACACAAGCGCCCAGATCAACTCCGGCACACTACGCATCAAAATCAACAACCACCTGATGAGTTGCCTGACGACAAACGGAAGCGCCTGCATCCGTCCAGATAACGACGAAATTGACAGCACCGTTGTTGAGAGCAAAGTTAAAGGAATCGCTAGTAGGAGCGCCAGAAAGGTTCCGGCCGTTGCAATCGCAACCGTACGCCATGCCTCTCGTGCCACCAACTGTAAAAATTCTGGACTTAAGGCTGGAGGGAAAAACTCAGCTAAAAACCGACCAGTGACCTTGAGATTTTCCGTTTCAAAAAATACCCAAGGCTTGAACTCAGTCGTCACGAGTGCCGGCCAAATAATCAGGCAGGCCACTACAAACCAAAAAACCCGACTCAACCAAGCAGGATCACGTAGCGCAGGGTCGTTTGACTTAAGCGCAGCCAACTCGGATCTCTCTTTTAGCCAAGGGGACGTCTTCGACAGCCACCAGGCCATCAACCTGAGCAAGTTCAAACTCAAACTGAGCGTAAAGGTCGGCGAGGTGCTCTGCCGTCACAGCATGGCCAGGGAGATCAAAGACAAGCTTTCCGTCTCGCAAGCCAAGCACGCGGGGAAATTCGGCCGTCGCGACATTGACTTGGTGTAAGGTCGTGACGAGCGTGACATTACGAGCACGCGCTTCTCTCAGGAGGGTCGCAATTGCTTGGCGGGCACGCGTCGGATCCAGTGCAGAGAGAGGTTCGTCCACGAGCCATAAGCCCGCGGGCGCGAGCAGCGCGCGCGCGAGTCCAACACGCTGGCGCTCACCGCCTGAAAGACGATCCACCCGCTCCCAAAGCTTGTCCTGCAAATCAAACTGGGACAAGGCCTGCGCCACTTCTTGAGCATCTTGGGGATAAACAAGATTTTTCAAACTCCGCCAGAGTGACATCGCGGGTAATTTTGCAGCGAGCAGAGAAACGATGACGCGCTGTCGTGGCGGTAGAGGCGGGCTTTGTGGCGCATAAAAAAGTCGGCCGCGTAGGCGTTGCAGACTTTTTGTAGAAAGCGACCATACCGAATGGTTATCGATTGAAACAGTACCTTGTGAAGGCTTGAGCGCTGCAGCCAAGATCTGCAAAAAAGTGGTCTTACCCGCTCCCGAAGGCCCGATCACCGCGACGTGCTCACCTGGCTCAATATTCAGAGTCAATTGATCAATTGCCGGTCGCGACTGGACACTGGCAGCAGGGTGACGGGCTGTGACGCCCGTCAACGCAACATGCAAGCCTGGCATTATTTAATCAGACCTGCACTTCGACCGGCAGACTCAAGACCCTTATAGTTGTCTGGTGTCGTAGGGATGTATTTGCTGGCACGATTCAGGGTCAAAATTTCTTTGCCTTCGGCATTGCTCATGTCAAGTGCGAAAAACGCCTTGGCAATTTTTTCTTGTAAAGCGACAGGCATATCAGCGTTGACCGACCAGTTGTAGTTGTAATAAGGAGGTGTCGTGAAAAATACATCCACTTTGCTCGTATCGACTTTCTTATCGTTCACAAACTTGTTCCAAACGGTAATGTCCAAGGCTGCAGCATCAACGCGACCACTGACAACAGAGGCGATGGTTGCATCATGCGCGCCTGAATACGCGACGCGTTTAAAGTCGCGATCGGGATCAATGCCCGCATTCAACAGGAACGAACGCGGCATCAAATGACCGGAGGTGCTGGACTGTGAACCAAAACTCACTTGCTTGCCTTTTAGGTCAGATAGCTTAGTGATGCCAGAATTCTTTTGCGTAATAAAGACTGAACGAAAGCTGGTGTCTTCCTCACGTTGCGCGAGTGGCACAATCTTGCCACCTGACCGGATCTGAGCCTGCACGTAGGTAAAACCACCGAACCACACCAAGTCCACTTGCTTGTTCACCAACGCCTCCACGGCGGCAGGATAGTCGTTGACCGGGACAAAACTGACTTTCATCCCAAGCGTACGCTCCAGATATTTGGTCAACGGGCCAAACTTACGCATCTGTTCTGTCGCCGCCTCTTCGGGAATCGTCGTCACGCGCAGCACTTGTTGGGCATACGCGGCGCTAGAAAAGACGGTCGCTGCAACGATGAGGCTGCTGGCAATTGAGCGCGCGAGTCCGCGCGACAATATGGTTTTAAACAAGAGATTCACCTGAAAACGGTTTTGAGGGATTCAAGTATAGGAGAGACAGATGACACATGCGCAAATAAACCCTTTGGGTTGACGAAAATGCTGCGTCGCACCATTCTTATGCGGGATAAGCCCTAGAACACTTTGCCCCATCAGAGAGACAACTTGCGAGATAATGTTCATTCAAATTTCTTTATACGGAGACTTTCGTGCTCAAAAAAACGATGACAACAATGGGTGCTCTTGCCCTGACAGCTGCACTCTCGATCGCATCTACTAGCGTGATCGCGCAACCGGCCAAACCAGAATGTATCGCGCCTGCCAAACCTGGTGGGGGCTTTGACTTAACCTGCAAACTCGCGCAAGCTTCATTCAAAGATTCAAAAGTACTCAAAGATCCCTTACGCATCTCCTATATGCCTGGTGGCATTGGTGCCGTCGCTTACAACACCATCGTGACACAACGTCCTGGTGAGGGCGGCACAATCGTTGCCTACTCAGGTGGCTCCCTGCTCAACCTGGCTCAAGGTAAGTTTGGAAAGTACAACGTCAACGACGTTCGCTGGCTGGCTGCGATTGGCGCCGATTTCGGCGTGATTGTCGTGCGCAATGATTCACCGTTCAAAGACCTGAAAAGTGTCATGACCGCCTTGCAACAGGACCCTACCAAAGTAGTGTTCGGTGCCGGTGGCTCAGTTGGTAGCCAAGACTGGATGAAAGCCGCGCTGACTGCGAAAGCCGCAGGCGTGGACTACAAGAAAATGCGCTTTGTCGCCTTCGAAGGTGGTGGAGAAACAGCAACGGCTCTGCGCGGTGGCCATATTCAGGTCATGATGGGTGATGCAGCCGAAGCGGCCACGATGTTAGATAGCGGCGCGCCGATTCGCGTGTTGGCCATTTATCACGACAAGCGTTTGCCCGGTAAGCTGGCGGATGTCCCTACCGCGACTGAGCAAGGCTACAAAATCAACTGGCCAATCATTCGTGGTTTTTATCTTGGACCTAAGGTCTCCGATAAAGACTATGACTGGTGGGTGACTGCATTCAAAAATACGATGGCCTCACCTGAGTACGCCAAGCTGCGCACTCAGCAAGGCCTGTTTCCTTTTGATATGACCGGTCCTGAGCTGGATCGCTACGTTAAAGAACAAGTCAAAGAGTATGCAACGCTTGCAGATACCTTTGGTCTGATCAAGAAGTAAATGAAGTGTTGACGCTGGGCAGGCATTGAGTCTGCCCAGCGTTTTTTATTCTATTTAAGAAAGAGAGAAAAATGGCTCTTGATGACCGCAAACTAGGCGTACTCGCACTCGCACTGGCCGCATTTTTAGCGTGGTACGGATACGGCCTTGAAGCTGCCTTCTCTTACGAGCCCATTGGGCCTCGTGCCTTCCCTCTTGCTGTTGCCTCGATCATCGCGTTGTGTGGCCTGATCCTCATCGTCAAAGGAGGCAATCGCGTCGAACCGAACAGCAACGGTGCCAACGCACGCATTTGGCTCATGATCGCAATATTGAGTGGCTATGCCGTAACGTTTCAGTTATTAGGCTTCATTCTTTCCACCGCACTCATGACAACACTGGTCGCCCGCTTGTTTGGCGGAACATGGCTTAAAGCATTGATTGGCGGCGTTGGAATGGGTATTTTGTTTTTTGTATTGTTTGACCGCTTACTCGATGTCGTTCTTCCTGTTGGTGTCCTCGGAGCTTTCCTATGAACGGCATTTTTGATCAACTCGGAATTGGTTTTGGCGTCGCGTTTACGCCCCTTAATTTAATGGTCGCGGCGATTGGTTCGTTTTTCGGAACAATCGTAGGCGTACTCCCCGGCCTTGGCCCGATCAATGGCGTCGCGATGCTGATTCCGATCGCGTTTGCCATGAATCTTCCGCCTGAGACTTCGCTTATTTTGCTTGCGGCGGTCTATGTCGGCGCAGAGTACGGTGGACGCATCACCTCGATCTTGCTGAACGTCCCTGGCGAAGCAGCCGCAGTGATGACCACACTGGATGGCTACCCCCTTGCGCGCCAAGGTTTGGCCAATGTGGCACTGTCCATTTCTGCCTGGTCGTCCTTTGTCGGTTCGCTCATCGGCATAATTGGCATTGTATTTTTTGCGCCTGTGCTGGCTACCTGGGCGCTCGCCTTTGGTCCAGCCGAGTATTTTGTTTTGATGGTGTTCGCCTTTTGCGCGTTGACAAGTCTATTGGGCGACCAGCCTGTCAAAGGTGTGCTCGCCGCCATGATAGGCCTGGCAATCTCTACAGTTGGTGTCGATGCCAACTCAGGCGTCTATCGTTATACCTTTGACCATCCGAACCTTTCTGATGGTATCGCCTTTGTGGTGGTGGTGATTGGACTCTTTGCCGTCGCTGAAATGCTGCAAATGCTTGAAAACACCTTGACTGGGGTTTCCATCAATATTCCGCCCAGTGTTCGAAAAATGTTTAACTTTATGGAGTTGAAATTTACGTGGTGGAGCACTTTCAGGGCTTCCGTCATGGGATTTTTTATTGGCGTGTTACCGGGTGCAGGTGCCAGCGTGGCTTCGGCTGTTAGCTACGCCTACGAAAAGAAACATTACGAAAACAAAGATCCCGACGCCAAATTTGGGCGGGGTGATTTGCGTGGCCTAGCTGCGCCAGAAGCGGCCAACAACAGCGCAGCCACGGGGTCTTTTATTCCCATGCTCACGCTTGGCGTTCCAGGCTCTGGGACAACCGCAGTGATGATGGGTGCGCTTTCCCTCTATAACATCACACCAGGTCCCGTTTTATTTGATCAACAACCTCAACTCGTTTGGGGTCTGATCGCTTCACTGTTTGT
Source organism: Burkholderiaceae bacterium (assembly GCA_023653055.1). Lineage (GTDB taxonomy): Bacteria > Pseudomonadota > Gammaproteobacteria > Burkholderiales > Burkholderiaceae_B > Zwartia. The sequence goes on along the minus strand of JAMNXR010000011.1, from coordinate 68,952 downwards.
CGCGAACCTGATGTTGTTGTTTATGAATATTCCCATGGTGCGCATATTTGCTTCGATGCTCAAGGTTCCACCATGGCTGCTCGTCCCCGGCATCCTCACGATTAGCTTTGTCGGCGTCTTTGCCCTGCACTCCGCCACCTTTGATTTAGGAATGGTTGTGGCGATTGGTGTGATTGGTTATTTATTGCGCAAAATGGGCTTACCCATGCCGCCTCTCGTATTGGGTGTTGTGCTTGGAGAAATGATGGAACAAAACCTGCGTCGCGCGCTATCCATCACCAACGGTGAGTTGGGTATTTTGTTTCAAAGCCCCATCAGTATCGGTCTCTGGATTGCAGCAGCTGTTGTGATTATCGGACCGAGCCTCTACAGGCGCTTTAAAGCGGCAAAGTAACAGCCTCTCTGTAAAAAAGACCGTGCTTTGGCACGGTCTTTGTACTCCAAGTTCATACAGAATTTATTTAAATTCTTTTAAATTATTTTATCTTCAACTCTTTAATCAATGTCGTCCACTTCGCTTCGTCACGCTTAAGATTTGCGATGACAACATCTGGTGTTGATGTATTGAGCTCGATACCGAGCTGACTCAGTTTCTGACGTAGCTCTGCATCCTGACCTAAGGCTTGCATCGCGCTAGTAAGCTTTGTCTGGAGGGCTTTGTCTAGTCCAGCGGGCGACATCAGCGCCAACCAGAATGTCGCCTCAAAATCCTTGGTGCCCAAGGCTTGGTTCATTGTTGGCAAGTCTGGCAACGTAGACATCCTCTCCATCGACGTTACAGCCAAGCCGCGCGTCTTACCACTACTAATAAAGGGCATTGCTTCGCTTGCTGCGGAAAACATCATTTGTACCTGACCACCAATCATGTCTTGCGCTGCGGGCATTCCACCTTTGTAATGCGCCACCACCATTTTTAAACCAAACTGCTTGATAAAGTATTCAGCCGCCAAATGGTTGATAGAGCCCACTCCCGACGTACCGATCGCGTATTTGTCAGGATTTTTCTTAATCAGCTCCACCAATTCCTTGGCATTTTTAACAGGGAGATCTTTATTCGTTTGTAGTACAAAAGGTGCCTTCATCATCATTGAGATCGGCGTAAAACTCTCATACGGCTTGTAGCTCACTGCACCCTGCAAAGCTGGATTAATCACGATGGAAACAGGCGCTGCATACAACGTATAACCGTTGGGCTTTTGACTCGCAACATACGTGCTGGCCACTGTCGAAGCCGCACCCGCTTTATTCTCAACCACCATATTGGCGCCAAGCTTTTGACCAAGCGCCATTGCAATCGCGCGGCTAGACACGTCACTCACTCCACCAGCCGGATAGGGTACGACAAATTTAATTGGCTCTTGCGGATAGGACGCTACCGATTGAGCGGTTGCGAAGTGAGGCGCGAGTGCGATCACTGACGCAGCAGCCAGAAAAATATAAACACCTGTCTTTTTAATAGTCATTGTTGTCTCCTGATATTGGTTTTATTTTCTAAAATTTACAGCGTGGCACCTCTTGCGGCGATTGGCCAAACAGCTTCGACCTTTCCACCGCGATAACAAATCAATTCATCGTACAGATTAACGGTTGGATCACAGTGACCGGGTACGAGTAATAAGGCATCACCCAGTGCAGGATTATTTGCCTGCACTGTTTGCAACACACCGTGTTCGTCGCTCGCCTTAGTGTATTGCACGCCTGGCATGTTCCAAACAACGGGCAAACCTGAATCAACGCTCGAGGCCTTGAGACCTGCATCCACGACCGCACGGTCGCCAGTCGGACGACTTAAAACCGCTGTTTTGACAAACAAGGCATGTTCAAACTGAATGTCTTGAGGACCTTGCTGATTTTTTGCATAATCTGCGTCCATAAAGATATAAGAGCCGGATTGCACTTCATTAAAGACACCCGAATCCCGCTCAAGGGCTACAGAACCCGTCCCTGCACCCGTAATACGCTCGACTGTAATACCCACTTTTTCTAAAGCTGCACGCATCACAATCGCGATCTCGCTGGTTTGCTGAATTGCAGTCTGTCTTTGCTCAGGCTGACGATAATGTTGCGCACTGCCGTGATAGCACTGTAGACCCATAAAGCGAAGATAGGGTGCAGCGGTGATCTGTTGTGCAAGACTCACCACCTCTTGAACCGAACCCGCACCACAACGTCCCATACCGACGTCGACTTCGATATAGACATCAATCATTATTTTGCGTACCTCGCTTTCCTGTGCGAACGCAGCAACCTGGCTGGGGTGGTCCACCAACACACCTATCGTTGCCTTAGCCGCAAGATCTAACGCATGCGCTACTTTTTTTGCACCGACGACTTGATTGGTAATCAGCACATCTTGAACGCCTGCCTCGACAAACCGGGCAGCCTCGCTAACTTTTTGGCAGCAAATCCCAATCGCACCTTGCTGAATCTGCCGCAATGCAATCTCTGGGCATTTGTGACTTTTTGCATGAGGGCGCAGACGCATCTTGGTGCCTGCAAGCGCCTGTGTCATGCGTGCAAGGTTGCGTTCAAACGCGTCTAGATCCAAAACCAGTGCGGGGGTATCGATATCTTCGAAGGCATCACCGGGATGCGCGGCTTTCCAAGGGGACATAACTAATTCTCGCTGTAGTCGAGTAAGGGTGTTATTCAAAAAGAATAGGCTAACATTAAGATACGCGATATGTTTAGTTTCGTGGAAGTTTAGTTTGCGAAAAAATCTGCCAGCTAACTTTCATTTCAACACTTCTTCGGTGACACCTTGCTAAAGAATCATCCAACGCACAAGCTGAGTCAATTTTTCCCAGCCAACATCTGGCTGGGAGTGCTTGTGTTTCTGGATGCCTGGATTTTTATCTGGCCGTTGACCGTCCGCTTATTAGCCTCCGAACACCACGTCTGGTTACTCAACGAAAACTGGCAAGATCTGATTAATACGATTGGTCTGATCGAGTTGCCACGACTCGCCATAGGCCTTGGCATGATGATCATGTCGGTTGGGCTGCTGTGGCAAGCACGCATTGCGTGGATACTCTCGCTCATTTTGCTGATTTTTGCGTTCATTCTTGACTCATATACTTCAAAAAACCATTTCATCACCCTTATTTTTGGTCTCGTATTATTTGTTCTGTTGCTCCGGAATTGGCAAAAATTTAACCGCTCTAGTTTTGCCGCCAGTAGCATGTACACCATCGTCAGTGTGAGTTGGCTGGTGTTTTATGCTGTAATCGGTGCACTGTATTTAGGTGATCAGTTCAAGCCACCCATCCATGATCCCGTTTCTGCTCTGTACTTTTCTGTCATCACGATGGCAACAGTCGGCTATGGCGACATTCTGCCCATCGAACCCTCTTCGCGAATATTTGTTATCTCGATTGTCATTTTTGGTGTAACCGTTTTTGCGACAGCAATTAGTGCCCTTGCAGGACCCGTCATTGGCGGCAATATAAGGAAGTTCATTCAAAAGAGAGCATTGAATTCCATGAGAAAAAATCATGTCATCGTTTGCGGAACGACTCCTCTCGCCATAAATGTCGTGGCGGGCCTTTTGGCACGGGGTCAGCATGTCACAACGATTATTTTGCAAAATGACACACACCAATTTCCAGCGCATACAGATGTACTTGTTGGAGATGCGACCACGCTTGAGGTTCTCAAAGACGCAGGACTTCAAGATGCTCAATACATTCTGGCACTCAAAGACGATGATGCGGATAATGCCTTTATTATTTTGGCCGCAAAAGAGCTGATTGGTGATGGACCCGCGAAAACTGTTTCAGTCGTCAACGATTCCGCGCATCTATCAAAAATTCAACGTGTCAATCCCGACATTATTTTTTCACCCCAAAAATTAGGGAGTGAAATTTTGACCAGAGCACTGACCGGTGAGGTGATTGACAGTAATCTGATTTCACAGCTATTTTTTAACGAAAATAAAAAAGCCTGACTCCTCAAAATCAATGGTAAACCCTAGGTTAAGCCCATAAAAAGGGGTGGGTTTAGGTGCATTCACATTTCAGCCTTGCTTGTATAGAATCAGAGGTCGGTCTGATGTTTAGCAGGCTGTCCGTTCTCAGCATAAAAATTATTTGGAGATGTCATGAAACAATCCGCAAAAATTGCATTATCAGCCGTCGCAATCGGTGCAACTCTGCTAGCAACCGCACCCGCATCTGCTCAACAAATGACCTTGATGACCGGCCCACAGGGTGGCGTTTGGGTACCACTCGGTGGCGCACTAAAAGGAATGTGGGAAAAAGCTATTCCTGGCCTGCAAATCACAGCACAACCTGGCGCTGGCGTGGCCAACGTCATTGGCGTCGAACAGGGCAAGGCACAGATCGGTTTTTCAAACTCGAGCAGCGCGGTTGATGGCGCGATGGGTGTTCCACCCTTCAAGCAAAAGTCGACCAAAGTTTGCCAAATGACCAATATCTATCCACAGTATTTCCAGGTGGTCGCCACGAATTCCTCGAACATCAACTCATATGCTGACATCAAAGGCAAACGTTTGGTTGCTCAGTCCAAAGGCAATACAGCCGAGGCCATTACAGCTGCCATTCTGAAGCTCAATGGCTTTGACTACAGCGGTTTGTCACGCATGAACTTCCAGGCAAGCTACACCGATGCAGTGTCAATGATGAAAGACGGACATGTGGACGTCTTTACGCTTGGCACAACAGCTCCAGCCTCGGCAGTGATGGATTTGGCGAGCGGTCGCGACATCAAGCTGGTTCCTGTAGACGACAAAACGATGGCAGGAATGACCAAGATGAATGCGGGTTACAGCAAGCTCATCATTAAAGCTGGCACCTATCCAAAGCAAGATAAAGACGTGCCTGTCATCGGCTATCAAACACACCTTATCGTGCGTTGCGACATGCCAGAAGACGTGGTCTACAAGATGGTGAAGACTATGGCTGAAAACGTTCCTGCCATGGCAGCCGTGAACAAAGCGATTGGTTCATTGACACCAAAGATGATGGCAGCGGATGCCGGCATCCCTATGCACCCAGGTGCAGCCAAGTACTTTAAAGAAGTGGGTGCTCTCTAATTATGTAATCTTAGACCTCCAGAGTCATTAGGCTCTGGAGGTCTTTTTCATTGCTGTGTCATTAATACTGTTTTGTAAAAGCCAACCGTTGAGTCGAACTTGACAGAATTGGAGGCGAGTTAGGCTCACTCTGCATGGCTTGAACGTGCTGTCAATATATACCCGTTTGTATCTTTACGCCTGCACTGCGACCTTCAGGAAACAACACCACCTTGCCGCGTGAACAGGTCTTTGTCACGCAATGGGTATTTCAATCGCTTCAAAATTGAAGCGCAAAAACTCTAATGTCGCATCAAATTAAAAAATATTAAGTTAAACGACCTCATACGCCGCACGTTTTACCTTTGCCATATTGGTACCTTCGATACGTAGCAAACTCGTCGCCGCCTTACGCTCGGGCGCATGTAAGTCACCTTCGTTATAAACGTGCGCGACACCCGGTGTGAGCGAGTAGGTTTTGGTTTGACGGACTTTGCCTGGCTTGTCACCCGCAGCGGCTTCGATCAACGCGTAATCACGCATTTCGGTTTCGCCACGCGCTTGACCGTAGATTGCCCAAGAGTGTGCATGATCATGCGGCGTAGAACTCTTTGCACCTTGATAATTGTGCGCGACGATACAAAAACCTAATTCAGGATCTTCGTACACCACCTCGCGCTCACCGATATTTGAGCCCAGATTTGTTTCAATAAACTGCTGATCCACTAAAACTTCTTTCAAGAGGTCGGCGACTTTTTGACGGCCCGCTGGACCGGGATGCGCTTTTAAGACATCGTGACATTGACTGGCAAACTGCTGAAGTGTGTGGGCCATGATAAGTCGTCCTCCAAATCGTGAATGACACGCTGCGATGCAGCGACTGTTTTATCAATTCTACCCTCGTTCAAGCCCTAATTCACTTGATCGAGATCAAGACTTAGGTGCAACAGGCAAAGGCTTCTTTTACCACTGGTACTGCAGCGCTTCGAGCACCGTTTGACGGTGCACGGCCACAGTTGTCTCGATCTTGGTGCCATACCCTCCCGCCATTGAGATCGCGATGGGGACATTGAGGTGCTTAGCGTAATTAAAGACCGCTCGGTCACGCGCCAGCATGCCCGCATCGGTGATCCTGAGGCGTCCCAACCGGTCACCCTCATGGGGGTCCGCACCCGCAAGGTAAATAATGAGCTGTGGACGAAACGCTGCATCTAAATCCTCAAGGGCCTTGGCCAACGCCTGAAGATAGACTGCATCCGACACCCCATCTGCAAGCGGGACATCCAAGTCACTTGGCTCTTTTCTAAAGGGAAAGTTTTTATCGCCATGTAATGAAAGCGTAAATACGCTTGGATCGTTTTTAAAAATGGCTGCGGTCCCATTACCCTGATGCACATCCAAGTCAACGATGGCAATCGGCAGGCTCGTAACAGACTGCCGCTGCATGACACGCGCTGCTACCGCCGCATCATTGAACACACAAAACCCGCTGCCCTTGTCCCGGTAAGCATGGTGGGTACCACCTGCCAAATTGACAGCAATCCCATCCTGCATAGCAGATTGACATGCAGCAATCGTTGCCCCAACCGACCGTCGTGAGCGCTCGACCATTCCTGGCGTCCAGGGGAAACCAATTTCGCGTTGCTCTTTAGCATCGAGTGTGCCGTTCACTACTTTCTGTACATAAATCGGATCATGGGCCAAGAGCAACTGAGTATCGGTTGCTGCAGGCGCTTCGCAGAGCTGCAAGCCTGGAGCTCCCGCTACACCGTCGCGCAACAAGCGATACTTAGACATCGGAAAGCGATGCCCCTCTGGGAGGGGTAATACAAAATGATCCGCATAAAACGCGTCCATATCACCTACTCCACAACGTAAGATCAGTCGAAAACCGCCATTCAATGGCAAAATAAAGCTTCAATACTAGCTGGCAACACTGATGCGTGCCTCAAATTCCCTGAAGCGACTCCTGAAATCGAGTGCGATTGTTGTCGCAACCTTATTCCTGACCGCCTGCAGCTCTTTACAGCTGGCCTATAACTATGCGCCCGGACTGATCGCGTACCGTGCGAACACATACCTGAATCTTGACGAAAAACAGCAGGCACTGCTGGATCAAGAATTAGCGACTTTTGCAGCGTGGCACGACGAAACGTTGCCGCGCTACACCTCGACCCTCAATCAGTGGGCGAATCGTCTATCCAAGCCTGAGCCCTTTACAGGCCAGGAAGTGTTAGGAATGCAAGAAACAATCGAACAACAATTACAAACGCTCGGAACACGGGCAGCGTTACAACTTGTCCCTCTTCTTGTGACTTTGGGGCCGCAACAGATCAAACAGTTACAGTCAAAGTTTAAAGAGGGCAACGAGGAATATTTTTCTGACTTTCTCAAAAATCCAGAGAGTCCTTCCAATATCAAAAAGCGTCATACACGACTGACCAAGCGTTTTGAAGATTGGCTCGGCACCTTGAGCCCACAGCAAAGAAATATTTTAATCACCGTGTCAGACAAGCGAGCCCCCATCATCAATGCCTGGTATACAGAAAGAACCTTACGACAGCAAGCATTGCTTCAGCTGATCCAGGCTCAATACAATGCCCCGTCTGCACAAGCACAGCAAGCTTTTGAGGACTATTTGCAAAGCCTCAGTCGTTACCGCGAGCCCATGCTAAACGATCAACGAGATGCACTACGACTAGAGTGGGCGCAAGCAACTGCAGAGGTCCTTAATGTTGCGAGTCCTGAGCAAAAGCAATATCTACAAAAAAAATTACGTGGCTATGCACAAGATTTTGCAGCACTCACGCCGAAAAGACTTGCTAAAAATTAATCCTGACGATTGCAATACAGCTTGAATCAGGCGGTCCGGAAACGGGTCAGCTTAACAAAAGCAATGGCTAAAAACGGCAGACTCAATCCGATCAAAATTGAAATCGTTAACATCGAGCCTAAGCTAGAGTAGTTAGCTGCGACTTCAACGATGCCAGTCGTTGGATTGCGGACTTCGCGTGTCACAGTAAAGATTTGATTGAGGTATTTCGTCCCGAGCTGACTAAGTGACAGCGCAAGATTAGTAAAAGAAGCCATCACAGCAAAATATGTTGCCTTAAGATTTTCTGGTGCTGAACGTGCAATCCAAGCCAGCATTGGGATCATGGCAACCTGTCCGAGTGGTGATTCGAGTGCGGCATCCACCAATGCAATGAAACGCGCATCCACAACGCCACCCGTCATCGCGCTTGCCCAATGATGTAAGCCATAGTACATACCCAGTGTGGGTAATGACAGGACGGTTCCAAACAAGGTCAGCGTCCCCACGACATAGGCAATCGAACGTTCCGCCATGAAACGTCGAAAAATAAACATACCAAGCAGGGACAGAGTGCCAGCGATCAGCGACAGCATCGAAAAAAATTGTTGATCGAACTTTAAATCATCAATCATCCACCATGTCACACCTGGACCGGGACTTGGGATTGCACGAAACACAAAAATCACGATCGCGGTACCGACTAAGGTCGACCGTGCCTGGGGGTCGAGATCACGCGTTAACCTGACAATTAAAAAAGTCACGATCGCCATTGATCCAAGGAATATGATTTCCTGCCCATAGGACACTTGCGTCAAACCCATTGTCATCGTAAAGATAACAAAGACTAAGCTACCACCCAAAATTATCCAGTTTGGTTTCGTAACCTCGATATCGCCTGAAAGAAGTGTGTGTGCTTGTTCAGACGTCATGCCACGCGCTAATAATTTTTTGTGTGCGCGTGCTTGCAATATCGATGCCAAGATCACACCCAAAACAGAAATCAAGGGAATGGACATTGAGATCAGATACACCTGCAGATATTTTTCTACTTTCTGCGCTTCGTCGAGTTGCTGCACACCTGCAAAGACATACAAATTGATTAATGCAACAAAAACAGAGCCACCGATAATCGCGACACGTCCCAGTGTCTGCATCGTGGTGTGCATCAGCTTTCGACGCTCAGGATCAATCGGTTGACCCGCATCATCCACGCGGGGCACTGCTTCAACGGTCATCGCATCCGCGACTGCGTCTTGCAATACATAACCAATTGGCGAGAGCAACGCACTCAGCACATACCAGCTCTCAACAGGCATGAAGGCAGCCATCGCTTCACGGCTGCCGATCAACCCCACCATGATCAATAAACTTGCCGCAATCAAGGATGCACCGAGAAACAGCAAGGCCCGCTTCCATCGCCATAGCAAATCAATGAGGTGACCAAGCACCATTTTGAGCGACCACGGAATGACGACCCAGAAACTTAAAGCGGCTAAAAAGGCAACGGAGAGATTGAGGTAGTCCTTGACGAAAAAAGTACCGACAATCCCAGTCAAACTCGAGATACCCGCAGCCATATAGACCATCAGCGGCGGCAAATAGGACAAGCGCAATTCCCGTCCAAGCTCCAGGATATTGCGGTCTATCCAGCGCCATAGCGTCAGCGTCATTTTCTTTAATCCTTCATCTCGTCATATTTTCTGCAGAATACCCGATAAAGGCACTTAAATCGGCCCTTTGGTACGGGAAAGTCGTATCATGACGCAGTGCTAAACACTGTCACAGAACAGGCAAGCTCAGGCTTAGGCACGATTTAAATAAAAACATTTGGAGATCTCAATCATGTCGATCAAAAAACACCTATCTATTTTCGCAGCCGCTATTTCCTGTGTTGCGTCAATTGGCCTATCCACGCAAGCCAGTGCGCAAGCCTATCCCAACAAACCTGTTCAAGTAGTGATCCCCTTTGCTCCAGGCGACACAGACAAAATGCTGCGTCCCTTTTTAGATCGCATGGGCGAGTTCTTACCTAACCAATTTATCCTCAACTACAAACCAGGTGCAGGCGGGGCTGTTGGGGCAGGTTTCGTCGCTGGTAGCGCACCTGATGGCTATACGCTTGTGGGCACTTCGCCAGGCTCAATCGTTGTCGTGCCACTGGCGAACAAAGACGTCAAATATTCAACAGAATCCTTCGAACCCATCGCGGCACTCTCAGAGGGCGGGTTCATGATCGTGGGCTCGAGCAAATCACCCATTACTTCCTTGAAAGAGTTGGTAGCCTACTCAAAGAAAAATCCTGACAAAGTCACCTACGGAACGTCTGGTGCGATGGGTATCACGCACTTGCTCGCTGAAATTTTCGCAAGTGAAGCAGGCGTCAAATGGAATCACATTCCCTTTCAAGGAAGTGGTCCAGCCATCACTGCACTTCTAGGGGGGCATGTGGAGTTGGCATCGACAGCCGTGGGACCCGCGCAGGCGCATATTGCTGCCGGTACACTGCGACCACTTGCTGTGTTTGGAGACACCCGCCTCAAAGCCTTTCCAAACGTTCCAACATTGAAAGAACTCGGCTACAAAACAAGTAGTGCTGGCCTGTATGGCATTTTGGCGCCAAAAGGCACACCGAAAGAAATCATTGACGCTATCTATGGCGCTGCTCAAAAAGCAATCGCCAAATACGGTACTCAAATCACCGCCAACCTTGATGTCTTGGGTGCCGAAATCAAAGTGCTCGGACCAAAAGAGTATGCAAAATTTTTAGAAGAGCAAAAAGTCCTGTTCGCTCAGGGTTTGAAGACGATCAAATAATATTTGATCGATGCTGACCGATGGATGAAAGGCTGAAACACTTTAGCGCTAAAGCGCTAACCAGCCATTTTCCATCGGTAGCACTGCTCCATTCATTTGTCCGCCTGCAGGCGTACACAAAAACAATGCCAACTCCGCAAGATGCTTAGCGGGAATTAACTTTCCGCCGGGTTGTTTGCCGTGTAAAAATTCTGCGGTCGCAACGTCCCAGTTCAGGTTTTTTTCTTGCATCAAAGCACGTATACGGCTCTCGATATTTGGAGTCAGTACCGATCCTGGACATAAAGCGTTGCAGGTAATGTTCTGACCCACGACCTCTGCGGCAACTGCACGGGTCATCCCAATCAAGGCACTTTTTGTGGTGACATAGTCAATGCGATTGGGTGTGCCACGCGACCCGTAGACCGAAGTCATATTGATCACGCGCCCCCATCCAGCCTGACGCATGCCTGGTAAAAAAGCTTTGACGAAATGAAACGGTGCACTGAGATTGACAGCGATAGCCTGATCCCAGCGCTCAGCGGGAAAGGACTCAATCGGTGAAAAGTGTCGCGTCACCGCATTGTTGACCAAAATATCTATGCAAGCGAATTGCTCTAGTGCCTGCCTTGAAAGCTGTTCAATCTCCTTGGGATTTTGTAAATCCTTTTGGTGATAGACAGCCGTCACGCCATGTGCTCGAAGGGAAGCGAGTGACTCGGCCACAATGCTAGGATCCTCAAGACCGTGCAATATCACATTGCATCCTACTGTCGCGAGTTCCTGCGCAATCGCCAAACCAATGCCGCCGCTCGAGCCTGTGACAAGCGCCGTTTTCCCTTTAAGCATTTCCGAGTCCTTAGTCAATCAACCACACAAATATTTACTGTGCGGTCATGCCCGATTTTTTAACGAGGTCTTTAGATGCCGTCAGATCTCGCTGGATTTGATCAGCAAACTCCTTAGAAGTACTAGGAGAAGCGTTCAGCCCCAAACCATCCAACCGTGCTTTAACGGCTGGGTCTTTTAAGGCCGTAGTCAAATCTTTGTTAAGTTGCTCAACAACTTTGGCTGGCGTACCTGCCGGGACGGCATAACCGTACCACTCAGGCATTTTGCCCAGATCAGGAAAGCCCGCCTGAGCCGCAGTCGGTGTGTCAGGCAGTACCGACACACCTTCGGGTCCAAACATCACCAGACCTACGAGTTTGCCAGCCCGGACGTGGGGCGCGACAGAAGTCGGATTCGCAACGAATAAGTTGATATGGCCCGCGAGTACATCAACAATACCTGGGCCTGCGCCCTTGTAAGCAACGTGCATCATGTCAACGCCTGTCACCGCTTTGAACATTTCGCCCGTCAATTGAGGACCCGACGCGCTTGAACCATAAGACAACTTGCCAGGCTGAGTTTTTGCAAGCGCAATAAATTCTTTGAGATTTTTGACATTCAGACCAGGGTTAGCCACCAACACGAAAGGTTGCTGAGTCCCACGTGTAATAGGAATGAAGTCCTTAATTGGATCAAAGCCTGGATCTTTGTATATGTGAGGATTGACTGTGAAAGCGCCCTGGTGCGCAAGCACGATCGTATAGCCATCTGGGAGTGCTTTAGCCCCATAGGCCGTTCCAACGTTCCCCTGTGCGCCCGCACGATTTTCAACAATCACTTGTTGTTTCCAAATCTGGCCTAATTTCTCCGCCAGAATACGTGACACAGCATCAGTTCCTCCACCAGGTGGAAAGGGCACAACGATCTTGACTGGTTTTGTTGGATTAAAGGCGGAGTCCGCCCAAACAGGCGTCGCAACAGCCAGACATACAGCAAGTAACGCAAATATTTTTTTCATGATTGTCTCCAAAATTTAATCAGACAGCCCCGCTAAAGATCAGGACTGCATTCCCCAACGACTGATCGTTTTCTTTTCAACTGTTTTGAAAATTAAATTTTCAACCAGCAAACCAAAAATGATGACAGTCAATAGTCCAGCAAACACGTTTGGAATATCCAACATATTTTTATTTTGAAAGATATACCAACCCAAGCCACCCGAACCAGAGCTCGCACCGAATACCAACTCTGCGGCGATCAATGTGCGCCATGCAAATGCCCAGCCAATTTTCATCCCAGTCAAAATGCTCGGAAAAGCACCAGGAATAAGGATCTTGGTCACATAAGCAATATTAGAAAGACCATAATTTTTACCCACCATCCGCCAAGTGGGACTCACTGCTTTAAAACCAGCATGTGTATTGAGCGCGACCGCCCAGAGCACGGCGTGAATCAATACAAAGATAATGCTGCCCTCACCTAGCCCAAACCAAATCATTGCCAGGGGCAACAAAGCAATCGAAGGTAAAGGGTTGAACATCGAGGTCAAGGTCTCCAAAATATCTGAGCCAATTCGCGTAGCGCTCGCAAAGGCAGTAAAAAGCGCCGCTATCGCAAGGCCGACAACATACCCCTGCAACAGCACAGTAATTGAGGACCATGTTGCCAGGATAATTTTTCCCGAAATCAAGCCTGCAACAAAAGCCTGAACCGTCGCAGAAAAAGTTGGAAATAAGAGAGGGTTATTCAACCAAACGGCGTAGACCTCCCACACAACTGCTAAAAAAATCAACACAAAGGTCTTACGCAGCAGGCCATTGGACATGAGCCGTTCAACAGTGCCAAGCGGCTTTTCAATCACGCCAAACCCTGTTGACTCAATCTCACTGATTCTCTCAGGACGAACGCTTTGAGCGCCTTCTATCGTGTGCTCACGCATGTGCAATCCTTTCGTGGTCGTGAAAAAGCAATTCTTCGATGTGTTTCGCCAAGGGCTGTCCTGTCGGACTCGTTGTATCGATCCCGTGACAATTTAACTCCGCTCTAACCTGACCAGGATGAGGACTGAGTAACAAGATCCTACTTCCAATACGCACCGCCTCCGGAATAGAATGCGTGACAAACAAAACGGTGAACTTCGTATCTTCCCAAAGCTGCAAGAGCTCCTCTTGCATCTTTCCGCGCGTCAAAGCATCAAGCGCAGCAAAGGGTTCATCCATCAGTAAAATTTCCGGCTCCATCGCCATGCCACGCGCAATCGCGACGCGTTGTTTCATCCCGCCTGACAGCGTATGAGGCAAACTATCAGCGAAGCCCGTCAAATTGACCTTATCGATGTAATGCATGGCACGCTCTTCGGCTTCTTTGCGTCCGAGCTTGCCACTTGCAGTCAAAGCGAACACCACGTTTTGCTTGACTGTTTTCCAAGGTAGGAGTTGATCAAACTCTTGAAATACCATCACGCGATCTGGACCTGGCTTGTGGATCTCAACATTATTGAGTTTGATTTGACCTTCGACAGGATTTAAAAATCCGCCTACAGCCTTTAGCAGAGTCGACTTTCCACAACCGGAGGGTCCAAGAATCACGTAACGGTCAGACTTGAGCACATCAAAACTCACACGATACGTTGCAGTGACGAGATGCTCTTTCGTGCGATAACGAAGCGTCACGCCCTGCACAGATAGCAAGGGCGCTTGGGAAGACTGCGACAACACTGACGCATCCATCTTTAGTTTCCGCCAGCCACATCAGAACCCGCAAAAAACAACTCATCAATGGATTTTGGATTATTTTTAAGCGATCCAATCTGATTCATGAAGGTTGCGTACTTCATGACATTTTCAGGTTTAGTGCTGTATTTGATTGTTGGGTCACTCAGTTGAGCAATCATGTCATCTTTAGACCACTTACTCGAACCGCCCATTGATGCAATCAAAGTATCCGCCGCGGCACCTTTATCTTTCTGAATCATTTCCTGTGCCTCTTTTAAGGCACTCACAAATGCGGCATAGACTTTAGGGTTTTTTTGCTGGAAGTCAGAGCGTGCCGAAATCATCGTAAAAGTTGTCGAGCCTCCCATCACGTCATTCGTATTCATGATTGAGCGCACACCAGGAGATTTTCTTTCAAACTGATCAAGCGGTGCCGAGGCATAGTGTCCGGTGATGCCGCCACTGCCTGACAATAATGCGGCCGCTGCATCTCCATGATTCATCGTGACGGTATATGGATCAAAACGGAAAGCTTGATCTTTACCGTATTTTTGAACAGCATACATTTGCATGATGATCGAAGGAATCGACGACTTCACTGAAGTCACCGCGATCTTATCGGTTGGACGCAAATCATCGATCGACTTCAGGTGTTCAGCTTTGGTGTTGAGCGTCATTGGCATTGAGCTCATAGATGCCACGCCTTTTACATTCGCGTTGCCCTTTGTGCGATCCCACAAAATCAAAAATGATGGTGGACCCGCTGCAATGAAGTGCGCGGAACCAGACAACAAAGCGTCAATCATTGCGGAGGGTCCGCCGATGTTGGACCAGTTCACTTTTACTGTATGACCAAGTTTTTGCGCGTGCTTTTCAATCAAATTGTGCTGCTTCATGATGTGCAAGGGCAAAAAGCCAAAACCACCCGCGCCGAGTGGCACCTTGAGTTCCGTCACATCCGCTTTAACTGTTAATGGCAGCACCGTCAATGCTGAAAGTGCGAGTGCATAGATTACTTTTTTCATTGCTGTCTCCTGAGGTATGTTTTTTTAACTTTATAGAGTAATTTTAAGAATTGCGCGAGAACCACTTTTTTAAATCAATACGATGACTGAACACTTTGACTCAAGACTCCGACTCGGGTATTTGCCAACCTGCGAGCTGCTCACTGAGGTGCGCGACTGCAGTATGGTCCACATTAGGCCCCAATACTCCCTTAGCGCCACTCCATAGGTCAAGACATAAATGACCGAAGGGCGCAGGGACACCAAGATTTCGTGCCAAACCCATCGCAATGGCGATGTCTTTGACCATCATATGCAAGGGAAAACCAGAGTCAAATTTTCTAGACAATACATACTGCTTGAATTTTTTTTGGGTACTGTTGTTCATTCCAGTCGAACTGTTCAGCACATCGACCATGACCACGGGATCCAAGCCAAATTTAGAACCAATAATCAAGGCCTCGATGCCAATCAGGTAACCCGCGCACGAGACTAAATTATTGAGTGCCTTCATCGCGTGGCCGGATCCAAGTGCACCCGTCCGTGTGACCGTCCCCATCAGTGACAACAGTGGTTCAGCTTGACCAATGACAGCCGCTTCACCTCCCGACATAATCGTGAGCGTGCCATTCTGTGCCCGAGGCACTGCACCAGACACCGGCGCGTCGATAAACAAAATATCCAAAGCTGCCAATCGCTCACCCATCGATAAGGTCATCTCTGGCTGTCCAGAGGTCATATCGATGATCATTGCGTTCTTTTTTAAACGACTCGCTAAACCATTCTTACCGAACAGCACCTCCTCGACGACGATGCTGTTTGGCAAAATCATCACCACATAGTCAGCACCTACGCCGAGTTGATCGGATGTCAGGGCAGTCTGCTTACCGTTTTGCGTACTAAAGGCTTCAATACGCTGTACGTTCGCGTCAAAGACACGTACGGTATGCCCCCCCTCAAGCAGGCGTTGTGCCATGGGCCCTCCCATCGCCCCAACGCCAATAAAATGAACAACGGACGATGCATTCATAGGTTGTGCCTCCATTGCGAAAGTCATCTCAAGACTGACGGGCCAGCGCCATCAAGGCACCGACATCATCAAGAGCATCAATTTCCCAGACAGCCTTGATTAGTGCATCCTGATCACAGCCTGTATCGGCTTGAGTGCTTAAAGTTTTAAATTTATTTTCAATATCCTGATCGGTGAGTGGCCGACCCGTCGATCCCCTTGCCTGCTCGACCACGACTGTGACAGAAGGCTCTGAAACAAAATGCAAAGTCACTTTAGCCGCATCAATAGAAAAGGTATCGTCAACAGTAAATCTAAGCTTTGCACCAAGTGCTCTATTTGCGGGATCCTGAACTGCCGCATCGCTAAACTGCGCGAGTCCTGCATGCCCACTTAGGAGGGACACCGCCACTGCATGCTGCGCACTCACCTGTGACTCGCGTCCAGTTTGTACGCCTGGACGATCCGTGCGATCACGCAAAAGTTTTTGACCAGTCACTTCCACGCTTTGCAAACGCTGTAAAAGATTATGAACAACCTCTTTACGAGCTGAAAGTTGCAAACATGCTTCGATCACTGGATTGAGTACGATGCCACAGGGGTATGGCTTGTAGGTGTTGAGCGCCGCCTCCCAATGCTCGCCAAACTTGTCGTTGATACCCGCGAGGTCGGGCTTTTCGCCCATCACATTCAGAAAACCCCGCACGCCATCTAGTGGCGCTAACGGACCGTCGAAATTTTGAGCCGCTAACAGTGCAGACAACATACCATTACGTGCTGCATTGCCGACGCTTAAGCTTTTGGCCATTGTCCCCAGTGTTTCCACGATTCCGCAGGCTTGATTAGCCGCGCCACCCAATGCCCAGTTCAACTGAGTTGGCGACAAGCGTAATAACCAACCGATTGCGATCGCGGCACCCAGGGCACCGCAGGTTGAGGTGATATGCCAACCGCGATTGTAATGATAGGGGGAGATTGCGTTGCCCACTCGGCACTCAACCTCCATACCAAGAATCAAGGCCTGAAGAAAGTCACGACCCGAGACCCGGTTGACTTCGGCATACGCAAGCAAGGCTGCCGCAATCGGCGCCGTCGGATGAATCACCGTCCGCAGGTGGGTATCATCATAATCAAATACATTGGCGCTCATCGCATTGAGCGCTGCAGCATTGAGCATGTCCGTTCGCTCCGGACGTCCAATGATGGAGGCCTGCTGCTTCGCAGAAAATGACGTGTAGGTTGCGACGAGTTTTTCAATCGTAGGGTCATGTGCCCCTGCAAAACCCACTGCAAAATAGTTGAGCAGTGAACGCTTGGCTTCGTGACGAACAGTTTGGGCGATATTTTCCCAGCGATTTTCATGGACGTTCGCACACAATAATTGCGAGGTATTCATAACGACATCCTTGATTCAGTCTCGTGATTTAATTATTTTTTATCTTGCAGTGTGTAATTATCACAGCTAGCCTATCATCCTAACAAATAAAACGAAGGACAAACATGACGATCGCCGGCACACTGGCACGCTTTGCCGTGCAAACTCACATAGTGGATCTTCCCCCTCTTGCGCTCGAGCGCGCCGAGATGTGTATTTCCAGCACCCTTGCGAGCGTAGCCGCCGGTACTGAAATCGACTCCGCTAAGATCATCAGAGAACTGGCCTTAGACGATGGCGGCGCCGCTCAATCAACGGTTTGGTTTAAAAATCACAAACTTCCCGTTACAGCAGCAGCTAAAGTCAACGCGCTGGCCAGCGATGCCGCCGCCTCTGATGATAGCGATATGCGTAGCATCGCACATATCGGCACAATCATTTCCACCTCCTCAATTGCCATGGCCGAGCATATGGGTGCCTCTGGCATGCAAGTATTGGAAGCCATGGTGATTGGGTACGAAATCGCAGGTCGCATTGACGAGTCCCTCACGCCAGGCCGTATGAAAAACGGCTTTCATGGCAGTTTCTCAACCGTCTTTGGCGGTGCAGTCGCAATCGGCAAACTGCTTCAACTCAACGAAGAGCAAATGACCCAAGCTATCGCCATCGCGGCCACGTCGATCGGCGGCATGGCCATCGCTGCCGACACCAGTTGTGCACGTGAGTATCACGCAGGGATGTCGGCAAGCTCTGGCATTCAAGCTGCCTTGGCAGCAAAGCGTGGTTTCAAATCCGAGACCGCTATTCTTGAGGCGCCTAGAGGGTTTCTCAGTGCCTTAGGCGGCACAGCGATCGAAGATATCACCAAGGACTTTGGACAGTCGTGGGATATCTGTACCGATATGGCAATCAAACTCATGCCAGGCGCTCACCCTTTTCATGCTGTCGCCGAGGCCGCTGCGAATGCAGCAATTGAGGGCAACGTTCATCCGGATGAGATCAAAGAGGTGATGATTTCAGCCGCACAAATGAAAGACTGGATGGCCCCCCACCATCCGACGGATCTGATTTCTGCCGCACATAGTGTTGTGTATTTTGTTGCGGCAGCCATCGTGGATCGAGGCTTTACTTGGAAGCATATTAATAAAGAATCCATGATGGATCCTAAAATTGCAGCGCTTCAAGACAAGGTCGTGTTCGATCCACATCCTGCACCGCTTCCGGATCGCTTTACCCATCGTCATGGCGGCACTGTGATCATTACACTTAAGGATGGCCGGAAAATTTCAAACACCTGCCGAGCAGCGCGAGGCTCTGGTCCGACAGGTGTGACATGGGATGAAGTGGACAGTAAATTTAACCACCTCATGCCACTATCAGGACTCGACTCAAAAAGAATCCAACAGATTCGCGAGTCAGTGCATCACTTCAGAACATTGCCCTCAGTGACGCCCTTGACCCACTTACTGAGCTGATTCACTCGCTTGACCAAATTCGACGCCCGCCCAACCTTCGAAATGCTTGATGGTGTGCGCGTAATCCTTTTTTCCATCACCTTGCGTGATGGAAAACGCGAGAAAAGCTCGGGCCGCCTGACTGACCATCATTGGCGCCCCCAGCTTTTCAGCCTCCTCAATGCAAAGCTTGATGTCTTTGTGAATCAACTCTGTCGTAAAGCGCGTGGGAAATTCACGATTCAAGATGCACTGAGGGATTTTTTCCAGTGTCGCAAATGAGCGCCCGCTAGAGACGTTCAACACATCGAGCATCAATTTTGAATCCAGACCGGCCTTGGCACCATAGACCAGAGCCTCGCAACTCGCGACCATGCCCACCGCACAAAGCGTGTTGTTGATGATCTTCATTGTTTGACCCAGGCTCGGATCCTCTCCGAGATAAAACAAATTTTTACCTATTGTTTTAAACACTGGATCGAGTGTCTGAACCAGACTCTCCTTGCCAGATACCATGATCGTCAGCGTCCCCTTTTCTGCCGCGACGGTTCCGCCACTGACAGGAGCACCCAGAAATTCGACCCCTTGCGCTTGAACAAGCGGAGCGACCTCACTCGTCACAGACGGTCCTGTGGTGGACAAATCGACAATCACCTTTACCGCAGAACCATGCATCACGCCCTGCACAACGGTAGTGCCCGTCGCGACGGCTGCGACCGCTTCAGGCATCGGTAAACACAACAAAACTACCTCACAAGAATTAGCCATTTCAAGTGGACTGCGCGCAACCTTTGCCCCCTTGTCAGCCAGCCGCTTGACCATCGCGGGATTGATATCAAAGACCGTCAAGTCGTATTGCGCTGCCAACAGACGCGTTCCAAAATGCACACCCATATTGCCCAAGCCAATCAGACCTAGCTTCATAACCGTCTCCTGATGATATGTTCTCAGATTATTTTTTTTCTTTGTTCGAATCTGATGGCCTGAGCAACTTGCTCCAAGTCGCAATTTCTTTTTTAAGAAAAGTTTCAAACTCTGCGGGAGAGGACACAGCCACTACACCATCAATCACCGCCAAACGTTTCTCGACCTCAGGTTGCGCCAAGCTCACGCGAAGCGCTTCGTTGATCTTGGCAACAATCTCCTTGGGTGTACCGGCAGGGGCTAATACACCCCACCACACTACGGCGTTAAAACCAGGATAGCCTTGCTCCGCAATCGTTGGCGTGTCAGGGGCTGACTTTAAGCGCTCAGCACCAGAAGTCGCGATCAACTTGATTCGCTTACTATCGAGATGCGGCTTGAGTTGAGACATACCCGTAAACAACATATCGACGTGTCCACTTGCGACATCAAGCACGCCCTGCCCTGCACCCTTGTATGGAATCTTAGTGATTTTCGTGTCCGTTACCGCCATGAAAAGCTCTGCGGCTAAATCAGTTGCGGAGCCCTCACCTGACGTCGCAGTGGTGAGCTTGCCTGGATTTTTCTTGGCAAACGCCACGAGTTCCGCCACATTATTGATTGGCAGACCGCTACTGACTGCGACGCCCATCGCATAGGTAATCACCTGACCCACAGGCGCAAAAGCCTCTGGCGTTTTGTAGGGGAGATTCGGCAACAAGGTCGGATTGGTTGAAATTGTCGGACTGACCAACAAGAGCGTGTAGCCATCAGGCGCGGCCTTGACCACAAGATCGGTTCCCACAACAGTATTGCCACCACCTCGATTTTCAATAATCACAGGTTGTTTGAGAGTGTCGGAAAACTTATCGGACCATGCCCTTGCAATGAAATCACCGCCGCCGCCTGCGACAAAGGGCACTACGATGCGGATGGGGCGTTCGGGATAGCTAATCGTAGGATTTGCATGGGCTGCACTACACACTAGCAACATGCCGCAAAGCAAAGCCGAGACCTTTCGATACATTCTTATCTCCTGATACGTATTCTGATATTGGTTTTGACGATTACCGTCTACACAATCTGTAATAAGCTTACGCAACTGCAGACCAGAACACAACGAAGTCTTTACACCAATATGCAAACACCGCTCGCCGTCCTCAACACCTTTCGTCCTCACGATGGCAGCTTGCACGATGCCTTTGCCAGTCGTTTAGCGATCAAAGGCGATGCGCCTTTCATTATTAAAGAGAGCAATACGCTGTCTTGGTCTGAATTCGATCAAAAATATAAAAAACTCGCGCAAGCGCTCCACCAACGGGGTGTGCGTCACGGTATGCGTGTCGCGATCCTGGGTCGCAATGATGCGGCACATGTACTGACGCTGTTTGCGCTCGCTTACTTAGGCGCCATTATGGTGCCGGTCAATCCAGACTTTGGTGAACGTGAAACGAGCTATGTCTTCAAGCACGCAGAGGTGTGCGGCGTGATCGCAGATACTGCAGTCATTCCAATCGTTGAAAGCGCGTTGAAAAACATCGAGAGTACCCCCTGGATCCTTAGGCTTGATGCGCCTGCCGAGGAAGCAGATTCTTTGTCAGGCGCCATCAATCAATCTTGTGCGTTGCAACAATCGCCTCAAGGTAAACCAAACGATACCTGCATCATTATTTACACCTCCGGCACTACAGGCTTTCCAAAAGGTGTCATGCATAGCCAGTTCAATCTAGTCACTGCTGGTGAGGCCAATGTTGGACGTCTGCATTTACAGCCGGAAGATCGGGTCATGATTATTTTGCCTTTCTTCCACGTGAATGCGGTCTTTTATTCTTTAAGTGGCGTGCTGGCGAGTGGCGCCTGCATGATCCTGATCCCGCGCTTCTCCGCCTCCAACTTCTGGCACAGCGCTGCCGATCACGGCGCAACCGTAGTGAATGTAATCGAGGCCATCGGCACAATCTTATGCGCGCGTGACCGTAGCGAATATCGACCTGATCACACACTGCGTGTCGCATACGGGGTACGCAAAGGGTCTGCCGCCGTTTTCCGCCAAGCCTTCGGTATTCATAAACTATTTTCAGGTTTTGGTATGACCGAGATTCCTGGTGTCACATGCAACCCTTGGGAAGGTCCGGATAAACCAGGCAGCATGGGCTTGCCTGGCAAACATCCTGATCCAGACCGCCCTTGGGCAATCTGCCGCATCGTCGATGATGAGGGCCTCGATGTCCCCGCAGGCGAGGCGGGTGAACTATGGGTCAAAACCCCCATCGCAATGCAAGGTTATTTTAGGGACCCAGAACAAACAGAGCAGGCGTTTCATGATGGCTGGCTTAAAACCGGCGATCTCGTCAAATGCGACGAAGATGGGTACTACTTTCATCTGTCACGCAAAAAAGACATTACTCGCAGACGAGGTGAAAATATCGCTGCGGCTGAGCTTGAAATGGTGATTGGCGAGCTTCCGGGCATATATCAGGTCGCAGCCATTGCCGTACCCTCGGAACTCGGCGAGGACGAGATTTTGATTGCCGCCGTAAAGAACCTAGGTGCACATTTAACCGAACAAGATGTTGTGAACTGGTGCCGCGCACGCCTCACGGCAGTCAAAGTGCCCCGATTTGTGAGTTTTTTAGCGGAGCTGCCGCTCACACCTACCCATAAAATATTAAAATCCGCGTTGAGAGCAGATTTACAGGTACGCGCCCAGGCTGTTGATTTTCAAGCACCTGTCGCTGCACCCAGCATGCGCCCACACGATCAAGCTGCGAAATAAATTTTATGTGAATGCTGCAGTGCGTGAATAATCCAGTACATGAACGATGCAGTACTCAATTTTTTCAAATCAATGTATTTAAAAATATAGCCATTAACAACATGAAAATCACACATTCATTACTTAAGAAAAATCAGCTGGCCTGGTCGATTTCGGCAAGCCTAGCACTCTTCATTTATGCAACCAGTGCTTTTGCACAACCTACACCATCTGCACCAAAAGCAGGCAATGTACCCGCCGCAAAAGCAGACGCCTCAGATCTCGCAGCAAAATTGACTAACCCGGTCGCCGATTTGATATCCGTACCCTTTCAATACAACTACGATGCCAATATTGGCCTCGATAAAAAGGGCACGGTCAATTCTCTCGTGGTGCAACCTGTTATTCCCGTCAAGCTCAATAGCAGCTGGAATTACATCCTAAGACCTGTTGTCACGATCGAGCAATCCAATAACGTCAATGGCTTTAGTGGATCGGGCGTAGGTCCAGTGCTAATTGAAACGTTTTTCTCACCCTCCAACACAGGTGATTTTATTTGGGGTGTGGGTCCTATTGTCAGCACCCCGTCTTTATCCGGTAATAATTTCGGCACTGCACAGACGGGCGTGGGTGTCAGTGCAGTCGGCTTAGTGATGAAAAAACCATGGACTGCTGGCTTACTGGCCTACAACACTTGGGATGCGGGTGGCAACTCTGCTTACGGCACGGCTAACAATCTTTTCTATCAGCCCTTCGTATCTTACGTCACACCAACCGCTTGGACCTTTGGAATTAATACACAGTCAACTTTTAATTGGGATGCCAGACGCGCAGAAAACCCAATCAATGCGACAGTGTCCAAAATCGTTAAATTTGGAGAGTTACCTGTATCGCTCTCCGTAGGTGCGCGCTATTACGCCAGCTCTGTTCCGGGCGGACCTTCCGGCTGGGGCGGTCGGGCAAGCATTACATTTCTGTTTCCAAGGTAAGGGCAAAGGGATTACCCTAGACATGGTGTGATTCTGGCATTTATGCTTTCAAGTTATTGTCTAATTGCGACAATGTTCACTTAACACTTTTGTCCACATCACACCATGTCTAATAAAATCAACACCACCATCGCAGGCAGCCTCCCAAAACCCGCGTGGCTCGCAGAGCCTGAAAAGCTTTGGGCACCTTGGCAGCTACAAGGCGAAGCGCTGACACAAGCGAAATTGGATGCGATGCGTTTGTCCGTTGATGACCAGTTACGTGCTGGCATTACAGTGATTGGCGATGGCGAGCAAACCCGTCAGCACTTTGTCACGACCTTTATCGATAGTCTAAAGGGCGTTGATTTCGTCAATAAAAAAACGGTTCGTATCCGCAATCGTTATGACGCAGATGTCCCTGTAGTGGTGGATCGCGTGAGCCGCGGTGGTCCTGTCTTTGTCGAGGATGCCAAGCGTCTTCGTATGCTGACCAAGGGCCCGATCAAGTTTACGTTGCCCGGTCCGATGACCATGATCGACACACTCTACGACAACTATTATCACAGCCGTGAAAAACTGGCCTGGACGTTTGCCGAAATTTTGAATGAAGAGGCCAAAGAGTTGGCTGCGGTCGGCGTCGACGTGGTGCAGTTCGACGAACCTGCATTCAACGTTTATTTTGACGAAGTCCGTGACTGGGGTGTCAAAACGCTCGAGCGCGCCGCGCAAGGTCTCACTTGCAAAAGCGCTGTTCACATTTGCTATGGCTACGGTATCGAAGCCAACATCAAATGGAAACAAAGCCTGGGCGACGAATGGCGTCAATACGAAAAAGTCTTCCCACTTTTGGCGCAGAGCCAGATTAATCAGGTGAGTCTGGAGTGCCAAAACTCTCGCGTTCCGATGGATCTGATTGAGTTGCTGCGTGGCAAGGACGTTTTGGTGGGTGCGATTGATGTGGCCACGAATACAGTCGAGACGCCAGAGCAAGTCGCAGATGTATTGCGTCGTGCGTTGAAGTTTGTGAAGCCTGAGCATTTGTATGGCTGCACCAACTGCGGAATGGTGCCGCTTTCACGCGCGATTGCGAATGCTAAGCTTCAGGCGCTTGTGGCGGGGGCTGAGATTGTTTCTAAAGAGTTAGGTTGAGCGTAAAGCTTCAAAACTTTGAGGTGGGGTCGCTTAGCTTTTAAGTTTTAAAGCATTTAGGTGAGGTGACGAAAGGGGCGTTTGATTTTGCTGAGCAAAATTCAAAGCGCCCCTTTTGTCACTTCTTAAGGATGATCGAGACTTCTTAAGAACAACTGATCTGAAAAAGACAACGGTGCTTAGAACCATTAGATATTGGTATATTAATGAGTCAGATACCTATCGCTCAAACTCACTTGGGGACTAGTATGAAATTTGCACCAAAACTACTTTCTGCTTTGTTGGTGGCGCAATGCGCATTGGTATTTGCTAAGGGTAATGCTGACACCATTTTTTATGGCGGACCAATCCTGACTGTCAATGCCAAGAACTAAGAGGCTCAAGCATTGGCCATTCAGAATGGAAAAATCGTTGCCGTTGGCACTAAAGACGCGGTGACTAAAAATTGGCAGGCAAATGGCACTCAGGTCATTGACCTCAAAGGTCACACTCTAATGCCAGGTTTTGTTGAGCCCCATGCGCACATTATCGGCACTACGATGATGACCAATCTGTGGGTCAACTTAAGCAACTTCACATTGCCATATGACACCATAGAAAGCATTACCCAAAAGCTGAGAACAGAATTAAAGAATGTGCCGCCAGGGGGTTGGTTGGCTGCTTTTGGCGTTGATCCATCCCGCACCACGCCTTTTATGGCTGAATTGACGGCAGCAGACTTAGATAAAGTTTCCACTGAAGTGCCCATATTGGTCTTAAATCAGTCTGGGCATATTGCTTATGCCAACCATAAGGCCTTGCAAATGGCTGGTATTACAGATAAGTCACCTAATCCTGAGGGCGGCGGCGGCGGTATTTATGTGAAAGATGAACAAGGAAAGTTAACTGGCAAGTTGATGGAGGCACCTGCAATCTACCCTATTTTTGGGAAAATGCCCGCGCCTACCGATGCTCAGACAATGGCAGCGATTCAATCTACCGCCAAGCAAATGGCTGCCAACGGGGTGACAACTTCATCTGATATGAGTGTTGGGATTTATTTTGGCCTTGATAAAGAGGTTGCTCTCTATAAACAGATATTTGGAAATGATTCCGCACCTTTGCGGTTCCGTGGCTACTTGTGGGGTGAAGCTCTACCTAAAGGATATAACGCAATTAAACCTAATGAGGGTACCGACCGCATGCGTTTCGTAGGCGTTAAATTTGTTTCAGATGGTTCGGTACAGGGCTTTTCGGGCGCTCTTAATGAGCCTTACATATATCCAAAAAACTCAACTTGGCGTGGAAATCTTAATTATCAAGATGCTGATATTTACAACATAATGAAGCCCTTTTTTGATCAAGGCTGGCAAATTGCCATTCACTCTAATGGAGACAGAGCGGTAGATCAAACCCTGAATAATTACTCAAAACTGTTGACGGGCAATTCCAGTTTACAAGATCGCCGTTTGCGTATTGAACATTTCACGATCAATAATGAGTCCCAGGTAAAAAAAGCTGTGAAATTGGGAGTGATACCCAGTTTTACGATAGGACATGTTCATTATTGGGGTGAAGCATTTAATAATAAAATCATTGGGCATGAGCGTTCTGAGCGAATTGATCCTGCTGGTGATTTCAAACGTGCCGGTGGTAGATTTACGCTTCACAGTGATTCACCTGTTTCACTCATTGCCCCATTAAATTACATCACCGAATCTGTAACGCGTTTGACGCAGTCACCATTGATGAAAGTCTTAGGTCCTGACCAGGCTGTGACAGTGGATGATGCAATCCGTGCCGTGACTATTGATCCTGCATACAGTATGTTTGCTGACAATATTATTGGTAGCTTAGAAGTAGGTAAGCAAGCAGACTTGGTAGTTCTAGAAAAGAATCCACGCACAACACCACCAGCAGACATTCGGAATATTAAGGTGATGGGTACGTATATTGATGGCAAGCCTGTTGCATTGAAATAATCTTTATTAGCTCATTAATCCTAAGACCGCCCTCGGGCGGTTTTTCTTTGCCTCTGACCGACTGCTATGGGTCGTTTCCTGCCTGACAGTATTTGTCAGATAAAGTCTAGATTTATACAACTCAATCATTACTACTGCGAAAAAAAACAGTTTGAGCAGGCATCGCCGCCCAGTAACTAAGATTTATCCCGACCTAACCGTCTTTACGGAATCTCATCATGCTTCATTATCAATTTACCCTGCTCACCATCTTTGCTTCAGTGTTGGTGCTCACCTCAACCGGTTGCAGCCACTCCACGCCCGTTGTCGAAGCGTACCAACCCACCATCGCTCAAGAAGGCAAAGATGTTGTGTGGATTCCAACACCCACGGACTTGGCGGAACGACTACTCCAAGCAGCCAAGGTCACCTCGAGTGATCTCGTCTACGATCTTGGCGCCGGTGATGGAAAAATTGCAATCCTTGCTGCGCAAAAATATAAGGCGACAGCAGTGGGGGTTGAATTCAACCCAGACATGGCTGAATACGCCAGAAAAAATGTTCAGCGTGCAGGCGTCTCTGACAAGGTCACCATCATTACAGGTGATATTTTTAAAGAAGATTTCTCTAAAGCATCTGTCGTCACGCTTTACCTCTTACCTGCGCTCAACCTCAAGCTCAGGCCTACATTGCTTGCAATGAAGCCTGGCACACGTATTGTCTCCAATACTTTCACCATGGGGCTGTGGGCAGCCGATCAAACCATCCAAGGTGACAATGGCAATATTGGTTATCTGTGGATCGTGCCAGCAAACATTCAAGGACACTGGTCGTTCGCGGGGTTGCCCGATATGGGTTCTGCTTCGGTCCAGCTCACACTTCAGCAGGAGTTTCAGGTCGTCAACGGCACCCTGAGCGCAAACGATGGAAAATCATCGCAGCCCATCTCTGGTCGACTAGAAGGTACGAAATTATCGTTTGATTATCGTGACGCGACGGGGATGCACCGGACTGTTGTGGCTCAACTAATCAATGGTGAGCTCCAGGGATACCTGAAAGACCAGCCCGCCATTCCGGTGGTTGGAAAAAAAACCTCTTAAACACCGCAGCCTTCCTCACGTATACTCATCTAGCTTGATATTCAAATACTGCTTTTCAAACCAATCATGCACCAAGGAGATTCTTTTGATTCACTCAACATTTAAGCGTATCGCCACCACAGTGGCACTCGGCGTCGTAACTGTCAGCACAACGCTATTTGCACAGGCACAAACAGCAACCACTTATCCTGATCGTCCAGTCAAAATCTTAGTGGGCTTTACTGCCGGCGGGACAACAGATGTCATCGCACGTGCAATTGCCAACGAGTTGCCCAGCCGAATGAAAGGCGCCAACTTCATCGTTGAAAACAAACCTGGTGCGGGTGGCAATATTGCGACAGCTGATGTCATCAAAGCAACGCCTGATGGCTATAGCATTTTGATGGCCTCCGTGGGTCCATTGACCATTAACCCTTCTTTGCAAAAGCTTGCCTACGACCCATTGAAGGATTTAGTGCCAATCATCTTGGTCGCGGACGTCCCAAATGTCTTGGTGGTCAATCCTGAAAAAGGCATCAAAAATTTCAAAGAATTTGAAACTTATGTCAAAGCCAACTCCGGCAAACTGAACTATGCCTCAACCGGTGTTGGCACCTCTGCCCACCTGTCGAGCTTTATGCTAATGCAACGCATGGGCATTGAGGCTGTGCACATTCCATACAAAGGCGCAGAAGCTCTGAATGATTTGTTAGCAGGTCGCACTGAATTCATGTTTGCAACGATCCCTTCGGTGATTACTCAGATCAAATCAGGCAAACTCATTGCAATCGCTGTTTCTAGTTTAGAGCGTTCACGCTCCATGCCTAATGTGCCTACAATCGCCGAAAGTGGTTTTCCTGGTTATGCCTCTGGCTCATGGTTTGGTCTGCTCGCGCCAAAAGGAACACCAAAAGACATCATTGAGAAACTGAACAAAGAAGTCAATGCGATCATGCCTAATCTTGAGCAACGTTTCATCGCTGCCGGTGCAGACCCCGTTGGAAAAACACCAGCATTCTTCGGCGAATTCATGGCAAAAGAAACCGCCAAATGGAAAAAAGTAGTTGAAGACTCTAACGCTGCGAAAAAGTAATTCATTTCAATGCATAAAGTTGGCGCAGCCGCTGTTGTATTAATCGCTTTATTAAGTGGCTGCGCGACCCAACATACAGGCACGGAGCACTATCAACCTCTGATAGCGCAGGGTGGCAAAGACGTCATGTGGATGCCAACCGCCAACAACCTTGTTACCGAAATGCTCGAGGCCGCTCACGTCACCGCCACAGATGTGGTGTATGACCTGGGCGCTGGCGATGGCAAAATACCCATCGAAGCGGCTAGGCGCTTTGGCGCGCGTGCTGTCGGGATCGAATTCAATCCGGATCTTGCTGCATTAGCGAGGCGCAATGCGCAACAAGCTGGCGTTTCTGATCGCGTGACCATTGTGACAGGCGATATTTTTAAAGAAGATTTTTCTCACGCGACTGTTGTCACACTCTATCTGCTGACACAGCTCAATATCAAGCTCAAACCCACATTGCTTAGCTTGAAACCTGGGACCCGCATCGTTTCTAATACCTTTGCGATGGGCTCTTGGGAGCCCGATGCCACCATTCTTGCTGAGGGTGAAGTCTCGGGTTATTTTTGGGTGGTTCCGGCTAACGTTGCAGGGCGCTGGACATTCACCGGCATACCCAATTGGTCGACCGCACAAGTCAAGATCACACAAAAAAGTCAAAAATTTGACGGGGATGTGATCATTGAGCAAACGTTCTCGCAACGTATTGAAGGCCGTTTACTTGGCGCTCAAATCAGCTTTGAATTTCACGATGATCAAAATCAGCCTCAAACATTTGTCGGTATAGTGAGCGCAAATAAAATACATGGAACAATCAAACAAATCCCAGGGAGCGTCGTCATTGCCACGAAGGTGCCATGACGCGCCAACCGAGTCACTCTTTGAATTGTTACTTAATGCTGATTGCTGCAGCTTTAATAATTTTTGACCAGGCTGCAGCCTCTGTTTTAACTAGCTCACCTAGAGCACCAGGCGTGCTGTAACGCACGTCGAGCCCTTGAGGACTGAGTTTCTGAGCAAGCGCTGGATTTTCCAGCACTTTTTTCAACGCCGCATTGAGCTTGTTGACTGTTTCCTGAGGTGTGCCTGTCGGCGCAAACAAGCCATACCAAGTCGTATAGCCAAACTCAGCTAAACCCGCCTTAGAGATTTCGGGAATCCCCATTTTTTCAGCACCTGCACTCGGCCCACTCATCCCGATCGCGACGACGGCACCACGATCAATCAAAGGCTTGAGCGAAGGCATGCTGCTAAACAAGGCCTGCACTTCTCCAGAGGCCAGATCAGCGATCACCTGAGAAGTACCTTTGTAGGGAATATGAACGGCATCGATATTGGCTTGCGACTTAAACATTTCCATGCCCAAGTGCGCCGCACCGCCCGTGCCTGCGGAACCAAAATTCAACTTACCAGGATTGGCTTTCGCATACTCGATCAGACCCTTCACTGATTTGACGCCAATTTTTGAAGTCACGACCAGCACATGGGGGCTCGTTGAGATCAGGCTCACTGGCATCAGTTGCTTGGTGATTTCGTCAAATTTCCCTGTTAATAGTGGATGAATCACTACCGTTCCAGAGGCCGCAAACAAAAGCGTATGTCCGTCCGGTGTCGCACGATTCATACTGTTGAGTGCAACTACCCCCGAACCACCAGGCTGGTTTTCTACAACCACTGGCTTACCAAGGTCTTCGCTCATGAGACGCGCGACTTCGCGTGCCACGAGGTCAGCGGGTCCCCCCGCAGCAAACGGCACGATAAAAGAAAGAGGCTTGGAGGGAAAACTTTGTGCTTGCACTGCACTGGTAATCGACAATGCCGCTATCGCTGCACCAAGAAAACGCATACTGATACGCATATAAAATCCCATAAAAAACAAACAAAATCGCTAGACAATGTTACTGCTTAAAACATAGCATAATCATGACTCATGTAAATAACGACAACCTTTTCAGGAGTAATGTTGATGCGCCAAGATTTCATGTACGGCCAAGCTTTTGGGCGATGGCTCATCTCTTCTTTCGCGCTTAGCTTTTTTTTACTCAATGTTGCCCACGCGCAAGCTGATAAAGCGCTCTACGAACCTACCATCGCTCAGGCAGGCAAAGATGTGATTTGGGTCCCTACGCCCAATGATCTGGTCGTCAAAATGCTTGAGGCCGCCAAAGTCACCCCGAATGATCTTGTCTATGATCTCGGCGCAGGTGACGGAAAGATTCCTATTCAGGCCGCACGTCAATTTGGTGCCAGAGCAGTGGGTATTGAGTTCAATCCTGACATGGCAAATCTGGCTCGACAAAATGCCCAGCGAGCGGGTGTCGCTGACAAGGTCACGATTGTGACGGGCGATATTTTCAAAGAAGACTTTTCAAACGCCACCGTTGTCACGCTTTATCTGTTGACGACTCTGAACCTGAAGCTCAAACCCACGCTCTTGAATATGAAGCCTGGCACACGCGTCGTGTCTAACTCATTCATGATGGGCACCTGGGAGCCTGACTTGGTTATCAACCCCGAGACGGGTGGACGTGGGGCACTCACGCCTGCGACAGGTGGACGTGGGTATTATTGGATCGTCCCGGCCAAGGTTCAAGGCGAATGGTCGGTTACCGGTCTACCAGGCATCACCACCGCCAACTTAAGCCTTCAACAAAAATTTCAAAAGACCGAAGGCACGCTTACCTTCGGTGACAACCGCTCACAACGCGTCGTCGGCAAGCTCAATGGTGCTCAATTTACCTTGTCATACAAGGATGCCAATGACAAAGAACAAACATTTATCGGTGAAGTCGCTGGCAAGAAAATATATGCCAGCCTGCAAGACTCACCAACAACTGTTATCACCGCAACAAAGCTGCACTAAGCCTATGATCTAAATTGCCGAGTATCGAGCCACTTTTATATTCATTTAATATGTACGCATTTAGTACGTGACAGGAAACTCTGGTGTATCCAATTGACTTCTTTTTTAGAGCTGCAAAGCTCTACCCTGATCGCATTGCTCTGCAAAGTCGCGCATGCACGTTGACGTATCAAACGCTAGCCGAAAAAGTCAATGCATTAGCAACGGCCTTACAGACTATTGATCCACAGCCTCAAACACGCGTAGCAATTTGCGCAGCGAACTCCGTCGAGCATGCCACCGCAATCCTTGCCGTACTCGCTGCTGGAAAAGTCTGGGTACCGCTTAACGCGCGCAGTACACAATCTGAAATCAAACGCATCACCGATACGATCGAGCCCTCTATCGTGATCTCTGACGCAAAAGGTGCGGAGCTAATCGAAGCCAGCGCCGCTTGCTGGTTGCGACTCGATGAAACGGGTACGGAGACTGAACGCAATATCGAGCATCTCATTTCTCGTTATGCCGGGCACGTGCCGAGCGCCAATCAAGCAGGTGAAAATGCCACTCAAGCGATCAAATTTACAGGCGGCACCACAGGCCTTCCAAAGGGCGTCATGCAGCCCTATCGTGCCTGGACCGCGGGCATCATCAATCAAGTGAGTGGCTGGCAAATTACCCAAGAGGATTGCTTCGTTGTCACTGCACCGGTGACGCACGGCACCTCTACCTACTTACTTCCCTTATTAGCAGAAGGCGCCAAACTTTTATTCCTGGACAAGACCGATCCCGCCTCCGTCATTCAAGCATTCCGCGAACAAGGTGGGACGATGAGCTTTATGCCCCCTACTTTGATCTACATGGTGATGGCGCATCCAGGGGTATCCCGTTCTGACTTTCCAACGTTACGTAACTTGATCTATGGCGGCGCACCAATGCCCGCAGAAAAAGTCGATCAGCTCAGAGCATTCTTTGGCGATGTGGTGGGTACAACCTATGGTCAAACAGAGGCTCCCCAAATTGTGACAATGATGCGTCCAAGTGGTTTTAAAGACCCACTCAATCGGGGCTCTGTCGGTCGCTGCACTTGGCTCAGCGACATGGCGATTATGTCGCCTGAGGGCAAGCTATTACCTGAGGGTGAGGTAGGTGAAGTTGTCGTACGTGGGCATCTCGTGATGAGCGGCTACTGGCGCTTACCTGAAAAAACGGCAGAAACCATTATTGATGGTTGGTTGCACACGGGCGATGTGGGCCTTGTAGATGCGCGCGGCTATCTTTTTCTAAAGGATCGTATTCGCGACGTGATCATCACTGGCGGCTTCAACATCTATCCAACTGACGTTGAAAATGTATTATCACAACATCCCGCCGTTTACGAATGCGCAGTCTTTGGGATGCCTGACGAAAAATGGGGTGAAGCAGTGCATGCCGCGGTTCAGCTGCATCCTGGCATATCCTGCGAACCCGACACCTTGATCGCGCATGTCAAACATTTACTCGGCTCGGTACACGCACCTAAAAAGATTCACTTTTTTGATCAGCTTCCCCGCTCTTCGGTTGGCAAAGTCCTCAAGACAGCTATCCGCGAACAATTAAACTCATTGCATCCATTTCACTAAAAGAAGAATCCAACATGTCCTCCTCATCCAATAAGCCAACCCCCACGACAAAGTTGTGCACACACACCTTGACGAGTATGAATTACCGCGATGCAGATCTTGTAGAAGATTTGATTGGTAAAAAAACATTCTCAGAAGTCATGTTTATGCAGATCCTCGGTCGCGAACCGCGTCCAGTCGATATGCGCATCATGGATGCGGTACTCATCACATTGATGGAGCATGGCTTTACACCCAGCGCGATCGCGACCCGAATGATTTATATGAGCGCACCTGAAAACCTGCAAGGTGCAGTCGCTGCAGGCTTAATGGCCGTGGGTAGTCAGTTCGTCGGCACCATGGAAAATAACGCTGTCATTCTCCAACAGATTGTCGATGCCGCCGAGCCAGAAAAATTTACCGAAGCTTTGGTACTCGAAATTCGTAAAAACAAACAAAACCTTCCTGGCTTTGGACATCACTTGCACAAGCCAGATGATCCACGCTCAATCAAACTACTCGCGCTGACTGAAGCTGAACCCGACCTCGAGCAAAAGCATGTGCGTGCTTTGCGTTTATTGTCTGCGACGGTCGATCGTGTCTACGGTCGCCACATTACGATCAACGCGACGGGTGCTGTTGCAGCCATGCTTGGCGAAATTGGTATCCCACCCAAGCTCATGCGAGGCTTCGCCGTCATTTCACGTGCGGCCGGCCTTGTTTCACACATCGCCGAAGAGCAACAAGATCCAGCAGGTCGTTTCATCTGGGACACCATTGATGAAATGATTCCCTATGTGGGCAACGGTCCAGGCACAGGAGACAAATCACATGGCTGAGCGTAGCGTTCTCGTCACAGGCGGCAGCGGCGGTATTGGTCGCGCCATTATTCACCGATGCATTGAAGACGGCTATCAGATCATCAACCTCGATCGCGTCGCCCCCAAGGCTTTGCTCAAAGGTGAAACTCATTATCAAGCAGATCTTACGGATGCACAGGCTACGCGCGATGTATTGCAACGCATCACGCGCGAGCATAATGTGCTGCGTGTCATTAATAATGCGGGCTTTATTCGCCCTGGCACACTTGAGGACGCAACGTTAGAGGACTTTGATGCCGTTTGCGCACTCAATCTTCGTGCCCCTATGCTTGTGGCGCAAGGCCTACAACCCTTGATGCAGGCAGCCCGCTTTGGCCGGATCATCAACATCTCAAGCCGAGCCGCACTGGGCAAAGAACTCCGCACGGTGTATTCAGCCACTAAAGCAGGTCTGCTCGGCATGACGCGTACGTGGGCGCTCGAACTCGCGCCCTATGGTGTGACGGTCAATGCTATTGGGCCTGGACCGATTGCGACTGAACTGTTTGTCTCAGGTAATCCACCAGACTCGCCTAAAACGAAAAAAATTCTTGAATCCATTCCGGTTAAACGCATGGGTGAACCAGAAGACATCGCACATGCGGTGGCCTCGCTGCTTGACGATCGCGCAGGTTTCATCACGGGTCAAGTGTTGTATGTCTGTGGTGGTATGACTGTTGGACTAGGCCAAGTGGCATGAGTGCAAGCCCCCATCACACTTCGCTCCCCGCACGCACTGAAAGACTCAAGGGGCGCGTCGCCTTGATACTGGGCGCGGGTACGAGTGCACCTGGGGTCAGTATCGGCAAAGCGAGCTCAATTGCAATGGCCTGCGCAGGTGCCTCTGTTGCGGCCCTAGACTTCAATCTCGCAGCTGCCCAAGAGGTAACACAAGAGATTATCGCGCTGGACGGAAAAGCGATCGCCTATCAGGCCGATGTCGCAAATTTCGAGGCCATGCAAACTGCGATTGACCGTGTGATGCTGGATTTTGGTCGTATCGATATCTTGCAAATCAATGCTGGCATTGGGCGTGTGGGTGGCCCTGTCGAAACCTCGCTCGAAGACTGGGATCGCATTCAAAAGGTTAATGTTGAAAGTATCCTGATCGCTGCCAAGCTTGTCGCCCCGATCATGATCCAACAAGGTGCGGGATCGATTATTGGTGTTTCATCTGTGGCAGGCATGCGCTATCTAGGCTACCCCCATCTAGCCTATAACGTCACAAAAGCCGCTGTCATTCACTTTATCAAAATGCTTGCGCAGCAATATGCAGGCCAAGGCATTCGTGCCAACACGATTGTTCCAGGTCTTATTGATACGCCACGCATTCAAAAAAATGTAGCCAAAGTATTTGATGCGAACGCCGATATGGACAAGACGCGCCGTGCACGCGATCAACAAGTCCCGATGGGCCGTATGGGGTCGCCGTGGGAAGTCGCAGCCGTCGCGACTTTTCTGGCCTCAGATGATGCGTCTTACATCACAGGGACAGAAATCGTCGTCGACGGCGGACTGACGGGCAAGTTTGTTTAGTTAGTGCTCATGGGTGTTTTGTCGACAACCTTACCCCATCGCTCTACTTCTGCCACGATAAATTTATTGAGCTCTTGGGGGGTGCTAGTCTGCGGCATCGCACCCTCTTTCTCAAAACGCTTGCGCAACTCAGGCGATTTCATTGCCTGACCAATCGCGGCATTCAACTTGGCCACAATCGCCTCAGGGGTGCCCTTAGGTGCCAAGACTGCATTCCAAGTGCTGATGTCATACGTTGGCAGGCCAGCGGCTTCAGCAATCGTCGGCACGTTTGGTAACTCGCTCGAGCGCTGCTTAGTCGTGACGCCCAGAGCAACGAGCTTGCCAGCCACCACGTGAGGGAGCGCACCCGGTACTGTTGCAAAGGTCATTTGAGTCTCACCAGCCAGCACTGAGGAGTTAGCTGGATTACCGCCCTTGAAGGGAATGTGCTCAATCTTTACCTGAGTCGCATCGTTGAATACAGCTGCAGCCAAATGACCTGGCGAACCGTTACCACTAGAAGCGTAGTTCAATTTTCCGGGATTCTTTTTTGCATATTCAATCAAATCCTTAATGGACTTAACTGGCAGGCTTGGATTTACAACCAACATCAAAGGAATAGAGGCAACCAGCGAAACCGGTGCAAAATCCTTGATTGGATCAAACGGCAATTTGCCGCGATACAGCGCAGGATTAATCCCGTGACTGGCGACCGTAGCCATATAGAGGGTGTAGCCATCAGGCTTTGCTTGCGCGACGAACGCAGCACCAATATTGCTCGCAGCACCCGGTTTGTTATCGACGATGATGGTTTGACCCAAAATTTTACCCAACTGTTCACCCAGCGAGCGCGCCAAAATATCTGTTGTACCTCCGGCAGCGTAACCAACGACCAAACGAATCGGAGCATTTGGATAGGCTTGCTGAGCGTGAGCACCCGTCATTCCAAAGGTCAGCGCTACTGCGGACAATGCGCCAGCCGCCCATTTCGCTGTTTTAACAAAAGGAGTCGAACAATTGCTTTTCATTAGTGTCTCCGTAAAAAGTGAACTATACCCAAAATAGAATGACGGGTGGCGAATCAAAATGTATGAGGCAACCAGAGATCAATTCGTCTGCAAATTTGCATCCTTCACGATTTTTTTCCAACGTGGCACATCGACTTCGAGGAATTTGGAAAACTGCTCAGGCGTATCGGCCTTAATGTTCCCGCCCTCCTTGGACAACTCCTCAACCAGCTTAGGATCCTTCAGGATTTTGACAACTTCTGTATTGAGTCGCTTGATGATTTCAGGTGGCGTGCCAGCTGGAGCCACTAAACCATACCAGTTCTCAATTTCAAAGCCTGGGATGCCCGCTTCGGCCACGGTCGGCACATTAGGAAACGCAGGTGAGCGCTCCCCAGAGGTAACGGCAAAGGCACGGATCTTACCGCCTTCGACATGCGGCTTGACCACAGCAAGGGTGCTGAAGTACATCTCAATCCTTCCGCCAATCATGTCCGTAATCGCAGCAGCTTGTCCCTTGTAGGGGACATGAACGATTTTAATTTTGGCTTCTGAGCCAAACATCTCACCCGCTAAGTGACCTGCTGTGCCAGAACCCGGCGAGCCATAGCTCAAGGCACCTGGCTTGGCTGCAGCCATCGCAATCAGCTCTTTCAATGTTTTCGCTTGCAGGGTGGCAGGACCGACAATCACAAGTGGAGCAGACACCAAGCGCGTGATCGGCGCAAAGCTCTTGATCGGTTCGTAGTTCAGCGTGTCTCTCAGTGCGGGCGCAATGCCGAGATTGGCCGCCTGACCAAACAATATCGTGTAGCCATCAGGTTTTGACTGGGCGACAAATGATGCAGCGATTGAAGAGCCGGCACCTGGTTTGTTTTCGATAATGACGGGCTGGTTCAAGGCAACAGAAAGCTTATCGCCAACCGATCTCGCCATCAAATCTGAACCACCTCCGGGGGGAAAGCCGACCACAATTTTGAGTGGCTTATTTGGAAAGTCCTGTGCACTTGCCGTAAGTGGCATTGCTGCGAACACGCCACCTGCGAAGAGTGTGGCAAGACCGCGGCCTACATATTGCAGTGTGCGTGCGTGCATACGATTTTTAAAATTCATTTTTGTCTCCAATCCAGTTAATACGGCATATATTCAATTTTTTAATTGGCTTTGATGCCGGCTTTTTCAACCACAGGCTTATACATCTCAAGATCACGCTTAATCTCATCGCCAAACTGCGCAGATGTTCCGTTAGCGGCCTCAATACCAGAATTCAGCAACTTATCCTTAACAGCAGGCTCTTGCAACACGGCATTAATTTCTTTGTTCAACTTCGCGATAATGGCAGCAGGCGTTTTTGCTGGAGCCATGATACCCACCCATGAGTTCAACTCGATACCGGGAATACCCGACTCTTTAAAAGTTGGGATATCAGGATAGGCTGCAGAGCGCACGGCACTCGGCACACCTAGCGCCACAAGCTTGCCAGCTTTCAAATGTTGGTTGATAGACGCTGCCGAGGCAAACGTCAAAGGGGTATGGCCCGCTAAGGCGTCCGCTACAGCAGGACCACCGCCTTTGTAGGCAATGTGGACAAAATTAGAATTGGACTGCTGCTTAAGCAGCTCGCCAGCCAAGTGCACGAGACTGCCGTTACCTGAGGTGCCATAAGACAAACCTCCCGGTGTCGCGTTTGCCAGGGCGATGAGTTCTTTCAAGTTTTTTGCTTTTACCGCGGGATTGGCCGCGAGGATAACGATTGAATTACCAATCTTTGCGACTGGCGCAAAATCTTTCAGCGTATCAAAACCAATTTTTGAATACGCATGTGGGTTAATGACCAGAATATTGTCTAAGGCCAAAAAAAGCGTGTAGCCGTCAGGTGCTGCGCCCGCTGCTAGTTGCGCGCCAATATTGCCTGACGCACCTGGCTTGTTTTCAACGATAACTTGCTGACCTAATCTTTTAGACAAGGCTTCTGCCACGATTCGACCGCTTGTGTCTGTCACGCCCCCTGGTGCGAAGGGCACCACAATTTTGACCGTTTTTGTGGGGTATGCATCAGACGCTTGCGCCAAGGCCTGGCCATGTGTCATTAATGCACCGGTCATTGCCAGCATCGTGACACAGATTTTTTTGATGTTAAAAGTTTTTTTCATTTTGATCTCCGGAATAAAATTTTTATTTCAATGCAATAGCAAAACCACGCTGAACTGCGGGTCGGGCCATGATCATTTCGTACCAACGCAACACATTTGGAAAGTCCGCTAAATCAACTTGATGACGCGGATGTCTCCAGACCCAACCCAAGATCGCAAAGTCAGCGATTGAAATCTCGCCCGCAAAGTACGCCTGTTCTGCCAGGCGACGATCCATGACGCCGTACAAACGTCGCGTCTCATTCATGAATCGCTGGACGCCGTAGCGCTTGTCATCCTCATTCGCCAGCCCCAAAAAATGATGCACCTGACCTGGGATCGGGCCAAAGCCAGCCATCTGAAACATCAGCCACTCGATCACCGAGACACGGGCTGCACCCTTTGAAGGAAGGAATTTTCCTGTTTTTTCAGCAAGATAAATCAAGATTGCGCCAGACTCGTAGACACTGATCGGTTTACCGTCAGGACCATCGTTGTCAATAATGGCAGGAATTTTATTGTTAGGACTGATTTTCAAAAAATCTGGCTTGAACTGCTCATCTTTACCAATATCGATTGGGCTCACGGTATAAGGCAAACCCATCTCTTCTAGAGCCACTGAGATTTTGCGCCCATTGGGGGTATCCCATGAAAAAAACTGAACCGTCATCTTTTGAAGTCTCTTTATTTAAATGTACAAGTGGTGATCAACCGAATATACCCATTCTCTGGTCTTTTCGACACAAATCATCTCTAAGAGCACCAAATTTGTAAACAATCACTCCAAAACCCTTACTTTTTATTCATTTAGCTAAGTGCTGCCCGGTCATTAGTTTTACAATTTGATGACAAATTAGAACGGCATCTATTGCCAAATTGATAATTTTTAGCTGCTCAGCCCTTGGGTGCACTTGATACCCAACGCCCATTTTGTATCACTTTTGAATGATCACGGAGTTGCGATGAAACCTTTTACCCTGTCACTTGGTGCGTTGTTATCAGCATTGGCTTTTTCGGTCACAGCACAAAGCGCGGACAATTTCCCGACTAAACCTATCAACATGGTGGTGCCCTTTGCCGCTGGCGGCCCGACTGACAACGTCGCCCGCTCACTCGCCGAAGCGATGCGCCCCACCCTCAAACAGTCAGTGATCGTTGAAAACAAAGCCGGTGCAGGCGGCACAGTGGGCAGCTCCTACGTTTCCCGCGCTAACCCTGATGGTTATACCGTTCTGCTGATGCATGTGGGCTTTACCACAGCGCCTTCACTCTACAAAAAACCAAACTACAACCCCATCGATGGCTTTGATCCCATCGGTTTGGTCGTCGATGTTCCGATGACAATCGTAGGTCGCTCAGACTTCCCCGCCAACAATATCAAAGAGTTGGTTGAATACGTCAAAAAGAACAAAGATAAAGTTTCATTGGCCAATGCCGGCATCGGTGCCGCTTCACACTTGTGCGGCGTCATGTTTGCAAACGGCGTGGGCGTGGACCTTTTGACAGTGCCCTATAAAGGAACAGGTCCAGCGATGAACGATCTGGTGGGTAAGCAAGTTGACTTGTTGTGCGACCAAACAACTAATACCACGCAGCAAATCAAAGCTAAAACAATCAAAGCGTATGCTGTGACCAGCAAAGAACGTGTGGCAACATTGCCAGACCTGCCCACCATGGATGAATCAGGCTTTAAAGACTTCCAAGTTGGTATCTGGCACGGCATGTGGGTACCTAAAAATACACCTGCACCCGTTCGCGCCAAGCTACTCGAAGCGCTTCAAGCCGGTTTAGCAGATCCAAAGTTCCAGGAACGCATGTCCGGTTTGGGTGCACAGGTTTTGACCAAAGACGCCAATCCAGCCGCGCTGGATGCCAAAGTGAAACAGCAAGTCCCACAATGGGCTGAGCTGTTCAAGAAAGCAGGCGTCGAAGCTCAGTAAACGCTTTAGTCTGCTTTTACGCGCCAGGAACACTTGGTCTCCTGGCGCGTTTTCTTATATAAAAACTGAGTTACACCCCTTAGGCCAACGTCCTATCTCGGGCTGCTTTAAAATCAACAGTTCGAAAGTCCAATTGGAGAATCCGCATGCTAACGATCCTAGCTGCGCTGATGCGGTTTATTAACCATATCAACAAAATAGTTGGCAACACTTTTGCCTGGCTCTCTGTCGCCGTTGTTGTGGTCTGCTTTGCAGTCGTCGTAGAACGCTACCTTTTTTCTACCACAAGACTCTGGATGCAGGACCTATACGTATGGCTTAACGGCCTCATGTTTACTGCTGTCGCCGGCTTTGCCTTATATAGAGAAGATCACGTCAGAGTCGATATTTTTTATCGACCCGCCTCTACAACAAAAAAAGCAATCGCTGACTTGATTGGCGTGTGCCTGTTTCTTTTCCCCTTCATGTTTGCGGTCTATTACATCGGACTGCCATACGTGCAACGCTCATGGCGTCTTTTAGAAAATTCAGCCAACATCGGCGGCATGCCAGGACTGTATATGCTGAAAACCTTTATCCTTGTTTTTGTTGTCCTGGTCGCCTTGCAAGGTCTGGCGATGGCGATTCGCTCCGTGCTTGTGCTCGTTAAACGAGAAGACCTGATTCCAGAGGACTATCGTTACCAAACCGTCGCAGAAGCGACAGGCAAGGAGTGACCAACATGGATTACGTTCTCATTGGTGAAATTCTCGCAGGATCGATGTTTTTTGGCGTGATTGGCATGCTGATGCTCGGCTTTCCTGTCGCCTTTTCGCTCGCCGGCACTTCCTTGATTTTCGGTGCAGTCGGCTACTACTTCGAAGTGTTTGACTTTACCAACCTCGCCTCTTTAGCGGGTCGCTACATTGGCTTTATGACCAACGAAGTACTGGTCTCTGTCCCCCTGTTTATTTTTATGGGCGTCATGCTTGAGCGCTCTAAGATCGCTGAGCAACTGCTCATGACAATGGGTAAGCTGTTCGGCAATATCCGGGGCGGGCTCGGGATCTCTGTCATTTTAGTAGGTGCGCTCTTAGCAGCCTCTACGGGTGTAGTGGGTGCCACAGTCGTCACGATGGGGCTCATCTCCTTACCCGCAATGATGAGAGCGGGCTATGACCCCAAGCTCGCAAGCGGCGTGATTTGCGCTTCTGGCACACTCGGACAAATTATCCCGCCCTCGACCGTGCTGATTTTCATGGCCGATATTCTCGCAGGCATCAACTCCCAAGTACAGATGGCCAAAGGCAACTTTGCGCCCAATCCTGTCTCCGTAGGTGATCTCTTCGCAGGTGCGTTTATCCCAGGCATGTTGTTAGTGTTGCTGTACCTAAGTTGGGTCATCTTCAAAGCCATCACGGATCCACAGTCTTGCCCAGCCACACCGTTTAACGAAGAAGAAAAGAAAGGCATCTTTAAAGAAGTCATGACGGCAATGGTGCCGCCATTATTGCTGATCATTGCGGTGCTTGGCTCCATCATTGGCGGCATCGCGACACCCACAGAAGCCGCATCTGTCGGTGCAGTGGGCGCCACGATCTTGGCTGCTGCAAAATGGCGGCTCTCTTGGACGGTTTTACGTGAGGCGGCAGTCTCGACCGCGACGATTACCTCAATGATTTTCATCATTTTGTTTGGTGCGTCGGTCTTCTCCATCGTCTTTCGTCAGATGGGTGGCGACAATCTCGTACACGAATTCTTGTCTGGTCTGCCAGGCGGAGCGTTTGGCGCCATGATTGTGGTGATGATTATCATGTTCGTTTTAGGATTTATCCTAGATACGTTTGAGATTATCTTTATTGTCATCCCAATCACTGCACCCGTTTTGCTGAGCCTCGGTCTTGATCCAGTATGGTTCGGCGTGATGGTCGGTGTCAACTTACAAACAAGCTTTCTCACACCGCCCTTTGGTTTCTCCTTGTTTTACCTCAGAAGCGTTGCACCCAACAGCATCTCAACTGGCATGATCTACAAAGGCATCATCCCCTTTGTTTGTTTGCAAGTTATCGCGCTTGCAATCCTGTTCGTCTTTCCAGAGCTCGTGACTTGGTTACCAAAGGTGCTTTACTAAAACCTTAGCGCTACCAACAAAAAAGCCCAGCGATACATATTCGCTGGGCTTTTTACTTTAAGGGGGTGCATGACTCACCCACCTCAATTCAATTATTTACAGCTTAAAGTACTTGGCGCGCGCATTGATAAATTGTGCGTCTGTCCCTTCTGTCTTAATACGGACGAGCTTCAACGCGCT
Source organism: Burkholderiaceae bacterium (assembly GCA_023653055.1). Lineage (GTDB taxonomy): Bacteria > Pseudomonadota > Gammaproteobacteria > Burkholderiales > Burkholderiaceae_B > Zwartia. Next base: position 25,860 of record JAMNXR010000011.1, on the reverse strand, counting down.
CATGAAACTATCAGCTGTCTTCTTGGTCAGCGCATCACCCTTGTCGCGAACAGATGTTAAGAGCTCTGCAGAAACCTTTGCTGCGGCTTCGACAACGCTATCAGGGAACTGAGGAATCGCTTGGACGCCATGCTCCTTGATAAGTACCTGCAGTGAACGCGGATCATTGGCAGCAAAATCTGATGCCACCTGATCGTATTCAGCCTGACATACGTCGCGAACGAGATCCTGCAAGTTCTTTGGCAACGCTTGATACTTTTTCTTGTTCACGACCAGCTCAGTTGCCAAACCAGGCTCAATGAAGCTTGAGGTGTAGTAAATCTTGCGTGCTTTATAAAAGCCAAGCGCGAGGTCGTTATAGGGCCCCACAAACTCAGCGGCATCCAACGATCCGGATTGTAATGCCTGGAAAATTTCGCCTGCCGCCATGTTTGTCACTGACGCACCGAGTTTGCCCCAAACCTGTCCACCCAAGCCGGGGGTGCGGAAACGCAGGCCCTTGATGTCGTCCAGACTCTTGATCTCTTTGGGGAACCAACCACCGGCTTGGGTGCCCGTATCGCCCGACAAAAAGCCCTGCAAACCAAACTGGTCATAAACCTCGTCCCAAATTTGCTGGCCGCCTAGAAAACGAATCCATGCTGCCAATTCACGGCTCGTCATACCGAACGGTACACCCGTAAAGAATGACAGCGCTACGCTCTTGTTTTGCCAGTAGTACGCCGCACCATGCGACATCTCGGCACCGCCATCAATCACAGCATCGATAGACTGAAGCGCGGGCACCAACTCACCCGCAGAATAAACCTGAATGGTCAGCTGACCACCCGAAGCGGCCGTAATCCGATCAGCCAAGCGTTGAGCTCCCACACCCAGACCTGGAAAGTTCTTGGGCCATGTTGTCACCATGCGCCATGTGATTTTACGTTGTGCCACTGCGGGTGCGGCTACGGTCGAAAGACCGGCTGCACCGGCAATGCCAGCTTTGGTGATAAATGATCTGCGGTTCATCATGGCGGTATCTCCGTCGTTCCAAAAATGTAAAGGGAATATTGAATCAATCACTATTATATTGTGCTTGATTCAATCAAAACTTAGGAAAACCCTAAGTTTTAGCCGGCAAATTCAATGTGCAGCTCGCACTCTTAACCGAAGCAATCTACTCATAAATACATATTAATATCGTCAACTCATAACGTTTTTTTCACTGATATTGAGATCACCCGAGGCTCACGCATGGATTTATTTACCACTCGACCAGAAATTATTGGCACTTTTGGCGTGGTTTCGTCGACACACTGGCTCGCTTCACAGACTGCCATGTCTATCTTGGAACGTGGTGGCAATGCCTTTGATGCCGCAGTGGCTGGCGGGTTTGTATTACAAGTCGTCGAACCCCACCTCAACGGTCCCGGGGGAGAGGCGCCATTGATGTTGTGGAGTGAAAAAGAGCAACGCATGCGTGTGATTTGTGGCCAAGGCTGTGCTCCTGCGTTGGCAACGCCACAATACTTTCGGGAAAAAGGTCTCGGACTTATTCCAGGTATTGGCCTCCTGCCCGCCACTGTTCCTGGCGCTTGGGGTGCCTGGATGACGATGCTACGCGACTACGGCAGCATGTCTCTTGCTGAAGTGCTTGCACCCGCTATCGGGTATGCGGAAAAAGGCTTTCCTCTGGTCCCTCGGGTCGTTCAAGCCATCACTGCGGTCCAGGACTTATTCCGCGCCGAATGGCATAGTTCGCGAGATGTCTGGCTCCCCAAGGACAAGGTCCCTGCACCTGGCTCACTCTTTCAGTCCATTGGGATTGCCAAGACCTATCGGAAAATAATTGAACAGGCCGAAACACAAGGCGGAACAGATCGCGTCAAACAAATCGAGGCTGCGCAAGAAATTTGGTATCGCGGTTTCGTGGCACGGGCGATCGACGATTACTACACGCATGCGGAAATCAGAGATACCACCGGAGAACGCAACAAAGGTCTCCTGCGTTATGAAGATCTCGCCAACTGGCAAGCAACCTATGATGAGCCGATCACTGTTGAGTTTGGGCGTTATACCGTTGCGAAATGCGGCGCGTGGTCTCAAGGCGCGACCTTATTGCAACAACTCACGATTCTGAAAAACGCTGATCTACAAAAGCACGCACCAGATTCTTTTGAGTTTGTGCACCACGTTGCGGAGGCTGCCAAACTCGCACTTGCAGATCGTATGGTCTGGCTCGGCGATCCTGATTTTGTAGATGTGCCTCTTGCCACAATGCTGAGTACGGATTATGGCAAGCAACGCTTTGCACAAATCGCGGCACTTGCATCCAACGCCTTACGACCAGGTCAGCCTGACGGTCGCCAACCTGTCATGCCCGACCTCGATCTCGGCGAGCGCATCCTGGCCATCTCGGATACACGCTACGGTATTGGCGAGCCCACCTTTGCAGCCTTGCCGCCCGTGCGCGAGTGGGCGGACAAAGAAATTTTCGTCGGGGATACCTGTCATTTAAGTGTGATTGATCAAGAGGGCAATATGGTTTCAGCCACGCCCTCCGGTGGCTGGCTTTCCTCAAGCCCCGTCATTCCAGCGCTCGGATTTTCTATCAATACCCGACTACAAATGACCTGGATTGATGAAGGTCTGGCAAGCCAACTCCAGCCTGGCAAACGTCCCACGACAACACTGTCACCCTCGATGGCCTTGCGCGATGGCAAACCCTACATGGCATTTGGCACACCAGGCGGAGATCAACAAGACCAGTGGTTACTGATTTTCTTTTTACGTCACGCACTCTATGGCATGAATCTACAGGAGGCCATTGAGGCACCCTCATGGCATTTGGATCATTACCCCTCGTCATTCTGGCCGCGCACCACTACACTCAACCGTATTACCCTCGAATCACGTATGCCCGAAACGACGATTGAACAGCTGAAGCAAGCTGGCCACGATGTGAAGATGGGTGCAGCATGGTCAGAGGGACGCATTTCAGCCTGCACACGCGAGACCGGCCTAAACGGACAGCTTGTCTTGCGAGCAGGCGCCAATCCTCGGGGGATGCAAGGCTATGCAGTCGGTCGTTGACCACATACAAACCTGATGAAATACACATACCCATACTTATTATTTTATTCAAATTAAAGACGGAGTCACGCATGAACAAATATCTCACCCGCCTACTCGTTGCAAGCGCAGTTTCTTGCTCAGTTCTCACATCCGCGCATGCAGCGTATCCAGACAAGACTGTATCTGTTGTGGTGCCCTGGGCACCTGGCGGCTCAACTGACATTTTGGCGCGTATGTTGTCTGAAAGTTTAACGAAAACACTGGGGCAGACATTTATCGTTGAAAACAAACCCGGCGCCTCCGGCAACATCGGTTCCAACACGGTTGCCAAAGCAAAACCTGATGGCTACACCCTGCTTGTGGGCTCGATGAGTACCCATGCCATGAACGGTGCGCTATTTTCAAAAATGCCGTTTCATCCCGTTGATGATTTCACGCCTATCGCACTGATCGCTCTGGTCACCAACACCATGGTGACGAATGCTGCTGTGCCTGCCAAGACCGTGCCCGATCTGATCGCCTACGCAAAAGCCAATCCTGGCAAACTCAATTACGCCTCGGCTGGCGTGGGCTCAACTAACCACATCAGTGCCGCCATGTTTGAGAAAGCCGCTGGCATCACGATGAATCACGTCCCTTACAAAGGGGGTGCTCCTGCCGTGCTAGATACAGTATCTGGACAGACGCAGGTACTCTTCAGTGCAGGCACGCAGACCTTGCCTCATGTCAAGTCAGGCAAGCTCAACCTCGTTGCTGTCACTGAAGACAAGCGCGCAGAGTTATTACCCAATACGCCAACGGTTGCAGAAACACTACCCGGGTACGAAATGGTCGTTTGGTATGGTGTATTTGGTCCCAAAAATTTACCTGCAGACATCACCGCCAAACTGAATGCAGAGATCAACAAAACACTCGCACAACCTGCTGTCATTGAAAAAATGCGCGGCATTGGTGTCGAAGTCGTTCAGTCAACACCTGCAGGTTTTGCTAAAACACTTCAAGCGGATACCGATCGCTATACCAAGCTAATAAAAGAGCTAAACATTACAGCTGAGTAAAGCGCGAGGCGAGCTTGAACGACGCACACCACAAGAAAGTGCAACAGCTTTGCCATGGCATCGACCAGATCGCCATGGCTTTGCTGGATCGCGAACTGCTCACGATCAATATCTTTTATCCTGAGCACATGGAGCTTGAGCGACTTTACAGTTCAAACCCTGAGGCTTATCCGCCAGGTGGACGAAAACAAAAAAAAGGGACAGCGTGGGGGCAGCATGTTCTCATCGACCAACAAGCATTTATTGGCGAAGGTACTGAAGCGATACGACAATCGTTTGATGACCATGAAACGATTACACGCTTAGGTCTGCAATCCGTCATCAATATTCCCATCACATGTGATGCAGTGTGTTTGGGTACACTCAATATTCTGATGAAACACCCTTACGTTCAACCAGAGCATCTCAATATTGCACGGCAGCTGGGTATGCTGCTGAACAAAATTATGGGGCACTGAGCTTCAAGACTTGAATAGACTGAATGAGCTTAGTAAACTGCAATTTGTCCTCGGCACTAATCAACTTTGCATCATCTGTTTGAGCATTGATTAGAGATTCAGCATGCTCCAACTCCCGAATAAATCCAATTGCTGCTTGAGCCCTTTGCTGCTGCGTTCCTGGCACTAGCTCATAGATATTTAAATAAAGAGAAGCCAAGGTCCTATTTTGTAATTCAGGGGTCAACGGATACTTACTTTTAAATAGTTTATTTAGCGCAACTTTGGCCTCACCCACGGTTTGTGCACGACGCAAAGCAAATTCCATATTATCTAGTCGATTTTCGATCTCAAATTTATAGACTATTAATTGCTCACGTTTTTTTTGCTGAGTCTCATGATTGTGCTGAATTTTCTGAATTAATCCAGCACCGCCAGTAATGACTACAGAAGAGAGGAGCAAGGTGCCTACCGAGCTGTTGAGAAATACCATCAACTGAGAACTAAGCTTTGCTTTTTCTTCCTTCACTTCAGAAACTGCACGATCCACCGTTTTGGAAACAGTTGCGCTTGCTTCTTCTAGTGTTTTTCTAAAATCATGCCGATGACGCTCTTCGGCTTCAATAATTTTTTTTTGGTCGTCTGACAACATCTTTGGAATCCTGATGGGATATGAATTGTGAGATTGCTTTACATCAGATATTTATTTAATAATTTTAATTTAAAAATCAAGATTCTTTACAAGAAAAAGATAATCAAGATCGCGCGTAAACCACACCTGCGCCGCCCCTAGGGTCTGCACCACCTCGCATACGACCACCAATCGTTGAAATCACATGTGCACGCGACATACTGGGCTCAAAACTATGTGCACTCTGATGGACAACATGTCCCATTGCACGCAATTCGCGGATCACTGAGCGTGGGACTGTCGCTTCAGTGTGGATACCCAAGCCCTCACAATGTATGCGAGGGACGGTGACGGCCTCAACGGGCGACATTCCAAAATCTACGATATTTAAAATCGATTGCAACGTCGCGCTGATAATCACACTCCCTCCTGGGGCGCCCGCTAACAGCACAGGCTTGCCATCCTTGAGCAACATCGTGGGCACCATTCCTGTCGTGCGTGCCTTACCAGGCGCCATCGAATTCTTTTTACCCGGCACGGGATCAAATAACTTCATTGAGTTGTTGTAATTGAAACCCAGTCCAGGCGTCACAACACCTGCAGCTGTTCCAAGCGTATGCGTCATTGATACCGCATTGCCCGCAGCATCCATCACACAGACATGCGTGGTACAGCCTGGGGGGGCTTCTTCTTGGCCTCCTGCATAATGACCACTCTTGATCCGATCCGCCCAGTAGGCTGCCCGCTTTTTAGAAATCAGCATATCAGTGGGAACATCCGCAAAGTGTGGATCGCCAAGATAGGCGTTGCGATCGACGTGCGCCGCAGCCATGGCGCGCGCAACTAAATCTATATGTTGCTTCGATCCGTGCTCAAGCGCACTCAAATCAAAATGCTCCAGAATCTGCAACATCTCAATCAAGGTCGCACCACTGCCGGGTGGTGGATTCGACCTCACCTCATAGCCACGATAATGACCGACGAGAGGCGCACTCTCTTCAGGCTGATAGTCCGCCAAATCTTGCCGCGTCACAAAGGAACCATTTAATTCCAAGTCTCGAGCGATTTCATCACCGAGCACACCTTGATGAAACTCTCGCCAGCCACCTTTCGCCAGACGCTCAAGCGTCCGCGCGTAGTCGGGGAGTCTTAGCACGTCACCCACTTTATAAAGTCGTCCCTCGGGGTGCAAATACACACGCGCGCACTCTGCTGTCTTACGAATGCGTGTGAGCCCGTCAGGAATACCTGGCTGGGCATAACCGCTCCATACACTCGCACCGTTTGGAGTCACGATCATGCCCTCATATGCCTGCTCAATCGCAGGCGCAATCAAATCAGCCCAAGGCATTGAACCATGCTTTTCATGAAACAAACCCAGGCCCGCAGGCGTTCCGGGCGTCATGATGGCGGTGTAGCCGATTTCACTACGGAAGTCGTCAAACAAGCTATAACCTGAAATAGGCGTGCGACCTTTGCAATCCTTTTCCCACATCTCGGGGCGTACCTTCGATCCTGCTCGATTGTAGAAATCGATCATGCCACTCATACCTGTGTCGGCAGCGTAGTAATGCAAAGTCCCCATGCCGCCTAAGCCACACATAAAGGGGTCGTTGACCATTTGAGAAAATGCTGTAGCAAGTGCAGCATCAAACGCATTGCCACCTTTTTCAAGTATTTCAGCACCTACCTCGGCAGCACGCGGCTGCGGACACACGACGACCCCTTTCATCTCAGCTCCTATTTTGTTCTATTGGCTCTTCAAAAATTAACACGATTTACAAATAGAGGAGGTAGGCATACAGTATGTCTATCCAAAAAAATCAATGCTCAACAATGACTGCTGACTCGACCAGACCCCCCGCGCACGAAGGCCTTTTTACACTCAAGCACTTTACTTTTGAATCTGGCCAAACACTACCCGAACTCAATATTGGCTATCTCCGTTTTGGAGAACTCAATGCGCAGCGGGATAACCTGTTGCTAGTGCTGCCTGGTACCGGCAATGTGAGGCATAGCGTCCTGGAACACATCGGACCCGGACGTGCCTACGACACAGATCACTATTGCGTCATTAGCACCGATGCGATTGGTGGCGGGACCTCTTCCAAGCCCGCAGATGGTTTAGGTGCTGCCTTTCCTGACTACACCATTCGGGACATGGTGCATGCTCAGGTGCAATTAGTAAAAAGTGGGCTTGGCCTCCAGGATCAGCCCATCGCCGTTCTTGCCGGAGCATCAATGGGTGCGTTTCAAGCACTTGAGTGGCTCATTCACTACCCGAACATGGTTCGATCCGCCATTCTGCTAGTACCGGATTGGCGTGCAAGCAATAGTTTTCAACTCGCGACACAACGCATGATCGATATTATTAAGCTCGATCCTCATTGGAACAACGGCCAATATACTGCGCCCCCAACTGAAGGACTCAGACTGGCAGGCAAACACTATTTTGCCTGGACTGTTACGGATGCATATATTGCTGAGTCGGATGACAGCACGCTTGAACGCGAGGCCTCAGCGGCAGGAGATTGGTTCGCAAGCTGGGACGCATGGAGTTTGCTGAAACGCTATCAGGCCTCCTCGAAACATGACGTGAGCGCATGCTTTGATGGTCGACTAGCCAACGCCCTTGCACGTGTTAACGCCAATACACTCGTACTGCCTTGCAAGACAGAGCGCTTATTAAGTTTAGAAGGTGCTCAACAGCTCGCCCAAGGTCTGACGAAAGTCACCTATGCGCCTGTTGACTCAAATAAAGGCCATCTGGCTTGGCGGGCCGTGCCTGGTTCGAGTCAAACACAATTCATTAACCGGACAGTCAGGGACTTTCTGAGTCTCTCTTAACGGTGACTTAGGCCGAATACGCACCATATTTATTTGAGGATTTTTCACTATCCATCGCGAACCAAATAATCAATAACACAATACCAATCAGCGTGATGACCAACAACTGCCACCATCCGCTACGCCCCGTGTCATGCAGCCGGCGGCTACCCGCTGCGAATGTTGGGATCAAAAAAATCAGAGAGATCAGATTACCCAAAAATGCACCACCATTCACCATGGTCGCCCCAACGACCGTTGCACCCCAGCCCAGCAAGACAGTAAACAAATAAAACCACCAGAACTCACTGCGCGTCGCACGTCCGCTAAACGTAGCGTATTTGGAGAGACAGGTTGAAACAGCCGTAGTGAAATTCATTGAGATGCTCCGGATAAGACGTTGTTAAAGTACGTCAATTATTTTAATTTTGATAAGCTTTATAACCTAGATCAACAGATCTTTCGCACATACGGTATCCTAAGACGGTGCAACGCAACCGCGCTGCGCTGCAACAATCGCTGGCGTTTTTGTTTTTAGCTCACCGTTAACATCCTCTTGTGAATCACATCCTAATTGCCCTGGTGGCAATGTTCTTGCAACAAACCTTCGCAGCCATTGGTCGTGCATTACCTGCTGTGATCGCACCCGCCATCATTGCAGATCTTATGATCGATTCGGCGTGGATTGGTATCTACTTTTCTATCGCAGCCGGTGCTGCACTTTCGACTCAACTCGGTTGCGGCAGCTTCATCATTCGTTTTGGCGCGATGCGCATGAGTCAGCTAGCGCTTGTGCTGCTCGGTTTAGGAATGGCATTGGCCACAATCGGACATCCTGTTGCACTCGTGCTTTCAGCAGTGTTAAGCGGTGGTGGCGCAGCGGTTTCAACACCCTCGAGCTCCCACTTACTCGGGCGTTGCTCGCCCCCCCGATATTTACCTTTAATTTTTTCAATTAAACAAACTGCTGTGCCTGCAGGCTTACTGTTAGCGGGAATATTAGGTCCACAACTGACAGAGTGGTCAAACTGGCGCTACACCATGCTCATTACTGCTTTGGCGTGCATTGCATTTACATTCATGCTGCAACCCTTGGTCAAAAAATTTGACGATGATCGAGATCCGACCCGCAAATTTCATTTTTCTGATTTTGGCAATACGCTTCGTTCTGTTTTAGGGACAAAAGCCTTACGAAATCTCTCATTTGCCTGCTTTGCTTTCAATGCCGCACAAACAATTTTCACCGTCTATTTTGTCGTCTACCTCACGACCATGGGGTACACCTTGGTTGCTGCAGGATTTATCTTTTCCATCGCAGTCGCGGTCGCGGTCCCAGGACGTATTGTTTGGGGATTGCTCGGCAGCTCCTATGTGCATCCACGCACCATGATGGCCGCGCTCGCGATTGGCATGGCGATCAGTATGGTGCTCCTCAGCATCTGTGCCGAGGGCTGGCCCACCATCATCGTGGGGATCGTCGCGACCCTCATCAGCGCGACCGCCCTTTCATGGCATGGCGTGTTGCTAGCCGAAACAGCGCGTGAAGCGCCAGAGGGTGCCCGCGGTGCGGTCACAGGTGGAGTCTTGTCGTTTGGACAAGTCGGCGCCCTGACTGCACCTTCGATTTTTTCTCTTTTACTTGGCATGACCAATAATTACGGCATCGGCTTTATCGTGTGTTCTTTGCCGGCCTTATTCGTGGGCATTGCGTTACTTCGTCAGAGACAACGGTAGTCTGATGATGGACAAGCATGATTCGGTCACGTTTAACCAAGCTTGGCTTTGCGAAGTCATCCATTTGAGAGAGAACCAATGGGGTCCACAAGATGACAGCAAGGCAAGGCTTCTCGCCCAAAACGAACGTTCTCCACTCGCAAAAATTATCCGTCGTGCCAAAGAACTCACTCAGTCAAGCGGGCTAACGACCGCCATGACGACACTCCGTTCTGCGGGCTGGCTGGCCTTCTTCATCATATTTAGCTTAACAGTCATCGCCGGCGTCAGCAGTGCTTTTGGCACGCTCGGAAACGGCACTCAACCCGTCAACATCGTCTGGGCCCTACTTTCGCTATTGGGTCTCAATTTTCTCTCTCTCATCATTTGGTGTGTCACGCTTGTGTCACCCACCGCGTCTGGTGGGCGACTCGCGCAAATCTGGCCTTGGTTGACGCGCAAAATAGCGCGTGGCCCAGATATAGGCTTAGCTGTTCAGGCGTGGTGGAGCGTATGGCACCAAGCGCGCGCCACACGTTGGCTCTTAAGTGCCGGCACACATTTGATCTGGATGATCCTATTGCTTGCAGCTTCTGCCGCAACCCTCTTTGCACTTTCAACACGTCAATATGATTTTGTCTGGGAAACAACGGTCTTGTCTTCAGAAGTATTTGTGAACGGGGTTGGACGATTAGCCATGATCCCACACTGGTTAGGTTTTCCTGTGCCAGATCCTGAGCTTGTGCGAGCCAGCGGCTCAGTTTCGCAACACAGTGCTGATATCTCGCGACGGCTATGGTCTGGATGGCTCTTGGGTTGCCTCATCATCTATGGTGTCCTACCCAGATTATTCTTGTGGCTGATCTCTACTTGTATTGTCTTGAAACGTCGCGCGCATATCAAACCAGATCTTACCTCTCCCTATTATGTCGCCGTCTTAAACCGAATGCACTCAACGACGCTTCATTCCACTGACGCTCCACCTCCTGCATCTGTTTTTAAAATCGAGGCCAAGAAAAATCTGTACTCAAGCGAAACCTTCCATACTGAATATCTATTGATTGCGATCGAACCTGATTCACAGGATATCTGGCCTCCCGAAGGAATCGGCTCAATCGTCACCTGCGTCGGGCCCATTGATTCGCGTGAGTCGCGACATCAAGTCTTAGGCGCTATCGCACAAGCGCGTCCTAAAAATCTCGTCCTAGTCTGCGATGCTCGGCACTCACCAGACCGTGGCACCCTTCGTCTCATCACTGACCTTTCCGAATGCGCCAACAAAACCTTGATATGGCTACGTCACAGCCAAGCGTCACATACCCACACCGAGGCATGGCGCTCTCAACTAAGGGATCTCACAACGCTTGAACTCAAGATCAGTGATGATGCCGCAAGCGTGATGCAATGGTTTGAACGTCATCATGGCTGAACAAAGGACACTACAAATAGCGGTTGTTGGTCACACCAACGTCGGCAAAACCTCCTTACTGCGCACCCTAATTCGGGACGTCAACTTCGGAGACGTCGATGATATGCCTGGCTCGACCCGACAAGTGCAAGGCACGCGTATCATGCTCGGCACACAAACCGTGCTCGTACTATTTGACACGCCCGGAATAGAAGACAGCATTGGGCTACTCGATTACCTTGAACAACTGTCAGCCCATGGACAACGCCTTGATGGCCCCGAGCGTATTCGACTCTTTTTAGACAGTCCAGAAGCATCAGCTCTTTATGAGCAAGAGGCACGTGTACTTAAAAAGTTATTAAGTTGTGATGCGGGTCTTTATGTCGTTGACGTGCGTGAACCTGTTCTTGCTAAACACCGCGATGAACTCGCCATTCTGTCGAACTGTGCGAGACCCTTACTACCTATTTTAAATTTTATCGCAAGTGAAACAGCACGCACACAAGAATGGCGCGACGCACTGGCTCGCGTTGGTTTGCATTCGGCATTATCGTTCGACAGCATGAGCCCACCCCTTGATGGTGAGGAAAAACTTTACCAAGCCTTATCGCTTTTTCTTTCGTCCTATCAGCAGACCTTAATGTCGCTCCAAGAGCAAGCATCTAGGCAACGCGCAGCCAGACACGCCGCCTCGATCAATCTGATTGCCAGCATGCTGATTGACGTGGCCTCGCTCAGGATTCGAACCTCCGTGGAGGCTGACACGCTTGCAAACAAAATTACACTGCAACAAAGTCGTATTCGCGAACGCGAGCAAGCGTGTGTCAATGCGTTGCTGAGTTTGTTTCAATTTCGTCCTGATGACTACTTATCCAGTCCGCTCCCTCTTACCGAAGGACGCTGGGCACTTGATCTATTTAGTCCCCAAGCGCTCCAGCACTTTGGCGTGCACGTCAGCATGGGTGTCGCAGCTGGCGCTGCTGCGGGGGCAACTGTCGATGTACTCAGTGCAGGGCTCAGTCTCGGCACAGGCATGGCGATCGGTGCGATTGCCGGCGGCGCATGGAAAGCGATTGATCGCTGGGGTGACAGAATCCTAGGACAGTTGCGAGGTTTTCGCGAACTCACTGTCGATCAGTCCATTTTGCAACTGCTTGCTCTTAGGCAAATGCAGCTACTCAACGGTCTTGAACGTCGGGGACACGCCACACTCAACCCCCTTCGTCTAGAGGACGCTCCCCAACTGTCACTTGAAAATCCAACGTTGATACAGGCTATCGCTCTTGCGCGCGCGCATCCCGATTGGTCTTCAATCAGCGATGATTTTAACGATAGTCCGGCCCGTCAACGCGCCATTGAGACGCTTGCGCAAGGCCTGTCTTAATCAGACCGTCGTTTCCAACACGCGACTAATCACGGGGTGATACAGTTCGCCGTCACCGCGCTTTACGGCAAGGTCAAAGAGTCGGCGCACATTGCGTGCCCCTACTGCATCAACCTGAGTTTGCTCTGCGAGATCTAAGGCATATCGTAAATCTTTTGCCGCATACTCGACGGAAAAGGCGCGTTCAGGAAAATCTCCTGGAATGATTGCTTTGAGTCCGTGATTTCTCAGTGCAAAACTATCCGCAGAACCTAACGCTAAGGTTTCAAATAGCTTTTTAGGATCGACACCTGCCTTCTGCGCAATCGCGCGCGCTTCGGACAAAGCCGCAACCGTCTCGAACAACACCATATTATTTAAAATTTTGACGACCTGGCCACTGCCCACGGGTCCGCATAGTGTGATCTCCGTAGCAAAGGTAGAAAGGTAAGGTTTAATCTTCGCAAACTCATGCTCAAGTCCACCCACCATGATTGACAGCGTGCCCGATTCAGCGGCTGCACGGGTGCGCGCAACGGGCGCGTCAATCAACAACACGCCTTTTGCTTTAAATTTTTTATACAACGCGCGCGTGAGTTCTACAGGTGATGTACTGAGATCCACCACGATCTGACCCGATCGACAGTTGTCTAACAGTCCATCTGCTTGTTCACAAATCTGTGACACCACCTCACCCGACGGCAAGGATAAAAATACTAAGTCAGATCCGCGCATCACCTCACCTACTGACTGTGCTCCGTCAATTGTTTTCCCCAATCTCTCCAATGGTGCTTGTTGCGTATCAAACGCGAGTACAGGAATAGCTTGCTTAATCGCCAGATTGCGACACATGGGCTCTCCCATCACACCTAGTCCAATGAACCCTAACTTTTTGATATCGCCCATGCTTGTCTCCGAAAATATATTGCGTTTACCCGTATCTTTTTATTTTAGACACACTATTTTCTGACACTATAAAGGAGTTCACTTTCGAGCAATTTAGTGCATGCTTGTCTTGCAATGTGGACACAGAGTCGACTGAAGGTAAATTTGTGGTTAGTATTAAACGTCGATACTTTTAGCCCTAGATACTGCCATGCAACCATCTTTCACCATCCCTCCCGACTTTAAACCACTCGGCCTGGCTGGCATCTGCGATTGCCACACCCATATTTTTCCCCCCGCTGAACAATTTCCTTTTGCTGCAAAGCGCAATTACACGCCGGCTGTTGCGTCGCTTGAGGCGCTTGATGCCTTGCACGCCGCTATGGGCGTAGATCGCGTGGTGCTCGCTCATCCCAGCCCCTACGGCACGGACAACACAAGTATGTTGTACGCGCTTGAGTCTTGGGGGCCTTCACGCGGCCGTGGCGTCGCGGTGATCGACGAGAGCTTTTCTCTCGATACTCTGAAAAAATTTCATGCAGCTGGTGTAAGGGGTGTCCGCGTCAACCTCGAAACGCACGGACACAACGATCCCGCCTCTGCGGCACGTCAGCTCAGAGCGGCAGCCGAGCAAGTCGCTCCCCTCGGCTGGCACGTTCAGGTCTACACCAATCTCGATGTGATTGCTGGGATGCAAGACACCATTCGTCAGCTACCTACCCCCTTAGTCGTCGATCACTTTGGCAAACTTGATGCGAGCAAGCCTCTGACACAGCCTGGCTTTGATGCGTTGTGCACGCTTGTTCAGTCCGGCAAGGTCTACGTCAAACTCTCTGCCCCCTACCGTATCTCTGAATTACCGGGTTATCCAGATGGCGAAGCATTTGCTCACGCACTCATTCGTGCGAATCCAGAGCGTATGGTCTGGGGGACTGATTGGCCGCACCCCATGCCGCCAAAGGGTGTCAAGCGCGATCCTCATGTCATCGAACATGCCAGACCCGAAGATGACTTTGCCGCCTTAACGCGTATCGCCAAATGGGCTGGCGATCCTGTGACCATCAAAAAAGTGCTCGTCGATAACGCGGCACGCCTGTACGATTTCTAAACATTCGCACTCAGCGAGGAGACATTCATGAATATAAAAATTAAACATTCAGTCAAAAAAACTCTTCAGCACTTACTCTGTGGCGCAGCAGTCCTCTCTGTCGGCATCATGTCCGCTCAGGCACAAAGCGCCTCCAACTATCCCACAAAACCTATTCGCCTCATTGTTCCTGTCGCTGCAGGTGGCAACGTAGATCTGGTTGCACGGGCTGTTGCCGAGCCACTCTCCAAAGCACTTGGTCAACAAGTCATTGTCGAAAATCGTCCAGGCGCCAGTAGTTTGGTTGGAACCATGATGGTGGCCAACGCGCCGGCCGATGGATATACCCTTTTGGCACACTCCACCACGTTTGTGACCGCGCCATTGTTATTGCCCAACGCAGGGTATGACCCGCTTAAAAACTTTGTGCCCATCACCCTGACCTGCGAAATCCCCATGGTGATGGTGATTAATCAAACCGCACTACCAGCCAAAAATATGGCCGAAGTCGTCAAGCTTGCGAAAGCCCATCCTAAAAAATACGCCTACGCGTCATCTGGCAATGGCTCAACCGGTCACATTGCGGCCGAACTATTTAGCAATGCTTCAGGCGTCTCGCTATTACACGTCCCCTACAAAGGCAATGCGCAATCCGTCATTGATGTGATCGCCGGTCAAGTCCCCATCATGTTTGATCAAGTCAGTACTGCCGCCAAGCACATCGAATCAGGCAAGTTGTATCCGATCGCGGTGACCAGCATCAAACGATCCTCTATCTTGCCAAATATTCCAACTCTGGACGAATCCGGCCTCAAAGGATTTAACGACTCGACCTTTAACGGAATTTTTGCGCCGGTTGGTACGCCACCAGCTATCGTGAACAAACTCCACGCGGAAATCTCCAAAATCTTGCAAACCCCCGCTGTGATTGAGGTCTTTAAAGCTAAAGGCGTTGAGATGATTGCCAGTCCCTCCCCAGCCGCTTTTAGCGACTACATTCGTAATCAGACCAAGATATACGGTGAATTAGTCAAAAATGCAGGCATTACCGCCAATTAAAGGACTTTTTGTCGTCAATGAGCAGACATCATGATCAAGTGAGCCTCACAGGGTAAACTCCAAATGCTAAACACATCAGAAGCAGTTAGGATGGTTAGCTTGTTTACGAGCGACCTGACTGTCCTAATCAGCTCTGGTTCACTTAATTGTTGGAGACCCACATGAAATTTTTACCTTTAGCGAGCGCGATTGCTGCGACGTTTATCTTGTCTGCTGGCCCAGCGCATGCTCAGGCCCCTACCTATCCAAATAAGCCCGTGACACTCGTGGTTGGCTTTGCACCCGGTGGCGCAACAGATCGCGTGGCACGCATCATTGCCAAAGCACTCACAGAGCAAACCAAACAAACTTTTGTGGTTGAAAACAAAGCCGGCGCTAATAGCAACATCGGTGCAGAGGGCGTGACGAAAGCCAAACCAGACGGCTACACCCTTTATGTTGGTTCAGTATCAAACACTATTAATCAGTCTTTGTACAAAAAACTCAATTTCAACGTATTGAATGACTTCGCACCTGTCGCGACGCTCACCACGATTGTCAATATCCTCGTTGTGAATCCAAAGCTTCCCGTTAAAACCGTCGGTGAATTCATTGCCTACGCGAAAGCAAACCCTGGCAAAGTATCCTGCGCCTCTTCGGGCTCTGGCTCCTCTATTCACCTGTCGTGCGAACTATTTAAAATCCAGGCTGGCGTCGATCTTTTACACGTCCCCTACAAGGGTAGCGGTCCTGCAATCATCGATTTAGTCGGTGGCCAAGTGGACTCCATGTTTGACAATCTGCCCTCGGCAATTGGTCAAGTACGTGGTGACAAGCTGCGTGCGCTGGCTGTGACCTCTGCCAAGCCAACACCTTTTGCGCCAGGCGTCCCTACTGTCAGTGAAACAGGTGTTCCTGGTTTTGATGTCTCTGCATGGTTTGCTGTTTATGCGCCCAAAGACACACCACCAGCAATCGTCGATATGCTGAACAAAGAAATCAACAAAGCTCTGGCAACCGAAGAGGTCAAAAAGGCCTACCAAGGTGGTGGCTTTGAATTGCCAGCTGCACCCAACACACCTGCTCAACTGGGCAAACTGACCCAAGATGAAGTGAGCAAGTGGGCTGCCGTGATCAAAAAATCGGGCATCAAACAAGAGTAATTTGTAGTCTCAAACTTAAGTATGAAAAAGGGCCTGTCTTGAAAACTCAAGACAGGCCTTTTCTATTCGGCATGACACAAAACTTTTATGTTTAAACAGGCGTCGCCCCCACCGATAATCCACCACACACATACAAAACTTGTCCTGTTACAAAGCTCGCATCATCGGACAAGAAGTAAGTAATCGCGCCAGCGATTTCCTCGGGTGTTCCCACCCGCTTAAGCGGAATACGCGAGGCAAAGGCCTCCCGCGCCTCAGGCGACATCGGATTGTTTTTCAAATACAACTCCGTTGCGACCGGACCTGGTGCGACTGCATTGACAGTGATGCCCTGCGCGCCTAGCTCTAACGCCCACGTGCGCGTCATACCAATCAAACCACTCTTGGCACCCGCGTAGGCCGTTCTTTTCACCATCCCCAAGGCAGCGCGACTTGAAATATTTACAACACGTCCACGACCTTTGCGCAACATCGCAGGCAGACAGGCTTGTAAACATTGCATCGGCGCACGCATGTTGATTTGCAAAATTTCTTCAAACTCTTTGGATGTCGTTTGCGTCAACAAACTCGATGTAGTCTTACCCGCGTTATTGACTAAATGATCAATCTCAAACTGCGCAGTGATCTGCGCTAACACCTCCGCAGTCTCTGACTCTGAAATCAGATCCGCAGTAAAAAATGGTCCTGGAAAATTGACATCAACCGCAGAACGAGCGATGCCAATCACGGTCCCGCCATCTTGAGCGATGCGCTGCGCCGTCGCGAGCCCAATACCCTTGCTCGCGCCCGTGATCAGTGTCACCGTCCCTGCAAAGCGTCCGCCACTCATGTTGGGCTCACGCCTTGAATGGTGATGCGGTGCATTTCACGACGCTGGCCAGGATAGTCGTTGATAGCGTAATGCATGGTGCAACGGTTATCCCAAAATGCCATCGAGCCTGGTTGCCAACGGAAGCGACAGGTCAACTCAGGCTTATGGCTCACCTGATATAAATATTGAAGTAGCGGCAAGCTCTCGTCGCGCGTCATACCTTCGAAGCAAAACGTAAAAGGTTGATTCACAAACAAGCTCTTGCGACCCGTTTCATCATGCGTACGCACAACAGGATGACGGCTGTCGATGCGACCCACGTCTTCACGCAGTTTGGTTGAGCGCGTACTGTTGCGCAGTCGTGCATTGGCATTCAGAAAGTCATTTGAATGAATCGCATGCAAGCCCTCAAGCTGCTTTTTCATGGCCTCGGATAAACGCTCGTAGGCCAAATACTGATTGGCCCAAAGGGTATCGCCGCCTACCTTGGGAACCTCACGCGCATAGAGCACCGAACCCAGCGGTGGCTGAGGATGGTAAGTCTCATCCGTATGCCAGGTATCACCGATGACATCCTTGTCGGTGACTTCTTTCACCACAGGCATGATCTGAGGATATTGAGGATGTGTTTGATAGACGGGAGTTGTGCTGATCGGACCAAACTTTTCCACAAAGGCAATTTGCTGCTCAGGCGTCAGCGTCTGGTCACGGAAAAAAATCACCAGATTGTCGAGCAAAGCCTGACGGATATCCTTGATCGTTGCCGCGGACAGATCTTTCGACAGGTCAACGCCCAAGAGCTCTGCGCCTATCGTTCCCGTTAATTTTTTGACTTCCATGGTGTTCTCCTCACACTGAATCAGCAAAGTTTACCTAGCCACATTAGGCGCGTCCAATATATTATTAAGACATTATTTATTTGAAAATCAGAATAATGCTCGATATCAAAAAACTCCGCTACTTTGTCGCTGTCGCCGAAGAGGGACACTTTGGCCGCGCGGCAACACGGCTGGGCATCAGTCAGCCGCCATTGAGTGACCATATTCAGCAACTAGAGGGCCTACTACAGACCACACTGCTGCATCGCACCACCAGGCGTGTGAGCCTGACCTCAGAGGGGATCGCGCTGCTCCAGCACGCTAGAAAAATACTCAGCGATATGGATCAATGTGCCCAAGTCGTCCAACAATCCCATAGTCAACAGAAACAAATTCTTCGTCTTGGGATTCTTCACGCACATACTTACACCTTTTTGCCTCACCTCTTACGTCACTATCTCCAGGCATATCCCGCAATGCGTATCGAACTTATTGAGTACACGACACGCGAACAGGTCGATACGCTTGTCGGGGATCAAGTCGACGTGGGACTCATCCGCGAACCCGTCAATCATCCCGCACTCAAGACCGTCACACTCTTTACCGAACACTACGCTCTGGCTGCGCCTGCGGAATGGAGACTCGCCCGAACATCAGCGATACCCGTGAGCGTCGTCCACGACAAAACCCTCATCGGCTATCCGAGCCATGATGACAAGCGCAGTACACGCAGTTTGTTTAGGGATTACTTGCAGCGACATCAGGTCAAGCCTGCGGACTTTATAGAGGTCAGAACGATGCATGCCGCACTCGCGCTCGTAGCGGCAGGACTTGGCTGTGCGCCCGTTCCCGAGTCGCAGACCTCGATGCAATTTCCTGGACTCAAATATCATCGCTTCCAAGAAACACCGCCACGACTGTCCGTTGGACTGGCGTGGCGGGAAGATCATGCAAGTGCTCTAGTAGCGAACTTTAAAAAAGCCGCACTCGCGTTCTTTACTCTGGCTTGATTCCAGCAGCCTTGACGACATCCGCCCATTTTTTCAAATCGACGTTCACGATATCCGCCACTTCTTTCGGTGAACGGTAGCTGGCCGTTGCACCCTGCTCGTTCATTTGTTTGACGAACTGAGGCGAAGTGATGACCGTCTTCATCGCGTCAGTGAGTTTCTTGACCACGGCGTCAGGCATATTTGCAGGACCAAACACAGTGAACCAGGCATCTAACTGAAACGAAGGCAAGCCCGCTTCAGCAGTTGTAGGCACATCAGGCAGCATGGGGTGACGCTGGTCACTGGTGATGGCGAGCGCACGCAACGTTCCAGCCTTGAGGTGGCCCATCGCTGTCGGTGGTGTCGTGATGAACAAATCAATCCGACCTGCCAGCAAATCCTTCATGGCGGGTGCGGCGCCACCGTAGGGCACATGCACCATCTTGGTGTCGGTCTTGAGCTGGAGTAATTCTGCACCCAGATGCTGGATGGAGCCCACACCTGAAGAGGCGTAATTTAACTTGCCGGGGTTTGCCTTTGCGAACGCCACCAAGTCTTTCAAGTCCTTGAACTGCGAGTCTTTAGGCACGAGGACCAGGTGAGGACCCCTGATCACTTCTGCGATAGGCGTGAAACTCTTGACGGGATCCCAAGGCAGACTCTTGGTCAATGCTGGATTGCCCGTATTAAAGCCCTCGTAGGCGAGCACGAGTGTGTAGCCATCAGGATTGGCGCGTGCCACATAGGAATTACCGATTCCACCGCTCGCACCGGGTTTGTTTTCAACAATCACCATCTGCCCCAACACATCCTTGAGCTGATTGGCCAATACACGTCCTGCAATATCTGTGGTCCCACCTGCCGCGACCGGAACGATCAGCGTGATAGGCTTTTGCGGAAACTCCTGAGCCACTGCAGCCGTCGCAGCAAGCGAAAACGAAAGACCTAGGGCTAAAGCTTTAAGTTTGTTCATTGACATGTCCTCTCCAGATACATTTGATTTTTATGTGGTCATACTGACAATCACAATCTTATAACGTATTTAACGTCTATTAAAAAGCCATAGTTGAGCGAGTGCTGTTCGCGCAATGCGCATCGCGGTGCAGTACGATCCAAACACCCTACTGCTTTCTGTCGATATCCATGAAAACGTCCCCACCCAAGCTTGAAGACGAACCTTCAGAATCCTCCACGCGAGGTCTGACGCAGTTACTCCTTGTTTCAGCTTTTGCGGGGGCCCTTGTCGGTCTAGTGGGCGGTAGTTTTCACTGGCTGTTGACACACGGCAGTCATGGTTTTGCCATGCTGGTCGCGCAATGGAAGGCTGAGGGTTTTCTCGGTCTCCCTGGCTGGTTGCTCACTATGCTTGTTGTCGGACTATGCGTGGCAATCGCCCGCTGGTTGGTCACGTTTGCCCCCAGTGCTGCTGGGAGCGGCGTCCAACACGTCGAGGCGGTTATGCGTGAGGAAGCCACACCTGCATCGTTTCGCGTATTGCCCATCAAATTTCTGGGGGGTCTGCTTGCCATGGTGCCAGGTCTTGCCCTGGGTCGCGAAGGTCCCACCATCCAGATGGCGGCCGTGATTGGTACACAATGCGGTAAGTGGTTTGGCTTTACCCGTGGTGACCGTACCCTTCTGTACACCGCCATTGCAGGCTCGGGACTCTCTGTCGCCTTTAATGCGCCGCTCTCAGGCGTGGCCTTCGTCATCGAAGAAGTGGCACACCGCATCACGATGCGACGCTTGTTGGCCACACTCATTGCCGTCGCCACAGCCATTGCGATTTACCGTAGTTTCTTTGGTAACGCTGTTGAGCTCAGCTTCACAAAACTTATACCTTCAAGCATGACAGAGCTTGTTGCCTATGGACTCTTGGGCGCTTGGTTGGGCGCACTTGGGGTGATGTACAACAAAAGCGTACTGATGGGGCTCAATGTCTTTCAAAACACGGCGCCCAAGGTCTCGCCCATTATTAAAGCCGGTATCCTTGGCGCACTGATCGGCCTCGTTGCTTACTGGCAGCCACAATGGGTTGGCGGCGGAGAAATTCAGGTCAATGCCGTACTCGCCGGACAACTCAGCATCAATGCTCTATTAATTTTATTTTTGGTGCGCTGGGTGCTGGGCTCGCTCTCTTATTCAATGGGTGTGCCTGGCGGCTTATTTGCTCCCTTGCTCCTTGTCGGCGCGACGTCAGGCGCGCTCTTTGCTACGAGCATCAACTTTTTAGTGACGGCCCCTTTCGTGCTGGATCCCATTTCTTTTGCGCTGGTGGGGATGGCTGCATTTTTTACCGCCGTAGTCCGCGCGCCTTTTACAGGCATCTTGTTGATTATAGAGATGAGCGGCAGCGTCGCACTGGTCGCACCACTGATCGTTGCAAGCGTTGCGGCCTGCCTGGTCGCAAGCCTCATGCACGGCGAGCCCATTTACGACTCACTCAGAGCACGCATGCCGCAACGCCCGACGGATCACTAAGTCAATGAAAACAAAATCACTGCTGGACAATCCCAGCCTGCTTAATGATATCGGCATATTTTTGACGGACCTCTTGCAACATCGTATTAAAGGCGGGTACTGAGTTTGTCGATACACTGAAGCCCAGCGCTTCGATTTGCTTGATATTGGCCGGATCTCGGACGATCGCCACCACATCCTTGTTGATTTTTTCCAAGATCGCCGTGGGTGTACCTTTCGGTGCCAGCATCCCTTGCCAGCTTTCGATATTGACCGCTGGATAACCGGATTCGGCCATGGTCGGGACGTCTGGAAACACAGGTGATCGATAATCCGTTGTGACCGCTAAGGCACGCAGCTTGCCTCCCTTGATCTGTTCAGTGACTGCGGCAAGCGTAATCACGGTGGCATCAATGTGTCCGGCCATCGCATCCAGCGCCGCAGGTGCTCCGCCTTTGTAGGGGATGTAATTGACCTTGATGTCAGCCGCCTTTGCCAGCACTTCGTGGGCAATGTGCGCGATGCCGCCGCTGGTAGGCAAACCAAGCGTCAACTTACCGGGATTTTTCTTAGCGTATTCGATGTACTCTTTGAACGTCTTGGCTTCAAAGTTCGGATTCGATACCAAGACCTGAGGATTAACAACCAGACGCATCACACCGGTTAAGTCATTCAAGGTGTAAGGTGGGTTTTTGATGAGAATCGTATTCAGAACGATCGCATCGCTATGCAAAACAAGCGTATAACCATCGGGCTTTGCTCTGGCAACCTGCGACGCACCAATCGCACCGCCCGCGCCCGTCACGTTTTCAACAATCACAGTCTGTCCCCACGCAGTACTGAGTTTTTCTGCAATCAGACGCGCGATCTTGTCCGTGCTGCCCCCAGCAGAGACTGGTACGACAATCCTTACGGACCGCTGAGGATATGTGTCGGTTTGCGCATAAATCGTAGCACTCAAGGAAAAACCGAAAATGGAAAGAAAAATTGTTGCAATACGCTTAAGAAACGTCTGGACGAACATGTTATCCCACTCCTTTTTTGTAAACGTTAC
The DNA here is from genome assembly GCA_023653055.1 of Burkholderiaceae bacterium. Classification (GTDB taxonomy): domain Bacteria; phylum Pseudomonadota; class Gammaproteobacteria; order Burkholderiales; family Burkholderiaceae_B; genus Zwartia. The sequence continues at coordinate 3,059 of JAMNXR010000011.1, read as the reverse complement.
CACTGATTATCGATAAGATCACAACAAATATTTCGCATTTTTCTATAAACTGATTTATCTCATTCAAAGCCTAAGGAGTTTCGACATGCTACTAGAGACTGTTGATGCGTTAGATATTCATATCCTGGTCGACAACACGACGGATATGCTTTCAACGACCCCAGCTGGCGTGACCAGCGAAGCCCTGGGACTCTTTAGCCGAGGCGGACAAATGATGGCGGGACTGTGCTTATGTTGCGCCGCACACGGCCTGTCGTGTCTCATTACCGCACGTAAAGGCAATCAAGAACATACCGTCTTATTTGATACTGGACCAGAAGACTACGCCTTTGAGCGCAACGTCAGCCGTCTGGGCGTCGATCTCGGCAAGGTCCAGTCGGTTGTACTTTCACATGGTCATTGGGATCACGCGGGTGCTTTGTTACTGGCCTTCAACACTATCCGACAGCGAAACGGCGGCAAATCCATCCCGTTTTACGGTCACCCTGACATGTTTTATAAGCGTGCGGGCACGCTACCCAATGGTAAGTATCGAGAAATGGTGGACATTCCAAGCATTGAGCAACTGACGGCTGCAGGTGCTGAGGTTTCCTTGCACCGTGAGACCGTTTCTTTTCTAGACAATATGTTTGCAGTGAGTGGTGAGATTCCTCGGCTCACGCCTTTTGAGCGTGGTCTGCCTGGTCAGGTGCGGAAAAACGCTCAAGGCCAATGGGAGAAAGATGAGTTGTTGCTGGACGAACGCTGGCTTGGCGTAAACGTCAAAGACAAAGGGCTCGTTATTTTCACCGCCTGTTCACACGCAGGTGTCATTAATGTGTTGCTCGACGCCAGAGCACGCTTTCCCGATACGCCTATTCATGCGGTGTTCGGCGGCTTTCATTTGTCGGGCGCTAATGAAGCCCTCATCCCAGAAACAGTGGAGGGACTGAAGCAATTTGGACTCAAACTGATTGGTGCCGGCCACTGCACAGGCTGGCGCGCAATCGCCGCGATGTCCAACGCTTTTGGGGATCAGGTTTTAGCACCGACTGCTGTGGGAAAAAAGTATGTATTTTAAAAAAGTTTAGTTCACCGCGTTAACTCAACCCAAAGCTCTCCTTAATCGCGATCACCATCCCCGTGACCGCGATACTACAAATCATCAAGCCAAACACGCGGGTGGTGACTTGTATGCCGATCATGCCGATATAACGAATAATCAAACCACCCGCCATAAAAGTGAGCAGGTGAATGGATAAGCACAGCAACACCACAAAGGTTGTTTGTAGCTGCTCTGTCATGACGCGCGCATTGTTATCACTGAGCATCACCACAGTCAAAATCGCACCCGCCCCCGCGATCGAGGGCATCGCTAACGGATACACCGAACGCTCCATAATCGATGCATCAGGTGGCATTTTTGAAATCTCTTCGTGCATTTTCCCGGTCACCATGCTCAGGCCCAGCGTGAATAAAATAAAAGAGCCTGCAAGCTGAAACGATGAAGTAGGAATATCTAGCACTTTTAAAAACTCCAAGCCTAAAAAGATGAAGGCCGTGAGTATTCCAAAAGAAACCGCAAGCGCTGTGAGGGCAACCTTGAGTGCGTCGCGCCATTTCAATCCATAGGTGACCGCCAAAAACACAGGCACCGTCGCGATCGGGTCAAGGATCACTAACAAGGTAAAAAACTCATAGACAAAGTCTGAAGGGAACATGTATCGACTTTCCAGAAAATTTAGGTGAGTTTTACGAACTGAGAGGCATTAGATCTCACCTCCGAAAAACTTTGACAATAAAAAATGCAAAAAAATGTAACTTTGTGTTTAAACCTCTCGCTTACAATCAATAAAATTTAACCTTTCAAAAAACTTATGACGCAGCAGACTTCCAAGTGGGTCGTCCCACTCACCCCCACACACCTTGGTCAACACAAGTTGTTCTGCTTTCCTTATGCAGGATCTGGAGCCTCGGTCTACCGAAATTGGGGGAAGTTACTGCAGAAAAATATTCAAGGTTTTGCGATTCAACCACCTGGCAGAGAAACGCGCTTTTCCGAGGGTTTACTCGCAAGTATGGATGACTATGCGACTCAAGCCCATCAGGCCATTGAGCCGCATTGTTCGCCCAACGAAACACTGATTCTATTTGGACATAGCCTGGGTGCTTTAGCCGCATATGAAACAGCTCAACGCTTACAAAATGCGGGAACGCGTGTTGATTTACTTATCGTATCAGGACGTCAAGACCCCACTCGCGCGAGCATCCGCCCTCCCATTTCTCACTTGAATAATGTCGAGTTTATTCAGCAAATGGCAACCTACAATGGAACTCCATCGGTCATTCTTCAAAACACGGAGTTGCTAGAGCTTCTTTTGCCCATGATCAGAGCGGATTTTTCAATGTCCGAGCATTACGACAGATCTCCCATTACGACCCAGCTTGCCTGTCCTGTCATTGCACTTGGCTCAACACATGATGAGTGGCTAAGCGAGAACGCTATTGATGACTGGAAAAACGTTTCTAGCGGATCTTTTGAAACGCATTGGTTTGAGGGCGACCATTTTTACCTTAACCAATACGCAAAAGAGTTAGTAGATTTTCTCTCGAAAAAAATTCTTACTTTCAAGTAATTGGTGCCTTAGGGGTGTAATGACACCCCTCGTTTAAAGGACTTTAAAAAAGAAAAGCCCCGCAAAAGCGAGGCTTAATAAGTGTAGTACCCGACACATAGTTTACGTTTTATACCGGACACATACTTTACAGTTTTGGCATAGGAGGGGACCACTATGCCTTGGACGGAAAGTACGAAAATGGACGAAAAACTAAGATTTGTGTCTAGATTTCTGGATGGGGAGTCGATTTCTGCTCTGTGCCGAGAGTTTGGTATTTCTCGGGTAACAGGGCACAAAATCGTCGATCGATACCAAGAGTCTGGAATGAAGGCCTTTACCGACCGCAGTCGAAAACCCTTTCGACAGGCGAACCGGCTGCCCTTTCAGATTGAAAAACTCATTGTGCAGGTCAAGAAAGAGTTTCCGACTTGGGGTGCGCCAAAGATTCGAGAGCGGATTCAT
>JAMNXR010000010.1 GCA_023653055.1 Burkholderiaceae bacterium | reverse complement strand
TTGCCAACGATGTTGATGCTACCGTTGTTTTGAGTCAGATTGCCAGCTAGGGCAACACCGCCACCCGCGGCCGTGTTATTGCTCGTGCCAGTGACGTTGATGGTGCCGTTGTTTTGTGTCAGATAGCCACCGAGCGTAACTCCATTGCCAGTACTATTAAAATTAGTACCAGTAATATTTAAAGTGCCGGCGTCCTGTGTGACATTGCCACTCAAGTAAACACCACTACCCGCGCCATTACTATTTGATCCAGTAATAATGACGACACCATTACTTTGGGTCAGGTTGCCGCTCTGAGAAACCCCATGATAGCTACCAACACCTGAACCTGTGATGTTGATCTGATCATTGCCGTTGAAGGCCACATTACCCGTAATATTGACGCCATTAACAGTCCTTTCGCTAGCATTGCCACTGAATGTACCCGTACCGCCATTCAAATTAACACTAGTGTTGTTGAGGGTGAGCGTGCCGTTGGAGGCGGTTGCCTCTAAGCCTAACGTTCCCGTTCCGGTGGCGCTGACATTCACATTATTAAAGGTTAAGCTTTGGTTGGCGAATAATGTCAGAGAAGCATTGCTCGTAGTAGTCACCACCAAGTCCGCTGCTACTGTTAAATTTCCACCCGCACTGCCACTACTAGCAGTTGTCACCGTGACGTTTGTTCCACTCGCAAGTGCACCAGTAATCGAAGTGTTCAGAACGTTGCCAGTCGTATTTGTGCCAGTTCCACTCCAGACGTTGTTAGAATTCGTGACGTTTGCACTTGCGACAGAATTAATTGTGATATCTGTCGGATCAATTAGCCATTGCCCATTCTTTCCTTTGCTTGCGCCACTTACATTACCCAGCATTGTGAGTGTTTGTCCGGAGGTCTCTACAAACCCACCATCACCAGCGCTACTGCCAATTTGAATGCTGACATTGCTACCGATGTAGGTTTGGTTTGCTAGCGCGACGGGTGTGAGATTGCTCACTTTGCCGAGTTGATCTCCACCGATAATGACGGCACCACCACCACTCATACCGCTGGCATTGATTGTAGAGTTGCCTAGTATGCCAACTCGATTACCTGCAAGAATGACTGTACCGCCTTTGCTACTTGCGTTCGCCCCTGATACGTTGATAGCTGAGTCTGCGACTGTGACTTGATCTGCCGCTAAGATCACAAAGCCAGAGTTCGCTGTGATTGATCCTTCGTTGCTAATTGAGCCCGACGCGTTTGAGGTGTTTGAATATTTCAGTGGCCCCCCCAGCATGAATTCGCTAGGGGAAATATCACGAGTGCCGGCCAAGATACTGCCTACATTGACGATTGCACCATTGCCAAAAACAACGCCCTGTGAGTTAACAATAAAGACTTGCCCATTCGCCGTTAAGGTACCCAAAATTTTACTGGAGCCAGATACACCAACGACGCGATTCAGGACTTGTGAACTAGAAGAGGGTTGAACAAACTGCAAGGTATTACCGCTACCCACATCAAAGGTATTCCAATTTAGGGCGGCTCTATCGGTAGTTTGAGTAACTACCATTTTGTGGGAATAAGGCTGTGTAATTGAGGCTTCACCACCTACAACCTGCCCACCAGTTGGCAGCAGAACACTAACCCCCGTTAAATTGGCAGATCCTCCATTCAAACTAAAATTACTGCTGTTTACGGTGAGGGTGCCATTTGTGGAAGTTGCATTTAATCCTAAAGTGCCGTTGCCAGTGGCTGAGACATTCACTTGATCAAAGGTCAAGCTTTGATTGGCTAATAAGGTCAGGGAAGTATTGCCTGGGTTGGTAGCAGTCAAATTAGCTGAAACTGTTAAATTACCGCCCGCGCTACCGTTACTTGCAGTTGTCACCGTAACATTGGTGCCATTGGATAAGGCATTGTTAATCGATGTATTAAGAATATTACTAGTAGGATTGGAAGTGTTCCCGCTAGAATTGTTCGTTGAGTTGGTGACGTTCGCGCCAGTTATATTTGTCTGATTGGTAATAACGATATCTGTGGGGTCAATCAGCCATTCGCCATTCTTACCTTTGCTACTACCTTTAACGTTACCCAGAACGGTGATTTGTTTTCCAGAGGTTTCAACAAAGCCGCCATCACCTGCGCTACTGCCGATCTCAATGCTGACATTGCCACCGATATAGGTCTGATCTGCCAACGGGACTGGTGCGAGAGTGCCTGCCTTACCAAGTAGATCTCCACCAACAATGACCTTCCCGCCGCCAGCAGCCCCGCTGGCATCAATTGTGGTGTTGCCTGACACGTCAACTCGATTACCCGAAACAATGACAGTGCCGCCTCTGCTGCTCTCGACGCTGGCACTGCCCGAGCCCACTCCGGAAACATTCACCGTTGAATCAACGACAGTGACTTGACTATTGCCACGGGCAGTATTCCCTGCAAGGACGACCGTACCTCCTTTGCCGTTGGTACCGCTTGCCAAGAGCTTCGCGTTCGCAGCAACTTGGATGTCTTTCGCAGAAACCGTAATGTTGCCAGCGGAACCGCCTTGGCGCGAGACGTCAACGGTCGCGCCATTGAGGTTCGCACTGCCGGTGGATCCGCTATCGATCGCAACAGTGCCACCTTGCGCACTCACTACACCCGATAAATTAATGACTGCATTGAGTAGATTATTCGTAGCGTTTGCATTTAAAACAATCTTGCCTTCTTGGGCTTGGATGACACCACTGTTAGTGATCGACAAGTTATTGGCCGTTGCGTTGACGGTAAATTGCACGAGTTGACCGTTACTCAAGCTCAGCGTGGCCTGGTCACCGGCAGCGAGCACCACCTGACCGTTGGGTGCCTTTAGCGTACCAGTGTTGCGAATCTGATCAGCGGCCAACACAATCACGCCAGCGGCTGCAGTGATCGAACCCTCATTACTAATCAAGCCAGAAGCATTTGCGCCTGCGCTAAATTCTAAGGGGCCACCGGCCATAAACGCGTTTGGGGAAATATCACGTGTACTCGCTAATATGCTACCCACATTGACCGTTGCACCATTACCAAATACAACGCCTTGCGGGTTAACAATAAAGACCTGTCCGTTTGACGTTAAGTTTCCTAGAATTTGACTAGAGCCACTAACGCCAACGACCCGATTGAGGACTTGCGCATTGGCAGAGGGTTGAACAAACTGTAGCGTATCGCCAGAGCCGACATTTAAAGTATTCCAGTTGATGGCAGCTTTTTCTGTGGTTTGAGTGACAACCATTTTATTGGTGCTGGGCTGTGCGATCGAGGCGGTGCCGCCGACGACCTTGCCGCCAGTAGGTAAAGTCTGCGCTTGAATAACTTGTGACGCATAGCCAAGTATCAAGCATGCACCTAAGCTCGTTGCTTTGAGGGGAAAGAGTTTGAGTACCGTATCGATCGTACTAGCGCGCGAGGCTCCCGCTCGCGTGGATCCCTTGCCACGACCGACGACGTTCTCCGCTACGGCAATTAACATGCCACGGGATTGACTAAAGATCAGACGATAGGCTTTTTTATTCATGATTTATCTCGTGCATTCTTGTATGACAATGGGCGCAGCTTTCACGTAAGACAAGCGCATCTTTTGTTGCGAGGGAAATAAGGCGTGGTTTCATGCGCGTTGATAGATCTAAAATCGCGCTTGGGCGACAAACCAAAATTGGGAGTTCCCATTTCCATAAGTACCAGTAGGACTACCGGGTAATCGTCTTGCCCACGAGACACTGATTGAATACTGATTAAAATAATTCCAATCTAAACCAAGACCGGCATCGGCTGCCGTGACATGATTAGACAAGTTTGGATTCGTGTAACCAAGATTCGTCTGCCAGTTAGGGTAAGTGGTGTGGTTGATCTGGCCATTGAGGTAGTCAACAAAGACAACCGGCGTAAATTGACCCCAGTCTGTGTTGATCGTCTTGCGTAGTTCGGCGGTAATAATGGCGCCTTGGTTGATTGAACCCTGATCGACGCTATACCCACGCAAAGCGGTTGAACCTCCCACTAGCATCCTTTCATAGGGATCAAGATTTTTGGAAGCTATTTGACCGCGTACATTTATTACAGCGAAGATAGAATGTTTTTCATTCAAAATCACCTTGCCAATCCCCTGAAAAGCCAATTTGGTATAGGCACCCAAGGGCGCATAGGATGAGGCGGATGTATTGGCGCTATCGGTGACTTCACCCATCGTTAACGCTGAGTTAAAGAACCAGGAATTCTGTCCTAAATTAATAGAGCGATCCCCAGAGTTACCTTCAAGCGTGAGCTGACCGGATTTCAATGTTTTGTTGGCAGTGTTCACGCCCATTGTCTCTGAGTATGTCGCGACGCCAACGGCATTGAGCCCCGCAGTCCAATTCCGATCTAGACCCCTTACGAGTGGATAGGCAACACCTAGGCTCAGTGCATTACCAAATCCTTTGGTATTTGATAAGCTTGGTAAATCAAACTGTGTACGCGAGACCGACGTCTGCCAACGCAGACCATTTGCAGCCAAGGGTCCGCTCACACTTAATGCGCCCGATATAGAACCTTGATTAGAGGTAAATACATTCAATGAAAGCACATCGCCGACACCGAATAAATTATTGGCGCTTAATGAAGCAGATAATCGGTATTGACCGGTGGAGCTAAAGCCATAGTTGTCTGCTCCAACAGAACTTTTAATTTGAGAATCTTTGGGTGCTGTTGTCACAGTCAATTGAGTTTGTCCAATCGGCATACCTTGGGCGCTAAATTCCAATGTGCCTGTTTGAAGCCCGACGATGTCATAGAGCAACTGCGTCATGCGTTCAAATCTTTTTTTCGTGAGTGCGCAGTCATCGCCCACTCCATTTGGGCATAAATTTTTATCAATGACGGCCTTCACCCAGTCGTTATTTACAGTAGAAGTATTCTTAACGACGATTTCTCCAATTTTCCCTAAAAATATACTGAAATACAGTTCACCCGTTTTCTCAAAGATGCCCTGATCTTTTGAGCTCACGACAATTTGACCAATCAAGAATCCCGAGTCACGCAACTCCTTAGTCAGTTCAGCTTCAAGTTGCGGGATTTGCGTGCGTAGAATTTGACGATTGATTAAAGCGTCCGCTTTTTGCTCCATGATTATGTTGACCAAGGGGTCAATTTTTTTATCCCAGCTCACGCCAGTAATGAGACGAGGCTTTAAAAGGGAGGGAGGCGGCGCTTGAGTGGTGGCGACTGTTGCGGGTGTACCACTTGCATTGGCGGAGGTCTGACCCCATACGAGTGACGCGGCAGTCGCGCTCATCAGTCCGATAGCAGTATTGAGCACTATTCGGATACAAAGGGCGCTAGTAATCTTCATCTAAAACAGATCCACGTCAGTATGTTAATAATGTCGATGGTTAAGCATGATTGACCATCGATGGATTGCATTATCAATGTGACGAAGAGCCGTTACTACCCTACGAGCGTGGGGAATTAAAAGAAAAAAATGCGATCCGAACAGCGGGAGTGAAAATCAATAGACTCAATAATCCGATAAACTGCTTGCAAGGGAAATCAATTCAACAAGAGAGCGTAAGCGCAACTTATACATAACCTCTGATTTGTATTCTTTGACTGTGTTGATTGAAATGCCCAACTCATTCACGAGATCCTTATTGCCATACCCTTTTGCTAACAAATGAAACACTTGAAGCTCACGCGGCGACAGGGTTTTGAGCGCTTCGGCTAACCGTGTTTTACGAATAAGCTCTTGCATTGCAATGCTGTCTTTTTCGATCGCCTTGGCAATTGAAGTTAAAAATGATTCTCTACTAAAAGGTTTTAATAAAAAATCAAATGCGCCGTTTTTGAAGGCTTGGACAATTTGCTTGTCCAAGCTTTCGCCGCTGATGAAGATGATGGGTATCTGATGCCCTTTTTCAATGAGCTCTGCTTGTAGTTGCACGCCTGATAATTTAGGCATTCTCATGTCAGTCACTAATACTGCAGGGACTGAGGGCTTGAACTCAGTTAGAAATTGCTCTGGGTCGGCAAAGGCGAAAACGGTATACCCACAAAATTTCAACGCGCGCTGCAAATCTGTACGAAAGTCTTCGTCATCTTCAACTAAAAAAACGTATTTTTTGTCAGAATCCATGTTTAATTAGTCGATCGATTGAGCAAGGTTTCCAATTATCAGCAGTATTAGTGCTTGAAAATACCCCTCTAACGGAGGGTATCCAAAAGTGTTTGATTGTTTTGCGGCTCACAAGGTGGCTAATCTATTGCACTCAAGCGCGCTAGGAGGGAGGGTCACAATGAAGCTGACTCCACCTTGATCTGGTAAGTTTTTGAACGTGAGCGATCCTTGATGACGCTCAATGATATGGCGTGAAAGCCATAGTCCAATACCACTACCCGAAGATTTTGATGTGGCAAATAAATTAAATATTTTTACTCCGCTGTCGTATGGAATGCCTGGGCCATTATTAGTTAACACCAAGCAATAATTTCCCTGAAGATCAGTATTGCTATGTAGCTGAATAATCTTATGATCTTGCGAGATTGCATCAAGCGCATCGATTGAATTAGTAAGCAGGTTCACGACGACTTGGCGAAATAAAGATTCTAAAATTGGATGGCGTTCGGTGGACTGCAAGTCCATCACAATCTTAATATCTGATTTTTCGATGCGGACTTTATAAAGCGCAACAACATCCTTTACCACATCATTAATGTTACATATTGAGGTCTTGTCCTCACCTCGCGAAAAAAGATTTTTTAAGCTGACAATTAAATTTGCAGCTGAATTATTTGCTTTTTGAATATTGTCGTGAGGTAGCTTGAGATCTTCAGCTTTGACGCCGGATACATTGATCAAATGTGCGATTTCATCCCTATTAAATTCGATACGGGCTAAAAATTGATTGAACTCATGCGCTAATCCTGCTGATAAAGCACCACTTTCAATTAAAGTATTTGTGTTTGAAAGATTTTTAATAAGCAGATCTTTCTCTAGCAATAATTGTTGAATTCTTTCTTGTTTTACACGCTCTGCTACGGCGAAGTGAGAATATTTTTGAATCCAAAAAATAGTGAGTAGTACTTCGAAGGTACAAAAAATACCTAATCGAATAATTACAATATTAAAATATAAATTGTTAAACCCTCCAAGATGGGCGATTAAGGATTGATCCGTATTTTCATTAATGAATAAAAAAACGATCCATGCGATTGATTTAAAAAAAAGAAGGGCACTCAAATTCTGAACTAATAATAAAATAAAGTTTTCTTGTTTTTTGCGTGAAAGCATCGTTTGATAAAAAATCCACACCATTAACGAGGCAAATCCGATCGTGCGATAAAGTTGCGCTAAAAATTGTGAATCTAAATCAGCAAAAGCAAAAGCAAAAGATTTAGTATGGACTGAAAAACCTAAGAGCATCAGGGCAAATAGACAAAATAGTGTGACTAAATAGAACACTAGCTTACGTTCTATTAATGACTTTCTGATTGAGAGTATGAATACGCCCTGTAAATAAAAACAGAAAAATACGATCGGCGCTAGCGCTACAAAAAGTGATTGGTCGCTCGTTAGTGCAGTCTGGAAATCCGAGAAATGAGATTGATTGATGAGTGTCACTGAGGAGACGGCGAAGATACCAAAACCTAGTGTTAGCCCAATCATTCGAATGATGGTAGGTTGATTTTTAGGCGACTGCATAAAAATCGGGATACTTAAAATATAGATCGTGAAGACTATGCCCGTGGCGAGAAAAATTGCGCCCCAAATCGTGTAGTTTGCGGTGTCCATCTTAAGCCACTAAGTTAATCATTGATTTCGTTATCCCGCGTATTGCTTTGAGTTGGCGTCCGTCCTGAAAATCAACGGAAACTCTTTTGAGGCCTCAGTTTTCGATGCTGCTGCTGCGTCATCAATCGCAAGTTTCACCATATGATGATTCGGAGACTTGGAGCAAACCGGGTCGGTGGCAGCAGGATCGCCTGTTAATAAAAATGCTTGGCAACGACAGCCACCAAAGTCTTTTTCTTTTTCCGAACAGGAACGACAGGGTTCTTGCATCCAACTGTCACCCCGAAAAAAATTAAATGCCTGGCTTTCGTGCCAGATTTCCCGAATGGAATGCTCTTTTACATTCGGGATATTGAGACCGGGTAACTCTCTGGCATTGTGACAAGGTAACGCTGCACCATCAGGCGCAATATCTAAAAAGATCGAGCCCCAGCCATTCATGCAAGCCTTGGGACGCTCTTCAAAGTAATCAGGGACAACAAAGAGCAGTTTGCACTGCTTGCCGATTTTTTCGCGGTAAGCATTTACAGTGGCTTCAGCCGCGACAAGTTGTTCGCGCGTGGGCAAAAGTTGTTGTCGATTTTTCATCGCCCAGCCGTAATACTGGGTGTTTGCAAGCTCTAGATATTCTGCCTCGAGCTCAAGTGCCATGTCGATGATCTTATCGACGTGTGGAATGTTATGGCGATGGAGGACGACATTCATCACCATCGGATAGTCATACTTTTTAATCAAGCCCGCAACTTTTTTCTTGAGCTCGAAGGTTTTCGTGCTGCTCAGAAAATCGTTCATTTCCTGTGTGGAGTCTTGAAAGGAAAGCTGGATGTGATCAAGGCCCGCTTGCTTGAGTGAGGCGATTCTTTTTTCATTGAGCCCCACGCCAGAAGTAATCAGGTTGGTATAAAAACCAAGCTGCCTTGCCTCTGCGACTAGGATGTCGAGGTCATCGCGCAGCAAAGGCTCACCACCAGAAAACCCAAGCTGAGCGGCTCCGAGTGCACGCGCTTCTCGCATCACGCGAATCCACTCGTCTGTTGTCAGCTCATTTTTAATACTGTCGTAGTTGACTGGGTTGTAGCAAAACACGCAGTGCAAAGGGCAGCGATACGTCAGCTCAGCGAGCAACCAGAAGGGTGGATTGATAACAGGCTGAGTCATCGTCTGAAGGTGATCCTATTGGATCCAGTCTTTTTCAAAGGCGGCGCGTAGCATGCCTTCGACGGGATCACGCAAATCCGCCTCACCAAAAGCCTGTTCGAGTTCGGAGATGAGTTGGTCGACCGTACGTTCTCCGTCACAGCGTTTCAGAATCTCGGCTGCGCTGAGATTGAGTTTGACCATGCCCTCGGGATAGAGAAGCACATACGCCTGTTGTGCCTCTTCCCATTGCAAGCGAAACAGTCTGTTGAGGCGGGGGCGCTCTGGAAGTGGGGCAGCGTTGGCATCACTCATGTTGGATACGCCCGTTCAATCGCATCAAGCATTGACCACAAAATATCAAGCTTGAATTGCAGAATGTCGAGTGCGCGCTCTTGCTGTGCGCGAGTCGTGAAGTGGTTGAGTGTGACCTCAAGTCCATGATCGACATCGCGCTGAGCGAGAGGAATGCGCGAACGGAAATAATGCAAACCTGAGGGCTCGATCCACGGATAATGGGTGGGCCATGTCGCGAGGCGGTCTTTATGAATTTGAGGGGCGAACATTTCTGTCAACGAAGAACAGATGGCCTCTTGCCAAGGTTGCTGGCGCGCAAAGTTGACATAGGCATCGCACGCAAATTTCACCGCAGGCTCTACTTCTTTGAGCGACCAGAGTGTTTCGCGATCTAAACCAACCGCGAGTCCAAGACGTGTCCAGGCTTCGAGGCCACCACACTCGGTGTCAGTCTTGTAATCGCCAAAACCATCGTGATCTAAAATTCTGGAAATCCATCTGCGTCGCGTTTCGCGATCTTGACAGTTGGACATGACCGCAGCATCTTTGATGGGGATGATCCACTGGTAATAAAACCGATTCAGAACCCAGCCGCGAATTTGTTCTTGAGAGCATTCACCGGCATTCATTTTGACATTGAAGGGGTGATGAATATGATAGCTCTGACCTTTTGCGCGGAGTTGAGCTTCAAACTCTTCACGTGTCCAGGCAGGTTTTAAAACGCTCATGTTCAGATCTCGATGTGCATACCATCGTACGCGACCTCAATGCCGAGCGCGTTCAGTTGCAGCGCTTGCGTAGAGTCTTCGCGAAGGATGGGATTGGTATTGTTAATGTGAATCAGGATGCGTCGCTTAGTCGTATAAGACGCTAGGGCTTCAATCATTCCACCTGGCCCGGATTGGGCGAGATGCCCCATGTCAATTGCACGTTTGGACGACAGGCCCATGCTGATCATCTCATCATCGGTCCAAAACGTACCATCAACTAACAGCACATCTGCCTCTTGCATCGCTTGTTCGACTTGCGGCTCAATCATGCCGAGGCCTGGTGCATAAAATGCTTTTTTACCTGAGGCAAGGTCGGTCATGAGCAAGCCGATGTTGTCACCGGGATGGGGGTCGTGGCGATGCGGCGAATAGGGCGGCGCTTTGCTGGAAAGGGTAATGGGCTTAAAAGAAATGCCGTTCAGCTCGGGGATACTGAAACCTTGTTGGTCTGGACGAATCAAGCGTTGGTCAACCGTGCAGTAATGCGCGAGGGTTTTGACCAAGGGCAGTCCCGTCGTCAGGTCGTCAAAGACCTGTTGGGTCGCATAAATGGGTAGCGGTGAGTTTCGTTCGCGCAACATCATCAGACCGGTGACGTGGTCGACTTGTGCATCCATTAAGACAACGGCTGCGATGCCACTGTCCCGCATTGTTCTGGCGGGCTGAAGAACAGGCGTATTTTTTATTTGCGTCAGCACATCGGGCGAAGCATTAATCAGCGCCCAGTCAGGCGAGCCATTGCCAACGATGATGGAAGATTGGGTGCGCATCTGCGCGTTGATACTGCCTTGACGCACGCCAGAACAATTTAGGCAGTTGCAATTCCACTGTGGGAATCCTCCGCCGGCAGCAGAGCCTAACACGCGTATTTGCATCACAACTCAAAAGAAGAAAGGCCGGGACATCAGTCTCGGCCTTTTAAAAACAATTAGCGATTGGCGATGTACATTGTGATTTCAAAACCAAAACGCAGATCAATTGCTGATGGTGTTTCCCATTTCATAGCGGTCTCCAAGAGTGTGGTGAAAGGATGGTGTCGCAACGCCATTCGTTGGCATTAACTACAAGTATATAGAATAAATCAGATTCATCTAGCAACTTTTTTTAAATCTAATCCACATGAAAACTAAGCTATTTGCCGAGTCTCCCCCGTCGGCACAAGGGTGGTTAGCGGTCGGAAATGGGCATCAGCTGTATTGGCAAACTAGTGGTAATCCCGAAGGGATCCCGGTGGTGTGGTTGCATGGCGGCCCGGGCAGTTCGGCAAGTCCCCTGCATCGTCGATTTTTTGACCCCGCCTTGTTCTGGATCATTCAATATGATCAGCGCGGTTGTGGGCGGAGTCTTCCGGCGGGTGAGATTCACCACAATGAGACGGTGGATTTAATCGCGGATATAGAGCGCTTACGCGAGCATTTTTCTCTGAAGTCATGGGCAGTGGTGGGGGGCTCGTGGGGCGGGGCCTTGGCTTTGCTCTATGCGCAGGCGCATCCTGAGCGGCTCACCAAGATGTTGTTGCGAAGTCCTTTTTTATGTACCCAAGCTGAAATCGAAAACTTTATGGAACACCCACCCGAAGGGTGTCGTACACGTTGGGAGGCGTTGCAATCCCTCGTACCTCAACATTCTGGAGAGTCTATTCTCGCGTTTGGGTATCGGGTGTTTTGCCTTGAGCAGGACGTTCAACAACAAGTGGAGCTTGCGCAAGCATGGATGGCGTACGAGGCGGCGATGAATGTTTATCCAGCCCCAGCACCCACGCTTGGTTTGACTGGCAACGACACGCTCATCGCGCGTTACAGCATTCAGAGCCATTATCTCTGGCATCGGTGCTTTGTTGGTCAAAATATCTTGGCATACAGTCACAGGCTGTCCGAGATTCCACTCACGCTCGTGCATGGAGATCAGGATGCGCTCTGTCCGTTTGAAAATAGTCTCGAGATTCAACGCGCCGTGCCTCAAACAAAGCTTGTCCGTGTCAAAGGCGGTGGCCACGATCTCACTGACCCCGGTATGTTGATCACAACGTTTCAGGAACTTGCATGCTGGTCCTAGTGATTACCCTAATGAAGCAAAGTGTCTTGCTTTCACCTAGAAAAATTATGGATAAAAAATTTCTCTAAATATCCAATTCTAGTAATATTGTTTGGTAGTTAAAAAACAAGATGAGCTTGTTCAAACATCAAACGTCACGGAGACGACTGTGAAAAATTACTTACGCGCAATTAGCGGCCTGGGTTTAGCCTTAGCATTTAGTATGTCTGCTCAAGCGCAGACGGCAGCACCTGCTGCGGCTCCTGCCGCTGCACCTCCACCAGCATGGAAACAGGGCATGCCCGAGTCGATGGCCAAGTCCACGCTCGCACCGTTGCCTGGCAAACTGGTGGCTACTAAAGCCGCCGATGTGCCGATTGATAAAATCAAGTTGCCGCCTGGTTTTAAAGTGGAAGTGTGGGCGGACGGCATCCCTGGCGGCCGCGCGATCACAGAGGGCGAGAACGGTAAGTATTACGTTGGTACGCGTGCACTCGGTCGCATTTACGAAGTCACTGACAATGGTAAAGAGCGTACTTCACGTGTTGTCGTGGACAAGCTTAACCAGCCTACAGCCGCCTACAAAGACGGTTCCCTTTTCGTTGTGGCCGTTGATAAAGTTTTGCGTTTCGATGGCATCGCTAAAAATCCAAACGCGACGCCTGTCGACTTGACTGCTAAGTTCAATTTCCCACCTTTGCCACACCACAACTGGAAGTATGTGTCATTCGGTCCAGACGGTAAGTTGTATGTGCCATTCGGTGCTCCTTGCAATATTTGTGTTGAGCCAACAAGCGAATATTCGCAAATTAGACGTTACAACGCAGATGGTTCCGGCATGGAATTGTTAGCAACGGGCGTGCGTAATACAGTTGGTTTTGACTGGCACCCCGTCACCAAGGAACTTTGGTTTAGTAACCATGGTCGTGATTGGATGGGTGACGACACACCTAACGACACGATGAATCGCTTAAAACTAAAAGCTAACTACGGTTTTCCTTATTGCCACCAGGGCAACATCGCGGATCCTGACATCAAGAAAGAAAACGCATGTGCAGGTGTCGAGCAACCTGTTGCCTTGATGGGACCACACGCGGCCACCATGGGCGTGAAGTTCTACACCGGTGACATGTTCCCAGCTGAGTACAAAAACGTGCTGTTTAACGCACGCAAAGGCTCTTGGAACCGTACACAAAAGATTGGCTTTGACGTTGTGACAGTTCGCGCTGATGCGGATGGTAAAAACGCGAAGGTTGAGCCCTTTATGACTGGTTTTATGAATCCTGCAGATCAGTCATTTTGGGGCCGTCCTGCATACTTGCATCAGATGAAAGATGGCTCATTGTTGGTTTCTGACGAGCAAAATGGCGTTATTTATCGCGTGACATACAAGAAGTAATCTTGATGCAAATGTTGTCTGTTGTTCGTGCTGTGGTTTTGTTCGGGGCCGTCCTTGCGGCGGCTCCAGCTGCATATGCACAGATCTCCGCACAGCGCTTAGCGCTGTGCGCGGCTTGTCACGGTGCAGAGGGAAATTCTCAATTAAAAGGGATTCCCTCTTTAGCCGCTCAACCAAAATTATTTCTTGAAAATCAACTTGTTTTGATTCGCGAGGGTGTGCGAGATATCCCTGCGATGAAAGGTTCGCTTGAGGGCGTGTCTGATGCAGAAATCACCGCACTCGCCAATTATTACGCAGGGAAAACGCTAGCGCCCGTGCCGACAGATAAAGACGCAGAGGTCTTTGCGCGTGGCGGTAAATTAGCCGAAGGCATGCGTTGCGGTATATGTCATCTACCGACCTACTTGGGTCGTGAGCAGATCCCCAGACTGGCGGGTCAGCGAGAAGACTATCTGTTGCACAGCATGCAGCAATTCAAAAACAATCAAGCCATCGGTCGCGATTCAAATATGGCGGCGTCGGTATACGGTGTCTCAGATCAAGATCTCCAGGACATTTCGTATTATTTGGCTCGGCTCACTCCATAGCGCATCTCGCCAATCAGACAAGCGTCTCTCAAGCAGAGAGCACCTTGTACACAAGGCCACCAATGAGCATGATTGAGAGCAGGCCAACACCAAGTTGAATATTACGGGCAGAGTCATCGGCGAGTGAGGGAATAAGCTTGTCGCGAATCCATCCTGCGACAAAAGCCCAACCGGCACCCAAGAGCAACGCAATAAGCGCAGCTGTGCCCAGAGAGAGCGGATCCAACGTTTGTGCTCGGATCGCCTTATCAAACTGAATCGCAAAACTCATCAGCGAGCAAACAATCCAAGTATTTCTAGTAAGCATGGGTTTTTGGCGCTCAGTGATAAACAGCTTAGTTAACAGCAGTATGCGCAGGACTCAAGGCCACGCCTTGAATCATTAAACGATACAAAAAACGCTTTTGCTCAGGGTCGTAATCCGCATTCGCCTGATGCATGACAGCCTGATTATCCCAGATCACCATGTCGCCCGCACGCCACTTGTGGCGATACTCGTAGCGCGCATCCGTGGCACGTTGGTAAAGGTCTTCGATCAATGGATAAGCCTGCTCAGGTGCCATTTTATCGATCCCCTCCATGCGGCCTGTATTGAGATAAAGCGCAGGACGACCGCTGCCGGGATGTCGAATCACAAGTGGCTGAAGGGCAGTGGGGATCTTGGCCAGATCCTCGGGGCTTAGCTTGGTCAACTCACGAGGACTGCGACTGCTTTGATGAACGTGCAACGAAAAGAGACCATTAATACGATTTTTTAACTCTGCGGGCAGGTCATCATAGGCTTTTCGCACATCGACAAACTGCGTATCGCCTCCACTCGGCGGAATCTGTACAGCATGAAGCGTCGTGGCTTTGGGAGGGCAGTGATCGTTTGAGTGATCCGTATGGTAGTTCTCACCGCGCACCTGAAGTTTGCCGTTCTTGCGCGGCAAATCATCCGTTGAGTTACACCCCACCATTGGGTAGTCTGGCAGCACATACTTTTTGAGTTGCTGATCCATCAGTGGCCCGAAAATCTCAGCCGCAGCCATAAACGCTGGCGGTGTGAGTGCCTGATCGCGAAAAACAAGAACGGCGTATTGTGCGAGCAAGTCATTGAGTTCATTTTTGACGGCATCCGACACTGGGACGGAGAGGTCGATACCTGAAATCTCAGCACTGAAGTCAGAGCGCATAGGCGTGATGGTTAAGTGCATCGTCATCTCGCTACTGTGCAGTAATGCCAGTTTGTTTGGCCACATCGGCCCAGCGTTTCAAGCCACTATGCACCAAGTTTGTAAAGTCGGTCACGCTCATGGGTTTAGTCTTACCACCATCTGTTGCGAGAAACTGAATCAATTCTTCAGACTTGAGCGCTTTGTTAACGGAGGTGTTAATAAACGCTTGTATCTTTGGATCGACATTCGCAGGACCGAGTAGCCCCCACCACTGTTGAATCTCATAGCCCTTGATGCCAGCCTCTTGAAACGTTGGCAAGTTGGGTGCAGCCTCAGAGCGCTCTGCGCTGGTCACCGCAATCCCTCTTAGCGTACCGTTTCTAAATTGCGGGAGCACCTGTGTCATGCTACCGATGGAAAATTCAATATGGCCACCCATCGTATCCGTCATCGCGGGACCGCCGCCTTTGTATTGCACGGCTGCCATGTTGTTACCGAGGGCTTGACTGAGCATTACTCCCGCAAAATGCTGGATGCTCCCCACACCCGTTGCACCGTAATTTAAATTTGGGGTGCGCTTTAGGTACTCAAAATATTCTTTCGCATCTTTACCGGGCGCATTGGGTTTCGCGGCTAGGGCAAGTGGGACCTCTCCAATCATGGCGATTGGAGTGAAGTCTTTAATAGGGTCAAAAGGTAGTTTTGCATTGACAGCCGGCGCCATGGTGAATGTGGACGAGGCGACAAGCAAGGTATAGCCATCGTTGCGCTGTTTAGCCACATACGCCGCACCAATCGCCGTGCCAGCGCCGGGTTTATTCTCGATAATGACAGGCTGACCCCATTGTGCAGTCAGTTGCTTGGCGAGTTGACGGGCCACGATGTCGTTCGAGCCGCCTGGCGCGAAAGGCACGACAAGCGTGACAGGTTTTTCAGGGAAAGCCGCCCAGGCTGAGCTGACGACTAGTGCAGATAGACAAATGACTTGCTTGAAAAATAAACTGGTCAAGTTTTTCATTTCAATTCCCCTGAAGTTTGCCCAACAGGGCAGTCAGACTTGAAACCTCGTGCGAGTCGAGGGCGAGAGACATCTCAAGAATTTGACTGCGCAAAGAATCAGGTTGAGCCAGCGTGTTTTGTGTAAATTTTCTGATGAAATCTTCATCACTCGCTGGATTTTCTGGTTCGCCTTTTGAAAGCGGCACTTGCGTTAAAAACTTTTTCCCTGATGTCGTGTGCAATGCAATATCCGCGCCTCGCTC
The DNA here is from genome assembly GCA_023653055.1 of Burkholderiaceae bacterium. Classification (GTDB taxonomy): domain Bacteria; phylum Pseudomonadota; class Gammaproteobacteria; order Burkholderiales; family Burkholderiaceae_B; genus Zwartia. The sequence goes on along the minus strand of JAMNXR010000010.1, from coordinate 107,422 downwards.
TCTTGGGTAGGCGTCTGCCCATCGTGCATTGGCAGAACTCGTGACACGCGTTGCGAGCTGTTGAATCTCTCGATTCTGAACGGTTTCAACAGAGTAACGTTCTTCACCCGCGTCCCCATAAAATGCTGCCATTGCGCAGGAGGAGGCAAGGCTAAATTTCGCAGCTTCAGCGGTCTCTGGTGCGGTACTTGTTCCACAAAAGCTAATGGCAACTGGATATGTGGTGATGTTGAGCGCATCGATGTCTTGATAGGACAAGTGTTCTTTGCGCATGATGTCTAGCAGGCCATCGATGGCGGGGTGAATATGGCGGCATGCCGCATGAAACTTGATGTACTGACCCATAATAAAAAAGTCAGAGCCAAGGCCGTCGAGCAGGCCGTCTGTATTGACGCTGTCCGCCATCGCCTTGAACATGCCTTTTTCACCCTCTAGTGCCGTGAGAGGACCTGTAGCGCCGCGTTTGGCGAGCTCAATGGATAAGACTCCGGCCATTGCGGCCTTGCCAGGATGTAGGGGCTTGACCATTGCGCCATCATTCAAGATTTCAAGTAACCCTGCGCCTTGCAGGGTAGCCATGCCTAGTGCGCTCGCCATCTGAGAGGCATTGAGCTTTGCTAGCACGCCACAGGCCGCTGCAGCACCCAGTACGCCAAGCGTACCCGTCGTATGGAACCCTCGACCCAAGTGTGAGGGATTCATCGCCTTAGCGATACGATTCACAATTTCGTAGCCACAGACAATAGAGAGGATGAGTTGTTTGCCGTCTAGCTTTAGAGATTCGGCGAGCGCAAGGGCAGCAGGAATGACGGCCACACCCGCGTGAACGCCGCCGTAACGAAAGCCATCATCCATATCAAGTGCATGACCCGCAACGCCATTACCTAACGCAGCATGAATAGCAGGCACTTTTCGCGCCGAACCCATCAGAGTGGCTTGTTCTACGCCCTCCAAGCTTTGGAGGTAATCAATCGTCATGCGCGGAAAGTCCATCTTGAGGCCAGCGATAGATACGCCCAGGTAGTCAACGATCAATAGTTTTGCTTTTTGGACGACCTCTGGAGGTAACTGTTCAAATCTTGCATTTGAAAAGTATTCAGCAAAGCTCTCAAGTATTGTTTTCATTTTTTGTCTCCCCTTTTGATTAGATGGCTCTTTTTTAAAGTGGACGTCGCTCAAATGACGCCTTCGGCTTTGAGTGCTTGAATCTCCTCTTCACTCAGACCCAGTTTTCCACCATATATTTCTTGATTATGTTGTCCCAAAGACGGACTTGCAACTGTTTTTACACGTTCTGCACCATGAATGATGAGAGGACTGGCTGGTAAAACGATGCGACCGAGATCCGGATCGTCAAACCACTCGAGCTGTCCCCGTTCATGCATGTGTGGGTCGTTCATCACCTCAATGAGGTCGCGAACAGGCGCCGCGGGAAAACCAAAGGTCTTACTAAGTTTGAAAAGCTCGTTTCTGGTGATGGAACGTGTCCAGTCTTCGACAAAGTCATCGGTGCGTTTGATGTTTTCTACACGGACTTTGTTCGTTGAAAAACGGTCATCATGAATCAAGTCTTCCCTATTCATGGCTTTAAGAATTTTGATCCAGTGATCCTCTGTGGCGCATACGATCGCGATATGACCGTCCTTTGCCTCATAGACGTTGTAAGGCGCCAGTGCCAAGCCGCCATGCCGATTGCCCACACGTTCAGGAATTTTTCCTTTGCTGCGAAAGACAAGGCCAAAATTTGAGGCAAGCGTTGGATAGGCCGTCTCTTGCATAGAAACTTCAACGAGCCGACCTAGCCCTGTTCTGGTGCGTTCAAACAACGCCGTCATGATGCCTGCGTACAGATGAACGCCACTTAAAAAGTCAATAAATGAAGAGCCTGAACGCAGAGGAGGCCCGTCAGGATAGCCCGTTACACTCATCGCCCCTGAAGACGCCTGAATTGTGACGTCCATTGCTTGATTGTCTTTATCAGGACCAGAAAGCCCAAAGCCAGTGCCAGAACCGTAAATCAATTTGGGATTAATCTGATGCAGCACGTCCCAGCCCAAACCCAAGCGATCCATGACGCCGGGGGTGAAGTTTTCAACCAAAATATCCGCATCCAGAATCAAGCGTTTTAAAAGCGCTTTGCCTTTCTCTGTTTTTAAATTCAGCGTAATGCCCTTTTTATTGACGTTGAGCATCACCATGGGTAAGGAGGCCTCGCCACTCACCTTAGCGCGAATCCTCGAGGGTTCGCCCGTGATGGGTTCGATCTTGATGACGTTCGCGCCGGCTTTTGCCATCAAGAATGTTGCATAGGGACCTTGATAGATCTGCGTGAGATCAATGACGGTGATGCCGTCCAGGGGTTTGCTACCTGATTGATTGGGGGTGACGGAGGTCATCGACTTACCTAACGGTTTTCAAAATCTTTTTGGCGATCGACATACGGTGCACTTCACTCGGGCCTTCATAGACACGCATCACGCGTGCTTTCTGCGCCATCAAATGCAGAGGAAGCTCTTTGGTCACACCCATCGCGCCAAATGTTTGCATCGCATGGTCGAGCACTTCGGAGGCGAGTTCAGTGGCATAGACCTTGATCATTGAGGCTTCAGTCCGGATATCTTGACCAAGGTCCAATTTGCGGGCGGCATCGCGCACCATCAAACGGCATGCATGCATTTTCATGACTCCGTCTGCGATCCACCACTGAATGGCTTGTCGATCCGCAAGAAGCGCGCCAAAGGTCGTGCGTTGTTTGGCATGCGAGCTCATCATTTCAAGCGCACGACGGCACATGCCGATACACCAGGCGCCCATTTGCAGACGACGGATATTTAAGCGCAACTGCATCGGTGCAAAGCCTTCGCCAATTTCACCGAGTACGTTTTCAGCGGGGATGCGGCAGTCTTCAAAGGCGAGCTCATACGTTCTGTGCCCGGCCAGCATTGGGATCTCGCGCAAAATATTAAAGCCTGGTGTCCCTTTATCTACGATAAACGCAGTGATGCCTTCGTGGCGCTTGCCTTGTCCCACGCGCGCCATCACAACGGTGAAGTCCGCTTTTTTCATACGGCTCACCCAGATTTTGCGACCGTTGATGACCCAAGAATCACCATCTCGCTCCGCACGCGTAATCATTCCTGTAGGATCACCACCCGCGTTGGGCTCAGAAATCGCGATCCCAGATTTTGCGGTACCTGCTGCATACGGCTCAAGATACTTGATCTTTTGGCTCTCGGTGGCTACAGCCATCAACATATGCAGATTGGGCGAATCTGGTGGAAACGTAAAGGGCGTGACGGTGCGACCGATCTCTTCGTTGAGTGCCATGAGCGTGACGCTTGAAAGGCCTGCGCCGCCATACTCCTCAGGTGCGTCCAATGCCCAAAGTCCAAGCTCTTTGCATTTTTCAAGCAGGGGAGTTTCTTCTTCTTTTGTCAGGGCGAGATGTTTGCCTCTGATCTCACGCTCGAGCACGGCAGCTTCTAGTGGCATCAGTTCTTGATCGACAAATTTAGCGACCAAATCTTGAATCATCACTTCATCGCTATCGAGCCCATCAGCACATGCTTGCAAGTCCATTTACTTCTCCAGCTGTCATCAGATATGGTGAGGGAAAATCATGGCTTATCATATCAAAAATAGAAGGCATGTCTGTTTTCAAATCTGAGGTTGTTGTATGGTGATTAAAAAGAAGGAACCTGGCGTCGCAGCCGTTAATCGTGCGCTCTCAATCCTATTGGCCTTTGAGAAGAGCGTTGAAGGGATGACGCTGGCGGAAATCTCCGCTGTGACGGGGCTCTACCACAGCACGATTTTGCGCTTGTGTGAGTCGCTGGAGCATGCTGGTTTTATCAATCGGCTGGATGACGGACGGTTCATGCTGGGTGCCAAGCCCTTTTATCTGGGAATGCTTTATCAAGAAACCTTCCGGATTTGGGATTACGCAGCGCCAGTCATGAGAAATCTTGTTCGCGACACCAAAGAAACGGCAGCCATCTACATTCGAGAGGGCAATGACCGAGTGTGCTTGCACAGAATGGTGCAGCCCAGAGCCGTGCGTATGCATGTGAGGGAAGGTGAGATTGTCGAGCTTGATAAAGGGGCCGCCGGAAAGGTCTTGTTGGCGTTTTCTGGTGAAAAGGGTGAGCGGTTCGACCTGATTAGACAGAGCTTCTACTCAGTTTCTCTTTCAGAGCGCGGTTCAGAAGCGGCTGCGATTGCTTGCCCGATTTTCGGACCTAAACAGACGCTTATTTGCGCTATTTCGTTGGGCATGCCGGTGTTTAGATTTGACCGGAAGGTCTTTAAAGAATTTTTGCCATTAGTCATGACGGCTGCAGCGACCATCACTAAAAAATGTGGCGGTGATCCCACCGTGTTTTCACCGCCTTACAAACATATGGCAAAGATGAATTTTGCCACTCAGAAATAACAGCTAAGCGGCTTTAATCCGTGAGTTTGATATTTCTTTCTTTGGCGACCTTTTGCCATTTATCGAGTTCTTGATTCATATACGTCCCAAACTCTTTGGCGGACATAATATAGGGCACAGCCGCTTCTTTTGAAAAAATCTCTTTCATTTTCGGAGATTGAGAGACATCGTTGATGGCCTTATTCAGTCGATCCACAATCGCTTGAGGCATATCGGCGGGACCCAACACTCCCCACCACACGTCCACTGAATATCCAGGTATTGCTTGTGCCATCGGTGGAAGCTCCGGATAAAACGGCGAAGGTGTCGACGTCGTGACGGCGATAGGACGCACTTGATTTGCCCTTAAGGCTCCACCAACTGAAGCAGGCGTTGCAATCAGAGCCTCGACACGACCGCCCACCATATCTGTGAGTGCAGGTGAAATTCCTTTGTAAGGGATATGGGTCATTTGAATGCCCGCCATCGAGTTCATGAGTTCTGTGCTGAGGTGAGCAATCGAGCCAATTCCTGCTGTCGCATAATTCACTTGTTTTTGTTTGGCACCTTTGATGAGTTCGGCTGTTGATTGATAAGAGGTATGGTTAGCGACCACCAAAAGAAGTGCGCCTTGAGCCACCATTGCGACAGGCGTGAAAGAAGTCCGGTGATTAAAAGGCAGATTGGTATCGACGGCCGCGCGTGTCACAAAGGAGTTGGAACTAAAAAGTAAGGTACCCCCGTTAGGCTTGGCGCGTGCCACCTCTGCTGCGCCCACGACACCGCCTGCTCCCGGTTTGTTATCGACGATAACGGTGACGCCCAACTTTGTTCCTAACTGTTCACTGATTGCACGCGCAAAAATGTCGTTGCTGCCGCCTGTTGTAAAGGGAACGACAAGCTTAATTGTTTGCGGGAGCGCAGGTTCGGCGGCGATTGATGCGGTGCTGAATACTGTCATCGTGATAGACAGCAAAGCCCAAAACTGTTTGGTAAGATATCTCATCAAAGTAATTTCCCTGGATTCATAATCTGATTTGGATCGATCGCGCGCTTGACCGCGTTCATCAGGTCCATTTCGACACTTGATTTATACCGCTTCAATTCATCGCGACGTAAGGTCCCCACGCCGTGCTCAGCACTAATGCTACCGTTAAATTGGGTCACAAGATCGTGAATACTCTTATTTAAATGATCAGTTGTTTCTTTATAGGCAGTATTTGAAATAGCGAGAGGTAGCAGTAAGTTGTAATGCAAGTTCCCATCACCAATATGCCCAAAGTTAATAATGGGTAACTCAGGAAAACTTTTCTGCACAGCCTCGTCTGCTTCTTTGACAAATGTCGCTAGGCTCGAAATCGGTAATGCAATATCGTGTTTGACCGCTTTACCTGCTTTGACTTGAGCCATTGAAATGCCTTCGCGTAGCCGCCACATCGACACGCTTTGTGCTTCATTCATCGCGACGACACAGTCATCAATCAGCCCATCCTCGGTTGCCAAGGTCAGTGCGTCTTGCAACATTTCTTGCAATCCGCTCATATTCGTATCGGCCAGTTCAATGAGGACGTAATAGGGGTAGGTTTTATCCAGCGGAGACACATGGGCTTCAAGGTGGCGCGTCACAAGTGCTAGGCTTGGGCCAGACATCATTTCGAAGGCACTCAGGCGAGGCCCGCAGGCGGCCTGTAGCCGATTGAGCAGCGTCACGACTGACGTCATTTCTTGCGCTCCGACCCAAGCAGAAACGCGTCCGGCGGGTGCGGCGAAGAGCTTCAGTACGACCCCGGTGATGATCCCGAGTGAACCTTCAGAGCCAATAAACAGATCTTTTAAATCGTAGCCCGTGTTGTCCTTGCGCAGACCGCGCAAGCCGTTCCATACCCTTCCGTCTGGCAACACGACTTCAAGGCCCAATGTCAGGTCGCGCGTATTGCCATAGCGTAGAACGCCAGTGCCGCCGGCATTCGTGGCGAGATTTCCTCCAATTGTGCAGCTGCCCTCAGCACCTAGGCTGAGGGGGAAGTAGCGATCGACAGCCCTTGCGGCTTGTTGAATGTCCGCTAGAACAACACCCGCATCCGCTGTCAGCGTGTTGTTGACGGGATCTACTTCATGAATACGCTTCATACGATTCAAGGAGAGAATGACCTGTGCACCGCTCATGTCTGGGGTAGCACCCCCGCTCATGCCTGTATTGCCACCTTGAGGAACAACAGGTGTTTGAGATTGATGGCATAGTCGCATGATGGCTGATACTTCAGCCGTGTTGCGCGGCCTGACAACGGCGACTGTGCGGCCATGAGACTTGCCTAGCCAATCGTTGACATAGAATTCTTGATCTGCAGGATTTAAGATCACGCCCTCATCGCCGACCACATGAATTAGGCGTGAGGTAAATTCCATTTGCTTCATTGGATCCTGCATGGATTTGACCTCACCAGCCTAAAAGTGTTCTGCCGATCGCCATTGCTGTTGCCGCTTGAGTGGGCTCCACAACGGGGACGCCTAACTGTTGCTCGAGCCAGGCGCGATGAGCCGCCATGCCAGCGCAGCCAAGTACGACAACATCAATGAGATGTGTATCTCGTAGCTGTTGACCTGCACGCAAGAGTCCCGCGCGCGTGCGATCAGCATCGACGAGGTCTGTGACGTTCATGCCTAAAGGAACCTCTGCAACCACGCGTTCGGTGAGACCCATTGCACCAAACATGCGACCGTGACGCGGGATAGAGGTACGCAAAATCGCAATTACGCCGACGCGGTGACCACGGGTGAGGGCGGTCAAAATGCCACACTCACTAATCCCAAGAACAGGTTTTGAAGTGGCTTCTCGTAACGCATGTAAGCCAGGATCGCTGAAACACGCTACGACATACGCGCCTGCGCCCTCTCCGTGCTTGGCATCGAGGCTTTTAACAAGCTTGACCATTGGCAGCGTCACGTTTTCAACATCCATTTGCGACTGAATGCCTGGAGGGCCTTCAGTCAGCGTAAGAGACTGAATCGCGGGACCGCCGGGGATGCGTAAATCGTTGAGTGCTTCGTCAAAAGCGTCCGTAACGGACTGTGATGAGTTTGGATTGATGACGAATATGGTTTTTGACATGGCTCTCTCCTCTTTAGCGCGAGTCTAGCAGTGCTCAAGCATGATTAACATTGTCATTTTATGTACTAGCATTAACATGGTGTTATGGTTTAAGGACATCGTTTTCAGGGGCTCGGACCTATGCAATTGAATCTGAGGCAAATAGAAGTGTTTCGTGCAGTGATGACGTCTGGATCCATTAGTGGGGCGGCGAAGCTTTTGCATGTTTCTCAGCCTGCGATCAGTCGTCTGCTCTCCCACACGGAGCAACGACTCGGTTTTGGTTTGTTCGAGCGGGTTAAAGGGCGTCTTTACCCCACTCCTGAGGCGCGACAACTATTTAAAGAGGTCGAAGCCGTCTACGACGGAGTTCGCCGAGTCGAAGAACTCGCCAATGAGCTCTCGGAAAAGCGCAGCGGTATTTTGCATTTAGTGTCGAGTCCCAGTATTGGCCATATGCTGATACCGATGGCGATCACGGCCTTTCATCAGACGCATCCCGAAGTCAAAGTTACTTTTCAACCCCTAACCCTTGTGCCCCTTACACAAATGTTGCTTGAGCGCCGCGCCGATTTAGGTGCTGTTATTTTGCCATCGCAGCATCCCAATCTATCGTCCGAGCCCATCGGTCAAGGGAATTTGGTCGTCATATTTCCTTATAACCATCCTTTGGCGAGCCGATCAATGCTAAAGATAGAGGACTTGCTGCCTTACCCATTAGTGTCTTATCGCAGTGAAACGCCCTTTGGCACACTTGTCGAGCAGATGTTTCAGGAGGCGGGGTATGTGCGGCGCGTCGCCATCGAGGTGAGCTCGCCTCACAATGCATGTACCCTCGTCAAGGCAGGCGGCGGAATTGCCATCGTAGATGAGTTTTCAGCGCACAGCGCGGCGGGAGATTTTGTCGTGCGTCCCATTGCGCACACGAAAACACTCGCCATCAATCTCGTGCAGTCTCGCTTCGAACCGCTTTCACAACTTGCCCAAGACTTTGCGCGCGTGCTGCGTGAGACTGTTAAAGCACAGGGTTTTGGTGTGCGAGAAAAGTAAAAACCTTAGATTCATCCATAACAACAGGTTATGGGTGAATGATAAAAAAACAAGTGATGTTCTAAGATAAGAAAGATAGCATTCGGTAGAAGGCACTCGATTTGGTGTGCCAATTATTTTCTACGGAGATGCGATGCCAGCCCCGCTCAACGCCCAAGGTGTGTTCACAATTTGTCCGACTCCCTTTGATGACTCACTCAGGGTTGACACCGAAAGTATCAAGAGCCTAGTCGATTTCTTGCTGGAAACCGGCGTGACAGGTTTAGCAATCTTGGGTTTTCTGGGTGAATTGCACAAACTCTCCAATGCGGAACGCCGTCTGGTCACTGAAACCTTTGTCAAACATACGAAAGGGCGTGTCCCCGTATGGGTCGGAGTGCGTGCGCACGGCATTACGGGCGCGATCGAACAAGCCCAAGAGGCGCAGGACGCGGGTGCCGAAGCAGTATTTGCCGCGCCTTTGGATAACGCAGGCGATGCACTCTTGTTTGACTATTACAAAGCGATCGCAGATGCGGTCAAGATCCCTGTTGTGATTCACGACTTCCCTGACTCTTTCGGTACCGAAATACGTCCTGAGGTAGTAGCCCGCTTGGGTAAGGAAGGTGGCGTCCATATGATCAAGATGGAAGAGCCACCCGTGGGCCCCAAAATTAGTCGTATCCGTGAGTTGGCCGGCGACGATGCCATGAAAATCTTTGGTGGTTTGGGCGGAATGTTTTTTCTAGAGGAATTGCAACGGGGTGCGGTTGGCACAATGACGGGCTTTGCCTATCCAGAGGTCCTTGTTGAAATCTACAACCGCTTCGCAGCAGGCGATCACGTTGGCGCAGCTGCGGTATTCGATCGTTACTGCCCCCTCATTCGTTACGAGTTTCAACCTAAGCTCGGACTGGCGTTGCGCAAGCACGTTTACCAACAACGCGGCGCGATCAAGAGCCGCGCTATCCGCGCACCCGGAATGAAAATTGATGCGTTGACCGTCAAGGAACTCGAGGCCACCATTGCCCGCGTTGGCTTATCGGTGACCAGCAGAGGTCGACAACCGATTAAAGCTTGAGAACGGAGCAAACAAGATGAGCACCAACACCACATTCGATGTGACTATACGCAATGGTCGTATTTGCACCGCAAATGAAACCTATTACGCTGATATCGGCATCAAAGACGGCGTCATCGCTGCGATTGCAAAAAACTTGTCACCAGGCAAGCAGGACGTTGATGCGGCGGGTCGCTGGGTGTTACCAGGCGGGATTGACAGCCATTGCCACGTCGAGCAGCTCTCGGGTATGGGGATGATGTGCGCCGATGATTTTTACAGCGCAACCGTCTCCGCAGCGTTTGGCGGGACGACGACGATCGTTCCCTTCGCGGCGCAGCATCGTGGCAACAAAATTCCCGAGGTAGTCGCCGATTACGCCAAGCGCGCTGCAGAAAAAGCAGTGATTGATTACGGGTTCCATTTGATTTTGGCGGACCCTACACCCGAAGCGCTTGAACAGCATTTGCCCGAAGTCATTAAGAACGGTGTGACTTCATTCAAGATTTATATGACCTACGATCGGATGAAGCTTGATGACTATCAGGTTCTCGATGTCCTGGAATGTGCGAGCAAAGAAGGTGCACTCGTCATGGTGCATGCTGAAAACAACGACATGATCCGCTGGATCGCACGTCGCTTGGTCGATCGAGGTCTGACTGCGCCCAAATACCACGCGGTAGCGCACACCAGCCTCGCCGAGAGCGAAGCCACTAACCGTGCAGTCACACTCGCGCGTCTCGTCGACGTGCCTTTGCTGATCGTCCACGTCGCGGGCCAGGAGGCTGTACGCGTCATTCATGCCTCCCAAGCGCTTGGTTTGCCGATCCACGCCGAGAGCTGCCCACAGTATCTCTTTTTGACCGCGAAAGACATTGACCTGCCCGGCCTTGAAGGTGCAAAGTTTTGTTGTAGCCCGCCACCCGGTGACGAGGCCTCGCAAGAGGCTGTATGGCAAGGTTTGATCAATGGAACCTTGCAAATGTTTTCCTCCGATCATGCTCCCTATCGATTTGATGAGTCTGGCAAACTACCCAAAGGTGATGCCACGACCTTCAAGGACATGGCCAATGGTGTGCCAGGACTTGAAGTCCGTATGCCCTTGCTGTTTTCGGAGGGTGTTTTAAAAGGACGCATGACAATCGAGCGATTTGTGGCGGTCACGGCCACTAATCATGCCCGCACCTATGGCATGTATCCACAAAAGGGCGCGATTGCCGTTGGCAGTGATGCAGACTTGGCGATTTGGAATCCCGAGAAAGCGGTCACGATTTCAACGAGCATGCTGCACGATAACGTGGGCTACACACCCTACGAAGGGAAAAAAATCACAGGTTGGCCCGAGCAGGTATTCAGTCGTGGACGTCTGGTGGTGTCTGACGGCGAGCTCAAGGTCGCACGTGGTTCTGGTCAGTTTATTAAGCGTTCGACACCGGAACCTGTACTGCGACAGCGTTTGAACGGGAACCCAAATTCAGTCATGCGTAAATATTTTTCCGTTGATCCTTCGGAGAAGCACTGATCATGAGCAAACGTCCCTTTGGTTTGGCCGTTGCCCAGCTGGGCCCCATTCAGCCTCAAGATACACGTAAACAGGCGGTCTCACGTTTGCTGGAGATGATGAAAGAAGCGGCGGGTCGTGGCGCGAAAATGGTGGTGTTTCCAGAGTTGGCATTAACTACATTTTTTCCACGCTATTGGATGACCGAGCAAGAAGCCATCGATCGCTATTTTGAAAAAACGATGCCAAGCGCGGATACGCAAATTTTATTTGATACAGCCAAAAAACTTAGTATTGGTTTTTATCTTGGCTATGCCGAAGTTTCCAAAGAAGGCAAGTGTTTCAACACCTCGATCCTTGTAAATCAGCAGGCAGAAATCGTTGGGCGTTATCGAAAAATTCATTTGCCAGGTCACAGCGACAACAAATCGCACGCACCTTTTCAGCATCTTGAGAAAAAATATTTCGAGGTCGGCAACGAAGGCTTCAATGTCTGGGAAACAATGGATTCGCGTATCGGTATGCTTTTGTGCAACGACCGCCGTTGGGGCGAAGCATGGCGCGTACTGGCTCTCCAAAACGCCGAAATCGTTGCGGTTGGGTACAACACGCCCTCCCAAAATATTCATTGGAATGAGCCGCCTCACTTAAGAATGTTTCACCATCTCTTGTCGCTTCAAGCGGCCGCATACCAAAACTGTGTATGGGTCGCTGCAGCAGGCAAAGCAGGCAAAGAAGATGGATTTCACCTTTTCGCCGGATCCGCCATCGTGGCGCCTACCGGAGAAATTGTTGCCCAGGCGCAAGGCGAAGATGACGAGGTCATTTTCTGTCAGGCTGACCTTGCACTCGGGGACACCTTTAAGCAGCACATCTTTAATTTTGCCGCCCATCGACGTCCTGAACACTACACGCTCATCACAGAGCGTGTCGGTCCAGGCTCCGCGTTGGGTAAACCTCCACTGCTCTAAAAAGGACTGATGATGACTAGTTTTACTTCTTTATCGAAGCGCGCAGTACGTTTTGGACTTGCTATGGCAATCAGCGCAACCTGCGCCTCGGCTGCCTGGGCAAACAAGCCTTTGGTTACGGGTGTCGATGCAACCTTTGCGCCACATGCGATGCCTAAGCTGGGTGGTGGCATTGACGGATTTAACGTCGAGCTGGGCCATGCCTTGGCTAAACAATTGGGTACGAAAATCACGATCGAAGGGACCGAGTTTTCAGCGCTAATTCCTGGCTTGAATGCCAAGAAATATGACTTTGTGTTGGCGCCTACGACTGTCACCGAAGCCCGTGCCAAAGCCCTGCTTTTCTCCGAAGGCTATCTGAATACAGACTACGCTTTTGTCCAGCTCAAGAAAACGCCTGATATGAAGTCACTCGAGGACTTGAAAGGCAAGACAATAGCCTTGAACAAAGGTTCGGCATACGAGGGCTGGGCAAAAGATAATGCCGCTAAATACGGCTTTAAATATGACGTTTACGCGACCAATGCAGATGCGCTCCAAGCCGTTCAGTCAGGACGCGCTTATGCAAATATGACAGGTAACACCGTCGGCGCTTGGTCTGCCAAACAAAACCCAGCGGTCAAATTGACCTATATCCTGCCGACTGGACTTGTGTGGTCGTTGGCCTTTCGATTGGATGACAAAGAAGGACGAGACCGTATTTCCAACGCCCTTAAGTGCTTGAAGCAAGATGGTACGGTTGGTAAGCTTGCCCAAAAATGGTTTGGCTTCACCCCAGAACCGGGTTCGGCGGCAATCACCGTGGGTGTTGGTCAGGGTGTACCCAATATGCCTGGCTATGACCCAACGCCGGTCAACCTAAAGTGTTAATGCATTAAGTGCTAATCATTTAATAAAACTTGCCCGACCGGATCGCTCATGCAAACCCCGATTTTGAAAATTACGAATCTTCATAAATCCTTTGGCGACAATGAAGTACTGAAAGGCATTGATTTGGATGTCATGAAGGGGCAGCTAGTTTTTATGATCGGACCGTCCGGCTCGGGCAAGAGCACCTTGCTACGTTGCTGTAACAGACTTGAAGAACCGAGTTCCGGATCCATCTTGGTGGATCAAGAGGACATCACTGCCGTCGGCGCAGATCTCAATCGTATCCGGCAAAACATTGGCATGGTGTTTCAGCACTTCAACTTGTACCGTCATATGTCCGTTCTGGATAATGTGACTCTTGCCTTGCGTAAAGTCCAGAAGCTTTCCAAAGAGGATGCAAATGCGCGTGGGCTGGACGCACTCAAACGCGTAGGGTTATTGGAAAAAGCTTCAGCTTTTCCTGATCAGTTGTCGGGCGGTCAGCAACAACGTGTCGGCATTGCGCGCTCACTCGCGCTTCGCCCCAAGGTTGTATTGTTTGATGAACCGACCAGTGCGCTCGACCCTGAACTCGTGGGCGATGTGCTCAAAGTGATGCGCGAACTCAAAGACGATGGGATGACCATGGTGGTAGTGAGCCATGAAATGGGCTTTGCCCGTGCTGCGGCCGATCACGTCGTATTTATGGATGTAGGAAAAATTGTCGAACAGGGTACGCCACAGCAAATCTTTGGTGCACCGACACACGCGCGCACCCAGGCGTTTCTCGCGCGTATGAGCGAGCACGCCGCTTGAGGATGGGTAATCGACACATATGGATTTAAAAGCACTCGTTTTCTCGTTTTTCAATCTTGAGATTGCTTTGGAATATCTGCCTGATATTCTCAAAGGCATGGTGGTCACGATTGAGTTGGGTCTAGTGGTTGCTATCACTGGGCTCGTCTTGGGCATGGCGCTCGCAGTGCTGCGCGCCTTGCAGCTAAAGCCACTTAACTTTTTTATTATTTGTTTTGCCGACATCATGCGCGCCTTACCGCCACTTGTCGTCATCATGATGCTGTTTTTCGCTTTTCCCTATATTCAAATTTCAATGTCGGCCTTTACCGCCACATGGCTGGCGCTTTCACTCGTACTAGCGGCCTTTGTCGAGGAAATTTGTTGGGCAGGAATCGTTTCCGTTCCCAAAGGTCAATCAGAAGCCGCGCGCTCCACGGGACTAAGCTGGCTGCAAAGCATGTTGTATGTCGTATTGCCTCAGGCTGTTCGTTTAACGGTTGCACCTTTGACCAATCGCGTGATCGCCATTACGAAAAGTACCGCCCTTGGCTCGGTTGTAGGTTTGAGCGAAGTGTTGAACAACTCGCAGTCTGCCATGAGTAACTCCGGCAACGCCACGCCCCTGATGCTGGGTGCGATTGGTTGCTTGTTGATTTTCATTCCAGTGGTGCTGCTTGGACGCTGGACCGAGACTCGTTTTCGCTGGAAGCAATAGAGAGCGCTATGGACGAGATATTTAAGAGTTTTTTCAATATTCCGATTTACATCGAAGTCGCACCTTACTTGTTAAAAGGCTTGCTCAACACACTGTTGTTGTCGGCGCTTGTGATCCCCTTTGGCCTGGCTGCGGGACTGCTGGTCGGCGTGCTGTCGATCACGCTTAAAAATCGCTGGGCACGCGCGCTTTTGGCCATTTATATTGATGTGTTCAGAGCGTTGCCACCCCTCGTACTCTTGATTTTTATCTATTACGGTACACCCTTCCTCGGTTGGGAACTTCCCAAGTTACTCGCCGTTGTGATTGGCTTTATGCTGAATAACTCTTCCTATTACGGTGAGATTTTCAGGGCGGGCCTTGAGAGTGTCCCCAACGGACAAATCGAAGCGGCACGCTCAACGGGACTCTCTGCGACACAAACTCTGATCCATATACAGATCCCGCAGGCCACGCGAAACGTCATGCCGGATCTCATTAGCAATACGATCGAGGTCATCAAGCTCACAACCCTGGCGAGTGCAGTCGCCATGCCAGAGCTGTTGCGTGTTGCTCGTGATGCGCAATCGTTGTTCTATAACCCTTCGCCGATCGTGTTGGCAGCGATTTTCTATCTGATATTGTTGTGGCCGTTAGTGAGAATTCTCAGTCGTTTTGAGCATAAAAAAATGGGTGGGGGACATTAGGCCTCAAGGCTTAATCAGTAATCATTTTTCGCGATCGCCATTCTTCGAATTGAGTCACAATGAAAACAACAACGACCCATCAACTCGACTCTGTCCACACTGTATCCGAGAAAGACGCGACACCCGAGATCGCTGCGATATTTGCCGATATCAAAGAAACCTTGGGTGTGCCCTTTGTGAATCTGATTTGGAGGCATCTCGCCACCATTCCGGGTGGACTCGAGATGACATGGTCTTTAGCCAGGCCGCTTTATGGCAGCACGACTCTCAACGCATCTGCTCGGGTGCTTCGCCAACAAACGACGCTGGTTGATCGTGTGATGCCTTGGCCCGATGCGGTCTGCACGGCTCTGGGTTTGAGCGAAAAAGATAAAAGCGAAATTGTTTTGCTTTTAGAGGACTACGGCCATGCGAATTCTCGTGCGCTACTAGTCTTGTCATACCTGCACGCTAGTTTGTCGGCTGACTCACGTTCCATCAACAAAGGTGAGCATCAGGGCGCCCATGCTTCAGCACTGATCGACCCCTTGGCGCACATTGCGAAAAATAAAGACGCCCTCATCAAGCCCGCGCGTCCTTTACCCGCCATTACTGACCTACCCACGAACGTCGCAGCGCTCATTAAAATTTTGAATACCTTTGGCGCACCAATACCCAGCCCAGCTGAACCCAGTCTCTATAGGCATTTGTCGTATTGGCCTAGTTTTCTTGCGGCGTTTTGGCTTGCAGTCGAACCGTTGGAGCGACAAGGTGTGCTAGTGCGTGAGGGGATTAACATCTATGAACGCGCTTCGAGCATGGTGAGACAGTGGAAACCTGCTGACAATGCGTCAGAGATAATCGCACCTAATTCAGTCAGTCAAGTACTCAAGAGCCTAGATCACTTTACCTATGCCGTGATTGCTCGAATGATTGTGCACGGCGATATGATGAAACGTATGATTGACTAGGATACGCGGTCAAGTGCGCTCAGGAAATTTAGTTTGATCGTAGACCGCAGGGTTTGGAATCAAATCTCTCAGGTAGTGTTTTAAACCTTTTTCCTCGTCCCATTGACGTGCGTAACCGAGCGATACCTCTTCAAATCGTGTGTGGTCCCTGACTTTTGTCCCTCGCACATGGAGATGCCCGCTCACCACGATATCGGCGCGATAGCGGAGGTGCCAATCTTCGGTTTGTGTCGTACCGCACCAAGGTGAAAATCTTGGTATGCGCGGGATATGGACCAGATCCTCTCTGAGCGGAAAGTGGTTGATCAAAATAGTTCTGGCATCGGATGGAAGATCCTTGTCCAACCGCATGCGTGTTTGTTCGCAAAGCTGTCTGGACCAATCATCGATGCTGCGAAAGGGATCCGCTTTGATTGCAACCTCATCCGTACAGACGCAGTTTTCTTCCATCGCCCAATCGAATACCTGATCAAGAGAGATATTTGCTGGCCTGAAGGAATAGTCATACAACGTAAATATAGGCACGATCAGATGACCCGTGACCGGGTATGTCAGCCAGGGATCCTCGGGTGTGACCACTCCATATTTTCTCGCAAGGGCCACCAAGGCGGCGTATTTCGAAGGACTACCGCGCTGTTGCTCTTCTTGCGTAACTAACCATAACTCATGATTACCTGGCACCCAGAAGACTTTAGAAAATTTCTTGGTACAGAGCGCAAAAACCCATTCGAGATCTCCGATACGCTCACAGACATCACCGCCCAGTATTAACCAGTCATCTGGAAAATCAGATAACGCGCTGAGTGCCCGTCGATTTTTTTCTGCACTAATGTGCAAGTCAGAAATAGCCCAAAGCTTCAAAGTTGTTCCCAAATATGTGAGGGAAAGTTGGCAGAGTCAAAATGCTGTGCGTTGATTATTTTCAATTTAGCTTCATGACTGTGGGGCGATCAAAGGCCTCTTGCACCAATTCGGCGTGTCTTTTTGGGGAGAAGCACCAACTGAATATTACAATACGATCGGATCGCATCCTAGCCTAGAATGCTACACAAAACTTGAAATAAGACTCATCACATTAATCAATGCATGTTCATAGGATTTTATGGAAGCCGAAAAAACGTCTGAAGAGATCATAAAGACTGGTGGTGGTGAGAAAAGTCCGCACGCTATCAAGGCCTTAACCATCTCTCTTTTTGCTTTAGTGTTATCGCTTGCAGGCTTAGGTGGAGGCGAAGAACTTAAAATCATGGCCTCTAGCAATATTATCGAATCTAATTATCAAACCATTTCAGAATTTCGATCATTAAGGCAGTCCTTATTACAGGACAGTATCGAGCAAATGGAGATCAGTCTGTGGAAGAGCTCTTCTCTAACGTTGGATGAGAAAAATAATTTAGAAAAAATTATTGCAAGTAAAAAGAAAGAGATCCAACGCTTGGAATCTAACGCAGATAAACAAGATGGGAAAATTGAGCTTGAATTAAAGCTGTCAAAAATCCAACATGAAAAAAAACAAGCTCAATCCAAAAACAAGTCTTTTGAGTATGGTGAGGCCTTACTTCAGATCGCTATAATTTTAGTGTCCACATCGATCATTTCATCTATTGCAGGCTTGATGCTTGGGGGCGTTCTTGTCGGAGCTTTTGGAATGCTCGCAGTACTTAATGGTTTCTTGTTGTTTTTTATAATTTAATAATCCCTTGGGAATCAAGGGGATTAAAGATGGTGCCCGGGGCCGGAATCGAACCGGCACGCCTTGCGGCGGGGGATTTTGAGGAAACGGGCACCGCTGCAAGCTATAAAAATAAGCACTCTTAACGGTTAAGTCATTTTGTGCAACGTTTTGTACAATGCTGACAGAGAGCATAAATCAGCGACTTACAGCATTATATTCCGTATCTTTCCAAGCAGCTCCAAGTCCAAGCAAAAGATGGGTATTTGAAGGTCAACTTGGTTGGTTTGGTTGCTAGGTCTGCTGAGGATACTATTTATTAAAAAGCATGGTTTTTGCAGTCCAGAAACGCCCAATTTCATGCAAAAACCATGCTTTTTAATAAACACCTAACTTCCATACCTAGTTCACCAAGTAAAACAACTAGACTAACTTAACCAAGCCTGAAAAATTTCCTTGCCTTCCAGTTACCAAACTAACCTTCACCAAGTTGGATGTTTAGTGAAATTTACGATGGAGACTGCTGTAACAAAGAAAACCTTGAGCAATGACAAACATCTACAGTTTCGTTGAATGGACAACTTATTATGAGTCTTACGTATCAGACTGGCACTTTAAAAAACATAAAAATGGCTGCCAGTGGTGATTCGCTTTATTTCACGCAGTAAGTATTTTCATAATACCAGCACGAATAGCCAAGGCTTCTTTAGAATTAAAGTCAGGATAAACAGCACCAAAACATTTAGAGAAAATCGAACGACTTTGAGACCAATTCCATAAGGCACGATCAGCGTAAGTGAATGCCTTGATGAGTGCATCTTGGTGTGAAGTTTCAAAATAGTGGAGAGAGGCGTTTGTGTCATAAATTACAGAAATACCCAACTCCTCTGCTACGTTAAAAATATAAGAAAAAGAAGTTTCTGTGCCCCAAAGAACTGTAACCTTTTGACCGCCCTGAGCTTTTGAACTACCAAAGGATTCATCAATATATTGACCTTCACCAACATGAATTCTTCTGCTCTGTAGTTCAACCCTATAAAAAGCAATCCAGGTGTGATCCTCTGGCCCAACAACAGAGAGTGGTCCTAATGTTCGTGCAACCGCCATAAACTTTTTATTACGTAAATACAACTCTTCATTTTTATCAAGTGGTCTAAACCAAATCGAAAACGCCATTCTTGAATGCTCCCCAATCCGTCTCAGGCCTTAAATAAGCAATAAAAAAATTGAGCTACTCAATGTGGCTCACAGCTTCCTCACGAAGTTGCGTTTGAGACTTTCTTCTAATGATCATTAATTCACTAACAGCTTTGTATATGCTGTCGTGAGCGATATTGTTAGAACTAGATTGATACTGTTTCAAAAATCCTTCGTACAAAGAGTCGTTATAGCCAATACTGTAGTTTATTGAATTGATATTTACGCCAATGCCACCAATAAGAAACTGATGGGCTTGTTGTTTTTTAAAGTAAGGATGTAGGATTCTGAGCGTGGTATCTTGATTCGTACTGAACTGTAGTTTCAACTCATCAAAAGACGCAGGCGAGCACTTTATTTCCAGTTCAAAAACACTGTTATCAAAAACAACGAAACGTACTGTATCGCCATCGTAAGTGCCCAAAATATCAGGGTAGTTTTCATACGATGTAACCAAAATATTGCCTTCAAAGAATTTTGACTTCATTGAGAGCTCTGATACTTGGCAAAATCCCTTAACCTGAAATGAACGACTCAAGCCTAGTACACCAGCCGTAGTATCTTGATTGACATATTCAAAATTTCCTGTCAATGAGTAGCTTTCACTTTTCAACTGAGGAACAATGAAATCAACTTCTGCATATCGTTTTGAAGATTTAGTGCGAAATAAACTTTTGGCTTGAACGACAGGGACAATTTTTAAGCTTAAATTTAAGTAGATCAAAACAACTATGATCAGTATCAATATCAGTATAAATTCGTTCATTTGTGCCTCCAGATCATTAGGCGTCGCGTCTATCTAGTAGCGATTTATACTTTTACCAGACCCACACGTAGGCCAAGCCTAGCTTGAAACTCGTTTGGGATATCCTGCCAGTGCTCAACCAATAAATCAACAAGCTGTCTGCCATTAATTAGGCCTATGCGAGGGAAACCAACCTCAATAGCAATGCCTTGAGCCGCGGCTTGAAAATCAGCAGTAGTAATGAATGCGCCTTGCCCACCCAGTGGTATTGCAGTTCTAAGTTGTTTAACTGTATTGGCTGATATACGTTGACCAAGCTTGTAGCGTTTGGCTTGCACAAAGACTTTGACTTTAGCAAGATTGGCTACATTTAAGATGCCTGTGGCGTCAACACCTCCATCGCCAGTCTTTCCAGTTACTTCGCTCTCCTAAATCCCAAGGCTGTTAGTAAATGACCCACAAGGATTTCAAACTCCTTATCGTCAAGCTCAAGCACTTGTTCAAGAACAGAATCGTAGGGGTCATAAGCTGATTGATGCTTTTGTGAAACATGACCTTCAGCTTTGATTGTTGTTAAAAACTCGTCCCACTGGCTTACTGCGAACACAGTCAAAGACGACCTAATGGTGTTTTGAAATGGAACAGAAAAACTACTACGACTAAGTTTCTTGTCACTCCAAGTGACTCCACGACGATGACGATAAGGACAACCATCATCACGTTCAGGCTTAAACCAGTAACCTTTACTACTGATTTGACCGTAGCATAGCCATTCAGTGTCAGCTGTAGGAGTTATAACGTAATCTCCTTCTTTCATGTCTAGCAAAAATCTTGCAACTTGACCAGCTTGTTGACCAATGACAAGGTTACTTGTGACATCAGGATATGCCTTTCTGATTAATAAATTCAATTCGTCACGTGTAGCAACATCTGCAAGAGAAGAGTCAATGTTGTAGTCAATAGCAACATATCCTCCATTCACGAAATTGTTTGTATAAGAACCAAACTCAGCACGTACACACCAAACGTTTTTCATAACTTAACTTTTAAAGTGATTTTGAATGTATGCGACAAGTTTTGGACCTTCAAGCTGATCAGTGGAAGGATTTGTTCTAACAAAGAAATCTTTATTATCAACATATACAGCCATTGGTGATGCCTTACACTCCACAAATAAAACTATCTGCGAATCAACGCTAACTAAGCGATGATTGATGAACGTGTAGAACTGTTCACCAATGTGATGTTTCAAAGCATTCTTAAAGTCCAAGAGAAATCTATCGCGTGACTTATGAATGTTATCTGCTTTATGAAATTTTTGAACTTCAGTATCAAGTCCAGTTATGACGCCTGCGTCGTTTACACCAATCAACAAAACTCCACCATCAGAATTAAGGAAGGCAGCAATCGTTTTAATTGACGAAGCTCTAATATAATTTTCTTTTGTTTGTTTGTTAACATCAAGACTGAAAGTCTCTTTAAACTCAACGCTCTTTGATTCACCTTCACGTATGAGAGAACTAATGCGATCTGTATCTGCCAGCTCGCCAACTGCGTCTAAAACTTTATCAATTTGAGAAAGAACTTTAGTTGAGCTAATAGGGTTTTTGGCTAGGCTTTCTTCGAATGACAAAACCCTATTACTAATTGACTTCAATTTTTGAAGTGATGAAACAATTTGTTCTTGTACTTTTAAAGCAGGAATTGGAATTGAAGCATTTTCTATTGCAGACTTGTTTATCGTTTTAATCCAGCTATCAGTACCCAAGGACTTGCGGGTCAAACGACCAAGATCAGATTGAAAAAATACTGCCAAATAGTCTGCTGACACGATGCTATTCGTCAATCTGTATGTCTGGTCTTCTCTCGCTGCCTGCGCCCCCCTTGTTTTCCAGTTGAGGCACTTGGACGGTTGTAATGTATCCACGCAGTACTGCTTCATCAAATACTCGTTTGAGTGCTGCGTTGTGAGTATTCTGTGTGCTTGTGGAAGGTGTCTTTCCCATTTCAGCAGCACGCCAACTTGCAAAGCGTTGCAGTGCTGCGTAATCCACACTGTCTATGTTGTGGTTTTTGAAATGTGGGATGTGATATTTTTTGAGGGCGTTTGTGTAGCTTTTGTAAGTAGCTTTGCCATGTCCTGCAGCAGTTTCATCATCCATGCGCTTGATGGCAAGGTTTGCGATTGTCTTAAATCGTTTGCTGACAGTGGGGAGATTGTTTCGCTCTCTAAACCAAGCGTTTGTGACCAAATCAACTGCTTTGCTTTTGGCCTTTGCTAAGTCTTCTTCTTTTGTTGTTGTTCGCAGCCATTTGCTGCCAACTTTGTAGCGAACTTGCCAATGTGGTGAAGTCTTGCGTATTGAGAGCGTTGCTTTGCCTTCAAGTATGTGAACAGTGTGTTCTACTTTTTGCGGCATTTGTATCCCCAAAAAAAACATAGGCTAAGCTATGTTC
Organism: Burkholderiaceae bacterium; assembly: GCA_023653055.1. GTDB lineage: Bacteria > Pseudomonadota > Gammaproteobacteria > Burkholderiales > Burkholderiaceae_B > Zwartia. Next base: position 85,293 of record JAMNXR010000010.1, on the reverse strand, counting down.
AATATTGTACAGTCAGTGCTGTTTTTGTACAACGAATGTACAACGGGGATTTAAAAAGTGTACAACGTGGAGAGCCTTTAAATACGTGGTGCCCGGGGCCGGAATCGAACCGGCACGCCTTGCGGCGGGGGATTTTGAGTCCCCTGCGTCTACCAATTTCACCACCCGGGCAACGCATTAAGCCTACAAGTATAGCCGAGCTTTTGAATTTTTGCCGGTCAAAGGTCTAGTCAGGCTTGGTAAGCATCTAGCTAAACGCTTATTTAAATTTCACCTTGGCGCCACGTATCTTGGACATAAATCCAGTCTAAGTCCATGTTCTATACTGGATTTTAGGTTGTGGCCGGTGCTCTCACGACCTCCTTATTTACCCTAGGAAAGAACAGCATGTTTCAGCAAACCATCAATGCATTACTCAGCACTTATTTCGGTGTCGCTGTACCTGAATGGGCAACGCCTATGCTCTCGATGATCAATGTCGTGATCATCCTTGGGCTCGCCTGGTTCTTGCGCAGCCTCGCCATGCGATCGATTCGTTTGCTACAAGTCAGGTTGACGCATGCGAGCCAAGATGATGAGGAAAAAAAGCGTGTTGAGACGCTCGGTCGGGTCTTTAGATACATCACCTCTGTCACCATCATTGTCTTGTCCATTATGTTGGCGCTCTCTGAGTTGGGGGTGTCAATCGCGCCGCTGCTGGCCACCGCGGGTGTGGCGGGCATCGCGATTGGTTTCGGGGCGCAGAGCGTGGTCAAAGACTACTTTACGGGCATTGTGATGTTGCTTGAAAATCAGATCCGTCAGGGCGACATTGTTGAGGTAGCGGGCAAAGCGGGGTTCGTGGAGGAGGTCACCCTGCGCTATGTGCGATTGCGTGACTATGAAGGCTCCGTGCATTTTGTGCCAAACGGCGTGATCACGACCGTGACGAATTTGAGTCGCAATTTTGCCTTTGCTGTGATTGATGTCGGCGTGTCATACCGTACAAATATTGATCAAGTGTTTAATATCATGCGGGATGTGTCTGCGGCCTTGCGACATGATTCGGATTTTGGCGACAAGATTTTGGATGACATCGAAATTGCGGGTGTCGAGCAGTGGGCAGAGTCCGCTGTAATGATCAAGGCGCGCATCAAAGTGGTTGCCTTGTGGCACGGTCCTGTGCGCCGAGAGTTTTTACGCCAACTGAAAATCGCGTTTGATGCCAACAACATCGAAATTCCTTTCCCGCAGCGTGTTGTGCACACCAAAGAGGAGAGAGGTCATGCCGAGTCTTGATGCCAAGCTTGCTCAGCATGCCGCGGGTGTTCGTTTTGAGCACCTCTCGCCCCAGGCGATTGCTGCGGCGAAAATTTTCTTGCTGGATTCAATCGGAGTAGGTGTTGCAGGTGGCAGTACCCCCGAAGTGGCCCCTTTACTCTCTGCCGTCAGTCAGTGGGGTGAGGGTGCCAATATCACGCTCTGGGGGCGTCGCGCCAAGCTGACGGCTTCGCAAGCCGTATTGGTCAACGCCTATCAAGCGCATTGCCAAGAGTTTGATTGCCTGCATGAGGGGGCTGTTTTACATGCAATGGCCACGCTTCTTCCGGTGTTGCTCGCGGAGGTGCAACAAATGTCCGGCCCAGCCACTGGGCGCGCGTTGTTGACCGCCCTGGCTGCAGGAGTCGATGTGTCTTGCACAATCGGTATGGCCTCTAAGTTAGGTTTGCGGTTTTTCCGCCCAGCGGCTTCAGGTGGTTTTGGCGCGGTGGCGGGGTTGGCGCATTTGCGCGGTTTTGATGCGGCCACCACGCTCGCGGCCTTTGGTCACCAGCTCGCTCAAGTCAGCGGCACCATGCAGGCGCATACGGAGGGTAGTGTGGTGCTGCCCTTGCAGATTGGTGTAAACGCCCGCGCGGCGCTTCAGTCCTGCGATTTAGCGCAAGCGGGCTTTCCGAGTCTCCAGACGCCGTTGACCGGTCGTTTTGGTTATCTGCCGATGTTTGAGTCCGAATGGGATCTGGAGACCGCCATGCAAGGACTGGGCGAGCGCTGGCGCCTGACGGAGCTCAGTCACAAGCCCTACCCTAGCGGCCGCGCCACGCATGGCGGTATTGAGGGCTTGAGTATCCTGCGTCAGCAAGCAGGGTTTGCCGCGTCTGACGTGGCTGAAATTATCGTCAGAGGACCCTCCTTGCTCAATCATCTGGTCAATCGCCCGGGGTTGGAGCAGCCCACGCCCAACTATGCTCGCCTGTGCATGCCTTTTGTTCTGGCCAAGGTCTTACAGCATGGCGCACTTGATCCCATGCATTTTCGTGGGGAAGCGCTGACTGACTCGGCGACCTACGCACTTTCCCTAAAAGTACGCATGGAAAAGGATGACAATCCCAATCCAAACGCGCTCGTACCTCAGCAAGTGACGGTCAGGCTCAATGATGGCACGGTGTTGCAACACGGGATTGACGCGATGCTGGCCAGCCCCAAGCGTCCTCTGAGTCGCGAGGCGCAGCTGAGCAAGTTCCACCGCTGCTGGGCGCTATCCGCAGAGCCGATGGGATCGCCTGAGCCCTTGATCGCACTCATTGAGTCCCTCGAAAACTGCCCAGATGCTGGGCAATTGATCGCTCTGTTGAGCCCTGCCACTTAGCGGCCTTCATGAGCACGTGCTGTGCGTATTGGATATGTAAAGGTCTCAGCAACGGATTGGCTCTTGAAATCGGCGGGTTACCCCCCAACTATCAAACATCAGCTTGCCTGAGGCGGTTTATCACCCTCAGACAAGCCAATCTGTGGATAACTTACGGTGAGCACTATGAATCAGACTAATGCGTCTTCAGACGCCTCTCAAACACTGGGTTTTCAGGCAGAAGTTAAGCAACTGCTGCATCTGATGATCCATTCGCTTTACAGCAACAAGGAAATTTTCTTGCGCGAGCTGGTGTCGAATGCCTCAGATGCGTGCGACAAATTACGTTTTGAAGCGATTGATCATCCTTCCTTGCTTGAGGGAGACGGCGAGCTGCATGTGCGTGTGGATTATGACAAGGCTGCCCGGACGATCACAATTTCTGACAACGGTGTGGGTCTCTCCAAAGAAGAGGCGATTTCCAACCTCGGGACGATCGCTCGCTCAGGAACCCGTGAGTTTTTCTCAAAACTCACCGGTGACAAGCAAAAAGACGCCCAGCTCATCGGTCAGTTTGGTGTGGGGTTTTACTCTTCCTTTATCGTCGCAGACAAAGTCACGGTGCGCAGCCGTCGCGCAGGTCTGCCTGCCGATCAGGCAGTGATTTGGGAGTCCGATGGTCAGGGCGAGTTTTCGATTGGCGCAACAGAAAAATCCACCCGCGGTACAGAGGTGGTGTTGCATCTGCGTGCCGACGAAGAGGAGTTTCTGAGCGGTTGGAAATTGCGCGAAGTCTTGCGCCGCTACTCAGACCACATTTCGCTGCCTGTGCAAATGCGCAAAGAAGAGTGGGATCAGGAAAAGTCTGAGCAAGTTAAAAAAGACGAATGGGAGTCTGTGAATCAAGCGAATGCGCTTTGGACACGCAGCAAATCCGAGGTGACGGACGAGCAGTACCGCGAGTTTTACAAGCACGTATCGCACGATTACGATGACCCGCTTGCCTGGACGCACAATCGCGTCGAAGGTCGCAGTGAGTACACGCAATTGCTGTATGTCCCTAAGCATGCGCCTTTTGATATGTGGGATCGCGACGCACGTCGCGGCGTCAAGCTCTACGTCAAGCGTGTCTTCATTATGGACGATGCGGAGCAGATGCTGCCCTCCTATTTGCGCTTTGTACGCGGCGTGATTGATTCTGCCGACTTGCCGTTAAACGTCTCGCGTGAGTTGCTACAAGAAAGCCGTGACGTCAAGGCGATTCGTGAGGGCTCGACCAAGCGGATTTTGAGTTTGCTTGAGGATTTGGCAGAAAACAAGAAAGACGAATACGCGACGTTTTGGGCTGAATTTGGTCAGGTACTCAAGGAAGGTACGGGTGAGGATGCGGCCAATCTCGAACGTATCGCCAAGCTGTTGCGTTTTGCCTCGACCAAAGAAGATTCCGATGCGCAGACCGTTACGCTAGAAGAGTATGTTTCGCGCATGAAAGAAGGCCAGGACACGATTTATTTTGTGACGGCGGATAGTTACACCGCGGGTCGCAACAGCCCACACCTCGAGATCTTCCGTAAAAAGGGTATCGAAGTGTTGGTCTTGTGGGATCGCGTCGATGAGTGGATGCTGTCGCATTTGCGTGAGTTCAATGGCAAAAAACTAGTCTCAGTCGCCAAAGGTGGCTTGGATCTCGAAGCCTTGGCCGACGATGAGGAAAAGAAGCATCAGACCGAAGTGGCTGAGCAGTTCAAGCCACTCGTCGAGCGGCTGCAAGAGGCTCTCAAAGACCGCGTCAAAGAGGTCCGTGTGACCCTGCGTCTGGTGGACTCACCTTCTTGCGTGGTGGTTGGACAGAACGACTTGAGCCCACACTTGCAGCGCATGCTCAAGGCCGCAGGTCAGGAAGCACCAAGTATTTTGCCCGTGCTAGAAATCAATCCCGAGCACGCGTTGGTCAAGCGCGTGCAGTCCGCATCGGATGCATCGTTTAATGACTGGGCCAGTTTGTTGTTTGAGCAGGCCTTGTTGGCAGATGGTTCGAGCTTGCCTGATCCGACCGCGTTTGTCAGGCGCGTCAACCAGTTGTTACTCGGTTGAGTTGAGTCAGGCCCGTTTAAACAGTTGGGTCGCAGTCTTGTCGCGGTGCCGGTAGGGCCGCGACAGGCCAGCCTCCAAGCTGGCCATAGCGGGTCCAGTCAAACGCTTCGCCCGGGTCTGTTTTTCGGCCGGGTGCAATGTCGCAGTGTCCCCGGACGGCCGTCAAGGGATAGTGTGCGCGCATACATTGCGTGAGTCCCGCAAGCGCGTCATATTGCGCGTCCGTGTAGGCAGTGATGTCTGTGCCTTCAAGCTCAATTCCGATCGAAAAGTCATTGCACTGTTCCCGCCCAGCATGCTGCGAGATGCCCGCATGCCAGGCCCGTTTGTCACAGGCAACAAATTGCGTGATGTGTCCGCTGCGGTCGATGACAAAGTGCGCAGATACCGTCAGCCCTTGCAAGTTTTTCTCAAACCACGGGTCGGCCTTGAGATCAAGTTGGTTGAGAAAAAGATCTGCGACGTAGGGAGTGCCAAACTGTCCTGGTGGCAAACTGATGTTGTGAATGACCAGTAATGAAATCTCAACGCTTGGAGGACGTTCGTTAAAATTTGGCGAGGGACGCAAGGAAATGCCAGCGCGAGGTTCAAGCCAAGCTTGCGCATCAAGCTTCATCATGGCGGGTTAGCGAGGCCGCGGAGAACCGAGTTTTGCGTGAGCTTCGCTACACCACGTCTCGTTGTCGTTCAGCAGCGCTTCAGAGCGCGGCAAAAATACACCGCAGTGCGCGCAACACACCATCTGTTCAGAACTAGGGAGAGGCTGAGTACGGGGTGCTTGTTGAGCCTTGTCATCACGAAACCGTTTTTTAGCGGCTTGATGAGCTAGAAACCGACTCGCGATTAGTACCGCAAAAAAAACAGCGATCCAGAAAAGTGTTTTACCCATCTCAACGCCTCTGCAGAATGACTTCGATGACGAAGCGAGAACCCGTATAGGCCAGCACGACAAAGGCAAAGCCCACGAGCGTATAACGGAGGGCTGTACGTCCTCTCCAACCCCGAACATACCGACCGATCAGCAAAATACCGAAAGTGAGCCAGGACAGCAGGGTAAAAATGGACTTGTGATCCAGTGGCAGCCATTTGCCTGAGTAAGAAAGAGAGATGACTGCTCCCGAAATCAGGGTCAACGTGAGGGCGACATAAGCAACCCAGATCAGGCGAAACAACACCTGTTCTTGGGCAAGTAGCGGTGGTTGGGCGTCCAAGAGGCGGCCGACGGCGCGTCGCAAAGTGCCTGTGTGCGCCACCTCTACAAGCGGAAAATGCAGTCTGCGGTCAAGACCTGACATCAACAATGCTTGTAGTGCGGCAATCGTGACCAGTGCGTAAGCAGACAAGGCTATCAGAAGGTGGATACGCAAGCCCGCGTCATTCGCATGGGCAATGAGTTGAGACTGGGGAAACGCGGCCGCGAGTAAGCAAACGATCGCGCCGGTGGGTAATAAAAGCAGCTGCAGGCCATCAATACGAATAATTAAGCTTTCTAGCCAGAACACAATCATGCCGATCCAGACTGCCGCAGAGAGGGCGAGAGACCATCCCACTCTCAGGCTGCCATCCTGCAAAATCGTGTCTTGTAGGGCAATTCCATGCAAAACAATGGCGAAAAGCAAACCAAGACGCGCAAGGTGGCCGGCTTTAACGATCGGTGTATCCGACGAAAGCGAGCGAAAAAGGCCGATACCTAAGACGGTATAGGCCAACGCAGCGAGGGAGTGAAATACAATACTGACAGACATATGCCTAGTGTAAAGCGAAACCGCCATCATGCTTGAAAATCTCACCCAACGTCTCTCCCGTGTTGTCAAGACCATGCGGGGTGAGGCACGCCTCACGGAAACCAATACCCAGGACATGCTGCGGGAAGTCCGGTTAGCGCTCCTAGAGGCTGACGTTTCTCTGCCTGTCGTGCGCGATTTCATCGCAAGCGTCAAGGAAAAAGCCCTGGGTGAAGAAGTGGTCGGAAGCCTGTCCCCAGGCCAAGCCCTCGTGGGTGTGGTGCATCGGGAATTGACGGCTCTGATGGGTGGCGACCTAGGTGCTGATGCGAGCGAGTTGTCATTGGCGATGCAGCCGCCCGCTATTATTTTGATGGCAGGCTTGCAGGGTGCGGGTAAAACCACCACGACCGGCAAGCTCGCACGATGGTTGTCCGAGGGTAACCATGTGCATAACGGACGCAAGACAGGTAAAAAGAAAGTCGCGGTGGTGAGTGCCGACGTGTACCGTCCGGCTGCCATCGAGCAGCTCAAGATGGTCGCCGAGCAGGTGGGTGTTGAGTGGATTGCATCGGACGAGACGCAAAAGCCTGAGGATATTGCTCGCCACGCGGTCGATTACGCCCGTCGCCATCATTTCGACGTACTCATTGTTGATACGGCTGGTCGTCTCGGTATTGACGAAGCCATGATGCGCGAAATCCGTGCCTTGCATGACTTGCTTCATCCGATCGAGACGTTGTTTGTGGTCGATGCTATGCAAGGTCAGGATGCAGTCAATACTGCGCGTGCCTTTGGTGAAGCCTTACCTCTGACTGGCGTGGTCCTGACCAAGCTTGATGGCGATGCGCGCGGTGGTGCCGCGCTGTCGGTGCGTCATGTCACGGGCAAGCCCCTCAAGTTTGTGGGCGTGTCTGAAAAACTCGATGGTCTTGAGCCTTTCCATCCTGAGCGCATGGCTCAGCGGGTCTTGGGCATGGGCGATATCGTGTCGCTGGTCGAGCAAGCTCAGAAAAACATCGATATGGGCGAGGCGCAAAAACTCGCCGCCAAGATCAAGTCTGGTGACAAATTTGATTTGAATGACTTTCGTGACCAGCTCTCACAGGTCAAAAAGATGGGCGATATGGGTTCCCTGCTTGAAAAACTTCCTGCGCAGTTTTCACAAGCCGCCGGTCAGTTACAGGGCGGTCAAGCAGAAAAACAGTTGCGCCGGACCGAGGGCATTTTGAACTCCATGACGCCGCTTGAGCGTGCCAAGCCTGATTTGCTCAAAGCTTCGCGCAAGCGTCGTATCGCCGCAGGCGCTGGTGTGCCGGTCCAAGAGGTCAACCGCATGCTCAATCAATTTGAGCAGATGCAAGGCATGATGAAACAAATGAAAAAAGGTGGCATGGCTAAGATGATGCGTGCCATGGGCGGCATGAAAGGTCTCGGCAAGCTTGGTGGTTTCGGGCGCTAGGGCTCAGCAGGCGTTGGCGTTTGGCGCCTGAGTCCGACTATTAGCCTTTCTTTTTAAAAATTAAATCCCATACGCCATGACCGAGACGCAAGCCTCGGTTTTCAAATTTCGTCAGTGGACGATAGTCTGGTCTGGGTGAAAATCCCTCACAGGTATTCGAAAGCGATTCTTCTCCGGAGAGGACTTCGAGCATCTGATGCGCATAGTGCTCCCAATCTGTTGCGCAGTGAATGTAAGCGCCTGGCGCCATTCTGCTGGCCAGCAGCGCAATCAGGGGAGGTTGAATCAAACGGCGTTTATGGTGACGTTTTTTCGGCCAGGGATCTGGAAAATAAATGTGCACACCCGCGAGCGTTTCTGGAGCGATCATGTCGCGCAAGACTTCAACCGCATCGTGCTGAATCAAGCGTACGTTGGTGAGTGCTGAGGCTTCGATACGTTTGAGCATGGCGCCCACGCCCGCATTAAATACCTCGACACCCAGAAAATGATCTTGTGGTCTGGCGAGTGCGATTTGCTCTGTAGTCTCGCCCATACCAAAACCGATCTCAAGGATGGTCGGGGCGGGGTTGCCAAACGCCTCGGTCAAGTTCAGCAAGCTCGGCCGGTAGGCAATGGACCATTTGCTTAAAAACGCATCAAGGGCTTCTTGCTGACCCTTGGTCATATGACTACGCCGATTGACGAAACTACGAATATGAATGGGATGCATGATTAACCGCCTCCTACGGCAACAACAATTTCCAGACGATCGCCGGCCTCGAGCAGTGTGTGCGCATAGGTGCTTTTTGGAACAATTTCGCCGTTGCGTTCGACCGCGATGCGTTTGCCCGTGAAGCCGAGCGTGTCGATGAGCGTGGAGACAGACGTAGGGCCAGGCAGTGTCTTGGGGTGGCCATTGAGAACGATATTCATCGCAATATTGTAGTGGTTATAATTTCAGAATGACCCAGATTACCAATATTGCCGCTTACAAGTTCGTGTCGCTCGATAATCTCGAAGAGCGACGTCTTGCAATGTTGGCACAGACTCAAGTCAATGCCCTCAAAGGCACCATGCTGTTGACGCCAGAGGGCATCAATTTATTTTTGGCTGGCACGCAAGCAAATATAGATCTTTTTTTAGACTGGCTGCGCGCAGATCCTGCTTTTGTCGATCTCGAGGCCAAGTTCAGTCTCTCGCAAGACGTACCTTTCAAGAAAATGTTGGTCAAAATCAAGCGTGAAATTATCCGCATGAACCATCCTACGATTCGTCCTGAGTCGGGGCGCGCGCGCGCAGTGAATGCGCAGACTGCGGCTCGTTGGATCACAGACGGTCACGACGATGCTGGACGTCCCGTTGTGTTGCTGGACACCCGTAACGATTTTGAAGTGGATGCCGGCACCTTTGTAGGTGCAATCAATTGGAACTTGACTAAGTTCACCGAGTTTCCCCAGGCCTTACTCGATCACAAAGACGAGCTCGTGGGCAAGACAGTCATCAGTTTTTGCACAGGCGGCATCCGCTGCGAAAAAGCCGCTCTTTTTATGGGCGAAGTGGGCGTTGAAAACGTCTACCAATTAGATGGCGGCATCCTCAAATATTTCGAGGAAACCGGCGGCATCGGATATCAGGGCAATTGCTTTGTCTTTGATGAGCGCCGGGCTGTAGACGCAGCGCTTGCTCCGCAACCGCTGGTTTAGTCGTTGTCAGCCCGCATGTGCGCTTAGCGAATCCGCATGCCGGGTTGTGCACCACTTTCAGGATCCAAGACGTAAATCCCTGGTTGAGCCTTTGGGTCAAAGTGGCTCGCTGAGAGCACCATGCCCTCAGATACACCAAACTTCATTTTTCTCGGTGCAAGGTTGGCCACCACAACCGTCAGGCGACCGATGAGTTGCTCAGGTTGATACGCAGACTGAATCCCTGAAAAAATATTACGGTGGCGTCCCTCACCGAGGTCGAGCGTCAGTTGCAGCAGTTTGGTCGAACCTTCAACGCGTGCACACTCTACAATCCGCGCGACCCGCATATCGACCTTGATAAAGTCATCGATAGTGATGGTGGCCGCGATCGGTTCGCCACCTGGCGTGAGCCCACCCGAGACATCGACTAATCCTGCTGAAGATCCTGTGGGCGCAGCAGCAGTTGCTGCTGCCGCTTTGGGTTTGTCTTTGGCGGCAGCCTCATCAGGCAGCTCAAGCAATGCATCGAGCATCGTGGGCTCGACACGCTGCATCAGATGTTTAAAGGGACTGATGTGCGCAGGTAACTCGCCGGCATCTGACCACACAAAGCTACGTGGCAAACCAAAAAGCTCTTGCGCAACACGTTGCGCCAGCACAGGCAGAATGGGTGTCAGCATGACCGTCAAGGCTTTAAAACCCGCGAGCGCTGTCGAGCAAATATGCTGGAGCGTTTCGCGTTGTGCTGGGTCTGCATCAGTCAGGCCTTTGGCAATTAGCCAAGGTTGGGCGGCGTCAAAGGCTTGATTAATCTGATCGGCATGCGCCATGATTTCACGGATTGCACGGCCGTATTCGCGCGTTTCCAAATCATTGCGAACGGCGGCAGCAGCCTGTGTCCAGTGCGCTGCCAAAGCGGTGTCGACAGGATAGGCAAGCTGACCATCAAAATATTTGCTAATGAAATTGGCCGCACGGCTGGCGATGTTGATGTATTTACCCACCAGGTCGCTATTGACGCGCGCGACAAAATCATCAGGATTAAAGTCGATGTCTTCGACGCGGGCATTCAGTTTGGCGGCGATGTAATAGCGCATCCATTCGGCGTTCATGCCCAATTGCAGATAACGTAATGGTGAAATTCCCGTACCCCGGCTCTTGGACATTTTTTCACCGCTAACGGTGATAAAGCCATGCACATTGAGCTGGTCAGGTGTTTTGCGACCAGCGAACTTCAGCATGGCGGGCCAGAAAAGTGCGTGAAAATAAACAATGTCTTTGCCAATAAAGTGCACTTGCTCAGTGGCGTTGCCGGGTGTCAGCAGCGCTTCAAAATCGATGCCGAGTTTTGCGCAGTAAGCCTTGAGCGAGGCGAGATAGCCGACTGGCGCATCAAGCCATACGTAAAAATATTTGCCTGGGGCGTCAGGGATTTCGATCCCAAAATAGGGCGCATCGCGTGAGATGTCCCAGTCACCCAAGTTGACTTGGTCGTCCTCGCCGCCATGGCCGAGCCATTCGCGGGTTTTGGCAAGCACTTCGGATTGAAGGCGTTTGTGACCTTGCGTATTGGTCCCCGTGGTCCAGTCTTGTAAAAACTCTACGCAACGCGGGTCGGAGAGCTTAAAGAAAAAGTGTTCCGAGCTTTTGAGGATGGGGCGCGCTTGCGTCAGCGTCGAGTAGGGATCAATCAGGTCGGTGGGCGCATAAACGGCTCCACAGGCCTCGCAAGAGTCGCCGTACTGATCTTTGGCGTGACATTTTGGGCACTCACCCTTGATATAACGGTCTGGCAAAAACATGCCTTTAACGGGATCAAAAAACTGCTCAATTTCGCTTGTTTCGATCAGTCCCGCTTCGCGCAGCTTGCGGTAGATGCCTTGTGAGAGCTCAACGTTTTCAGGTGAGTCGGTGGAGTGCCAGTGATCGAATGCGATATGAAAGCCTTGCAGATACTGCGGGCGCTCCGCTGCGATACGGGCCACGAGCTGCTGAGGCGTAATGCCCTCAGCCTCAGCTTTGAGCATGATGGGGGCGCCGTGCGTGTCGTCGGCCCCAACAAAGTGCACCGTATGTCCCGCCATCCGCATCGCGCGCACCCAGATATCCGCCTGGATATATTCCATGATGTGGCCAATGTGAAAGGAGCCATTGGCGTAGGGCAGGGCGGTCGTAACAAAAATAGTTCGGGACATGAGTGAAAGGAAGCTTAGGTGGACATTGAGATCAATATGATCATTTTAGAGCAGTGCGTGTCGGGTGCAGGACGGTTTGGCAGGGTCGTCAACGAGGCCAGTCCATCCGGTGGACTGGTCAAGTTAACTTAGCGGACGTCTCGGGACTCGACATCTGTGACGTCTTTTGTGCTTAAAGAACCCTGTGTCGACGTGGACTTGCGTCCGGATCTGCGCGCCATCCAGTATTCTTTGGCTTCGAATGGTTTGCCGCGCAAGCGAGCAATCACCAGCAAAAAGATAATCGCAATGAGGGTGGAAAAAGTCAGGATGAGTGCCATCACCAGCCCGAGGAAAGCCACCACGATGACCACGGCAAAGCGGATAATGCGGCGAAGTAGTTCAATCATAGTGATACCGTGGTTTAAATAAAAACAAAGATAGCAGAGGAATTGCAATGAGTGTAGCGCTAGTAGACGTCCGGGGAGTACTTGAGCGGGTACTTGATCCAGTGACAGGTGTGTCGCTGAGTCGTGCCGTCAAAGACACGCAGATCCAGATCGCGGATGGGCGCGTCAGTATCCAGGTGGTCTTAGGCTACCCCGCCGCCCGCCGATTTGATGCTTTGCGTAGCCTGTTACTCGAGGCCCTCAAGACTGCGGGAATTTCTCAAGCCGACGTCACCATTTCGAGCAAAATTATCGCCCATGCCGTACAGCCTGGAGTGGCGCTAGTGCCGGGCGTGCGCAACATTATTGCCGTGGCCTCTGGTAAGGGGGGCGTGGGCAAAAGCACGACCGCGGTCAATCTCGCGCTCGCGCTGCAGGCAGAGGGCGCCCGAGTAGGCTTGTTGGATGCGGATATTTACGGTCCCAGCGTTCCCACATTATTGGGGGTGTCGGAGCGTCCTGATAGTGCAGATGGCAAAACAATGAGCCCGGTCGTGGGGCATGGTATTCAGACCAATTCGATTGGTTTTATGATCAGCGAGGACAATCCTGCCATTTGGCGCGGTCCGATGGTGACCCAGGCGCTTGAGCAATTGTTGCGGTCAACCAATTGGGATAATTTGGATTATCTGATTATCGATATGCCTCCAGGCACAGGCGATATCGCCCTGACCTTGGCGCAAAAAGTCCCTGTTGTTGGGGCTGTGATTGTGACGACACCTCAAGACTTAGCCCTTTTGGATGCACGCAAAGGGTTGCGCATGTTTGAAAAGGTCAATATCCCGGTGCTGGGCGTGATCGAAAACATGGCGATTCACGTTTGTAGTCAGTGCGGACATGCCGAGCACATCTTTGGTGAGGGGGGTGGGCAACGTATGGCAGACCAGTACAAGGTTTCATGGTTGGGGGCGCTGCCCCTGTCGATGGCGATTCGGGTCGGGGCCGATGCCGGCAAGCCGACGGTGCTCTCAGCCCCTAGCAGTGAGGCGGCCACGCTTTACGGTGAAATTGCCGCCAGAGTCGCCGCCAAAGTGGATGCATTACCAAAGGATTTGAGTGATAAGTTTGGCGTGATTGCGGTTAAACGCACTTAGATTGAGTTTTACTGCCCTTGTATGGTCAGATCCGTCCGTACAAGGGGTAAAATTCGCGCTCTCGACTTTTAATTTTGAGGCGCTTGTTTAATGAGCATCAAAAGCGACAACTGGATTCGCCGCACGGCGCAAAGCGATGGGATGATCGAACCCTTCGAGCCTGGCCAAGTGCGTTCGAACGAATCAGGACGGATTGTGAGTTACGGCACTAGCAGCTACGGCTATGACGTACGTTGTGCCAATGAATTCAAAATCTTTACTAATATCAACTCGACCATCGTCGATCCCAAAAATTTCGATGAAAAATCTTTCGTCGACTTTAAGGGTGATATTTGCATCATCCCTCCAAATTCCTTTGCGCTCGCGCGCACGGTCGAGTATTTTCGGATCCCTCGCAGCGTGCTGACGATTTGTTTAGGCAAGAGCACGTATGCGCGTTGCGGCATTATCGTGAACGTGACGCCTCTTGAGCCCGAGTGGGAAGGTCATGTGACACTTGAGTTTTCAAATACGACACCGCTACCTGCAAAAATTTACGCAGGCGAGGGTTGCGCGCAGATGTTGTTTTTTGAAAGTGACGAGATTTGCTCGACCTCTTACAAAGATCGGGGTGGCAAGTACCAAGGGCAGCTCGGCGTAACGTTACCGCGCACCTAATCGTTAATGACTCGGCACTGCTACTCTGACATGTTCTAGCAGTGCGAGTATGTTAATAAGTCAATATATTGCTATGCGCCGAGCCTTGCATTCGGCTTCATGTATCCCTTTATTCTCTGCGGAGTCCTCCGGATGAAATTTCGCTTCCCTATTTTTATTATTGATGAGGACTACCGCTCGGAGAACGCTTCGGGTTTGGGGGTTCGCGCACTTGCAACGGCGATTGAAGCCGAAGGCATGGAGGTCATCGGTGTCACCAGCTACGGCGACTTAAGCTCCTTTGCGCAACAACAGAGTCGTGCCAGCGCGTTTATTCTTTCGATTGATGATGAAGAATTTGACGTGGACTCTCCTGAGGACGTCGCCGGTGCAATTAAAAATCTCCGTGTTTTTATCGGCGAATTACGTTTTCGTAATGCCGATATACCGATTTATCTCTACGGCGAAACACGGACGGCCGAGCACATTCCGAATGATATTTTGCGCGAATTGCATGGTTTCATCCACATGTTCGAGGACACGCCTGAGTTTGTGGCGCGCCACATCATCCGCGAAGCCCGCAGCTATGTGGACAGTTTGGCCCCACCGTTTTTTCGTGAATTGGTTAACTATGCGCAGGATGGTTCTTACTCTTGGCATTGCCCAGGACACTCCGGTGGCGTGGCCTTTCTAAAGAGCCCCGTGGGTCAAATGTTCCACCAGTTTTTTGGTGAAAACATGTTGCGTGCCGACGTCTGTAATGCCGTCGACGAACTCGGTCAACTGCTCGACCATACGGGCCCCATCGCAGAGTCCGAGCTCAATGCCGCACGGATTTTCAACGCCGATCATTGCTATTTCGTCACGAATGGTACATCGACGTCTAACAAAGTAGTCTGGCACGCCAACGTGGCGGCAGATGACATTGTGGTGGTGGATCGCAATTGTCACAAATCGATTTTGCACGCCATTACGATGACGGGGGCAATCCCGGTGTTTTTGCGCCCAACGCGTAATCACATGGGCATCATCGGACCGATTCCTCTTGAGGAGTTTGAGCCAGAAAATATCCAGAAAAAAATTGACGCAAATCCCTTTGCCCGCAAGGTCAAAAATAAAAACCCACGTATTCTGACTTTGACACAGAGTACCTATGACGGCGTGATTTACAACGTTGAGACGATTAAGGCAAAACTCGGCAATCTCGTGGATACGCTCCACTTCGATGAAGCCTGGTTGCCACACGCGGCCTTCCACAGTTTTTATCAGGATATGCATGCTATTGGCGCAGGACGTCCGCGCAGCCCAAAAGCAATGGTGTTTGCTACGCACTCGACGCACAAACTGCTGGCTGGTATCTCGCAGGCTTCTCAGATCATTGTTCAGGAATCTGAGTCACGCAAGCTTGACCGCAACATTTTTAATGAAGCCTACCTGATGCATATGTCCACCTCCCCGCAGTACGCGATCATCGCGTCCTGTGACGTGGCGGCGGCCATGATGGAAGCCCCGGGTGGTACGGCCTTAGTTGAGGAAAGTATTCGCGAGGCGCTTGATTTCCGCCGTGCGATGCGCAAGGTTGATCTCGAGTACGGGGATGATGACTGGTGGTTTACCGTGTGGGGTCCTGATTACCTGGCCGCGCACGGTGTGGGCGAACAATCCGACTGGATGCTCAAGGCGAATGATCATTGGCATGGCTTTGGCGATCTCGCCGAGGGCTTCAATATGCTTGATCCGATCAAGGCGACGATTGTTACGCCGGGGTTGGATATGTCTGGTAGCTTTGGGGAAACGGGTGTGCCTGCCGCGCTCGTATCTAAGTACTTGACTGAGCACGGCGTGGTGGTTGAAAAGACGGGCCTGTATTCCTTTTTCATCATGTTTACGATTGGCATTACCAAAGGCCGTTGGAATACCTTACTGACGGCTTTGCAGCAGTTCAAGGATGACTACGACCGCAATCAACCGATGTGGCGTATATTGCCGGACTTTTGTAAGGGCAATCGGCGCTACGAGCGCATGGGATTGCGTGATTTGTGCCAACAAATTCATGAACAGTACCGTAAGCATGATGTCGCGCGTCTGACGACCGAAATGTACTTAAGCGACATGGTGCCGGCACTCAAGCCCTCGGATGCTTTCGCCAGAATGGCACACCGTGAGGTCGAGCGCGTTTCCATTGATCAGCTCGAAGGCCGTGTGACGGGCGTGTTGTTGACGCCTTATCCGCCCGGTATTCCTTTGCTGATTCCTGGTGAGCGTTTCAATAAAACCATCGTGCAATATCTGCAGTTCGCACGCGAGTTCAATCAAATGTTTCCTGCATTTGAAACGTATATTCATGGTTTGGGCGAGGATGTGTTGCCCAATGGTGAAAAGCGCTATTACGTGGACTGTCTGATTGAAGACCAATGCTGAGCATTCGACGTCAAGCAATTTGTCTGACTGAGGGCTTGTATGCAGTTTGATGTGGCGGTCATTGGTGCGGGAGCCGCGGGCATGATGTGTGCCGCGGTCGCCGCGCAGCGGGGACGCTCGGTCGTGCTGATTGATCACGCCACCAAGCTGGCGGAAAAAATCCGTATTTCGGGTGGTGGTCGTTGTAACTTCACCAACAAACAGGTGCTTCCTGAAAACTTCATTTCAGCGAATCCTCATTTCTGTAAGTCGGCCTTGGCCAGTTATACCCCTCAGGACTTCATTGACCTGATGCGCCGTCATGACATTGCCTGGCACGAAAAGCACAAAGGTCAGTTATTTTGCGACGATAGCAGCGAGTCGATTATCGAGATGCTGCGTGTCGAGTGCGATCAAGGGGGCGTCCAATGGCGGATGCCGTGCGAGGTCAAGGAAGTCTTGCGTACGGAGTCTGCGGGGGCAACAGTATTTACTGTCAACACCTCAACGGGGCCAATTCTTGCGAGTAATTTGGTGGTGGCCACGGGTGGCCTGGCGATTCCACAGCTTGGTGCGACAGATTTTGGCTTAAAACTTGCCCGGCAGTTCAGACTCAAGGTGATTGAGCCGCGCCCGGCGCTGGTGCCGCTGACCTTTGACACTGAGGCGTGGGCACCTTTTGGCGCACTCGCGGGTGTCGCCTTGCAGGCAACGGTGAGCGCGGGTCCGGGTCGGCGTGCGCAGCAGTTTCTCGAGGATGTCTTATTTACCCACCGGGGCTTATCAGGTCCCGGTATTTTGCAGATTTCGAGTTATTGGCAGCCCGGTGAGGCGATCGTGCTGGATTTGGCACCAGGACTAGACGTATCCGCCAAGCTGGTTGAGGCTAAGGCTGGAGGTAAGCAACAGTTGGGGACGTTTCTTTCGTCTCTGTGGCCCAAACGCCTCGCGGAGCAGTGGCTGGGCGAACAAGCGACGACAAGACTCGCCGATGCGCCTGATCGCATCCTCAAGGATTTAGCGCAGCGCATTCAGGCTTGGGCTCTAGTGCCGAGTGGAACCGCGGGCTACAAAAAAGCTGAAGTCATGCGCGGTGGTGTGGATACGCGCGGGCTGGATCAGCGCAGTATGCAAGCCCGAAACGTACCTGGCCTGCACTTTATCGGTGAAACGGTCGATGTCACGGGTTGGCTGGGTGGCTATAACTTTCAATGGGCGTGGGCTTCTGGCGTCGCCTGCGGGCGCAGTCTCTGATTCCTGAAGGGCGGATGCCTGAGTCGAGGCAAGGACGGACTTGTCGCGGGCGCGCTTTTCGCGTTATGCTTCAAACGCTGTGAACGCATATTGCGGGAGAGCGTAAAGGTTTCCACATTTGGATTTCCGTTTGCCGCCGAAGGCGCAATTCGCCCAGAATCGCTCAGGCCCCCTATACCGCAACATGACTTGAACGTTTTCTCACTGGAAACGTTCAGCACAACACTCTGGAGAGACCCGCGACCCATTTAAATAGGTCACAACGGGCGCCGAAGGTGCACACCCGCAAGCATGCGGGGCAACTCTCAGGCAAAAGGACAGAGGGGCGGATCGCCAGTCAAATTTCGTGCGCCGAGCGCATGCGATTGAGGTGCCGCACCTTTCTACTGTCTTATTTCTCTGCCGGAGTTTTTCTATGTCTGCTGATTTAAAGCGTACCCCTCTTGCCAGCGTGCATCTTGCCGCGGGCGCGCGTATGGTTGATTTCGGTGGCTGGGACATGCCTGTCAATTACGGCTCACAAATCGAAGAGCATCATGCCGTTCGACGTGACGCGGGCATGTTCGACGTTTCGCACATGCTCAATGTGGATGTGGTCGGTGCCGAGGCCACCCCTTTTTTACGTAAGCTGATTGCCAATGACGTGACCAAACTCACTCAGACTGGCAAGGCGCTTTATTCCTGTATGTTGAATCCACAGGGTGGAGTGATTGACGATCTGATTGTTTATTTTTTTACACCGACACAATGGCGTTTGGTCGTCAACGCTGGCACGGCGGACAAAGATATCGCCTGGATGCAGCGTGTCGCAGTGTCTGGTGGCTTTAACGTCACGGTGACACCTCGACGCGATCTTGCGATGGTCGCAGTGCAAGGGCCGAATGCCCGAGCCAAAGTCTGGGCAACGCGTCCCGCATGGCGTGCCGCAACAGAAAGTCTCGGCGTATTTTCAGGCGCACAGTTTCCGGGCGACATCATGGTGGCGCGCACAGGCTACACCGGCGAAGACGGTTTTGAGATCGTCGTGCCTGCTGCTGAAGTGGAGCAACTCTGGAAGGATCTGACTGCACAGGGCGTCGCGCCCTGTGGCCTGGGTGCACGCGATACCTTGCGCCTCGAAGCAGGCATGAATTTATATGGTCAGGATATGGATGAGTTGATTCACCCGAATCAGGCCGGCTTAACCTGGACGGTGTCTCTCAAGGATGCCGATCGCCGCTTTATTGGTCGTGATGCGATCGAGCAATTTGCAGACCCTCGTGTGTTTATTGGCCTCAAACTTTTAGACCGTGGCGTCATGCGCGCCCACATGGTGGTGCGCACGGCCCAAGGGCTGGGCGAGGTCACAAGCGGCACAATGTCACCCACCATGGGCGTCTCCGTTGGTTTTGGCCGTCTACCTCAAGGTGTTGCCGTAGGCGATCAAGTTGAGATTGATATCCGTGGCAAATGGGTGCCTGCCGTTGTATGCAAGTTGCCCTTTGTGCGCAATGGTCAGGTTGTCACACACGCGTAGCCTTTGCGTTGATACGTTTAAACAGTAATGATTTCATTCTTAATATTTGACCCTGCTTCTTTGACACAGCATTCCTTATAAATTTTCGGAGACTTTCATGAGCATTCCTAACGATCGTAAGTACGCAACCACCCACGAATGGATCAAAGCCGAAGGCGATGTGATGATCGTTGGTATTACCGGACCTGCCCAAGAGCAGCTCGGTGATTTAGTGTTTGTGGGTGATGTCAAAGTCGGTGCCAAACTCGCTGCCGGCGCCACTGCAGGTGTGGTGGAGTCCGTGAAGGCTGCGTCAGATATTTACGCGCCGGTCGCTGGCGAGATTGTTGGTTTTAATGAAGCGCTCAATGATGCGCCTGAAAGCATCAATGCCAGTCCATATGGCACCTGGATCTTTAAGATCAAGGCAAACAACCCCGCAGATGTTGATGGTTTGCTCGACGCAGCAGGCTATCAGACCGTTGCTGACGCAAGTTAAGGCAAACACCATGTCCCAAGCTTTAGATACTTCGAACGAATTTATTCCGCGCCACATTGGTCCGAGCGATCAAGATCAGCAAAAAATGCTCGCTGCAATTGGTGCGGCGGATCTCGCTACGCTGATGCGTGAAGTTGTCCCTGCAAATATCCATATGACGCGTGAGCTTGATCTGCCTGGCGCGCGCTCCGAGGCCGATGTGCTGGCTGAGATGCGTAAAATCGCTGCTGACAATCAAGTGTTTCGTAACTATATTGGACAGGGCTACTACGGTACACACACGCCCAATGTCGTCTTGCGCAATATTCTTGAAAATCCAGCTTGGTACACCGCCTACACGCCTTATCAACCAGAGATTTCTCAGGGGCGCCTAGAAGCGATTCTGAATTATCAAACGATGGTGGCGGATCTGACCGGGCTCGATATTTCGAACGCCTCGTTGCTCGATGAGGGCACGGCTGCTGCTGAGGCGATGACGCTCGCACGTCGTGCTTCGACGGCGCAAAGTAAAGTCTTTTTTGTGTCGCAGCATTGCCATCCTCAGACGATCGAAGTGATTCGCACACGTGCGGATGGATTAGATATTGAGGTGGTCGTGGGTGATGAGTCCAAGGACGTACCCGCATGTTTCGGTTTGCTCGTCCAGTATCCCCACTCCTTGGGCGCAGTCGCAGACTATCGTGCCCTGACCGAACAGGTGCACGCGCAGGGCGGTGTGGTGGCTTGTGCGACGGACTTGTTGGCGCTGGCTTTGCTTGAACCGCCTGGCCACTGGGGAGCGGATATTGCGATCGGCTCTGCACAACGTTTTGGCGTGCCGTTTGGTTTTGGTGGTCCGCATGCGGGCTTTATGGCGTGCAAGGATGCGTTCAAACGCAATATGCCAGGACGTCTCGTGGGGGTTTCCAAAGACGCTCAGGGCAATCGGGCTTTGCGCCTGGCGCTGCAGACGCGTGAACAGCATATCCGCCGTGAAAAAGCCACGTCGAATATTTGTACTGCACAGGTATTGTTGGCGGTGATGTCCAGCATGTATGCCTTGTGGCATGGCCCCAAAGGCATCCAGTCAATTGCAACGCGTGTGCATCAATCGACCGCGATTCTTAAACAGGCAATCACTGCGCTTGGCATCAACGTGGAAAACGCCACCTTTTTTGATACGCTGTTCCTTGAAACGGGTGCGCAGACGGATGCTGTGCTCAAAGCAGCCCGCGCAGCACGCATCAATTTACGAAGTGTCAGCGCCACGCAATTGAGTATTTCGCTCGATGAAACTGTGACTGTTCAGGATCTCAATCAACTGCTCGTTGTGCTTGCCGGCGCGATCGGCAAGGCTTCGCCTAAGTTGTCGACTGACGTGAAGGGATTGCCAGGCATCCCCGCCAGCGTTCTTCGCAAACACGCTATTCTCAGCCATCCTGTTTTTTCAAGCATTCAGTCTGAGACAGACATGCTTCGCTATTTGCGCAAGCTGGCCGACAAGGATTTGGCGTTGGATCGCACAATGATCCCGCTCGGTTCTTGCACGATGAAGCTCAACGCGACCGTCGAGATGATTCCTGTCACTTGGCCAGAGTTTGCTGCGATTCATCCGTTCGCGCCTGCAGACCAGACGCGTGGCTATCACACGATGATTGAGCGCTTGTCCAAGGACCTCTGCGAAATTACCGGCTACGACGCAATTAGTTTGCAGCCAAACTCTGGCGCGCAAGGTGAGTACGCGGGTTTGCTCGCGATACGGGCTTACCATCGTGCGAACGGACAGCATCAACGTGACGTCTGTCTGATTCCAGCTTCGGCGCACGGTACCAATCCAGCCTCTGCCAATATGGTGGGGATGGACGTGGTGGTCATCGGCTCCGATGCGCATGGCAACGTCGACCTTGACGATCTCAAAGCCAAAATCGCCAAGGTTGGTGATCGTTTAGCCGCGTTGATGGTGACCTATCCTTCGACGCATGGCGTATTTGAGGAATCTATTACGACGATTTGTGATTTGATTCATGAGGCTGGCGGTCAGGTGTACATGGACGGCGCCAACATGAACGCGATGGTGGGTGTGGCTCAGCCTGGCAAGTTTGGTTCGGATGTGTCCCACCTCAACTTGCACAAAACCTTCTGCATTCCACACGGTGGCGGTGGGCCGGGTGTTGGACCAGTCGGTGTGCGTGCGCACTTGGCACCATTTTTACCAGGCGTGGTGAGCGAAAAGGGTGTGATGGCCAATGGCATGCCAGTGGGGCCTGTATCGGCCGCGCCGTTTGGCTCTGCAAGCATTTTGCCCATTCCTTTTGTCTATATCTCTTTGATGGGTGCACAAGGCTTGCGTCGGGCCACAGAGGTGGCCATTCTGAGCGCAAACTATGTCGCCCGTCGTTTGGCGGATCATTATCCCGTGCTGTACACCGGCCGCAATGATCGCGTTGCGCACGAGTGCATTCTGGATATGAATCCAATCAAGGAAGCCTCAGGCATTGGGGCCGAGGACATTGCCAAGCGTTTAATGGATTATGGTTTCCATGCGCCGACCATGAGCTTCCCGGTCGCAGGGACCTTGATGGTTGAGCCAACGGAGTCAGAAGGCTTGGCTGAGTTGGATCGGTTTGTCGAGGCCATGATTTCGATTCGCAAAGAAATTGCCCAAGTCGAGTGCGGTGAACGCGACAAGAGCGACAACGTGTTGAAAAATGCGCCTCATACTGCCAAGATGTTGTTGGCCGAGGAGTGGCACCACGACTATCCTCGCCAGCAAGCGGCCTATCCGGTTGCAAGTTTGCGAGACAGCAAGTATTGGCCACCCGTTGGCCGCGTAGATAACGCCTGGGGTGATCGTAACTTGGTGTGTTCGTGTTTGCCGATTGAGGCGTACGCAGAGCAGGTGGAGTGAACATCGCGACGATCACCATGCGGTGATCGTCGCTTGCGCTCACGATTTAGTCGTTGCTCACGTTAGTTTGATTTGGGTGCGTTCGCCTGCACAGCGTCGTTCGAAGGTTGAGTGCTTGCGCTATTTGCAGGTGTGGCGGCGGCCGCGGCTGCATCGGCAGCGGCTTTTTCAGCCGCCGCTTTTTCAGCGGCATCTGCGCTAGCTTTTTCAGCGGCCTTGAGCTCGACAGAAAATTCTCTAACAAGTTTAAAGAAGGTACTCACCATGCCTTCGATTGCATCCTGTCCGATTCCGCCATATGCACTGATATCCATTTCCAAGACCGGCGTATTTGAGTCATTGATAAAGACGCGCGCCCATCTATTCCGTAAATTCCAGTCGTTCACGAATTTAAGCGGAGCGGTTTGCATAGTCGGATACGTTGCACGGAGCAGGACATCTTCGCAAGTCGGATCTTTACGGCAGCCGCTAAAAATGATTTCAATCTTGTTGGCACCCAGATCACTCGGCGCAACGTTCAAGACTAAATCTCCGTCACGATCTCTGGATTCTTGGTAAGTAAAGTCCGCATCACTCAAAATAGCAGTCAGTACAGCTGGATCCAGGTGTTGAAGCGACGCGGTTTCGTCGGAGCCGACTTGGCCTGCCGCAGTTTGAGTCGCGAGCCAAGCAGAGGGAACGAAGCTGCTTAACAGTTTGAGAATAGGCTCAGCGGAAGTACGTTGACCATTCACTCTCAGTGCATCGTTTTGAACATTGAAGTGACTAACAAGTAAACCGTTTTGAATACGACCTAGCTTGAGTTGCACAGCCAGATCTGCAAGTCTTCTCGACTCTCGGTCAGCGAGTCCTTTGATTTTGGCAGGACTCGAACCCGGGGTCTGCATGGATTGCAGTACCAGCGCGTTCACCATAGGCTGGGAAACTGTCAGCGTTGCATCAAGCGTGTCGATGAGGCCTTCTCGCAGACCAATGCCTCCACTTGCAAGTTCAGTAGGCTTAAGAGAGGCATTAAGCGTGAGCTGAGTCTTGCCAGCAGGCGTTTCCCAACTCAGTGGCTCAATACGAATAGAGGGACTATTTTTGAGAATCCCATGTAGTTGAAGCCAGATCCTTTTGATTTCTGCAGCGCTTAACGCTTCTGGCGTGAGGACATGACTGACAACACGGAAGAGTGTGCGGTTGTATAGCTCCAAAAGCGGAACGAGCGCACGGTCATCGAGCTTGTCGACCGTGACCCCAAGCTTAAAGGCACCCATTTTATTTTGTGCAATGCTTAAAGCACCAATATCAATACGTGTATCGCTATCCACATCGGATTCATCGCGCGTCAACGCTGTGCGAAGCTTAAACTTTTCAAGTTCAAACGTCGGCGCATTGACGGAGGCCCATGTCAGGCTGGCGACATCCTGTTTGTTAATGCCAATGGGCAATCCTAACGCACTATATTTCGCATCCGTTTCTAGTTTGAAACCCTTCACATCGAAAGTGGTGAGGCCATCTGTCACATTGAGTGCTTCGAGGGTGAGCTCACCTTTTCTATTTCGAAAGCGTGGTCCGATCTCAGCCTTAAGTTGAGCACCGCCAAACTGGACACGCAAGGCATCTTGCCGAAGATCGAACGGTGCCGCAGTCCATAGCATTTTGGCGACACCATTCGTCGCGATACGTGTTTGCCCGGCGATAAACGGACGCCCTTGGCGTGTGTTGAAAAGCGCTTCCGTCCATGGTGTGGGCGCACCATTTGTTTCAATCAACGCACCTACAACAGAAAAGTCCCCGCTTAAAATATTTTCGAGAGGAAATGGACCGTGCGAAATGTCGTTAACAAAAAGGATCTCGCGTTTGAGTGCCGTCGCAGAGTCTTGTTTGGACGGAAACGTTAGAACATAGGAGGCCTGACTTGAAAAGATACCGCGTTGGTAGTCCCGTGTGGATACACGAATCTGGTCTGACCACGTGCGTGAGAGGTGGAGGTTGAGCGCGTCTACGGCGGCATATGATTGCGCTTGGATGCGAAATCCTGACCACAGACTTGCACCGCTATACGCCGCTATCAGCACGGCCAGCGTTGCCGAGGCGATCATTAATTTTTTCTTCATTTCTCTGACATCCCTTTACTGCTCAACGTGACGTATTGCACGATATCAAAGGACAAGCCATTTTCAGGGGGGTGAGATACTCTGGATATTTCGATCCAGTGTTTTTTGTCCAAGGGTGCAAAAAACGCATCCCCTTCAATGTGCGCCTGTACCTCCGTGGCGATCACTTGCTGGGCCAAGGGGAGCGCCTCTTGATAGATTTGTGCGCCACCAATGACGAAGGCTTGTTCGACGTCCTGAACGGCTTCAATGGCGCGTGCAAGGCTGGTCACGCATTGAGCGCCCGGGGCGGCGTAGTGTGGATCTCTCGAAATGACAATATTGCGGCGTCCGGGCAGTGGCCGACCGAGAGACTCCCAGGTTTTACGACCCATAATGACGGGATGTCCCAGCGTCGTGCGCTTGAAATGCGCCAAGTCACTGGGTAGTTTCCAGGGGAGGGTGTTGTCTCGCCCGATCACGTTGTTTTGTGCGTAGGCGACGATCAAGGAGAGCTGCATGTGATTCGGGCCTTTTGAGCGTAAGTGCAATGCTGGCGTTAAACCGCAACCGGCGCTTTGATGTGTGGGTGATGCGCGTAGTCTTCAATCACAAAGTCTTCGTAGCGATAGTCAAAGAGAGACTCGGGCTTTCGTTGAATGCGCAGCGTTGGATAGGGATTGGGCTGCCGCGAAAGCTGAAGCTCCACTTGTTCAAAGTGATTGCTGTAAATATGACAGTCACCACCCGTCCATACAAAATCACCGACCTCGAGGTTGCATTGTTGAGCAACCATATGCGTCAGCAACGCATAGCTGGCGATGTTGAACGGCACGCCGAGAAAAATATCCGCGCTGCGCTGATACAGCTGGCAAGAGAGTTTGCCATCGGCGACATAAAACTGAAAAAATGCGTGGCATGGAGGCAGGGCCATGTTTTTGATTTCGCCAACATTCCAGGCCGAAACAATGAGTCTGCGGGAATCAGGCGTTTTGCGAATTTGTTCGAGCACTTGCGAAATTTGATCGATATGGCCACCATCAGGCGTGGGCCAAGAGCGCCACTGGACACCGTAGACAGGACCCAAGTCGCCGTCCTCGCGGGCCCACTCATCCCAGATCGAACAACCGTTTTCTTGTAACCAACGGACATTGGAGTCGCCGCGCAGGAACCAGAGTAGTTCGACAAAAATACTGCGGGTATGCAGTTTTTTTGTTGTGACCAGCGGAAACCCCTTGGACAGATCAAAACGCATTTGATAGCCAAAGACCGAGCGAGTCCCTGTGCCGGTGCGATCGGTTTTGTTCACGCCCGTGGTGTAGACGTGCTGCATAAAGGTTTCGTACTGGTTCATTGCGCGGGTTGCTCTTTATGGATGAGTCGGGGTGGGGGATGCCGTATCCACAATATCTGCGGACCACGTGATTTCGGCACTGTGGGCCAGCATGGCGGAGGCGGAGCAGTATTTTTCGTGCGAAAGTGCAATGGCGCGTTCAACGGCCGCGCGAGGCAGGTTGCTACCCGTGACGGTAAATACGAAGTGAATTTTTGTGAAAATCTTCGGATCAGTCTCAGCGCGTTCGGCTTGAAGCTTGACAGAGCAGCCTGTGATGGCATGGCGGCCACGTTTCAAAATCAGAACAACGTCGTAGGCTGTGCACCCACCGGTGCCGACAAGCAATAGTTCCATTGGGCGTGGCGCGAGATTGTGCCCGCCGCCTTCTGGGGCGCCATCCATGGCCGCAATGTGACCAGTTCCAGTCTGTCCGACGAAGAGCATGCCATCCGGGCCGCCCCAATCAATTTTCACTTCCATCTCGAATCCTCGCATTGAAGCAAGAATCATAAACGGTTGCAGCACGTTTTGTACGTTCTAAGCGCGTGAAGCCCCGATTTTAGCTTTGGAGATACAGGGGCATGGTGAGGAGTTATGGCCAAGAGCGTTAACATGGGTAAATGTTGCTGTAGGGAATCTTGCTGTAAGGAATCTTTTTGTGATGACGCATTTCGCCCCTTCTCTTTCAACCTCCGCGCTTACAGGTTCTGAGGCGCGCGAGCCGCGGCGGTTTATACGCAGACATGGCCCGCTGGACCCTTTTATTGCAGAGCTCGATGTGGCCTTGCAGGTCTTAGGGGGCGGCGTGACAGCGTCCAGGCCCAATCCGGCAGGCCTCAACGTCGAAGCGCTTGATGCGGACCTAGATACTGCGGCGAAGCGTCACGCTGCGGGCTTGATGCGTGTGAACCATGTCGGCGAGGTGTGTGCGCAGGCTTTGTATCGGGGACAAGCTGCGGCAATTCCGAGTCAGGAAAGCGCGGAGTTTTTCTTAGAGGCCGCGGCTGAGGAGGTTGATCATCTTGGTTGGTGCGCGCAACGCTTGCGCGAGCTTGATAGTCGTCCGAGCCTTTTGAATCCTCTCTGGTACGCGGGTTCCTTTGCCTTGGGAATGCTCGCCAGTCGGGCAGGTTCTGCCCAAAGTCTTGGCTTTATGGCGGAGACTGAGCGCCAGGTGGAGGCGCACTTAGAGGGGCATTTGACCGAGCTTCCTGTCTCAGACGTCCGCTCCAGAGCCATTGTGGAGGCAATGATGAAGGACGAAGCCAAGCATCGGGTGAGCGCTGAGCACCGAGGCGCGCGCGTGTTGCCCAAACCCCTACGTTCTGCCATGCGCCTGATGGCCAAGGTCATGACAAAAACTGCCTACAGAATTTAGTGATTGCGCAGCATCAATCAGACTGAAATGTGTGTGTATTGAGTCCCTCCACTGTTGTTGCGGCGCATCAAAAATAAAAAAACACTTATTTTTTCTATGGGTTGTTAAATATTCTTGCGCTGCACCAACTTTTCAGCTAATATTTGTTTATGGAAGTTCAGTCATGAGTGTGTTGAATTAAAGTGCTAGTGTTTACCACAAGGTCCCTAGCGCAACATTAGTTCTGCCACTGAAGCTTTTTGTTTTTAAAGCCTCCTGATCTTGCCACAGTTGTCTCCTCCACCCTCCTCCTTTGGTGGATTTAGCCCAAGACTGTAAAGTCTTGGGCTTTTTTTTACCTGAATGACTCTTTTTGCGCTAACTACTTGCGAGTTTGCGTACCCAATAGGCCGTAGACGGGTCGTAGGGACTGACAGCGGGGTCGCTCCCCAGCGCGTCGAGTCTTCGCTCGATGTCGCCTGCTAAGCGCTTGCCAAACTCAACGCCCCACTGATCAAAGGGATTGATGCCCCACAGCACCCCTTCGGTAAAGACCTTGTGCTCGTAAAGGGCGAGTAAGGCACCGAGTTGTCGGGCTTCGAGCTTGGGCAACACAATCAACGTGGACGGACGACCACCTGGGTGCACATGATGCCGCGCGAGCAGGGCGGCTTTTTCAGGATCTTTTTCGGTTTTGCTGACTTCTTTGAGCGACTGTTCGAAAGACTTGCCTTCGAGTAAGGCTGCACGTTGTGCCAGGCAGTTTGCAATCAGCAGTCTGTGATGGCGTGTATGGCGGTGATCGGGGATGGCGCACAAAATAAAGTCGACCGGCGCACCTTTGCCATCTTGGTGCAACCATTGAAAAAACGTGTGTTGACTATCCGTGCCTGGCATGCCCCACACCACCGGGCTACTTGGCACATCCAGGGCAGAGCCGTCACGCAACGTAGCCTTTCCGAGTGACTCCATTTCGAGTTGTTGTAACCAAGGCACGAGGTTGCCAAGGCGTGCATCGTATGGACATAGCGCAAAAGAGCCGTAGCCTAATACGCTGCGGTTTGCCACACCACTCAATGCCATTTGAACGGGAGCGTTTTGTTCGAAAGGGGCGGTCAGAAAATGCGCATCCATCGCAGCGGCGCCCGCGCGCATATCATTCAGCGCGTCAATGCCAAGACCGAGGGCAATAGGCAGTCCAATCGAAGACCAAAGCGAGTAGCGACCGCCGACCCAATCCCAAAATTGAAAAATCCGGTCGTCGCTAATGCCGAAGTCGCGCGCGGCCTTTGGATTGGCCGTGACGGCCGCAAAATGATCAAGCGGATAGGTCACGCCATTGGCGCGTAGCCAGTCCATTGCACAGGCCGCATTCGCCAGCGATTCAGTCGTGGTGAACGACTTGGATGAAATGATCACAAGCGTGTCGTGCGCGTCGAGCCCTTCGAGTGCCGCTGTAATGGCGTGCGCATCCACGTTTGAGGCAAATCTCAAATTACGCCGAGTGCCGGCACCGGCAAGTGAGTCGAACGCAAGACGAGGTCCCCAGTCGCTACCCCCAATGCCCAGATGCACGACGTTGCGATACTGGTTGCGGGCATTGACCTCCTCCACAAATTTGGCCAAGCGGTTTCGCTCAGTTTGCACCGCCTCATTGACGGGCGCGGGAGGTACTGGTGCGCGCAAGGCGGTATGCCAGGCGGCACGGTTTTCCGTCCAGTTAATGGCGGCGCCTTCAAACAAGTCGCGACGGTACTGCTCGAACCCCTGTTGCGCAAGCAATGCGCGCGATGCTTCCGTGAGCGCCACAGAATTTCGCTGTGTCGTCAGGTCGATCGAAAGGTCTGCCGCTGAAATGATGCGTAGCGCGTCAGGCTTTAAGGGGCTGCTCAGCACGGCTTGCGAAAACTGCTTCCAGGCAGGGCTGTTCGACAGAGAAGACATAGGGCTCAGTGTAGAGAAAGAAACGCCGACATGCAGCGTGAAATTAAAACGGCAATTGCGCCGTGGGGGCAAGCGCTAACAGTTGCGCACGGAATACGGCTTTGATGCGCTCCAGCGCTTCAGGGGTATCGCCCTCAAAACGCAGGACGACAACCGGTGTGGTGTTGGATGCGCGTGCTAAGCCGAACCCGTCTGTGTAATCCGCACGTAAACCATCAATTTTGAAAATTTCTGCCGCACCCGTGAACACGCCTTCGTCTTGTAGACGTTTGATCAAAGCGTGCGGCTCGCCTTCGCGCATTTCAAGCTTGAGCTCTGGGGTGGAGACGCCTTGGGGCAGGGCTTCGAGTACGGCTGAGGGGTCAGCGTCTCTTGAGAGAATCTCGAGCAGGCGTGCACCGGTATACAAACCGTCATCAAAACCGAACCAGCGCTCTTTAAAGAAAACGTGGCCGCTCATTTCGCCAGCCAGGGGCGCGCCGGTCTCTGCTAGTTTTGCTTTGATTAAGGAGTGACCTGTTTGCCACATCAGAGGTACACCCCCAGCGGCGCGAACTTGTTCGGCCACGTGTCGGCTGCACTTGACGTCATAAATAATGGTTTCGCCAGGGCAGCGCTGCAGGACATCGCGTGCGTACAAAATTAATTGACGGTCAGGCCAGATGATTTGGCCTGACTTTGTCACCACGCCGAGTCGGTCGCCATCGCCATCAAAAGCCAAGCCAATTTCACAGTCAGTCGTTTGCACGCAACGGATCAAGTCTTCAAGGTTATGTGGGTCGGCCGGATCAGGGTGGTGATTAGGGAACGTGCCGTCAACCGTACAAAACAACTCGGTGACTTCGCAACCCAGGCCACGAAAGAGGGCGGGTGCCACCGCGGCGGCCACGCCATTACCGCAGTCGATCGCGATTTTCATCGGACGACTGAGTTTGATGTCACCGAGCACACGCGCTAAGTAGGGCGTCAAAATATCAACAGTCGAAGCCGTGCCTTGTGTGGCGACGGTGGCGGGACCCGCAGCAACTTCGTCTCGTAACCCGAGAATCGCGTCACCGTGAAGCGTCTGACCCCCCATCATCATTTTGAACCCGTTGTACTCGGGCGGATTATGACTGCCTGTGACCGCGACGCCAGAACCTGTTTTGAGCGTATAGGCTGCAAAATAAACCAGTGGTGTGGGTACCTCGCCGACATCGATCGTGTGGATGCCGCCCTGGCGCATCCCTAATTGCAGTGCGCCCGCTAATTCTGGGCTACTCAATCTGCCATCGCGACCCACCACCATGGTTGTCACACCACAGGCGTGGGCGCGTGCTGCCAGCCCTAAACCGAGTTGTCGCGCAAAATCGGCATTGAGCGCGGTCGGTACCACTCCCCGAATGTCGTAGGCTTTAAAGGCGGCGTAGGGAAAATTAGATTGGGCAGACACGTAAAAGGCTCCAAAATCAAAAGACAACCAGATCCATATTATCGCCGATTGAACTGCCCTACAATTTGGGATAAATAAATCAGCCTAACCGACCATATTAAAGAGAGCCGAATGAGCGCGTTGAAACAACTAGAGCAGATCGTGGGTCCGACACAAGTGTTGACCGGCGAGGCCATGACGCCTTACCTGATTGATTGGCGAGGCCGTTACAGGGGAGAGGCGTTAGCGGTGGTCAGGCCCGGTAATACCGAAGAGGTCGCTGCCGTGGTGCGATTGTGTGCGGACCACAAAATTCCGATGGTTCCTTCGGGTGGTAATACGGGCATGTGCGGAGGCGCGACCCCTGATACCTCGGGCTTAGCGCTAGTGGTTTGCCTAGCACGCTTGAATCGCGTCAGAGCGATCGACACCGACAACGACACGATTACTGTCGAGGCAGGATGTATCCTCCAAGCCGTCCAAGAGGCGGCGCGCGCAGCAGGTCGCTTGTTTCCGCTCAGTCTTGCCGCTGAAGGCAGTTGCACCATTGGTGGAAACTTGTCCACAAATGCGGGTGGTACGCAGGTGTTGCGTTACGGTAATACACGCGAACTCGCACTGGGCCTTGAAGTGGTCACGCCCCAAGGCGATATCTGGCATGGTTTGCGTGGTCTGCGCAAGGACAACACCGGTTACGACTTGCGCGATCTCTATATTGGTAGTGAAGGTACGCTAGGCATTATTACCGCCGCCACCATGAAGCTCTATCCTGTACCGGTTGCGCAGCGAATTGCGATGCTGGCACTGACTTCTCTTGAGGATGCTATTGCCATGCTTTCTCGGGCGCGTGCTGGTTTCGGTGCGTCACTGACCGGTTTCGAGGTGATGATGGGCTCAGCCCTCAAAGCTGTCGTTCGCCTCTTTCCACAGCAACGTTTGCCTTTTGAGGGCCCTTCCGCAGAGGCACCTTGGTTTGCCATTCTCGAGTTGTCTGACAGCGAAAGCGCCGAGCATGCGCAAGCGCGTTTCGAGGCGGTATTAGGTGCAGCGATTGAGGACGGTTTAGTGGTGGATGCCGCCATTGCTGAAAATATCGCCCAGAGCAAGGCGATCTGGCACCTCAGGGAAAGCATCCCCCTGGCCGAGGCGGAGCTTGGCAAAAGTATTAAGCACGATGTTTCGATTCCGATTTCTCTGATCGGGACCTTTGTCCAAACAACTAATGCGGCATTGCAAGCTAAGTTTCCAGGGATTCAGCACATTGTGTTCGGTCATCTGGGCGATGGCAATCTGCATTACAACGTGGCGCGGGCACCCAATCAGACCGAGCAGGAGCTGCTTGCGACCCAGTACGACGTATATCAGTTGGTGCACGACAGCGTGCATGCACATGCGGGTTCAATTAGTGCAGAACATGGTGTCGGTCAGCTCAAGCGTGACGAACTCACGCGCTACAAGAGCCCGCTTGAGTTGCAGCTGATGAAACAAATCAAACAGGCGCTTGATCCAGAGGGTCTGATGAATCCTGGAAAGGTTCTGCAGACGTAACGCTCGGGTCGGACTGACGTCGCCGCTTACTGAAGCCAGGCGCTTAAACTTTTTGGCAGCTTGGGCAAAAGTACGTGGCGCGCTGCCCTTGGACAATACGTTTAATGGGAGTGGCGCAGACTTTGCAAGGCTCGCCCTCTCTCTCGTAGACCGCGGCATGCAGGGTGAAATACGCTCCGGCCTCGCCCGTGGCGTTGACATAGTCACGCAGCGTGCTGCCTCCGGATTCCAAGGCATCGGTCAAGGTCTGTTGGAGCGATGCGACAAGACGTTCGCAGCGCGCCAGTGACACTCTGGTGGCTTGGGTTTTGGGATGGATGCGGGCACGAAATAAACTTTCAGAGGCATAGATATTGCCTGCGCCGACGACAACGTCTCCGGCTAAAAGCGCTTGCTTGATGGAGACTTTGCGGCCTGCCAGTCCTTTTTTAAGCCAGTTTGCGTCGAACTGCGGGTCAAAGGGTTCGATCCCCAATTTGTTGAGCAATGGATGGTTTTCGACAGGCCCTAATGCTTTTGGGTGCCATAAAACAGAGCCAAATCGACGCGGGTCATGTAGGCGCAGGGTGACATGGTCAAACTGTCATTCCACATGATCGTGTTTTCTGAGGAGCTCGCCATTGAGAACGCTGCGCAAAGAGCCTGACATGCCCAAATGGATCAGCTGGGTGCCGCTGTCAAACTCGATCAAGAGGTATTTGCCGCGCCTGCGACAGGCCCGTACAACCTGATCCGCAACCAGATTTGGCATGTCCGCGGGGATGGGCCAACGCATACGAGATTCGTGCACGATCAGCTTTCTGAGCGTGTAACCTGTTGCAACGGCGTCAATTCCTCGGCGAGTTGTCTCGACTTCTGGTAGTTCTGGCATGGCTGAGTGCTAACATCCGTTCACTGGTTTTGTAGATTGTGCCATCAACTAGGCGGGTCGAGTGAAGTTGCTGTTCAAATCCATTCTCTCTCAAGTGTCTGCCGCTACCTTAATTGGGGGCGTTTCTTTGTTGTGGGCAATCGGTGCGTATGCGCAGTCCAGCCCCTCAAAAGGGTTCGGGCAAAGCGCGCCGCTCCAAATCAAGCCCAGACAGCCTGAGTCAGAAAATATTCGTCTGCGCGCGGGCCAGCTCCCCGAAGTCACGCTCACCTCTACGATTCTCTTTCGCATTCTGGCGTCCGAAATTTCTGCACAGCGCGGCACTTTTTTGCCTGCTGGCAAGACCATGTTGGAGTTGAGTCGAGAGTTGGGCGACTATCGTTTGGCACGCCGCGCCCTTGAGTTTTATCTTGCCGGCGGTAATTTGCCTGGTGCCCTTGATGCTTCAAGAGTTTGGCTGCGTCTCATGCCAGATGATCAAGAGGCGTCTTCCACTGAGATGGCACTCGCGGCTGCTTCTGGTCAAACCAGTGGCTTAGCGGCAGCGCTACGTAAACAAATCGATACGGCCACCGACAAGTCTGCCGCCATTGGACAGGCTTTTGCGGTGCTAAGCAGAATGCCCGATAAGCAAGCGGCATTAAGGATTTTGAGTACAGCAATAAACGATAGCAATGCGCGCCACTTGGCGGCAGGGCATATGGCGCTGGCTGATATGGCACGCGCAGCAGGTGACCATCCGCGCGCCCTCGAAGAGTCTCGTTTGGCGCTTGCCGCCGCGCCTCGTTCCGAAGATGCGGCAATGCGTGTGTTTGAGTATGGTTTGAACGTCGATCCAGAGCGCGCGCTGCGTGATGCAAACGAATTTGCAGCCTTGCAACCGAATGCACGTCGCTTGCGCGTTATTTTGGCGAGCCACCTTGCTGACCGCGGGCAGTTTGATGCGGCGATGGCAGAGCTTAAGTCGATGGCCTCGCGCACCCCCGAAGACTTCGACCTGTTGTTTATGCAGGCCCAAGTGTCCTATCGTGCCAAGCGGCTTGAGCAGGCAAGGGGCTTTCTAGACCAGTATGTTGCGGTTCAGGCACAACGTCTGAAGGCCTCTGCCGCCGCCGGTGCGACAGATGCCCCGGCCGCGTTGGCGGAAGCCTATCAGCTCTTGTCAAAAATCGCTGAGGAGCAAGGACAGCTCGATGAGGCTGTGAGTTTGCTCGCCAAAGTTGACGATCCCTCTTTGCGCTACACCTCGCGCATTCGGCAGGCCATTATTCGCGCCAAACAAAAGCGTGTTGACGAGGCGCTTGCGCTGATTGACTCCGCAAATGCGCAAACCGATGAAGAGCTCATGATGGGCGCTTCAGCAGGTGCCCAGATCTTGCGTGATGCCAACCGACTCTCAGAAGCCATTAAGCGGATGCAGGCGCTTGATCAGAGAATGCCAGATACGGTCAATGTCAAATATGAGCTTGCGATGTTGCATGAGCGTGCCGACCAGCTACGCGAAGCTGAGAGGCTGTTGCGACAGGTGATGGTGCTAGATCCAGGTCACGCACATGCACACAATGCTTTGGGCTATTCCCTCGCTGATCGTAATCGACGGCTACCCGAAGCGTTAGCCCTGATCACGCGAGCCCTGGAAATATCACCCCAAGATCCTTTCATCTTAGACAGCATGGGATGGGTCAAATACCGAATGGGGCAGTACAAAGAAGCCGTTGAGTACCTGCAACGCGCCTACGAAAAACGTCCGGACGCAGAAATTTCAGCCCATCTGGGCGAAGCCCTCTGGAAGATGGGTCAGCAGAGTGAGGCCCGTAAAGTGTGGCAAGAAGGAATGGCTAAAGAGCCCACCAATACCACCTTACTAGAAACCTTAAAGCGTTTCGGAGTGAAGCCTTGAGTCGACCGTTATTTTTTGGTGGACTGTTGAGTGTGTTCTTGCTGGTGCTGGCCGGCTGTGCGACCCAAACCCCAACGACCTCTGAGCAGGTGGTGGGGGGCGAATTTGTCCGGTATGGTCGTTTTGCTTTGCGGGCCGAAGCCCCGAATCAAGCGCCTGAAGCCGTCCAAGGTGGATTCACCTGGCGTGATGCTAACGGGCGCTTAACACTGGATTTAAGTAATCCCTTTGGAAATATCTTGGCACGTGTGAGCGTTGAGCCAAACCAGGCGACTCTCACCCAACCTAACGGCGAAGTTTTGCGCGCGACCGACCCAGATGGATTGGTGCAGAACGCCATCGGACAGCGCGTTCCGGTACGAGACCTTCGGCAGTGGTTGAGGGCGCCTTTGCCCGCTTTACCTGGCATGCAGCAGGTCAAGAGAGATGATCAGGGCCGTATTGTTGCCTTTGAGCAAAATGGGTGGACGGTGGAATTGACCCGGTTTGATGCGCAAGGCCCCCGTTTGTTGGTGCTGTCGCGTCACGAGGCGAGCCAGCAAATTGTGATCCGCTTGATCGTAGATACCCCCTGAGTCTGTCAGGCTGTACGGATAACCATGCTCTATGACCTGATTGCTCCTGCCAAGCTCAACCTGTTCTTGCACGTGGTCGGTCGACGTGCGGACGGCTACCATTTATTGCAGACTGTTTTTCAGTTCATCAGTCTGGCAGATTACTTAGATATTGATACGCGTGAGGACGGCCAGATTTGTCGGGAAACTGACATGGTGGGCGTCCCGCACGACCAAGATCTTGTGGTGCGTGCTGCACGGTTGCTACAGCAGTCCACAGGCACCAAACTAGGCGCGCAGCTTCATGTACGTAAACGCATTCCTTCTGGGGCGGGTCTCGGCGGTGGCTCCAGTGATGCGGCAACTGTACTGATCGCGCTCAACCGGCTTTGGCGAACAGGCTTAAGCCGAGCGGAGTTGATGCGTCTTGGGCTGCAGTTGGGGGCAGACGTGCCTGTTTTTATCTCTGGGCAGAATGCCTTTGCCGAGGGCGTGGGGGAGCAGTTGACGCCTGTTGATCTGTCCCCACAGGCTTTTGTGGTGATCCAGCCCGCCCAAGCCGTGCCGACGCAAGGCATTTTTCAAGCCCCTGATTTGACAAGAGACACCGAAACAGTCAAAATAGTGGACTTTTCTGGACGTCAGGCGATCACTCGTTTGGGGTTTGGTCGTAACGATCTGCAACCAGTGGTTTTAAACCGCTTCCCGGTTGTCCGTCAGACGCTCGGCTGGCTTGAACAAGCTGGTTACAAGGCGCGAATGACCGGGTCTGGGTCCTGTTTTTTTATTGGATTTCAGAGTGTTCAGCAGGCCGAAGTGGCTAATCAGAAAATGCTCGCTAAAATACGTATAGATTTTTCTGATACTGCGAGTGTGGGTGCAGATCGTTCTGTGAGTCCAATACAAGCCCTCACGGTTTGTGAAAGCCTTACAGAGCACCCGATGCGGTATTGGATTGAAAGCTAGTTGGGGAGTCGCCAAGCTGGTTAAGGCACCGGATTTTGATTCCGGCATGCGAAGGTTCGAATCCTTCCTCCCCAGCCCCGAATTATGTATAGCTGTTGAACTTGCCAAAAATGCATGCCATACGATTGCTTGGCCTGAGTTCAGCGGCTTTTTTATTCCACATCTGCTTCTGACCGACTGTGACTGCTCACATCATGCCCAACGATAGTTTCATGATCTTTACCGGCAATGCGAATACGCGGCTGGCAGTTGATGTAGTCAATCATCTGGATATGTCCTTGGGTCGTATGACAGTTGGACGTTTTTCAGACGGCGAGGTCATGGCCGAAATCAACGAAAACGTCCGCGGTAAGGATGTGTTTGTTTTGCAGCCAACCTGTGCCCCAACAAACGACAACCTGATGGAAATCATGGTGATGGTGGATGCGCTGCGCCGCGCCTCTGCAGGGCGGATTACTGCTGCGATCCCTTATTTTGGGTATGCCCGCCAGGATCGACGTCCCCGCTCAGCGCGCGTTGCGATTACTGCCAAAGTCGTCGCAAATATGCTTCAAGTCGCTGGTGTGGATCGCGTACTGACGATGGATCTCCATGCAGACCAGATCCAAGGTTTTTTTGATATTCCCGTTGACAATATATATGCCGGCCCGATTTTGCTTGGCGACATTTGGCGCCGTAACCTGAGCAATCTCGTGGTGGTATCCCCAGATATCGGTGGTGTGGTGCGTGCCCGTGCGCTCGCTAAACAGCTCGAAGCGGATTTGGCGATTATCGATAAGCGTCGCCCGCGTGCCAACGTTTCCGAAGTGATGAACATCATCGGCGAAGTCGATGGTCGCACCTGTTTGATTATGGACGATATGGTGGATACGGCAGGTACGCTCTGTAAAGCTGCGCAAGCCTTGAAAGAGCGTGGCGCAGGTGCGGTGTATGCGTATTGCACGCACCCTGTGCTGTCGGGGGGGGCGATTGAGCGGATCGCTAACTCAGAGCTCACAGAGCTGGTGGTGACAGACACGATCCCTTTGTCAGACGAGGCCAGAGCCTGTAGCAAAATCCGCCAGCTATCTTGTGCCGCCTTGCTGGGCGAGACGATTCTGCGTATTTCTAATGCAGAGTCTGTCAGTTCGTTGTTTGTAGACTAAAGAATCAACGGCGGATCTCTCTGAGATGCGCTTAGACATTTGCAGTGCACTGGTCGCGGTGTGCTGTGAAGCCACGATCCGATATCCGGATCGTGTTTTAACTGGGTGCTAGTCATCCCTTTTGGAGTTTTTTATGCAATTTAATGCAACCCCACGTAGCGTACAGGGAACGAGTGCGAGCCGCCGCCTGCGCCGTGCGAGCCGCGTTCCTGCCATTGTTTATGGTGGAAAAGAGCAGCCCGTCAGTGTAGAGCTCGACCACAACGAAATCTATCACGCGCTGCGCAAAGAACAGTTTCACGCATCTATTCTGGATATGCAACTTGAAGGCAAGAGCCATCAGGTTCTGTTGCGATCGGTTCAGTGGCACCCTTACAAGCAGATCGTCATGCACGTTGACTTTCAGCGCGTTTCTGCTGACCAGGTACTGAATACTAAGGTGCCTTTGCACTTCACCAATGCTGAAACATCGCCTGCAGTCAAACTCAGCGCTGCGATCATTTCGCACGTCATGACTGACCTTGAAATCGCTTGCTTGCCAGCAAACTTGCCCCAGTTTATTGAGGTGGATTTGTCCAAATTGGTCGGTGGCGCATCGATTCACTTGGCCGATATTGCTTTGCCTAAAGGCGTGACTTACGTCGCACACCGTGGCGATGCAAATCCTGTCTTGGTCACTGCGGTCGTCAAGGGTGGTCCAGCTGCCGAAGAAGCTGCACCCGCCGCCTAACTGACGCATTTGGGGATCAAGCTTTTCCCTCAAATCAGTTGAGCAACAGGTTGTACCCTAAGCCCTGTCCGTTTTGCGCGGATGGGGCTTTTGACATCTAATGGCGTTATGACTTCACCGATCAAACTTATTGTTGGACTTGGCAACCCTGGCCCTGATTATGTGCGCACGCGACACAATGCAGGCTTTTGGTTAGCAGAGGCCGTTGCAGATGATCTGCGCTGTGACTTCGTCGTTGAAAAGTCATTCTTTGGTGCAGTGGCCAAAGCGCGCGTCAATGGCGAGCAGATATTTTTAGCCAAACCCCTTACGTATATGAATCGTTCAGGCCAATGCGTGGGTGCTTTGGCGCGCTTTTACAAGCTCGTCCCTGAGGAAATATTGGTGCTACATGATGAGCTTGATCTGATGCCGGGTCAGGTAAAGGTCAAGCAGGGTGGAGGCCATGCGGGTCACAATGGCTTGAGAGATATACAGGCTGCGCTGAGTAGCCCTAATTTTTGGCGCTTGCGTTTAGGGATTGGGCATCCGCGCAGTTTGAATCTTGCCCAGGAAGTCGCAGATTTTGTGCTGCACCCACCCAGACGTGAGGATCAAACCGCCATTGATGCGTGTCTCACGCGTTGTCGTGCGGTCATGCCTTTGTTTCTCAAGGGTGAGTTTGTGCGGGCGACAGAACAACTGCATCGCGACAATCCGGCATGACAACACAACGTTTTCGAGACGAGTTTCGGCAGTTTTTACGCTTTGTTCGACGGCCCAGCCTTAAGCGAGAGGTCAAACACACGACACCTGTCAGTGGTTGGGTGGCCGATTGGTGGCCGTCGTGCAAGCTGTCGCGTTTGCTGGCTTGGGCAGGCGCCTTGTGGTTGATCAATATTGTCGCGCTCGGGCCGATTGTGTTGACGGTGTTTGAGATGAGTGGTGCGACGCACCGGATCAGTGTTCACAACTTGCCGTGGTTTCAGGCTCTTTTGTGGGCACCCATCATCGAAGAGATGTTGTTTCGGTTTGGCTTGCGCAGGCCGTTCTTGGCCCTGTTAGTTGTGCCCGTGCTGATCTATGTTTTTCTAAATGGTTTTGCCTGGTGGGCCAGTAGTTTGATTGTGTTGGTTCTGTTGATGCTGATCTGGTCAATGCGGCACGCAAACATGCCAACGGGAAATGCGTGGATATGGCTGAGAACATATCGCTGGGCATTTCCAGTGGTCATGCATGCTTCTGTCCTAGGCTTTGCGGCACTGCATATCCATAACTATGAATTTGTAGACTTACCTTGGTGGATGATGGCCGTATTAGTGTTGCCCCAGTGGGTCACAGGGCTTGCGCTATGCTGGATTCGCGTGCAACGCGGTATCGGTGCTGCGATACTTGTTCACGCATTATTCAATGCGGGTCCCTTGTGCGTTGCATGGTTAGCGCTGCAAGCCGCTGGTGATGCTATTTAAGCTGTGACCCATAACGCTCTCGCAACTCTCGCTTGAGCACTTTGCCGATTTCGCTTCTGGGCAGATTGTCAGTAAAAATTAAATCTGCCAACCGCTGTGTTTTGCCGAGGTGTGCATTGACCCACTCAAGTAAAGCCTCTCGCGAAATCGTGGTCTTCGGTTTGAGTACCACATACGCGACGGGAGTTTCTCCCCATTGTCGCGAGGGTATACCGACGACCGCGCAGTCATATACCTCAGTGTGCTTTCCAAGCTCAGACTCCAGGTCGCTCGGATAAATATTGAAACCACCCGAGATGATCATGTCTTTTTTGCGATCGGCGAGGATCAGAAAACCATCCTCGTCATAACGTGCGATATCGCCTGTGCGGATAAAGCGTTTTCCAGATGGATCAAACCACTCTACTTCGCGGGTTTTTTCAGGCATGCCGAAATAGCCCTCCATCATCGCGGAAGAGCTGCCGACGATTTCACCAATTTGTCCCTGTGGGACTTCCTGGCCCGACTCATTGATCAGGCGAATGTCATGACCACTGGCAGGACGACCGATCGTGTGGAGTTTGTGTGGATAGTTGTGTGCTTCCAGCTCGCAACGGCCCCCGCCTTCGGTCATGCCGTAGATTTCTGTTAAACGACCTGGCCAACGTTTGAGCACTTCGGCTTTGAGGACTGCGCCAAAGGGTGCGCTGGTAGAAAATTTTGCTTGAAAAGTGGAGAGGTCAAATCGATCAAACTCAGGATCATCCAGGATACGTTGATATTGCACAGGTACCAGCATCGTATGGGTGACCCGATGTTGTTCGGCGAGCTCGAGGTATCTGCGTGCGTCAAACTTGCTCATCAGGACGCCTGTGCCGCCCAACGCCAGCGTGGGCAAAAGGGCGACAAGCGTGGTGTTTGAGTAAAGGGGCGTGGAGGCCAGCGTCACTGAGTCGGGGCCATAGCCATTGGTGGCCGCCCGCTGAACGTGTGACCAGCGCATTGAGCAGGGCTGAACAATGCCTTTAGGGGTGCCTGTGGTGCCGGAGGAGTAAATGAGATTAAAGGCCCAATTGGGCTGTGTTTCTACGGGGGCCGGTTTGGTATTGCTTGAAAGCCATGTGCCCCAGCTGTCTGGTCCCTGCTGAGCGTCAATCCAGATTCGTCGTAAACCCTGGCCGACTAACGCGTCGGTGGGCCAGCTCAGTGCGCAGGTACGATCCTGAAAGAGAAGGGTAGCCCCGGAGTTGGCAAGCATTCCCGTGAGATTTTGTGGCGTGGCTGAGGGCGGTAGCGGCGTCATGACGGCGCCGGCACGCAAAGCCCCCAGGAAAAGCGCCACATACTCGAACGAAGTACCCGCACAGGCGGCAACCTTGTCGCCAAGACCGACCCCATCACGCTGCAGCGAGGCGGCGACTCGGGCGATCAACGTGTCGAGCGCTTCAAAAGAAAGCGCCTCCTGATTGAGGATCAGCGCCGGGTGCTCAGGTTGCTGCGAGGCAGCAAAACTGATCATTTCAGGGATGGTTCCGAAAGGACGGGCGAGAAGCTCTGCGAGAGTCATGATCAGGGACAGAAAGTAGCGGTTAAACTCATATTCTATACAGCTGTTTCACTCATTAAGAACTTCGGGACTCTCATGGCTCTGCAATGCGGCATCGTTGGTTTGCCCAACGTCGGTAAATCAACACTTTTCAATGCCCTCACCAAGGCAGGTATCGCTGCCGAAAACTACCCTTTTTGTACGATCGAGCCCAACGTCGGCGTGGTCGAGGTACCAGATCCAAGATTGGATGCCCTTGCAGCCATCGTCAAGCCTGAGCGCATCTTGCACGCCACCGTCGAATTTGTGGATATTGCAGGCTTGGTCGCCGGTGCGAGCCAAGGCGAAGGCTTGGGCAACCAGTTTCTCTCCCATATTCGTGAAACCAACGCCATCATCAACGTCGTGCGTTGTTTCGAAGATGACAACGTGATCCACGTTGCGGGTCGTGTCGATCCAATCGCCGATATCGAGGTTATCGAAACTGAGTTGGCGCTCGCGGATATGCAGACTGCTGAAAAAGCCATACACCGCTTTCAAAAGACCGCGCGCTCGGGCGACAAAGAAGCCCAAAAAGTTGTGGGCATTCTGGAGCAGGTTATTGCCCAGCTCAATGAAACCAAGCCGATTCGCGCACTGGATTTGTCACCCGAAGATTTCGCTTTGATTGCTCCGCTTTGTTTCATCACGGCCAAGCCCGCGATGTATGTGGGTAACGTTAGTGATCAAGGTTTTACCAACAACCCCTTGTTGGATCGCTTGAATGAATATGCCGCGGCGCGTAATGCGCCCGTTGTGGCGATTTGCGCCGCGATCGAATCTGAAATTGCCGAACTTTCTGATGAAGATAAAGCGGTGTTTTTGGCCGATATGGGCATGCAAGAGCCTGGCTTAGATCGCCTGATTCGTGGTGCGTTTAAATTGCTCGGCCTGCAAACGTATTTCACCGCGGGCGTTAAAGAAGTACGCGCTTGGACCGTGCCAATTGGTGCAACGGGCCCACAGGCTGCGGGTGTCATTCATACGGACTTCGAACGAGGGTTCATCCGCGCGCAAACGATCGCGTATGAGGACTACATCGCTTGCAAGGGCGAGCAGGGCGCAAAAGAAGCGGGCAAGATGCGTGCCGAAGGCAAGGAATACATCGTTAAGGATGGCGATGTCCTGAATTTCTTGTTTAACGTTTAAACGTACGTCGATACCCAAAAGGAAATCATTGAATGGCTCAGATGCATCTCATTCCCGTCGATCGCTTGCGCGCCGCAGTGCGATATCTGGTGAAAGGTTTTGGCAGCGACGATCGTGAAATCGAACTCGTCACGGAAAATTTGATACAGGCCAATCTGACTGGTCACGATTCCCACGGTGTCGGGATTTTGCCGCGCTATGCCGAGGCGTATCTGGAGGGCAGCCTTAAACCGAATGCTCGCATTCAAACTCGGATGGACAATGGCTCCATGATTGGTCTGGACGGCGAGTGTGGGTTTGGTCAGGCGATTGGTCATCAGGCCATGGAACTCGGTATCGCGCGTGCCAAAGAGCACGGCAGCTGCATTTTGGCGCTCGGTAACTCACACCATTTGTGCCGCATTGGGGCGTGGGCCGAGATGACCGTTGAGCAGGGTCTCATCTCGATTCACTTTGTGAACGTGATTTCACGCCCTATCGTGGCGCCTTTTGGCGGCGGCGATGCGCGTTTTGGTACCAACCCTTTTACTGTTGGCATTCCCGTGCCTGGTCAGGACCCCATCTTGTTAGACTTTGCGACCAGCGTGATTGCGCAGGGCAAGGCCCGTGTAGCGCTCAACAAAGGCGAACAGCTCCCAGAGGGCTACCTGATCGACGACCAGGGCCGTCCTACCACTGAGCCTATTTTCGCGGTCAAGGCACCGCTTGGCGCGCTCTGTACCTTCGGCGAACACAAGGGCTTTGGCCTGGCGCTGATTTGCGAAATCTTAGGCGGTGCGTTGGCGGGCGGCATGACGACGCAGTCACCACCGGATGGCAAGCGTCGTATTATCAACGGCATGCTCTCCATCATTTTTGATCCGGCTAAGCTCGCCGATGGTTCTATTTTTGAGCATGAGATGAAGGCCTTTATTGAGTGGGTCAAGGCTTCGCCACCACAGCCAGGCGGAGAGCATGTTCGCATTGCTGGCGAGCCTGAGCGTGAAACACGCGCGCAACGCTTGGCAAAAGGTGTACCGGTCGACGAGACAACCTGGAATGAGATGTTGGAGACCGCGAAAAAACTCGGTCTTGACGCAGCACAGTTACAAAAATTAGCGGGTCTGTAAACAGACTGTCAATAAAGAAAAATTGATGCGCATGCATCACGGAGAGACAAAAAATGACGATTCAAAAAATGACTGGCCGCCAGGCGTTTATCAAGCTACTGCTCGACGAGGGTGTCACGCACCTTTTTGGTAATCCAGGAACAACTGAGCTGGCGATCATGGAGGCAGTGCCTCAGTTTCCTGAGCTGACTTATGTGCTGGGCCTGCAAGAGTCGATCGTTGTGGGTATGGCGGATGGTTTTGCGCGCGCGTCCAATCAGCTGGTGGCTTGTAACCTGCATTGCGCACCAGGCTTGGGGCACGCGATGGGCGCGATTTATAACGCCAAGTTTTCTGGTTCGCCCCTGTTGATTACTGCCGGTCAGTACGAGGTCGGTTATGGCTTGCAAGAGCCCTTGCTGTATGAGCCTTTAGTGCCGATTGCCGCACCCTTGGTTAAGTGGGCCTTCGAAGTCACGCGCATCGAGGATTTGCCACGCATCATTCGACGTGCCGCCAAAATTGCGCGTACTCCGCCCATGGGGCCTGTGTTCATTAGCTTGCCAGGCTCCGTGCTCGATGAAGAAGCAGAGATTGAGTTTGGCTTTCCGACGCGGGTCGATACAGGTATGCGACCAAGCGATCGGGCGCTGCAAGACATTGCAGAAAAACTGCTGGCCGCGAAAAAGCCCGTCATCGTGGCGGGACGTGAAATCGCTAATGCCGATATGTTTGCTGAGGCCTGTGAATTGGCCGAGTTGCTCGGTGCCGCGGTGTATCAGGAGTCGGTTCCCTACAACGCGCGCTATCCCTCCTCGCATCCCACGTGCATGGGCGACCTGACGCGTAATCAAAAGAAGGTCCGACAGACGCTGGAGCAATACGATTTTCTGCTGTGCTTGGGCGCAGACCTACTGCGTATGTCGCCGATGAGTACAGTTGAGCCCTTGCCACCTGAGATGCCCGTGATGCACATCACGGAGCGTGAGTGGGAGCTTGGTAAAAACTACTCCACTGCTACCGCCGTGCGTGCGG
This sequence comes from Burkholderiaceae bacterium, assembly GCA_023653055.1. Lineage (GTDB taxonomy): Bacteria > Pseudomonadota > Gammaproteobacteria > Burkholderiales > Burkholderiaceae_B > Zwartia. The sequence goes on along the minus strand of JAMNXR010000010.1, from coordinate 40,723 downwards.
ATATTAAGGAAACGTTGTTAGCGTTGTTACCTGTGTTGCGTCGGATGCGCACTGCCGAGCAAACGAAACAAGCGCAAGCCCGACTGGCCGATCTTGCAACGCGTAATTGGTCTGCCAATCGTGCGAAGACGCACGCAGAGCTTGAGTCGAGTGCCGCGACGACACCGATCGATCAACGCTATCTCGTCCGTCAGCTGGTGGACGCCTTGCCTAAAGACGTCATCGTGGTAGATGAAACCTTGACGGCGGCACCTGCGATCTCGGCGATGTTGCCGATGGATAATCCTCAGGCCTATTACGGCTTGGCCAGCGGTGGCTTGGGTTTTGGGATGGCCGGTGCGGTAGGCGTGGCCCTTGCGCAGCCTACACGACCCGTGGTGGCGACTATTGGCGATGGCAGTGCGATGTACAGCATTCAGTCGCTCTGGACCGCCGCCCACTTAAAGCTCAACATCACCTACGTGATTATCAACAATCGTAGTTATCGCATCATCAAGGAGCGTTTGCTCGCGATGCGTGGCACGGATGATTTTGTCGCCATGGATATGGATAATCCAGCAATTGATTTTGCAGGTGTAGCCAAGAGCATGGGCATGCCTTCACAGGTGGTGACCGATCCTACAAAGCTTGCTGATGTGCTTAAAGCAGCGATGGCAAGTGGCGGGCCTAACCTCGTCGAAGTCATTGTCTCCAGAGGGTTTGGAGAGTAAATCCAATTACCGCATCAGCGTGCCACCATTCACATCCATGATGGCACCTGATACAAAGCCCGCCGCGGGCGAGCACAGATAGGTCAGCATGCCCGCGATTTCTTCGGGTTGTCCCATGCGCTTCATCGGATAGGCGTTTGCGTCATAGCCGTGGCCGGCGGTCATGCCGGTTTCGACCGGACCTGGTGCGACAGCATTGACCGTCACGTGATGCGGCGCAGCCCTCTGTGCAAACCAACGCACCAGTGCGTGGACACCACCTTTAGACGCAGAGTAGTGTGGGCCCGCACGCAGGCCGCCTGTCCAGCCTGCAATCGAACCGCACAGCGCGATACGACCGTGTTTGCGTTCCATCATTCCCGGCAAAATGGCGCGTACAAGATTGATGGGCCCTAATACATTGACCTGCATGACCCGCATAAACTCGACATCGTTCCAACTCGGTGACAACCAGTCGTCGTCGTAAGGGCAGATGCCCGCAGTGTCTGCGAGCGCGGCAAAGGGGGCGTGTCGCGCGACGAGTGCCTCGACTTGTGCGCGTTGCGAGACATCACAGCCTTCGACGGCGACGGATCCCTTGAGTGTCTGGGCAAGCTGCTCAAGGGCAGGTTTATTTTTCTTAAGATCGGTCAGTACCAGGCTTGCGCCGAGCTGGCTGCAGAGCCTGGCAGTCGCTGCGCCAATGCCGCCCGCTGCGCCTGTAATAAGCATGTGCGTGTTAGAGAGGTCAAAAGCCTGGGAAGCGTTTTCACGTGAAATATGCATGACCTCTCCGAACTTTAAACTTGAAAACGCGTCGGTCAATACGGAAGACTCAGAGATTACACAGACAAATAGCGTTGCTTAATATCTGCGTTGTCGTTGAGTTCAGTGATTGTGCCAACAAACACATCTGAGCCTTTATCGATGACCACAGCTCGGTCAGCTAGTCCCAGACAAAAATGGAGATTTTGTTCGGCCAGTACGATTGTTTTTCCCATCTCTCGTAAAGACTGAATCAGATCACCAATTTTTTGCACCATGATTGGCGCCAGACCTTCGCTGGGCTCGTCGAGTAACAATACGTCTGGATTACCCATCAAGGCGCGGCCAACGGTCAGCATTTGCTGTTCGCCGCCTGATAGCTGGCCACCTAGACGCTCACGCAAGGGCTTGAGCAAAGGTAGCATCTCGTATACGCGCTCAATGCTCCAGTCATCTTCGCCATTGGCGCCACGCTTGATCGCAATATCGAGATTTTCTTCGACTGTGAGATCTGGGAAAATTTGACGGTCTTCAGGCACGTAACCAATCCCAGCGCGCGCGATCAAATGTGCAGCACGTCCATTGATCGATTGGTCGTGTAGCGTGATCTGACCGCTTTTTGCAGGGATCACACCCGCGACAGATTTCATCGTGGTGCTCTTGCCCGCGCCATTGCGACCAAGCAAGGCAAGCGTTTCACCCTTTTGAACATTAAAGGATAAATTAAACAGTGCCTGACTCGTCCCATAGAACACGTTGATTTGTTCGACTTTCAACACCTGCTGACTCATGCGTGTGCCTCCCGAGGTGTACCCAAATACGCTTCAATGACTGCAGGGTTGTTCCTGATCTCTTCGGCGTTCCCTTCAGCAAGTACTTTTCCATAAGACAGCACATGGATATGTTGGGAAATTCTAAAAACGATTTCCATATCGTGCTCGATCAACACAACGGTGAGTCCGCCTTTTTTCCAAAGGCTGTAAACGGTTTCAATCATTTGTTCGCGCTCTTCGGGTCCCATGCCGGCAACAGGCTCATCAAGCAGCAGGACTTTTGGACGCAGGACGAGGGCGAGTGCCATGTCCAGAAGCTTTTGGTCGCCATGGGACAGGTTGCCACTGACGACATTGGCCTTGGTGTGCAGGCCGAGCTGCTCCATGACTTCGTAGGCACGATCTCGCGTTTGTTGCAGTGGGAAACGGCCGTACATTTGGGCAGACTTGCCGAGCGGCGACATGAGTGCGCCACGCAAGGACTCTTCGACGGTCAAGGTTTTAAAAAGCTTAGCAACCTGAAAAGCGCGACCAATGCCTTTACGAACAATCTCGACGCTCGGCAGGCCGGTGATGTCCTCGCCATCCAAAATGATGCGACCAGAATCCGGAATCAACGCGCCGGAAATCAGATTAAAAAAAGTCGTCTTTCCTGCACCGTTCGGTCCAATCACTGCACTCAGTGATTCGGTTTTGAAATGAATCGATACGTCCGAGGTCGCGACGACGCCACCAAAGGATTTGTTCAGGTGTTCAATCTTGAGCATCAGCGCGCTCCATCCGAATTTTTGTTACGGGGTTTAGGTACGCCACCGTAAGTCTGCCAAGTTGATCCTGCGAGCCAGCCTGCGTCGACAGGTAGATTGATGCCCGTGATCGCTTTCGCTGCGGGAGATAATAAAAAGCCGACGGAGTCTGCGATTTCATCTGTCGTGACCATGCGACCCATTGCGGCTTGAGATGTGAGGTCTTCCGGGTTGCGATCATTACGATCAATCGCAGCCTGCAGAGCCTCGGTCAGAACATAGCCGGGAGAGATTGCATTGACACGGACACCCGAGCGACCCCATTCGGCAGCCAGACACGCAGTCATGGCGGCGACAGCGGCTTTAGCCGGACCGTAGGCATGCAGGGGCGAAGAACGCAAGGACGTGATCGAGGCGATATTCACGATCGCACCGCCCCCTAATTCGACCATGCGCGAACCGTAGATCGCGCACGCCAGATACGTACCCCGCTGATCGATATCCACGACACGATCCCACTCGGTCATGGTAAGCAGATCCGGGGATAAACGATTTTGCAAAATGCCTGCGCAGTTCACCAACGCTGTCACTGGGCCGTGTTTGGCTTCAATCATGGCCGCTGTCTCACGCATGCCATCATCGTCTGTCACATTGCAGGCATAGGCCGTCACACCCATGGCGCGCATTTTTTCTTCGGACCACGTGCCAGGCAGATCAAGCGAGATGACATGATCGCCACGCTTGGCCAGATGTCGCACACAAGCTGCACCGATACCGCTCGAACCACCTGTGACAACAGTGATATTTGGGCGACTCATGAGCGCGCTCCTCGTTTGAAAATTGTCTCAAAAAGCTGCACCACAAAATCTGTGATGCCGCGCTTAAACCCAAGCGCGAAAATCAGCACAATCACGCCGAGCGCGAGTCCGTGGTACTCCGTAGTCCGAGTGATGATGTCGTTAAACACGAGCAGTAAAGCCGCTCCCACCACAGGTCCGATAAAGATATGCAGGCCACCCATGAGGATCATGAAGACCGCTTCACCTGACATGGTCCAGTAGCTAAACTCAGGATAAGCGCCAGACACGAACAGCGCCATGATGATGCCGCCCACCCCTGCGAAGCAGCTCGCCAGAATAAAAGCATAGAGCCGGACACGCCAGACATCGATGCCAAGAAACTTGGCGCGATCCGCGTTGTCGCGCACCATTCTGAGCGTATAACCAAAAGGTGATTGCAAGATATAGCGCATTAAAAACAGACAAAGCACACCAGTGATGCAGGAGAACCAATAGAGCGTTTGCGTATCGGCCAGATTGATGCTGCCCCAGACGCGGGGGATACCACCCATCAGGCCTTGATCGCCACCGGTCAGCGACGACCAGGTGATGATGATGCTATGGATCAACATTTGAAAGGCGAGTGTCAAAAATGAGAAGTAAATCTCTTTGAGACGCACGCAAATCGCACCCACCACCAAACCCAGCAGGGCGCAGAAAACGACTGCACCGAGTATGGCAACCGGAATAGAGGCGCCCCCTTTTTGCATCAGTAGTCCAAAGGCATACGCCCCACCGCCAAAAAACATGGCGTGTCCAAAAGACACCATGCCGCCATAACCCACCAAAATATTGAGAGAGGTTGCAAACAAACCAAAGGCAGCTAGGCGAATCACAAAATCCAACGCCACCCGGCTAGGAAAAATAAACGGAATTACGATCAAAATCGCCAAGCCCGCAAGTGCCAGGAGGAGTTCTTTATTAAAGGTCAAGGAGGAGCTCATTAGCGCGGCTCCTTGCCAAGCAGACCGCTCGGTTTAAGTACCAGAATCAGTGCCATCGCCAAGAACATGATGCCTTCGACGAACAAAGGAAAGCCAATCGAGCCGAAAGAGCGTACCAGTCCAATTAACAGGGCACCTACCAGGGCACCACTGATTGAGCCCATGCCGCCGATCACGGTCACGATGAAGGATTCGATCAAGATCGAAAAGCCCATGCCAGGAGACATTGAGCGCACCGGCGCCGCGAGCGCGCCCGCGAGTCCTGCTAGCGCTCCGCCAAACGCAAAGACACCTGCGTAAATCCAGGTGGTATTCAGTCCGAGCGCAGACGTCATCGTAGGGTTGTGCGCCGCTGCACGAACGACCTTGCCGATGCGCGTGCGTGTCATGACGTACCACATCACCAGCCCAATTAGTGCGGCCGCACTAAACATGAAGATGTAAAACACTGGCACGATCCCGCCTGCGATAAAGACGGGCGGTGCCTGAAAAGCGACGGGCATCCCCATCGACTGGAATTCATGCCCCCAAATGATCTTGACTGCATCATCCAGAATCAAAATAAATGCATAACAGACTAATAACTGAAGTAACACATCAGCATTATAAATTTTGCGCATAAAAAAGCGCTCAAAGAAGAGGCTGAACAATCCGACCCCTATCCCCGCGATGACGGCGGCCAACACATAGCTGTCGGTAATACGATACGCGGATAGCGCGATGTACGCGCCAAGCATGTAGAGCGAGCCGTGCGCAAAGTTGATGACCTTCAGCACACCAAAGATCAGGGTCAGGCCAGCAGCCACGAGAAACAGGAGCGAACCGACAATCAGTCCGGTGCTGGTTTGGGTCACGATGCAAGACAAAGAAGTCAGGCACTCATACAGGGCGGTGGGATCCAAGGATATCTCCGAGAGGTGCAGGCGTATCGGGGTGTAGGCAACGGAGTCTCAACCCAGGCGTGGGTGAGACTCCGTGCGGTCAAACATTCAGGCGACGGCTTATGCCCAGCCTTTACGTTTTTTCCATTCGGCTTCGAGTGCGAAGATCTGGTCCCACTTGCCGTTGACTTGGTTGGTCATGAAGGGCTCTTTGTTCGTCAAGGAGCCATAACCGATCGCGTAGTTGACGACGGTGTTGTCTTCTGCGCGCATCGTGAGCGTACCGTCTGCACCAAAGGGTGAGTTGATCTTGAGGCCACGCATTGCTTCGGCAATTTTCTTGCCGTCAGCACTGTTCGCTTTTTTCATCGCGGTGGTCAAAAATCCGATACCGGCTGCATTTTGCCAAGACCAGTTCAGGGCTAATTCTTTGAACTTGGCGCGGTAGGCATCCGCCCATGCCGCATTCGCCGGCGTGTCGGGGAAACTACGCAGGTAGCGATTGCCTGAGTGCATATTCGGAGGCACATTCTTGACTGCCGTGAGCACCGCATATTCGGCGAGGTTAGGCGAAAAGAATTGCTTGTCTTTAAACAGCGCATAGATGTTTGACTGATCGATAAACGAGGTCATGTCACCACCCCACAAGCACGAGTAAACCGCTTGTGGTTTACCTTGGACCATGCGTGTGATGTTTTCGCTATAGTCTGCTTGAAACAGTTTTGGCCAGACTTGACCGACGATTTCGATATTGTTGTTGAAATGTTTGAGGTATTCAAAGTACTCAGCCGTGGTGTCACGACCATAGGCGTAGTCTGGAGAAATACTCATCCAACGCGTCAGTTTGAGCTTTTTAGCAATCTCGGCGCCGTAGGAACCGCCCGCAATGGCGTCATGAATGCCTTGGCGCGCGCAGCGGAACGCTGTCGGTACGCGCAGCTTTGGATCCGCGGTGAGTGAGGAGGTCTCGGAGCAGGTATGGACAACCAGCACGCCGAGATCTTTTGCGACCTCGTGCACGGCAAACGCGCCAGAAGAGGCTTCTGCATCCCAAAGAATTTCGCAACCGTCACCTGTGATCAATTCGCGTGCGACACGCGCAGCTTCTTGTGGTTGACCCTTGGAGTCACGCACCACCATTTCGATCATGCGACCGTTCAAACCACCCGCGGCATTGAATTTTTCGACTTCCATTGCCACAGCATTACGCGAGGCGATACCAAGCATCGCAACACGGCCAGACAGAATGGTCGGCATACCAATTCGGATGGGTTTGTTCTGTGCCAGTGAGATCCCGGGCAGACCGAGTGCGGCAATACCCGCGGATGCCACTGCGCCTTTCAGCAATTTACGACGCGATGCTCCGACGGAACTTTGGGTGTACTTTGTGCTCATGTTGTCTCCAGATTTTTATATCGTTTTTATGTTTTATGAAACTACGACTACTTTTTTTCTTTATAACGCAATATGACGATTAGCCTTAGTGCCTGTCAAGAAAGATTGGGGTGGGAGAAACCCCTAGGTCCTGACTAGGTGAGGTAATTTGAAATTTCAATGAGGTTTTGATCGGGGTCACGGAGATAAACAGACAGGATTTTCCCCTTGGCGCCTGTGCGCTCAACAGGTCCGATTTCGATGGGTACGCCTGCCGCCGAGAGTTCTTCCATGATGACAGCGACGGGTGTTGAGGCGATAAAACACAAGTCTCCCGAGCCTGCGGTTGGGCACAAAGCCTTGGGATCGTAGGTGTTGTCGATTTGATGCAGATTGATTTTCTGTTGACCAAAACCTAGTGCTTTGCGATCCCCTAAAAACGTGATGACCTCAAAACCTAAAACCCTGGAATAAAAATCACAGGTTTTTTCAAGACTCGCGACTGTGAGGACGAGATGATCCAGCCGATCAATTTTCATGATTGTGATTCCTTGTTGAGATAGGCTAAAGTGTAAACAGGTTTAACCCATTGAACGGATCGCTTGAAATATGACTTCTGCTGCATCGAACACAGTTTTTTTCCCCGTGATGGGCTGTGCCGGACTCGACCGTCGACAGGCGGCTGACTATCACCAGCGCTGGTTTGTTGTTGATGCCAACGGGCATTGGTTGAGTGCCGAGCGTTGTGCGGCCCTGACAACTGTTGTGACAGATATCAAGCTGGGCTCGCTCGTCTTACGTGCGCCTGGGATGTTGCGGATTGATATTCCACTTGATGTGATCGAGGACGACGATAGTGTTAAGCGCAGCGTGACTGTCGGCAAACAGTCCGTTGTAGTGGTCGATGAGGGTGATGTGACCGCCACGTGGCTGGCCCATGTCGCAGGACAGCCTTGTCGCTTGGTCAAGCTTCATCCAGAGGCCAGTCCGGTGGCGTGGCCCGCAGCTTAAGCAGCACTACAAGAGTGAAGGGCCTAAGCTTTGACGGCTTTTGCTTCAGTGAGTTTGTGATACTTGGCCATGAGGGCATCTTGCCCTTCTTTCCAATCTGGATGCAGCTCAATGCAGTCGACTGGACAGACGACTTTGCATTGAGGCTCATCGAAATGCCCGACACACTCCGTACACGCATCAGGATTGATTACGTAAATCGAGTCACCCATTGAGATCGCATCATTGGGACATGGTGGTTCACACACGTCACAATTGATGCATTCGTCGGTGATACGTAGGGCCATCTTGGATAGGCGTCCTGGTGGGGTGGGTGCGGTGAGGCTTAGGCCTTAGGAGCCGAAGCGCTTTGTTCGCGCCGCTCTTTGGCCTTGGCTTGTAACCAACGCTCAACCGACGGAAAGACGAACTTGCTGACGTCACCACCGAGTTCGGCGATCTCTCGCACGATCGTGCCAGAAATGAACTGGTACTGGTCCGAAGGAGTCATGAAGAGTGTTTCGACCTCAGGCAGCAGGTGGCGATTCATGCCAGCCATTTGAAACTCATATTCAAAGTCTGACACGGCGCGCAGACCACGCACAATGACGCGCCCCTCTTGCTCGCGGACAAAGTCTTTGAGCAGGCCCGCAAAGCTCGCAACTTTGACGTTGGGGTAATGACTCAAGACTTCGCGTGCGATTTCTACGCGCTCATCCACAGAGAAAAAAGGGCTTTTTTTGCGGCTATGCGCCACGCCAATCACAACCTGGTCGAATAGGCCGGCTGCGCGGCGCACCAAGTCCTCATGGCCGCGTGTCATCGGGTCGAACGTTCCGGGATAAATAGCAGTGATCATTTTTGCAGTGCAACAATTTGGAAGAGATGATAGTGTACGGCCCCTGCGCGATCTTGGCGCAACAAACTGTACCCGTCCGGTGCTAAAACCGGTTTTTCAGCCTCAATATAAACAAGACCGTTGGGTTCTAACAAGTCCGGCAAAAGAGGCCAGAGCGATTCTAGCCAGTTTTTGCCAAACGGGGGGTCAATAAAAATCAAGTCAAAGCGAGCGGCGTCGAGCCGTCCCAGGACATGCGCGGCGTCACCCGCATGGATCCTGACGGCAGTGGCGCCAAGTTTGTCTCGTAACGCGCGCAGCGAGGCGACGGCACGAGGGTGTTGTTCCACCATTTGGACATGTTCGACACCTCTGGAGGCCGCTTCAAAGCCTAGTGCACCGCTGCCGGCAAACAAATCCAATACCCGCTTATCGGAAAATTTCCCGCCCCAAAAATAATTTAGCCAGTTGAAGAGCGTTTCGCGCACGCGGTCTGGGGTTGGGCGTAAACCCTCCGCCTCGATCACCTCAATCGGTGTTCGACGAAACTGTCCGGCCACGATGCGAATATACTTCTTCACTATGTTTCGCTTTTTCAAGAAAAAACCCACTCAATCTGAATCTTCAGTCGAAGATCAGTTGCCCACGCCCGCTTCTCACGAGTCGGAGCATATCCCAGATCAATCCCTAGAAAAGGTGATCGTACCTGAGACGGAAACAGAGGCAACTCCAGCGGTACCTGCACAAACTCCTTTCCGGCGTAGCGCATTCGCTTCGGCCTTAAGCGGCGTCGGTAGCACGGGTGTCACTGTGATAACGCCTGTCGAGCCACCGCAGCCGATTGTGGCATTCGAGCCGACAGCGCAAGCTGAGTCAATAGACCCAGTGGAACAGAACGCGCCACAAGTGGTAAACGAACAGCCTGAACAACTTGAACCTGAACTGTCAGAGCAAAATCAGGAAAAAAAGGCCTCTTGGCTGGCAAGACTTAAGGGCGGACTGGCTAAAACAGGTCAAAGCATCGGCAGCTTGTTTGTTGGTGTGCGCGTGGATGAGGCGCTCTTTGAAGAGCTCGAAACGGCATTGATCATGGCCGATTCAGGCGTTGAGGCGACCGAGCAATTGCTCACCACCTTACGCATGCGCGTTAAACGCGATCGGATCGAAGACGCAGAGGGCGTGCGTCAGGCCTTACGCGAAGTGCTGACAGAGCATTTGCAAGTGTTAGAAAAGCCTTTTGATGTCGGTCGTGTCAAACCCTTGGTCGTGATGATTACGGGTGTGAATGGCGCGGGAAAAACAACCTCGACCGGTAAGCTGGCGTTTGCGCTTCAGCATGAAGGCGCTCGCGTGCTGCTTGTGGCGGGAGATACGTTTCGCGCCGCTGCGCGACAGCAGTTGATCGAATGGGGCGCCCGCAACAAGGTTGATGTGATTGCCCAAGAAGGCGCAGACCCTGCTGCGGTGGCTTTTGATGCCGTGCATGCCGGCCGTGCGCGGGGCATGGATGTTGTGATGGTCGACACAGCCGGTCGTCTGCCGACACAACTTCATTTGATGGATGAGCTCAAGAAAATCCGGCGCGTCATTGCCAAGGCAGACCCCACTGCACCACACGAAGTCTTGCTCGTCGTAGATGGCAACTCGGGGCAAAACGTGCTGGCGCAAATTCGCGCCTTCGACGCAGCGGTGGGACTCACCGGTCTGATTGTGACCAAGCTCGATGGCACGGCCAAAGGCGGTACCTTAGCGGCCGTGGCTGCGGGTAGTCAGGGCGTGCGTCCCGTGCCGGTTTACTGGATTGGTGTCGGTGAAAAAATCGAGGACCTCCAACCTTTTGTTGCCGCAGAGTTTGCTGCGGCAGTGGTTGGCTGAGCCTGCTACTCTGTTTAGTCCCAGGGTGGTCGGGTCTTTGCCAAGCGGCCAAAAGCCTTAGCGGCGGTGTCGGTGAGCGTGGCTTGACGTGCCTGAATCCAACCGCAAGCGAACCATGCCTGAGGTTGCTCAATCTTGAGTGATTCAAAAAGCGGGAGCGCAACGTAAAGATCGTTCATCTCACCCAAAATATCTTGCACAACGGCGAGTTGCTTTCTGTAGGGCGGCAGGTTTTCTGCGGGCAAAAGGTATTCGCAAAACTGCAGTGCGTAACGTAGTTTTTTACACTTTTTACGCAACGCATGTTGCTGCTCAATGTTCAGGTCGCGAAAGGCCTCACCGTTTTGCACAATCCTGCGGTGCCACTTTTTGAGTTTTTTAATTAATAGCGGTTTAAGCGGTGGCTTTTGCGGGAGGAGTGGTGCATGAGGAAAGCTAAAAACTTTGTCATGATCACAACTATCGCGAGTGGCGACTGTCACAGGCGGCGTCGGTTGAACCTCCAAAGGCGCAGCCGGAATCGTGCACAGCGCCAGCATGTCGAGAAGCCAGCGCTGAAAGCCCGCGCTCGCCACAAGCTGGGTGCCTGCGCTCTGGTGGGGTGAAACAGGAAGCACTAAGGGTGGTAGTCCGGCTGCCGCGATCGCTGGTAGGACGGATCCCTTTAGTACATCCTCATCCCGTGTTCCACCAAGATGCGAAAAATATTCTTTGATTTGCTCTCGAAGCTCAAGCGAGGGCAGCGGCGTCAGACCATCAAAAAATGACCAGGCCGAGCGGAGTCTTCGAATCCCCACGCGAAGTTGGTGGATGTGCTCAGGGGTCGCCACCTGGCAAATCCCTGCTGTGTCGACCTCACACAGCACCGCAGTGTTGCGTACGATCTGTTCTAAACACTCCGTGGTCACCACGGCGAGGACTTGAGCGGGGTCACGCTGCTTGACTGCACCCCCTAAGGAAACAATTTCAGCGCCTCGCGGTTTCCAAAAGTCTGCCACCCGTTGCGCCCGACGATCGTCTTGCTGTTGGCGCGAGGCGTCATCGAGCGCGGGCATGGCTTGAACGGCCTCGAGTGATTGTGCCAACTGCGCTAACCGGTCGCCGCGCTCGGCTTTGCTTCGAAAGTCGAGGATGAGGCCGAATTTCTGTTGCCACGTTCGGCCTGCCTCAAAGACCGCTTCAAGATGACCGCGTTTAAGTTCAAACTCAAGCTCTGAAATGGGGAGTGCAAGTGCGCCTGCGCGCAGCCAGCCACGATCAAAGGCCAGCTCCACCAAACCAGCGCGTGTGCGGATGTCGCGTAATTGCCGCAGCACATCCGTTTCGTAACACACTTGCAAAGGCTCAGAGAGGCCAGACAGAATCTCGCCAATGGGTGTCCCCGCATACATACTCAAATCGAGCGTGGCCTCAGGCCGATCGTGATTGATTTCAATGCGAGACAAATGATGCTCGCCAGGCATCTTGAGCGTTTGCACCCATTGGCTGCCCTCCAAACGGAGTCTGAGCGCAATACGCGCCCGGACCAAGGCACGGCTGGGGGTATCAAAATAGAGGGCGCGTAATTGAATCTGAGTGTATTTGGCGCGTTGTACGGCCTGCTCGACACGTGCTTGTGCTTGGACTGGCACATTGAGCTTGAGCTCTTGTTCTGACATAGCCGCTCCCCTTAAGACCGAAGTCTGTGGGTTTATTTTAAACCTTTCGCGCTCAGCAAGTATTGCGCTACATCAACAAAACCCTCGCCACCTTTGGACGGCGTCACAAACTTTGGCGGGTGTTTGAGTCGATGCAGCTGACTTTCGATATTTGCGACGCCTACGGAATAATCAAAAAATTCAAACATGGGCTCGTCGTTGGGGGAGTCGCCAACAAAAAGTACTGAATCGCGCTGTGCATGCAAATCCAGACCCCACTCCCGCGCAAATAATGTCTTGGTCATGGACAGCTTGTCATAATGCCCAAACCAGCCATTCACATGAATCGAACTCACTTTGGCTTGCGCGCCAGCGTGTTGAAACAACTCTACGATCCTTTGTACCTGAGCTTCGTCTAAAGGTGTGACATCTTCACAAAAATCGATTGCTACATCCGCTTCTCGGTAGTTTTGATCACTCGCAAGCCCGCATCCGGGCACTTCATGCAAGATATGCGCAGAAAGATCGTTCAATTTTTGGCGGTTAATTTGCCTTTGGCTCGCCTGAGCAAAATAATGAGAGAACATTTTCTTGGCCAGAGGGTCGTAACGCATGTAAAACGCACCATTTTCTCCAACCACTGCAAAAACGGGCCACATTCGGGCAATGTGATCGCACCAGCCTGCGGGGCGGCCTGTAATAGGAATCACCACAATGCCGGCAGCGGTCATTTGTTCGAGCGCAGCGTAGGCGCGACTCGTGAGGCGTCCTTCTGTCGTGATGGTGTCGTCAATATCACTTAGAACAAAGCGAATCTTGGCGGCTTTGGGGGCAGAAAGGTCTTTGAGCGGTTGCATAGGCATTTCTGCGCCAAGAGTGAAAAATATAAATTCAACGCGCACCTAGCGGGTCAATGCAAGGATTCTCGGTGTGCTTTGGTCTGGGGATTCTATAATAGGCTTTTACATGTGTCTCAGCATAACGCCATCATGTCTGCCAAACTTTCTTCAGTACCATCACTCGACGCCGACCTTGCGGCCGCGATCTCTCCTGTCTCTGAGATTATTTCTGAGCTCAAAATGGGACGCATGGTGATTTTGGTTGACGAAGAAGACCGGGAAAACGAAGGTGATCTGGTCATGGCGGCTGAGTTCGTCACGCCTGAGGCGATCAATTTTATGGTGACGCATGGGCGGGGGCTCGTGTGTCTGACGCTCACCGAAGAACGTTGCCGCCAACTCGAGTTGCCCTTGATGTCCAATCGAAATGGGACAGCCTACGGCACTAACTTCACAGTGTCGATCGAAGCCGCAGAGGGCGTAGAAACAGGTATTTCTGTCGCGGATCGCGCAAGGACCGTGCGAGTTGCTGTTGCGCGCGATGCCAAGGCCACTGATCTTGTGCAGCCCGGACATATTTTTCCATTGCAGGCTGTTGCCGGTGGCGTGTTGGTGCGTGCGGGTCACACTGAGGCCGGCTGCGATCTGACCGCCATGGCGGGCTTGACCCCCGCTGCGGTCATTTGTGAAATTTTGAAACCTGATGGCACGATGGCCCGACTTCCCGATTTGATTGATTACGGTCGGACGCACAATTTAAAAATCGGCACGATTGCCGACTTGATCCAATATCGCAATGAGCACGAGTCGGTTATTGAGCGTGTCAGCGAGCGCCAAGTGCAGACGCCTTGGGGTGAGTTCAAGATGATTGCCTACCGCGATACCGTGGCGGGTAACCCGCACTTGGCTTTAGTGCATGGCCAAGTAGACCCCCGCCGCGAGACACTCGTGCGCGTGCATGAGCCTACCTCTATTCTTGATCTGATTGACGTTCAAAGCCCCGGCCATAGCTGGGGTGTGGCCGAGGCGCTGCGCGCGATCCGCGAAACCGAAGCGGGCGTGATGGTATTTCTCAATTGCCAAGGCTCTTCAAGCCATCTTTTTGAACAAATGACGGCCTCGCCAAGCGATGCGCCTGCCCGCGTTAAACGTGAATCCGGCCGGATGGATCTGCGCACTTACGGAATGGGGGCACAAATCTTGCGTGACCTCAACGTCGGGCAGATGCGTTTGCTGGCGAGACCCAGAAAAATGCCAAGTATCATGCCTGGCTTTGGTCTCGACGTCACCGGTTACGATCACCAACCTCCCACCCGCAACACATAGGAAGCACATCATGAGCCCATATACCCTGACCCCTGACATGAATGGCGAGGGCCTGCATATCGGAATTGTGCGTGCCCGATTTAACGAAGACATTGGTCTGATCGAACTCGATGCGTGCTTGCAAGAGCTTGAAAGTCTTGGTGTCGACGAACGCGACATCATGGTGGTGACGGTGCCTGGCGCCCTTGAGCTAGGCGTCACCTTGGCACGCATGGCTGAAACATTTGAATTTGACGCGTTGATTGCCTTGGGTGCTGTCATCCGTGGTGAGACCTATCACTTTGAGATTGTGAGTAACGAAAGCGCTTCAGCCATTGCACGTGTGGCACTCGAAACAGGTATTCCTGTTGCCAACGGTGTCCTGACGACTGAAACGGATGAGCAAGCCGAAGCGCGTGCCGCCGACAAGGGCCGTGATTGCGCCCAGTGCGCCGTTGAAATGGCCAATCTGGTGGCGTCTCTTGAGCCCGAAGCAGACGAAGACGACGAAGAAGAGGACGGTGATCTTGAACAAGCCCCAGCAAGACGATAACGCTCAGGTAATGCCTCCCCGTAGCGCACGCCGACGTGCGCGCGAGTTGGCCTTGCAGGGCTTGTATGCCTGGTTGGTGCGCGATACCGAGAGTCTTCAGGATGCGGGCGCAATCGAAGCACATCTGCGCGATGAGGATGAGTTCGATCAGGCCGATGTCGTGTGGTTTCAAACGCTGTTGCATGGTGCCATGAACGAAGCGCCTGCGTTGCGTGAAAAGTTTTCACCTTTTGTGGATCGCCCACTCGCAGAGCTTTCTCCGATTGAGCATGGCATTTTGCTGATCGGTAGCTTTGAGCTGGTCCATCAAATTGACGTGCCTTATCGCGTGGCAATCAACGAAGCGGTCGAGCTTGCCAAGTCCTTTGGCGGCACGGATGGCTTTAAGTTTGTCAACGGCGTGCTCGATAAATTGGCTGCGGAGGTCCGTTCAACCGAGGTTCGGGCATCTGCCCGCCGCTAAGCGCAACCGTAAACGTGGCGTCCGAATTCGATCTGATCTCTCGCTTTTTTAAGCGCCCCGTTCCCGCCGGGATGCTGGGTGGAGGGGACGATTGCGCGTTGTTTCGGATCGCACCTGGCCTAGAGTTAGCGACCAGCAAGGATTTGTTGCTCGAGGGCCGACACTTTTTCCCAGATGTAGACGCCTTTACGCTAGGGCACAAGTCTCTTGCCGTGAACCTGTCTGATTTAGCTGCCATGGGCGCAAAACCCATCGCGTGCTTATTAGGTTTGGCTTTGCCAAGTTTTGACGAGTCTTGGGTCGCGCGGTTCGCCGATGGGTTTTATGCCCTCGCGGATCAACATGGCTGTGCGCTGATTGGTGGGGACACGACACGCAGTGAACACGGCATTGCCATCAGCGTCACGGTGTTTGGTGAGATCAATCCCACTCAAGCGATGCGACGTAACGCCGCTAAAGTCGGTGACGACATCTGGGTATCTGGACAACTCGGGGCTGCGGACGTGGCCTACCGGATTTTGGCTGGGTCTTTGAAAGACGATTCAAGCCAAGGGCTGTTTGGTCTCGAGGGCAGCCTGCTTGCGCAAACACGCGCGTCGCTTGAGTGTCCGAACCCTCGCGTATTTTTAGGTCGTCGCCTTGCGGCACATACGCATGCGGCGATTGATATTTCTGATGGCTTGTTGCAGGACTTGGGCCATATTCTTCAAGCGAGTGGCGTTGGCGCACGCATTGATGGGCGTCTGTTGCCCGTTCACCCCGCGCTTGCGCAGCTCTCCCAGGCGGATCGCCGGCATGCCGTGTTAGCAGGCGGAGACGTATACGAGTTGTGCCTCACGGCAGCAGAGGACCAGCGGGATAATTTTGAGCGCATTGGGCTTGAGGCAGGGGTACCCTTGACGCGGATCGGCCAAATCATCGCGGGTACGGGACTGCGTGTGATGGATGACGCAGGTCAGTGCATTGAACCTCTGCCGCAAGGCTTTGACCATTTCCGGAAATAATATGACGGGTGTTTCGACGAGGCATCGCACCACATGGCCGAGCTTGCGCTGGGTGTTTTCTGATCCCGGTCGCATCCTGATGTTTGGGTTTGGCTCGGGCTTGATTCGCCCCGGTTCCGGAACTTGGGGGACGTTGCTGGCCTGGTTGCTTTGGGTCTTTGTCTCCCCAGGCGTCAGCAACCTGACGATGGGACTGTTTTTGTTCCTATGTTTTATATACGGTTGCTGGGCGGCTCAGCGTGTCAGTCAGGCGATGGGCGTGCAAGATCATGTCGGCATCGTTTGGGATGAATTTGTGGCCTTTTGGCTCGTGTTGTGGCTGGTGCCCGGCTCATGGGTGGCGCAGAGCATTGCCTTTGTCCTCTTTAGAATTTTCGATACGGTCAAACCCCCACCCATCCGTCAAGTCGATGCGCGTTTCAAAGGTGGCATTGGTGTGATGGTCGATGATTTGTTGGCGGCCGTATACACGCTGATTGTGATGGCGCTGCTTGTGCGCTTTGGCCCTGCGATGTATTTCTCCTAACTTCAAACTATAGAGAAAATGTATGCAAAATGATTCGCGTGCCCTAGCTGCCCAACTGGGTCAGTTACTACTCGCCCGTCACGGATGGCTAGCAACCGCTGAGTCCTGCACAGGCGGACTGTTGTCGGGTGCTGTGACGGCCGTGCCGGGCTCAAGCGTTTGGTTTGATCAAGGTTGGGTGACCTATAGCAATATGGCAAAACACGCTCAGCTCGGTGTCGCACGCGAAACCCTGGATGAGTTTGGTGCCGTGAGTGAAGAGGTCGCCCGACAAATGGCCGCGGGTGTGTTGGCGATGGCACCGCGTGCCACGCTGGCATTAACCACGACAGGGATCGCGGGACCAGGGGGCGGTACTGCAACGAAGCCAGTTGGTTTGGTGTGGTTTGGTTTTGCGCAGCGCGCACCGTCGGGTGTGATTGTGCACGCAACCTCACAGATTTTTCAAGGCGACCGCGATGCCGTACGAGACGCCTCGGTTGCTTTTTCCCTGCAGTTTGCCTGTCGCTTGCTACCCTAGGTCTTTTCAGGCCACATCCTAGCGATGTGCGTTGATATCGTCACGTGTTTGCTGGGCAACCGCAGCGGCGGCCTCTGTCCAATGCCCGGGGCCTGTTGCATACAAAATAGCCCGTGACGAATTGATCATCATGCCGGTTTTCTGTGCATTACAGCCTGCTGCGCAGGTGGCCGCAATATCTCCACCCTGAGCACCAATCCCTGGCACCAGCAGAGGAATGCTGTCGCCGACCGCGCGGCGCACGGCCGCCAGCTCATTAGGAAACGTGGCGCCCACCACCAATCCGCACTGTCCTGTTTTGTTCCACTTATTGGCGACCAAGTCTGCGACACGCAAATACAAGGGCACACCATCCGTTTCCAAAAACTGCAAGTCGGAACCGCCAGGGTTAGACGTCCGGCACAAGACGATGACGCCACGATCTTGCCATTCCAGATAGGGTTCGACTGAGTCTGATCCTAGGTAGGGACTGATCGTGACAGCATCTGCGTTGTATCTTCCGAACGCTTCTTGCGCGTACTGGGTCGCGGTCGCACCGATGTCGCCTCGCTTGGCATCCAGCACAATAGGGAGATGAGGGTAGCTTTCCTTGAGATAAGCACAGATATCCTCAAGCTGTCGCTCAGCACCGACCGCAGAAAAGTAGGCGATTTGTGGTTTGAAACCGCACACAAAAGGCGCTGTCGCATCAATAATTTGTTTGCAAAACTGAAAAATCTCGTCTGGCTTACCTTTCAGTTCGGCGGGCATCCGCGTCAAGTCTGGGTCTAGGCCCACCATTAGGAGGGATTGGGTGCTTTTCCAAGCAGCATTTAGTTTTTGAATAAAGGACATGACGACAGTTTGCAAATGAACATTGACGCTATTAGAGCCTAAAAAGAAGGACAAGCTAAAAAAAGTTGTACCACTTGTTGATCAGCAACGTGATCCAAAGGGCCACTGCTAAAAGCAGGCTCACCATGACTGCAGCACTGCCAAGATCTTTGGCGCGACCGATCAGTTCGTTGTTTTCTAGCGTGACGGCGTCTGCAACGGCTTCGATCGCGGAATTCAGTAACTCAACAATCAATACGAGTACTAAGGAGCTGAGCAGCAAGATGATCTGCAAAGCGCCTTGGCCGATCCAGAACGCGATAGGTGCCAAAATGAGCACCAGCAAAAGCTCTTGTCTGAACGCGGCCTCATAACGGAGTGCGGCGCGCAGCCCGCTTAGTGAGTAGCCGCCTGCTTTAAACACTCTGCGAAAGCCGCCTTTGCTCTTATGTTTCGAAGGATGAGGGGACATGTTTGCAAACTTGGTTTATAAATGACAACCGCCTGACAGATTCAGGCCTCTCAACTCATTTTTGGAAGATAGCACATCATGCCAATGCTCAACGTTCAAATTCTGCAGGGCCATAGTGCCGCAAAAAAGACTGACTTGCTGAAAAAGCTGACGCAATCTGTGGTCGATAGCATTGGCGCACCCTTGGCTTCCGTGCGCGTTGTTTTGCAGGAAATTCCTGCGGATCACGTCATTGTTGCGGGAGAAATCGGCAAGGAAATGGTCATGATTACTGTGGGATTGATCCGGGGTCGGACGGAGGATCAAAAAGCCGCTGTGATTGCCGCGATGTTTGAGGCGACAGAGCAGGCGATCGGTGTGTCCAAGCAAAACATCCGTGTGATCTTGTTTGATCGCCCTGCGACTGATTTTGGTGTGGCAGGCGGCATCACCGCCAAGGCTGCAGGGCGCTGATTTCCCCATATTTAACGATTCATAAGGCTCAACTGCTATGTCAGATGTTCTCCAATACGACCAAGACGACTTAGGGGTCGTCACACTTACGCTCAATCACCCCGAGACGCGCAATGCTTTAACAGGGACCGGTATTGTGGAGGCCATGTTGGAGGCGTGTCATCGCATCGAACATGATCCGAGCGTGCGTGCCGTCATCATTACGGCGAACGGACCGATTTTTTCCTCGGGCGGAAAAATCGACGAAATGGAGCGTCAGATTGGTTCTGGTTTCGGTAGCGAGGTCTTGCGCCAAGAGTATCGGCAGGGCATTCAGCGCTTGCCTCTCGCGATCCATCAGATTGAGGTGCCCACCATTGCGGCGGTCAATGGCCCAGCGATTGGAGCGGGCTGTGATCTGGCGTGTATGTGTGACTTGCGGATTGCGTCGGAGCAAGCGACCTTTGCCGAGAGTTTCGTCAAGGTCGGGATCGTGGCGGGTGATGGTGGTGCTTGGTTTTTACCGCGTGTGATTGGGATGGCGCGTGCGGCAGAGATGTCGTTTACGGGTGAGGCGATCGATGCGAAGACCGCCTTAGATTGGGGCATGGTTTCGCGTGTGGTGCCGGCCGAGGAGTTACTGTCAACAGCGCAGACGTTGGCGCGCAAAATGGCGGTCAATTCTGCTCCTGCGGTGCGAATGACGAAGCGTTTGTTGCGTGAGGGGCAGACGTCGTCGTTGTCGAATTTGTTGGAGTTGTCGGCTGCGTATCAGGCGATTGCACACAAAACGGCTGAGCACGCGAAAATTGTCGGTGACTTTATGGCGGCCAAGGCGGCTCGTCGGGCGGCGCGAAAGTGATTTTTTTGACAGCCTCATTGCAGGCAGGTGGAGCGATTTATGTTTTGCTCAGCAAAACTAAACGCTCCAATTGCCGTAGAAGTGCTGTGGAACACCAGTAGCCTAAACATTCCATAGCTCCTCATTTCTACAAATTCACACCCCAAGTACTTGAAATCCCCAAAACACCCCCTATAATTAGCACTCAACTGCGATGAGTGCTAACAATGCTCTTGCAGTCTTTCTAACAACCCATTTTTGTATATAACAGGAGTTCTACATGGCCCTGCGTCCCCTGCACGATCGCGTGATCGTCAAACGCCTGGACAACGAGCGCAAAACTGCCTCGGGCATCGTCATCCCTGAAAGCGCCGCTGAAAAGCCCGATCAAGGTGAAGTGCTAGCTGTTGGTCCCGGCAAACAAACTGAAGATGGCAAAGTCCTGAAAATGGACGTCAAAGTTGGCGACAAAGTGTTGTTCGGCAAGTATGCCGGCCAGACAGTTAAAGTCGACGGCGAAGAAGTTCTCGTCATCCGTGAGGAAGAAATCCTCGCAGTTGTCCAGTAAACAGAACACTTGAAGGAAAGATAAATGGCTGCCAAGCAAGTTTTATTCGGCGATGACGCACGCGTCCGTATCGTCCGTGGCGTAAATATTCTCGCCAATGCAGTGAAAACCACACTCGGCCCAAAGGGTCGTAACGTTGTGCTCGAGCGCTCTTTCGGTGCCCCAACCGTCACCAAAGACGGCGTGTCGGTTGCTAAAGAAATCGAACTCAAAGACAAATTTGAAAACATCGGCGCCCAGCTGGTCAAGGAAGTTGCTTCCAAGACTTCTGACAACGCTGGTGACGGTACAACGACAGCCACTGTGCTGGCTCAGTCGATTGTTGTTGAAGGCCTCAAGTACGTGGCTGCCGGCATCAATCCAATGGACCTCAAGCGCGGTATTGACAAAGCTGTGATCGCAGCAGTGGCTGAGCTCAAAAAGCTCTCCAAGCCTTGCACCACAACAAAAGAAATCGCTCAAGTCGGTTCGATCTCGGCAAACAGCGACTTCTCAATCGGCCAGATCATTGCTGACGCGATGGACAAAGTCGGCAAAGAAGGCGTGATCACTGTCGAAGACGGCAAGTCACTCGAAAACGAGCTCGACGTCGTCGAAGGTATGCAGTTTGATCGTGGCTATTTGTCACCTTACTTCATCAACAACCCTGAAAAGCAAGTGTCAGCGTTGGATGATCCCTTCGTTCTGATTTACGACAAGAAAGTCAGCAACATTCGTGATCTGCTGCCCATTTTGGAGCAAGTCGCCAAGTCAAGCCGTCCTTTGTTGATCGTGGCTGAAGACGTCGAAGGCGAGGCTTTGGCCACGCTGGTCGTCAACAACATTCGCGGCATCCTCAAGACCACAGCCGTCAAGGCGCCTGGTTTTGGCGACCGTCGTAAAGCCATGCTCGAAGACATCGCCATCCTCACCGGTGGTACTGTTATCTCCGAAGAAACAGGCATGTCGCTTGAGAAAGCAACATTGGCTGAACTCGGTCAAGCCAAGCGTATCGAAGTCGGCAAAGAAAACACCACAATCATCGACGGTCATGGCGATGCCAAGTCGATCGAAGCACGCGTCAAACAGATCCGTGTTCAGATCGAAGAAGCAACGTCTGACTACGATCGTGAAAAACTGCAAGAGCGCGTGGCCAAGTTGGCCGGCGGTGTGGCTGTGATTCGCGTCGGTGCATCAACCGAAGTCGAAATGAAAGAAAAGAAGGCACGTGTCGAAGACGCACTGCACGCAACACGTGCAGCAGTCGAAGAAGGCATCGTTCCTGGCGGTGGCGTTGCGTTGATTCGCACACGCGCTGTGGTGGCTTTGGTCAAGGGCGATAATGCCGACCAAGACGCTGGTATCAAGCTCGTCTTGCGTGCCATCGAAGAGCCACTGCGCACCATCGTTGCGAACGCTGGCGACGAGCCAAGTGTTGTGGTCAACAACGTTGCGAACGGCACAGGTAACTACGGCTTCAACGCCGCCACCGGCGAGTACGGTGACCTGGTTGAGCAAGGCGTGTTGGATCCAACCAAAGTCACACGTACAGCTCTGCAAAATGCAGCCTCCGTTGCCAGCTTGTTGCTGACAACAGAAGCCGCAGTATGCGAACTCGCCGAAGACAAGCCAGCAGCCGGCGGTATGGGCGGTGGTGATATGGGCGGAATGGGCGGTATGGGCGGAATGGGCGGTATGGGCTTCTAAGTCCACATCGTTATCCCCGGGACGTGTCTCGGGGAGCGCTTTGAAAACCCTCGGAGAGATCCGGGGGTTTTTTATTGGTTGCTTGAGATGATAAGCCAGTGAATCTGAATGGCTTGCGGCGGGCATGACGGCAGCCTCGCTCCCTAGTATGCTTGCGAAGATGGCTGAACAGCTTAAAAAATGAACGCAAAAAAGGGGTGTAGGCAATGAGTGAAAACGGGCAAGTACGAACCGTCTGGACAGAGACTGAACTCACAGCATTAGCCGTGCGTGCATTTCAAGGCCTCGGTCTAACAAAAACAGACGCGGCAGATGTCGTGCGCGTATTGGTATTAGCTGATTTGTTCGGTTTGAGTACACACGGCTTGTCACGTGTGGAGTCCTATGGTGACCGTTTGATGGTCCAAGGCATTCGTGCACAGCCAAACATTAAAGTTGAAACCCTCGCTCCAGCCTTGAGGCTCGTGAATGGCGATAACGGTGTTGGTCCTCTTGTGGGCATGCATGCGTTGCGCGCTGCAATGGACGCAGCGGGTCAGTACGGTATCGGCATGGCCTTTGCCCGCGGAAGTAATCACTTTGGGCCTATCTCCCCTTATTCCTTGATCGCTGCACAGGAAGGTTTTGCCAGCATCATCGGTAGTAACGCGACAACAACCATTGCACCATGGGGCGGAAGTGATGCACGCCTGGGCAATAGTCCCTTGGGCTTTGGCGTGCCGAACCCTGGTGGTCAACCCTTTTTGCTCGATATGGCAATGAGTGTAGTGGCACGTGCCAAAATCCGGAACGCGTTTAAGCGTGGCGAGGCCATCCCTGATACGTGGGCAACCGATGACAAGGGTCGGGCAACGACTGATCCCAAGGCCGCGCTAGATGGCTTTTTACAGCCGATTGGCGGGCACAAGGGTTATGGACTGGCACTCATGGTGGATATGTTTGCAGGACTGTTGTCTAACGCGGCCTATCTGACACACGTCAAATCCTGGGTCGATGCACCCGATGAGCCGCAAAATTTGGGGCACTTTTTTATTTTGATTAACACCAAAGTGCTGGGTTCATCGCAGTGGTTGACCGATCGCATGATGGATTTTGCTTCGATCTTGCATGACAGTCCCCCAGCAGTCGAGGGGCGCCCCGTCATTATGCCGGGTGAAATTGAGCTGAAAAAAATGGCGCAACAGCAGGACGCTGGGATCACGTTGGATCCAGCGGTCGTTACCCTCTTGCAAGCGCACGCAGCCAAGGTTTCATAAAAAATATCAGAGGAGACATCTGTGCACGAATGGACTTGGTTATGGATACCCGCAACGATTTTTGCCGCAGCTGCTCAGGCGGGTCGTAATGCGATTCAGAGAAGTTTGACGGAGCAGCTTGGCACCTTGGGTGCGACCCAAGTGCGATTTCTCTATGGTTTTCCCTTCGCCGTTTTATTCACTGCGATTGCGCTGATGGTGACCGGTTCAGTCGTGCCAAAAATGGACATGAGCTTTGTGCTCTTTGTCGTGGCCGGAGCCTTGTCACAAATCGCAGCAACGGCCTTGATGCTCGCTGCGATGCGACAGCGTGCCTTTGTTGTGGTGACAGCCTGGACGAAAACGGAGCCTGTCCAAGTCGCACTATTTGGCTTGGTGGTGCTGGGTGATCGCATCTCTATGTTGGCAATGGTGGCAATCATTATTGCTACGGTAGGTGTCACAATTATGGCACGCAAGCCAGGCACGACGGCGCCTGGAGAGTCTTCCTGGAAACCCGCTGCGTTGGGAATACTGGCGGGGGCATTTTTTGCGATTGCCGCCGTGACGTTTAGGGGTGGTATTCTTGCTTTAGGTGAAGCGCATTTCTTTGTCCGTGCTTCATGGACACTGACGTGTGGTCTGGGCTTGCAGACAATTTTACTTGCAGCTTGGATGATGAGTTTTCATCGTGAGGCCTGGGTCAAATGCCTCAAGGCCTGGCGCATTTCGATTTGGGGTGGTTTGCTAGGGGCGTCTGCTTCGCAAGGCTGGTTCTTGGGCTTTGCGCTCACCGCAGCTGCGAATGTTCGTACCTTGGGTTTGGTCGAGGTTTTATTCGCGCAGTTGTTATCGTGGCGCGTATTTCTCAGCAAGAGCTCCAAACAGGAAAGCTTTGGCATTCTCTTGATTGTGATCGGCGTTGCTTTCCTGCTATTGTCGACAAGTTAAAAAAATGCCTCCGAAAAGTTTGGAGGCATTTTTTATCAAGCAGAGATTGTTCTCAATCGAGACAACGATCTCTTTAACTCTTAAACATTTACTGCAACAAAGGTAGACGCTTGGCTGCAGTGTCAGCCGCAGGTGTGCCTTTGTAGTCTTTTACGATACGCTGCAAGGTTGTTTTGGCGCCAGGTCGATTGTTGAGTTCGATCTGGCAACTCGCAACCATCAGCAATGCATCGGCGGCACGCGGCTCAGTTGGAAACTTTTGCACCATCGCTTGCAAGGTTGTAATCGCACCTTTGAAGTCTTTCATTGCATAGCGGCTGCTGCCCATATAAAACTGCGCAGTAGGTGCCAAAGCGCTATCTGGATAGAGCGTGAGGAACGCGGTCAGGTTTTGAATCGTTTCTTTGTATTGTGCTTTACGAAAACTTTCCATCGACTGATCAAAAGCAGCCTGTTCGCGCGGATCCTGGGAGCGAGGATCTGCCCCTCGCGCGCCGCTAGCACCTCCTGCGCCTGCAGGGCGACCCAGTTGCTCGATGTCACCCCGCAAGCGGACAATCTCTTGTCCAAGGGTTTCGATCTGATCTGAAAGCTGAATGCGCGCGCGTTGATTCGCTTCATTCATTGTTCTGATTTGCTGACGAAGCTCGAGAATGGCTTTGCGCGCTTCGTCATCTGTAAATGCGAATGCCGACTGGCTCACCAATGCGCCACCCATCAATACTAGGCATGCACTGGCTGTTCGCCAGGAAAGAGTTTTGTTAAGCATAAGATTTCCTCTTTTTTAAACAACAAAGCGGCCACGAGGCCGCTTTGTTACAGACCAATCTAGCGGGTCAGTTTAGCGCTTGTAGTTGAAATCCGCACGGCGGTTTTCTGCGTAGTCAGCATCAGTATTGCCGAGAGCCTTGGGCTTTTCTTTACCGAAGCTGATGGTTTCAACTTGTGTGTCAGGGACGCCAATCAGGGTCAGCTGGCGACGGACTGCTTCGGCACGACGTTGACCGAGGGCCAAGTTGTACTCTGAACCGCCACGTGCATCAGTGTTGCCTTCGATGACAACACGCTGCTGTGGTGCGCTGACAAGATATTTGCCATGCGTATCCACGAGTGAGCGATATTGCTCGCTCACTGCATAGCCATTGAAATCAAAATAGACCGAACGCTGTTTAGCCAAAATGCTTTGTGGATTGAACGGATCCATAATGCCGTCTGCGCCACCTTTACCAGCTTGGTCATCGAGTGAAACGGAGCTACAAGCAGCTAGTCCGGCGGCAAGTGCAGCAATGGTCACAACTTTAGCAATACGGGATCTCATGGTGTCTACCTTAAAAAGAATTTCAAATAACAACGTGTATAAATTAAAAACTAAAACTCGAACTCAAAACCTGTCTCTAAAAGCGAGTACTACTTATTCGTAAACGGACCCCAAGTAGGTTCCCGAATCTCACCATTTAGGACCGAAAGAGTCTGGCGGACGCGACCATCGCTAGACACGCCTGCCAAAACGCTTCGCCCACCCTGAACAGCGGCATACAGCACTTGCATACCATTCGGTGCGAAGCTAGGTGACTGGTCATCTCTGCCCTGCGTCAACAAGGATTCTGTACCGTTCGTTAAATTCAGCGACGCTACGCGATAAGAGCCATCTCTGCGGGTGACAGTCAACAGCGTCTTGCCATCCGGAGAAACCCTTGGTGAGATATTGTAACTGCCATTGAAGGTGACGCGGCGGGGTTCTCCACCATCTAGGCCAACTTGGTAAACCTGGGGGCTACCGCTACGGTCACTGGTAAAGTAAATAGAACGTCCATCAGCGCTGAAAGTGGGTTCAGTATCAATCAGCGGTGAACGGGTGACGCGACGCAGGTTGCCACCGTCATTGGCATTGACTAAGTAAATCTGAGATAGGCCATCTCTTGTGAGCACAACGGCCAGGGTATTTCCGTCGGGCGACCACGCGGGTGCTGAGTTATTACCCTTGTAGTTCGCCACAGGAAAACGCTTGCTTGTTGCAAGTTGATGCACATAAACGACCGGTTTGCCAGACTCAAAGCTCACATAGGCCAAGCGCGAACCATCTGGTGACCAAGCGGGTGAAATGATAGGCTCGCCTGAGCGCAATGCGACCTGTGGGTTTTGTCCATCAGCGTCCGCAATCTGCAACTCGTAGGTTTTGCCGCGTTTGAGCACATATGCAATGCGTGTTGAAAAGACGCCTCTGATACCTGTAATTTTTTCATAAATACGATCGGCGATTTGGTGTGACATGCGACGGAGTTCTTTGTCGCTGCCCACGATAGTGACCTCATCTAGGGAACCGCGTTTGACCGTATCACCAAGCCGATATTTGATTTCGTAGCGTCCGTCGCCCGCGCGTGTCACGGTACCGTAGGCAATAAAGTCAGCACCTCGCGTGCGCCACTCATCGTAAGCAATCGGTGTCGTGTAAGCTAGGTTTGTGCCCGCAGTGC
This sequence comes from Burkholderiaceae bacterium, assembly GCA_023653055.1. Classification (GTDB taxonomy): domain Bacteria; phylum Pseudomonadota; class Gammaproteobacteria; order Burkholderiales; family Burkholderiaceae_B; genus Zwartia. Next base: position 13,690 of record JAMNXR010000010.1, on the reverse strand, counting down.
TGATTAGACGGAATTGACCAGAGCGGGTCAGGTCAGCGCGAATAATCTCTGCCACCTGCGCACCAGCTGGATCACCGCTGAAATCAGCAATGGCGACGGGGTATTGCTGAGCCCCCGTTCCAGAGATATCGACGCGAAGTTGGGCATGCGCAACAAGACCGAGGCCAAGTAGTGCAGACAGCACCATGACCTTGAGCCAAGATTTCAGCGAACAAAAAAGCGAAAAAGGAAGGGGGCTGTTCAAACGCTGTGGGTCACTTTTCATGGTTACAGAACTCCTGTCAGTCATACATATTGTAATTGACGTCAATATATCCGGGGTATTTGCCGGAGGGGGGGGGCGGGAAGGGCGTGCAGCGCCTTATTCCCGTCTCAACGGCGCGATCAAAATTTGGATTTCCAGAGCTGCGCGTTAACTTGACTGCCAAAATCGTACCGTCTGGTTTGAGATTGACCCTGTATTGTGCGGCTGGGTTGGTGTTGCTACGTGGCGGAGTAGGAAAAGCCACACCTGGTTGGACGCAAGCGCGAACCTTGGCGCCATAACCGTCGTTACTGCCGCCACCTGCTTGGTTTCTGTCAGCCGTGCCGCCAGGAATACCCGCTGCGCCCATCGCATCATTACGGAAGGCGTCTTTGAGTGCTTTGTCTGCAGCGGCCTTTTTGGCAGCATCCGCTTTCGCCTTTTTGTCAGCCTCTTCCTTGGCTTTTTTCTCTGCAGCCTCTTTCGCTTTCTTGGCCTCTTCTTCCTTCTTTTTCTTTTCTGCAGCTGCTTTTTTCTCAGCGTCTAACTTTTCTTGTTTTTCGCGCTCGACACGCTCTGCTTTTTTGCGCTCTTGTTCAAGTCGGTCGCGCTCTTTCTTTTCGGCTTGTTCACGCTCGTGTTTGATCCGTTGCTGCTCTTTTGCAGCATCTTCCTTGGCTTTTTTCTCTGCAGCCTCTTTTTCGAGCTGAGCACGCTCAAGCTCAGCGCGCTTTTTGCGCTCCTCTTCCAAAGCGATTTCAGGGTCGATCACTGGCTTAGGCTCCGGAGCTGCTTTTGCTGGCGGAGGTGGCGGCGGTGGAGGAGGAGGTGGTGGTGGCGGTGGCTCGGGAGTAGGCTCTGGGGTAGGTTCAGGCTTTGGTTCAGGCTTGGGCTCGCTGCGACTAGGTGGTGGATTGATGGGCGTTGTTCCATCCATCCAAAGCTCAACCTGAAGAGGCCCCTCAGATTCAGTCTTCCAGTTAAGACCCACCACCAAGAACAACACCAAAATGCCGTGCGCGAGCATCGCCAAACCAAAGGCGCGCCAATCGGTCGCTTGTTTGGGAGGCATGCTCGGGCCGCGTGGGGGTGAGTCGTAGTGTGGCGTCATGTCTTGTGCAGCATGCGTTGTGCGCGTGTGCGTGTAGCCTCTTTATTTTTTAGGGGTGTTCGTTTTATTTGTAGCGCCTTTGGGCGAAGCATTCGGTGTCGCAGCATCACCTTTTTGATCGACGAGCAGACCGAGCTTGGTGACCCCGTTTTTGCGCAAGTCATCCATCACTTTCATGACGGTTTCGTAAGGCACCTTACCGTCCGCAGCGATGACGACGGGTTGATCGGGCTTGAGCTCGGACAGAATTGTCTGTGCCAACGCACTGCGCTCAACTGGAATGTTTGTTGCACCCGCCTCACGCTTGCGCCAAGAAACTTTGCCATCTTCGGTAATTTGTACTTCGATCGGTGTCGCAGGAATGTTCGCAGCCTGTCCAACAGAGGGCAGTTCTACCACGCCGGGCGTAATCAACGGTGCCGTGACCATAAAAATGATCAACAAAACAAGCATCACGTCGATGTAGGGCACGACGTTGATTTCATTTTTAAGGCGTCGTCCCGAACGCCCGGAGCTTGAGCGGACCGAAGACATTAGCGCACCTGCCGCTGCAGAATATTCAAGAATTCGTCGACAAAAGTTTCAAAGCGAATCGACAGGCGATCAATATCGTGCGTGTAGCGGTTGTAAGCCACAACGGCTGGGATCGCGGCAAACAAACCAATCGCTGTGGCAATCAGTGCCTCCGCGATGCCTGGCGCGACCGAAGCCAGCGTAGCCTGCTGGACATTGGCTAGGCCGACAAAGGCGTGCATAATGCCCCAAACCGTGCCCAGCAAGCCGATGTAGGGGCTCACAGAACCTGCGGAGGCTAGAAAGTTTAGATGCGACTCTAGTTCATCGAGTTCGCGTTGAAAGGCCGCACGCATTGCACGGCGCGCACCATCCATGGTGCCATTGACATCTGCAGCATTGCCGCTGCGTCGTGCTTTGAGGAATTCGGTCATGCCCGAGTCAAAAATACGCGCAAGCGCACCTTGCTCGGCACGACGCGTGGAGATCGATTGATGAAGGAGCGCGAGATCACCTCCCGACCAGAAGTCGTCTTCGAAGCGTCTGGTTTGAATCAAGGACTTTTTGATGGTTGCGCGTTTGGCAAAAATAAAAGTCCAGGAGACAACGGAAATGCCAATCAGCAACAGCATGATGAACTGTACTGGCAAGCTGGCATTGAGTACCAGCGAGAGCATCGACATATCTTGGGTGGTTGGCATCACTTATTCCTGAGTAATTGCGGCTAATTTAATGCGTACGGATTCTGGGATTGCAGCGACCTGCATATTAACGGTTTCCACACAACAAACTTGGATGTTACTTTGAGCAATCAGTTCCCCGTTTCGACTAACGGACTGTGCGAAGTGTAACGAAGCTCGGCCCAACCGTGTGACTTCGCTTTCAATCTGTAACAAATCATCCAGACGTGCGGGCGAAATGTAGCGTACGTCGACACGCACCACCATAAAGCCGCGCTGCTCTGTTGTCGCGAGCGCGGATTGGTTGACACCCAAAGTCCGTAGCCATTCCGTTCTGCCGCGCTCCATGTATTTGAGGTAATTGGCATAAAAAACGACACCGCCCATATCCGTGTCTTCGTAATAGACACGAATATCCATGCGGTGTTTTAACGGGGGGTGTTCGATTGGCATGTGTAGTTGGGGAAATATCAAGCGGATTCGAGTAATGCAAGCGTTTGCGCGATGCAGTCTGCGATAGGCACACGTGCGGCTTCGGTTTGCTTGCGCCCGAGCAGTTCGACGACACCATCATTGAGACCACGTTCGCCAACCGTAATGCGCACGGGAGGTCCAATGAGCTCCCACTCGGCGAACATAATGCCAGGGCGTTGGTCACGATCATCCAGAATGACATCGATGCCACGGTTTTTCAGGTCAAGGTAAAGCGTTTCGCTCGCTTGGCGGACCGCTTCGCTCTTACCCCAACCTACCGCACAGATGGCGACCTCAAAAGGCGCAATCGCCCTTGGCCACACAATCCCTTTGGCGTCATGGTTTTGTTCAATGGCGGCGCCAACAATACGTGTGACGCCAATGCCGTAACAGCCCATTTCCATGAGGGCAGGTTTTCCGTTTTCATCCAGAAACGTGGCCTTGAGCGCTTGGGAGTACTTGGTGCCGAGATAAAAGACGTGTCCGACTTCGATGCCGCGCTGAATCGCGAGTGTGCCCGAGCCGTCTGGCGCGCGGTCACCCTCCACCACATTGCGCAAATCTGTCACCAGGCTGGGTTCAGGCAGGTCTCGCACCCAGTTCACACCGGTCAGGTGCGCGCCTTCTTGATTGGCGCCGCAGACAAAGTCATGCATATTGGCAACGGTGAGGTCTGCGACGATATGTACGGGTCGTGTCGTTGCGACGGGACCCAGATAGCCAGGTTTACAGCCAAAATGCTCAACAATCTCAGCTTCTGTTGCAAAGCGAAAGCCTTTATCTAGCCCAGCAACCTTGCCTACTTTGATTTCGTTGAGCTCATGGTCACCGCGAATGAGCAGTAGCCAGAGGGTTGCAGGTTTGCCTTCTTGCTCGGTTGCCAGCACGATTGATTTGACAGTCTGGCTGAGGGGGAGCTTGAGCATATCGGCGACAAGCTCACATTTGGTCGCCTCTGGGGTGGCTACGGACTGCATGGGTGCGCCGGGTGCGGCACGTTCTGCGAGCAAGCATGGCGCAGGAGCCAACTCAATGTTGGCCGCATAGTCAGATTTTGGATCGTAAACAATCAAGTCTTCACCAATATCAGCGATAACCTGAAATTCATGGCTTTGTGAGCCGCCAATTGAGCCGGTGTCCGCAGCCACTGCACGGAAGGTCAGTCCTAGGCGCGCAAAGATTCGCATATACGCATCAAACATCACCTGATAGCTTTTTTGCGCGCTGGCGACATCACGATCAAAGGAGTATGCATCTTTCATGGTGAACTCGCGTCCACGCATCACACCAAAGCGGGGACGACGCTCGTCACGAAATTTTGTTTGGATGTGATAAAAGTTGACGGGCAAATGACGCCAGCTTTGAATTTCATTGCGCGCAATGTCGGTAATAACTTCTTCGGAAGTCGGCTGCAAGACAAAATCTCGGCCGTGACGATCTTTCATCCGCAGGAGCTCAGGACCATATTGTTCCCAGCGGCCTGACTCCATCCATAGCTCAGCAGGCTGTACGACGGGCATTAACAGCTCGAGTGCGCCTGCCGCATCCATTTCTTGTCGGATGATATGTTCGACTTTACGAATCACCCGCAAACCGAGCGGCATGTAGTTGTAAATACCTCCAGCGAGTTTGCGGATCATGCCCGCGCGCATCATGAGCTGATGGCTGGCGATCTCGGCGTCGTTAGGGGCTTCTTTGAGAGTGCTGATGTGATAAGCGGATGCGCGCATGATTTGCTGAAAAATTTATTAGGGCAAATTGCCCAACAGGTACGTATAATTAAATGCAATTGTATTGAATTCGCTGGGAGTGGCCATGCTTGATCGCGAAGGCTACCGTCCTAACGTCGGAATCATCCTCGTTAATCAAAAAAATGAGGTCTTTTGGGGTAAGCGTATCAGGGAACATGCTTGGCAGTTCCCTCAGGGTGGTATTAAACACGGCGAAAGCCCAGTTCAAGCCATGTTTCGCGAGCTCCACGAAGAGGTCGGTCTCCAACCCGATCATGTCCGTATTTTGGGACGCACAAGAGAGTGGTTGCGTTACGACGTGCCGGATACCTTTATCCGTAGAGAGTCGCGCGGGCATTACAGAGGGCAAAAACAGATTTGGTTTTTGCTGCGTATGCTTGGGCGCGACATAGACGTCAAACTGAGAGCGACCCAACACCCCGAGTTTGATGCCTGGCGTTGGAGTCATTATTGGGTGTCGCTCGACGCAGTGATTGATTTCAAGCGTGAGGTCTACACGCAAGCGCTCAATGAACTATCGCCCCTCATTTTTAAGCGTGGCCAAGAGTCCCGCGGTGACGCAGTCGCGTCGGTGGAATGCAGTGAGCAAAAAAATGACGCTTAAACAATTAAGCGTCATGTAGATTGCATAAAAACGTAGAAACTATTTATTTCAATCGCTTAATCAAGCTAGACGTATCCCAGCGCGCGCCGCCCATTTGTTGGACATCCGCATAAAACTGATCGACCAAGGCCGTCACAGGAACACGGGCACCGTTGCGTCGGGCTTCGTCCAGTACCAGACTTAAATCCTTGCGCATCCAATCGACAGCAAAGCCAAATTCAAACTGATCGTCCACCATGGTGTTGCCACGATTTTCCATCTGCCAACTTTGGGCTGCGCCTTTGTTGATGACATCAAGGACTTGCTTCATGTCCAAGCCAGCAGCCTGACCAAAGGCGATGCCCTCAGACAAGCCTTGAACGACACCTGCGATACAGATCTGATTAACCATCTTGGCCAGCTGACCCGCACCAACAGGGCCCACTAAGGTCACGGCTCGCGCCATGACCGCGATGACATCGCGCACGTGTGCAAAGTCAGCGGCATCACCACCGCACATAACCGTCAACATACCGTTGACCGCGCCAGCTTGGCCGCCCGATACAGGCGCGTCGATGAACTTAATCGATTTGCTTTGCGCAACAGCATGCATTTCACGTGCAACAGAGGCAGATGCCGTTGTATGGTCGACATACGTCGCCCCTGCCTGCATGCCCGCAAACGCACCTTGATCACCCAGCACAACACTACGTAAGTCGTCGTCATTTCCAACGCAGGAAAAAACGATCTCCGCGCCACTCGCCGCTTCACGAGGGGTTGCGCAGGCACGACCCCCAAACTCATTGACCCAGGCTTGTGCCTTTTGAGCATTGCGGTTGTAGACCGTGACGTGATGACCTGCCTTTGCCAGATGACCTGCCATTGGCAGACCCATCACCCCCAAGCCCAGAAAAGCGACTTTACGGGGGGCAGAGACTTCGTAGGTTTTGCTGTTGATCGATGCCACGATTTAAGTTTCCTCGAAGATCTCGCGCTTCTTTTTGAGGGAAGGCAGAGAAATGATGATCACGAGCAGTGCTGCAACGCCCAGCAGTGAGGCTGACAAAGGACGCTCAAGGAAAGTCATGAAGTTACCGCGAGACAGGAGTAAGGCTCGCCGGAAGTTTTCTTCCATCAGCGGTCCCAGCACCAGACCCAACAGCAGAGGCGCGCCTTCGCATTTGAGTTTAGACCACACATATCCAATGATGCCAAACAACGCCGTGATTAAGATATCAAAGATGTTGTAGTTCAGTGAATACACCCCGATTGTGCAGAACAACAGAATGGCGGGGTACAGCACACGGTAAGGCACTGTTAAGAGCTTGATCCAGATACCGATCAACGGTAGGTTCAATACGACCAACATCAAGTTGCCGATCCACATTGAAGCGATCAGACCCCAGAAGAGCTGTGGGTGACTGGTCATCACTTGAGGGCCTGGCTGAATGTTGTGAATGGTCATTGCACCAACCATCAGTGCCATCACAGCGTTGCCTGGAATTCCGAGTGTCAACAGAGGAATAAACGAGGTCTGTGCACCAGCGTTGTTCGCTGACTCAGGACCTGCCAAACCAGCAGGGTGACCTTTACCGAAGCGTTCTGGATTTTTAGAAAGTTTCTTTTCGATTGTGTAGGAAGCAAATGATGACAAAACTGCGCCGCCACCTGGCAAGATACCCAACACTGAACCAACAGCTGTGCCGCGAATGACTGCAGGCCAGGACTCTTGAAACTCTTTCTTATTTGGATAGAGCGAACCGATTTTAGAGTCCACCTCAACGCGGTTTTCTTTCTGCTCGAGGTTGGTCATGATTTCGGTAAAGCCGAACACGCCCATTGCCACGATCGCAAAACCAACGCCGTCCTGAAGTTCGGGGATACCGAAGTCAAAGCGGGCAACGCCCGAGTTAACGTCTGTGCCGACCATACCCAGCAACAAACCAAGCAAAATCATCGCAATCGCTTTGATCAAGGAGCCAGAGGCCAACACAACCGCGCCTACCAGACCTAGCACCATCAGCGAGAAGTATTCCGCAGGGCCGAATTTAAACGCTAACTCAGCGAGCGGAGGTGCAAAGGCAGCAATCAGGAGTGTGGCCACGCTGCCGGCAAAGAACGAACCCAGCGCAGCAATTGCCAGTGCCGCACCCGCTCGACCATTTTTGGCCATCGCGTGTCCATCGAGCACCGTCACCACCGCAGAGGTTTCACCCGGCAGGTTCACCAAAATTGCAGTGGTTGAACCACCATACTGTGTGCCGTAATAAATACCGGCCAACATGATCAAGCCCGCAATCGGAGGCAAGACGTAGGTGATTGGCAGCAACATGGCGATTGTTGGCACAGGACCGAGGCCAGGCAAAACGCCCACCAAAGTGCCCAGCAAACAGCCTAAGAATGCATATGCAAGGTTTTCAGGTGTGAATGCCACCCCAAAACCAATCATCAAGTTATTGATTAAGTCCATGAATCCGTGCTCCTTAGTTCATGCCGAGAAATGCGGGCCAAATCGGGAACACCAACTTGAGACCAACAATGAAAGCCAAGTAACAGAGGACAGCGAGGAAAATTGCATTCGCAATCGTCACTTTCCAGTTGTTATCGTGGGCGGCGGCGGCACTAATGAGCACCAACACCAGCATAGAAATAATCAAACCCGCTGGCTGGAGTAAGAACGCAAATACGAGGACAGAGGCGGTAATGATCGCAACGCTTTTAAAGTCAAATTTTGTGATCTCTGTTATCTCTGCTTTGGGACGTAAAGATGTCAGCAAAATAATTGCACCGAGAATCGCCATGAGGACGCCCAGCCAGAAAGGGAAATAGCCGGGACCCATTCGCGCGGCTGTACCCATCGAGTATTCGGTGGATTTCCAAGCGAACGCTGCGCCTAGGACGATGAACATCACCCCCGACCAGAAGTTCTGTTTGTTTCTAACCTGCATGGTGACAAGCTCCTTGACTACGCTGCTGATAATTGTTTTGTGAAATAAAAGGACGCATTAAAAAATGATGCGTCACAGACAATCGATGCGCTCTTAAAACTTTTTACGTTAAGAGGTCATCACGGACTGCATGGTAAAGGAGAGTAAGGCCAAAGCAAACTCAAAAGCGTGCAATTTTTGATGGGGTTTTCCCTAAAAAAAGGGTAAAACCTAAGTCGTTTTGTCGTAAAGTTTCAAAGTCATGATCTATTTGATGAGAGACCCTTGTTTTTTGCATAATTTTTAGTTTGCTAGCATGCGAAACTGAATGCAGGCTGACATTTTTTTGTCATATTTAAAAAATTAACATCCGTTTGTCATCGATGTTGGTGATGAATCAATTTGCTTGTCTATTTTTGCTTTACGATATCGGTATGCTTGAAGACCTCGATCACCTTTCCACACGCTTGGCGAAATTACTCGCCTACACCCAGCAACTATTTGCTGAGCAGACCGCTTTGCAGGCGCGTCTCGCCCAGGCCGAGGCTGAACGCGACACCTTACGGGCGCAACTTGCCCAAGAAGGCACGCAGGCACAAGTGTTGAGTCGTCAAGCGCAGACCGCCTCTTCAGAGCGCGATGTTTTACAAGGATCTTTGGATTTGTTCAGGCAGGAGCATCAAACGCTCCAGGCACAACTTGCTGCCCGTGACAAGGAAGTCACAGCTTTGCGTGATGTGACTGCACAAGCGCGTCAACGGATTGATGCGGTGCTCGAGCGCTTGCCAGGTGCCACACAGACCGAGGAGCAGCAATGATGGAGCGCGTCGATATTTCTATTTTAGGGCGCGACTATTCTCTGTCATGCCCGCCCGAGGAAAAGCAGGCTCTGTCTGCCGCAGCTCAACACGTGAGCCAACTTGCCGGTCGTATACAGGGCACCGGTAAGGTTTCTGGCAATGAGCGGATCGCGGTGATGGCAGCTATTCAAATCGCGGTTGAGCTTTTATCCGTGCGCGCACCGGATGGTCCACTCGGCGGTTTGGCGGTTGGTGACTTCAAGCGTAGAATTGATGCAATGAACGCAATGCTTGACGAAGCTTTAACGACTGTCGCACCGAATCGTTCGGTTAAACCGCGTTAATTGAGTCTTCGCCGAGACAAAAGTTTGTCCCTGCTGTGTTCGTGAAAGGTCATATATTCTCAGAACCAATGCTTTGGCATATTCAGGTCGCAGGATAGCTCGATGGGAATGCGCGTCTCTAGTCAGATGCGCTCGAAATCAAGCAGATCGTGGCCAACTTGAACCTTAGGTTCGAGATGCCGGCCTTAACGGCACAAGCGGGGCATTTATTGAAAAAGCCTGCCATTTTCCGGCAGGCTTTTTTATGTGCGTAATTTTCTAAATACGAGGCTGTTTGGCCGCCCAAGTAAAAAGAGCGGCTCCAAAGAGAATCATGGGGATGGAAAGCCACTGCCCCATTGAAAGCCCTGCCGCTAACAGTCCCAAGAAGTTGTCTGGTTCGCGTGCGAATTCGGCAACAAAGCGGAAAAAGCCATATCCCATCAGAAAAAAGGCAGTGACCTGACCGAGCGGACGCGGTTTATTCGCAAACCACCAAACCAATATAAATAGGGTGAGCCCCTCTAAGCCGAGCTGATAAAGCTGAGAAGGATGCCGAGCCACGCCGTCGCCACTTTGAGGAAACACCATGGCCCAAGGTAAGGTGCTGGCGCGACCCCAAAGTTCGCCGTTGATAAAGTTACCTAAACGCCCCGTGGCCAAGCCAAAAGGGATGAGCGGCGCAACAAAATCAGTTACCTTTAACCAGTGATAGCCACGACTGCGTGCAAGCCACACCATCATGAGCGTGACGCCAATCAGTCCCCCATGGAAAGACATGCCGCCCTCCCAAAGGTAAAAAACCTCTAGGGGATGCGCCAAGTAATAAGCTGGCTTGTAAAACAAGGCATAGCCAAGCCTGCCACCAGCTACCACTGCCAAGACACCGTAAAAGATGATGTCTTCTAAATCCCGCATCGTCAGCGTTGTTTTATGATGTTTGATTCGCCAGCGACCCAGGAGCCAGGCCGAGCCAAAGGCGGTCAAATACATTAATCCATACCAGTGGATGGCCACAGGCCCCAAACGGATGGCAATTGGGTCAAAATTAGGAAATTGCAGCATCACAAGCTACCAAGCAAAAGATGTCCGATAATAACCGTTGCAAACTTCACTGACAGGTGTTTATTCATGGCAAACAACGACCGCTCCAAAAATATTACTGAAGGCGTGACGCGCGCGCCTAACCGTTCAATGTATTACGGCATGGGATACAAAGAAACTGACTTTGCGAATCCAATGATCGGCGTGGCGAATGGTCACTCTACGATCACGCCATGTAACAGTGGATTGCAGCCGCTGACGGAGGCCGCCATTGCTGCCATTCGTGAAGCCAAGGCCAATCCGCAAGTGTTTGGTGTGCCAACGATTTCTGACGGGATGTCGATGGGAACGGAGGGGATGAAATATTCTCTCGTTTCGCGCGAAGTGATTGCGGACTGTATCGAGACTGCCGTGATGGGTCAGTGGATGGATGGCGTTGTGGTGGTGGGAGGCTGTGACAAGAATATGCCTGGCGGCATGATTGGCATGGCGCGATGCAATGTTCCCGGCATTTATGTTTATGGCGGCACGATTAAGCCTGGTTCTTACAAAGGGCGCGACTTGAATATCGTGTCGGTTTTTGAGGCGGTGGGTGAGTTCACCATGGGCCGCATGAGCACCGAAGACTTTAAAGCGATTGAGCAAAAGTCGATTCCTGGCTCAGGTTCTTGTGGTGGCATGTATACCGCCAACACGATGAGCTCTTCTTTTGAAGCGATGGGCATGGCACTGCCTTACTCCAGCACCTTGGCCAACGAGGATGGCGAGGCCGTTTCGATGGCCGCCGAAGCCGCGCGTGTCTTAGTCGATGCGGTGCGTAAAGGTCGCAAACCGAGAGACATCATTACGCGCAAGTCGATCGAAAATGCAGTATCCGTCATTATGGCGATTGGTGGTTCAACCAATGCCGTGCTGCACTTTTTAGCGATTGCACATGCAGCGCAAGTGCCATGGACCATTGATGATTTTGAAACAGTGCGCAAGCGCGTCCCCGTGCTGTGTGACTTGAAACCCTCCGGACAGTTTTTGACGGTCGATCTGCATCGTGCCGGCGGCATCCCTCAAGTCATGAAAATTTTGCTCAACGCAGGCCTCTTGCACGGCGATTGCATGACGATCAGCGGCAAGACGATTGCTGAGATTCTCAAGGACGTTCCGGATCAGCCGCCTGCGGGTCAAACCGTGATTCGTGACATCCCCAATGCGATGTATGCCCAAGGCCATCTAGCGATTTTGAAGGGCAACCTTTCTCCCGAAGGCGCTGTTGCAAAAATCACTGGACTGAAAAACCCAGTCATTACGGGACCTGCACGGGTATTCGATTCCGAAGATGATGCGATGGCTGCGATCATGGAACGTAAGATCCAGCACGGCGACGTGGTGGTGATTCGCTATGAGGGGCCTAAAGGCGGGCCTGGTATGCGAGAAATGTTGTCACCCACCTCCGCCTTGGTGGGGCAGGGTTTGGGCGAAACGGTTGGTTTGATTACGGACGGTCGCTTCTCAGGGGGAACGTGGGGCATGGTGGTGGGGCACGTTTCACCCGAGGCCTTTGTCGGAGGGTTGATTGCCCACATACGTGAGGGTGACTCGATTACGATTGATGCGCATCAGTTGCTCTTGCAGCTGAATGTGCCTGAGACAGAAATTGAAAAGCGTCGTCAAACATGGAAGCAGCCTGCGCCTCGTTATGCGCGTGGTGTCTTGGCCAAGCTCAGTCGCTTGGTGAGTTCAGCCAGTCGTGGAGCCGTGACGGATGCTTTTGACGAGTAAGGATTGCCGTGGCGTGCTTGCGGCGCTCGGATGGTGCTGCGGGCTGATGCTCGGCAGTAGTGCCTTGGCTCAGCCTAGTAGTGGCGCGGCGGCGGGTAGCCCCGCCCCGCTCACGCTCGAAGAGGGTCTCGCGCTGGCCAAGGCGCGCACATGCCTTGGCTGCCATCAGGTGGACAACAAACGGGTGGGCCCTTCATTCAGAGCGATTGCGCAGCGGCATGCCGACAAGAGTGATGCCGTCCCTTATCTCGTGCAGGTCATTCAAAAGGGTGGGCGTGGGCAGTGGGGGGCTGTCCCAATGCCCGGTCAGTCAGTGAATCACCAAGATGCCGAAAAACTGGCGCAATGGATTCTTACGCTAAGGAAACAGTAATGAGCCAGTCATCTATGCCGAACACGCGCGCTACAGAGCCGTCGCTTTCTCAGTCCGCTCCCGAAGGTTTGACATCAGCCGTCTTTGGTGGGGGGTGTTTTTGGTGCACAGAGGCAGTATTTAAAGCCTTGAGGGGCGTACATGCTGTTCAGTCCGGCTATTGTGGGGGTCAGATCGACCATCCCACTTATGAACAGGTCTGTGCCAAGCAAACGGGTCATATCGAGGTCGTCAAAATCGACTTTGATCCAAGTGTTGTGACGTATGCTGAATTATTGGAGGTTTTCTTTGCAACGCATGATCCGACAACTCCTGGCAGACAGGGACATGATGTAGGTCCGCAATATCAATCTGCAATTTTTTGTCAAAATCAGCAACAGCAGGAGATTGCAACGCAATACGTTGCTGAATTGGACTCGAGTCAACACTTTGCAAGTCCGATATCAACTGAAATAAGACCCTCGGCGACTTTTTGGCCTGCGGAGCAATATCACGCAGACTATTTTTCGCTACATCCAGAGCAGGGTTACTGCCAAATGGTGATTGCACCCAAGGTATCTAAGTTTAAAAAACAATTTTTGGCCAAATTAAGTGGGAAATAGAAAAAATAATTGAGTTTTACGTATATTTCCGCAGGCTTGATTTGACACACTCAAAAAACACGTGCATAATCTCGTTTCTCTGCTGCACAAACAGCAGAAAATAAGCAGCAAACGGTCAGTAGCAAGCGCGGCAATAAAGTCTTTTTAAGACCAAATTAAACCCAAATGTCTACAGGTTGTGTGCAGATAGTGAAAAACCTTAGGGTAATTTACTACAGCACAAGCGGTACCTTGTTCTTTAAAAATTTGACAACCGATAAGTGTGGGCGCTTGGAATGAGTGTCGCAGGTTGTTTGGCTGTAACAGGTCAAGCAATTGCAAACGAAATCAAGTGCTCACAAAGAAGTTTGGAAATGTATATTGAGTGTTAAAGCTTGATATAAATAACCTCACTTCCTTTGAGCAGCGACGTATAACCGGCCTGGGGAAACCTGGGTCAAGGAAATACGATTTATACAGAGATTAAACTGAAGAGTTTGATCCTGGCTCAGA
>JAMNXR010000009.1 GCA_023653055.1 Burkholderiaceae bacterium | reverse complement strand
GCTACCCCCTCAACATTTCCAATCAACCCACAACTTGGGAAATTTTTACGCTCATGAGTAGTCGTGACCGACGACTCTTTGCTTTATGCCAGGCTGGACTCGTTGAAAAATTTGTCGATGCATTGGTCTGGGTTATTTATCCGGTTTACCTTTATCAGCGTGGACTAAGTCTCACCGAGGCAGGAACAATCATCGGGGTGTATGGACTGACGTGGGGTATATCGCAATTACTCACCGGACGCCTATCAGATCGTATCGGTCGTCACCATCTGAATATCTGGGGAATGTGGCTATGTGGCGCAGGGGTGGCCCTGATGGTTCTCGCTCAGACTCCACTCTGGTGGTCGCTCTGTGCAGCGTTGTCTGGATTCGGAATGGCCATGCTTTACCCTAATCTTTCAGCGGCCGTTGCTGATATTTCTCACCCAAACTGGCGCGGCTCTGCTGTTGGGATTTATAGATTCTGGCGTGATCTAGGCTATGCAATTGGTGCACTTGGCTTGGGGCTAGCGGCTCACCTAGCCGGTCAGGTCGAAGCCGCATTCTGGTTTGTTGCTTTGTGCATGCTGGTATCAGGTTTACTTTTGTGGTGGCTGGGAGAAGAGACCCATCCACAGCTGAATCCAAATCATTCCATTCCTACTCAACTTTAAAAAGAAGACATGATGACTTTAAAAAAGCACTTTTACTCTTTCATGACGGTTTCATTCATCGCATTGAGCCCTATCGCTTGGGCCGATAACAAGGCTGCAGCGATCGACGAAATGGAAGGTTACCTAGAGTTTGTAGACTATGGTGGTGGCGTGATTTTTGCCCAGCAGATTCCAAAGGAAGAATGGGCGAAAATGATGGTGATCGATGCTCGAGATCCTGAGCAGTTCGCTAAAGGACATATTCCGGGCGCGATTAATATGGACTGGAGACAGATCCTGTCCAAACGGGACACCATTTCAAAGGACAAACCGGTATTGATTTATTGCAATACTGGCACCTTATCGGCACAGGCAGGTTTTGCGATGCGAGTAGCAGGCTGGGATAATGTGCGTATCTTGCAAGGCGGTATGGAAGAGTGGAAAGCCAAAGGTGGCTTTGATGCCTCGACCAAAGCTTCAGGATCAGCCACACACTAATCCCGAAAAACTTGATACACGAGATCTGCGAGGCGCTTAATTACCGCGTAATCGGTTGTATGCCGTCACTTGCTCGGCATTTAAGACTACAACAGTATCCAAGTGATAGCGGAGATGGGATTCTCGCAATCTTGCTTGAGCCTCTGCCGAAGCTTGCGTCGCTTCTTTCAGATTTTGTGGATTGACGGTTTTGTTTTTAAACAAACCGTCAAGTTTTCTTTCTGCCTCAATGACCTCAAGCCCAATCGCTTTGGCTTCTTTGGACATTGAGTCAAAGAGATCTTGAAGGCGTTTTTTTTGCTCGACGGATAATTTGAGTGGTTCAGCAAGCTCGAGTGCATGCGAGGGGCCTGGATAACCATTGAGCTCAGCGGGCAAAGCAAGTGACATGCCCTTACCTGCTTTCAAGTCATCGATTTGCTGTGAGGAAAGCGCCTTGATTTCTCGTGACTGAAAGCCCGCATAGGGAGTCTGGTGCGTGTGACCTAGCGACAGAGAAGATGCCTGCTGCGTATGCAGCATATGTTGAGAATACTGAGAGTGCGGAGTGCTCTGCGTATGTTGTCCGAGTTTTGGCAATAACAGCACTGATCCTGCTTTCACCGTGTATTGATCCACATGACCAGATACTTTTAAATCATTGTCGATGTAGTGCAGATGAAATTTCTCACCAGGATGGGAAATCAATCCTTCAAGCTTGTCGCCACTATAGACACCGACTAGTTGACCCGGTGATAGAGGACTGCGGAAAAGCTTCATGCCGGCCTGATCATTCGCATGGCCGCCGTGACCACCATGACCGGCATTCTTCGCACTCGCACTTTGGGCGCCTTTGTGGGATGCGTCACCCGATGGACGCTCGCCGGTCACGACATGCCAAATCAAATGTGCATAATGGCCTGTGACTCTAAATATAAAAGGCTGCGTTAAATCAAGTTGCCTAGAGGGCGCTTGCTGGGTGACAAATGCTTCAAACTGCGCTTGGGTCATATCCGTCGGCACCTTGACCGAGTCCCAGTCCGTCACTTTTGCGCTAGCCCACAACACCGCTGAATCGTTGGCTTTGGGTGGCTGCACCGAACCTTTTGGATCAGTACCAAGACTGACTAAAAGTTTTCCATCAATTTGAATGATCTCTCCCTTCAGTCCCGCTAAGGCACCAACGCCCCAAACGCCAGCTGATACGGGTAACTCTGACAGAAGAACCTGGCCTTTCGTTTCTCCAGACTGCATCATGTGTTTGAAATTGCCGTAGTGCTTAAAATCCGGCACCTGCGCGATGGCAGCTGAAGCCGCTAAAGTAATTGTGGCGATCAGTATTGAAAATATATGACGCATGATAAGTCCGAGAGATGACTGAAATAACTAAATTGTCGCGTAAATCATTGCTTAGCTATATGAAAATACCGATTGGAACGATCAAAAACGTTGGCTAACCAATCAAGTGCGCATATAAAGATCAAATCGCGCCGGTGTACTCTCCGCGAGCGGGATAATCTTAATTGATTGAATAGTCGATCGCAAGTATGAGATCTCTAAAAGATGGACGAGCAAACGGCATGGTTTGCACGGCACCGTAATAGAGCGTCTGATCGGATCGGATCAAAAACAATCCTGGCTCGATGAAGATGGCTGGTTCTTCAACACCCGCCGAGGTTAAACCTCTGCCAGTTGAGAGATACAAACCCCAAGCCCGCGCACTCGCCAGTGACAAATCATACCCAAACTGCAGTTCAGGCATCCCTACCCTGTTAGCCATCTCGCGTGCTCTGCCTTCGTCATCTGACGAAATCGCGATCACATTCACACCGCGCTCTTTCAATTGAGGCAGCAAGACACCGAGCTCTTTTAAATACGTCACGCACAGCGGACAATGCAGGCCTCTAAAAAACACCACAAGGGTGAAGGCCTTGGGCAGATCCTTCTCCAAGCTAAATGGACCGTGATCGAGTGTGGGTAGCTCTAAGCTGGGGACGGCTTGACGTGGGATAAGCATCTAGGGTCTCCTGAACTCAGTGAATGAAGATAATAACTGAGCCCATCCCTTGTTGTGTTTCAAGTAGTTTAAAACTGTCGATTAATGGTCAACATAATCGACTGCGTAGTTGCCGTCCCTGTGCTACTACCGATCAAAGATCCGCTATACGTATTGGGTGAGCCTGGATTATTAAACGTCGAGTAGTAGCTCGCCGTTTTATTCTGTGTCATATTGATCGTATAGCTCAAGTCCAGAAACCAAGACTTGTCGATGTAATACGTACCACCCAATACCAAGGCACCACCCCAGACCCATTGACTGGCTGAAAAGTTTTGTGGTGAACCTGAAATATCGGTTCTCACTCCATTCAGATCAGCAAAGCCGACCAAGTTGTTGATCTTGGTGTCGACTTGCGACAAAGTTGGTCCCACGCCGAAATAAACGGTACCTCTGTCGAACGACTGACCAAAATACGGAATCAGCGAAAACTGATGATTGATCGTTTTCTGATATGAGCTCGCAATCGCATTGCCTGTAAAGGGTGTGCCATTGGAATATGAGCCGTATTGCGGCACGCGAATATAGTCATTGGTCGCTGTCGTGCCACCTAAGTAACCATAAGAAAACTTGACGCCCCACAAGTAATCAGAACCTTGCAGCTTTTGAAAATATCCACCTTGAATCAAGGGAGAGACACCATTCGCAGTGGGCATATCAATCCCGACAGGAGGACCGCCTGCCGTCCCCGAAGAAACAAAAGCGCCTGTGGCTGTATTGGAGACATTTGAAATGCCCGTCGCCTCAAGCATCTGTCCTTTGAACTGCGTGGAGTTCAAACCCAAACCAAGTCCAATATAGACCCCAGAGTTCGGCACAAGTGAGGTCGAGCTGGATTGTGCGCTAACGTTTGACGAGAAAACGGTCAAAAGAGGCAATGAAATGCTAAAAATAAGTGCATGTTTCATTGCGATGACCTTTTATGTGTTTTGAAAAACCAGTGTAGTCCGCTCAAACCATTAAAACCATGCGGGTTTGGCAAGGGTGAGAGGCTCTTACGTCAAGGACGTCTTGTCTTTAAGCGGCTAGCCCGGCGTTATTATTATGTATGCTGTGTAAAGTGATATCCCCCGCTAACGAGACATTTCATGACAAATTCTAAATTCAACATGCCTTCACATCGCCGATTGTTTTGTAAAGTCATTGCCTATCAGACATTGATGGCTGCCACCCTGGTTTTGCCAAGCGTCGCGCACGCTCAAACAGTCGATTTCTCCAAAAAACCAATCACACTCGTGGTGCCCTTTGCGCCGGGCGGCGGAACTGACAGCATTGCGCGTGATTTAGCGAAGCTGTTGAGCGAAAAGCTCAGTACCCCAGTCGTTGTAGAGAATAAAGGTGGTGCAGGCGGTTCGATCGCCGCAAGCGGTGTGGCCAAGGCGGCCGGCGATGGACACACGTTACTTTTTGTCACCTCTACGTTTGCCACACATGCCGCCTCTGATCCAAAGCCGAGCTACGACCCGCTCAAGGACTTTACGCCAGTCGCGTTATTGGGCAGTGGCCCTCTTGTTGTGGTGACCTCCAAAGCCTCGGGCATCACGACGATGAGCCAGTTACTCGCGCAGGCCAAAAAGTCACCAGGTGAATTAGCCTACTGTACGTCGGGTCCCGGGGGGATTAATCATCTGGCTGCGGAAATGTACGCGCAGGCTGCAAATGTCAAAATGACGCACGTCCCTTACAAAGGTAGCGGTCCGGCAACCCTTGATCTCATCGCTGGACGCACTCAAGTATTTTTCTCAACCGTTCCAACAATCCGTGGCCAAATTCAAGGCGACAAAGTCAATCTGCTCGCGGTCACTTCCAAAGAACGCTCACCAATGTTTCCTAACACGCCAACTGTCATCGAAAGCGGCGTCCCCGGGTATGACGTCTCAACATGGTGGGGCATTGTGGCACCAAAGTCCACGCCAGCAAATATTGTCGCAGCGTTGAACACCGCCATCAACAGTGAAGCACCCGCACTCAAGGATCGTTTTGAACGCGAAGGGGCCAGTCCTTTTTCTGGTACACCCGCTGCCTTTGGCACAATGTTACAAACTGAACTTCAAGGCTGGCGCAAGGTTGTGAGTGCCGGCATCAAACTAGACTGACCGTCTGCAATTCAATAAAAATATACGGACCAAGGGAGACAAAATGTCTGATCGTTTAAAGGGTAAAGTAGCCTTGATTTTAGGTGCGGGCTCAGTGGGACCCGGGTGGGGTAATGGTCGAGCCATGGCAGTGCGTTTCGCCGAAGAAGGCGCCAAGGTATTTGGCGTAGACAAGGATCTGGCGCGCATGGCGGAAACGGTCGAGCGTATTAAAGCAATAGGTGGCGATATCGAAATTGCCCATTGCGATGTCACCCAGAGTGCACAAATTGCGGATATTGTTCGCCAGTGTGTTGAAAAATGGGGCCGTATCGATATTTTGGTCAATAACGTGGGGGGCTCTGCCTCGGGTGGTCCAGTCGAGCTCGACGAGGACGTCTGGGATGCTCAGGTCGACAGCAACCTTAAGAGTGTATTTTTAAGTTGTAAGCATGTGTTGCCCGTGATGGAAAAGCAAGGCAACGGCGCCATCATTAACATGTCCTCTACCTCTGGCACCCGCTGGACAGGGTCCGCTCAAGTCGCCTATGCCGCGACTAAGGCTGGCGTGATTCAGCTATCTAAAGTGGTTGCGATTCAGTACGCGAAAAAAGGCATCCGAGTCAATACAATCGTACCTGGTCAGCTGCACACGCCCATGGTCGAGGTCAGGCTTGCAGGTCAGCGCTCTGGCGGAGATGTAGAAAAACTTCTTGAACAGCGTCAAGCGCGTATCCCCTTACCTTTCATGGGTGATGGTCGTGACACGGCCAATGCCGCCGTTTTTCTAGCCTCGGATGAAGCGCGTTTTATTACAGGCACTGAAATCGTCGTCGATGGCGGTATGTCTGTACGCTGCGGTTAAATCTATCAAAATTCTCTAGGGATCTCTCATGACCATGAAAATCAAAAAAATTGCTGTCACATTCCTTGGCTCCCTACTGGTTGCCGCAGCACCTCAGTTTGCGATGGCGCAGGCTAAAACGACCAAGCTGATCGTCGCTTTCCCTCCAGGAGGCCCGGTAGATTTCGTCGCACGCAGTATTAGCGAAGCACTTTCCAAAGAGTTGGGGCAGCTCGTGCTTGTTGAAAACAAAGCCGGAGCGAATGGTGCGATTGCCGCCGACTACGTGATCAAATCGGCTCCTGATGGCAACACACTCTGGCTCACGAGTGTGGGCGCAGTCGCCATTAATCCTAGCCTCTACCCTAAGCTGTCCTATAAACCACAACAAGACCTCGCACCCGTCTCTCTTGTTGTGAACAACGTAGAACTGCTAGTGGTGAATCCTAAAAATCCAGCCAATAACCCAGCCGAATTTGTCGCCAATGCAAAAAAACAGCGCACCACAATGGCATCCTCTGGTGCGGGCAGTGTGCCCCACTTGGCCATGGAGCAAGTTGCTGATGCGACAGGTGCAAACTTAGTGCATGTCCCCTACAAAGGTGCCGCGCCAGCCATTACAGATGTGATGGCGGGTCATGTGGACGGTTTTTTTGGAGATATCCCTGGTTTGATTAACAACGTCAAAGCCGGCAAGCTCAAGCCAGTGGGTTTGGCGGCTACACAACGCCACCCTCTTTTGCCAGATGTTCAAACCTTCGAAGAAATGGGCATCAAGGGCGTTGACTCAGACAACTGGTATGCAATTTTTACCTCTAAAGGTACGCCTGCGGCTGAAATTGAGCGGATTAACAAGGCGATCGCTCGCGTACTCGCCAATGATGCGGTCAAAACGCGCCTTGCTAACTCAGGTGCTCAGCCTGCAGCCTCGACCCCGCAGCAGCTTGCCGACTTGCTTGCCAAAGACACTGCTAAGTGGGAACGCGTCATTCGCACTAAAAATATTCAAGCAGATTAAGTCATGTCGGACGAAAGCTGGAAAACAGCCTATCGATCGTTCTATTACGAGCACGCGCCAATTCCTGAAGAGTTGGTGCTAGATCCAGCTAAAACAGCATTACTCGTCATTGACATACAAAATGCCTACTTGACGGAGTCAGCCGATTCGGCCGAGCGCACGCGCTGGGCGCCCTTTATGACACGCATGCAGCAACAAGTCATCCCCAACACCCGACGCCTGATTGACAGGTGTCGTGAAAGCAAGATCGACGTTATTTTTGCTCGCATTGCTTGCCAATTAAGCGATGGCCGCGATCGCTCTCTTTCACAGCGCAAACCCGGTTTTAACAATCTTTTATTACCAAAAGATGAGTGGGCCAGCCAGATTATTGATGCGCTTGCCCCGCACCCAGATGAAATTGTTGTACTAAAAACAACCGATAGCGCACTCACAGGTACAAGTCTTCGGCTCACGTTACACAACATGGGTATCCAACATGTGATCTGTGCAGGGATTTTTACCGACCAATGTGTTTCTAGTACTGTACGCAGCTTAGCTGACGAAAGTTTTGATGTAATCGTTTGTCACGACGCCTGCGCGGCTGCGACAAATGCATTGCACGAACACGAGCTCAGATCAATAAACTGGATTTATTGTCAGGTCGCCAGTACAGACGAAACATTGGGATTTATTCGTTCATTTTCGTCATAAAACTCTGCTAGCATGACCCAGACTTTTATTTAACATTTTGTTAAATGATGATAAAGATTGCCCGGAGTATTTAAAATGTCCACGCCGCTTGAAAACAAAGGCTATACCGTACTGCACGACTCACTTGTGAATCGCGGTACAGCATTTACTGAAGCACAAAGAAAAGCTGCAGGTTTAGAGGGTCTTTTACCTCCAGGCGTGGATACTTTGGAGCTGCAGATCGCCCGTGTACATACGCAACTTGATCTTCTCGACTCTGATTTGCAGCGCTATTTGTTTTTGATGGATTTGCAAAGTCGTAATCAGACATTGTTTTATGCAGTGCTGATGTCTGATCCAGCCAAATTTATGCCGCTTGTTTATACGCCCACAGTGGGCGAGGCCTGCCAAAAATTTGATCATATCTTTCGCTCCACGCGCGGACTTTATTTGCCAATTAGTGCCAAAGGTCGCTTGAAAGAACTGATGTCGAACTGGCCGCAAAAAGACATTCGTTTTATCGTGGTCACAGACGGCGAACGCATTCTGGGTCTAGGTGATCTGGGTGTGGGTGGCATGGGCATCCCAATCGGTAAACTGGCGCTTTACACAGCGGTAGCTGGGGTCCCGCCCGAGCTGACACTCCCGATTACCCTAGACGTTGGCACCAATAACCAAACACTGCTAGACGACCCACTCTATCTCGGTTTGCGTCAACCGCGCGTGCGCGGTGATGCTTACCATGCCTTTATTGCTGAGTTTGTCGATGCCGTACAAACACTCTATCCAAAATGTTGTTTGCAATGGGAAGATTTTGCAAACTTTAATGCTGTCCCAATTTTAGAGACGTACAAAGACAAGATCTGTACGTACAACGATGACATTCAAGGTACTGCAGGTGTGGCGCTTGCAGGTCTGTATGCAGCTCTGCGTATCACGGGTCAAAAACTGACGGATCAGCGTTTTCTCTTTATGGGCGCAGGCTCAGCCGCCACAGGCATTGCCGAGCTCATTAGTGAGGCGATGGTGATGGAAGGTCTAACAATCGAAGAGGCGCGTGCGCGCAACTGGTTGTTTGACATCAATGGGCTCGTGGAGTCCTCCCGTACCGACTTGGCTGATTTTCAAAAGCCGTTTGCGCACCAACATGCGCCTTACAAGTCTTTTGTTGATGCAATCAACGCCATCAAGCCAAACGGAATCGTGGGCGTCAGTACGGTCCCTAAGCTCTTTAATCAGGCGGTGATTGAGGCCATGTCCAAGGTCAATGCCCAGCCTATTATTTTCCCTTACTCCAATCCGACTTCTCGCTCAGAATGTACGGCTGAAGAGGCCTACAAATGGTCAAACGGTCAGGCAATTTTTGCAAGTGGTAGCCCCTTTGATCCCGTGACACTTGGTGCAAAGACGTTCGTCCCCGGTCAAGGTAACAACGTTTACATCTTCCCGGCGATGGGGATGGCGGTACTCGCCACCCAATCCAAACGTGTCACACAACAAATGTTTATCGTGGCAGCCAAAGCCGTTGCAGAACAAGTGACACAAGAGGATTTGAATACTGGTCTGATTTACCCCCCACAATCACAGATTCTTGCAGCCTCCTTATATACCGCTGCGAAAGTTGCAACCTACGTTTTCGATCATGGCTTAGCGCGCGTCGACCGACCAACGGATATTGCTGCACACATCAAAGAAATAGCCTACAAACCCGTCTATGGTGACTGACCGCATCGCTTGCATCCTCCGGGCCGCGACACTTCTTCATGCGAATGGCCAGACGACGCAACGCGTCATCGAGGCGACCACTCGTTTGGCGCGTGCGTTTGGTTATGAGGCAATGGTCTTACCGCAATGGGATTTGATTCTTCTGCGTTTTAGACCTTGGTCTGCTGAGGCGTCTACGCCATGGCTTGATGCCTCTGTTCATGTTCGGCCAACTAGCGTTGATATGAATAAGGTCTCTCAAACCACCCATTTGATCGATCGCGTATCCGCCCTACCCTCACCCTTAACTGAGGAGGAAGTTTCTCGCGCTGATGTTGAACTCACCGCGATCCAAGCCCTCAAACCCAGCAGTTTTATACGCTTTGTGATAATGACTGGTTTGGGTGCTGCGGCGCTTGGTTTAATTTTCGGCGTTACAAGCTACCTCACGCTTACTTTAATATTTTTTGCGGCTGCCTTAGGCGCAATCTTGCGTCGAGCGCTGGCGGGTGAAAATCTGTTTGTACAGCCTCTTGCTGCGGCCTTGATCGCGGGTCTGGTGGGCGGAGCCTCGCAATATTTCTTTGCAGGTATGCAATTACAGTTTGTAGACATCACTCCCTGCATGATGCTTATGCCGGGTGCGCATATATTAAATGCGTCACTCGACTTGGCGAGAGGTCGCTTAACCCTAGGAATCGCACGCTTCACGTATAGCCTCATGATTTTCTTGGCGATCTGCACAGGACTTCTGGTAGGCCTTGCGATCACAAACGGCTCTTTAACCGATAGGACGCTACCAGATCAAGTTACGTTATGGCTTGACATCGTTTCTGCAGGCATCGCCGTCGCATCCCTCGGTGCCCTATATTCTCTCCCCTGGCGAATCCTGATTGCACCGATCCTGGTGGGCATGCTTTGCCATGCGAGTCGCTGGCTAATATTAGAAAATGGTGGTGGAGTGGTGCTGGGTGCGTTTGTTGCATGCCTAATCGCGGGCACCATTACCGCAATTTTGGCGAGATACTTGAAACTCCCCTTTGCCTCCCTCGCCTTTGGTGCTGTGGTATCGATGATGCCCGGAATTTTTGTTTTAAAACTCGCCAGTGGTCTGATAGAGGTTTATCGCGCTGACATCCATGCAACACTCGCGATGTTGACAAGCGTTGTCTCTAATGGCACCACCATCTTTCTGATTGTGATGGCGATGACGTTAGGACTCATTATTCCTAAGATGTTGATTGATGGCTGGATCGAGAGGCGCAATACCGTAACGTTCCTCTGATTCGTGCAATAACATAATGTGAAGGTTAATAAAGAGATTACTGGAGTGGCATTGCCATGAGCTTGTTAAATTTTGAACGTCATTACTTGGTAAAACTTGCAGCGCTCACGCTGGTCTTGCTGTCATCGACCAGCTATGCCTACTTTCCGTTTATTACCGATGACACAGGCACTCAAGGCGAAGGCGGCAACCAGCTCGAGCTCAACTACGTTTTCTCTAAGGAACGAGGCGTTGGCATAGCCGATGATGGGACCTACTACCCTGGAGACTACGGCACGAGAAACGCCTTTCCAATCACTTACACCCGCGGTCTAACAGACGACCTCGATGTGTTTGTTGGGATGGTTCGTCAAACCTCTCCGACCAATGGTTGGATGAACTCTAGCATCGGTTTGAAATGGAGGTTTGCGGGCGATCCTGAAGAAGGCTGGAGCTTTGCTGTCAAGCCTGCACTTCTCACCCCAGTGACTCGGAACATGGAAGCATCTGGCCTAGGAAACGGTAAAACTAACGGCACAGTTTCTCTCATTACCTCATTCATTCAACCAAAATACGAAGTGCATATCAACGCACGTTACACCAGTAATCTATCCTACAGCGGTTCCGCAGAACAACAGGCGCAGCACCTATGGGGTGTTTCCGTTGCGCCAGTCTGGGTACTGAATGATCAATGGAAGCTGGGTGTCGATGCAGGCTTGGATACAAACCCGAATGCGACGAGCGCACAAATTGCCTATGCGCAGATCGGTGCAGTCTATGCACCCATTAAAAATGTTCAACTCGGCTTAGGTCTTATGGGTAATCGCGCGCTTGGAAGTCCCAGCCGCGAATACAACTGGTCAATCATGTCTGGAATTACTTGGCAGTTTTAAATACTGAAGTGTTTCTCCTGAGAGGTACCATGACGAGATCACCTTGCTCGTCGTGAAGGCAAGACAAACGGATCCCATACAATCGCTCCAATGCGCGTTTTGCCTCAAGACCACTCGCTATATGCTCAAGCTGACCGTCGGAATGCAACAAAATCAAGCGACTGAAGTATCTCAGTGCATGATTAATATCATGCACGATCGCAATCACGGCATGACGACGTATCCGTGCAAATCTCATTAAGGTCTCCAGCATCAGATCTTGTAAGCCCGGATCGACTGCAGCAATCGGCTCATCCATCAAAATAAATCCGTTTTCAACATCCCACAGCTGCGCGCAGATCCGCGCTAAATGCACGCGAGCAAGTTCACCTCCTGACAATGTGTCAACTGTTCTCTCAAGCAAATGGCTCACATCAAGCATCGCGGCTGCACGGGCAACAGTTTGATCACAAACAATGTCACGCGCCCTTGAGACGCGCCCCAGACCGATGATAAGCCCTGCTGTCAAGGCAAAGGCAATATCCTGCGATTGATTTAATACCGCGCGATGTTGACTCAGGACATCGGCAGGCCAACTGTTTAACGGACGATCATTCAAACAAATATGACCAGAACTCGCTTGGTATGTACCCGAAAGAATTTTAAGCAAGGTCGACTTGCCAACACCATTAGGTCCCAAGATAGCAATCGTCTCGGCGTTCCGAATATCCAGTGAGTAGGGACCAAACCTTCGCTCACCAAGCTGTTTCATCACATCACGCATCTTTATCACCGTTATTACCCCATGCGATGACGTTTAGTACGCAACAACAGCATTAAAAACGGTCCACCCAATAACGCAGTAAAAATTCCCACAGGAATTTCAGCTGGAATCACAAGCGTACGTGCCAAGGTATCCGCCACAAGCATCAAAGATGCACCTAGAAGCATTGAGATCGGCAAGAGTGCTCGCAAATCCGCCCCAACAAGTGCTCGGGCAAGATGAGGCGCAATTAATCCTATAAACCCAATCACGCCACAAAAAGCAACTGACAAACCAGCAAGTAAGGCGACCATCACAGAAATATTCCACCGCAACCTAGGCACACACACACCAAGAGATGCGGCCGTTGCTTCACCAAGATTCAGTGCATTGAGACGCTGCACTTGGGTTCGACACCAAAGATAGACTGCCACCAGAACGAGTCCTAGCACGGGCACAATCGTCCAATTTGCTCCGGCTAAAGAGCCAAGTGTCCAAAAAGAAAGGCTACGTAACTGCTCATCTGTCGCAAGGTATGTACATAAACCAATTACTGCAACACCCAGCGCATTTAAGGCGATACCGAGTAAAAGCAAACCAGAGAAAGAGCTTGGGATCAACCATGTCGCACCTATGTTGAGAAACATGCAGGTTAAGAATGCCCCCATAAAGGAGACAAGGGGAAGTAACCAGGCCCTCGCCTCCACAGAAAAAAGAATGTGTTGTTCCGCAATCAATACGATGGTGAGCGCCGCTGCACATGCTGCCCCTGTTGTGACGCCCAACAAACTGGGATCTGCTAGCGGATTACGAAACAACCCTTGCACCAGCGCCCCAGAAAGACCCAGTGATGCACCAACCAATACGCCCAGTAATACACGCGGAATACGTAAATGCCAAAGAACGTATGTCTCACCATCCAGTGGATACGCTAGGCCCTCAGATGAAAGCATCGAATGACCAAACGCAATAAGCTTGGACCAGTGATACCAATTGATCTCAACAGCGCCAGACTGCAATGCACACAATGCGAAAATCAAGACGAATAATAATGAGAGAAAAAATATCGAAATTTTAAAATGATGCAGTACAGACTTCATGAATCCAGTACGCTCATAAACTGCGATCTGAGGTGCTTGACCGCAAAAGGCAATCGCGGACCAAAGCCGAGCAGTAAACCTGCATCCATCGCAGTGATATGGCGATTTTTACCCGCCGGTGTCTGCGCGACACCGGGAATTTTTAGCACGGCTGAAATGTCTCCAAATGTGCGAAATCCATGATCCGTCATAAGCAAAACATCGGGCTGTGCAGAAACTAGCGACTCGGGCGTGAGGGGCCGATAACCCAGATATCCAGGGGCCGCATTAGTCGCCCCTGCGTAATGGATCATGGCATTCGCCCCTGTCTGGGCACCCGCTGCCATAAGTCGACTGGTGCTGTGAGCAAACAGAAATAACACCCTGCGCGGAGCAGAAATAATGGATGTCTCAGCAGAAATCGGTAAATGCAGTCGGTTCCACTCAAGATTGAGACGTTCAATCAAGCTAACTGCTGCGGCCTCGTGATTGAGCAGACGTCCTAGTACCGCAATGCGTTTAATCAAGCCTTCGTAACGATATTCAGAGTCCAACACCTCCACCGCAACGCCCGCAGCAGAGAGTTGACGAAGAACGCTTGGTGGACCAGCCTCCTCTGTCACAATAACGCTTGTAGGTGCAAGTGCCAGGATACCTTCGGCAGACAAACTCCGTGCATAGCCCACCTGAGGGAAACGTTGCGCGTCTGCTGGAAAGGTAGAGGTAGAATCCACGCCGACAAGATAAGACTGAGCGCCTATCTCATAAACAATTTCAGTTAAGGCGGCGCCAATGCATACGATCCGCTGTTTATGGTCTGGGTGACTGCTTGAATGTATTTTCTGACTAAAGGCAAGAGCACCCATTGCACCCAAGCGACTCAGTGCTCTTCGGCGCATCAGAAAAGCCAGCGTTTCGGGAAAACGGGCTGGAGTCATGCGGCGCATAAACGACTCGCTACAAATAAACGATCTAGTAAAGATCTCCACTGAATATTTTCTGGTGTCCCCTGTTTGCGTTGGCCAAATAACATGAGAATCAACGCACCGGAGTGATCAAATAACTCTAAAGATGTCACAACGCCATCTACAGTTGGTTTTCGAACGACCCAAGCACTCACAATTTGATCTTGACGCAGGTGCATATTGAAATCAGGATCTAATACATTGAGCCAGCCCTTTGTCACCGAGAGATTTTGAATGGAACCCGTATGAATTTGAATCACACCGGGATTGGATACAAAAACCATGATGGGGATTTTTTTATCAGCGACTACGCTAAGGATGCGACGACACTCACCTGGCCGAACAGCCTGAGCGAAATGTGTACCAACTAGCCGAAATGCCTGTGATCTCGAAACGCTATATTTTTTTAATAATAAAAAGAAATCATGCGTATCGCCCATCTCACTCCACGCGCGCTGGAGTCCGGCAACATCAACATCACAATCAGCGCACTCACCTTTTGTAAGGACTGTAGATGCAACCGACACGCTCGACGATTGATCTTTTTTAGCAAAGCGATTTTTAAAATCTACAAACGCTTTGATGTGACTGTCAGGAAGCAAAAAAATCTTGTGAACTGCGCTGCCAGAGCCATCAAAATACTGAATACTGTGCTGTAAGCCTCGCGCTGTTTTTTCAATCACCGCAAAGCCTAAATGCCAATTGTTGTAAAAAACTCTTAAATCAATCGCTTCTCCTAGCACAATGCCAATCTCACCCGTTTGGGTGACAGGTTGATACACACCCGTTTTTTCATGCACACATGATGCGTTTCTCGTTAACGCCATCAGCGGTCCAAAATTCTCTAATATTGAAATTTGCTCTGGCCATTGATGACTCAGACGTGTCGCCTCAAGTGTGACAGTTTCTTGGGGTGATACTTCACCGCAATGCGCAGCTAGAAGCTCTGCTTCAGAAATAGAGAGGATTTTTGCAATGTCTCGATGCCTGCGTGGTCCGTTGCGACGCATCGTTGCAAAAGCTGTTCGTATAAGCTGACTAGGTTCTATCATGAAATTCTCCTCTTAAAAATCAACACGAATTGACAGCTGAATGTTGCGACCTGGTGCGGTGTACGCATCTTTGATCGCACTATTGCTTGCGAGACCACTCACGTCTGACCAACGCCAGTATTGCGTGTTGAATAGGTTGTTGACATTCGCGTTGAGGGTGATGTTTGCCTGCGGCTTCCAAAACGCGCCAAGATCTAAGGTTCCATATGCGTGGGGGACAAACTGAGTAGGAGAGGACATCGCGATACGTGCAGAGCTTTTTCCTGCATTCCACAACCAATTGGCGCGCGCCCCCCAGTTTTCTCTGTCGTAACGAAGGCCCAACAAAACATTAAGGGGTTGAATGGAATTGAGGGGTTGCTTTTTCCCTCTGATGACGGAGTCACCTTTGAGATAGGCAAATCCAGTTTCTAATCCCCAGTTTTTATCAAAGCGCCAATTTGCTTTGGCAACAATACCTTGAATATGGGCGTTGGTTAAGTTGACATACTGATAAATGGTTGGATTTGAGGGGCGACCAAGACCACCCACAATTTCTTGACTGATAAAGTTTTTATAACGATTGTCAAACGCTGAAAGCGCGTAATTGAAGCTCTGGCTATTGCCTCTGACACCGATTTCTAGACTCTCGGCATACTCAGGTTTGAGGTTTGGATTGCCGATACTGGTGTAGCCCGAAGCTAGGTTTCTAAAGCCGTTGTTAACCTGATCAGGCGTTGGTGCGCGAAATCCCTGCGCATATTGTCCATAGGGTGCAAACGTAGGATGCAAAGACCAAACGGCACCCAGGCGTGGAGTGAAGGCATTTCCATCTGTTGTTGTAGTTTGATGCTCAGACCGACCCTTTCCTTGACCGAGGTATGCGGTAGAGGGTGCGATTCGGTAATAGTCAAATCGTACGCCAGGCGTAATCGTCCAATCTCCGAGTTCAATTTCGCTTTGCAGAAAGGCACCGCTCAGCGTGTAAACCGTATTTGGAAAGGGCTTGTCTGGAAATACACCTCCATAGGGTGGGACTGTCCCATCGCGCACGCCCTGGATATTGGCCTGGCTCCAATCCAACCCATAGGTCAATCGCTGATCTAACACTCCGGATAGATTGCTTTCAAATTGCGTGGCCAAACCTATCACGTTAGTTTGATAGGTGTTGTCACGCGTACGCCCGCGCGCACGATAACGTTCTTCGGTTGCAAATTGATTGATCTGTGCATCCTGCCAGTAAATACGTGTTTCAGACTTTTGAATCATGGGTGCGTTGAGATCGGTATAACGGTGCTCTAAGGAAACACGATCTCGGCGGATACGGTCTTGAGTTGAAAAACTGGTTGTACTGAATGGACGGAAAGGAGGCAGGGCTCGAGCGGAATACACCTCGGTCGCCTGTGAACGGTGCTGCGACTCAAGCGTCAGCCCTAACTGTTGAGTCGGATTGATCGTGAGAATCGCCTTGGCAAGTAAATAGCGATTGTTGTAATCAACTGGATTGGGCGACGTTCGATCTATATTTTTGACGTCATTGCTGCCTTGATTGATCGTTTGATGGCCGAGTCTAAAACTGCCTAGGATCATCCCTTGCCAAGGTCCGCTTTTTCCAGCAAGTCCTAGCGTACTCGACCATGAGCGATCGATACTCGCATAACCCGTGCGCAGGAATCCTCCACCCTCTTTATTTTTTTTGTACAAGTCTGCAGGATTTAAGGTTTGGAAGCTCACTGCACCCGCGAGACCGTCACTACCATATTGTGTCGAGGCGGGTCCTCTAAGTACCTCGACGGATCTGATTCCATCGATATCAAGATAATCACCACGACCGGTCTGAAACGAGCCAAAGGCAAAACCATTGGGGACACGTATGCCATCAATCAGCATGAGCACCTGATTACCACCCAGGCCTCTGATGTTGACGCCCTCGTTACCTGCCCGCCCTGTCGAAGTACCGGCGTTGCTAAAGCGCGTCGGTCCGGTCGGAACAGTGACGTCAAGTTCGTTTCGGAATATATCTTTTAAATCGCGTGCACCTTCGCGCTCGATTGTTTCAGAAGTAATGACTGTGACAGAAGCTGGCACTTCGTCTATGCGACGCTCCCCCCGAGTGGCACTCACCGTCATTTCTTTGAGAGAAGCCTGTGTGCTCTGAGCGGACTGCGCCATTACGGGGTCCGCACATAACCCTACTGTGAGACTTGCAGTCAGGCCACCGAGTAGCCCTGAAAAAATATAACGATTGAGTGGGAGGTAAATAGAGCGAGGAGAGCCAGCATGTTTGGTACGCCGCATACGTGTGTCCTAAATGAATTTAGGCACTGGCTGGCGATGGCTGGCTCGTGCATTGAAAAAATAAAATTACTTGGTCAAGATTAATTTGCCTAAGGCGGTTTGACGCAAACGGTACTGAGCGCCCTGATGCGTAATTTCAAGCTCGTCAGCACCCGCAAAAAGTGCCTCACTTGTGACACTTAACATAGGCCTTGGCGAATCAAGGCCCCTCTTGGACGGGGCTGTTATCCCATGTCGTTGGGGCGCAGCGGTGAGATAAAGCTGAGAATATCGTTTAACCATGAGAATATTCTAAACGATAACGATTCTCATTTGTAGCGATTAATTGCAACAAAATGCAAATAGGACGCACACAACGTATCGGCGTCCTCAGGGCTGCGTCGTAGCTGCTATACCCGCGACAATGTTAGACACGTTGTGCTCGAACATCTTGAGATAAGTGTCTGCGTCAGTACCCGGTGCGGATAACGCATCTGCAAAGAGCGTGCCACCGATCTTGGCGCCCGTATCTTTGGCCACACGCTCAAGCACGCGTGGATCAGAGATGTTTTCGGCAAAAATCGCAGTGACTTTATTCTTTTTAATTTCATTGACGATCCGCACAACATCCGCAGCCGAAGGCTCACTGCCTGTCGATAAACCTTGCAGCGGATAAAAGCTCACCTTGTAGGCACGCGCAAAATATCCGAATGCATCATGCGAGGTGATGACGCGGCGACGCTCCATCGGTATCACTGCAATACGCGCTTGGGTACTTTTTTCTAACGCATCTATTTGTTTGAGATAGTCCTCCGCACGCGATTGAAAGTCCGCAGCCTGTGCAGGCATCGCGACACTTAACGCCACCTTAATGTTTTCAACATACTGGCGTGCATTGAGCAAACTCTGCCATGCATGCGGATCAGGTACGGCATGCGCGTGTTTGTGGCCGTGATCGTGATCGCTTTTTGCCATCGGAATCGTCTTGACGCCTTTACTGGCCACTAAAACAGGCCCTTTGTAGCCAGAGGATTTGACGAGACGGTTCATCCAGCCCTCAAAACCCAACCCATTGACGACAACGAGTTTGGCAGCTGCTAGGCGTTTCGCATCGGCGGGAGTAGGATCAAAAATATGGGCGTCCGAATTGGGACCCACTAAACTTGTCACGCTGACATGTGGACCACCGACTTGCTTGACCATATCCGCGAGGATGGAGAAAGTCGCGACGACAGGTAATGGTTCACTTGCACTTGCAGGGGCAACGCCACAGAACATAACAATTGCGATAAATAGTTGTGCTTTAAACAGCAGAATTTTTATCATCATGATTCCTTGTGCTGAGGCGTAGGAAAGAGAATTAATCTAAAGCTATCGCGGGTCCCAAAGCACAGCGAAAACAAGTACAGAACGCCTGCGACTAAGACAATAGACGGGCCGGAGGGAAAATTAGCATGATAAGAAACCAGCAGTCCCAAGAAACCGCTCAGCGCGCCGAATCCGGCGGCAAGCAATGAGCGAGACACCACGCCATAGGACCAAAATCTTGCCGCGGTCGCGGGTAACATCAAAAGTCCGACCGCCATCAGTGTGCCAAGCGCCTGAAAGGCAGACACCAGATTGAGCACGACCATCAGCATGAACAGTTGATGAACCAAAGCACCTCGCCCACCTACAGAGCGCAAAAAGCCTGGATCAAAACACTCCAGCATGAGGGGACGCCAAAGTACGGTCAACAATAACAATGAGGCGGTCGACGCACCGGCAATCATGAGCAATGATTCCGCGTCAATGGCCAACACACTTCCAAATAAGAAGTGCAAAAGGTCTACCTTGCTCCCTGAGGTGGAAATCAACAGCACACCAAGCGCGAGGGCAATTAAATAAAACGAAGCGAAACTCGCATCTTCCTTTTGGCTCGTCCATCGCGTTACAACATTGGCTACCAAAGCCATGAGGGCTGCTGCAATAAAACTCCCAATCGTCATGGCGGGCAAAGAGAGCCCAAAAAAGATAAAGCCAACCGCCGCTCCCGGCAAGACAGCATGTGCGATGGCGTCTCCGGCAAGACTCATTCGTCGCAACACCAAAATCGTGCCAATCGGACCGCACGCTAAGCCGATTGCTACGCAAGCAATTAATGCGCGCTTCATGAACCCATAATCAGCAAAGGGCGAAATGATCCAGCTGTATAGCAATGTTCCCCATTCAAGCATCATCAACCTCTGCTGCCACTTTCGGGTGGACGGACGCACCATGGTGCGCGATCGTCCCAGTACTCGGCGGTTTGACGTGCACGCGCTAAGTTTTCTGTCGTGAGAACCTCAGCACTACTCCCCCACGCAATCACTTCACGCGCAAGCAACAAGGTCTGAGGGAAATATTGACGGACCATCTCCAGATCATGGAGGACCGCGATCACCGTGCGCGATTGTCGATGCCAATTAAGCACGACACCGAGCAAGTCCTCAGCTGTACGCGTGTCCAATGCATTAAAAGGCTCATCAAGCAAAATGATCTGTGCATCTTGCATCAATAGTCTGGCAAACAAGACACGCTGCAATTGTCCGACAGAGAGCTCGCCGATGTAGCGGCGTTCGAAACCAATCAACCCAACCGCGGCGAGTACCTCTGAGGCTCGGGCCCGGATGTCCGCAGAAACGGAGCGGAAACTTCCTAGTTCCCGCCATGCGCCGAGCGACACCACATCCAGCACGCGCACCGGGAATTCACGATCAATGGCGGATTGTTGGGGCAGGTATGCAAGTTTAGAGGCGCGCCCATGCGCAGACTGTATTGCAGGCGCAAAATCAATCGAACCCTCTATGCCACTTTTTTGACCGGACAATGCTGAAAGCAAAGTACTTTTACCTGCACCATTGGGGCCGACGATAGCGGTGAGAGAACCAGACTCGAAGGCGCCGCTGAGATGGTGCACAGCGGGATGCCCTTGATAGGCGAGCGTCAAGTTGCGAAGCTCGATCGCCTTTGAACGCGAGGGCATGACGTCAAGCTCAGCCATGTGTGCGCAACGCCCAAAATACGGCCAACCACAATAAGACTAGCAAAGAGGTCACCCAAAGCAAGCGCTGTGCAAGCCCGCTCAAGACAGGGCTTTTAAGATCCTTAGCCGGCTGAGGAGGCAGCAGGGAGTCAGCGTCATGCATATGGGTATGCGTATGGGCGTGACCGAGCGCGTGATCATGCGAATGACCATGAGAATGCGAATGCGCTTGATTTGAATTGGATTGCATTCAAGTCTCTAAAACAAGTGTAAAGTTAGAGGTGTTATCGATATTGATAATACACTATCATTAGAGTCTATGGAACGTGCTACACGACAACGGTCAGCGATTAAAGATGCCTTGCAAACGGCGGGACGCCCTTTGCTCGCGCAAGAGGTACTTGAGCTCGCAGGCAACACCGTCCCTAACTTAGGCATTGCAACCGTTTATCGCAATCTAAAGGCCATGGTGGAAGACGGTGCGTTACGTCTGGTCGTATTGCCGGGTGAAAATCCAAGATTTGAGCTTGGCAATCACGGACATCATCATCATTTTCAGTGCAAGCACTGTCAAAAGGTCTTTGACATTCATTCGTGCCCATCTGATCTCGCCATGCTGGCACCCAAGGGTTTCAAAGTCGAAGATCACGACTTAACCCTTTATGGGCGCTGCAAAGACTGTTGATTTAAGTGCCAGCCGTACCAGTGCCTATGGCTGCACTGAGCAATAATAAGCCGAGCGCCAATACTGCAAATGAAGCAAGCGCTTGTAAACCCACCAAGAAAACCTTTCCCCAGATGCGCTGAGCGCCACCGGTCGCGGAGACCGTGACTTGACTCACCCAGAGAGAAGCTGAGGCGAGCGCAGCAACCGTCAGCCCTGTGCCCAAACCCATCGCGAGAGCCGCTGCGATACCCGCAATAAAAAATCCTTGCGCAAGTGAAAACACCAGCACAAAGACCGCTCCTGAGCAGGGCCTGAGGCCTACCGCCAACACCGCTGAGATCGCTTTACTCCAATTGAGCGGGCCTGCGATTAGATTGGGATCAGGCATATGCACGTGACCGCAACTTTCATCATGAACATGACCTGGAGTTGAAGGAGCATGATGGGGATGATGATGATGCGTGTGGTCATGATCATGGCTGCAAGCGTGGTCGCCATGCATGGCGTGCGCCTGTTGGATATGTCGCCCCTGCCCGGCTTTTAACTTTTCTCGAATCAAATGAATGAATGGTTTGAATACATGCTTGTAGACAAGCCAAGCACCCAACGCAGCCATCATGGCATAAGAGGCGAGCTCCAACCACCAGGTGGCACGGTTCATCGCCACACCAGAAATCTGTAGGACGCCCGCAGCAATCGCAACAAGCGCGATGGCGACGAACGCCTGCAAAAATGCGGAGAGCATCGCCAACAAGGCACCATTGCGAATGGTCTCCCTGTTCGCTAACACATAGGCCGTCAAAACAGCCTTTCCGTGACCAGGGCCCATGGCATGAAACACACCATAACCAAAGGAGAGTGCCAACAATAACCATGCCGCCCAGCCATCTTGTTTCCAGGCACGTACCGCTCCGGTCAATTGGCGATAAAAATGTCCCTGCCAGGCCGCCATCTGACCACTGAACTCGGCAAACCAACCCGTCGACGGGACGGCTAAGCGTTGCTCTGGCGTGGCAAAGGGATGTGCAGCTTGGGCGAATGCCCCTTCGGCAAACACGACGCAACACATCAGCATCAACAGGACAAATAATGCCTGCAAACGCCAGTGTGTCAGACGGTATGTTGAGTGGCAGTCCTGCATCATGGACACTTCACCGTGAATTGATGTGAAAGCTGGCGAACCGCTTCGCGTAAATTCTCCGGCAACTCTTTTTGTGACGGAGGGATCGACCAGAGCAAGCGTTCTGTTTTTGGATCAAGCGGCCTGGGGGGCATGTAGCCAAACTTACATTGGGCGGGTGCGTCGATGCCCTTTAAAGCTTTAACACCCCCTTTGTAATTAAACGCAACAAAATAGCTGGGATCCTGAATATCAACCTCAAGTCCTTTTGCATCAATATTGATTGGAGGTTCGATCGGCAAATCAAAAGAGAGGACAAGTTGACTGGCCTTGGGATCCCAGATGCTGCGTGCATTGAGAGGTGCACCTAATTTCAAGGGCTGACCCGCAAGTGTGATCTTAGTAAAAAAATGTGACTCTGGATCTGCAAGTGCAGTCATCCACTCACCGGTGATTTTGTCGAGTTCAGCGCTCTGTACTTGACCCGCTTGATCGCGTGGCATGCCTTGTAAGGCGTAGGTCGAAAACAAATCATCAAAGAGCCAAGACTGGCGCACGCCTGTGGCCTGTCCTTGAAAATTAAAAACAAGCTCAATGCCACCCTCAATATAAATATGGGGGTGCGCCTGAGCCACTGGAAGGATCCACCACTGCGACACGATCAGTGTTAAAGCCGCACACATTTTTTTAAGCATCATTATTTCAACTTGTCTGTTCATGAGGCTTGAGGGCGGGCAGCCGCCAACAAGCCAAAGAGTTCACGGGTGTCTTCAGTTTTATCTAACCGCTCTGTTAACGCGATCACGCGGTCAATGTCACGCTTGGACAAGCATGACTCTACAACGTTACGGAATTTATAAACGACATCGTCGTGAGAAAGTGGATTTTCTGGACTACCGCGACGATTCAAAATTTCATGCTTGAACTGTCGACCATCGCGTGTCGTAATGGCCACACGTGCGGCATGTCGATAGGCTGGTCCCATTGCCTCGATCTCAGGATCGATGCGCGCATGAATTCTTTTAATGAAATCCATAATTTTTGGATCTGCCAGACGGTCTTCTGCATACTGGGCGACAAAGGCCTTGCCATCAAAACCAATCACCGCAATACCGTAATACAGATTCATCTGCGCGGCTGTCACGCCCTGCGCTTTATATTCCCAAGCGCAATGCGTATAGGTCATGGGACTCATGCCAATATCGACTGCGGACACATCGTCAGGCGTGAGGTGATGTTCGCGCAGTAAATGCGCAAAGGCGTCCAAGGCAGAGTGGATACTGGTCACACAAGCGTGAGGTTTGTAGCCGACCTTGGCTGTTTCCCATACCTGACCGAGGTCTTCCGTCAGTCGTTTGGCATTAGGGGTATTGGAATAAGAACTCAGATACCCGCCATAGCCTGCCTCAAGTACGTCAGTGATGCCCGTGAAATCACGTTTTGCCAGAAAAGCAGAGTAAACACCGCTCTGCGCGGCACGACCAGAATGAAAACGCTTGACCATTGCGCCCTCTTGGGCGGCCATCAGACCACCCGCTTGAGAGCCGACGATACCGAGCGCATGTTGCATCCGTGCCGCATTCAATTCCAGCATTTTCCCGGCACTTGCGGCGGCGACGAACACACCCGAAGCGCCTTGCGGATGAAAGCCCCGAAAAAACAAACCCATTGTGGCGGCATTACCAACCCGCGTGCCAATTTCATAGCCTGTGGTCATTGCCGTTAAAAGCGTCTGACCGCTACGACAACCCATCTGTTCGGCCAAGGCCACCACGACCGGCGTCGCAATGGAGCCCGCATGAACAATGGATTCTTTGTGAATATCATCTAGCTCAAAGGCATGACCAGCGGTCGCGTTGACCAGCACAGCCCCTGCGACTGAGGTTTTAACGCCGCCGCCAAAGATCGAGGCCACCCCACGCGCGCCCTCTTCTTCAATCATGGCTTGTACATAATGGGTCCACGGCAGGGTTGCGCCAAACAAACAGCATCCCACGCTATCCAGAAAGCTCGTCTTCATACGCTGAATCACCTCTGCGGGGATATCGGCATATTGAATGGAGGTTGCAAACTCAGCCAGCGCCTGTGTGGCACCGGGCAGAAGGGAAGCGGGATGATTTTCCATATTTTTACGGGTGTGTTGCGCTAAGTAGAAGTCCTGATGCTAACGATGGATGTTTGCCGGGTCAATTCGCTAGAATAAAAGACTATTACTGAATTTGATTCATGAGTACACTCTTTGCCATGCGAAACCTTAATGCTCTACTCGTTTTTGTCAAAGTTGCAGAAACCCGCAGCTTTACCCTTGCCGCCCAACGACTCGGGCTGACCTCTTCGGCCATCAGCAAATCAATCGCCCGTCTCGAACAAGAGCTCGGCGTCAAACTGTTGACCCGCTCAACCCGCTTGGTGAGCTTGACGGGCGAAGGCGCAAGCTTTTTTGAACGTTGCCAGCAAATTCTCACAGAAATTGAAGACGCGGAAACCGCAGTGACGTCCGCCACGGCCACACCTAAAGGAAGGCTTCGCCTCCAAATGCCAGTTGGCTTTGGACGCCAGGTGGTCGTACCAAAAATATGGGAATTTACGCAACGATATCCAGAACTCAGTGTCGATATCGAATTAAGTGATCGTCAAGTTGATCTTACTTACGAATCTGTCGATGCCATGATCCATATCGGCGAGGTCACAGACGAACGCGTGATCGCACATAAGCTCTGCAACCTAAGTTTTGCGGCCTATGCCTCGCCAGACTATTTAGCCAAGCATGGCACCCCGAAAACTCCCGATGACTTAGATCACCATCAGTGCATGGGTTATTTGCTACCGATGCGTGGAGATCATCGCGAATGGCACTTTACTAAAAACGGAAAAGACTTTTCCAGAGTCGTCTCCGGTACGCTAAACATCAACAATGCAGAGTCACTTTTAGAAGCCGCAATCGCGGGTGCAGGAATTGTGATGGTGAGTGACTTTATCGCGGGACATGCACTGCGCTCCGGCAAGATTCAACGTATCTTGTCCGACTACGTGGTTGCGGGACCATCGGTGTCTATTGTTCACCTGCCCCGCAGCACTCTGGCAGCAAAGGTCAGAGTATTTGTGGACTATCTCAAGACCATTGTTGAGGATATTGATCCACAAGCGCTCAGCAAAATCGAGCAATAGCGATTAGCAGAACAATCAATATGATTCATTGCAAAATTTCAAATTAAAACGAGACACAATCATTATGGCAACGCAACCGCTCTCTACAACACCACGCTTGAACATTCTTTCAACCATGGCGTTACGTCACGCACTCAACGAACTAATCCCGACTTTTACTGCAGCCTCCGGTATCCAGGTTGAGATTGAGTATGGCGCAACAGCCCACCTGAGCGAACGTATCCGCGCAGGCGCGCGCGGCGATTTACTGCTCGCGGTTGCCGGTTCGGTGGACGAACTGATCAATGAAGATATTTTAAAAACGGGCAGCAGAGTGGATTTGGTGAGCTCAGACGTTGCAATGGCCGTTGCGCTATCAGCCCCCGTGCCCGATATCTCTTCACAGGATGCTTTTATCGCCACACTCAAAGCAGCACGCTCCATCGCCTTTTCTAAACAGGGTGCTAGCGGCATGTATTTTGCAAGCCTGATTAAACGACTCGGACTCGATGAGGAAGTGCGCGCCAAGGCGACCGTGCTACCTGAGGGTTTGACAGGGGCCTTGGTTGCAAATGGCGAAGTGGAATTGGCGGTGCAACAAATGAGCGAACTCATGCAGGTGCCGGGCATCAATATTTTCGGCAAGCTGCCCCCCGCAGTCCAACAATCTACCGTTTTTTCTGTGGGTGTCTTTAAGGAAAGCACACAGGGGGCTGCCGTCACTAGATTGATTCAATTTTTACAGACCAGTGATGCCATGCGCGCCTTTGCACAACAAGGATTGGATCCAGTATGACCGCAGACCTGCATTTCCTAAGCATTGCCGAAGCTGGGCGGCAGATCAAAGCCAAAAAACTTTCACCCCTTGAGTATGTGGATCATCTGAGTGCGCGCATTGAGTCGCTGGATGATCAACTTAGTGCATTCATCACGCCGACCTTCGGGCTGGCACGTCAGCAAGCCAAAGCGGCTGAAAGCGAAATCATGGCTGGGCGATACCTCGGTCCGATGCACGGCATTCCGTTTGGTGCCAAAGACATTTATGAGACGGCCGGTATTTTGACCACAGGGGGTTCGCGCATTGGACAAAAGCACGTACCTGCCAACGATTGTGCTGTCGTGGCCAAGCTCTACGAGGCGGGCGCTTTGTTGATGGGCAAGCTCAACACACACGAGTTTGCTCATGGAGGTCCTTCTTTAGATCTACCATGGCCTCCTGTGCGTAATCCCTGGGATCTCTCACGTTTTAGCGGCGGATCCTCCAGTGGATCAGGCGCTGCAGTTGCGGCAGGTTTTGTGGGCGCTGCCCTGGGCACCGATACGGGGGGCTCGATTCGAGGACCTGCCTCTTTGTGTGGCATTGCAGGATTTATGCCGAGCTCGGGTCTAGTCAGTCGCGTAGGCGTCATGCCGAACTCTTTTACGCTAGATCACTGTGGACCGATGGCGCGGACGGTTGAGGATTGTGCGCTGATGCTCCAAGCGATGGCGGGACATGATCCTGCAGATGGCAACAGCTTTGAACAGCCTATTCCCAACTACGCAGATAGTCTTGGTCAGGACCTCAAGGGTCTGCGTGTCGGAGTGTTGCGTTATGTATGGGAAGAGGATCTTGTTGCGAATGAGGAGCACCGTCATGCCCTCGACCATGCGGTAGAAATTTTCAAGAAACTCGGTGCGACCGTTCAAGACTGTCGTCTGCGTCCCATGCAAGACTACATGGACGTCAAGGTCGTTTTGGCTGAGACAGAAATTTTCGGCGTGCAACAGCAAGGACTCACCGAACGTCCCCATGACTATGGCCGTGACTTTTTAACGCGTATTTTGCCGGCTGTGATGTTTCAATCACTCGATTTTCTCGCTGCCACGCGAGAACACAAGCGCATGCTTGAGGAAATGCAGCCGATCTACGAAAAGTTTGATGTGCTCGTGATGCCAGGCTTCGGTCCGGCCCAGCCGATCACGGCACATCGCCCAATTAGCTTTTGGCGCAAACCCAACGCACAAGTGCTCGCCAACATTACGGGTGGTCCAGCCGTCTCGGTCAATTGTGGCTTTAATAATGCGGGTTTACCGATGGGGCTACAAATTGTGGGGGCGCCTCAGGCAGATGCACTCGTATTAAAGGTGGGTCATGCCTTTGAACACGCAAGGGATCTGCGTCATAAGCGCCCGGTGCTCAAGCCGGGTCAGCCCGCTCCGGCGCTTGTTGCGCCTGACCTCACTCCGGACACTTCGCATTGTGACGCGCAGACCCGTGCTTTTGCCGCACGCATGGCCTCGAATGCGGGGCTCAAACTGGATGACGCATTGATGGAAGTCCTGTGCGAAGCTGCACCCTATGCGCTTGAGATGACAGCACGTTTGCGTAAAAACAGAAACTGGTTCGACGAACCCGCTAACGTTTTTCGTTCCGGCCAATAAGTTCTAAAAGGATATTCGTGATGGACTCAATTAAAGCCAGATTAGCGCGTCCGGAAATCTTGCTCGCACCCGGCGTCTATGATGCTCTTTCTGCTGCATTAGCCGAAGAGGCAGGTTTTGAGGCACTCTATCTTTCAGGTGCCTCGATCGCCTACACCGCACTCGGGCGCTCTGATATTGGTCTGACAACATTCACCGAAGTGAGCGAACGCATTGCACAACTCAGGGATCGCGTTCAAATTCCCTTGATCGTGGATGCAGATACTGGTTTTGGCAATGCACTCAACACGGAGCGTACGGTGCGCGGCTTTGAACGCAGCGGTGCCAACATCATTCAACTTGAGGACCAGTCTTTTCCAAAGCGTTGTGGTCATCTCGAAGGAAAGTCACTAGTTTCAACAACTGAAATGGTGGGAAAACTACACGCCGCGTCTGCGTCGCGACACTCAGCAGACACTCTGATTATGGCACGCACGGATGCCGTCGCAGTCGAAGGCTTCGAAGCGGCTTTAGACCGCGCCGAACACTATCTGGAAGCGGGTGCCGACATTTTGTTTATCGAAGCCGTTCGCAGCGATGACCAGATGCAAATCGTCAACAAACGCTTTGCGGGTCGCGTCCCGCTGCTCGCTAACATGGTTGAGGGTGGCAAAACACCCGTTAAATCTGCCGAAGAGCTTCAGGCGCTTGGGTATTCGATTGCGATTTTTCCGGGCGGGACGGTTCGGGCGGTTGCCTTGTTGCTACAAAACTATTACGCCAGTCTCAAAGCGACCGGCAGTACCCGTGCCTTTCAAGGATCCATGCTGGATTTTGACGGTTTAAACGCAGTGATCGGCACACCAGCACTGCTTGCACGTGGCAAGCGCTATGAAAATGGCGATAAATCTTGACGCTCAAGTGTGTCAGGTGCCAAGAGCATGGGACACGTTGTACATTACCAAGCACAAATTAAAAGCATCGCTAAGGATCAGACCATGAAGACATATCGTATCGCCGCTATTCCCGGTGACGGCATCGGCAAAGAAGTGATTCCTGAGGGCCAAAAAGTACTTCACGCCATCGCAGCCAAAGATCAATCACTCAAATTTGAGTTTGAAAGCTTTGACTGGGGCGGTGACTACTATCGCCAACACGGCGTGATGATGCCGGAAAACGGACTTGATGCGCTGCGCAATAAAGACGCCATTTTGTTTGGCTCCGCAGGCGATCCACACATCCCTGACCACATTACCTTGTGGGGCTTACGCCTCAAGATCTGCCAGGGTTTTGACCAATATGCCAACGTGCGCCCGACCCGCATCTTGCCTGGTATCGATGCACCGCTTAAGCGTTGCACGCCCGCACAACTCGACTGGGTGATCGTGCGCGAAAACTCAGAAGGCGAATACTCTGGCGTAGGCGGTCGTGCCCACCAAGGCCATCCTATCGAAGTCGCCACGGATGTCAGCATGATGACGCGTGCGGGTGTCGAGCGCATCATGCGCTACGCCTTTACACTCGCGCAGTCCCGTCCACGCAAGCTTTTAACTGTCGTGACCAAGTCAAACGCGCAGCGCCATGCAATGGTGATGTGGGATGAAATTGCCGTTCAGATCAGCAAAGAGTTTCCCGATGTAAAGTGGGACAAAGAGTTAGTCGATGCCGCCACCGCGCGCATGGTGAACCGCCCCGCTACGCTCGATACACTTGTTGCGACCAACCTGCATGCGGACATCCTGAGCGATCTGGCGGCGGCCTTGGCAGGTAGCCTTGGTATTGCTCCGACGGGCAACATTGATCCCGAGCGCCGTTACCCCTCTATGTTTGAACCGATTCACGGTTCTGCATTCGACATCATGGGCAAGGGCCTAGCCAATCCGATTGGCACCTTTTGGTCCGTTGTCATGATGCTGGAGCACCTTGGCGAACAGGTTGCTGCAGATCGCCTCATGAAAGCGATCGAATCTGTTACCGCGAATCCCCGTCTGCACACACGCGATCTCGGTGGCCTGGCCACGACAGCGCAAGTCACCGCAGCAATTTGCGAGCAGTTGAACGGTTAACGCGTTCAGGTCACCCGGTACACCTGGGGTGGTACTTTTTGGAGAACGGTATTGAATGCGCGTTATGAACTACTCATTAAAGGCAACAGCCTGAGCTTTCGCGGTGGTTTTTTTGGCTTGTGTAACGTTGCCCTTGTCACAGCCGAGGATGGCACGCGCATTTTGTTTGATACCGGTCACTACTGCGTACGCAAAGGCTTGATCAATGGTTTAAAAGAGCGCGGTCTTGCACCGACCGATATTGATCTCGTATTTTTGTCTCACCTACATTTTGATCATTGTCAGAATCTGGACTTGTTTAAAGGCGTTCCAGTGGCGGTTGGCGAAACAGAGCTCGGCTATGCCCGCAACCCACACCCTGAGGATCTGTTTATTCCCTGGAAAATTCATGACTTGTTGGCAGAATTTGACTTGCGTGTCCTCCCCAAAAGAGGTCTGATTGCCCCTGGCATTGAGCACTTTGAGGTGCCGGGTCACACCACGGGCTGTCAGGCACTACGTTTTACGCAAGAAGACGGTCGGCGCGTGGTTCTGGCTGGCGATGCCGTCAAGTATCCCAAAGAAGTGCTCGCACAAGTCGGCGATATGTGTTTTGGCTCGACTGAGGACTCCAAGCGCTCCATTGCGGAGATCTGCGAAGGGACCGATATTGTCGTACCGGGGCACTTTCCTGAGATTTTTAAACGCAATGGCAACTGGATCTGGGACGAACCGCCTTCGATCGAACT
Source organism: Burkholderiaceae bacterium (assembly GCA_023653055.1). Taxonomy (GTDB): domain Bacteria; phylum Pseudomonadota; class Gammaproteobacteria; order Burkholderiales; family Burkholderiaceae_B; genus Zwartia. Next base: position 101,500 of record JAMNXR010000009.1, on the reverse strand, counting down.
GATTTTGCGCTAGATTCACTCAATTAGGGGGCTGGGCGGGGCAAAGCGCAGAGAAATTCATGACATAATTTTGAAGGGACAATCCATTCAAAAAGTAAATCAACAATGTCTGACTCTACGCAGCAAGAAAGTCTTGGGACCGGCCCTTTTGCCGGTCTCGTGGTCATCGAACTAGGCAATAGCGTTGCCGCGCCGTTTGCGGGGCAAATTCTCGGTGAACTCGGTGCCCGAGTCATCAAAATTGAAAAAGCCGACGGTGACGATGCACGTCGCTGGGGGCCTCCTTTTTGGGAGGGAGCTTCTCCTTTTTTTCAAGCCTTAAATCGTAACAAAAAATCGGTCGTGTGCGATCTGCGTGATCCCCAGCAAATTGAAGAGCTGAGACAATACATCTGCGAACATGCAGATATTGTGATTCAAAATCTTCGTCCAGGCCATGTCGAAAAACTGGGTCTTGATGCCGCAAGCCTCTTGGCCATTCAGCCTCGATTAATTTATTGTAATCTTGGAGCGTTTGGCAAAGTCGGACCGCTTAAGGATCGCCCCGGCTACGACCCGCTGATGCAAGCTTTTGGCGGCATTATGAGCACAACGGGCGAGCCTGGCCGACCATCCGTTCGTGTAGGCGCCTCGATCGTTGACATGGGTACGGGCATGTGGGGGATCATCGGCATCCTGACTGCACTGCTTGAGCGTCAACAAACTGGTGTCGGCAAAGTCATCGACGTCTCGCTCTATGAGACCGCCACCACGTGGGTCTCACTACTCGCCGCACAATATCTCTCCAACGGTGAAGTTGCGGCCAAACAAGGCTCGGGAGCCTCAGGCATTGTGCCTTACAAAGGCTATATGACGAGCGATGGCGAACTCGTGATCGCTGCGGGCAGCGATGCGCTTTTTAAAGCCCTCTCTTCGACAGTTGGCAAGCCCGAGTGGGTGGCAGACGCCCGCTTTATTGACAACCCTCGTCGCGTGGAACATCAGCAAGCGCTTTATGCCATGCTCGACGCCATCATTGCCACCAAACCCACCGACTATTGGGTCGAGCAACTTGAAGCAGCGGGTGTGCCCTGCGCGCCGGTCAATAATCTCGCGCAAATGGTCGCGCACCCACAAACTGAAGCACTTGGACTGATGCAAGACGTCCCAGGCACGGGCATGCGGTTCATTGGCCTGCCAATTAGTTTTGATGGCGTTCGGCCTAAGCCCTACGCCGCCCCGCCCAAACTCGGCGAACACTCTACATTGATCTCCAAAAGGAAGGCAACATGAGTACTTTTCCTACTTACGAAACCATTGCGACTGAAATGGTCAGCACCCATGTGCTTAAAGTCACCCTCAATCGTCCACAAGTCGGCAACGCGATCAATACGCAAACTGGCCACGACTTACTGGACCTCTGGAATCGGCTGACCGCGGATGCTGGTGAAGTCCGCTGTATCGTCTTGACGGGCGCTGGTGAAAAGATTTTCTGTGCGGGCGGAGACTTGAAAGAGCGCAACGGCATGACTAAACGCCAGTGGACGCTGCAGCACGAGCTGTTTGAGCGTATGTACTGGACGCTAGTGGACCTGCCAGTTCCTGTCATTGCGGCCGTCAACGGTCACGCCTACGCAGGCGGCCTAGAACTGGCGCTGTCCTGCGACTTTATTTACGCCAGCAATGCTGCACGCTTTGCGCTGACCGAAGTCACGCTCGGCATCATGCCAGGCGCGGGTGGCACACAAAATCTGCCACGTGCGATTGGTGAGCGCCGTGCCAAAGAGATCTTGATGACAGGCAAGCCCTTTAGTGCACAACAAGCGAGCGAGTATGGCTTGATCAACGCCATCCTAGAACCCGCTGAGGTCTTAGGTAAAGCGCTTGAAACGGCTGAAGTGATTGCGGCTAATGCCCCACTTTCTGTCAGGCAGATCAAGAAATCTGTGCGTTATGGCGGTCAAATGGAGCTGCGTACAGCTTTCCGTTTCGAAATCGAAGCCTACAACCACCTCATTGACACCGAAGACCGGATGGAAGGTGTCGCGGCATTTAACGAAAAACGAAAAGCAAACTTCAAAGGCTGTTAAGCGGAGCATCACATGGCAAACCCAAAACAAAATATCTCCATCGAAACGGGTGAGGACTATCCAGAAATCCGCGAAGGCGTCAAACGCGTGTGCGCGGACTTTCCCGGTTCATACTGGCGCGGCCTCGAAGAAAACTTAGACTACCCTACTGAATTTGTGCAGGCGTTGACAGCCTCTGGTTATCTTGGCGCATTGATTCCAGAAGAGTACGGTGGCAGCGGCATGCCTTTGCGTGCAGCAGCCGTTATTCTCGAAACGATCCATGCGTCAGGCTGCAATGCCGGTGCGTGTCATGCGCAGATGTACACCATGGGTACGGTTCTACGTCATGGCAGCGAAGCACAAAAGAAAAAGTATTTGCCTGACATCGCTTCTGGAAAAGTCCGTCTGCAAGCTTTTGGCGTGACCGAGCCGACCTCTGGGACTGACACGACCAAACTCAAAACACGTGCGGAGCGCCAAGGTGATCATTACGTGATTAACGGCCAGAAAGTATGGACTTCGCGCGCCCTGCACTCTGATTTAATGTTGCTCTTGGCACGCACCACACCACTTGATCAGTGCAAGAAAAAAAGTGAAGGCTTGTCCGTGTTTTTACTCGACATCCGTGACGGTTTGGGCAAAGGGTTGGATATTCGCCCACTGAAGGCCATGGTGAATCACCACGCGACTGAAGTATTTTTCGATAATCTGAAAATCCCTGCGGACAATTTGATCGGCGAAGAAGGCAAAGGCTTTAAGTACATCCTCGACGGCATGAACGCTGAGCGTATTTTGGTTTCGGCCGAAGCGATTGGCGATGCGCGCTGGTTTGCCAAAACAGCGGTTGCCTATGTGAATGAGCGTCGCGTTTTTGACCGTCCGATCGGTCAAAATCAGGCGGTACAGTTTCCGATTGCACGGGCACATGCTGAAACGGATGCGGCAGACCTCGTGTTGCGCCGAGCGGCTGCTCTTTTTGATGCAGGCTTGCCTTGCGGCGATGATGCCAACATGGGTAAGTTGCTTGCCTCCGATGCCACTTGGCATGCGGCGGAGGCCTGCCTGCAGTGCCATGGCGGCTTTGGTTATGCAAAAGAATACGACGTCGAGCGCAAGTGGCGCGAAACGCGCTTATTCCAGATTGCGCCGATCTCGACTAATTTGGTGCTGTCCTATATTGGCGAACACATGATGGGCATGCCACGTTCGTTCTAATCCGCACGCAAGGATGCCGCGCGTATCCCTGCTGAGACTGAATCTGTAGGAGACAAAAAATGACAACAGGATTAACTCAAGCACTGGCAGCGTTTGTTGCCAACCCGACCTTTGGCGATCAGGAACAGGCAGCCTATGCTGTTGCAAAAACAGGCTTCATCGATACCATTGCCACGATGATGGCAGGGCATCGCGAGCCCGTGGTCGACATCGTGCGACAGTTTTTCGCGCAAGCGACGACGCCTGCCGAGGCGCCCGTCCCCTTTTTGGGTACGATGCACCCTGCGGCACAAGCGGCCTTCATCAATGCGGTCGCGGGTCACGCACTGGACTATGACGATGTCGCGATCTCTGGCCACCCCAGCACCGTGCTGGTACCTGCTATTTTGGCCGAGGGCCACAAACTCAACAGCTCCGGACTCGATGCAGTCCGTGCCTATATCGTGGGCTATGAAGTCTGGGGTGAACTCGTCAGCCGAGAGCCCGAGCAATACCACTTGAAGGGCTGGCATCCAACTGGCGTCTTTGGTGCGGTCGGTGCCGCCGCAGCTGTGGCTTACCTAAACAAGCTTTCAGTAGATCAGGCGCGTCAAGCGCTCGCCATCTCCGCCAGTCTTGCAAGTGGTCTGGTCGCCAACTTTGGCACGATGACCAAGCCCTTCCACGCGGGTCGTGCCGCCTCGCACGGCATTGACGCTGTGCGTCTATCTAAACTCGGCCTCACCTCTGCCCCCGATGTGTTTGAGCATCCTGCTGGCTATTTGTTTGCACTTTCCCTATCTGGTCGGGCCGACCTCACGCGCCCAGCAGACACACTCGGTAAGACCTTGCGGATTTTAGATAGCGGCTTATCGATCAAGCGTTACCCTGTCTGCTATTCGAGTCACCGAACCATTGACGGCGTGCTGGAGATTGTCGAACGCGAAAATCTCAAGGCTGAAGACATTGGTCACGTTCACTTGACGATGGGCCCTGCGCAAGCCTCAATGTTGCGCAACAAACACCCTGTCACAGGCCTCGAGGCTAAATTCAGTGCCCAGTTTGCAGTGGCCTCCGCCGTAGTAGCGCGCCAAGTCGGCTTGTCCCAATTGACAGACGCGTTTGCTACGCGACCAGATGTATCGGCACTCTACGGCAAGGTCACTGTCACGACAGTTGATACGGCATGTCCGTTAGAGCCTGCCTTTGCGTTCACAGACCGTGTCGTGATTGAAACAAAAAAAGGGAAAAAATTTGACTCTGGTGAAATTCGTTTCCCGCTGGGGAATGCAAAAAATCCAATCGACGCTGCAGGCTTAAAAGCGAAATTCATGGATTGCATTGCGACTGGCAAAGCAGAAAATCCAGCGATGCATGGGGCGGACGATGGACTCTATGACCGTATTGCCGGTCTAGAGAATCTCACCAGTGTGCAACGTCTATTTGGCAAATAGAGGCCTGCACAGGCTGGTGATGTCGTCAACGGAGTGTCATGTACAACAGCGTAGTGTGGTTTAAAAAGGACTTGCGCGTCCATGATCACGCTGCCTTGACTGCCGCGGTCAAACGCGGTCGTGTCTGTTGCATTTATATTATCGAGCCGAGTCTCTGGCGCAGTCCAGATGCCTCGACTCAGCACTACGAATTTACGATCGAAAGTCTTCGCGATCTCTATGTTGCAATTAAACGACTCGGTGGACAATTACATGTTGTCACCGGCGAGGCACTCGATGTCTTTCAGCGGTTGCATGCACTGATGCCGTTTGATGCGCTGTATTCCCACCAGGAAACAGGCAACGCACCGAGCTACGCGCGCGACAAAGCTGTCGGAAACTGGTGCCGCCAACAAGGTATTACCTGGCATGAGCCGATCCAGTTTGGCGTCGTGCGACGCCTGCACAATCGCAACCTCTGGCAAGCCGCTTGGGAAGAGCACATGCAGCAAGACCTCCTCCCTGCCCCTACGCAAATCAATCCGCTACCCTTGCCCTGGACTGAGCCTCGCCCACTGAGCGCAGCAGCGCTTGGCATTGATCCGCTCAATCCTCCACACAGACAAAAAGGGGGTCGTACGCTTGGTCTGGAAGTTCTTGGCGATTTTTTAGAAATCCGAAGCGAGCAATATCGGGGGGGCATTTCCTCGCCGTTATCTGCACCCACAGCATGCTCACGCATCTCACCCTACTTTACCTACGGCTGTATCAGCATGCGCGAAGTCGTCCATGCGATGGTGGAGGTCATGGATCGCGAAAGCTCCAGAGAGAGTCGCAAATCAAAAGGGCTCCGTGCACTCATGAGCCGGTTGTATTGGCACTGTCACTTTATTCAGAAGTTAGAGTCTGAACCTGAGCTTGAGTATCAAAACGTGCATCGTGGCTATGATGGTCTGCGTGAAGAGGATTGGAACGAGGCACATTTCGCCGCACTGAGTGAGGGACGTACGGGTTGGCCACTGGTGGACGCCTGCGTCCTGATGCTCAAAGACACAGGTTGGATCAACTTTCGGATGCGGGCGATGATCGTCTCCACCGCCGCCTACCCACTTTGGCTGCACTGGCGCGGAGTCGGTCAATGGCTCGCGAGGCATTTTCTTGACTATGAGCCCGGCATTCACTGGAGCCAGATGCAGATGCAGGCAGGCACCACAGGCATCAATATTCCACGCATCTACAACCCAATCAAACAGGCACGCGACCACGATCCGAACGGCGTGTTTGTCAGACGCTGGATTCCCGCGCTAAAAAAAGTCCCCGATACCTGGTTATTTGAACCCTGGCACTTGACGTCTGAGATGCAACAACAGTTTGGTATCCAAGCAGCTCACCGGCTCCCGACGCCTGTCGTGGATCTGGAAGCGGCCACACGCGAATCAAAACGTCGGTTGTACGACAGACGTAGTGATACCGATGTCAAAGCGGGTAAAAAAGCGATTGTTGAAAAGCATGCCTCCCGCAAACGTTCGGGCCAGACCCACACCTCAAGCCGCAGGCGTGTCACCAGTCCCACTCAAACGCCCCCACCTACCCAGCATGCATTGGATTTTTCATGACCACTCCCTCCCCCATGCGTGGACGCAAAAAAGCAGACCTCCCCAGCAAAATCTGTCAACGTTGTACACGTCCGTTTACGTGGAGAAAAAAATGGGAGCGCGACTGGGATAACGTTAAGTTTTGTTCTGACCGCTGCAGGGATACCTCAGGAGTATCGAAGTGAGCACCTTGATTTATTGGTTTAGAAACGATCTCAGACTGCTGGACTCTCCCGCACTCAACAAAGTCTGTCGCGAGGCGACGCACCTGATTCCTGTTTACGTACTGCCGCCAGATGCAATCATGAGTCGCTGGGGTTTTGCGCGTGTGAGTACGCAAAGAAAACGCTATGTAGCCGAAACACTTGCAGCTCTGGATGCACAGTGTCGAGAACTGGGGAGTCGGCTGCTGGTGTTGCAAGGCGACGCAGCGACAGCACTTGCGTCACTGGTCGAGTCCACCCGTGCAGACGGTATTGTCTGTGAACAAATCGCCGCCCCCGAAGAAGAAGCTGAAGTCGAGCAACTCAGGGCGCAAGGCATCAAAGTTCAATACTTTTGGCAGTCCACGATGCTGGACCTAGCCGCTTTACCCTTTACCCCTCGGCAGATGCCGGATATGTTTACGCAGTTCAGGCAAAAGCTGGAATCTAAAGGGCTACGCGCCCGGGCCGTATTGCCGCGCCCTGAGCGCCTGCCCAGTTTGCCTGATCACGTACCGGCTGAAAGTCTCTCCCTGGCGCAGCGGCTCGATCTTCTGGGATCACGCCCAGAGGCAAACACGCCATTACAAGCAGGTACCTCTCAAGGTCTGCAACATTTAGACCACTACTTCGCAGACGAACTTCCACACACCTATAAAGAAACCCGTAATCAGCTTTCTGGTCCAGACTATTCGACACACTTTTCAGCATGGTTAGCGACCGGTGCACTGTCTGCCTCGATGATTGTTGAACGACTCACGCAGTACGAGTCCGCACGAGGCGCTAATGACGGCACCTACTGGATCTGGTTTGAACTCGTTTGGCGAGATTACTTTCGTTTCTTGCATTTGAAATACGGACGCGCGCTTTACTTACGCGAGGGTCTGCGCCAGCCTGACTCTCTTGCTGACGCGCAAAGACTTGCCGTACCCACGAGCGGTATCGCCCTCAAGCTTTTTGAGCAATGGACAGAGGGTAAGACAAAAAATGCCCTCGTCAATGCGGGGATGAACGAACTCGCAGCGACTGGAATACTATCCAATCGCATGCGACAGATTGTGGCGAGTTATTTGATTTATGACTTGAGAATCGACTGGAGAGCGGGTGCGGCGTGGTTTGAATCCCAACTCTTAGATTACGACGTCTACAGCAATCAGGGAAACTGGCTCTACATCGCAGGCTTGGGCACGGACCCAAGAGGCGGTCGTCGAATGAATTTGGATAAACAAGCGCTGGAACATGACCCCAAGGGGTTCTATCGCAAACAATGGGCACAAACATGACTACGCTTCGTTTGATACTGGGTGATCAACTCAATCCCACGCACAGTTGGTTTTCAAACGTTGATCCAAATATCGTTTACACCTTGATGGAGATGCGTCAAGAAACAGACTACGTGGTGCATCACGCACAAAAGATCATCGCGATTTTTGCAGGTCTGCGCGATCTCGCGTCGCGGCTTAAAACTCAGGGTCACCGTGTGCACTATCTCGCCATCGACGACCCTCAAAACACCCAATCTCTGACGCGCAATCTTGAACAGTCAATCAAACAATACGCCTGTAAGCGTTTTGAATATCAACAGCCTGATGAGTGGCGTCTCGATGCGCAACTGGAAACATTTGGCAAAAGCGTAAAGATCGCCGTGGAGATGTGCGATAGCGAGCATTTTTTTACCACCCGTCACGAGGCTGGCGAAATCTTTAAAGGTCAGAAAAGCTGGCTGATGGAACGCTTTTATCGCCAGATGCGGACCAAACATAAGGTCCTGATGCTCGATGCCAAGAAACCCGTTGAGGGTCAATGGAACTTTGATCACGAGAACCGCAAGCGCTGGACCGGTACCCCTCCAGAGCCTAAAGACCAACGTACTCAACACGATCACTCTGCCTTGTGGAAGGTGATTGAAACTTCAGGTGTCCGCTCGATGGGAGCGCCGCAGGCCGCAAAGTTTGCCTGGCCCTTGAACCGCGAGGAGGCACTCGCAGATCTGAATCATTTCATCGAATATATTTTGCCTAACTTTGGTGACTTTCAAGACGCCATGCGTGCAGGACACTGGCGGATGTTTCACTCGCTATTGTCTTTTTCGCTCAACACCAAGATGCTCAAACCGCAAGAGGTGGTAGGTCGTGCCGAACAAGCATGGCAGGCTGGCAACGTATCGATCGCGACGGCTGAGGGCTTTATCAGACAAATACTTGGCTGGCGCGAATACATCCGTGGCATGTACTGGCACCATATGCCTGGCTATGACAAGCACAATACGTTTAACCATACGACACCCTTGCCAGACTGGTTTTGGACCGGCCAGACCAAGATGCGCTGCCTCTCCGACTCTATTGGACAATCTTTAGAGCATGCGTATGGGCACCATATTCAGCGTCTCATGGTCATTGGCAATTTTTCTCTGCTTGCCGGACTCGATCCCGCGGCGTTGCATCGCTGGTATCTCGGAATTTATATCGATGCGTTTGAGTGGGTAGAGCTACCTAATGTGATTGGCATGAGTCAATTTGCCGATGACGGGCTGCTCGCCACCAAACCCTATGTGTCAAGCGCGGCCTACGTCGATCGGATGAGCGACTATTGCAAAGGCTGTCACTACGACAAAAAATTGCGCGAGGGTGAGCGTGCATGTCCCTACAATGCCTTGTACTGGGACTTTTTTATCCGGCACGAAGAGAAACTCTCAAAGAATTTCCGGCTTGGAATGGTATACAGAAATATTGAAAAAATGAGTGACGCCGCCGTCGAGGGCATCAAAGAAAAAGCTCAGGAAATTAAAGCCTCGCTCAATACGTACTGAGTCGGTCAATCGCGCAGGCCATCATGATGTCGCGTGTCGACAGTCCGTCCGCGTCATGGGTGGTCAGCACGATCGAGACCTTGTTGTAGACGTTAGACCACTCAGGGTGGTGATCTAATTTTTCTGCCAAAATCGCGACGCGCGTCATAAAGGCAAAGGCCTCACTAAAATCCTTGAAATGCCAGGTGCGAGACAGGCGTCCACCGGCTGTCGCATCGAATTGCCAGGCTGGACAGGTTGCACACGCTGCCTCAAGCTCACTAGACTGTAGTCGGGCAATACTCATTTGCAATGCTCCTCAGTTAGGAAATCTGTGTATTAGACGAGCTAGACTCGCTCGGGAGCAACATCACCACCAAAGCCGTACACGCTGCAAAACCCGCCATCACTAATAACATCACATCAAAACCGAAGCTCTTGACCGCAGGGCCGAGCGCCCACACCGCAATCGAACTCAAACCCAGTGAGACAGCTAAGCGGATACCCGCCACACGCGAGCGCATGCGATCGTCAACATAGCGCACCACCATCACGTCAACGAAAGGGACTGCGCCAAAAATAAACACCATCACACCAAGCAGCGCTGCAAACAACCACCAGCCCTGTGCTTGTGAAGCGAGTAAGAAGAGCGGGATCTGCAACAGCACAATCCCTAGGAAAATCGGACGGATAGCAAAGCGATCGAGCAGTTTTCCAACAATCACTTGCATGAGCGACGCCACGACGTAAATGATGGCCAACATAATTCCGAGCGTCGCAGGATCCTCAACGATGCCTTTGAAGCGCTCGAGTAAAAGCTGGCCATTGCCATTCGTTGTAAAGTTAAACAGTACGCTCCCGGTCGCGGCACTGACTGTCATGACGGCTAACACCCGTGCAATCAAGGCCGGCGGAAATTTAACTTTGGCCGTTGTTTTACGTTTGGCAGGTGCCTCAGACTCGGGCGGGCAAATATACGCGAACCACACGCCACAGCCAATCGACAACACGGCTGGAATGGCAAACGCTGCGCGCCATCCCAGCCATTTAATTAAAAATCCACTCACGACAGCGGCCAGTGCAACCCCTAAGTTACCCGCCAACCCATTGATACCAATCGCATAACCAGGGTTGACCGACTTTTGCACCAAAAAGGGAATGCCGACAGGGTGATAAATGGAGGCAAAGGCCCCCACCAGCGTCAGCGCTGCGGCAAGCTGCCAAGCATTTTGGCTCAACGCGGCGATCAACGTAGAGGCGCCAATCCCTACAAAAAACACCACCATCATGCGACGGCGTCCCCACAAGTCACCCAAGCGACCGGAAGGAATTGAGCCCAAACCAAACAGCACGAAAGCACCGACACCATAAGGCATGAGGTCCTCCCAACTGTCGAAGCCAAAATCTATTGCAATGACCCCAACCGATGCCGCAAAAATCAGCAAGAACATGTGATCCAAACCATGTCCCACATTGAGCAACAACCGAACCGCCAACGAGTGATCTTGTACTTTTAAAGTGGCGTCAGTTGCGCTCATCTGATTTGTATTCCTTGGTGTTTAGGCGCGACCAATAATGGAGGCTGTCAACATTAACTCTTCGAGCAGTGCGAGAGACACCGCACCTGACACCGAGTATGGATCCAACTCAGGCGTTTCAGAATACTTGAGAACAATTGAGGTGTTGAGTTTGGAAAGATTGACCTTACCCATCGTCCAACCACCAAAACGTCTTTCAGTGATTTCCTCATAGTGCAACAAGACAACGTCTTTGTGACGTGCATCACGCAAAATGTGACCATATAAATCGTTGACTTGGTTACGGCCTCCCTCAATAGCCTGCAGGTAAATCCCACCGCCATAACAAAGAATGCCGGTAATCCCGTTGGCAATATTGTGTTGACGGGAGGAATCTAAGATTGCGTCCGTCTCCTCGCTGGCCTTTGGGTCTAGTGCACGGCTGACATATAACAAACGTACCAACATGGCTATACCTCTCGAGGAATCAGGGACAAGAACTCGCGACGCAAATTAGGATCCTTTAAAAAGGCCCCTCGCATCACTGAGTTGATCATACGGCTATCCATGTCCTTGACACCGCGCCAAGACATGCAAAAGTGTGTGGCGCTCATCACGACCGCCAAACCATCGGGCTGGGTTTTTTCTTGAATCAAATCCGCAAGCTGGACCACAGCTTCTTCTTGGATCTGAGGACGGCTCATGATCCACTCCGCAAGGCGAACGTATTTGGAGAGACCGATGACGTTGGTGTGCTCGTTTGGCATGACACCGATCCAAACCTTGCCGATTACCGGACAAAAGTGGTGACTACATGCGCTACGCACGGTCATCGGTCCGACAATCATCAACTCGCTCAAATGTTCGACGTTGGGAAATTCTGTAATCGCTGGCTGGGGACGGTAACGCCCTCCAAAGACCTCTTGGAGGTACATTTTGGCCACGCGTCGCGCGGTGTCATTGGTGTTGTGATCGGACACGGTGTCAATCACCAGACTTTCCAATACGCCCTTCATTTTGCCTTCGACTTCGTCAAGCAACAGGGCCAGTTCGCCAGGCTCAATAAAGTCGGAGATGTTGTCATTGGCATGAAAGCGCTTACGCGCCGTTTTCAAGCGATTGCGGATGGATACCGAAATAGGTATGCCTGTGTCTTGGTCTTGGTCTTTAGGATTCATAAGGTTCAGTTTAATCGTGGTGTGCGTGTCTTGTATTGGGGAAACTAAAAATAAAGGACTCACCTCAGCATCAATTGGCTAAGCGCTACTTAATTCGGCGTTGTATCGCGGGACGAATCCGCAAAAAACCAACATAACACTTTTCCAGCAGCCATAGCCCGGGTGGATGTGCAAACAAGCGCCCGAACCAATGCCAGTACTTTAGGCTTAGCCAGAGCTCGACAAATGCCGCCGCCCCGCTTTTGAGGCGGCCATCCGTGCCTCGCACATGAAAGCGTGCCATCGCTTGCTGACAACTCAAATCGCCTGCAACCTGTCCATCAGAAACGCGACTGACGTCCTGCCAAAGAATCTGGTCCGAGCCAGCACTGTTTTTATAAAAGCCAATTTCACGCCGGCAGAGCGGACAGGAGCCATCAAAATACACAGTCACTTGATTATTTGCTTTCACAGAGGCGGAATCCATAAAAACCATAATCTACAACCACTTCTGCATAAAGAGGGCCTGCCCCGTTTCCGGACTGAGGGAATATTGTTCAAAGCCAAACCGTTGGTAGGCACGTTGCGCTTGGGTATTGCCACTCAAAACCTCAAGCGTCACCTTGCAGCATCCTGCCTCGCGCGCATACGCTTCCATCGCCATCAACAGCGCCTGACCCACGCCTTGGCCGCGATGAGCAGGGTCTACGGCAATATCGTGCACGTTGATCAGTGGGCGGGCTTTAAAGGTCGAGTAGCCGGGCAAGGCATTTAACAACCCAACAGGCTTGCCGTCCTTGTACGCGAGCCAACTGATCGCTCCAGAAAACTTAGCCAAGTCGTCACATAAACGCACGTGGGTGTCTAAAGGTAAAGGTTCGCCGCCACCCATGGGGTCCCTGGCATACATGTCAAGCATGGCGAGGAGGGCCTGACGATCATTAGAGTCAAGAAAATTTACAACTTTTACGACAATGTTGCACTGCATGAAAACCGCTCCTCAAACCCGGCACAAGCTCGCACGCCTGTCGCCCCTTGTCCGATGGTATAACAACTCGTTTGCAGACCCAAATCGAAGGTACACGATGTCAGACTCCCTGCCCCTTGAAGGCATTCGCGTGGTTGAATTTACACATATGGTCATGGGCCCCACCTGCGGGATGATTCTTGGCGATCTCGGCGCCGAAGTGATCAAAGTCGAACCGCTCGCGGGTGACAACACGCGTAAGCTCCTGGGCTCAGGCTCGGGTTTTTTCCCAATGTTTAACCGCAACAAGAAAAGTATTGCGGTCGATGTCAAACATCCTGCGGGAAAAGAAATTGTCCTGAAGCTGCTCGGTTCAGCCGACGTTTTTAGTGAGAACTTCAAAAGCGGCACCATGGACAAGCTGGGTTTTGGTTACGAGGCTTTATCCAAGCTCAACCCTGCCCTAATTTATGTGTCTCACAAAGGTTTTTTGCCAGGACCGTATGAACACCGCACCGCTCTCGATGAGGTCGTGCAGATGATGGGTGGTCTGGCTTATATGACGGGTCCAGTGGGACAGCCCTTGCGCGCGGGAGCGAGCGTGAACGACATTATGGGCGGTATGTTTGGCGCGATTGGCGTCTTGGCGTCATTACAAAAAAGGCATCGCACAGGCAAGGGCCAAGAGGTCGCAAGCGCCTTGTTTGAAAACAATGTCTTTTTAGTCGCGCAACACATGATGCAATTTGCAGTGACAGGTGCGCCCGCCAATCCCATGCCTAACCGCTTAAGTGCCTGGGCCGTCTACGACGTATTTACCGTCAAGGATGGTGAGCAAATTTTCCTATCGGCCGTCAGTGATACCCAGTGGACAATCTTGTGTAAAGAGTTCGGCTTTGATGACCTTAAGGCTGATGACAGACTGGTGACGAACAATGATCGCGTTAAAGCACGTAGCTGGCTCATCCCCATCTTGCGTGAAAGGTTTGGCGTACTGAGTGCAAAAGAACTCAGTAGTCGCTTTGAGCAATGTGGCCTGCCATATGCGCCAATTACGCGTCCCCATGACTTGTTTGACGATCCACATCTACTCGCCACAGGTGGTTTAGCACCTGTCACGATTGCGGCCGATAACACGGGTGCTGGACGTGAAATCGAAACGCGGGTCGCCCTTTTACCGATCGCGCTGCAAGGTGAACGCCTGCAAGTGCGCAAAGCCCCTCCAAAAATTGGTGCCGATACGATCGCGCTTTTACACAGCATTGGCTATACCCAAGAAGAAATCTCAGCCCTTAAAGACAACGGAGTCGTAACATGGAATTAAATCTTACCCACAAGCATGTTCTCATTACAGGCGGAAGCAAAGGCATTGGTCTCGCCTGCGCCAAGGTGTTTCTCGAAGAAGGCTGCAAAGTTAGTCTGGTGTCACGCAATCCGGCCACACTTGAGTCGGCTAAACAACAACTCTCCACTCAAGTCCCCGGCAGCCAGGACCGTATCGCTTCGTTTTCGGCTGATATGCAAAATGCGGAGTCGGCTGAGGGCGCCCTCAACGCAGCAGAAAAAACCTTTGGTGCCGTCGATGTGTTGGTCAATTCTGCAGGTGCTGCGAAACGGACGCCCGCCGAAAGCCTCTCGCCTGTTTTCTTTCGCGAAGCCATGGATGCCAAGTTTTTTACTTATATCAACATGATTGATCCCGTGGTCAAGCGCATGGGTGCAAGAGGGACTGGTGTCATCGTCAACGTGATCGGCTCAGGTGGAAAAGTCCCCAGCACAGCCCACATCGCGGGCGGCAGCGCCAATGCGGCGCTCATGCTTACTACCGCTGGACTGGCGGCGGCCTACGGCTCGAAAGGCGTACGTATCAATGCAGTCAATCCGGCAGGCACCTTGACCGATCGACTGGTCGAGGGCTTAAAGGTGAATGCCGATCATGAAAAGATTAGCCAAGAAGAAGTCCTTAAGCGCATGACCGCGCAGGTGCCCATGGGTCGACTGGCCAGCCCAGAGGAAGTTGCGGATACGGTTGCTTATCTCGCGTCTAATCGTGCCAGTTATGTCACCGGTGCGATTATCACGATGGACGGTGCCGCACACCCATGCGTCGTCTAAAGCGACAGGCCCTTTAGGCACGCGTCATATCAAGATATTGTCTGATGATATCCTGATAGGAGGCGTCCCCCTTGAGTCCGAGTCGATGGGTGCGCTGGCAATCAAACTTTGACGGCCAGCCTCCCACGATACGTGCGATCTGTTCATCGGGCTCGACGGTGACGCGCGCAGCGACCTGCTCGCCCGCCACTTCTCGCAAAGCTTGCAACATTTCTCCGACCGTCACGGTCAGCGCAGGTAGATTGAACGCAGTTCGACCACCAAATGCTTCACGCGTCGCCTCGACCACCGCTAACACGCCAGAGATCGATGTGAGAGGCGAGGACAACGCCACAGGGGTATCAAGGCTGACGGGGCAGCGCATGGCAACACCTGCGAGCGGTTCCCGCACAATCCCTGAAAGAAAACTGGATGCTGCACCATTGGGGCGTCCTGGACGCACCGAGACCGTCATCAAACGCGCAACACGACCGTCAATAAAGCCTTTACGCGTGTAATCCGCAATTAACTGTTCGCAGATGAACTTGTGAATCCCGTAGCTCGACTGAGGGGTCGGCAGGGTGGCATCCGTTACAACCGAGGGCATAGCGATCGCGGGGTCTGAGCCAAATACCGCAACAGAGCTCGCAAAGAACATAACGGGTGCTTGACCTGTGCGTGTGTGCTGCGCACGCAGTCCCTCTAATACGGTGCGGGTCGCCTCCAAGTTTGAACGCAAGCCAAGTTCGAAGTCCGCTTCGCACTCCCCTGATACCGCCGAGGCCAAATGAAAGACTGCGTCGTAATCATCTTTAAACAACTCAGGTAAACGATTGAGCAAATCTCCCTTGTCTATACGGACTTTGGGATGATGGACGATCTCCTGCCGCGCGGGTGCGACTAAATCCGTGAGCGTCAACGTCGTCAGGGGACGGCCGCGCAAGTGGTCGCGTTTCAATAATTCGCTCGCGAGCAAGGTCCCCAAAAATCCCGCACCACCGGTGATGAGAATATTCATCTTTACCATTCCGCCTTAAAGTGTTGTCGACATTCCTCAATCGCTGCCTCTGAAAGTGGTAGCGCCTCGCGACCACTCCTCAACCAGAGTCGCGCCGTTTCTTCGAGCTCTTCGAGTATGGCCATCGTCGACACTAAGTTTGCGCCCCAGACTTGTGGCCCTAAGCGATCGCACATGACCGCACGTAAGCTAAGGCCGCGCGCACGATACGTTTCGATGAGCGTTGCAATATAGTCCGCAACGCGAACATCTCCCGGTCTGAAATAAGGCACGAGCGGGACATGACCGACTTTCATCACAAAATAAGGCGTGAGGGGCGGCACGATATCGTCATCGCGCCATACCCCTCTAAGTGTCAAATCCACCAGCCATGAAGAGTGTGTGTGAATGACACAATTGGCTTCGGGTGCATGTTGATAAATGCGTCGATGCAAGGCCAGTGTTTTGCTGGCACGATCGCCCGAGATTTGTGCGCCACTTGCATCTACGCGAGCCAATTTTTCTGGCTCTAAAAAACCTAGGCACGCATCTGTCGGTGTAATAAGAAAGCCACCTGCCGGCCCAGGTAACCTGACACTGATATTGCCGGTTGTACCGTGAACATAACCGCGCTCAAACAAGCTGCGTCCAACTTGGCACAGTTGGTCACGAAGCTGTGCCTCTGAGGGCTGAGGAGAAAAACTCATGACGCCTGGATCCGTTCAAAGGCCTGAGTGAAAAACTCGAGACGACCAAAATTGCCGGATTTGAGCGTCACATGGATGAGCTTGTTTGCGGGTTGCGTACGTCCTGCACACCATGGCACACCTGGGTCAATTTGTGCACCAATTTGCAGTTGTGTCATACCTAGTGCCTGGACGACAGCGCCTGACGTTTCGCCTCCGGCAACAATCAACTGACCAACACCCGCCTCAACCAAGCCTTGTGAGATCTTGGCGAGCGTGGCTTCGACACGCGCACCAGCTTGCTCAACCCCTAATCGGTTCTGCACGGCTTGCAAGGCCTCAGGGGTGGCCGTTGAATAGATCAAGATCGGTTGTTGACCAAGCCTCGGGCGAGCCCAGTCCAACGCTTGTTGCGCCACTGCCGCGACTGACTCTGTCCCATCTACCAAGCCCATCGGATTAATCGCAAAACTCGCCCCACCCCCGGCAACAAAATCGGCCACTTGCGCATTTGTCGCGCGTGAACAACTACCCGACAAAATCGCTTTTGAACCCGCTGCAGGAGGAAGCTCGGCTGAATGGGCATTAGGTTGGATCGAAAAGTTAGCGGGCAAACCAATGGCGACACCTGAGCCGGCCGTCACTAAAGGCATGTCGGCCAATGCAGGCGCGAGACGATACAAATCCGCGTTACTGACGGCATCGACAATCGCCACCCCAACCCCTTGCCGGCGCAAATCAGCAATGCGTGTGCGCACCGCCTCCTGTCCCTGCGCCACGACCGCATGATCAATCAAGCCCACACGATGCGCGGTCTGGGGAGACAACACTCGCAATAAATTGGGATCCTTCATCGGTGTCAGAGGATGATTTTGCATGCCACTTTCATTGAGCAATACCTCCCCCACAAACAAATGCCCCTTAAAGACTGTCCGGCCCATATCCGGAAAGGCCGGTGTGGCGATCGTGAAGTCCGTCTTCAGTTCTTCCA
Source organism: Burkholderiaceae bacterium (assembly GCA_023653055.1). Lineage (GTDB taxonomy): Bacteria > Pseudomonadota > Gammaproteobacteria > Burkholderiales > Burkholderiaceae_B > Zwartia. Next base: position 83,827 of record JAMNXR010000009.1, on the reverse strand, counting down.
TCAAAGCATCGATGACTGGGCCAATATTGCCCTGAGGTGTCGAATCAAAGGTTGAGCAGTATTTAAAGTAAATTTGTTGCGTGCCTTGCGCGCGAAGCCATTTGCATGCCTTCAGAGATTGCGCAATCGCCTCAGCGGGCGCAATCGTTCGACTTTTCAGCGATACGACCACTGCATCCACCTCCGCGTCGACAGGCTTAGTGGGCACTCCAATCGTCTGCAGAACGCGCATCCCTGCGCGCACGAGATTGTTCGCCAAGTCTGTCGCACCAGTAAAGTCATCTGCAATGCAACCTAACAACACCTGCTTCATGGATTGTCCTGCCTCTTTGGGTTTCAGGAAATTATATGCCCGAGCTGTCTGGCTTTCGCATGCCATACAGACACATTACACTGATGATGATATTTCATTGCGTCCGCCCACCCTTTTTCATTGGGTTCATCACTATGCATACGCTTACGACCGTTCATTATGGACATGCACCATCGCCCTTTGGTTTCGGACTGATCGGGTGGACTGAAGAGGGAATCGTCCTACTGCATCTGCAGCAAACAGAAATCCTTCAAGCTCGGAATGTATTGGCTTCGGAATTTCCGGACGGCGCATTTGTCCGTGACGACCTAAAAGCAAGCGACTTACTTGAGCAGGTGTTTCAACAAGGCAGACCTGACTATTCCAAGCCAAGTCTCAAACTTGCACTGACAGGGAGTCCTTTTCAGCTTAAGGTCTGGCAGGGCTTAAGGGATATTCCCTTTGGGGAGGTCCGCAGCTATGGTGCGCTTGCTGCAAATCTGGGTCATCCAGGCGCTGCGCGTGCGGTCGGAACGGCCATTGCGGCCAATAAACTGGCCTACCTCGTCCCCTGCCATCGCGTGATTCGTGCTTCAGGGGAAACGGGGCAGTTTCGCTGGGGCGCCGAGGTCAAAGCTCAAATGCTTGCCTGGGAAGCCAGTGAACTTGCAGTCTCTCACGCCGCCCGTTAGCATTTGGCGATTCTTTCATACTCAATTTCGACATTATCTCTTTGCAGTCTTACACAAAAACAAGGATACAGACACATGAGTCAGCTGTTTACGCCCACCTCTATTGGCCCCCTTAAGCTTCCCAATCGAATCGTGATTGCACCGATGTGTCAGTACTCCGCAGACGAAGGCAAAACGACTGACTGGCACGTGATTCATCTGGGTCAAATGGCTTTGTCTGGTGCCGGCTTGTTGATTATTGAAGCGACAGCCGTTGAAGACATTGGTCGCATTACGCATGGCTGTGTAGGCTTGTATTCAGATGAAACAGAAGCTGCGCTCAAAAAAACGATTGATACTGTGCGTCAATACGCCTCCATGCCAATCATGATTCAACTGGCACACGCGGGTCGCAAAGGCTCGAGCGCACGCCCCTGGGAAGGCGGTCAACTCGTCTCGCCACAACATGGTGGCTGGCAGCCAGTCGGCCCCTCTGCGATTCCACAGCTGCCTACCGAAACACCTCCCCTGGCGTTAGACAAAGCAGGGCTGATCCGGATTCGCGACGCCTTTGTTGAATCAGCCAAGCGGGCGCTGCGTATTGGTTTTGATGGCATTGAACTGCACGGTGCGCATGGCTACCTGTTGCATCAATTCCTCTCTCCGATTGCCAACCAACGAACCGACGAATATGGCGGCTCGCTTGCCAATCGCATGCGTTTTCCGCTTGAGGTGTTTGATGCCGTCCGCGCTGTCACGCCAAAAACGACGAGCTTGGGAATTCGCATTTCCGCAACCGATTGGGCCGACGGTGGCTGGACCCCTGAAGAAAGTGTTGAATTTTGTAACATTTTGAAAGCACGCGGCTGCGACTTTATTGACGTGTCGAGTGGTGGCGTGTCCTCTCAGCAAAAAATCCCGCTGGGACCCAAGTATCAGGTTCCTTTGGCAACCACCATCAAAAAAGGCACCGGCCTACCCACCATGGCGGTGGGACTGATTACTGAGGCCAAAGAGGCGGAAGAAATCATTGCAACAGGCGAAGCGGACATGGTCGCACTCGCACGCGGCATGCTGTACGACCCACGCTGGCCTTGGCATGCCGCAGCTGAGCTGGGAGCAAGCATTCAAGCACCCAAACAATATTGGCGCTCACAGCCGCGCGGCTTGACCACGTTATTTGGTGATGCCAAGACAGGCGGAAGATAAAGCTCAACGGCTTGCTTAAAACGTCCGCCTGAGTCGCCAAAACTTCAAGATCTGGAATTTAATCCCGGAAATTGTTGAATTGCAGCGGCAAGGGCACATCCGCCTTTTTCAGTAACGCGATGGCTTCTTGCAGGTCATCGCGTTTTTTACCTGTGACACGTAGTTTTTCACCGGTAATCTGCGTCTCAACTTTGAGCTTAGCTTCTTTCATCGCCGCGATCAGTTTTTTAGAAATCGGCTGTTCGATGCCCTGTTTGATCGTCACTTTTTGACGCGCGCCGCCCAAGTTTTCCAAGGGATCTGCGACGTCCATTGAGCGCACGTCAATGCCCCGCGCACTCAAGCGACTGCGCAGAATATCCAGCATCTGTTTGAGCTGAAAGGCACTCGAAGCCACTTGGGTTACAACAAACTCGTCCAGTTCGAACTTAGCATCCGTGCCCTTGAAGTCAAAGCGTGTCGAAAGCTCACGATTGGCCTGATCCACGGCATTGGTCAGCTCGTGTTTATCGACCTCTGAAACCACATCAAATGAAGGCATAACGAAATCCTGACAGAAGTAAGAGCTTCATTTTAGAATAGATCGACCTTTGACAAATAGGAAGACCAGCATGGCAGACTGTACGGGCGTCATCAGCCAGATGTTTATTTACCCCATCAAGTCGTGTGCCGGCATCGAAATTTCGGAGTCGCCACTCCTGCATACGGGTCTAATGCACGACCGTGAGTGGATGATCGTGGATCAAGAGGGGCAGTTTCTCACCCAACGTCAGATCCCACATATGGTCTGGATCACACCAAGACTGACTGCGGAGGCACTGTACCTCAGCGCGCCCGACCACAAGGAGATCAGGGTTGCCTTTAACGATGTGGGCATGCCCAAACAAGTCACCGTCTGGCGCGATACGCTCATGGGCGACGATATGGGCGATGCGGTCGCCGCATGGCTCGATGCCTTTTTGGCGGTACCAGGCAAGCAATTTCGTCTGATTCGGTTTTCACCTCAAGCGAGCCGCCTCTCGGCCAAGGAATGGACGGGCGACCTCAAGGCCCCAAATATGTTTAGCGATGGCTTTGCGTTACTTGTCGTGACGCAGCGCGCACTTGAGGTGCTCAATGAGCGACTCATGGCTGAGGGCTTCGAGGCGGTGGATATGTTGCGCTTTAGACCCAACCTTGTCCTAGAAGGGTTGGATGCACACATCGAAGACGAACTCTCCCATCTTTTATTACATACCGCAGTAGGTAAGATCGACCTTCGACTCGTCAAGCCCTGCGGTCGCTGCCCGATTCCCAATATCGATCCCTACACCGCCACAAGCACTCCCGAGGTCATGAATGCACTCTCCGCTTACCGTCGACTCGATCGCATGCATGATGCGGTCTGCTTTGGTATGAATGCCATTATTCGCTCTGGAGCCGGACAAACTTTGCGAGTCGGACAGCCTTTTGAAGCTGACTTTGCTGTTTAGTCTTAAATATCAATCATCTGTATCAGAACTGTCATCTCTATTGCACCGCTGAATGTTAAGCTTGTTGCGTATTACCCCTGACAGGCCCTACTAGGAAGTCACCCTCCATGATTATGATGCTGCCTTTTTTAACTGCCCTCATCGCAATTGGTTTGACAATGCGGGGCCAAAGAATGCCTGCCATCATCGGTTGGGGCGTTACCTTTTTGATCTTTCTGGCGTGGCTGCAGTACCACATGACAGACAAGCTCAACATTTCCCTTTAAAGGTCGGTCATGGACTATTCAAGTCGTTCACAAAACTCCTCCGGCCAAGGCCTGTCTTTCTGGCTCAACGCCTTTGCGTTGGCGGCAGTATGCGGCTCCCTGCTCGAAGCGCTGTACTGGCAGATTGTTTTCAATGAACTCCCCTGCCCGCTCTGCCAACTGCAACGCGTCGCGCTGACGCTCGCAGGCATCGGCATGATGCTCAATGTTCGCTTTGGCGCATCTCCCGTGCACTACGCCATCATTCTCGCCTCTGCGCTTGGAGGCGCTACGGCCTCTGGCCGACAAATCCTGCTGCATATTGCGCCGGGTGATACCGGTTACGGCTCGACGCTCTTTGGACTGCACTTTTATACCTGGGGTTTTATTTCCTTTGTCGTCATGATGGTGTTTTGCGCTGTAATGCTATGTCTGGATCGCAATCAACTCTCTGAGCCCCGCGTTCAACTATCCAGCCCCCCGCAACTGAACAAACGGATTGCTGCCGTTTTAATTGGTCTGTTTTTGCTAATTGCCGTCGCCAATCTCATCAGCGCTCTCATGGTGTGTCAGTTTGGTGCATGCCCTGACAACCCCACAGAGTATCTTTGGAAATTTTGGTTTTGAGTTTTGTTTCCGTCATGAACACTCGCGTGCTGTGGTTACTCGTTGCCTTTGCAGCGATCCTGTCACCGCTGTGCGCTCGCGCTGAAATCTTAACTGCTGCTCAGCGCCAGCTATTACATCAGCCCGTGCCCGGGGGTGTTGCAATCGTCGAGATTGCCGGAGCCAAACAAAGCAACAACGCTCCTCCGCCCACCGCCCGCTACTTGGACAAACCTGTGCTCGTCTCACGTACAGAAACAGGAAGTTGGGTTGCCGTAGTGGGTATCCCGCTTTCAGCCCCTCTAGGATCCCAAAATCTTGAGGTTCTACAGGGCGGGAAAAAATCGACATTCTCCTTTACTGTCGGCGACAAAAAATATCGTGAGCAGCGCATTACGCTCAAAACAAATAAGCATGTCGACCTCAGTCCAGCAGACCTCGCGCGATACGAACGTGAGAAAAAACTGCAAGACGATGCCTATCAAGTATTTAGCGCACAGCAGCCCAGCAATTTACTGTTAGATAAACCGGTCAAAGGCCCATTATCAAGCCCGTTTGGACTCAAGCGTTTTTTTAATGATCAACCCCGTGCGCCGCACTCTGGACTTGATTTTGCCGTACCAACAGGCACACCTGTTCAAGCGCCCGCTGCTGGACGCGTCATTTTGGTCGGTGATTATTTTTTTAATGGCAAAACTGTATTTGTCGATCACGGTCAAGGCATGATCAGTATGTTTTGTCACTTATCGTCAATCGATGTTAAACCCGGAGCATCGTTGGCGCGCGGTCAAGTACTGGGTAAAGTCGGAGCAACGGGCCGTGTAACCGGCGCGCATCTCCACTGGAACGTCAGCCTCAATGATGCACGCGTTGATCCTGCAATTTTTATCGGTATGTTTACGCCCTAATCCTCAACGCAGTGAGCTCAAGGAAGAAGCAATGTCGATTATCTTTATTCGCCACGGTGAAACACTGCTCAACGCAGCACGTACGATACAGCCTGCCGACACACCCTTGGCCCCACGCGGCCTGGAGCAAGCGGAGCATATGGCTAAACGCGTGTGCGCACTCAAACCCGCTGCGATCTTAGCGAGCGATATGCCGCGCGCATGGCAGACGGCAGAGGCGATTAGCCGTCACACCGGACTCACGCCCGTCCCTACAGAATTATTATGGGAGCGTAATTTTGGCGACCTGCGCGGACGTCCGCATGACTCATTAAGCTTTAACGCAATGGAAATGCTCGAAGCGCCTGCCAATGGAGAGTCGATGGCCGACTTTCACGCGCGTGCTACCCAAGCATTGCGCTTTGCAGCCGAACTTAGAGCGCGTCTGGATGGACCCCTTGTTGTCGTCAGCCACGGCTTAGTCATCAAAGCACTGCTAGAAAACAATATCGAGCTCGGTCATCACCGCATTCCAGAGCGCATTGGTAACACTTCGCTGACAACAGTCTCCGCGCATTCGCCCCATCGAGCTGAGCTTGTGAACTGCACGGTGCATCTGGTGGGTACTGGACTCGCCGAGGGTGAACACAGCCTGTCGGGTGGCTAAGGCCGCACACCAGGCGTTTCAAGCGGCATTCCACGTGCGCGCCACATCAAAAAGAGTTCAAGCTGCACTAACTCCTGAGCACCTAAAGCGTATGGCTCAGCACGCACGCCGGTCATGCAGTTTCGCAAACGCCGCTGTAACGATCCGACTGTCTGCCATTCGAGCCTGTAAATCGGATAGCCGTTGGGATGCGCTTCGGGAATGAGATTGCCACCGAGTTTGAGGCCCGCCCGCTCTGCGTGGCATTGTGCACAAGATAAATTGAGCTGCCCAATACGCTGCTCAAATAAACGCTGACCTGCATCGAGATCAACGGCATTGCTAGCTGTTCGTTCGACTGTAATCGGCATGCCTTTGGAAACATTGCCCAGATAACTTGCCATCGATAATAAGGGTTTGCTTTCAAGCGCAAACGGAGCAGCCTCTTGCTTGTTTTGGCGACACATGTTGATTTGACCTTCCAGGCTCAACAATGTTTTATGCACCATTTTTGGAAAACTCGCGGCAACGCCCTTCATTGAGACGGCAGCATCTCCATGGCACTGCGCACAGGAGATATTTTTATTGCCTGCAGGCGTATTCCAAAGCGTTTGCCCGTCCAATACCCAAAAGGTTGCGGGATTGAGTGCTTCATCGTCCTGCATCGCACGGGTTTGAGGTGACATCAGCCAATAACTAGATTGGCGTTTATCTGGCGTCTTTGACAAGCTTGCTGATGCAGAATCAAGCGATGTTTGAGCTTGTACCGTTTGCCCACCTAAAAAAACGTAGGCCAAGAGTAAGAATAACCCCAACGCGCGCATGACCGCCGCCCTTGAAAACAGACGCACGCTATCCCGTGACCGTCAGTTGGCTAGACACACTGGAGGCATAGCCGTTGTCGCCCTTCCATTTAAACTCAAGCGTTCCAGTTTGGGTCGCGACAGTGAAAAAACTGAAAGTCGGGTTCGCGCCAACAGCAGGATGCAACTCAGCACGAAATACCTCTACGCCATCATAGGTGCAGACAAAGTCACGGATGATATCTCTGGGGACCCGCACGCCTCGATCGGTGTGTCTAAAGCCAGACTCCATATCGTGCTGGACAATCACGCGAATCGGAACAACCTCGCCCCGCGTCGCGGTCTTTGCCATGGAGACGACTGTGCGCGAAGTTTTACTCATATCAATATGTCCTCTGTACAGGCAGCAAGCGTAACGAGTGTATTGGCATGCCCCTGCCAAAATGAGCCATCATTCATTTCGGCAATCGCCCACAAGCGCTGAGACGTCAATAACCGTATCCGCGTACTAACCACAGCGCGGCCAGCACGTGCACCGAAATAAAAGCTCACCACACTAGGAAGAGGATTGCCTTCGGAAATCACATGCACCGCTTTGACATGGTCTGCCTGCGTCATTGGGCTATCCACCAATACGCTGATGGGGACAAGATTGCCATTTTCTACTAAAGGGGAGATATCGAGCGTGACACGACCGTCTTGCAGCGGTTTGTTTCCAACTATTTTTTGAATGGCTTCGGATGCTTCGGAGACCGTTGCATGCGTCTTGAGCCAAGGGATGAGGCTGACGGTCCCGATTGCAGCGATAAAGGTTCTACGGTTTGTGCTCATGGTTTTAAACTCATTAAGAATGCCAAAACATCCTCGATTTCCTGCGCACTTAACAAGGTCTTGTCGGCGAATTGAGGCGCAACCCGCGTGCCATGATCCTTGGTGAAATAAGGCGGCATGATCGTGTCTGGATTAAAACGGCGGGCATCTACCAGCCTCGCCCGCAACTGACTTTCAGACAGTCTAGCAGCACTTATCGCTAAATCGGGTGCCAGATTGCCTTGAAAACGTTCCTCAGGGAATGGACCACTATGACACAAAATACACAGCCCGCTTTGACGGCTTAGGACAATCGCTCGGCCACGTACGGGATCTCCTGGCACACCCGAGAGGGAGTCAACAATGACCTCCCCCTCAACCGTGTTTGATCCGACTGGCTGAGCAAGAGTGATGGGGGGTACTAAAAAAACAAGGCCAATCTTTAGCCACCACCCAATCACTCTAAACGTCATACCAACGTCATGCCACTATTTTTCAAAGGTACGTCACGCAAACGCTTACCCGTTGCGGCAAAGATTGCATTCAATACGGCAGGAGCAGCCACGCTGATGGTTGGCTCACCAATACCGCCCCAAGCCTTACCACCACCTTGAATAATGATCGTTTCAACCTTAGGCATCTGTTTGAGGCGAATTGAATTAAAGGTATCAAAGTTCTTTTGTTCAACGCGCCCGTCTTTGATTGTGCACTCTTCTTCAAACAAAGCGGACAAGCCGTAGACAAAAGATCCCGAAACTTGACGTTCAATTTGAGCGGGATTGACGGCATAACCACAATCAGTTGCCGCCACAATGCGGTGGATCTTGACTTTGGTACCGTCCGTCACAGAAAGCTCGCAGGCTGCGGCCACATAGCTGCCAAATGACATCATTTGCGCCACGCCGCGATGGACACCCTTAGGCGCTGGCTTGCTCCAACCGATTCCATCGGCGACAGCATTGAGCGCCGCTAAGTTGCGGGGGAACTTGGCCATGTATTGACGGCGGAATGCAACGGGGTCCATACCGGCTTCATGCGCGAGCTCGTCCATAAAGCACTCGATGAAAATCGCGTTTTGGTTAACGTTCACACCGCGCCAGAAGCCTGGAGGCACGTGTGTATTGCGCATCGCGTGATCGATCAACTGATTGGGGAACTCATAACCAATAGAGTGCTCGCCGCCTTCCATGAGACCCTGAAAAACTAAAATATCACGGCCTTTGTCTTTTTCCACAATCGCTGGACGCACAGCCGCCAAAATCGACTGGCCAGACAAACGCATATGCACACCGGTCAGTTTTTTGTTTGCATCAAACGCGCCCGTCATTTTGCACATCATGACGGGATGGTAGCGTCCCTGCGTCATATCTTCTTCGCGTGTCCAGATCAGTTTGACTGGCACACCAGGCATTTGCTTGGCGATATTGACAGCCTGTGTAGTGTAGTCCTGGAAGGCACCTCGACGACCGAAACCACCGCCCAAATTGATTTTGTAAACATCGCACTTATCCGCTGGCAAACCAGAGGCCGCGATCACCGCAGCCAATGAGGCCTCGCCATCCTGAGTTGGGACCCAGGCCTCGCAACGCTCTGGTGTCCACTTGGCCGTCGCGTTCATCACTTCCATTGGAGCGTGATTCAGGAAGGGATAGAAATAAGTGGATTCGATTTTCTTAGCCGCGCCAGTCAATGCAGCTTTAGTATCGCCACGCTGATTGCCAACAAAAGCCTGTTCCGCCGTCAAACCCTCTTTGAGCATGGCTGCAATCGAAGCGCTCGAGACTTTTGCATTTGGACCCTCATCCCAAACGATGGGCAAGGCATCCATTGCCGTTTTGGCGACCCAGAACGTATCGGCCACAACCGCGACAGACGAGTCACTGACTTGCACCACTTTCTTGACGCCTTTCATGCTCAATACTTTGCTAGCATCAAAGCTTTTGATCTTGCCGCCAAAAACGGGGGACTGCTTAATGGTGGCCACCAACATGCCCGGCAGCACCAAGTCCATCCCGTAAACCTGCTTGCCGGTGACTTTGTCAGCAAACGTATCAATACGCTGCACCGACTTACCGATAATTTTCCAGTCTTTAGGATCTTTCAGAGGAATGTCTTTGGGCACGGACAACTTGGAGGCCGCTTCCGCGACTTTGCCATACGTTGTTTTACGTCCAGTCGCCTTGTGTGTAATCACACCCTCAGACACTTGACACTCGGCGACCGGCACTTTCCAGCCATCTGCGGCAGCCTGAACAAGCATGATGCGGGCAGCGGCACCGCCCTGACGGACATACTGCTCAGAGGTGCGAATACCGCGACTACCGCCAGTGGAAAATGAGCCCCAAGGGTTTTTAAGCTTGAGACTTTCACCGGGGGTCGGATATTCAGTCGTGACATTTTTCCAGTCACATTCGAGTTCTTCGGCAACCATCTGTGCCAAGCCTGTAATCGTGCCTTGACCCATTTCTGAACGTACAACACGCACGATGACTTTTTCATCAGGCTTGATGACGACCCACACACCGATTTCAGGTGTTGCGCCAGCAGCTTGTGCCAGACTACTAAAAGGAAACTGCAAGCCCAGAGCCAGACCTGTACTGACGGCAGTTGTGCCAACAATAAAATGTCTGCGGGAAGGATTCGGGACGCGAGCATTCATGTGAGGACCCCTTAAGCTTTAGCAACTGAGTGAATCGCGGCGCGAACTTCTTGAAAACTTCCGCAACGACAAATATTTGTGACTGCCTTATCGATGTCCGCATCAGTAGGCTTTGGGTTTTTGGCCAATAAATCTGTAGCAGCCATCAACATCCCTGACTGACAAAAACCACACTGTGGCACCTGGTGATCGATCCACGCTTGCTGCAGCTTTGTGAGCTTGCCATCGGTCGCAAGACCTTCAATCGTCTGCACACTTTTGCCCGCGGCAGCAGCGACAGGAATCACGCAGGAGCGAATGGCTTGGCCGTCGAGTATCACTGTACAGGCGCCACATTGCGCCACGCCGCAGCCGTATTTCGTTCCAGTCAAACCCACTTGTTCACGAATCGCCCACAGCAATGGGGTACTTGGATCTACATCAATGCTGTGTGATTTGCCATTGACGGTTAGGTTTATAGCCATTTGGGAACTCCCATTGTGGTGTTTAATTGTCTCGAAACGAGTTGCAGCGAATACTGAATTATCAATGTATAAAGTTACTACTCCGCGACGCCTCACACCGCCTAGTGCATACCCTATATTTCACTAAACATATCGCTCCGATGCGCAACCAACAAATCATCCTTGTCAGCCGACCCGATGGATGGGTCACACCCGCCAACTTTTCATTGATAGAAACAGACATCCCCTCCCCGAGGCCCGGTCAAGTCCTGATTCAAAACCATTGGCTGTCGCTTGACCCCTATATGCGAGGTCGAATTTCAGAGGCTAAATCCTACGCGCGTAGCGTCAATGTGGGCGAATGCATGGTGGGATCAACCGTCGGTCAGGTCATCTCCTCCAATACGCCTACTTTCAGCGTCGGCGACTTTGTGCTCGCGGCGACTGGCTGGCAATTATTTGCGGCCGTGGATGCCAGTGCAGTCACCTTGATTCGTACCGATCATGTCAGCCCCTCCGCCTATTTGGGCGTGCTCGGTATGCCAGGCATTACAGCCTGGACCGGACTCATTGATATTTGCCAACCTCAAAAAGGCGAAACCGTGGTGGTAGATGCCGCATCCGGCGCTGTAGGTAGCGTCGTGGGACAACTCGCCAAGTTGAACGGCTGTCGCGTCGTCGGCATCGCGGGTGGACCAGAAAAATGCCGCTATGTCACGCAAGCGCTCGGCTTTGATACCTGTATCGATCATCGTTCTGCGCATTTTGCCACTGAACTTGCAGCGGCATTACCTGCTGGCATCGACTGCTTGTTTGAAAATGTAGGCGGAGAAATTTTTGAAACACTGCTGACGCACATGAACGTTGCCTCGCGCATTGCGCTTTGCGGCATGGTGTCTGAGTTCAACCGCGCGCCGCATGCCTATCGCACGCTTCGCTCCATTTTGATCAACCGCATCCGTATTCAAGGCTTTATTGTGTCGGACAAACTTCAAACGTGGCCCGCCATTAGAGAAAACCTCTATGCGTTAGTCGTTGAGGGAAAGCTCAAGTTTCGGGAATCAATTACAGAAGGACTTGTCAATGCACCACAAGCCTTTGTCGGCCTGTTAAAAGGTGAAAATTTTGGTAAGCAGCTGATTAAACTGACTTGAGGCGTGTTTGATAGGAAGCAGTTCTTTAAAGGAAACGATCCAAAATGCGGCGACTATGCTTGTCGAGTTGCTGCATGTCTGCCACATAAAAGCGCAGTCCGTGGCTATCCGTGATGATGAGCGTGCCACCACTCAAGCGACGGATATCTTCCTCGCCTTTCAGGATAAATTTAGTCGGTCCTCGATCCGTGACAACGTCCCAAGTACTCGGCGTTGAGTAAGTCGAGACCTTGGTAAGGGACTGGATAACAGGCATCACATCGCGCGAGGCGATTTCTTCGTTGATCAGCGCGCAGACGTCTTCAGGCACCTCAGCGAGACGTTCAATCCAGAGCACTTCTTTACCCTCGGTGCTCATCAACGCAACAAACTCTTTGGGCGACTGAACGGGATAGGCACGCACAGGAATGACCCCTTCATGCATGGTGCCATCGGCAAGGGTCAACACCAGCCGTCCGGCCAAGTTACGCGTAAGTTGAAAATCATCCATTACTTGACCTCGCTCGCTGCAGCGAGTGGAGGCTCCGCATCCACCTGTCGCGTTTGCGCCTCATACAACGCATGGTAAGCACCACCGCGGGCGAGCAAATCCTCATGATTGCCGATCTCAACCACTTGTCCGCGATCAAGCACGACCAGGCGATCGGCTTTGCGTAAAGTGCTCAGTCTGTGCGCAATCGCAATAGTTGTGCGACCCTGAATCAGATTATCCAGCGCTTCCTGAATTTCCATTTCCGTTGTCGTATCAACTGACGAGGTCGCTTCATCCAGAATCAAAATGCGGGGGTCGATGAGCAACGCACGTGCGATAGAGATACGTTGACGTTCACCACCCGACAAGGCCTGGCCACGCTCACCGACCAGAGAGTCGTAGCCTTGTGGCAATCTCAAAATAAACTCGTGTGCACGTGCCGCTCTGGCCGCTGCGATCACTTCTTCGCGGGTCGCACTTGGTTTACCGTAAGCGATATTTTCAGCAATCGTCCCAAAAAACAAAAACGGCTCTTGTAGCACCAAACCAATATTGCTTCGGAACGAGTTGAGCGAATAGGAGCGAATGTCGACCCCGTCCACACGAATGCCACCTTCGGTGACATCATAAAAACGGCAAATCAGATTGACCAGTGAACTCTTGCCTGAGCCGCTATGCCCCACAAGACCAATCATCTCACCGGCACCAATGCTCAGATTGACGTTACGCAACACCGTGCGGCTACCGTAGCGAAAACCCACATTGCGGATTTCGATGCGACCTTCCATGCGCGTGAGCGGAACCGGGCGCTGTGCATCCGGGACGCTTGAGACATGATCCAAAATATCAAAGATACGCTTGGCGCCGGCTGCCGCCTGTTGGGTGTAGGTCACAATCCGGCTCATGGAATCCAATCGTGTATAAAACCGACCGATATATGCGAGAAAGGCGGCCAACACCCCCACGCTGATTGCACTTGAAGCAACCTGGGTAATACCGAAAATCCACACTACCAGCAAACCGATCTCAGTCAAAAATGTCACTGTTGGCGCAAACAACGCCCAGACCTTGTTGATGCGATCGTTCACGGTCAAATAACGATCATTGGCCTCGCGAAAACGAGCGACTTCACGCTTTTCCTGCGCAAACGCCTTGACCACGCGAATGCCTGGAATGGTATCGGCCAAGACGTTGGTCAATTCGCTCCAAGAACGATCGACTTTTTCAAAACCAAAACGCAAACGGTCCCTGACAAGATGAATCATCCAGATGATGACCGGCAAGGGCACCAACGTCGTGACGGCGAGCCAAGGGTCAATCGATAAAAGAATGACAGCCGTCATCAAAATCATCAACACATCATTGACGAAATCCAGCAAGTGCAAAGATAAAAACAAATTGATGCGATCGGTTTCACTGCCGATGCGCGCCATCAAATCACCTGTACGTTTTCCGCCAAAAAACTGTAGAGATAATGTCTGCAAGTGATTGAAGGTGGTGGTGCGCAAATCGGCACCCATGCGCTCACTCACCCAAGAAAGTAAATAGGTACGGGCCCACCCAAGCAACCAAGCTAGTAAAGCCGCAACAACTAAGCCAGTCAGGTAAAGCGTGACCAAATCGTAGTCAATGGGCTTGCCATTCTGAAAAGGAATCAGTACATCGTCCATCAACGGCATCGTGAGATAAGGTGGGACGAGCGAAGCGGCGGTGGACATTAACGTCAACAACAAACCTACCAACAAGGGTACGCGATAGGGCTTGGCAAACCTGGCGAGGCGGAGCAACGCCCACGTGTCACTGGGTCCCGTTGGTGTGGCTTCGCACACTGCGCACTCGTCTTGATCGGGCGCGAAAGGCGTTCCACAGGCAGGGCAGGCAGCGGCGTCCACAACAATTTCAGCTTGGGGGTCGCGCAGCTTTGTTTGCAAATTACTAAATAATTCGACCATGCGTGCCACAGCGGGCACCATACCAAGCGTATGACGCCAAATGCCCAACCGGGTCGATCCATCAAACAACTCAATTGCCCCCACACCGGCATGGTCGCGATGCTGAAGCGACTGGGTGGTTGATACGTTCCAAACCAGCCAATCCGCGGCACCGGGCGCGCGAGCAAACACACGCTGAGAGGACAGCACCAGCGCACCAGAGGCGAAGTAAAGACGATCGTCTAAATCAGGCTCTAAACAGGCAATCACGAGCTCACCCGGCTCCAACATCGCGGTCAGTGTGTCTGACCAGCTGCTGGGTATGGATGGGCTGAGTGCGTGCTCAGGGGATGCGAGAGGTGTCATCGCTGCAACAGAAGGGGCTCGTCAGTCTGGAACGCCGACTGCAACAGAAAGCTGTTCATTGGGGAAATTTGGCTGAGCTCAAAATGTGTACATAGCGCAAGTATAACTAGCATATGACTCTTGCATTGAAGCATCTGTGGATTGGGCCCTGCCAAACCGTCCTTTTTGCTGCGATAATGAGTCATGCACGGCGTTGTGCAGCGCAACAAAATATTATTTCTGCAGCCTAAACTGTTTCCTATGAGCACATGTAACCTCTCGACTCTGCGCACGATTCATTTGCGCGGGCCGAATATCTGGACCTACCGCCCAGTAATCGAGGCTTGGATACAGTTTGATGGCTTTCAGGCCCTACCTCCTCCTTTAATGCGCGCGGCCTACGAACGCCTGTGTCGAGCCCTCCCCGCACTCACCCGTCCAGGGCCCGGCATCGAAGCGTCCAAAGACACACCTTCTTTGCTGGCCGCTGGCATGTGGTCTCCCCACCTGCTCGAGCACCTCACACTCGTTTTGCAGCAATGTGCTGGCATGCCTGGAGGGTTTGGCCAAACACGTGCCACCTCAAAGCCCGGGCTCTACAAGGTCGTCGTTCGTGCCTGGCACGAAATCGTGACGCAGCAAGCGCTCAAGTTTGCGCGAACGCTGATCCTTGATGCCCTTAGTGATCAACCGCTCGACGTCGACAGCATGATTCATACCCTGCATGCGCTGCGCCTGCGTCATTGTCTGGGTCCTAGCACCGCTTGCATTGTCGATGCCGCGGATGACCGTGATATTCCTGCGATCAGACTGAGTGCAGGCAATCTTTTACAACTGGGCTACGGCGTCAATCAACGCCGAATCTGGACTGCAGAAACTGACAATACAGGTGCCATCGCGGAGACTATCTCTCGCGATAAAGACCTCACAAAGCACTTGCTTCAATCCTGTGGTGTACCCGTCCCAGTCGGTCGAGAAGTCGTGAGTGCCGAGGACGCCTGGGACGCGGCACAAGATTTAGGACTGCCTGTCGTCGTCAAACCCACTGATGGCAATCATGGCCGAGGTGTTTTTACAAACTTGTCCACCCGCGATGAGATCACGCGGGCCTATTTGGTTGCGATTGAGGAAGGCTCAGGCGTTCTCGTTGAGCAGTTCATCCGTGGCCATGAACACCGACTCCTAGTGGTAGGCGGCAAACTCGTGGCGGCTGCAAAAGGTCGATACGCATGTGTCACGGGCGATGGTAAACAAAGCATCCGAACATTAATTGATACCCAACTCAATGCAGATCAACGCCGTGGACACGAAGAAGATCAGCCGCTGAACTTTATCAAACTCGACGCTGCCGCCACACTTGAAATAGAACGACAAGGTTTTACACCTGATGATGTGCCCCTACCTGGCCAAGAAATAACGATTCAGCGCATTGGAAACGTCGCCTTTGACTGCACCGACGACGTTCATCCAGAGGTTGCTGCCGTTGCATGCACGGCAGCCCGTATCGTTGGACTCGATATTGCAGGGATTGACTTAGTCGTTGAAGACATTTCTAAACCTCTGGGTGCGCAACTTGGCGCCATTGTTGAGGTCAATGCGGGGCCAGGGTTGCTGATGCACCTCAAGCCTGCGCAAGGCAGAGCACGTCAAGTCGGCCGCGATATCGTTGGCTATACCTTTCCGCCCGGCGATATGGCGAGGGTTCCTGTCGTGGGCATCACTGGCACACGCGGAAAAACGCTCACGAGCAAACTGCTGTTCAAGCTTCTTTCCCTGCACGGCTGGAAAACTGGACTCGCCTGCAGTGATGGTCTGTTTGTCAATCACCGCCGACTGCACGCCGGCAACTGCGCAGATCATGCAAACGGCAAACGCATTCTGTTAAACCGCGAAGTCGAAGCGGTCATCATCGAAAACGGTTGCAAACAAATTTTGACCGAAGGCCTTGCCTACGAGCGGTGCGAGGTAGGGATTATTACCAACGTTGACTGGACTGAAGATTTGGCTGCGTATGAGATCTGCGATGAGCTTGATCTGATTAATATTTACCGTACCCAAATGGACGTGGTGCTCCCACATGGCATGGCCGTCCTGAACGCCGATGATCATCGCGTGATGGCGTTGTCGCAATTTTGTGACGGTCATGTCACGCTGTTTGGCAGCCAAGCAAGCCTGCCCGCCCTTATCACACATATCGCCAACGGACAGCGCGCGGTCTTTATCGATCACGGGCAACTTATTTTGGCTGAGGGGTCTGTTCGCAGAAACCTCTGCACGATGACATCCATCCCAGTATCGCAGCCAGAGACTGGCCAAGACCACATCGGCAGTATCCTTGCCGCGGCGGCTGCAGCGTGGTCTCTTGGTGTAACACCCGAATTAATCGAAGCCGGTCTGATCGCTTTTGAACAGAACTAATCTCATTCACCTATTAAACTCGTCCCACCTCCTTATCCTTAGGAATCTAAATGGAAGTTTCTAGAATTCGCGCGCTACGTGGTCCAAACCTGTGGAGTCGCCACACCGCCATCGAAGCGGTCGTGACGTGTGCAGGAGATGAGGCAGATTTAGATCAAATGCCCGGCTTCGTCACAAGACTGCGCGCACGATTTCCAGAGATAAAGCCCCTGCGTCCTTTCGGCCATAAAGAGCCAATTACAGTTGCGCACGCACTAGAGGCGATCGCTCTTGGTTTGCAGGCTGCAGCCGGATGCCCAGTCGCCTTTGGCCAAACGACCTCAACAGCTGAACAACATGTGTTTCAAATTGTTTTTCAATATACCGAAGAGCCCGTTGGCCGTCGCGCACTCGAGCTCGCAGAAAGCTTGTGCCAGGCTGCGCTCGATGATAGCCCGTTTGATATCAAACGCGCCCTGTCAGAGCTGCGCGAACTAGACGAAGACGTTCGCCTCGGACCTAGCACAGGATCTATTGTGGATGCTGCTGTTGCACGAGGCGTTCCTTATCGCCGTTTGACTGAAGGCAGCCTAGTTCAGTTTGGCTGGGGCAGCAAACAAAAACGCATTCAAGCAGCAGAAACAAGCGGCACCAGTGCCATTGCAGAAGCGATTGCACAAGATAAAGATCTCACCAAAATGTTGTTACAAGCTGCGGGCGTGCCTGTCCCCCAAGGACACGTTGCAACCGATCCAGACGAGGCTTGGGAGATCGCCAACCAAATCGGCTTTCCCGTCGTGGTCAAGCCACGCGACGGTAATCAGGGCAAGGGCGTCGCAGTCAACATTGAGACGCGTGAGCAATTAAACAAAGCCTTTGAGGTAGCCTGTACGATCAGCAGTGATGTGATCATTGAGCAATATATTCCTGGCCATGATTTCAGAATGCTCGTGATTGGCAACCAGTTAATTGCAGCCGCTAGACGCGACCCACCCAGCGTCATTGGTGATGGTCAACACACGATTGCGCAACTTATTGATTCGGTCAATTTAGATCCCTTGCGCGGCGATGGTCATGCCACGGCGCTGACTAAGATCCGTCTGGATGATATTGCACTCGCGACGCTCGCTAATCAAGGATTAAACGCTCAGTCGGTTCCGGAGAATGGCCAACGCATATTGCTGCGTAACAACGCCAACCTTAGTACAGGTGGCAGCGCCACGGACGTCACAGATGAAGTGCATCCTGAACTTGCTGCTCGCATGGTTACCGCGGCGCAAATGGTCGGACTCGATATTGCGGGCGTCGACCTTGTGGCAGAAACCGTGGTCAAACCCATGGAAGAACAGCGCGCCGGCATTGTCGAAATCAATGCCGCCCCCGGCTTACGTATGCACCTCAGTCCTTCGTTTGGCAAAGCACGTCCCGTCGGTGAGGCCATCGTCTCGACGATGTTTGCAGAAGGCGATAATGCACGTATTCCCGTGGTTGCCGTCTCAGGCACCAATGGTAAAACCACGACAGTTAGATTAACGGCACACTTACTCAAGGAAAGCGGTAAGCGTGTCGGCATGACCAATTCAGATGGCGTCTATATCGAGCATCGCTGTATCGATACTGGTGACTGTAGCGGACCGCGGAGCGCTCGCAACGTCCTGATGCACCCCGATGTAGATGCCGCTGTATTTGAAACAGCACGCGGTGGCATTTTGCGAGAAGGCCTCGCCTTTGATAAGTGTGATGTCGCCATTGTGACGAATATCGGCGTTGGCGATCACCTCGGCATGAATTTTATTACGACGGTCGATTCGCTTGCGTTGGTCAAACGCGTGATCGTTCAAAACGTGGCGCCACATGGCACTGCTGTACTCAATGCGCTGGACCCCATGGTCATCAAAATGGCGGAGGCCTGCCCTGGTGCAGTCACCTTATTTTCCAGTGACCGTCAACTCCCCGCTCTCAATACACATCGTGCCCAAGGCAAGCGTGTTGTCTTTGTCGATGGAGACAATATTGTTGCCGCAGAGGGCACCATGGAATATCGCTTGCCTTTAAAAGCGATTCCACTTACCCGCAATGGCAGCATCACATTTCAAAACGAAAATGCAATGGCTTCGATTGCCGCGGCTTGGGCCCTCGGCATCAGCTGGCAGACAATCGCCACAGGCCTTTCAACCTTTGTCAACGATGCACAAACCGCCCCAGGACGCTTTAATGTGTTTGATTATCGTGGTGCGACGGTCGTGGCTGACTATGGACACAATCCAGATGCCATTCAAGCGCTGATCCAAGCAATTGAGACAATGCCTGCCAAGCGCAGGATGGTCGTAATCAGTGGCGCAGGCGATCGACGTGACGAAGACATCGTACGTCAGACCGAGATTCTTGGTGAGGCTTTTGATCAAGCGATTTTGTATCAGGATCAATGCCAGCGTGGTCGTGAGGACGGTGAGGTCCTCGCACTTTTGCAACAAGGGCTGGTCAATGTCTCGCGTACAAAAGACATCATCGAGATCAGGGGCGAGTTTTTAGCGATTGATACCGCGCTTGCAAAATTAGAACCTGGTGATCTGTGTTTGATTTTGATCGACCAGGTACAAGAGGCGTTGGATCATATTGCCCTGCGCGTCAAGCAGGGCTAAGACCTTTACTTTTTTCCTTTCTCTCCCGAGGTTGCGGGTGGGAAAGGAAAGGTCGAGAACATGGCACGAGACTGATCCTGCATTTTGTCCTGCATCTGAGAAAACAGGCTCTTGCTCTGTTCAACATAGCTGTTCATCATGTTTTGTACCATTGGGGTCTGAGCAGTCATAAATTGCGACCATGCCTCAGGCGCAAACTGATTGGTGCCATACAAGCCTTTTGACTGATCTGCCATCCGGTCTTGAATCTCCATAAACCCTTGGATATTTTTCTCAAGATAGGTCCCCATCATGCCCTGCATGGCGTGACCATAAAAGCGAATCACTTGCGCCAACATCGTTGAAGAGAACATTGGCATGCCACCGCTCTCCTCTTCGAGAATGATCTGGAGGAGAATGCTGCGCGTCAAATCCTCGGCTGACTTGGCATCCACCACTTTGAACAACTCATTTTCCAATACGAGTTGCTTGACGTCCGCAAGCGTAATGTAAGTGCTCGTTTGCGTATCGTACAAGCGTCGATTTGGATATTTTTTAATCAGGCGTACGGGGACGCCTGCTGCTGCTTCAGTCATTCCTGTCCCCAGATCTATCGTCTATTTAACTACTTTATTTGTTAGTAACTCAACACTTTGTCAGTTAAATAGCTTAACCCATGTGCAAACCACCATTGAGAGAAAAGTCTGCACCGGTCGAAAATCCAGACTCCTCAGAGGCGATCCAGTTGATAATCGAAGCGATTTCCTCTGGTCGTCCCAGACGCTTGACCGGAATCGTAGACACAATCTTCTCAAGCACATCTGGGCGAATCGCCCGTACCATATCCGTTCCGATATAACCCGGTGAGACGGTATTGACCGTGACACCTTTGCTCGCGACCTCAAGTGCCAGCGACATCGTAAATCCATGAATCGCGGCTTTGGCTGTTGCATAGTTGCACTGACCAAACTGTCCCTTTTGGCCGTTCACAGAACTGATATTGATAATACGTCCAAAACCACGATCCGCCATGCCATCGATGACTTGCTTGGTCACGTTAAATAAGCTGTTGAGGTTGGTATCCATCACAGCGCGCCAATCATCCGCGGTCATTTTACGAAACACACCATCTCGCGTGATACCCGCGTTATTGACCAATATATCGATAGGACCATGCTCGGCCACCACTTTTTTAAAGGCGGCTTCGCAGGAGTTCCAATCAGAGACATTTCCTACAGAAGCATAAAAGGTATAGCCCAGCGCCGCTTGTTCGTCGATCCACTGCTGGTGATCACGACTCGGTCCACAACCCGCAATCACTGTCATCCCTTCTTTGGCCAAACGTTGGCAAATCGCAGTACCAATCCCACCCATTCCACCTGTGACATACGCAATCTTTGCACTCATATTGACTCTCCAAAGTTATCCTGCGTGAAATGCATTGAACTGAACTTAGACTGCTCTAACTTTAACGTAAGACCCCGGTGCCGCCTCAATGATTTGATACGGTGCTCGCCCGGCTAGTTTTGGTGCCCGCACGCGCTTACCGCTGTGCATGCTCAGCCACTCGACCCAAGTGGGCCACCAACTACCTGGCTTTTCGACGGACTGCTGATCCCACTTGTCCGGATCATTGATGTCAGCCTTTGGCGTCCCTACCCAATAACTTCGTTTATGTTTAGCAGGCGGATTAATCACGCCTGCAATATGCCCAGAGGCACCCAAGACAAATGTCTTGTCACCGGAAAATAAGGACAAGGTCGCAAAGGCTGAGCGCCAAGGCACGATGTGATCCTCGCGTGAAGCGTAAATAAACGCCGGGATATTGACTCTGCGCATATCAATCGGTACGCCGCAACAGGTCAGAACATCCGGCTGACAGAGTTTGTTTTCCAAATAAGTATGACGGAAATACCAAGTAAAAAAAGGACCCGGTAAATTCGTACCGTCGCTATTCCAGAATAACAAATCAAAAGCGACAGGCGTTTGACCTTTTAAATAATTAGAAACAACATAATTCCATACCAGTTCATTCGGGCGCAGAAATGAAAAGGTCGAGCCTAGTTCACGGGCAGACATCAAACCACCTTCGCCGATCTGTCCCTCGCGCAATTTTGCATGTTGTTCGTCAACAAACACGCCGAGCATACCGGTGTCATGGAAATCCACCATGGCAGTCAACATTGTGACCGCCGCAACAGGCTCCTCTCCACGGGCGGCCGCCACGGCGAGCGCCGTCGCGAGCATTGTGCCACCTACACAGAAGCCAAGTGCGTTGATTTGGGGCTGTTTTGAGATCGTTTGCGTGACTTCAATTGCCTTGAGAATGCCGTGCTCTAAATAATCATCCCATGTCGCCTGCGCCATCTCATCAGACTCTTCTGCCAATGGGTTGCGCCAAGACATTAAAAAGACCGTAAAGCCTTGTTCGACTAAATAGCGGACGAGCGAGTTTTCGGGTTGCAGGTCAAGAATGTAAAACTTATTGATACACGGGGGCACAAGCAAGATCGGACGTTGAAATACCGTGGGTGTGCTCGGGGCGTATTGAATCAACTGAAAAAAGGCGTTTTGAAACACCACCGACCCTGGCGTGGTGGCAACATTTTCACCCAGCTTAAATTTGGTCTCATCCGTCTGGGTAATACGGCCTTTCTGCAGGTCAGTCAGCAGGTTTTGCATACCTGCCACAAGCGTCTCACCTCCTGAGTCGACAAGGGCCGCCTGAGCTTCTGGATTTGTCGCAAGAAAATTAGCGGGCGATAAGGCATCGAGCCACTGGCTAATCGAAAACTCTAAGCGGTTTTTGACGTCAGGCTCTGCCGTCGCAGCAGACACCATGCGGCTCATGGCATCAGCTGAAAGCAAATACAAATGCGCCATCATTAAGTGTGGTGGACTGGTCGCCCACGCCGACGCTGCAAAACGCCTGTCCTTGAGCGGGGTCAAATGACCATCGGCCGCATCCTTTGAAATGCGTTGCCATCCCTCCAAAAAATCATGCTGAATCTTGGCGAGTGCCTCGGGGGATAGACTGGTCGGAGGCACCCAACCTTCAGGAAATGGGAAATTCAAATCGTGACCTTTATCAGCACGCAGTGACCCAATCCTGCTCTGCATTAAAGAGAATGTCAATCAGGGGAAACGGACGCAAATCAATACTTTTGGTCGATTAACGATATTTAACAGTACTTATGATTTCTGCGAGGCCATCCAAGCCACTGTTGCCATCCGTCCAGCTTGACGATCCCGGCGATAAGAAAAGAATTGCTTAGGATTACTGACTGTACAACGATGACTGAGCTCAACATCTTGCACCCCCATTCGGTGAAGGCGCAGTTGCGCGATCCCTGCCAGATCGAGCCTCCAGCGCTCCGCCACGGAGGGGTCAACCACACACAGGTCAGGCTGTATCGCAAGCTCTGTTGAAAAAGCATCCCGAACATCCGCCCCGACTTGAAAAGCCGCGGCGCCAATACCAGGACCAATCCAAGCGCGCCAGCCTGAGCCTTTGGGTTGTTTGCGCAGCATCAGCGCAAGCGTTTCTTCGAGAACGCCCCAAGCTAGGCCCTTCCAGCCGGCATGAGCGGCGCCCAGGACGGAGCCGCGATCATCCGAGAGCACAACAGAGAGGCAGTCCGCAGTCAAAACTGCTAATACCCGCTCAGGGCAGGTTGTCACAGACGCATCGGCCTCAGGCGCGTTCAAATTTGATGCAAAAATCGTCGAATCGTCCGCATCAACGACACGCACACCATGCACTTGTTTCAACCAAGCAGGCTCCGCAGGAAGCGCTCGATTGAGCAGTTGCCTATTCGCTAAGACAACCTCTGGCGTATCCCCTGCCCCAAGTCCCAGATTAAAGGTGTCAAAAGGCGCTGTACCCAGCCCCCCCTCCCTCGTTGTACAAAACGCCCTGACGCCAGGCCAGTTGCGCGCAGGCTGCACAACAGAAAAGGAGTGTTGAGGGTTTATTTCCATTGAATCTGCTCTTGAACACGCAGGAGATCCTCCGCAGGTGGCGCAGTAAAAGCCACCTCTTCGCCAGACGTCGGGTCCTCGAAGCGGAGCTGGAAGGCGTGCAACATCTGACGATTGGCGTCACCGATGATACGGCCTCCATACTGCGTGTCGCCCAACAGCGGGTGGCCCAGACTGGCCAAATGAACACGAATCTGATGGGTACGCCCTGTCTCCAGACGACAACTGACCTGAGAAATATTCGAGTCATGATATTCACCCACTCGCATCAGCGAGTAATGGGTGATGGCGGTTTTAGGCGCGCTAGGGCGCTCAACCGCCATGCGCACAGGTACGCGTGGATCTCGACCAATGGGTCGATCAACAGTGCCCACACCCAACATACGACCGTGTGCAAGCGCAAGATACTCTCGTCCCATCGTGCGCGCTTGGAGCTGTCGAACCAAATGTGTCTGAGCCACCTCGTTTCTCGCCACCACCAACAATCCAGAAGTGTCCTTGTCCAGACGATGAACAATGCCTGCACGCGCCACCTGCGCGAGCTCTGGATAGCGATAGAGCAAACCGTTTAAAAGCGTACCGCTCCAATTCCCGGCACCAGGATGGGTAACCAAGCCCACGGGCTTATTAACGACAATCCAATCCGGGCTCTCACCCATCACGTCAAACGCGATTGGCTCAGGTTTAAAGGCACCCTCCTCTGGTGAGGGTTGCTCGTACACCGTAATGATGTCATCCTCACGCAAGGTCTGACGCACACGGGCGACCTTGCCATTGATCAACACATGGCCACGCTCAATCCAGGTCTGTATCCGGCTACGGGAATGCTGAGGCACCAGTTGCGCCAGCACTTTATCGAGACGTTCCAGGGGCATTTCATCGGTGACCCGAAAAATCTGCGGTTCGTCGTCTGGAAGAGTATCTTCAGAAATAGGGTTATCAGGCATTTCGACTCGTCTTATAATCAGTGGAGAATGCTAACACCAAGGATCATCTCGTGATGGATCGCGCCACCTTTTCTTTTCCTCCTATACTCTCGCTGAGTCACGTCATCAGCCGGGTTTTATTGATGTTTGCCGCATTGGCGCTGATCTCTGGTTGCGGGACCAAGGCCCCGGAATACGACCCTACAGCCAACTGGAATGCCGAACGACTATTTCAAGACGGCAAAACAGAGATGAACTCTGCTAACTGGCGCGTGGCCAAGGAACGGTTTGCCGCGGTTGAAGCACGCTTTCCTTTTGGCGTCTACGCCCAGCAGGCCCAAATTAATCTGGCGTATTGTCAGTGGAAAGATAAAGAGCCAGAACTTGCGATTGGAACGCTGACACGTTTTCAGCAACAGTATCCAGGCAATCCTTCCATGGATTACGTCTTGTACCTCAAGGGTCTGGTTAACTTCACCCCCCCAAGCGCCGTTTTCGCAAGCTTTACCCGTCAAAATCCTGGTGAGCGTGACGTGCGTGCCCTGCGCCAATCCTTTGCCGCCTTTACCGAGTTGGTTCAGCAATATCCAGAAAGCCGTTACACACCCGATGCACGCAAGCGTCTGAACTGGCTGGTTAACACCATGGCAGAAAACGAAATGACCATTGCGCGTTTTTACTACGACCGCTATGCCTATGTCGCGGCCATCAGTCGCGCACAAAGCGTGATTACGGACTATCAGGGCGTACCTGCCGCTGAACCTGCGCTCTACATCATGATGATGTCCTATGAAAAGCTGGGTATGACGGATCTGCGTAACGATACTGAGCGCGTGTTGCTACAAAACTTTCCCAAGACCACACTCATTACCAAAGGCTTTCCTGATAAGTACAGCGCCTGGAATCCTTTGCGCTTGTTCTAAACCTGCATTGACCAGAAATACGCTGAGCAACAGCGGGTTAAGCCGCCGGTGCTACGATATGACGTTGATAGAAAGCGACAGCTTCTTCAACGTCACGCGTTCTTGCAAAAGGGGGTAGCCCCCGCCAAAGCTGCTTGCCATAGGGTTTGTCAACCAAGCGGGTATCTCCCACCATCAGCACGCCCCAATCCGTCTCGGTGCGAATCAGACGCCCCGCCCCTTGTTTGAGAGCGATTGCGGCCTCAGGCAACTGATATTCCATAAACGGATTACCCCCGCGGCTCCGACAAGCTCTGAGACGCGCTTCGAGAACTGGATCATCAGGTGGCGCAAAAGGAAGCTTGTCGATCGCTACGAGCGTGAGACGATCGCCGGCCACGTCGATCCCCTCCCAAAAACTTGCACTCCCCACCAAAACCGCATGATCCAATGTACGAAAGCGCTCGAGCAAATCTCTGCGCGTGCCATTGCCCTGGCGCATAATGGGCCACGTTAATCCAAGCTGATCATAGGCCTCTGCGAGCAAGCCCGCGACGCGCTCCACTGCGCGCAACGTCGTGCACAAAACCAAAGCGCCACCCTGACTGGCCTGAATGAGAGGCATCAAGGTCTCAACGAATGCAGGCAAAAAATCGGGTGATTGCGGTGCAGGGAGTGTCTTTGGGACAAACAGGAGTGCTTGGTTGGCGTAGTCGAACGGAGACTCCATCCGTATGGTCTCTGCTTTTTCAAGCCCCAGACGCGAAGTGAAATGAGAGAAGTCTCCATGCACGGAGAGGGTCGCGGAAGTAAAGACCCACGCTTGCCCCCCCTGCCGATAGCGTGAAAAGGCCTCTGCGACAGAGAGCGGCGCTGCATGCAGACGCACATGATGTAAACCTAACTCTACCCATCTCACGACCTGCTGGACATCCTCCACAGGTGCTCGGCTAGACCTTCCAGGCTTGCCCCATGCGGACAAGCGCTCGGCGATCTCGTGGCAACTGCGGGCGGCCGCTGCCAAATCTGGATGCTTTTCCTCAACGCTTGAAAGCATGCTTGCGATTTCATCCAATGCCGTCTGCAATACATCGCGCGCACCATCAAAACCCTCGGGGGAAGGAAAAGCTTCGAACGTCACGCGACGCGAAGGCATTTTTTCAAGACCCGCACAATTTAATCTGAGCTCTTTGGTGGCATGCTCAAGCCTGCGGGCTTGCTCGGACCAATTGGTCAATTCACGCGCATGAGCAAGTCCTGCTGTTTCAACGAGCTTGGACAAATCAATCAACTGGTGCGTCGACACGCTCGTGCCGAGAAACCGCGTCGCCGTGTCGGGCAGCTGATGCGCTTCGTCAAAAATCACCGTATCCGCGGCAGGCAACAAGTCTGTAATGCCCTCATCGCGCAACATTAAATCCGCCATAAACAAGGCGTGATTGATCACCACCACATCGGCCTCTTGGGCTTGACGACGTGCTTTGAGCACAAAACAATCTCGCACGTTGGGACAATCCTGTCCCAGACAGTTTTCACGCGTTGATGTGACACGCTGCCAAATCTCTGCGTCCTCAGGCACTGACGGCAGATCGGCACGATCGCCCGTACTGCTTTGCTGAGAGAAGGTTTGAATGTGTCGTAACTGTTGTACCTCACCGCGCGAATGCAACGCACGGTCCTCTCCTTGGAGTCGCTCCAGGTGGTAGTGGCAAACATAATTGCCGCGCCCCTTGAGCAGCGCAATCGAGGCCGGTAGGCTCAGGGCATCTCGCACCCTAGGTAAATCACGCGCAAACAACTGGTCTTGCAGCGTCCGAGTGCCGGTCGATACGAGAACCTTTCCACCCCCCAGCAATGCAGGCACTAAATATGCCCACGTTTTCCCTGTACCCGTCCCCGCCTCCGCGACAAGTGTTGAGTGCTCCGCAATTGTTCGCTCGACAGCTTGTGCGAGGGCAATCTGGGACGCGCGGACACGAAAGCCAGGAGACATGCTGGCCAACGGGCCATCAAGGGAGAAAAGCTCAGAAATTGTAGGTTCTTGCATAAAGGACACCAAGGAGCACCACGGATCATACCCCGTTGAATGTGGGCAGATTTAACTGTTGTGGCAAAATCATCCGTTTGCCGTTATCTCAACAGTACCGAAAATTATGAGCGATTCAATGACCACGCAGTCCACACCGCAGACCGGCCAGCCAGCAAAACCTTTAGAGACGGCGGCGGTTTCTGCTGCGACCACGCCTGCATCCTCTGCGACGTTTGCTGCCCCTGTGACAGCGGCGCAGGCCGAGCTTCGCATTACGGCTCAACTTGCCCAAGAGCTCAGCATCAGACCTCAGCAGGTTGCCGCGGTGATCGAGTTGCTAAAAGACGGCGCAACGATTCCGTTTATCGCCCGTTACCGTAAGGAGGCTACTGGAGGTCTAGACGATACCGTGCTGCGAAATTTGGATACGCGCCTGCTTTACCTGCGCGACCTCGAGGAGCGACGTGCAGCCATTTTGGCCTCGATTACCGAACAACAAAAACTGACGCCTGAGCTGGAAAAATCTATCCAGCAGGCGGACACAAAGCAGCGACTCGAAGATTTGTACGCACCCTTTAAAGTCAAAAGACGTACGCGTGCGCAAATTGCTAGAGAAGCAGGTCTTGAGCCTCTCGCAGATGCTATTTTGGCAGAGCTGAGTTGCGACCCAATTGCGATGGCCGCACAATATTTAAATCCGGATGCAAATATTCTGGAGGCAAAGACTGCTCTTGATGGTGCACGTGATATCCTCGCAGAGCGCTATGCTGAAAATGCGGATTTGCTGGCCGATCTGCGTACCCATTTGTGGTCCTATGGCTACCTCTACTCCAAAGTAGCCGAGGGCAAAGAAGCCGAAGGTGCGAATTTCCGCGACTGGTTCGAGTTTAATGAACCACTTCGTACGCTTCCCTCGCACCGCGTCCTCGCGATGCTGCGTGGCCGCCAACAAGGTGTTCTGGAGCTCCGCATTGGTCTCGAAGCCAGTCAAGACATTCTGGTTCCGCATCCTTGCATCGAACGCGTGGCGCAATTCCTGAAACTGGGTAGAGATCTATTTGATGCGACGCCCTCGCCCCGCGCAAAATGGCTAGCAGATGTGGCACGCTGGACGTGGCGCGTGAAACTGTTGACCATGTTTGAAACAGAAATGATCACACGCTTGCGTGAAAGCGCAGAGACCGAAGCAATTCGTGTGTTTGCCGCCAATCTCAAAGATCTCTTACTCGCTGCACCTGCAGGTCCTAAAGCGGTATTGGGTCTCGATCCCGGCATTCGGACAGGCGTTAAAGTTGCTGCGATCGATCACACTGGCAAACTGGTTGAGACCGCAACGGTCTATCCCTTTGAGCCAAGACGCGACCGCTCTGGGTCTTTGGCGACACTGGCTGCGATTGCCCGTCGTCACAAGATTGAGTTGGTTGCAATCGGCAATGGCACGGCTTCGCGCGAAACTGAAAAACTCGTTGCCGATCTGATGGCTGAACAGCCTGATCTCAAACTCACACGTGTTGTGGTTTCTGAGGCGGGGGCTTCGGTCTATTCAGCCTCTGAGCTCGCTGCGCTTGAGTTTCCAGACCTGGACGTGAGCTTGCGCGGTGCCGCCTCGATTGCACGACGCTTGCAAGATCCGTTGGCGGAACTCGTCAAGATCGAACCTAAAGCCATCGGGGTAGGTCAATATCAACACGACCTCAATCAACGCGAGCTGGCACGCTCTCTGGACGCCGTGGTCGAAGACTGCGTGAATGCCGTGGGTGTTGATGTGAACACCGCCTCTGCAGCTCTGTTAGCCCGCGTTTCAGGTCTGAATAGCACCTTGGCTAAAAACATCGTGGCCTATCGCGACGACAAGGGTGTTTTTCCCAATAGAGCCGCCCTCAAAGAAGTCTCTCGCTTTGGTGAAAAAGCTTTTGAACAAGCCGCGGGCTTCTTACGCATTCCCAATGGTAATAATCCACTTGATGCTTCTTCGGTCCACCCCGAAGCCTATCCAGTCGTTGAGCGTATTTTGAAAAAAATCGCTGCAGACATGAAGGAAGTCATCGGTAACCGGGAAAAACTCAAAGGCCTCTCGCCTTCAGAATTTACAGACGAACGCTTTGGCGTGCCAACTGTGCGGGATATTTTGCTCGAACTCGAAAAGCCTGGACGCGATCCGCGCCCTGAGTTCAAGACTGCGACCTTTAAAGAAGGTGTCGAGACGCTCAACGATCTCTTACCCGGCATGATTCTCGAAGGCGTTGTCACTAACGTTGCCAACTTTGGCGCCTTTGTTGATATCGGCGTCCATCAGGATGGCTTGGTCCACATCTCTGCACTCGCAGAAAAATTTGTCTCTGATCCACGTGATGTTGTGCGTGTGGGACAAACCGTCAGCGTCCGTGTGCAAGAAGTCGACATCCCGCGCAAACGTATCGCCTTGACGATGCGTTTAAATGACGAAGCACCGCCAGCACGCTCCATGAATGCAGGCGCGACGAGTGGTCACGCCTCAGGAAAGAATCGTTCAGGGAGTTCGGGGGGGGCGTCTGGTGGAGGCGGCATGGGTGGTGCCAAGCCGAGCCGCAACAGTGCACCCGAGACCACTGGACAAGGCGCAATGGCGGCTGCGTTCGCGAAACTTAAACGCTGAAGGCCCAAGCGTTTGCATACGCTGAGTGCCTTTCCGATAGGTTAGCGTCACTCAGCGCGCAGCAATCACTCAGTCGGGCTTAATGCCGCCCGCAAGGCTTCGATACGTTCTGCGCGCTGAGCGCTCGAAACGCTTGTCACACCAGAAGCCACAATAGAACCCTCTAGTGTCAAACTAAAGTCTAACTCGCCTGAGAGTGTCAGCATGGCCTCAAAGTCACCGCCTTGCAGTGCACGCATGGCAGCACCTGCCATCTTGGGGTCTGCATACGCGATTGAAGAAAAGATCTCGGCTCCATCCATGCCAATAAAGCGAAAGCGAAATTGTCCTGCGTCGTCACGGAAACTGACAAAACGCGCGCCTTTGCCACCACTTTTAGCCTGCTTGGCAGCGCTAGATTTTGTTTCAGTTATGAGCGTGCGCAAGCCAACCGCTTGGCGGAGCTCTTGAATAAAGGGTGTCGCAATCGCACGCGCTTTACGCGCACCTTCTTGCAAAATCTCTTCGATCCGATTGGGATTTGCCATCAAAGATTCGTAATCATCACGCTTCGGTCCAAGCTCTTGCTCGATACGCTCACATAATTTCTGCTTGGCATCACCCCAGCCCATTCCCGCCGCGAGCGCTTGGCGAAACTCCGCAGTTTCGGCTGACGATGCAAAGGCTTTATATATGAGATAAAGATGCGAGGCCTCTGCATCTTTTGGTTCACCCGGACCGCGAGAGTCTGTGACGATCTTAGCGACGGTGGATTTAAGTGCGCGCGACCCACCCTCAAATAATGGAACAGTATTGTTATAGCTCTTGGACATTTTGCGCCCATCAAGGCCAGGCAAGGTCGCGACATCTTCGGCGATGACCGCCTCAGGCAGCACGAAAAAGTCTTTACCCTGCCCATACAAATGATTAAATCTCTGGGCAATGTCACGTGCCATCTCAAGATGCTGAGTCTGATCCCGACCCACAGGCACTTTGTGTGCATTAAACATCAAAATATCGGCCGCCATCAGAATGGGATAAGAAAACAAACCCATATTGATACCGTCATCAGGCTCCACACTCTTGGCAATATTCTGGTCAACCGAGGCCTTGTAGGCATGTGCGCGATTCATCAGACCCTTGGCTGTCACACATGTCAGCATCCAACATAGCTCAGGAATTTCGGGCACATCAGACTGCCGGTAAAAAGTCACGCGCGCGGGATCCAGTCCAGAAGCCAACCACGTTGCAGCAATCTCCAAACGCGAACGCGCAATACGGTCCGCATCCTCGCACTTAATCAATGCGTGATAGTCCGCCAAAAAGAAAAAGGCATCGACATTTTTTTCAAGACTCGCTTGAATAGCGGGACGAATCGCACCAACATAATTCCCCAGATGCGGGGTGCCCGACGTCGTAATGCCGGTGAGAACGCGCGTATTCATGATGTTGACCTTAGAGACTGACAGTATCGCGCTGCTCGGAGTCCAGATACTCCTTGGACTGCATCTCTAGGATGCGCGAAACAGTGCGATGAAACTCGTTCGACATGGGACCAGAGGTGTAGATTTCCTCTGGCTCACACTCAGAAGACATGATCAGCTTGACCTTATGATCATAGAAAACATCGATCAGCCAAGTGAATCTCCTGGCCTCAGAGGCATGTTTCGGTCCCATTTTTGGGACGTCTGAGAGAATCACGGCATGAAATCGGCTGGCGATCTCAAGATAATCATTTTGCGACCTTGGTCCGCCACACAAAGTCGCGAAATCAAACCAGACCACGCTACCCGCACGTTTTTTAGCCGTGATTTCGCGATGCTCGATCAAAAGCACCGGATCCTGTGGAGGCGTATCAGACAGTTGAACAAAGGCCTCTTGTAAAGCCTGATCGGCTTGCGCACCGAGCGGTGTGTGATAACACTTGACCTGCTCCAGTGTCCGTCGGCGGTAGTCAATCCCCGCGTCGACATTCAAAATATCCATACGGTCTTTGAGCAAAGCAATCGCAGGCAAAATACGATCACGATGTAAGCCATCAGGATAGAGCAATGAAGGTTCGTAGTTCGACGTCATGACAAATGAAGTGCCATGCTCGAAAAATTTGAGTAACAACCGATACAAAATCATGGCATCGGCCACATCTGAGACGTGAAACTCGTCGAAACAGATAAGGCGATAGCGCTTGGAGATGCGTTTGGCTACCTCGTCAAGCGGGTCTTGCATGCCTTTGACTTCGTCAAGTTGGCGATGCACACTACGCATGAACTCATGGAAATGCAGACGGGTTTTACGCTTGACTGGAACAGTGGCGTAAAACGCGTCCATCAAGAAGCTCTTGCCGCGCCCGACACCACCCCACAGGTAAACACCTCTGGGCACATCAGGACGTTTGAATAAGCGTTTGACGGCACTGGACCGATCGCTTTTAAACGCGATCCAGTCGTCAAAATACTTTTGCAAACGCTCGATGGCAGTGCGCTGGGCGGGGTCTGGCTGATAACCGCGCTCAGCCAGACTGCTCTCATAGTGTTGAAGGACGTTCAAGAAAGTTGCACGACAAGTGCCTCAGAAATTGAGTGTGCGCTTATCAACCGCCAAGGCTGCTTCTTTCATAGACTCCGACAACGTCGGATGTGCATGACAGATGCGGGCGATATCTTCGGCGGCACCACGGAACTCCATGATGGTGACCGCTTCGGCGATCAGCTCGGAAGCCATCGGACCAATGATGTGCACGCCCAACACTTCGTCGGTAACCGCATCCGCCAAAATCTTGACGAAACCTGTGGTGTCGCCTAATGCGCGTGCACGACCATTCGCCAGAAATGGGAAGCTGCCGGCTTTGTAGGCGCGACCCGAGGACTTAAGCTGCTGCTCGGTCTGACCCACCCATGAAATCTCTGGGGAGGTATAGATGACCCAAGGAATCGTCTCAAAGTTGATGTGTCCATGCTGACCACCGATACGCTCAGCCACTGCAACGCCTTCTTCTTCGGCTTTATGGGCAAGCATTGGACCACGCACCACGTCACCCACTGCCCAAACATTAGGTAAGTTGGTTTTGCAATCTGCATCCACAGCAACAAAACCGCGCTCATCAAGTTTAAGACCAATCGCGTCAGCATTTAAGCCACCCGTGTAAGGGACGCGACCAATTGAAACAATCAGCTTATCCACGACGAGTTTTTGCTCTGCACCGGATGCGTCCGTATAAGGCACCGTCACTTGCTTGGGCGTCGACTTGATCTCGCCGAGCTTGACGCCCATCTGGATGTTTAAGCCCTGTTTGGTGAAGATTTTGTGGGCTTCTTTGGCAACCTGTGTGTCGACTGCCGCCAAAAACTCAGGCATCGCTTCAAGAATAGTCACTTCGGCACCCAAACGACGCCAGACGCTACCCATTTCAAGACCAATCACGCCAGCGCCAATGACGCCAAGCTTTTTGGGAACCGCAGCGATATTCAGGGCACCGTCGTTCGACAACACTTGCTGTTCGTCAAAAGGTAAGCCTGGCAGTTCGCGTGCTGAAGAGCCTGTGGCGATCACAACGTGTTGACCAACAATATCGGCCTCCGTCGTACCTGAAACCTTGATCGCCCAGCCACCATCAACTTTACCCGCAAAAGCACCTTTGCCGTGGAAGAACGTTATCTTGTTCTTTTTAAACAAATAGAGAATACCGTCGTTATTTTGCTTAACAACGCTATTTTTACGACCGATCATTTTGTCGAGCTTGAGCGAAACACCCTTGACCTCGATTCCGTGATCAACCAAATGATGATTGACTTGGTCGTAGTGCTCAGAGGACTGTAACAGCGCTTTGGAGGGAATACATCCTACGTTGGTGCAGGTACCGCCTGGTGCAGGACCACCCTGTCCATTTTGCCATGCATCGATACACGCAACGGTTTTTCCCAACTGCGCCGCACGGATCGCAGCGATATAACCGCCAGGACCCGCACCAATCACCACCACATCAAATTGATTTGAAGACATAAATTTTCCAGCTTAGATTTCGAGCAGCATGCGCTGCGGATCTTCGAGCGCCTCTTTCATGGCAACTAAGCCCAGAACAGCTTCGCGACCATCAATGATGCGGTGGTCATAAGACATCGCAAGATAGTTAATCGGGCGAATCACGATCTGACCCTTTTCAACCACGGCACGCTCTTTTGTTGCATGCACGCCCAAAATCGCGGCTTGTGGAGGATTGATAATAGGTGTCGACAGCATCGAACCAAATACGCCACCGTTCGATATCGAGAAGGTACCACCTGTCATCTCTTCGATGCCAAGCTTGCCCTCAGAAGCGCGCTTACCAAAATCTGCAATCGTCTTTTCGATTTCGGCGATCGTCAGTTGGTCTGCGTTACGCAAGATTGGCACGACCAAACCGCGTGGGCTACCTACAGCGATACCGATATCAAAATAGCCGTGATAGATGATGTCTTTGCCATCTACCGAGGCGTTCAAAATGGGATAGCGCTTAAGCGCAGCTACCGCAGCTTTGACAAAGAAAGACATAAAGCCCAGCTTGACGCCGTGTTCTTTTTCGAACTTGTCTTTGTAGAGGTTACGCAGATCAATCACACCTTGCATGTTGACTTCGTTGAACGTCGTCAAGATGGCGTTGTCCTGTTGCGATTGCAACAAACGCTCCGCCACACGCGCACGCAAACGGCTCATGGGTACGCGCTGCTCAGGACGACCATCTAGTGATTGTGTCATCGGCACAGAAGGGTTTGCCAACGCAACCTTAGGCGCTGCAGCAGCTGGGGCAGACGCAGCAGAGGCACCCAGTGCATCGCCTTTGGTGATACGACCATCGCGGCCTGTACCTGAAACAGCGGCAGCAGAGACGCCCTTGTCAGCAAGAATTTTAGAAGCGGCAGGAGAAGCGATACCGGCTGAAGATGTTGAAGCTGCTGCCGGGGGAGCGGAGACTGCAGCAGGAGCCGCAGTTGGCGCAGACGCTGCGGCGGCAGGTGCTGCTGCGGCTTTACCAGCTGTATCGATACGCGCCAAGAGTTCGCCGGAGGTCACCAAACTGCCATCGCCTTTAACGATTTCAGACAGTACGCCAGAGGCGGGGGCTGGGACTTCGAGGACCACTTTGTCGGTTTCGACTTCGATCAAAATTTCGTCGGCCTGAACTGCCTCTCCAGGTTTCTTTTTCCAAGTCAAAAGAGTCGCTTCGGACACTGATTCGGATAATTGTGGAACAACAACGTCGGTGAGAGCCATTATGTTTTTTTCCGTAATTGGATAAATGCGTTGAATGCGTTGATCTGGGTTTATTTAGTCAGCATGAAAGTCTTGAACTTGCCAAACGCTTGCTCGACCAGCGCTTTCTGCTGTTCAAGGTGTTTAGCCAAATAGCCAACGGCTGGCGAGGCGGAGGCCGCACGACCTGCGTAGCCAAGCTTTTGACCGCTGGACATGTTTTGATACAAGTGATGCTGAACATAGAACCAAGAGCCCTGATTCTGTGGCTCGTCCTGAACCCAGACCACTTCAGTGGCTTTGGGGTATTTGCGCAATTCGGTTTCAAAGGTCTTGTGCGCAAAGGGATACAACTGTTCGGCGCGAATGATCGCAACCGTGTTGTCTTTACGTTCGCGACGACCGTTGACCAAATCGTAGTAAACCTTGCCTGAACAAACCAACACACGCTTAACCGAAGCGGGGTTGATGGACTCATCGACCTCAGCAATGATTGGACGGAAGCGGCCATTTGCCAGATCAGACAGGGGGGAACCCGCATCTTTGTTACGCAGCAAGGACTTCGGCGTCAAAATCACGAGAGGCTTGCGGAACTGACGAATCATCTGACGACGCAACAGATGGAAAATCTGAGCGGCTGTTGTGGGCTGAACCACTTGGATATTATTGTCCGCGCAAAGCTGCAAGAAACGCTCAATACGTGCGGATGAGTGCTCAGGGCCCTGACCCTCGTAGCCATGTGGCAGCATCATGGTCAAACCAGACTGGCGACCCCACTTGGCCTCGCCGGAGACGATGAACTGGTCAATCACAACCTGTGCACCGTTGACGAAGTCGCCGAACTGCGCTTCCCAGATGGTGAGGGTTTTGGGATCCGCGCACGAGTAGCCGTATTCGAAACCAAGTACGGCTTCTTCGGACAATACAGAGTCAATCACCGTGAAGGGTGCCTGACCCTCAGCCACGTGTTGCAGAGGAATGTACGTACCATCGTCCCAACGCTCACGGTTTTGGTCATGCAATACCGCGTGGCGATGGGTAAATGTGCCACGGCCAGAGTCTTGGCCGGTGATGCGAACCGCGTAGCCCGCGGCAACCAGTGTTGCAAAAGCGAGATGCTCGCCCATACCCCAGTCGAGATTCATCTCACCACGCGCCATTGCGCGACGATCGTTCAATAACTTGGTGACGAGTGAGTGCGGAGCAAAGCCCTCAGGGAGGACTGTGAGCTTTTCACCAATGCGCTTGAGCTCAGTGATTGGCACAGCAGTGTCGGCCTGGTCTGTCCATTTAGCATTGAGGTAAGACGACCAGTCGATCGCATACTTGCTCTTGTAGTCTGTCAATACAGGCTCAATCGTACGGCGACCGTCTTCCATGTACTGGCGATAGTCTTTGACGAGCTGGTCTCCGTCACCGTCTTTGAGCACGCCCTGCGCCGTCAGCTTGTCCGCATAGAGCTTGCGTGTGCCGGGGTGCGCACCAATGGTTTTGTACATCAGTGGCTGGGTCAGGGATGGTGTGTCTTGTTCGTTGTGACCGAGTTTACGGAAACAAACGATGTCGACTACGACGTCCTTACCAAACTGCATGCGGAAATCTAGTGCCATACGTGTTGCGAATACCACCGCCTCAGGATCATCACCGTTCACGTGAAACACGGGGGCTTCGATCATTTTGGAAACGTCGGTACAGTAAATCGTCGAACGTGTGTCGCGCGGGTCAGAAGTGGTAAAGCCGATCTGGTTGTTGATGACCAGGTGTAATGTACCGCCCGTACCATAACCGCGGGTTTCAGCGAGGTTGAGTGTTTCCATCACAACGCCCTGACCTGCGAAAGCAGCATCACCGTGCACCAACACAGGCAAGACCTGCTTGTAGCCGTCTGCACCCCGACGCTCTTGACGCGCACGCACGCTGCCTTCAACGACAGGGTTCACGATCTCAAGGTGAGAAGGATTAAAGGCCAGCGACAAATGCACTGGGCCGCCACGGGTGGACAAATCACTCGAAAAACCGTTGTGGTATTTCACGTCACCGTCGGTCAAGCCTTCGGCATGATGACCCTCGAACTCGGCAAACAAATCACCGGGCATCTTGCCCATAATATTGACCAGCATATTCAGGCGACCACGGTGAGCCATGCCCACCACGATTTCCTGAACGCCTGACTCACCTGCGTGATTGACGACCTCGTCCATTGACGCGATGAAACTGTCACCACCCTCAAGTGAGAAACGCTTTTGACCTACGTATTTTGTATGCAGAAAACGCTCAAGGCCTTCGGCCTCGGTCAACTGCTGCAAAATATGACGCTTGCGATCGGCTGCTAACGTGGGGGTACTAAGTGTTGACTCGAGGCGCTCCTGTACCCAGCGCTTAACGGCTGGATCTGACGCGTGCATGAACTCGACGCCGATTGAGCGGCAGTACGTGTCACGCAAGGCTTTCAGAATTTCGCGCAACGTCATCGTTGTCGCTTTGGTGAAATAGGTATTGGTCGCTGAAAATACCTGATCGAGATCGGCCTCAGTCAAACCATAAAAAGCAGGGTCGAGCTCAGGAATACTGGGACGGTCTTGACGCTTGAGGGGGTCTAGGTCTGCCCAACGCGAGCCGAGTGAACGATACGCGGCAATCATGGATTGCACATGCACTTGTTTCATCGCGACTGCAAGATCGGGCTCCTGGCCACGCTGAACGAACGCGTTGGCTTTTGCGCGTTGCGCAAAGGATTCGATGATGGGTGCGTGTGCTTGGTCGCGTGTGGCTTCTTGACCATCCGTTGCGGGCATGTGCTGCAACTGGTCAAAATAATTACGCCAATTATCCGGGACCGAACCTGGGTTATCCAAGTAGGCTTCGTAGAGTTCTTCTACGTAGGGCGCATTGCCCCCAAAAAGATAAGAGTTCTGTAAAGAATCAAGAAATGACATTTTAGCGCTTCACCTATTCGGATGTTTCACCCGTTACGATGCAGGAATACCTTCCGTTTTCTCGGCCAAACCGATTTGCGGATAGCGGGGCAGAAGGCGGTTATTTAAAAGCCTTAAGAGCCGGCACATTAGTATAACCCCAAGCCATTCGTGGTTCCTCCATATGCTGCACCGCAAAATCGAAAAATATGTGAAATTTAAGCCGAATCGTGCGCTTGCCTGTAAGCTAGGTGTCACCTTTTCCCCTGACGCATAGATGAGATCCATGGAAGACAACTTCGCCAAGCGCGCCCTCGATTACCACGCCTATCCCACCCCTGGGAAAATTTCGGTCACGCCGACCAAGCCTCTCGCGAATCAGGATGACTTGTCCCTCGCATACTCCCCTGGCGTTGCGGCAGCGTGTATGGCCATCCACGAGGGAGGCGAAGAGGCCGCGGCAAAATACACCTCACGCTCCAATTTGGTTGCCGTCATCACGAATGGCACGGCCGTATTGGGGCTTGGCAACATCGGTCCTTTGGCATCCAAACCCGTCATGGAGGGCAAAGGCTGTTTATTCAAGAAATTTGCCGGGATCGATGTGTTTGATATCGAACTTGCAGAAACCGACCCGGACAAACTCGTAGATATCATCGCAGCCCTCGAGCCTACCCTTGGCGGTATCAACCTCGAAGATATCAAGGCGCCCGAGTGCTTTTATATTGAGAAAAAGCTGCGCGAGCGAATGAAAATCCCGGTTTTTCATGATGACCAGCATGGCACAGCTATCATCTCCTCGGCTGCGATCATGAACGGCCTGAAGGTCGTAGGTAAAAAAATGGATCAGGTCAAACTGGTCGTGTCTGGCGCCGGTGCGGCATCGATTGCCTGCTTGGACTTGCTTGTCCATCTCGGTATCAAAAAAGAACATATTTTTGTCTGTGACTCGCGTGGGGTGATTTATGAAGGCCGAGATACACAGATGGAAGAAAATAAAAAACGCTATGCACAAAAAACAGCACTTCGCACGCTTGCGGAAGCAATGGTGGGCGCCGACGTATTTTTGGGCTGCTCCGCGCCTGGTGTCGTAAATGCGGAAATGGTCACGAGCATGGGCACGAAGCCCT
Source organism: Burkholderiaceae bacterium (assembly GCA_023653055.1). Classification (GTDB taxonomy): domain Bacteria; phylum Pseudomonadota; class Gammaproteobacteria; order Burkholderiales; family Burkholderiaceae_B; genus Zwartia. Next base: position 44,441 of record JAMNXR010000009.1, on the reverse strand, counting down.
TGATTTTGGCATTGGCAAACCCTGAACCCGAAATCCGCCCTGAAATTGCAAAAGCAGCGCGTCCAGATTGCATTATTGCCACGGGTCGCTCCGACTACCCGAATCAGGTCAACAACGTCCTCTGTTTCCCGTTTATTTTCCGTGGCGCCCTGGATGCCGGGGCGAGCAGCATTACCGAGGCCATGAAGCTTGCTTGCGTCAAGGCGATTGCCGAACTTGCAGAGGCCGAGCAGAGCGACGAAGTTGCGCAAGCCTACGCAGGTCAAGATCTGACCTTTGGGCCGGACTACATTATTCCTAAGCCTTTTGATCCTAGATTGATCGTGCAGATTGCTCCAGCCGTTGCGCAAGCCGCAGCCGACTCTGGTGTGGCGCGTAGACCTATTCAAGACATGGAGGCCTACAAAGCCAAACTCCAGGCAATGGTCTACCACTCTGGACAGCTCATGAGCCCACTCTTCACGCAAGCGAAACGTGCGCCTAAGCGCGTGATTTACGCGGATGGTGAAGATGAGCGTGTCTTGCGTGCGGCTCAAACAGTGTCTGACGAAAAAATCGCCTTTCCGATACTCATTGGTCGTCCATCGGTGATCAATATGCGCATCCAGAAAATGGGCTTGCGTTTAGAGGTCGGTAAAAATATTGAAATTGTAGATCCAGAGGATGATGCCCGCTTTAACGAGTCGTGGCAGGAGTATTACCGTATCAAGGGTCGCGAGGGTGTAACGCCTACAGTCGCGAAAGCAATGGTGCGCAAGCACAACACCCTTATCGCCGTATTGCTCCTCAAGCGCGGCGATGCCGACGCAGTGCTGTGTGGCATTGGTAGCCGTTTCGATAATCAGCTGCAGTATGTTGAAGACGTCATTGGTTTGAAAAAAGGTGCCACGACCTTTGCAGCGATGAATGTGCTGATGCTTCCCGAGCAGACTTTGTTCATTTGCGATACACACGTCAACGAAGACCCCTCTGCCGAGCAAGTGGCAGATATGACCGTGCAGGCTGCAAATAAAATGCGCAGTTTTGGCATCGTTCCAAAAATCGCCTTGGTCTCACACTCAAACTTTGGAAGTCGTCCAACGGCTTCATCACGCAAAATGGCGCACGCGCGACAGCTCATTGGTGAGCGCGCACCTTCGCTCGAAGTAGATGGTGAGATGCATGCAGACTCTGCGCTTTCTGAGTCGATCCGGACGGCAAATTATCCTGACAGCACCTTGAAAGGTAGCGCCAATCTTTTGGTCATGCCGAACCTCGATACCGGTAACGTCACGTATAACCTGTTGAAGATGACAGGGAGTAACGGCGTTGCAATGGGTCCTGTTTTGTTGGGTGCGGCGCGTCCAGTTCATATCTTGACAAACAGCGCCACTGTGCGTCGCGTGATCAACATGACCGCTTTGGCCGTGATTGATGCGCAGATGGAAGCAGAACAACGCTAACTTGCATGAATGTCCGTTAGGAGTCAGCGCTTGGGTGCGCGCTCCAGACGAAAAAAAACGCCTGAATATTCAGGCGTTTTTCATTGAAAAGATATTTTAAATGTCTATCGCTTTGGAACCGAACGTGACACTGAACCTTGGTACAGCTGGCGAGGACGGCCAATCTTGTACTCTGGGTCAGAAATCATTTCATTCCATTGCGCAATCCAGCCCACGGTACGAGCCAAAGCGAAAATCGCAGTAAACAGTGCTGTTGGCACACCGATCGCGCGCTGAACAATACCAGAGTAGAAGTCAACGTTTGGATACAGCTTACGCTCAACAAAGTAAGGATCCTCAAGCGCAATACGCTCGACTTCCATCGCAAGTTTGAACAGAGGGTCGTTTTCCAGACCCAAGGCTGCCAACACTTCCTTGCAAGTTTGCTGCATAAGCTTGGCGCGTGGATCGTAGTTTTTGTAAACACGATGACCAAAACCCATCAGACGCACGCCGGAGTTTTTGTCTTTGACCTGCTCCATGAACTCGCCAACTTTTGACATGCCGCCTTTGGCCTGCAACTCTTCGAGCATCTGCAAACATGCTTCGTTGGCGCCACCGTGAGCGGGACCCCACAAACAAGCGACACCCGAAGCAATCGCTGCAAAAGGATTGGTACCTGAAGATCCACACAAACGAACAGTGGAAGTTGAAGCATTTTGCTCGTGGTCAGCGTGCAAAATAAAGATGCGATCGAGCGCGCGCTCGACGACTGGATTGACCACGTACTCTTCGCAAGGTGTTGCGAACATCATACGCAGGAAGTTACCCGTGTATGAAAGATTGTTCTGTGGGTAGATGTAGGGCTGGCCTTGCGAGTACTTGTATGCCATGGCAACAAGAGTCGGCATCTTGGCGATCAGACGAATGGCCGAAACATGGCGATGATGCGGGTTGGTGATATCTGTCGAGTCGTGGTAGAAAGCTGAAAGTGCACCCACCAAGCCAGTCAAGACAGCCATCGGGTGCGCGTCACGACGGAAACCACGCAGGAAAAAATGCATCTGCTCGTTGACCATCGTATGACGCGTTACAAGCGTATCAAAATCAGTCTTCTGCTTTGGGTCTGGCAACTCGCCATTCAGAATCAGGTAACTGATATCCATAAAATCGCAATTGACTGCGAGCTCTTCGATAGGATAGCCACGATAAAGTAGCTCGCCCTTGTCACCATCGATATATGTGATGTTAGAAGTACACGAAGCGGTCGATAAAAAGCCCGGGTCGTACGTAAACAAACCGGTCTGACCGTAAAGCTTACGAATGTCGATCACCTGTGGGCCGACGCTGCCGTCGTACATGGGAAAATCAACCGAAGGGCTACCGTCTGAAAACGATAACGTGGCTTTATTGTCGGACAGTTTCATACGTAATTCCTTCGTTTATATTTGGTTAGCAAGGCAAAATGCTGTCTATGCCGCGCGTATCTGCGCAAGCACCATCTTGACTGCGGGTCGGTCAAGCGCCCCCTCGGGCTCAACACGACCTAAAAGTAAGTCTAACAGCTCGTTATCTGAGATTTCAAACAGCTGAGTCAACGCGCCGACTTCGACGTCTGTCAAATCTGCTTGATAGGTATCGAGGTACTGGGTAAGAATCAGATCATTTTCCAGTAGGCCGCGTCTAGCACGCCAACGTAACCTAATCCGATCCTGATCTGATATCGTTCCCATTTGAGCTCTTTGTTAAACCGTACGACGCACAAGCATTTCTTTAATCTTACCTATCGCGCGCGATGGGTTTAGACCTTTTGGACACACGTCCACACAATTCATGATTGTGTGGCAACGGAACAAGCGGTATGGGTCTTCGAGGTTATCGAGACGCTCAGCCGTGGCATGATCGCGGGTATCTGCAATAAAACGATACGCTTGTAACAATCCTGCAGGACCCACGAACTTGTCGGGATTCCACCAAAATGATGGGCACGAGGTCGAGCAACAGGCGCACAAAATACACTCGTACAAACCATCCAGCTCTTCGCGCGCCTCAGGCGACTGCAAGCGCTCTTTTTCGGGCGGTGGCGTGTCGTTGATCAAATACGGACGAATAGAGTGGTATTGGTTAAAGAATTGCGTCATGTCGACGATCAGATCGCGAATCACTGGCAGACCTGGAAGTGGGCGCAAGACCACAGGCTCTTTGAGCTCGAGCATGTTGGTTGTGCAGGCCAGTCCGTTTTTACCATTGATGTTCATTGCATCTGAGCCACACACGCCTTCGCGGCATGAACGGCGAAGTGCCAAGCTGTCATCGACATCCATCTTGATGCGGATCAACGCATCCAGCAACATCTTGTCAGTAGGCTGCAACTCAACTTCGAGTTTTTGCATGTATGGACGCTCATCCTTGTCAGGATCGTAGCGGTAAATTTCAAACTTCACGATGCGTTTTTTGCTCATGATTTATTCCAGATATCCTGACTTAGAATGTACGGGTCTTGGGCGGGAAGCTTTCGACTGTGAGTGGCTGCATCTGCACAGGCTTGTAATCGAGGCGATTGCCTTCCGAATACCACAGCGTGTGTTTGATCCAATTGTCATCATCACGTGTCGGGAAATCATCCAACGCGTGCGCACCACGACTTTCCGTGCGTGCTGCCGCTGAGTGAATCGTCGAACGTGCCACTTCGATCATGTTGCTCAGTTCGAGCGCCTCAATCCGTGCAGTATTAAAGACCTTGGACTTGTCCTGGAAAGCGATGTTATCGACTTTCTCGGCCAAAGCATCGATCTTTGCCACGCCTTCTTTGAGAGAAGCCATCGTGCGGAACACGCCACAGTGCTGTTGCATGGCATTGCGAATTTCATTACCCACGACTTGTGCTTTTTCACCCGTTTTACGCTGCTCGAGTTTGTTAACCCGATCAAGTGAAAAGTCCACCGACTCTTGTGGCAATGGCTGGTGAGCATGCTGACGCTCAGGGTGTGCCGCAACAATGTGGTTGCCTGCTGCACGACCAAACACGATCAGATCCAACAAGGAGTTGGTTCCCAAGCGGTTCGCACCGTGCACAGAAGTCGCCGAGCACTCGCCGATCGCATAAAGGCCATTGACAATATTTGCCTGTTTGCCGTCCCACGTGGTGACCTGACCATTGTAGTTACAAGGTATGCCGCCCATCTGATAATGGATAGTTGGGACAACAGGAATTGGCTCTTTAGTGGCATCAACGTTGGCAAACTTATGTCCGATTTCTAGAATCGAAGGCAAGCGCTTGTTGATCACATCGGCGCCGAGGTGGTCGAGCTTGAGATGCACGTAAGCACCGTCCGGTCCACAGCCACGACCTTCTTTAATTTCCTGGTCCATACAACGCGAGATAAAATCGCGCGGAGCCAAGTCTTTCAAGGTTGGGGCATAACGCTCCATGAAGCGCTCGCCATCCTTGTTGAGGAGGATACCGCCCTCTCCGCGCACACCTTCAGTAATCAGCACTCCCGCACCGGCTACGCCCGTGGGGTGAAACTGCCAAAATTCCATATCCATCATGGGAATGCCCGCACGAGCGCACATACCCATTCCGTCACCCGTATTGATGAAGGCGTTGGTCGATGCCGCCCAAATACGCCCTGCACCGCCGGTTGCAATCACCGTTGTCTTGGCTTCAAATATGTAAATCTCACCCGTTTCCATTTCGAGCGCAGTGACGCCTAACACGTCGCCAGCATCGTTACGGATAAGATCAAGCGCCAGCCACTCTACGAAAAACTGTGTGCGTGAAGCAACGTTACGCTGATAGAGCGTGTGCAAAAGCGCATGGCCTGTACGGTCGGCAGCGGCACAGGCACGCTGGACGGGCTTTTCACCAAAATTGGCGGTGTGACCACCGAACGGACGCTGATAAATCGTGCCGTCAGGATTACGGTCAAAAGGCATACCCATATGCTCGAGCTCATACACAGCATTGGGTGCTTCGCGACACATGAATTCGATTGCATCTTGGTCACCCAGCCAATCCGAACCCTTAACGGTGTCGTACATGTGCCAGTACCAATTGTCTTCGCTCATGTTGCCTAAAGAGGCACCAATACCACCTTGCGCCGCAACGGTGTGCGAGCGTGTTGGAAAGACCTTTGAAAGCACTGCAACGGACAAGCCCGCATTTGCGAGTTGAAGCGAGCAACGCATACCGGCTCCGCCGGCACCCACGACCACGACGTCAAATTGACGGCGCGGTAAATTTGATTTGACTGATGCCACGGCTTAATTTCTCCAAAGGATGTGTACAAAGTACACGACCGATCCAACTAACCACAAAATTGTCAACACCAGCAAAAAAAGGCGAAGGCCTACGGGCTTGATATAGTCCATCCAAATGTCGCGCACACCAATCCAGGCATGCCAGGCAAGCGAAAACATTGCGAGCGAAGCGAGGATTTGTCCTAACGGCATGAACAACACGGTGAACGTGAAGAGATTTTTCCAACCTTCATACGTAAAGCCAGGCATCGTGAGGATACCGACCAACAGTACAAGCGTGTAGACAGCAAGAATAATGGCCGTGACACGTTGAGCGATGTACTCGCCAGTGCCGTAGTGTGCGCCAACTACCAGACGCTTGGGACCGATTTTTTCGACGGGAACCATCACCACACTCCGAATAATTTGAGACCAAAGACAAAAGTAAGCGCCAAGCTCACGCCCATGACAAGACTTGCGCTCTTCGCGGCAGATTCTTTGTCCAAACCGATATGCAGGTCAAGGATCAAGTAACGAATACCCGCACAGAAGTGATGCAAGTAACCCCAGATCAGGACCAAAAGAATCAACTTAACGATGGGGTGGCCAATGACCATTGCCATTGCATTGAACCCAGATTGGCTCACGAAACTCATTGCAAACAATGCAATTAAGAGTGGCAGACACAAAAAGAGTAACGCTCCACTCACGCGATGAAGAATGGAAACTTTACCGGCCATCGGCAAGCGATACTTCATCAAATCTATAACATTAATGTTACGGAACTGAGGACGCGGCTTGTTAGCTGAGTCAGACATAACGACCTCGAACATAGAACAGTTAAACAAGAGAAAACACGCTATTTTCACTCATGGTGAGACTGCATGCAAAACGATAAAAAAAGTCAATCAATTCAAACTATTACGATAATAATACTCATTAGTCACATAATGACCGATACGTAATTCTACAGGACGGTTTCCATAGGTGAAGGAAATTCGCTCTACACAAAGTAGGGGTATTGCAGCCGTCAAACCAAGAGCAAGTGCAATATCGTCCGGTGCGGCAACAGCCCGCAGCTGTTCATCGGCACGCACCATACTGATATCAAACTCAGACTCAAACAATCCGTAAAGCGGCCCCGAGTAGTCATTTAACAAATCTGCAGTCAAACCCTTAAATAAGGCTCCTGGCAAATAAATATCGTCCACCACAGTTGGGACATTAGAGAATGACAACACGCGACGAATCGCCACCACAGGCTCACCCGACTTGATCTCTAGGGCACGCGCAATTTCAGCATTCGCACGGATGCGACGACAATCCAATATCTTGCTTTGTGCGGGCTCAGGCGCCCCTTCGTTCGGCGCAAGCCTCAAAAATCTGAAGCGCACGCGCGGCTCGAGATGGGTCGCGACAAAGGTACCCTTGCCCTGACGTCTTAATAGAATATTTTGACCCGCCAATTCATCAACCGCTTTTCTCACCGTCCCCTGACTCACCTGAAAACGCGCGGCCAACTCGATCTCACTCGGGATAGACTCACCGGGCTTCCACTCACCGGCATCGAGCGACTTGACCAGCAAAGCTTTAATCTGCTGGTAAAGAGGACTAAATGCGGCCGCCGTACTCGTTCCAGAGTCGGCTGAGGCAGTACGAGGTTGAGCGCTATCAGACATCAGAATGGCTTTTAAAAATCATTCAACATTGTGGCATAACCCTAGTCGAAAGTCCATCACTCTTGTGTCTTATATAAGATATAAGATCGTTGACGAAACGACTGTATTTGCATTAGCATTTGAAGGCTGATTTTCTTGTGCATCACCTCTTTAAAAAGACGTGCCACAAAAAAGCTAAACTCTTTAGTTATCTTTTCTCACAATCCTCTCAGTTCTATCGGAGATCGTTATGTCCAAACCCGCCATGCGTGTTGCGGTTACTGGTGCAGCAGGCCAGATCGGTTACGCCCTATTGTTCCGCATCGCTTCAGGTGAAATGCTTGGCAAAGACCAGCCTGTTATTTTGCAACTGCTGGAAATTCCGGACGAAAAAGCTCAAAAAGCGCTTAAGGGCGTGATGATGGAGCTCGATGATTGCGCATTTCCTTTGTTGCAGTCCATGACTGCACACAGTGACCCACTCGAAGCCTTCAAAGACGTCGAGGTTGCCTTACTGGTCGGTTCGCGTCCCCGCGGCCCCGGCATGGAACGTGCAGACCTGCTGGCTGTGAATGCCGCCATTTTTACCGCTCAAGGTAAAGCGCTGAACGCAGTGGCAAACCGTAACGTCAAAGTGTTGGTAGTCGGCAACCCTGCTAACACCAACGCTTATATCGCAATGAAATCTGCGCCAAGCCTGCCAGCGAAAAACTTTACCGCCATGCTTCGTCTGGATCACAACCGTGCGTTGTCACAGTTGGCTTCAAAAATGGGCAAGCCTGTTGCAGACATCCAAAAGCTGGCAGTGTGGGGCAACCACTCACCCACCATGTATGCAGACTACCGTTTCGCCACCATTGGCGGACAGAGCGTGGAAAAGCTGATCAACGATGCCGCATGGAACCGCGACGTGTTCTTGCCAACAGTTGGTAAGCGTGGCGCGGCCATCATTGAAGCGCGTGGCTTGTCTTCCGCCGCTTCAGCCGCAAATGCTGCTATCGATCACGTGCGTGATTGGGTACTGGGCACAAATGGCAAGTGGGTCACGATGGGCGTGCCTTCCGATGGTACCTACGGTATCCCCGAAGGCATCATGTACGGCGTACCCGTCACCTGCGAAGGCGGCGAATATCACCGCGTAACAGGGCTTGAGGTGGATGCATTCTCGCGTGAGCGTATGGATCTGACGCTTAAAGAACTCACAGAAGAGCGCGACGCAGTCGCTCATTTGCTCAAGTAAGCACCGAGTTAATGGGCCCCACAAGGGCCCATTTTTTTATAAGATCATTTTTCAAAAGATCAATATTTGTCACGGAGATCAAGATGTCCAAACAAGCCCCCGCTGGTCAACGGTTTCGCGAAGCACTCGCAGCCGAAAAGCCTTTGCAAATTATCGGCGCCATTAACGCTAACCACGCTCTGCTTGCCAAGCGCGCCGGCTTTAAGGCCATCTACCTCTCCGGTGGCGGCGTGGCAGCAGGTTCTTTAGGTTTGCCTGACCTAGGTATCAACACGCTTGATGACGTACTGACTGATGTGCGTCGTATCACCGATGTCTGTGACACACCTTTGATCGTCGACATCGACACAGGTTTTGGTCCCTCGGCCTTTAACATTGCGCGGACCATTCAAAGTTTGAGCAAGTTCGGCGCGGCCGGCTGTCACATTGAAGACCAAGTCGGCGCCAAGCGTTGCGGCCATCGCCCTGGCAAAGAAATCGTTTCAACAGAAGAGATGCGCGACCGCGTCAAAGCCGCGGCGGATGCCCGTACCGATGACAGCTTTTACCTGATCGCGCGTACCGATGCGATTGCCTCACACGGCGTCGATGCTGCGATTGAGCGTGCGATGGCATGCGTTGAGGCGGGTGCAGATGCGATTTTTGCCGAAGCCGCCTACGACCTCGCCACGTTTGAAAAGTTTTCCAAAGCCGTCAACGTACCCTTGCTCGCAAACATTACTGAATTTGGTCAAACCCCACTTTTTTCAGTCGAAGAGTTGCGCAGCTCAGGTGTGGGCATGGTGCTCTATCCGCTGTCTGCTTTCCGAGCCATGAACAAAGCGGCAGAGACGGTGTATACCGCCATCCGCCGCGACGGCCACCAGCGCAACGTCATTGACCTCATGCAAACGCGTGATGAACTCTACGACCGCATCAACTATCATGAATTCGAAGGCAAACTCGACGTACTGTTTGCCCAAGGCAAATCCAAATAATTTATCAAGGAAATCAATATGGCCACAACCAAAAAAACGGTGAAACGCGCCGCTCCAGCAAAAGCTGTCGAGACTGCAGCACCTGTCTTTAAACCAAAAAAATCTGTCGCATTGTCAGGTGTGACGGCAGGTAACACTGCTCTGTGTACCGTCGGTCGCAGCGGTAACGACTTGCACTATCGCGGGTATGACATTCTTGATTTCGCAGATACTAGCGAGTTCGAGGAAATCGCTCACCTGCTGATTCACGGCAAACTGCCTAACAAGGCTGAGTTGACCGCGTATAAAGAAAAGTTGCGCGCGTTGCGCGGTCTGCCCGCCCAGCTGCAAACGGTTCTGGAATCGCTGCCTGCCGCCAGTCACCCCATGGACGTGATGCGGACCGCCGCCTCGGCACTGGGTTGCATCCTGCCAGAAAAAGAAGACCACAATACACCTGATGCACGTGACATTGCTGACCGCCTCATGGCGAACCTCGGTTCTGCCCTGCTCTACTGGTATCACTTTAGCCACAACGGTCGCATCATCGACGTACAAACAGATGACGACTCGATCGGCGGCCACTTCCTGCATCTGTTACACGGCAAGAAACCCAATGCAGACTGGGTCCGTGCCATGCACACCTCACTGATTTTGTACGCAGAGCATGAGTTCAATGCCTCGACCTTTACCTGCCGCGTCATTGCGGGCACAGGCTCTGACATGTACTCTGCGATTGCTGGCGGCATCGGCGCGCTGCGCGGCCCCAAGCACGGCGGCGCCAACGAAGTGGCCTTTGAAGTTCAAAAACGCTACGAGACCCCGAACGAAGCCGAAGCGGATATTCGTGCGCGCGTTGAAAACAAAGAAGTCATCATCGGCTTTGGTCATCCTGTGTACACGATCTCTGATCCACGTAACAAGGTGATTAAAGATGTAGCCTTGCGTCTGTCAAAGAAAGCCGGCACCACAAAGATGTACGACATCGCCGATCGTCTTGAGGCTGTGATGTGGGATGCGAAAAAAATGTTCGCCAATCTCGACTGGTTTTCCGCAGTGTCGTATCACATGATGGGCGTACCCACAGCAATGTTTACACCTCTGTTCGTGATCGCACGCACGGCAGGCTGGTCTGCACACATCATTGAGCAACGGATCGACAACAAGATCATTCGTCCCGCAGCCAACTACACCGGCCCTGATGATCAGAAATTCGTTCCTCTCGCCAAACGCCGTTAATTAGCATCAAGAATATGAACACTGCGAATCGCAAACCTCTTCCAGGCACCAAGCTTGATTACTTCGATACCCGCGCGGCGATCGATGCCATCAAGCCTGGGGCGTATGACAAGTTGCCTTACACCTCGCGTGTGTTGGCTGAAAATTTGGTGCGTCGTTGCGAGCCTGCGACACTTGTCGCTTCGTTGACTCAAATCATCGAACGCAAACGCGACCTGGATTTTCCCTGGTTTCCAGCCAGAGTGGTTTGTCATGACATTCTCGGGCAAACTGCGCTGGTGGATCTGGCAGGTCTGAGGGATGCGATCGCAGCACAAGGCGGAGATCCCGCACTCGTCAATCCGGTGGTGCCGACTCAGTTGATTGTCGATCACTCCTTGGCCGTCGAGTGTGGCGGTTTTGATCCGGATGCGTTTGAAAAAAATCGTGCCATCGAAGATCGACGTAACGAAGATCGCTTCCATTTTATTAACTGGACAAAAAAGACCTTCAAAAACGTTGATGTAATTCCTCCCGGAAACGGCATCATGCATCAGATCAATCTGGAGCGCATGTCGCCTGTTGTGCACGCCCAAGAGGGTGTCGCGTTTCCGGATACCTTGGTTGGCACAGACAGTCACACGCCACACGTGGACGCGCTTGGCGTGATCGCGATTGGCGTGGGCGGCCTTGAAGCCGAGAGCGTGATGCTCGGTCGCGCTTCTTGGATGAGACTGCCGGACATTATTGGCGTGGAACTAACCGGCAAATTACAGCCTGGCATCACCGCCACCGATCTAGTGTTGGCACTCACAGAGTATTTGCGTAGTCAAAAAGTGGTGTCGTCCTATCTGGAGTTTTTCGGCGAAGGTGCGGCGCACCTGACACTCGGTGACCGTGCAACGATTTCAAACATGACACCAGAGTACGGTGCAACAGCGGCTATGTTTTATATCGATCAGCAAACGATCGACTATCTGACCTTGACAGGTCGTGAGGCCGAGCAAGTCAAACTTGTTGAGACCTATGCCAAGCAAGCAGGCCTATGGGCTGATAGCCTCAAGACCGCTGAGTATGAGCGCGTCTTGCATTTTGACTTGTCCTCGGTCGTCAGAAATATCGCAGGCCCTTCCAATCCGCATCGTCGTGTCGCCACGACTGATCTCGCTGCAAAGGGCATTTCCGGCAAGGTAGAGAATGAACCTGGTCTGATGCCTGATGGTGCTGTGATTATTGCGGCGATTACGAGCTGCACCAATACGAGCAATCCACGCAACGTGATTGCAGCGGGCTTGCTGGCGCGCAATGCTAACGCGCGAGGACTGACCCGCAAACCTTGGGTCAAGAGCTCTCTCGCACCTGGATCAAAAACTGTTGAGCTTTACCTTGATGACGCAAAATTGTTGCCTGAACTCGAAAAGCTTGGCTTTGGTATCGTGGCCTTTGCCTGCACAACCTGTAACGGCATGAGCGGTGCGCTAGATCCTGTGATTCAACAGGAAATCATTGATCGCGATTTGTATGCCACGGCAGTGTTATCTGGCAACCGTAACTTTGACGGTCGTATTCACCCCTATGCCAAACAAGCCTTTCTCGCTTCTCCTCCTTTAGTGGTGGCCTATGCGATCGCAGGCACGATCCGCTTTGACATTGAGCGTGATGTGCTGGGGATCGATCAGCATGGCAAACCCGTCATGCTCAAGGACATCTGGCCTACTGACGAAGAAATTGATGCCATCGTCAAAGCCAGCGTCAAGCCCGAACAGTTCCGCAAGGTATACGAACCGATGTTCGCCGTGTCAGTAGACACAGGTGAGAAGCTCAGCCCACTCTATAACTGGCGTCCTCAAAGCACCTACATCCGTCGTCCACCCTACTGGGAAGGCGCGCTCGCGGGTGCGCGTGAACTAAAAGGGATGCGTCCTCTGGCGGTGCTGGGTGACAACATCACGACGGATCACTTGTCGCCTTCGAATGCCATCATGCTCGATAGCGCGGCTGGCGAATATCTGGAAAAAATGGGCTTGCCCGAAGAGGATTTCAACTCTTACGCGACCCATCGCGGTGACCATCTGACTGCGCAGCGCGCGACGTTTGCCAACCCCAAGCTGCTTAACGAAATGGTGTTGGAAAACGGCAAGGTCAAGCAGGGATCACTGGCCCGCATCGAGCCAGAGGGCAAGGTCACACGTATGTGGGAAGCGATCGAGACCTATATGGAGCGCAAACAGCCATTGATCATCGTGGCAGGTGCGGACTATGGTCAGGGCTCCTCGCGCGACTGGGCAGCCAAAGGGGTTCGCCTTGCAGGCGTTGAAGCCATTGCGGCCGAGGGCTTCGAGCGCATCCATCGCACCAACTTGGTAGGCATGGGCGTGTTACCGCTTGAGTTTAAAGCTGGCGTCGACCGCAAGACATTGCAGCTCGACGGAACGGAGATCTACGACGTGCTGGGTAAACCGACACCATTGGCAACCTTAACCTTGGTCATCACACGTAAAAACGGTGAAAGGCTCGAGGTACCGATGACATGTCGTCTCGATACGGCGGAAGAGGTCTCTATTTACGAGGCCGGTGGAGTCTTGCAGCGTTTCGCCCAAGACTTCCTGGAATCAACAGCCGCGGCATAACGACACAAGCGGGCCCTCACAAAGGGCTCTGCCACGCTCCGCTGAGAGTTATTTACTTTAGGAAACGTTCAAATGGCGCACGCACCTCAAATTAAAGTTCCTGCCACCTATATGCGTGGCGGTACCAGCAAAGGCGTTTTCTTTCGCTTGCAGGATATGCCACCCGCCACTCAGGTACCGGGTGCCGCGCGCGACGCCTTACTCATGCGCGTCATCGGCAGCCCGGACCCCTACGGCAAACAAACCGATGGCATGGGCGCCGCGACCTCAAGTACCAGTAAAACGGTCATCCTGGCTAAAAGTACGCGTCCAGATCATGACGTGGACTACTTGTTTGGCCAAGTCTCCATCGACAAGCCCTTCATCGACTGGAGTGGCAATTGTGGCAACCTATCTGCTGCTGTGGGCCCCTTTAGCATTAGCAATGGCTTAGTTGACCCGGGTCGTATTCCAAAAAATGGCATCGCAACTGTCCGGATCTGGCAAGCGAACATTGGTAAAACCATTATTTCTCACGTCCAGATGACAGACGGTGCTGTGCAGGAGACGGGAGATTTCGAACTCGATGGCGTGACGTTTCCTGCCGCTGAAGTACAGCTAGAGTTTATGGACCCCGCAGCCGAAGAGGAAGGCGGTGGTGGCGCAATGTTCCCCACAGGCAATATCGTGGACGATCTGGTTGTGCCTGGAGTGGGCACACTCAAAGCCACCATGATCAATGCCGGCATTCCTACAATTTTTATTAATGCGGAAGCCGTAGGTTACAAAGGGACCGAGCTTCAAGACGATATCAATAGCGATCCAAAAGCGCTGGAAATGTTTGAAAAAATCCGTGCCCATGGCGCCGTGCGTATGGGCCTCATCAGTCATCTCGATGAGGCGGCTAAACGTCAACACACTCCCAAGGTCGCATTCGTTGCCAACCCTGCTGATTACATTGCGTCGAGTGGCAAAGCGATCTCAGCATCGGATGTCAATGTGCTGGTCCGCGCGTTGTCGATGGGTAAACTCCACCACGCCATGATGGGCACAGCGGCTGTTGCCATTGGTACTGCAGCGGCGATTCCTGGCACGCTTGTGAATCTCGCTGCGGGGGGCGGTAACTTGGACGCGGTTCGTTTTGGACATCCATCAGGCACGCTGCGAGTGGGTGCACAGGCTGATAAAGTGGATGGAGAATGGCAAGTCAAAAAAGCCATGATGAGTCGCAGTGCCCGTGTTCTTATGGAAGGATGGGTTCGCATTCCGGGTTAAACCGAGCGAACACGTATCAACAATCAAGTAGGCACTATGCAACAATATTTTTCTCACGCACTCGTTCTAACTTTTACGTTTTTCGTCACATGCTCCTTTGTATTTTTCATTTCAGGCGCGTACTTGTGGTTTTTTAAAATCAACGAAGTCAATGCGCGCTTTAAACATCCCTATCTGAAGGAACGTAGATTCGGAGATCTACCCATCAGCATTCGATTGACGATTACGCTGGACTACTTTTTACGAATCATTTTTCACAAATCGACCGCCTCGTTTGCCAGCAACGCGAACAGTTTGTTGTCGCACGTTGATCCCGTGAACCTACCGATGAGTGTTCGCTGGCCCATTGTGGGCCTGTGGGGTAGCTGCGCAGTGGGAATTGTCGCAATGTTGGGACTTTGGGCGCTTTTGATCATAGGGTCTTAATTGATGAGCACGATTGAACACAATGTCACAGGAAAATGCTTTGAACTCAGGCTTGAAGGTCATCGCTGTGTGCTCGACTACACCTTAAATAACAATGTGATGACCATCACCCATACGGGCGTTCCAAGCGAGCTTGGGGGACGTGGTCTGGCTGCTGAAATCACCAAGTTTGCCCTAGACCATGCGCAATCAAAAGGCTGGGGGGTTATCCCTCAATGCAGCTATGTAGCTGCCTATATCCAGAAACACCCCATTTACGCTTCACTTGTCAGTTAAGACTTACTTATTTTCATGTCTTATATAAGATATAAGACACTTGCGACACCCCGATCTTCGCTCTACAATCCTTCCATTCTTCACCACATAGAAAGGCGCTCACATGCTACAAGCCTATCGCCAACACGTTGCCGAACGCGCAACCCTTGGTATTCCTCCCCTTCCTCTTTCAGCTCAGCAAACGGCTGACCTCATCGAACTGCTCAAAGCACCTCCAGCAGGCGAAGGCGATGCACTCCTTGAGCTGATCACGCATCGCGTGCCAGCGGGTGTGGATGATGCGGCCAAAGTCAAAGCGTCTTACCTGGCAGCCGTCGCGTTAGGTTCAGAAAAATGCCCGCTGATTTCGCGCGCTAAAGCCACAGAGTTGTTGGGTACGATGCTGGGGGGTTACAACATTGGACCGTTGGTTGAGCTGCTGGACGACAAAGAAGTCGGCACGATCGCTGCAGACGGCCTCAAAAAGACTTTGCTGATGTTCGACGCCTTTCACGACGTGAAAGAAAAAGCTGCGAAAGGCAATGCCAACGCTAAAGCTGTGATGCAAAGCTGGGCAGACGGCGAGTGGTTTACCAGCCGCCCCGAAGTCCCCAAGAGTCTCAAGATTACTGTCTTGAAAGTGACGGGCGAATCCAATACGGACGATCTGTCTCCTGCCCCGGATGCATGGAGCCGTCCTGACATTCCTTTGCATGCTTTGGCGATGTTGAAAAACCCACGTCCAGGTATCGAGCCACAAGAACCCGGCAAGACTGGACCTGTTAAGTTCATCAATGACCTCAAGAAAAAAGGCAACCTCGTTGCTTACGTCGGTGATGTGGTCGGCACAGGCTCTTCGCGCAAATCCGCGACAAACTCCGTGTTGTGGTTTACAGGCGAAGACATTCCTTTTGTGCCAAACAAGCGCTTTGGTGGCGTCTGTCTGGGCAACAAAATCGCCCCGATTTTCTACAACACGATGGAAGATGCTGGCGCGCTCCCAATCGAACTCGATGTCTCCAACATGAACATGGGCGATGAGATCGAATTGCGTCCTTATGACGGCGAAGCATTGAAAGACGGCAAGGTCATCGCAAAGTTTCAAGTTAAGTCGGATGTCTTGTTTGACGAAGTCCGTGCCGGCGGACGCATTCCTTTGATCGTCGGTCGCGGTCTGACAGGCAAAGCACGCGAAGCGCTCGGTTTGCCCCCATCGACCTTGTTCCGCCTGCCACAAAATCCTGCCGCCTCTACCAAAGGCTTTACCTTGGCACAGAAAATGGTGGGTCGTGCATGTGGCTTGCCTGAAGGCCAAGGCGTTCGTCCTGGTGCCTACTGTGAGCCCAAGATGACTTCCGTGGGTAGCCAGGATACTACGGGCCCCATGACACGTGACGAATTGAAAGATCTCGCCTGCTTGGGCTTTTCTGCTGACCTCGTGATGCAATCGTTTTGCCACACTTCGGCCTATCCAAAGCCTGTTGACGTCAAAACACATCACACACTACCTGAGTTTATGAGCAACCGCGGCGGCATCTCGCTGCGTCCCGGTGACGGCGTGATTCACTCCTGGCTCAACCGTATGTTGTTGCCCGACACGGTGGGTACAGGCGGCGACTCCCACACACGTTTCCCAATCGGTATCAGCTTCCCAGCTGGCTCTGGTCTAGTAGCGTTTGCTGCTGCGACGGGCGTGATGCCTCTGGATATGCCTGAGTCCGTGTTGGTTCGTTTCAAGGGCACAATGCAACCTGGCGTCACCTTGCGTGACCTGGTCAGCGCAATTCCTTTGTACGCGATCAAAGCTGGCCTGATGACCGTGGACAAGTCAAACAAGATCAATATCTTCTCTGGCCGTATCCTCGAAATCGAAGGTTTGCCAAACCTCAAAGCTGAACAGGCCTTTGAATTGTCAGACGCGTCAGCTGAGCGTTCCGCTGCGGGTTGTACTGTTCGTCTGAACAAAGAACCCATCATCGAATACATCAACAGCAACATCGTGATGTTGAAGTGGATGATTGCCAATGGTTACGAAGACGAGCGCAGCCTCACACGTCGTATCCAGGCAATGGAAGCTTGGTTGGCCAATCCACAGTTGCTCCAGCCTGATGCAGATGCCGAGTACGCTGCCGTTATTGAAATCGACCTGGCTGACATTCACGAGCCCATCGTGGCCTGCCCGAATGATCCTGATGACGTCAAAATGTTGTCAGAAGTTTCTGGCACCAAGATTGACGAAGTGTTCATTGGCAGCTGCATGACCAATATCGGTCACTTCCGTGCCGCGTCCAAGCTGCTCGAAGGCAAACGCGATATGCCCGTCAAACTCTGGATTGCCCCCCCGACTAAGATGGATGCGACACAGCTGACTGAAGAAGGCCACTACGGCGTCTTTGGTTCGGCTGGTGCGCGCACGGAGCCACCAGGCTGCTCATTGTGCATGGGTAACCAAGCACAGGTCCGCGAAGGTGCGACCGTGATGTCTACGAGCACACGCAACTTCCCGAATCGTCTGGGTAAAAATACCAATGTGTATTTGGGCTCAGCCGAATTGGCCGCGATTTGTTCAAAACTCGGTCGCATTCCAACCAAAGAAGAGTACATGACAGACATGGGCGTACTCAAAGACAGCAGCGCCCAGATCTACAAGTACCTCAATTTTGATCAGATCCCTGATTACAAGGATGTAGCCGACGCCATTTAAACCTGGTCGCCCGGCAAATAGCGCTGGGATACCTTTTAAATGAGTCCAAGCCATTCAATCCTCCTGTGGATATCTTCACAGGAGGATTTTTTTATTGTGCGCAGTACGTGCGGCTGGTGTAGGATAAAGAGATCAACATCTTGGAGCGTCCGCCATGAAACATGACACCCTGAACACGCTTAAAAAATTCAAAATCGGTAAAAAAGAAGCGCACTTTTATTCGCTTCCGGCGCTCGGTGCGTCTCTTGGCATCGACGTTTCTCGACTGCCCATGTCGATTCGGATTGTGTTGGAATCCGTGCTGCGCAACTGCGACGGTAAAAAAGTGACTGAAAGTCATATTCGTGAGCTCGCGGCCTGGAAGCCCAAGACTAAACGCGAACTTGAAATTCCCTTTGTCGTCGCGCGCGTCGTCCTCCAAGATTTTACGGGTGTGCCCTTGCTGGCGGATCTCGCCGCCATGCGGGCCGTTGCTCAGAAAATGGGAAAAGACGCGACAGCCATCGAGCCTTTGGTACCCGTTGACTTGGTTGTCGATCACTCGGTCATGATTGATTATTTTGGGACCAAGGACGCTCTCGATCTCAACATGAAAGTTGAGTTTTCGCGCAATAAAGAACGCTACCAGTTTCTGAAATGGGGCATGCAAGCATTTGATACGTTTGGCGTGGTGCCTCCAGGCTTTGGTATTGTGCATCAGATCAATCTTGAGTACCTCGCACGCGGCGTACATCACGACAAAAAACATGATGTGTACTACCCGGACTCTCTCGTGGGCACCGACAGTCACACCACAATGATTAATGGCATTGGCGTTGTAGGCTGGGGCGTTGGCGGGATTGAAGCCGAAGCCGGCATGCTGGGTCAGCCCGTGTACTTTTTGACCCCAGACGTGGTCGGTGTCGAGCTCACAGGGGAGTTGCGAGGCGGCGTCACGGCAACAGACCTCGTGCTCACGATCACTGAGTTGTTGCGCAAAGAAAAAGTGGTGGGCAAATTTGTCGAGTTTTGTGGTCCGGGTACAGCCAAACTCTCGGTGACAGACCGTGCCACTATCGCCAACATGGCACCCGAGTATGGTGCCACGATGGGATTTTTTCCTGTCGATCACCGCACGATCGATTATTTCAATGGGACCGGGCGCACCAAAGACGAAGTCCAGGCTCTCGAGGCGTATTTCAAGGCACAGGAAATGTTTGGTGTGCCCAATGCCGCCGACATCGACTTCACCAAAGTTGTGAAACTGGATCTTAGTTCGGTTGTCCCCTCACTGGCTGGACCGAAGCGACCACAGGATCGCATCGAAATCGGAGAGGTAAAGAAAACCTTTAAAAAGCTTTACGCTAAACCGATTGCGGATAATGGCTTTAATCAGCCTGCCGCTAAGCTCAGCAAAGCCTTTACGACAGCCACTGGGAAAACACTGCACAACGGCGACATTTTGATCGCAGGCATTACCTCGTGCACCAACACCTCCAACCCGAGCGTGATGTTAGCAGCCGGTTTGCTCGCGAAAAAAGCGGTAAAGGCCGGTCTTAAAGTGCCTGCACATGTCAAAACCTCACTCGCACCAGGCTCGCGTGTCGTCACCGAATATCTGGAGCGAGCCGGTCTGCTGCCTTATCTTGATCAGCTCGGTTTTGATGTCGCAGCCTATGGTTGCACAACCTGTATTGGTAATGCGGGCGATCTGGCTGCGGACTTTAACCAAGCCATCATCGACAACGACCTTATCTGCGCAGCCGTACTGTCAGGCAACCGGAACTTTGAAGCGCGTATTCATCCCAACTTGAAAGCAAACTTTCTTGCCTCACCTCCGCTAGTCGTCGCCTATGCGCTTGCCGGCAACATGATGCGTGACTTGATGACTGAACCCGTTGGTGAGGGTAAGCATGGACCGGTCTACCTCGGCGATATCTGGCCGAGTGCGCAAGAAGTTGAAAAGCTGATGAAGTTTGCGATGGATCCTAAAGTGTTTCGCAACAACTATGCCAAGGTCGAGAAAAAACCAGGCAAGCTCTGGCAAAACATTGAGGGGGTCACGGGGGATGTTTACAACTGGCCAAGCTCAACCTATATCGCCGAACCACCATTTTTTGATGACTTTACGATGGAACCCAAGCCAATGCCTGCTGTGAGAGGCGCACGTACCTTGGGTATTTTTGGCGACTCGGTCACGACTGACCATATTTCACCGGCGGGTTCGATTAGTGAAAACTCTCCTGCCGGTCAGTGGTTGCTTGCGCATGGCGTCCAAAAAGCTGACTTCAATAGCTATGGCTCGCGCCGAGGTAATCACGAGATCATGATGCGCGGCACGTTTGCCAATGTCCGTATCAAAAATCTCATGATTCCCGCCAGACCAGATGGCTCACGCGTCGAAGGGGGACAGACGTTGCTGCAACCCAGTGGCGAGCAAATATCGATTTACGATGCCGCCATGCAATATGTGGCCAGCGGCATCCCCACTGTGGTGTTCGGGGGTGAGGAATATGGCACGGGTTCCTCGCGCGACTGGGCTGCAAAAGGGACTCAACTACTGGGGGTCAA
Source organism: Burkholderiaceae bacterium (assembly GCA_023653055.1). Classification (GTDB taxonomy): domain Bacteria; phylum Pseudomonadota; class Gammaproteobacteria; order Burkholderiales; family Burkholderiaceae_B; genus Zwartia. The sequence goes on along the minus strand of JAMNXR010000009.1, from coordinate 23,887 downwards.
GGCCGTCATTGCCCGGAGCTTTGAGCGCATTCACCGTAGCAACTTGGTCGGTATGGGTGTCTTGCCTTTGCAGTTTAAGGGGCATGACAGCGCTGAGTCCTTGGGTCTGACTGGGGTCGAAACCTTTGATGTCGAAGGCCTTGAAAATGGCATCGTGCCTCAACAGGACGTCACCCTGGTCATTCATCATCCAAATGGTTCAAGCCAACGTGTCGCGGTGTTATTGCGGATTGATACTCCGATCGAAGTAGATTACTACCAGCACGGAGGGATTTTGCCCTTTGTGTTACGACAGTTGATCGCAGCGTAAGAGGAAGATACTGCCAAGGCCGGCGAATAGAGGCGAGTGTAAGCGAAGCGAAGATAGTTCGTTACACTAGACTCCTTTTTGTCGGCAGGCACGCAAACTCATGGCACGTCTTCGTTCGACCCCTGGTACCACCCGTTTGACGCGAGATGCTTCGCGTCTGGTGGCACTCGCACTTGCGCTTCATAGCTCTGGCAGCCGCGTCGAGGACTCCTATTGGGAAACCGAACTGGCCGCCATCCTACTCAAGCTCATGCGCGCAAAGAACGATACCGCGATTGATGCGGCGCTCGATCATCTGTCACAGACGCACTTGGGTGGCTATGAGGTCCTGATCGAGCAAGCTGAGACATTGTCGGAGTCCTGCGTCCTCACGCAGGACGGCAAGCGTTACGATGTCTTGCTCTTGGTGGCGCCACTGGTCGCCTGGACACGTTATAGCATTCCCGCCTGTGAGGTACCGACCGGTCCTGCTCAAGCTTTACGCGAACATCTGCAAGCCCATATCCTCGCGCAAGACACACAGATTGCGCTGTTTCCTCACCTGACCAGCCTCGACCAAATGCCCCGTACCTTTTGCGAGACATGGGAGTGGTTGCAAAAGCTCGGCCTCGCAGCGCTCGGCGCTTCCTATACGGCTCCAACGTTAAATAGTGAGCCTGAAGCGTTCAATATGTTGGCAGACACGCGCTATCTCGTCGCGGCGGTGGCCGTTGAACAAGGAAAGCCTTTATTTCGCTGGCAAGAAGAACCCGGTGAACTGGGCCAAGCCCGTGAAGGCTGCCTGGAAAAATGGGCTGCAGACACAAAGAGCATTTTTTCAACGCTCTTACCAGGTTGTGGCTTTGAGATTTTGACGCCCGATGCGTACTACGTGAGCAACAGAGATGCCGATCGTTGCGTGCGCCCGCTATCGGTCAAAGCAGCAGTCTCATGGCTGGGCGCCGCGCTGAATATCGAGGCGGCACAACTACGCGCCGTTGTCGCCGGTTGCGGTGAGCGTCGCGTGGATGAATACCGAATTGGCTTTACCCAAAAAAATCAAAATGAGGTGGTGTACGGCTGCCTGTGGCCGCTGTATGGTCGAGAAGATGACGAGCCCTTGCTGGATCACGAGCCCCCGCCGATTGAAACGATTGAAGAAATTGCTGCGCTACTCAAAGAGTGCGGCGTCAACGACATTCGTCGTTTGCCAGGCATTTTGACGCCCGAATTTTGCGAAGATTGCGGCGCACCCTATTTCCCCAACCCTAACGGTGAAATGGTGCATGCCGAACTCCCCGCAGACGCTGAAACAGCACCCGCGCACTTTCACTAAACATGCACGCAGATATTTTTTGCCGAGTGATCGACAACTTTGGCGATATCGGCGTGACCTGGCGTTTAGTGCGCCAACTCCAGCGCGAGCATGACTGGCGCATCAGACTCTGGGTCGATGATCTAAACAGTTTTCAGCGACTCGAACCACGCGTCTGCGTTGCTGCCACTCAACACATCGATGGTATCGACATCACCCATTGGCCACAGGCAACCGACTTCACGCCCGCGCCAATCGTGATTGCAATGTTCTCTTGTGATCTGCCAGACCAGTACGTCGCACACATGCGTGCGCAGCGCAATCATCCAACCACGATACCCGAAAGCCTGTGGATCAATCTTGAATATCTGAGTGCAGAGGACTGGGTGGAGGGCTGTCATGGACTGCCCTCCTTGCGCGCTGACGGATTGTCCTCGCATTTTTTCTTTCCTGGTTTCACGGCACAAACAGGGGGGTTGCTGCGTGAATCGGCACTGATTGCAGAGCGCGATACTTGGCAAAATGACCGTGCAACGCAACGCGCATTTCTGGAAAAGCTGGGCTTGAGTCCTGCTGCGGTCGCTGCGCTTTTTCCTGTCACGCAGGACCACCCCGCAGCCAGGCTCGTCAATTTGTTCTGTTACGACAACGCGCCGGTCGCCGAACTATTCGAAGTACTGGGCGCAGACGCACGACAAACGGTCTTGCTTATCCCTGAAGGCGTTCATCCGCAACATACGTCTGGACAACAGGGACAGCTATTTATAGAACGTGTGCCATTTTTACCTCAAACTGAATACGACAAAGTCCTATGGACTGCCGATCTGAACTTTGTCCGTGGAGAGGATTCTATTGTCCGTGGGATATGGGCTGGCAAGCCACTAATCTGGCAGATCTACCCTCAGACAGAGAACACCCATCTTGATAAATTACGGGCATGGTTCGTGCAAACAGGATTGCCTGAGGATATTTGCAATGTCATGATGCACTGGAATCCAGAGAGTGCGCAGAATGACTCTGCTGCTGCAAAAGACTGCGTCAATGCAGCAGCGCTTGCCGATCAAATACATCTTTCTAGCTATAAAAAACTTAGCAATGACGGTGACACACGCATCAGCCAGACTAAAGCCGTAGAATTTGCCAGCGCACTGCAACAACAGCTCAAACCGGAAAACTTTCACGCCTGGAAGCAGCATGCGTATCACTTTTGCACCCGTCAAATGGCTCAGACTGACTTGGCGGCTGCGCTGACGACGTTCTGCCTGAGCAAGTTAAGCGAACAAAGCAAACTTACCTCAGAAAGGCTAAAATAAAAGGCTTTTCTATCCCTAACTCCGGCTTGTACAGTCCCGGAGACTAATAGCTACCGGAGTTTATTCGAATGAAAACAGCACAAGAGCTGCGCGTCGGCAACGTGATTATGATCGGCAAAGACCCAATGGTCATTCAGCGCGCCGAGTACAGCAAGTCAGGCCGTAACGCCTCTGTCGTCAAATTCAAATTCAAAAACCTGCTGACCGGTTCAGGCGCAGAAAACGTTTGCAAAGCAGACGAAAAATTCGAATTAGTCGTACTCGATCGTAAAGAATGCTCCTACTCGTACTTTGGTGACCCCATGTATGTGTTTATGGACGCTGATTTCAACCAGTACGAAATCGAAGCAGAAAGCATGGGCGACGCCATGCAATACCTCGAAGAAGGCATGCCAGTTGAGGTTGTGTTCTACGACGGCCGCGCAATTTCCATCGAATTGCCCACAATGCTCGTTCGCGAAATCATCTACACCGAGCCAGCCGTGCGCGGCGACACCTCAGGCAAGGTTATGAAGCCTGCCAAGATCAACACTGGTCACGAATTACCCGTACCATTGTTCTGCGCGATCGGCGACAAGATTGAGATCGACACACGCACAGGTGAGTACCGTAGCCGCGTGATGTAAATAGTGAAGTACGAATGGCTTATCATAGACGAGCCATTTAATTTTATTTTGAGAGTCCCACCCTCACAATCGTGACGGTGGGATTTTTACTAGCTTTAATAATTGCATGAGCAACGGAACCATGGTGAACCAGGATCGGTCGGATAAGTATTTCTAATGGGCTTAAGACCAATCGAGCCCGAGCTTTTCCACATTAGAAAAATATTTGAGTAACCTTTTTGCGCCCAGCTGTAAGGTCCTTTCTTCGCGGTAACACACAACGTACTCTCTCTGCAGAAAGCTATCCGTCAGTGGAATCGCCACAATATTGGGCAGATTGAAAAAAAGCTTCATTTCAGCTGGGGCAATCAATACACCAACTTGCATGTCAACCAGTCTGAGCGCCATCTCCATGTTAGGTGTCTGTACACGAAATTTATTAGTAGGACCGCGCTTAATAATTTTTTTACTATCAAGTTGGCGCTCGAGATTGAGGTTGGAGTAGACCGCAACACGATCATGATTTTTGACGTCGTCATAGGTCAACTCTTTCATTTTGCTCAAGACATGTGTCTTATGGCAAAAGGCTGATAGCCGTGATTTTCTGTAGGGCATCGCTTTCAACCCCTTCAGTTTTTCTCGATCATAAACAATGCCTAAGGCTGACCTCCCTTCAAGTACGGACCGTATCGTCAAGTCCCTATCCCCATCCGAGATATCGACGTTAATATTTTTATTTTCTGGCAGCATTAAAAAATTACCGACATCGTAGGGTAAAAAACCTGCGGAGATGGTCGTATTTGAAGTGATCATGACCGTATCACTCAGCTCAGCTTTGATATCTTTAACCTGACTGGCTAGACGACCTGTTTGAAGTAGCAAAGCTCGTACTTCGTGCAAAAAACCAATGCCTGCTCTTGTTGGCGACACACCTTTGGTCGTCCGATTGAGCAAGGTGACGCCACAGTCTTGCTCCAGCTTTGTCAGTCTTTTGGTAATGGCAGAGGGAACTATATTTTCCCGCTCACTGATACTCAAAATATTACCTGCATCACATACCGCAACAAAAATTCTGAGCGTAAACAAATCAAAATCTTTCATCAAATCGCTTAGTTAGAGTGTGTTCGGAATATTACGTTTAAAAATCCATTGCGTTTAAATTTAGGCTCTAAAGGGATGAATAGGGTCAAACGTGACTGTGCGCAATTGTAACAACTCGTCATCACTGATCATGTTTCCATTTAGGAATTTTGGTTGTTCTTAAATGTATCTAAGCAAAAGTTGTTTTTCTCATAAATTGATGCGTCTTTTTTTATTATTTTTTTATAAAGAGTCGTCATGTACCCAACGCAATCTTCACGCATCAAGAAGAATCAATTTACTGCCAACGTTCATTCAATCAAAGCATTACTTATCTCTGCAGGGCTTATTGTCTCAAGTAGTTTTGCCTTGACCTATTCAGCAAAAGCTTTGGCATCATGCGCGACTCCCAACATAACAACTGCGATAACAACTCGAGTCTACGATACCGGGGGCCCCTGTACCTTAACGGTGACCTCCAGCGGAAGCGTGATTACGACCGTAGTCGCAACATTTCGACTGGATTTTGATTCTTCAGCTCTTACTAATCTAGGACTGATTAGCGCCGGATTAGTTGGAGTTTCTGCTAATGGAGTCTTTGTTAACAACCCAGGGGTGAACGATGCTGTCATTACCAATGGTGATTTATCGCTAGCATCAAATACCGCCGCAATAAGGGGTGCTGTAGGCATAAATGTTGCTGGGAAAGCCAGCATTTACAACTATTCAAACATTGGTCCACTCAGTACATCAGTCGGAATTCAAGTATCAGCTAACGTTGTAAGGCCTACCGCTCTTGTATCAAATTTGGTGAATACGGGTACGATTTCTGGTTCGAGTACAGGCATATTCATTGGGGGAACCGGCGAAATTACAAACTTTACCAATTCTGGACAAATTTCAGGCGGCTCAAACCCTGGGGTTAAGAATTTTGGCTCGATCACCACTTTGAATAACAAACAAGGTGCAAGTACTTCGCCATTGCTTTACGAGGGCATCCTGCCAACGAACTACAACGTGATTGTTTATTCGCCGTCGAACTATGGCAAATTGGTTGTAAGTGGTCTGATGTCTTCTACAACAAGTTTTGGCGTATACGCCGGTAGCGTAGCGGGCGTTCCTGTTTCCGTACTTTCCGCTGGAACATACAGCGCGGTGCTGGATGGAGTGACATCCAGTGAGTTGGTCAGTAGCAGTTTGACTGGCACTTACGGTGCTTACACCTGGAATCTCGTCAATTCGTCAGGAAGCACTTGGGATCTTGTGGTGACTGGGGGTAGTGGCGGTGGCGGCAGTAGTAGTAGTGGCAATAGCGGCGGTGGTAGTGCAAGCAATATCGTCTCAGGCAATAAATTTAATATTGCAGAGATAGGTGTCATAGCCAACCCAGTATTTGATGGAGGCGTCCTCACGCTTACCGCTGGGAGCTCATCCAGTCAGAGTTTTAGGGTCAATGCCACTGGGGGCACGGTCGAATCATCAGTCGCTGGATCTTCTTCGTTATTAGGTTTCATTTCTGGCGAAGGTCGCTTGAGTTTCACAGGTACTGGCACGACTGTGCTGAGCGGCGCTAATAGTTATACGGGCGGCACGACTGTTTCCTCAGGCACACTCTCTGTGCAGGGCAACTCACCGACAGGATATGGTGACGTTCTTGTCAGTAGTGGTGCCACGCTTATGGGAACAGGTACGATCAACGGCAACATCCAGGTGGCCGGCATCCTTAAGCCCGGTAACTCTCCCGGCTATCTTGCCTCGACAGGCAACGTCACGATGAGTGCAGGATCAACCTACCAGCAGGATATTGCCGGTACGACTCAGGCCTCGCGTTCCACACCTGTCGGCGCAACAGGCTACTACTCATACTTAAACGTAGTCGGTGGCCAATTCATAATCAACGCGGGTTCGACACTTGCCCCGCGTGTTGCAAATTTGTTTACCTCTGATGAAGCGGGCTATGGCAGTGCGATCTATGTACCAGCACTTGGTGATCGCTTCCGCATCGTGTCGGCAGACGGCGGGATCACGGGTAAGTTCTCTTCTCTCACTCAACCCTCAGAGCTTACGGCTGGCACGCAGCTCATGCCGTTTTACAACATGGCGGGCAGCAACAGTCTTGATCTGGCTGTGATCCCCACCTCCTACCAAACGACGATTGCCTCAGCCTCGGGCAACACTAACGCTCAATCCGTGGGTAATGTATTGACTCAGGCTGCACAGGCTGGCTTAGCAGGCACGTCCACCGCTGCACAAGATCAACTGCTCTACTCGGCCTCTGGTCAAACAACCGCTCAAAGCATTGCTCAATATGCACAAAGCTTAGCCGGAGAGGTTTATGCCGCCGCAGTTACAGTGATGGCGCAAACCACTCAACGCGTACAGCAGGCAGTCTTGAGCCGCTTGGGGGATACGGCTGGGCTGAGTATTTCAGGACCGATGGCAGGTAACAATCCAACCAACCTTGGCGGCGCACCCACTGCAGCGGTCAGCTCCAATCCAAACGTCAACCCCAATACTGAGGCTAAAACCTTCTCCAATGGTAACGTCTGGGGCGACCTCGCCTACCAGCGCGGCAATCGTTCGGGTGACCAGCAATCCGGCGGCTGGAATAGCAACCTCTATCAACTGACGTTTGGTTCTGACTTTTACTCGTCCAACGGCACAACAATCGGCGGCGGCTTTGCGCTCTCGAGCACCACACTCAACCCCGTCAATGGTTCGGCCACGATTCAGCAGGGATCGCTCTTTGCGTACGGCAAGACGCCCCTCGAGACCTTTGTCGTCGATGCCATGGCCAGTCTCGGCTTGAGCTCAAGCGATATCTCGCGGGGCGACATCACTGGTCTGAGCACGGGCTTTAGAAACAAGACCGTCTCTGGCAATGATGCCTTGATCAGCCTTGGTTTGAGCCGTCCAATCGAGATGGAAAGCGTCCGCATCACGCCGTATGCCCGCGTCACGTGGCAGATAGTCTCGCAATCCGGCATCAATGAAGGCGATGTCGCGTCCGCACTCACCGTCAATCGCTACACCGGCAACGGCGTACGCGGTGTGATTGGTGTCGCGGCCGGCTCCAAGGCCAACAACCCCATGACGGCGAAGCATACCTACCGCGCCTATGTGGGAGTCGGTGCAGACTCCTCAGGTCTGTTAAACCCGACGCTCAACGCCTCGCTGGCAGGGATCGGCACCAACATCTCGACACCCAACGCAGGCACGACCTTTGTGCAAGCGGGTGTGTACGGGACGGCCAAACTGTCTGATAACACGTTTGCGTACGCTGGGCTCGCGGGTGAGGCACGCAGCGGCCAGACCTTAGGTACGGTGAATGTGGGCTTGAAGGTGCAGTTTTAATAAATCCCTACTCACTTTGAACTGACACTCGAGCGTGCAGACTTTTTACTGAGTCGCGCGCTCGAGATCAGCTAGCCAATGCAGCGCGTACTCCCGATCCTCCCCGCACATTTCTACGGAAGGCTGGAGTCCACCACAAAACGCGGGTCGCTCTGGTTGACCAAAGATCGCGCAGCGAAAATCTTGTTGCAGGTGAATACACGGCACACCTGCAGGCTTGCCGTGAGGCATACCCGGTATTGGGCTCGTGATAGAGGGTGCGATGCAACAGGCGCCGCAATTAGGACGGCAAGTCAGAGGGGGTTCTTTTGCTGCGAAAGCGGTCACTGCAATCGATCGGCATCGAGAAAATCAGGCAAGGCGACGACAGTGATCCCGTCTTCGACCAACGACTCTCGCTCCTCGGGTGTGGCCGTGCCACGAATCGGGCGTTCTTCGGACTCACCTTCGTGAATACGGCGGGCTTCATCAGCGAAACCCGACCCGACGTTTTCAGTATTGCGGACCAGCTCGCGCATCTGTTGCATGATGGCGGCCTGGATTTGGGCTAACTGAAGGGCCTCGGGCGAAGCCGCCAACACAGTTTCACGTGAGGCGCTCGCGCCGCCACTACCGGCCTCTGAAGCGCGTGGCGCAACCTCAAAATGCCCCACATTAAGTCTAGGTGCTGACAAACGCTTTTCAATCGTGGCACTCTGACACATGGGGCATGTCAGCATCCCACGACTTTGTTGAGAGTCGTAATCTTCGTGCGAACCAAACCAACCCTCGAAGAGATGGCCGTGTTCACACTGCAAATCGAAAACTTTGAGTCCCATATACCTAATCTTAGGGCAATGTTGTAAATAACAAGTCCTGCAAAGTATAACGGAGACACTTAGGCCTTGAGCACTTCACCCTAGTCGGGGCACGGCCGCTAGCAATTCGCGTGTGGCCGCACTCTTGGGTGACTGCAACACCTGCGTCGCATCGCCCCACTCCACGACACTACCTGCATCCATCACGGCCACACGATCGGCCAAATACTCTACTACGCTAAAGTTATGGGTGATAAACAAGTAAGCCATACCCGTTTCTTTTTGCAAATCAGTCAATAAATCAAGGATTTGCGCTTGCACCGACACGTCCAATGCCGAGGTGGGCTCATCCAAAATCAATACCTCTGGCTCAACGGCCAACGCGCGGGCGATCGCAATGCGCTGACGTTGACCACCCGAGAACTCATGCGGATAACGATCTCCCGCATCCTCGGGCAAACCCACACGCACTAACAACGCTGAAATACGCTGAGACTGTTGCGCAACTTTCCACTCGGGTCGCAATGCCACGATCCCTTCGTGCAAGATCTCTCGCACACGCATGCGTGGATCGAGCGAAGCGAAAGGATCCTGAAATACGATCTGAATTCGACGTCGGAGTGTCCGCAACGTATGACGGGAGGCCGTAAGCAGATCTTGGTCGCCTAATCTCGCGGCACCCGAGATCACTGCAGACGAATCCAGCAACCTTAACAATGCTTTGGCAACGGTGGTCTTGCCACAGCCTGAGGCGCCGACCAACGCGAGCGTCTCTCCCCTTTGCAGGGAAAAACTTACCCCCTGAACCGCTTGATTCACCCCGATTTGCCTGCGTAACAAGCCCTTACGAATGGGGTAGCCGACCGCCAATTGGTCCACCAAAAGGACGGGGGCTTGCGCATGAGGCGCCAATGCCGATGCACCCTCAGGACTCAGAGGCAAGCGCTGCTGGAATGCGCGCGGCATCGCATCGGTCGACGCTTGCGCGCTCAATGGTTGTCCACGCTTGGCAAAGGACGGGATCGCAGCAAACAATTCGCGCGCATACGGATGCTTGGGGGCTCTAAAAAATTGCTCTGCAGGCGCAGTCTCAACAATCTCACCATGCCGCATCAACGCCACAGTGTCGGCCACATCATGTACGACAGCTAAATCATGGGTAATTAACAACACCGCCATGCCGAGTTCTTGCTGAATATCGCGAATCAAACTTAGTACTTGTGCCTGAACGGTCACATCCAGTGCAGTGGTCGGCTCATCAGCAATCAATATCTCAGGCTCTGCAGCCAAGGCAATCGCAATCATGACGCGCTGTTTTTGTCCGCCAGAAAACTGGAAGGGGTAATCATCAATCCGCTGTTCGGGGTCAGGAATCCCAACGCGCTGCAGCCACTGAATCGCACGCGCGCGCGCCGCAGCCCCGCGCAAATCCGTATGCGTAACAATTGCCTCGCATAACTGATCACCAATCCGCAGGACAGGGTTCAAACTGGTACCAGGCTCTTGAAAAATCATGCCTGCACGACCACCACGCACGGCACGCATTGAGGACTCAGACAACGAATTGATATCCACGCCCCCCACCACAATTTTTCCTTGTGTGACACGCAAGGCTTCGGGCAATAGTCTCATCAATGCGAGCGCCGTCATGCTCTTGCCTGAGCCAGACTCGCCCACCAAGGCAAAGGTCTCGCCACGATGCACGGTCAACGCCAAGGCCTGCACAGCATGGCGCCAAGCCTCACCGGTATCTATCACAACGTCGAGGTCTTGCACCTCAAGGATCGGTGCTACTGCGGGCGTATCCAAGCTGGACGCAAAGACGGTGGCATGAGTATTGGCTGAAGCTGCCGAGGAGGCTATGGCGCCAGCAGACTTTGGCATACCATTCGAGGTAAAAAGCTTAAACCGTCTCGGGCGAAACATCCTAGAGCGGGGATCGAATGCATCGCGCACTGCATCAGCAAATAAATTAGCCGCCAGCACCAGAGCCAGCATAAACACAAACGCTGCGAGCAGGTTCCACCAAATCATCGGGTCACGCGACATTTCAAAGCGTGACTTTTCAATCATTGAGCCAAAAGAGTTCATGCTTGGGTCGACACCAATCCCGAGATAGGACAAGACGGCCTCATAGAGGACCAGCCCAGAGAACTCCAACACCACCGTGATCAGGACGATATGCATGACGTTTGGCAGCAAGTGCCGCGCCATGATGCGCCAATGAGAAATACCGAAAGCCCGAGCAGCTTGCACATACTCGAGCTCACGCAATTTGAGCGCCTCGGCACGCAACAACCGACATAGGCCTGCCCAACCGGTCAATCCCAAAATCATGCACAGCAGAAAAAGTCGCAGATCCGCGCGCTGAGCGGCGGTCGGAAACAGACCGGGATGGGTATCGATATAGACCTGCATCATCAGCACACAGGCTGCGATCAACAACACGCCTGGAATGGACGTGAGCGTGGTGTAAACGTACTGGATCACATCATCAATCCAGCCTTTAAAGTATCCTGCGGCAATCCCCAAAATCAGTGCGAGTGGCAACATCGCGACCGTGGTGAGACTGCCGATCACCCAAGCGGTGCGAATACTTTTCAAAGCCTGCCACAATACATCATTGCCTGTGCGATCCGTACCGAGTACGTGATACCCCGTGGCCAAACCAAACACCACGCCCAGCAACAGACACAGCACACAGACCGTGATCAGCATCGCGCGCCAAGGGAGTTCGGACTCGCCGCGCACGATCTGTCTAAAGACCTCCGCGCGCGAGCCTTTGCCCACACACAATAGCGTCACACCTGAAAGCAACAGCGCAACTAAAGCACCCGCCAGCAATCCCAGCCCCGCTCGGCGTCCTACATCGCTGCCCCACTCAGCAGCCGGATCTTCGAGATGTCGACCACCAAAACGCAAGCGCGGAAAATCTCGCGTAGGGACACCTCCCGCCTGCAGCATCGATTCCTTGGTGAACTGTAGCCAAGCTAAAGGCGCTGAATAGGTTTTTTCTGGTCGTACGAATGCCGTACCCTCAAGCAAGACATCAAGCACCGATACCACCTTGGGGGCATACACCGGTGCAGCCGTCGCAGACGCCCCCGCCACGGGTGGCAAACGCGGCTGAAAATGCATGGAGTCAAGCAAGCCGATCACGACAAACACGGAAAGGACCACCGCCGAACACATCGCTGGCGCGCTGCGTGCCACTCTCGACCACGTCGCACGCAAATTGCGGGAGCGTGAAACATGCCAGGCATAGATCAGGGTCGCCGCGAACAGGGCGAAGATTGCGATATCGGTCCAAAGGAAAATAATTTTAGGCATGGCGGCTACTCAAAACGCACGCGCGGATCGGCGAGCGTGTAGGAAATATCCGCCAGAATCAAACCGACGATATAAAGGCTCGCGCCCAGAAACACCATGGCACGCACAACCGAAAAGTCTTGTGCGCCAATCGCATCAATCGTATAGCTTCCCAAACCTGGGATACCAAAAAATGATTCGGCAATCAAACTACCCATGAACAGCAAGGGCAAGGCAGACACCGTGCCCGTCAAAATCGGCAACATTGCGTTACGCAACACATGTTTAAACAACACGACACGTTCACTCAGGCCGCGCGCTCGAGCGGTGCGAACATAGTCCTTACCCACTTCTTCGAGAAACAGACTGCGATAAAACCGCGCCTCAGGTCCCAGCCTTGAGATGATGGCGACCACGATGGGTAAGGCCAAAAACTTGACTGCATCCCAACCCCAAGCGAAGCCTGAATAAGGGACGAGTCGCAAGAGCTTGGAAAACAACCACTGACCGGCGATGATGTAAAACAAGCCCGAGATCGACAGCATCAGCACACATAAGACGACGCCCCAGAAATCGAGTCGTGTCGTGCGGAAAAAGACCAACGATAAAGAAAAGGCAACACTCACCAGTAGCCCGAGAATAAACGTCGGGATGGCCAAGGCAAGACTGGGCCACATTCGTACACCGATTTCACGTCCAATATCTCGGCCTTCATCTGAAGCACCAAAATCAAACTTCAACAAGGGAACAGAGCGCTGGTAAAAAATAGTGTCGGTGTATTTGCTGAGACCTGCCGCCTCCGTATTTAAAAATAGCGGCTTATCGTAACCACGATCTGCCTTCCATTTTTCGACGGCATCGGCGCTGACACGCTGCCCGCCAATGGCGAGGCGCGCCATATCGTCAGGGGTATTGACGGCAAAAAACAAGACAAACGTAAACACGTTGACGCCCACCAAAATCAGCGCACCATACAGTAAGCGCCGAATAATATAGGCCATCATTTGCGCGGCTCCTGCGATGGCTCACGCTGCACATCAGGCATCTGCGCGTGCTCACCAAACGCGTTAAGACGTTCTTGTCTGCGCAATACACGCCACGCGGGCCACACCACCGCAGCAAGCAGCGCAATCAATGCGCCGAGTGGCCACCAGACTGGCGGATTCCATTCCGCGATTTTCTTGGCGCGTAATACTGGATCAATTTTCATGTACTGCAACGTATTGCGTACCATTTGTGTCGGCTTGGCGTTGCCGACCCATTGTTGAAATGCCCCGCCAGACTTAGGGAAGGCACCAAACATCCAAGGCGCATCCACTTGCAGGATTTTTATCATCTCCGCGATTACTTTGGCCTTTTCATCGCCATCTGGCAAGTCACGCATTCTTTCGAAGAGCGCGTCGTACTCCGGATTGACATAGTTGGAAGCATTTTCGCCACCCTTGCCTGCCTTGACGTTTGGCCCATACAACAAGAATAGAAAATTTTCTGCATCGGGGTAGTCAGCCACCCAGCCCCACATATACATTTGAGCGACGCCGCGTGCCATTTTTTCCTGAAACCGGTTGTAGTCCGTTGAGCGCACATCGAGCTGCACACCAATGTTGGCAAACTGACGCCGCATCCAATCGAGCGTGGGGCTTGAGCCACCCGCACCACTTGCCGAATCAAAATACAACACTAACGGTTCACCTGTTTTCTCATGCCGACCATTTGGATAACCCGCTTCGGCTAATAAGCGTCGCGCCTCGTCGAGCGATTTACGCTGTGGCTTACCGTCCTTGACGTCATAGACCACACGGTTGATCCCTGCCTCGCCGCTCTCATAACCCAGAATGCCGGGCGGAATCGGTCCATACGCCACCTGCGCCTGATCGTTTTGAAAGATCGCGACAAACTCTTCCCAGTTAAAAGCGATGCTTAAAGCCTGGCGTAGTTTGCGATTGCGGATCTGCTGTTCGGGTGTGTCACCCTGTCCCACCACCGGGTCACGCCAATTGAAACCAAAGTACTGCATTTGCGCTTCGACTGTGGTGGGAAGCTGAATGCCATGCTTGGCATATAACGCCGCTTTTTCGGTCGAGTCGCTTGCCGCCACGAGCATAGCCACGCCCGTATCTCCACGGTCCACTTGGGGAATGTCGTAATAGCCCTGCATGAATTTGCCTTGCAGTGGGATACTTTCTTTTTCAATATTAAAAACAATGCGATCAATAAAGGGCGTCATTTTTCCGCAGTCCGCCAACAGTCCTGCGGCTTGATCACCGGGCTCTCCCTCGCAAGGATAGGGCTCGCCACGAAAGTTTGGGTTTCGCGAAAGGACGTGGCGTCTATTTTGCAGAGACTCCGTCAACATATAGGGGCCCGTGCCGACCGGCCAATGATTCAATGAGAGATTGCGCTGTGCCATACCAGACTGGCTATAAAAGCGATCCGCTTCCCAAGGAATGGGTGCGACAAAGGTCATCGCGAGCCAATATTTGAACTGTGGATATAACCCTTTTACGCGGATACGAAGCGTGTGCTCGTCCAAGGCTTCAATGCCAGCAAACCCTAGGCTGCGCAGGTCCAGCCACGGTAAATCCCGCGCACCGACTGGAACCCCTTGGCGCAGCTCAGTGTCGATTTCACGTAAGCGCTTGCCATAGGCTTCCATGCCGATGATATGCTGGGCCAAGGTAGAAAAAATAGGGGAAGCCACGCGCGGGCTGGCCAGCCTGCGCAAGGCATACACGTAATCGTGAGCCGTTAATTCGCGTGTGCCCGTGTGCTGGAAATCTGGAATTGAAAACTTACCTTCAAACACCTCTCCCTCTATTGGCCAATACTGAAAGCGGCCATCTTCCTTGCGTGCAAAGGCAGGATGGGGTTGGTACATCACTTCTGGACGCAATGAAATATCGTAGATACTTTCCACAATCTCCGAGGCGGGTGCCTCTGCATCCAGGATATTGCCTTGCCAGTCCAGAAATACGGGCTCAGCAACATGCGTCGCCGTACGGGGAATCAGTTCGTAAGGACGCTTGAGATAGTGATAGCCGTATAAAGGCTCATAAATATTGTAGGTATAAGGCGTCTCATCTGTCGAATAAGAACGTGCAGGGTCGAGGTACTTTGGGGAGCGCTGTGTAAAAGCGGTGTACAAGACATTTTGCTGCTCAGCACCCGTTGCATACGGGCTGTTAATTGGCGAATCCGCTGAGGCATGCCCAGAGGGGGTGCTTTGTTCGCAACCATTCAACAAAACGATTGCGAACAAAACAAAACATCCTGTCAGACGCTTTAGGAGCATTTTTTATTTTTCCAGCATTCCACACGCCACTGCCACGGTGCGATAGCGCCTGGCTCAGCCCATAACCCGAGTTTTTTCTGGCGCGCAGATTTTTCTAAATCCACCAGAGTCTTATCGCGCAGAAACTTTCCCTTGGCCTGCTGATTTGCCCAGGCATAGCCCTGCTCGACTTGCAAGCGGTTGGCGGTAGTCCCGTTCACCGGGATGTCGCAAATATGTCGGTCATAGTGATCCTTTTCAAAACAGACCACCGTCAGTGTTTTACCCGCCACATACTCGGCAAGATTTTTTCGCGAAGCTTCACCAAAAGGCTGCCCGGGCTGGCTGCTGCCGTGCGCCGTTTCTGGTGCGTCAATACTCGCCAAGCGAATACGCTCCTGTTTATTTTCAACTAACAAATTGACCGTATCACCATCTGAAACACGCACAACCTTGCCTGTTAATTTGTATGGTGTACCTGTTGCATGTGCTGCTGGCAAGAGATTGACGAGCGCAAATTGAGTGGAACAGAGCCCTACAACCGCTGTGACAGAAGCCAAGAACCAGTAAATACGGATTTTCTTTAGTTGATTGCTTTTCATTTAAACTTATGATTTATATAGAAATATCAGATCCGACAGCCCTTAAAAGTTCGCAAAGGGGCGCGCCACCAAATAACTGAACCTTAGGCTCGGTTGGAGCCCTACTCTTGCACTAAGTTCACACTGATCGCCAACATGATTTAATGCTCAATTGCCGAATAAACGGCAGTAGATATCAGACCACATTTGGGCAAAGTGTAACCATGCAAATCGTATTTCTTGACAGCGACACCATTCCAACACCCTTGCCGGTCCCCGAATGGGCCACTAAATGGGTGAATCTCCCCGCAACAGCGCAAGATCCAGACGCAGTAGTTCAGGCGCTTGCCGATGCAGATGTCTGCATCACGAACAAAATCAAACTGACGCAAGGCATCCTTGCGCGACTACCGAAACTTAAGTTTGTGTGTGTGGCGGCGACCGGTTATGACTGTGTGGATTTGCAGGCCTGTCGCGAACACGGGGTGATTGTTTCAAACGTGCCAGGCTACTCACGCCAAAGCGTAGGTGAAGGTGTGATTGGTTTCATTTTTTCTCTTCGGCGTGCATTACCTTACTATCAAACGACAGCACGCCAGGCTTGGCCAGACTCCCCACACTTTTGCGTCCATGGCGCCCCGGTGCTCAACGTGCGAGGTGCAACGCTTGGTATTTTTGGTCGCGGTGCGATTGGCAATGAGGTCGCGACCCTTGCACAAGCGCTTGGCATGAACGTGCTCTTTGGCGAGCATCGCAACCGTCCTGATGTGCGGCCGGGCTATGTCAGGTTTGAAACGCTATTGGCGCAAAGCGACATCATTTCCTTACATTGCCCGCTCACAGAAGCCACGCGCAGCATGATCGGACAAGCAGAGATCGGGCAGATGAAACGCGGCGCCATGCTGATCAATACAGCCCGTGGTCCTCTTATTAATGAGCAAGCCGTCGCAGATGGCTTGCTCAGCGGACAACTGGGTGGCGTCGCACTGGATGTTCTAGCAGTCGAACCGCCTCCAGCTGAAAATCCTCTCTTACAAATGCATATGCCCAACCTGATCATTACACCTCACATCACGTGGGCCAATGAACACGGCATGCGCAGCCTAATGGATGGAATCGTGGGAAATCTCAATGCGTTTTCTGAAGGCAAACCTGTCAACGTGGTGAGCTGAGAGCCTCTTGAGCATGTCACCTACCCCGCAGTCACTACGCTCGGCCTACATCAAACTCGTGCTCTGTGCCTTTTTCTGGGGTGCGACGTTTATCGCTGGCCGAATTGCGGTTCAAGCTATGCCCCCACTAACGGTGGCGACCGGTCGCTTTGTGTTGGCCTCCTTACTCTTGCTCGTGATTGCTTATCGCGTCGAAGGTGGCTTGCCAAAACTTAGTTACCAACAACTTGGGGTGACCTTACTGTTGGGTTTGACCGGCGTAGCGATCTATAACGTGTTTTTCTTTGGGGCTCTTGAGCGCATGCCTGCAGGGAAAACTGCGCTGCTGGTCGCACTCAGCCCAATCATGACCGCTGTGACGGTGGCATTGATCCTGAAAGAAAAGCTTGGACTCTATCGGTGGGGCGGTATTGCTCTGGCGTTAATCGGTACGCTCACGATCGTCACACAAGGTGACCTTTTGGGTGCGACGCAAGGTTTATTGCAGTCCTTTGGCTGGGGTGAACTGCTGATGCTAGGCGCCATCATCAGTTGGGTGAGTTACACCGTCATTAGCCGCTTTGCATTGCGAGGCCTCTCCCCCATTGCAGCGACGACCTATGCATCACTCTGGGGCGCACTCGTGCTGGGTCTGGCCGCACTCACCGAAATCGACATGCTTCGACCCGAGATGCTCAACTGGAGTAACTTTTTCACTGTTTTTTACCTTGGATCCTTTGGTTCTGCAATCGCCTTCATTTGGTATAACGAAGGCGTCAAGATGATCGGCCCCGCCCGTACCGTCGTCTTTACAAACCTTGTACCTGTTTTTGGCTTATTGTTAAGCTATCTAATCCTCGACGAACCCATCTATCTCTCAATGGTGATTGGCGGGGCGATTGTTATTGCTGGCGTCACTCTTACAAATCAGGCAAATAAATGAGCACTTTATCTTCCTCTGACTCCACTCAGCGCCCCCTTTATGTGGGCTGTGCAACCGGCTTTTCCGGTGATCGAACTGATGGCGCAGGTCCCGTTGTCGACACACTGATTGCGCTAGGTGGCGGCGTACTCAATTTTGAAACACTCGCGGAGCGCACGCTCGCGCTCGCGCAAATTGAAAAACGTAAAGATCCCAAGATGGGCTATGAGCCATTGCTGGCGGATCTCGTCGGGCCCGTGCTCAAGCGCTGCCTGGATCACAAGATTCAAATAGTCAGTAATTTTGGTGCTGCCAATCCACAAGCCGCTGCGCAAAGAATTTTCGCACTCGCCCGTGAACAAAAGCTGCGCACTCCACGTATCGCGGTCGTTTACGGAGATGATCTGACCGAACCTGAGCAGCTCAAGTTTTTACTTAAAAAGCTGGGCTCCAATATCGATCCCGCGCGCGTGGTTAGCGCCAACGCCTATATCGGCGCCTATGAGATTGCGCAGGCACTTAAAGAAGGTGCCGATGTGGTTGTCACCGGACGTGTTTCAGACCCGTCCTTGACCCTGGGTCCTGCCATTGCACATTTTGGCTGGGCCATGGATGACTGGCACAAAATGGGCTGCGGCACCATGGCGGGGCACATGCTTGAGTGCGGTACTCAAGTCTCGGGCGGCTATTACAGTGTGCCCGGGCAAAAATCAGTCCCTGGCATGGATCGGATTGGTTTTCCAATCGCTGAAATCCGGGCAGACGGCACGTTCTCAGTGTTTAAGGCCCGAGACACTGGCGGGCTCGTTGATGACCGAACCGGTCGCGAGCAAATTTTATATGAAGTGCATGATCCCGCCCGTTACCTGACGCCCGATGTCACAGCGGACATCACCGAGGCCAGTATCACGCAAGAAGGCCCCGATCGCATTCGGGTCGAAGGCATTCAGGGACACCCGAAACCCGCTGAACTCAAAGTCAACGTCTGTTATGACAACGGCTATCTGGCAGAGGCAGAGATCTCCTATGCGGGCTTTCGTGCACGAGAGCGTGCCGCACTTGCAGGTGAAACCGTACGCAAACGCATCGGTCACTTACTGCCCTTGCGCGTGGACCTCATTGGCGCGATCAGTATTTTTGGCGATGATGCAGGCGAGCTCATGGGCAAAGGTTTACCTGAGTCGCGTGACGTACGCCTGCGTGTTGCAGGTGTCCACATAGATAAATCCATCGCAGAAAAAATTCTGCGCGAAGTCACCTCCCTTTACTGTTGCGGTCCAGCAGGAGGCGGTGGCGTGCGTACCTCTCTCAGACCACGACTCGACACCTTGTCGTGCACCATCCCCCGTGAATCCGTCCCTTGTGGCTACAGCTTTGTCGAGGAGCAGCGCGCATGACTTCCATGAATCAACCCACTACACAACTGCCACTCTATCAACTCGCGCATGGCCGTGCCGGTGACAAGGGCAACACCTCTAACATCAGTGTGATTGCCTGGGATCAAGCTTGTTTCGATGTTTTGGTTGCCCAAGCCACTGAAGCCAAAGTTGCAGAATGGTTCGGCTATCGCCACCCGACTAAAGTCACGCGGTACGTATTGCCTAAGCTCAAGGCCATGAACTTTGTGCTCGAAGGCATTCTTGATGGTGGTGTCAACGACGCACTCAATCTTGATACCCACGGTAAAGGCTTATCCTTTTGGATGATGGACATGCCGCTTGAGGTCTCGCAAGAACTCGCTAAAAAGCTCACTGTTAGAGAGTATGCTCAACCTGTTTGATACAGACTACCGTACTATTTACCTTCATCACTTTGCTTGGAGTCATCCTCATGAAAACCAGACGCATCGCACTCATTGCAGGCCTTTCCGCACTCGCCTGTTTGACCGCACCCACGGCCTTTGCGCAAGCCTACCCGAACAAGCCCATTAAAGTCATTGTGCCTTTTCCTGCGGGCGGTGCAACAGACCTCGTCGCACGTGTTGTCGCGCAACAACTCGGCACAGAACTGGGTCAAACTGTTGTAGTTGAAAATCGTGCTGGCGCAGCAGGTGTGATTGGCTCAGAGGCCGTAGCTCGCTCTGCACCCGATGGCTACACCATCCTAGTTGCGACCTCTAGCACCCACACGATCGGACCCTTACTCAATCCAAAGATCCCCTACTCGCCCACAAAAGACTTTACGCCCATTATGTTCTTGGCGTCTTCACCACAGGTGGTAGTGGTACCACTCACATCGCCTGCCAAAACGATGCCTGAGCTGATTGAATACATCAAGAAAAACCCAGGCAAGCTGAACTTTGGCTCAGCAGGAACAGGCGGTATTCCGCATTTGTCAGCCGAACGGTTTTTAGCCATGACCGGTACAAAAATGACGCACGTACCCTACAAAGGCACGGCCTTAGCGATGCCTGACTTAATGGCAGGTCGTCTGGATATGATGTTTGACTCGATCTCGGTATCCTTGCCCCATATTCGTGAGGGAAAGATTCGTGCACTTGCTGTGACATCCAGCAAACCGTTTTCTGTCGCACCAGACATTCCACCGTTGAACAACTTTGTGCCTGGTTATGAGTCACTGACGTGGTTTGGCGTCTTTGGTCCAGCTGGGATGAGTGAACCCGTGTTGACCAAGCTCAACGCAGCCTTAAATCAATCGCTCAAGGATCCAAAAGTGCTTGCGCAGCTTGCCAAGCTTGGCTTTGATCCAGGCGGTGGCAGCTCGGCTGAATTTGCCAAAAAAATGCTTGAAGAAAGCGCCGTGTGGAACAAAGTCATTACCGACGGCAACATCACCATTGAAAAGTGATTCTGTTACCACTCAAAATCACGTACACCCAAAAAAGCTTTTACTGAGTAAGTGGACTGCAGTTCGACCCACGCACAAGGAAAAGCATTTTTGGGTAACGAAGGTGATTGAGCCAGAAATACTCGGCGCACCTGTTGTTGAGATAGAGCTAGAGGCGGCCATGACTGGACGCGTGGTTCGGCTGGCTTGGCGGGATCTGAAAGATCAACAATTTTGGCTGAGGGGCTGGGTCTAACGAGCAGAATACGGGTTATGCCCGCACGCCTTTAAGCGCCATCCGAATAGAGAAGCTGGCGATATAAAGTACGATTAATGTGCCAGCCAGATCTCCTACAAACATCGGCAATACACCAGACCATGCGTCATCAGACATTCCGGTCATATAGAAAAAAAGATTGTGGGGAAATACATTGAAAATGGCGCCTGCAACTGCGAACACCAAGAGCTGAGAGCGCTGTAATCCTGCAAAATCAACAGGCAGTTGCAACCATCTTGTGCAAAGATGAACGGCTGCGAGTGGACCGAGCGCGGAGAGTCCGGCAAGTACCAACACATTGAGGGGTTCAAGCTCGAGTTGACTGAGATTAGTTAGAATCGCCCCAAAAAACAATCCCAAGGTCCCCGCCCAACCGCCAATCATCACTGCCAACATGCGAATCGCTGCAGGCAAAAAAATCCAGCTAATAAAGCTGGAGAGGTTGACATCTGAGAAGAGTAAATTATTCAATTGAAAGAGTGCCGTCCACGCGACTGCGACGCCCAACGCAAATAAAATCATCGCCCCAATGCTGAGGCGATAATTAGGTTTTGTTCGATGGATGGCGCCTGGCGGCGTAGAAAGCATTAGATCAGCCTGATTGATGCGCCTTGTCGATCGCCTGTCCAAGCGTGCCGAAATACTGCTCTGCAAGTGGGGTGGGTACGACATATTTCACACGGCTGTCGATCTTATCCGTGTCGAGATCGATCATGCCTTTTTTACGCAAGGTCTTGAGTCGGCGATGTGCCGTCGTGGCCGAAATTTCAGTCGACAAACCCATCGCTTCAAGGACGCTGACTTTTTTGCCATTGTGCCAATTGACACCCAGCATCGCAAGCAGACGCTCCTCGACAGGATCCATCGAAGGAAATGTGGGGATCTGCTTGATTGCATGAACAAGATTCAAGAATCGCAGATAAGTAAGAGATGATTTGGATTCAGTAGTCATAACTGAATAATAACGCTAATTTTTACGTTATGGTGACAGCTGTACGCCGAAAAGAGTATGAAATAAGTCTAGGTTTACACGCCAAAATGGACAGGGGCTTACAGAAATTCATCTGTAAGCCCCTGATTTAATGGTGCGCCCGGCAGGATTCGAACCCACGACCCCTTGGTTCGTAGCCTACCTTTCTAGGTGTCGCTTTCGCTTTTATAATCAATCGCTTAGATGTTTACAACTGTCCCATAAAAGCGTGACTACAACCGCGTCAAGTCCTTGATTTTGTTGATACTAATTCCCTCCCAATGGGACGGGTTTTGCCCATGCCTCCACAAGCCCCTGGTGCTTCGCGCTGCAGATCCCGTACTTGCCGGCGAGGTTGATGTAGGCCGTGGCCAGATCGTCCCACGACTGCGAGGAAAAGGGCTCAATCGCGGGGCACTGGCTCGCCAGGTTTGCCGGAATTGGCGGCCTCGATGGCGCGGGTAATGTGCTGCAGCCGGTCAGGATCCAGGCGGCAGTCAACAGGTAAAGGCTTCTCGACCACGACACGGTTGTACCTCTCGATGATCTTGGGTTGAACATCGCGCAGTTCGGCGATGCGGGTTTCGAGTTCGTTGGCCAGGATTGAGAGCCGGTGGGATTCGTCCACGTAGGCCACCAGATCGGCCATAGAGCGCGCGCGCTCTGCATCGTCATATCCTGAGTGGTATTGCCAGGTGCCGTAGCCCCAGGCGGCAAGGATGAGCGCGAGCGCGGCCACCCCTTGGATGACGTACTTGTTAGCGAGTAGCGACACCCAGTTCATGTCAGTTGTCCTCGGCCGCAAACAACAGGTTGTCGCCGCCGCGGTTGGTCCACCCCCGGCCGTACGTGTCGAAGGTCTTGAGCGCCGCCCAAAACTTCAGGCGGTACGCGACGAATCGCAGCAACACGTCGTTGTGATCCATCGCCATGAGCGCGGACTGGGAAACCTGCCCCCATCGGCCATCATCGGCGACGCGCACCGCCCGCTGCAAGAACCGGATCGCGTTGCCACGTCCGTGATTGACTGCAGCGTCGAACAGTTGGAACTTGATGGCCGGGTGTGCGTTACCCAGGATGTCCCAAAAGTCTCGCCGATATATCTCTTTGGCCTGGGCCAAGGTGAGGTTCTTGATGTCTAGGTATGGGTAAGAGTGCGCAGCGATACCGAACTTAGTGCCCTTCAGTTCGCCAACACCGATCGCGCCGCTCGTCCAGTTACCCAAGTCCCTAGGGTCGTCCGAGTAGCCACCCTCGTGCTTGATGAGCCGGTCAAACGCTACGTCGAACTTCATAGCTTTGCCCCCGGAAACTTACTTTTTAGAAATTCCTCGAGCATAAAGATCGCTCGACTGCCTGCATGGCCCGACACACCTACGAGTGCTGCCGTAATGAGCGGTGCAAATTGAGCGTGTTCACAAAGCCAAAAAGTAATGATGCCGGCGAAGGCTGATGTCACTAGCTCACCTATGAACTCGATGATATTAAAGGCTCGAACATGGCCCTCATGTAACTTGCGCATGAAGTTCACGACTCCCCCCAGGATCGAAAGTAAAAAAACCCACGCGTACGTAAGCAACGAATAAGAGGTAGGATCTTTTTCCATTTTTAAATTTCCGGTGCGGTTGAGCCAATTGGCAAGAAAGGGGTGCCAGTTATCACTTGTTACGTCTTTCAGGTCTGGCTCAAACGGCCGTACCTTTTTGAATCAAATGGATGAGTGCATCGTATGGGTTAGGTGCGCACGTATGTGCACCAAAGAAAAAGCCCGCTCGAGGCGGGCTTTTTCTTTAGGAGATCTCTACCCAGGATAGGGTTGGTTCGTCCCATCGGTAACGTGGACCGTCGACTGGGTAAGGTACCGGC
>JAMNXR010000008.1 GCA_023653055.1 Burkholderiaceae bacterium | reverse complement strand
TTGAGATGGGCTTGAAAGATTACATCCACTATTACAATCACGACCGGATCAAGACCAAATTAAAAGGGCTAAGTCCTGTGCAATACAGAACTCAGCCCTCTGTGGCCTAATCCGCCTTATAAACTGTCCAACTTTATGGGGTCAGTTCAAGGATCCTCTTTTTTATTACTTTAATGCGTGATTGAATCTTAGGGGTTGAGTGCAGCATTAATCATATCGTCGAGAAACTTAAGGTTCTCTTGGACGTTGAAGCTTTTACCGTTTGCTGAGATCACACCATTTGTAAACTCAAAACTTGACTTAAGACCCTCGGGGGTTTTAACGGCCAAGCCAAGCATCAACGCAGTCATTTGTTGAGTCTTGTCCAAGCCACCTTTACCATTCAGATTAACTTGACCGATAGCACGCAAACGCTGAGCTGATGAAAAGGCTTTGACTGTGTCGTCGGCTTTGATGACTTCGATATTGAGGTTACCACTCAAAGATCCACCATCCAATTTCGCAACGAGTCGAGGTAGACCAATTGAAAAACCATTATTGAATAATGCGCGTAAAGATTTGGATAGTGCAACACGATCTTCAGCAGTAAGTCTATTCACGTCTTTTGCATCACGCAAGATCGTAGAGATCGACATGACGCTGTCTTTGTCTAGGCCACGCAGAGCAAACTCTTGATCAACATCACTCAGTTTAAATTTGTCATACGAAAATTGCTTGATTGTCTGAGCAATCACGAGATTGAAACGATCATTCTCAAGGCTGGCGATTTTAGTGAGTTTCATTCCTTCAAATTTGGAGGATGCATTCGTACCCTTCTCGATTCCAAAAGAATATGTGCCTAATCCCAAATTGCGATTAGAAAGATTGACATCAATACTCATGCCACGCCAATCCGTTACAACCCCTTCGGAGCGGGCATTGAGATGGTCGGACTGAAGTGTTAATTTTAGAGTGTCATTGTCCCAGGTCGCCAGTCCTGTCAATGGGGTGAGCTTTAAAGCAGTTTGTGAATCTTTAAGTAAAAGCTCTGAAAGTTCGATGCTGGATTGACGTTGTCCACCATAAGAGATGTGGCCTTTGCCGTGCATCGTCGGTCCTTGACCAAACAGTTTTTTGAGAATGGGATCGATCGAATCGTCACCTGTCATCTTCCATTCGAGACGACCTGCAGAACTCGGCAAGAGCAGATTTGAAATTTTGTATTGAATGACGATCCCAAGTGCAGTGGGAGCACCGTCAGCAACAGGAATAAAATTTGGGAAGCGTATTTCAAACTTGCCTGTCGAAGAAAAGGCGGACTGTTGATGTTCAACAGTTTTGATGTGCACGTAGTCATTTTGCTGATAGCGCTCAGGTAGTGACGTGATGAACTGGCCTGTGGTTCGAGCAGAATAAAAACTTGCGCCTAACCAAGCTGCAACGAGCAGACCCACTACGACGATCAAACTTATAATTTTTTTCACGAATATATTCCGAACGTTTTATGGATATTAATCAATTTGCTAAGCAAATATTAGCACTGAATTAAGTGCCAAATTCTTTTGAGAGCTCAGCGGCGCGGCGGTCAGCAGCACGCATAGCTTTCGAGACGATATCGACGAATTGTGACTCGTGAAAGACAGCTAATGCAGCCGCAGTCGTCCCTCCTTTTGAGGTCACACGTTCGCGAAGGATTGCTGGCGAATCAGGTGAAGTGCTGGCAAGCTTGGTGGCCCCCGCCAAGGTTGCCAAGGCAAGTTCTTGCGCTTGCTTAGCAGTAAGACCGAGTGCCTCTCCTCCTTTGACTAAAGCCTCCAAAAATAAGAAAACATAAGCGGGTCCGCTGCCTGATAGCGCAGTGACGGCGTCAATCGCGGCATCGTCATTGACCCAGACGGCTTGTCCCACTGCGGAAAGAAGCGCGGTTGCAATGCCTCGATCATCATTGGAAAGTCCTGCGGGCGCAGCAAGACCGGTCACACCGGCACCAACCAAGGCTGGCGTATTTGGCATACAACGGACGATGTTTTGATATGGGGCATGTGGAGATCCGCACCAAGTCGCCAGAGAGGCAATTGAAATACCCGCTGCAATACTGATGATCAAGGTGTCCTCTGACATCCAAGGTTTACATTGCAAGACAACCTCTTTCATTTGCTGCGGTTTGACAGCAAAAATCCATACCTGACGACTCTGCAAAGATGCATCAGGTCCTGCGCTTGTGCTCACGCCGCGAGCGTTCCATTGTGTACGCAAGCCGTCAGCGACTTCGATGACATGTATATTTTCAAGGGGGCATGCTTGGCTCAATAATCCAGAGACCAAGGCATTGGCCATATTGCCGCCACCGATAAAAGCCACAGAAGGAAAACTCGTCATCGCATCACCTATTTATTCTTTAGAAATCAATCTTAATGAATTGGAAAAACCAGGAGCTTAGCTCAGGACTTCAAGCGCAATACCCACAAATACAATTGCACCAATCCACGTATTATGAAGAAATGCTTTAAAGCATAATTGTCGATCCCGACCACGGATCCATTGAATGTGTTTTGCAGCAATGCCTGCGGCTACGCTAAGCGCTAAAAAAAACATCCAGCCGTACGCCAACCAAACGCCCGTAACACCGAGTAAAAATAGCATCAAACCATAGCAAAGCGCCACGATCAATACATCATATTGACCAAAAGTTATAGCGGATGATTTGACGCCTAAACGCACATCATCATCGCGATCGACCATTGCATATTCGGTGTCATAGGCAATCGCCCAAAAGATATTTGCAATCAGTAACAGCCAGGCCACAACAGGGACTGTATCCTGAATGGCAGCAAATCCCATTGGGATGCCGAAACCAAATGCGATACCCAGATAGGCCTGCGGGATAGAAAAAAATCTTTTAAATAGCGGATAAGTCACGGCTAAAAAAGCAGCAACACATGCAAGTAAGATGGTAAGTCGATTTGTCGTCAATACAAGACCTAGGCTGAGCAATCCAAGCGTTGCTGCGACATAAAGGGCTTCGCGCGGAGCAATTGCGCGTGTTGCGAGCACTCGCCCCTGAGTGCGCTTGACATGTAAATCAACGTCGCGGTCAAAGTAATCATTCACCGCGCACCCTGCTGAGCGCATGAGGATGGTGCCCAAAACAAAAACCACTAAGATATGTCCATCAGGGAATCCATCCGCCGCCGCAAACAAGGCCCAAAGTGTCGGCCAAAGCAATAACAAAATTCCAATAGGCTTATCTAGCCGAACTAAGCGCCAGTAAAGTTTTAGTTTTGTCATCGCCGTGCTCTAGTTTGCTTGGGGATGTTGTGACAACATGTTGACGTTCTGTAATTGACAGGCATAAACCGATTGTGCAAGTGCCTCAATAGCCGCCGCACGAGGAAAACTCTTTCTCCAAGCTAATACAACCCGACGATCGGGAATGGGACGTTCGAACGGGATATAACGCAACAGTTTATTGTTGCGTTCTTCTTTCGGCACAGACGTACGGGGCATCACGGTGATGCCGATGCCCGCAGCGACCATGTGGCGGATGGTTTCAAGGGAAGAACCTTCAAATGTACGCTGAATTCCCTCGCTTGATGCGGCGAAGCGAGAAAGCTCTGGACAGACCTCAAGCACTTGATCGCGAAAGCAGTGCCCACTTCCTAGTAACAACATATTTTGTTGTTTCAAGTCTTCAGCAGCGATAGATTTACGGTTAGCCCAAGGGTGACCAGCAGGAATCACCACAATAAACTCTTCATCATACAGAGGCTGAGTCATCAGTCCTGCATCGGGCAAAGGTAAAGCCATAATGGCACAATCGATTTCGCCCTGTCGCAAGAGTTCAATGAGCTTGACGGTGAAATTCTCTTGCAAAATAAGAGGCATCTGTGGCGTACGCTCAATTTGCGCAGGAACAAGTTTAGGCAGCAGATAAGGACCAATCGTATGGATCACGCCTACACGTAAGGCGCCGGTCAATGGATCATGTCCTAAACGGGCAAGTTCTTTTAAATTTGCGCTTTCTTCAAGCACCTTTTGTGCTTGTGAAATAATTTGTAGCCCGATTGCAGTGACGCCGACTTCAGTTCCGCCACGTTCAAATAGTGTAATACCGAGCTCGTCTTCAAGCTTTCGAATGGCCACTGACAGCGTGGGTTGGCTGACAAAGCAGGCTTCAGCGGCACGACCAAAGTGACGCTCTCTTGCCACAGCCACGATGTACTTCAGTTCGGTCAACGTCATCACAGATCCAGATAAATAAATCAAAACGTTAAATATAAAAATATTGTAAAAAAGTTAACTACGCAGGTAATCTTCGCGACCTCGCATCCAGCGATTTAGATGAAGCTGAACAATTTCGGGCGAATTTTTTCTAAGATCTGTTGCGACTTCTCGCGCCATGCGCACAAGCGCAGAGTCGGTTGCCAGATCTGCAAATCGAAGTAAAGAGACCCCAGACTGTCTCGCACCCAAGAGCTCTCCTGGACCACGCAGATCTAAATCACGCTGCGCAATCTCAAAACCGTCTTGCGTTTCGTACATAGCCCGTAAGCGTTGACGGGCGATCATAGAGAGCGGTGTTTGATAGAGTAAAACACAGACTGACTGTAAAGCGCCCCGCCCGACGCGTCCCCTTAGCTGATGAAGCTGAGCCAAGCCAAAGCGTTCAGCATGCTCAATCACCATGAGCGAGGCATTTGGTACATCCACACCCACTTCGATGACGGTTGTTGCCACGAGAACATTGATTTCACCTGAGCGAAATGCTTGCATTACTTGCGCTTTTTCAGCAGTGGGTAATCGGCCATGAACAAGACCAACGTTGATCCCGACCAGCGCTTCAGACAAATCCCGGTGTGTATCAACGGCTGTTTGTAAATCAAGCGCTTCACTTTCTTCGACTAAGGGACAGACCCAATAGGTCTGTTGACCTTTGGCAACGGCTTTAGCGACATGTTCAATCAGTTCGTTGCGACGGTCAGAAGCGATCAATTTAGTGATCACAGGGGTTCTGCCCGGAGGAAGTTCATCGATAGAGGACACTTCAAGATCTGCATAAAATGTCATTGCGAGCGTGCGTGGGATAGGCGTCGCGCTCATGGTCAACTGATGGGGCACCAACGCGATATCATCTTCCCCTTTGAGGGAAAGCGTAAGCCGCTGGGTCACACCAAAGCGATGCTGCTCATCTACGATAATGAGTCCTAGTGAATGAAAATCAACACCCTCTTGGATGAGTGCTTGCGTACCAACAATGAGTTTTGCATGGCCAGAACCAATATCTTGGAGCGCTTCGCGTCGAGCCTTGGCCGTGACACTGCCCGCCAGCCAAGTGACTTTGACCCCAAGCGGCTCACACCAGAACTTGAGCTTGACGTAGTGTTGCTCCGCCAAAATTTCAGTGGGTGCCATCAAAGCGACTTGTGCGCCTTGTTCGATGGCCTGTAATGCAGCGAGAGCCGCCACAATCGTTTTGCCACTGCCGACATCTCCCTGCAATAAACGATACATGGGATACGTTCGTTCAAGATCTGTCGCGATCTCGTGACACACCCGTAGTTGTGCTCCCGTTAATGCAAAAGGGAGCGCCTCTTTTAATTTGGAACACAAACTATTCGTTGACGGACGCAGGGGAAACGCTCGGGCTCGCTTACTTTGACGCGCGGTACGGGCAGCGGCAAGAGACAGTTGTTGCGCCAACAACTCGTCAAACTTGATGCGTATCCAGGCAGGATGTGCATGTTCCATCAGCGCCTGAGCATCCATATCGGGCGTTGGGCCATGGAGCGTGCGAATCGCCTGCTCAAAACTCATTAATTCAAGTTGTTTAAGTAAATGCGCAGGCAATGTGTCTTGTAAGTTCGTTGCGCTGAGCGCTTGCGTAATCGCTTTACGTAAACTAGGTTGTGACAAGCCCTCAGTGGTGGGGTAAACGGGTGTCAATGCAGCAGAAAGTGGTGCGCCTGGTGTCGAGATGCGTGGATGAATCATCTCAAAGCCATACAGCCCACCACGTACCTCGCCACGCACACGCCACCTTTTGCCCGTCTGCATTTGACTGAGTTGGCTAGGATAAAAGGTCAGCCAACGCAAGGCGATTTCTGCGGAGTCATCTTTAAGCGTCGCAGTGAGTTGACGTCTTGGCTTGAGCACAATATCCGAGCGGACGACCTCACCTTCTACTTGGGCTAACATGCCAGGTCGTAAAGTGACGATATCCTGAATCTGCGTTTCATCTTCGTAGCGAATGGGCAAATGCAAGACAAAGGATTCAGGTGAGGTCAAGCCGAGTCGTTCGAATTTTGCACGCATGGACAAATCTGTCCCGCCGCCCCGTTTGGATGGACGCTTAGCTGCGTATTTGACTGGTTTAGACAAGATCACCCCAAATGGGTTGTGTCAGTATCAAATGACGATCGTTGCTTCAACCTCAAATTGCGCATCTTTTGGAAGGCTGCTCACGCCAACGGTAGAGCGTGCAGGAAAGGGTTCAGGAATCAACTCGGCCATAATGCTGTTGACGACGGGAAACTGTTTGAGATCGGTCAGAAACAGCGTCAGTTTGACGATATCTTCAAGTCTGCCACCCGCCTCTTCAATGACGGCTTTCATATTGGCAAAAGCCTGTCTGACCTGAGGTTCAAATTGGTCTGAAACCATATTGCCTGTCGCAGGCACTAAGCCGATCTGTCCAGATAGAAAAACCATTTTGCCAGCGGGAACGACAACGGCTTGTGAATACGGACCAACAGCGGCTGGTGCGGCATTTGTATAGATAATTTGCTTAGACATCATTGCTCCAATAAATAACTATTGGATTTTAGCCTTCAATAGTTGAAAGCGATAGCTTAAAGGGAGGAAAAACATCAAAATTGACTGTTATGTCGACTCTGCCGGATTGTCTTGATAACCGGCATCCATTCCAAGTTCGCGAAGCTTTCTCGTAATCGTATTGCGACCCATTCCAAGACGTGCCGCAGCCTCAACGCGCCTGCCTCGGCACACCTCGAGAGATGATTGCAAAATCGTACGTTCAAATTGTTGCGTTAATGCAGCCCACACTTCGGGGTCTGATCGAGAAAGACGCGTGCTGGCGTCTTGGGCAAGGAGTTGTTGCCAGCTTTGTGGGCTACTTTTGAGCGTCTGAAGGCTGGATGTTTCGGGTAAATCGGCCGCACGGACCTCAGGGGGCAAATCACTCACTTCGACTGTTTGTCCCGGAGCCATGACCGTTAACCAATGACAAAAGTTTTCAAGCTGTCTAACGTTTCCGGGAAAATCAAACTGAGCCAACACTTGCATGGCTTGGTCAGAAATCTTTTTAACAGGTACACCAACACCGCGCGCGCACACAGATAAGAAATGTCGTGCTAACTCGGCGATATCCTCGCGTCTCTCTCTAAGTGCAGGTAAACGCAATCGGATGACGTTGAGACGATGAAATAAGTCTTCGCGGAATTTTCCCTCCCGAACCCGCTCTTCTAAGGGCTGGTGTGTTGCTGCAACAATGCGGACATCTACGCGTACTGGTTGCGCGCCACCCACACGGTAAAACGTACCGTCAGACAACACACGCAGCAATCTCGTTTGCAGTTCAAAGGGCATGTCGCCGATTTCATCCAGAAACAGCGTGCCGCCACTTGCCTCTTCGAAGCGACCCCGACGTAAAGAGTTGGCACCTGTAAATGCACCACGTTCATGACCAAATAATTCAGCTTCGAGCAGGTCTCGAGGAATCGCCGCCGTGTTCAATGCAACAAAAGGACCTTTGGCACGCACGCCATGACTATGCAACGCATGTGCAACAAGTTCTTTACCCGTTCCGGATTCGCCCGTAATCAATACCGTGACATTTGAGTGTGCCAAACGTCCGATGGCACGAAATACTTCCTGCATCGCAACAGAAGATGATTGCGTGAGGATGCCTTTATTAGAGGCTGGCGCAGACGCACTGTTTTCATCGGAAAGGACGAGAGATTGGCTGCCATCGTTCGAAGAGGGTTCACGAACAGCGCGCGCAATCAAAGCAACCGCCTCGTTGATATCAAATGGCTTTGCTAAATAATCAAAGGCTCCCCCTTGAAATGCAGTGACAGTGCTATCGAGATCGCTGTATGCCGTCATGATTATGACCGGCAGTAAGGGATATTTTTCTTTGACGTGTTTGAGTAGGGAAAAGCCATCTGTTCCTGGCATTCGAATATCTGATATCAACGCGGCAGGTAG
Organism: Burkholderiaceae bacterium; assembly: GCA_023653055.1. Classification (GTDB taxonomy): domain Bacteria; phylum Pseudomonadota; class Gammaproteobacteria; order Burkholderiales; family Burkholderiaceae_B; genus Zwartia. The sequence continues at coordinate 125,409 of JAMNXR010000008.1, read as the reverse complement.
CTCTGACTCAAGCGCAATGGACACATCACTGGCCCCTACAAAACTCCGTGTCACCATGCCCGCTCGGCTGAGCGCTTTTTCGAGTACCCAACGAATGGCTTGATCATCGTCCACAATCCATACTGGTTTCATAGCGGCTCCATGGGAAGCATCAGGCGAAACTCGGTGTGTCCGGGTCTCGAATCAAATTCAATGACGCCTCCGTGCTGCTGAACGAAGTCTTGGGCAAGGCTGAGACCTAAGCCCGTCCCCCCTTCGCGTCCAGTCACAAGAGGATGAAAAATGCGGTCGTGAAGATTTGCGGGTACACCAGGTCCGTTGTCAATCACCGACACCACAACAGCCATTCGATGCTGTTTGTGTCTAAGTAATACCTGTCGCGCGATGCGCGTTTTTAAAATAATTTGTGGTGCGTGTGTCGGTGTTGAACCCGTCATCACTTGCGCGGCATTGCGCACCACATTTAGAAGCGCTTGCATGAGTCTGGCAGGGTCTGCACGAAACTCAGGCATAGAGGCGTCATAGTCACGAATCAATGCGACGTCTCTAAACTCGGCTTTAACTAATGCGCACACGCGCTCACATACTTCGTGAATATTGACCAGTTGCCACTGGACAGGCATACGTTGCGGCGCGGCCAGCCTGTCAACAAGTGCTTGAAGTCTATCCGCTTCGGAGATGATGACGCGGGTGTATTCTTGTAAGGCAGGATCCGGGAGTTCTGATTCAAGTAGTTGTGCGGCACCGCGCAAGCCACCTAACGGATTTTTGACTTCATGTGCGAGGTTTCTTAGCAATTCGTGTTGAGTTTCAATTTCATCAACTAAACGTATGCTGCGATCAACGAGAACACGTTGTTCGATATCTTTAACTTCAAGCAAGGCGGCCCATGGTTTGTTGGTAAGTGCAATTGAAGTGACACCTACTTCAACGGTATCGGCTCCACGCCTTGTTCGTGCGAACTGCCGACAATCATCCACCTCACCCGCACAGGCTTGTTGAATGGAGTGTTCGAGGGCAGCGTCACGTTCAAATAAAAAGTCGGCCGGCGCCCCAATCAAGTGGCGCTTAGACCGACCAAACATCATTTCTGCAGCCGAATTAGCCTGTACAACTTCGCCGTGACGGTTCAACAAGAGAACTGTCGTGGCGAGCAAATCGAAGGCTTCAACGGAAATCATGGGTATCGGGCCGGGAGGCCCGACCCCAAGTTTTGTCGGCAGTTTAGAGGCTGTAGTACATGTCGAATTCGACAGGGTGTGTTGTCATGCGAAGACGATTAATTTCATTATTTTTCAAAGAAATATAGGCATCAAGCATTTCATTGGTGAACACACCACCGCGTGTCAGAAACTCACGATCCTTGTTGAGTGCATCAATGGCTTCTTCGAGCGAAGCACACACAACGGGGATCTTTGCATCTTCTTCGGGTGGCAAGTCGTACAAGTTTTTGTCAGCGGGATCGCCAGGGTGAATCTTGTTTTGCACACCATCCAGACCTGCCATCATCAAGGCAGAGAATGCCAAGTATGGGTTAGCAAGTGGATCTGGGAAACGTGCCTCAATACGGCGACCCTTAGGGTTTGCCACGTGAGGAATACGAATCGAAGCTGAACGGTTGCGTGCTGAGTAAGCAAGCTTGACCGGAGCTTCATAGTGAGGAACCAAACGCTTATAAGAGTTTGTACCAGGATTAGTGATGGCGTTGAGTGCGCGGGCGTGCTTGATGATGCCGCCAATGTAATACAACGCGAACTCTGACAAACCTGCATATCCATTACCAGCAAACAGGTTCTGACCATCTTTCCAGATTGACTGGTGAACGTGCATGCCTGAACCGTTGTCGCCAACGATTGGTTTAGGCATGAATGTTGCTGTTTTGCCGTAGGCGTGCGCCACGTTGTGGATGGTGTATTTCATGATCTGGATCCAGTCAGCACGCTGAACCAGTGTGCTGAACTTTGTACCGATCTCCATTTGGCCAGCGCCAGCGACTTCGTGGTGATGCACTTCAACTGGAATACCAGCTTCTTCGAGCAAAATACACATTTCCGAACGCATGTCTTGCATGGAGTCCACGGGGGGCACGGGGAAGTAGCCGCCTTTTACACGTGGACGATGCGCGAGGTTACCGCCTTCGTTGTCGGTGTTTGAAGACCAGAAGCCCTCGTCGGACTTGATCTTGACGTGGCAACCAGACATGTCATCACCCCAGGTGACGCCATCAAAAACGAAGAACTCGGGCTCAGGACCAAAGAAAGCTGTATCGCCTAAACCGCTCGACTTGAGGTAGGCTTCAGCACGCTTGGCGAGCGATCGTGGATCACGCTCATAACCTTTCATATCTGTTGGCTCAACCACGTCACAAGTAATGATCATGGTCGACTCTTCGCGGAATGGATCCATGTGAGCAGTGGATGCGTCAGGCATCAACAACATATCTGAGGCTTCGATGCCCTTCCAGCCAGCGATCGACGAACCGTCGAAAGCGTGACCTTCGTTGAACTTGTCCTCGCCCATTTGGCTCACGGGCACGGAGACGTGCTGTTCTTTGCCTAGGGTGTCTGTAAAACGGAAATCGATAAATTTGACTTCGTTTTCAGCAATTTTCTTCAGAACGTCTTGAGGGGTGCTCATTAAATGACTCCGCTAAATATAAATTAGTAAAAATAATTAAACGTGGCAGATCTTTAAAACAGATAAAAACAACAAAGCAAAAACTGTGCCAATCATTTTAACTGGTCTACGCCCCTAAAAGGCGCATACAAATCAAACAAAAACGCACCATAACGGTGCTTAAAAAGAACGCATGCACCACTTTACGCACTAAAACAGGGAATGGTGCGCAAAAGTTGTGATTGTGAATAGAACAATAACATTACAAAAAGATCGTTTGTAACTCATTTAAAAATCGCCATCCCGTATCGGTCGCTTGCAATCGAGTTAAGTCCGAGGTCAAAAGTTTTTTTTGTCTCGCAAGGGCAAGTTTGCTGGACACATCTGCATAGCTCAGACCCGTTCTCTCGAAAAACAAATCGAGTGGCACACCCTCCCTGAGACGTAACGCATTCAGCATGAATTCAAATGCAAAGTCCGATCGTGGAACGAGGCGTGACTCTGAAATTTGACTCGCATTTCTTAATAGGCTGGCGTGCATCCAACTTTCGGGATTGCGCAATCGAATCTCGCGCACAATACGGTCAGGAAATGTGACTTTGCCGTGTGCGCCAGGTCCTAAACCAAGATAGTCCCCAAATTTCCAATAATTCACGTTGTGTTTTGCGCGCGCGCCAGGACGTGCAAATGCAGAAACCTCGTAGCGCTCGAAATCATGTTCAGCCAAAAGGGATTCGATGCCCTCTTCCATCTGGACTGCAATATCTTCATCAGGCAACTTTGGCGGAAATTTGGAAAAGACCGTGTTCGGCTCGAGTGTTAACTGATAAATGGATAAGTGCTCCGTACCAAAAGAAAGTGCTTCGCGCGCATCGTCCATCGCGTCTTTGAACGTCTGATCCGGCAAAGCGAACATCAAGTCAAGATTGACCCGACCGACTGCAGTCATTGCCATTTCAATAGCTTGCCTTGCTTGCTTGCCATCATGTACACGACCCAACTTTTTAAGCTGCGTGTCATTAAACGTTTGGATACCAAGGGAAATACGATTGATGCCACTTTCTGAATAGGATTTGAAACGACCGGCCTCGGCTGCGCCAGGGTTCGCTTCCAGGGTGACCTCTGCATCTGGCCAAAGATTAAAGTGCGACCTCAGCATCGCCATCAATCGATCAACGGCAGAGGCTGAAAGCAAGCTTGGTGTACCTCCACCAATAAAGACTGTGTTGACTGGACGTCCCCAGACATCTGGCAAGGATTGCTCGATGTCCGCTTGCAGTGCATCGAGATAAAGATCCTCGGGAATCTCGCCTGATGCTTCATGGGAGTTGAAATCGCAATAAGGACATTTGCGAATACACCATGGCACATGTATGTATAAAGAAAGCGGCGGAAGTGTTTTAAAAAGCAAGTCCGTATCCCTTGTTTTCGCGACAACAGGCATCCAGTTTTCAGAGCGAATCGGAATAGTACGAATCATGCTTGGGTCAGGCCTCGTTCTTTTAATTTGGACAGGAGGATACGCATGGCTTGACCACGATGACTCACAGCATTTTTAAGCACGGGATCAAGCTGCGCAACGGTACAGCCGTGCTCTGCAATAAAAAAGTGCGGATCATATCCAAAACCGTTTGCACCAGTCGGAATATCTACAATTTTTCCGAACCAATTTGCTTCAGCAATGATGGGTTGTGGGTCATCGGCGTGCGTCAAAAATACCAGCACCGCAACGTACCATGCGCGACGATCTGTAATTTGATGAAGGGCTTGCACCAATTTTTGATTATTGGCTAAATCTGAGCGTGCGCCCTGCTCTGACTCAGCATATCGAGCAGAAATAATACCTGGAGCACCGTTTAATGCGCGCACACACAAACCTGAGTCGTCTGCGATTGCGGGCATTCCTGAGAGCGCACTGGCATGTCGAGCCTTGGCAAGCGCGTTTTCAACGAAGGTCGGATGCGGTTCAGGCGCCTCACTAATATTGAGAGAGGCTTGCGGAATCACTGTCAAGCCAAGGGGCATGAGCAGCGCGCTAAATTCTTTAAGTTTGCCCGGATTTCCAGAGGCAAGAACAATTGAGGTCAACATAGAATGGTGTAGCTAAATGTCTTGTTGATAAACGAAGGCGAAACAAAGCTCACGCTTGAGGCACATCTTGAATAAGCATATTGACCAAGTCTTTTGCAAAACTGGGTAACTGCTGAAGATTGCGCACACAAATTTGGAGTTTTCTTTCAGACCATTCATCTGATAAGCGAACAATTTTGATATTGAGGCGTTGGGCGTAACGTTTGGCGACAAGTTCGGGCACAATGCCGATACCAACACCTGCTTCAATCATGCGGCAAACAGCCTCAAAACTGCCTACTTCGACACGAAATCGGAAAGGATAGCCCAGCTTATCCGCCGCCTGTATTAAAAAAGCGTGGATGGCACTCCACTCAGAAAGACCGACATATTCAAACGCAAGGGTATCGGAAAAGGCAACTTCAGAGCGTTCGCTTAGCGCATGATCAGCGGGCGTCACCAAGACCAATCTATCCTCTCGATAGGGGATGTACTCCAGCTCTGAAGAAGCAGGCTTGCCAGCAACAATTCCAATATCTGCAGAACCCTCTGATACCGCTTTGATGACCAAGTAGCTCAAGCGTTCACGGAGCTCTACCGTGACATCCGGATGCGACGCCAAAAAGCGGCTCAACACTGCGGGCATAAATTCAGTCATTGCAGTGGTATTGGCCAACATTCGCACTTGGCCTTTGATGCCGCGCGCATATTCGTGAATATCGCCCCGCAAATGGTCAATTTGCCTCAAAACAAGACGCGCATGACGCAAAAAGGCCTCGCCGGAAGGGGTGAGTGTCACCCCTTGGCTATTTCTGTGAAAAAGCCTAGTCCCGAAATGGTCTTCGAGATTTTTGACGCGATTGCTGGCTGCAGGCAGAGAGAGATGCGACTTTTCTGCGCCGCGCGTCAAACTGCTCGCGTCGCCGATATTGACGATAAGCTGTAAATCCGTCAGATCAAAGTGGTTCGCCATAGTATTGGCAGTCTCTTAAGCAATGAAAAAGCCCGTGTTAACCAAACATCAATAGTCAAGTTTGGCGCCATGGGGCACAGTATTGGCTGCCTAACACTTGCCATCATAAGACAAACATGAACGCCAACGTTGATCAGTATCAAGATATCCGTGACGCAATTAAGGATCTGTGCAAACAGTTTCCAGACGAATACTTTCGTAAAGTGGACGAAGTCAGGGGGTATCCTGAGGAGTTTGTGAATGCTTTAACGCAAGCAGGCTGGATGGCCGCCTTGATTCCTCAGGAGTACGGTGGTTCTGGTCTCGGCTTGACTGAAGCCTCTGTCATTATGGAAGAAATCAACCGTTGCGGCGGTAACTCAGGCGCTTGCCATGGTCAGTTGTATAACATGGGCACTTTGTTGCGGCACGGTTCAACAGAGCAAAAAAATCTCTATTTGCCCAAAATTGCAGCAGGTGAATTACGCTTGCAATCCATGGGCGTAACTGAACCCACGACGGGAACAGACACCACAAAAATCAAAACAACAGCGGTCCGTAAAGGCGATCGCTATGTCATCAATGGTCAGAAAGTTTGGATTTCGCGTGTTCAGCACTCTGACTTGATGATTTTGTTAGCACGCACAACCCCCATTGATCAGGTCACCAAAAAAACGGAAGGCATGTCGATTTTTATCGTTGACCTTCGTGATGCCATTGGTAAAGGTCTCACCGTTCGACCGATTTTGAACATGGTGAACCATGAAACGAATGAGTTATTTTTTGATAATCTTGAAATCCCTGCTGAGAACTTGATTGGCGAAGAAGGTAAAGGATTTAAATACATCCTTGACGGCCTGAATGCTGAGCGCGCCCTGATCGCAGCTGAATGTATTGGTGACGGCTATTGGTTTGTAGATCGCGTATCTGCTTATGTCAAAGACCGCATCGTCTTTGGTCGTCCGATTGGGCAAAACCAGGGGGTACAGTTCCCAATTGCACGTGCGCACATTAACGTTGAAGCGGCCAGTCTGATGCGCTACGAAGCGTGTCGTTTATTTGACGCTAACCTCCCTTGCGGCGCACAAGCTAACATGGCAAAACTGCTCGCGGCAGATGCCTCCTGGGAAGCCGCAAACGCATGTTTGCAGTTCCATGGTGGCTTTGGGTTTGCGTGTGAATACGATGTTGAACGTAAATTCCGCGAAACACGTCTCTATCAAGTCGCCCCTATCTCTACAAACCTGATTTTGTCTTATGTGGCCGAGCATATTCTCGGTCTGCCACGTTCCTTCTAAAGGAAATACTCATGACAGCTGAACATTCTCCAGCCAGTGCCATTGTTTTACATCCCAGTGCCGAGCTCGCCAAGTTTTCTTCAGAGCTTCAGTACTCCGACATTCCTGAGTCAGTGCGCATGCGCTGCGAGGATTTGTTTCTGGATACGATGGCCTCCATTCTTGCCGGATCATCTGCGCGTGCAGTGAAAGCCATGGCGAAATATGTTGAACTGATGGGACCTGCAGACGGTAAATCAGAAGATTTCGTTAACCGACGTTTTACTTCTCCTGTATTTGCTGCAATGGTCAACGCGGCTTCAGCACACGTTGTTGAACAAGACGATGTCCATAACGGTTCAGTGTTCCACCCTGCTGCTGTTGTCTTTCCTCCGGCACTCGCTGTCGCGCAAGCGATTGGTGCCTCTGGTGAGGAATTCATTACTGCGTCTGTAGTCGGTTATGAAGTTGGCATTCGCATTGGAGAATTTCTCGGTCGTTCACATTACAAAATTTTTCATACGACAGGGACTGCCGGCACGGTCGCTGCTGCAGTGACTGTCGGACGTTTATTGAAACTGAATCCTGAACAAATGCTTCACGCCATCGGTTCGGCGGGAACTACCACATCAGGATTGTGGGAGTTTTTACGGGATGCAGCCGACTCCAAGCAATTGCATACTGCCCATGCTGCCTCGGCCGGTTTGACTGCGGCCTATCTGGCACAAAACGGATTCACGGGTGCGCGACGTATTCTTGAGGGTGTGCAAGGGATGGCGGCGGGTATGTCAACCGATGCGGATCCTGCAAAATTAACCGACCGCTTAGGTTCACGCTGGGCGCTCGCTGAAACATCATTCAAATACCATGCTTCGTGCCGTCATACGCATCCTGCCGCGGATGCGCTACAGCATGCCATGAAGCAGCATGGCTTAAAGGCGAGCGATATCGCCTCGGTTGTCACACACGTGCACCAAGGCGCTATTGATGTGTTGGGTCCAGTGACAGACCCCCAAACTGTGCATCAATCGAAATTTTCGATGGGTACCGTGCTGGCATTGATCGCCTTACGTAACTCAGCTGATTTGGCGGGTTTCGATCAAGCGCTTAAGGATGGCGCCGTCGCAGCCTTCCGCGACAAAGTCACCATGGAGCTTGATGAAGAGGTCGATACGGCTTATCCACAACGTTGGATTGGCAAGGTCACGGTCAAAACAACGGATGGGCGCAGCCTGACGGGCCGCGTAGACGAGCCTAAAGGTGATCCAGGCAATACGCTTTCGCGTGAAGAAATTGAAGAAAAGACGTTACGCTTAGGTACCTACCTAGGTGCAGCGACAGAGTCACAAGTTAAAAAACTGACGCAAACGGTTTGGGACATTCGTAAGCAAGCAAAGCTCGGGAAGTTATTGGCAGCAGCTTGATAACAGAGCTGGGCCTCAGGCCCAGTCATATAAAAGGGAGACAAGCATGATGCGTTTAAAAGATCAGGTGGCGATTGTCACTGGCGCTGCAAGCGGGTTTGGCGCAGAAATTGCACGTCGTTATGCGCTTGAAGGTGCGCGCGTAGTGATTGCAGATCTTAATGAATCTGGTGCACAAAAAGTTGCAGCTGAAATAGGTCCTGCAGCAGTCGCGATAAAGTGCGATGTGAGCAAGCGGGCGGATATTGATCGAGTGGTGAAACTCGCACGTGATCACTTTGGCGGCATTGATATCGTTGTCAATAATGCTGGTTATACACATAAAAACCAAGCATTTCTGGATGTAGACGAAGACACATACGATCGCTGTTTTGATGTCAACGTCAAGGCCATTTATCATATGATTAATGCTGTTGTGCCGTCGATGCGTGCTAAAAAATCTGGCTGCATCATCAATATAGGCTCAACCGCTGGCTTACGTCCCAGACCTGGTTTGACTTGGTATAACGCATCAAAGGGTGCGGCAAACTTGCTGTCGAAGTCTTTGGCGGTTGAGCTTGCGGGCGACAATATCCGAGTCAACGTCATTTGCCCTGTCATGGGGGATACAGGCATGCTAGGCGACTTTATGGGCGTGCCAGATACTCCAGAAAATCGGGCACGTTTTATTGCGACCATTCCTATGGGGCGGTTAAGCGTGCCACAAGATATCGCAAATGCTGCGGTATTTCTAGCCTCCGACGAAGCCTCGTTTTTGACAGGTCTTGAGTTGCCTGTTGATGGTGGGCGCACAATCTAAGGGGTCTACTACAGAAAGTACGCCCGAAACCATTAACTGACTCGGGCAGCTTTCTGCTTGTCTTTAAGAGACAAAATCCCCTGCTCTGCCAAGCTCAATAACGCATTGAGCTCCTCGCGATCAAAGGCATGACCTTCTGCGGTCCCTTGCACTTCGACATAGCGTCCGGCCCCCGTCATCACAACATTCATATCTGCGTCACAGCCTGAGTCTTCGGGGTAGTCCAAATCAAGTGTAGGGTGTCCATTTACCATTCCAACGGAAATGGCGGCGACAGAGTCTTTAATCGGATTCTGTGCAATCACACCGCGGGTCAGTAAGCCTTCCACCGCATCTGCAACTGCGATCCATGCACCCGTAATGCTTGCGCAACGTGTACCACCGTCTGCTTGCAAGACATCACAATCTATTTGAATGGTGCGTTCACCGAGCGCAGTCATATCGATCACTGCACGCAAACTACGGCCAATTAAGCGTTGGATTTCTTGAGTACGGCCGGACTGTTTGCCTTTGGCCGCTTCACGGTCAGAGCGTGTATGTGTTGCGCGCGGTAGCATCCCGTACTCTGCCGTCACCCAGCCCTGTCCTTTACCTTTCAAAAAGGGAGGGACTTTTTCAAGAATACTGGCGGTACAAAGTACCTGGGTTTCCCCCATGCAAAATAAAACAGAACCCTCCGCATAACGCGTAAAGTTTCGCTGAACCTTGACGAGTCGCAGCTCATCTAGTTTTCTACCTGAAAGACGGCCTTGGCTAGTGCTAGTATTTGACACGTTGTATTCTCACTTTCAATGACCAATGGTATGGACGATGGCGCAACTGAACCACAATCTAAAAAACCAAAATCACAGTATACGCAGCAGACCATCCGTTGTCTTGTTCGCACTGCTCCTATCCTGTAGTTTGATCATGTTTCAGTGTGTGCAAGCGCAAGTTGAAAACGTTGCGGTGACACGCTACGACAATAGTCTTGAAATCTTTCATCCCATCCGTGCCACGGCAGGTATGGTGGCTTCAGAGCAAGGACTGGCGAGTCAAGTGGGTGCGGATATCTTGAGTCAAGGTGGCAATGCCGTCGATGCCGCAGTTGCGGTTGGCTTCGCATTGGCTGTTGTGCTTCCAAATGCAGGAAATCTTGGCGGTGGAGGCTTCATGTTGGTGCGTGATGCAAAAAGTGCATCAACGCTTGCATTGGACTTTCGTGAAACAGCGCCTTCTGCCGCCACGCGTGAAATGTTTCTTGATCATCGAGGAGAGGTCATTGCCGGCAAATCGACTCGAACACCTTATTCGGTTGGCGTACCCGGTACAGTCGCGGGTTTGATATTCGCTGCGCAACAATACGGCAGCATGCCGCTTGAGCGTCTGCTTGCACCCGCAATCAAATTAGCTGAAAGTGGCTTCATCGTGAGCCCTGTTTTGGCGCAGCAGTTTAGTTTGCAGCGTGCGCATCTTGAACGCTGGCCCTCCACGAAAGAAGTTTTTTTTAAACGGAAGCCTGAGGCGCCGGACTGTATTGTGTCTGAATGCCCTACTTCGAGTTTGATCACATACTCCGCGGGCGAGAGGTTGTCACAACCTGACTTAGCACGTACGTTACGAACCATCGCGACGCACGGCTCAGATGGTTTTTACAAGGGTACCGTTGCTCAGAATATTGTTGACACTCTAGCTGGTGCATCACGCCCCATGAGCCTGCAAGATCTTGAGCAATATCGTGTCTCAAAACGCGTACCCGCAAAAGGTCTTTATCGGGGCTATGAAATACTCTCGATGCCTGCGCCAAGTTCTGGCGGCGTGCATCTAATTCAAATGTTAAATATTCTAGAACGCTATCCACTTGCACAATATGGAGCTGGCAGCGCACAGACAATCCATTTGATCGCTGAAAGCGCACGACTCGCTTATGCGGATCGCGCCGAACATCTCGGGGACCCAGATTTTGTCAAAGTCCCTGAACGTGGCCTGACTTCAAAAAAATATGCGGATCGCCTGGCTGAAAATATTCAATTGCAACTTATCACCCCCAGTACGCAGGTCATTGCAGGCCGTGCCAACGATTTCGAAAGCGAACAAACGACACATTTTTCCATCATGGATAAGTTTGGTAATGTTGTCAGCACTACGTACACACTGAATTTAAATTTTGGATCAGGGATTGTGGCACGTGGCACAGGTGTTTTACTCAATAACGAAATGGATGATTTTTCAGCTAAACCGGGTGCGCCCAATGCCTTTGGATTATTAGGTGGAATTGCGAACGCTATTGAACCCGGCAAACGTCCACTAAGCTCTATGACGCCGGTCATTGTGCTCAAAGATGGGCAGCCTTGGTTAGCCACCGGCACACCAGGAGGCGCCAGGATTATCACCACAGTTTTGCAAACAATCCTTAATACGATTGACTTTAAAATGAATATTGCAGAGGCGCTTTCCATGCCAAGAGTGCATCATCAATGGATGCCAGACTTTTTGCGTATTGAACGCGGCATCAGTCCTGACACGATTCGTTTACTCAAAGATAAAGGGCATGAGGTACGCGTGATGCCGACAATGGGGCGTGTCCAAACTGTTCAACAACAGGGGCAGGTATTTTTTGGCGCATCAGATCCTCGTAATCCCGATGGCGCTGCGATTGGAATAGAGAGCATTCAATGATTAAAAGTATGACCGCCTTCGGTAGCGGAAAATCTGAACACCCTTTTGGTTCTGTAACGGTTGAACTCAGATCGGTCAATAGTCGTTTTCTTGATGTTCAATTTCGACTTCCAGATGAACTTAGACTTGCAGAACAACCGATTAAAGAACGCTTGTCTGCTGAGCTCACACGAGGCAAGGTAGAAGTACGCGCCCATTTCAGCCGGGCACAATCTGTTGACCAAGCGGAAATCTCAGAAGAAGCCTTAAAGCGTACGGCTGCTCAACTCGATCGCATCAGGAAAGTTTTACCTGAAACCGCGTCACCGAGCATGTCAGAAATTTTAAGCTTGAGTGGCGCACAACATGTGCAAGTAGACCCGGACCTTTGGTTGTCGGCTTGTCAAGCTGCGCTAGAACATGCCCTCGTCGAGCTCTCCGCTGGACGTTTGAGAGAAGGACAACGCCTCGCTCAAGTCATGCTGGAAACGTCCCGTCAAATTCATGTAATTGCAAGTGAAGTTGAAATGCAAATGCCGGCTTTGCTTGCTTCGCACAAAGAACGCTTAGCGCAAAAGCTACGCGAGACCATTCACAATGCATTTCCATCTGGTTTTACACATATCTCTGGGCCAGAGTTGTCAGAACGTCTTGCAAGTGAATCAAGTCTGTTTGCATTGCGCATTGACGTGGCAGAAGAACTCGCGCGTCTTAAATCTCATTTGGGTGAGTTGGAATTTTTACTAAAAGATTTATCGTCATCTTCCGCGAAATTAAAAAACAACACGCCACGGGGTAGCGCTGGAAAAAGACTCGATTTTTTGTTTCAAGAAATGAACCGCGAAGCGAACACGTTAGGCTCCAAGGCTGGTAGCCTAGAAATGACTCAGGCAGCGATTGATCTTAAGTTGCTGATTGAGCAAATGAAAGAGCAGGCGATGAATATTGAATAATGAAGCATTCGCCTGCCCTAACCCTTTTGTTAGCCTCGACCAACAAAAGGCATGGTTGTTGCCATGATCGTCACAAACTGTACATTTGTTTCTAAAGGGAAACCAACCATTTGAGTAATGGTTTGCGCAACGTGATTGACATCCATGCGTGGCTCAACGCGTGTCGACCCATCTGGTTGTGGGACGCCCTTAGTCATACGCTCTGTCATCGGTGTTGCTGCATTGCCGATATCAATCTGGCTACAAGCAATGCGATACGCACGTGTATCGAGCGATATCGATTTGGTTAAGCCTGTTACAGCATGTTTAGTTGCGGTGTAGCCAATCGAGTATGGGCGTGGCGCATGGGCCGAGATTGAGCCGTTATTAATAATACGACCGCCTTGAGGGGTCTGTGATTTCATAATACGAATTGCGGCTTGTGCGCACAAAAACATACCCGTGAGGTTGATATTGACAATATCTTTCCAAATGTCTACGGGCAAGTCCTCAATTGGCACAGGAGGTCCGCCGCGTCCTGCATTGTTAAACAAGACGTCTAAACGTCCCCAGCGGCGCACAACCTCAGCAAACAACGCATTAACAGAATTCTCATCACTCACATCTGTCACGATGGGATGCAGATTTGCGGCAACATCTCCACCCTCTTTTTTGGTTTCTTCGAGCGCATCGATTCGGCGCCCTGCAAGGGCAACTTGATAACCGACTCGCGCCAAATGGATCGCCACTGCACGACCAATACCTGAGCCCGCACCCGTAATCACTGCAACCTTTAGTTCAGACATTGATATTCCTTATTTTCATTGCCCTGTCTTGGGCTCTTGTGTATTTTAAATCGAAGCTTTACCCGTCTCAACCGGTGCACCTGGTTGCGCGCACCACTCGCTCCACGAGCCACCATAGAGCGCGGCCCCCTTCAGTCCTGCCAATTCCATTGCGAGTAATAAATGGCAAGCTGCAACGCCTGAGCCACAACTTGCAACAATCTGCTCTGGCGCACGTGCACCCATCAAAGACGAAAATTCAGCTTTTAAAACTTCGGGGGACTTAAAGCGAAAACTTGCATCCAGGTTGTTTTTGGAAAAACGGCTGAGCGAACCCGGGATATGTCCCGCTTTTGGATCTAAGGTTTCATTCAAACCCTCAAATCGATCATCAGGACGACCATCAATAATGAGGCGATCCGCACGTCCCAGTCCTGCTCGCACGTCCGCATAATCAACAGTTTTAGTCAGAGATATCCCACGTTTAAAGTTTCCCGTAGGTTTTGCAGGCGTTGTTTCAGTCGAAAGTGGCAGCCCAGCTTTTGTCCAGGCATCGATCGTTCCATCTAGAACAACTACGTTCTGGTGACCGACCCAGCGCGCGCACCACCACAAACGGGCTGCATAAGAAGCGCCTGGTGAGTCATAGGCCACAATGAGCGTATCTGAATTGACTCCTAACGCAACCAGATCTTGCGCGAGTTGTTCAGGATCAGGCAAAGGATGCCGCCCGTTTGTTCCATCAGATTGTCCGCTCAACACCTTTCCTAAGTTGAGATAAATAGCGCCAGGGATGTGACCCGCCTCATAGGCACGCTGACCGAGCGCTGGATCCACCAAGTCGTAACGACAATCACACAGTAAAACTTTCGCAGGGTGCTGCGCGAGCACCTCCTGAAGTTCTGAAACCGTGATTAAGTGCGAAGTTTTCATATTCGTGTCATTCCTTAGATCTTTCATTAGGTTGTCTCTTAAGCACTCTGCTATGCTTTTATCTTAATTAACTTCACTATTGTCACCTATGTCGTTGGTTGCCGGAAACGTTTTTATGGTTGTCGCTCCAAGCGGGGCTGGTAAATCAAGTTTGGTCAATGCGCTGCTTGCACGGGACCCAACATTGTGCCTGTCTGTCTCCTGTACAACGCGTGCTGCGCGTTCGGGAGAAGTAGACGGAAAAGACTATCGATTTGTGAGTAAAGCCGATTTTGATGCAATGCGTCAAAGTGACAAGCTGCTCGAATGGGCGGAAGTTCACGGTAACTTTTACGGTACACCACGTGACAAAATTGACCAGGCGGTCTCTTTTGGTCAGGACATTTTGCTTGAAATCGATTGGCAAGGCGCTCAGCAAGTGAAAAAACTATTTCCTGAGGCAATTGGTGTTTTTATTTTGCCGCCGTCGATTGCTACGCTCAGAGAGCGTTTGACTCAGCGTGGTCAAGATGCAGAGTCAGTGATTGTGCGCAGGATTGAGGCGGCGAGCGAGGAGATTTCGCACGCACCAGAGTTCGAATATGTTATTATTAATCAAGACTTTAGCATTGCATTGACCCAGCTGAGTCAGATCATTGAAACGGCTAAGTTACGATATCCTCGGCAATTGGCTCGACATCCTGATCTGTTCAGGTCACTCAAACTATTATCTTAAATCAGGCTGGCGGTATACTTGGCCTCTTATTGTTTTTTACCCCTTCTGACAGGATTTCCATGGCCCGCATCACCGTTGACGATTGCCTCGAGCACATCCCTAACCGCTTTAAGCTTACGCTAGCTGCAACGTACCGTGCCCGCGAACTGGCCCAAGGTCATGCAGCACGCCTTGAAAGCAAAGATAAACCCACGGTAACCGCTTTGCGCGAAATTTCCGCAGGTTTGACCGGCATTGAAATGCTTCGCAAGGTTCCAACCTAAGCAGGATCAAAATGGCCTTTCCCGGACTACGTTATGCATCATCCGGGTTATTGGCCGCCCTTCGCGTCGGCTCTCGTCTGACACGAAGACCCACTGACCAACAAGAAAGGCTTGGTGCAGTGTCAGGATCAGCGACTCCCGTCACGACAGAAACAGAACCTGCGGTTGCATCGATGGCCTCGCTCCAGCTTTTGCTGGATGGTTATTTAGATGCAAAAGACGTCGCTCTTGTGCGAGACGCATATCGTTTTTCTGATCAGGCACATCTTGGTCAGTTTCGCTCAAGCGGATCACCCTACATTAGTCATCCGATTTCAGTCGCTGAAATATGCGCAGGCTGGAAACTCGATGTGGATGCAATTCGTGCAGCGCTATTGCACGATGTCATGGAGGACCAAGACATCGCAAAGCAAGAGCTGTTCGAAAAATTTGGTCCTGAAGTCGCAGAGCTTGTAGATGGACTTTCAAAATTAGACAGACTCGAATTCGCTAGCAAAGCACAACAACAGGCTGAAAGCTTTAGAAAGATGTTGCTCGCAATGGCGCGTGATATCCGGGTCATTCTCATTAAGCTCGCTGACCGTCTACACAATATGCGAACGCTTGATGCAGTGAGCCCAGAAAAGCGTCGACGCGTGGCACGTGAAACCCTCGACATCTATGCACCTATTGCGCATCGGTTGGGTCTCAACGCCTTGTACCGGGAGTTACAAGATCTTTGTTTTGCTGCGATCTATCCCAATCGTTACGCGGTCTTGGAAAAAGCGGTGATGGCAGCTCGCGGCAATAGGCGTGAAGTACTCACGCGCATTGATGAACAAGTCAGAGCCGCACTCCCTGCCGCGGGTATAGAGAGTGAAGTCCGGGGTCGCGAAAAAACACTTTATGCCATCTATAACAAGATGGTGAAACAAAAGAAAAGTTTATCGAATGTTTTAGATATTTATGGATTTCGCGTGGTGGTGAGATCTTTACCTGAGTGCTATATGGCGATGGGTATTGTTCATCAACTCTACCGCCCTGTACCAGGTAAGTTTAAAGATTACATTGCGATACCAAAAATAAATGGCTATCAGTCTTTGCACACGACACTCGTGGGTCCTTTTGGAACACCCATTGAGTTTCAGTTTAGAACGCACGATATGCATCAAATTGCCGAAGAAGGCGTGGCTGCGCATTGGTTATACAAAGGTGATCAGTCAAATCTGCAAGACATTCAAAGCCGAACGAGTAAGTCTTTGCAATCATTGTTAGATATTCAGAGTCAAACGGGCGACTCAACGGAGTTTCTCGAGCACGTGAAGGTAGATTTGTTTCCGGATGCGGTATATGTGTTCACGCCCAAAGGGAAAATTGTTTCCTTGCCTCGTGGTGCGACCGTCATCGACTTTGCTTATTCGATCCATACGGATGTAGGTAATCATGCCGTTGCTTCGAAAGTAAACGGCGAAGATGTACCACTTCGTACAGAGCTTGCGAATGGTGACTCCATCTCGATTACGACCTCTCAAGCCTCACGACCAAACGCTCAATGGCTCAATTACGCACGAACCGGTCGTGCGCGCTCAGAAATTCGTCACTATCTCAGAACTGTGCAATATGATGAATCCGCTGCGTTTGGGGAACGATTACTGACGCAAGCGCTAGATGAATTAAAACTCACTCTTCCAGCGAGTGAAGATCCCATTTGGGAAAAACTTGCTCGATCGAGTGGCGCAAAATCTAGAGAAGAAATTCTTGCAGATATTGGCTTAGGCAAACGACTGGCTGCGGTAGTGGCCAGAAGATTTGCACCCGATCATCCCCTCATTGCGACCACTGCGGCTGCGGATGATGAAATGATATCGGCCAAATTGGCGCCTATACAGATTCATGGAAATGAAGGACAAGGTGTTCAGCTTGCCCCTTGCTGTGGTCCGCTGCCTGGCGATCAAATCATTGCAGGCATTCGCGTGGGGCATGGGCTAGTCGTGCACACTGCTGAGTGCCCTGTCGCTTTGCGGGCACGTACGAAAGAACCCGAACGTTGGGTGGACGTGGCCTGGGATGAAGAAACAGCCAAACATCTGTCGGCACGTATTGAAATTGTTGCTAAAAATGAAAGAGGTGTCTTGGGCCGTATTGCTGCTGAGGTTGCGCAAGCGGACTCAAACATCATTCATGTCACGATGCATGATGATGCAATGGCGACGGTCGTGCTAAATCTTACCGTTCAAGTCGATAGCCGTCGTCATTTGGCGCAAGTATTTCGCTCTATACGACATGTTCCTCAAGTCGATAAAATCGTACGTGCTAAAGGATAATTTCTATTATGAAAAAATCAGTAGTGATTGATCGTTCTCTGAATGCGATGGGTGAGCTTTTAATCTGGACGGATGTTGCGCCAGAAAAAGAAGAGGATTTTAATCAGTGGTACGACACTGAGCACATGCAAGAGCGTGCATCCATCCCTGGTTTTAAATGGTCAAGACGCTATCACTCTGAGACGGCTTCTAGGCCCTATCTTGCGCTCTACCGCACGGATACCTTGCACGTTTTTTCAAGTGTCCCTTACCGTCAGGCATTTGAAAACCAGACCGAATGGTCCGTACGCAACTTTAGTGCAATGTTCAATACGAATAGACGCGTCAATGCGGTCACTGAAATATCAGGTGCTGGGACAGGCGCATTTGTCAGTTTAGTTTGTTTAGGTTCTGATGCAAATGCGGACGCAGCTCTGACAATGATTGATGCACTTTGCAACGAAGTCGCTGGAGTCATTGCCGTTCGAGTGTTGACCCCAGAACCAAGCTTATCAACGCCACTGCCCTCCGAGGACCCAAGCAAAAGAGTATTGGAGCCTTATGTCGTAGTTGATACGACAAACTTGGGCAGTGCAGATGCGGCAGGTGCATGGATGGCCGCTCGACTCAATCTGACACATCATCAACATCACAGCTTTAGGCTGCTCTGGGATCTGCGTGCTAGCGATTTAAAATAAATCATCAAGTGCTTATCTGCGGCTTATTTCTTCACGCTATTTTTTAGTAACTTACCAATAGTTTGGTTGTAGTCGGTCACGCACGCATCTGAGCAACGCTCAGCCCATTTTGTCAAAACTTTTTGGGTTGAGAGCCGTTTAATCAACGCTAAGTCTGCTTGTGTAGGCTGCACGAGTGTCATCTGCCCTCTCGGTACTGACAGGCATTCTTTGCTTCCGGTATTGCACTCAATACCGCGCTGATTCGATTTTTCAGAAAACAACCATAACTTGTCGATCAGATCTTTGAGATTTGACTCAAGAAAAACCTGCATGGGTTCGGGTAGTTTTTCCCACGCCTTTAAATTGACGGCGTGGACTTCTTGATTCCATCCAACAGGTAAGGCATACAAGTGTGTCGAGACTGCATACCATTTAGCATTGAACCCTGTCGTTGCGCCAGCGATCGCACAATGAATAGACTTCTTTTCAAGTGCCTGAAATACCTCTTTAAAGGGCATGCTCACACTTTTTGCTCCGAGCGCCTCAACCAATTCGGCCTGCGTACGCGTGATCGTTCGAATTGTTAAACCTCGCAGATCTGCCAAACTGCGAACCTCTGCCTGACAGAAGAATATCTGGGCGCCATAAGGTGCAATACCAAGAAGCTTGACTTGGTTGACCGATTCAAAATGATGGCTGAGCACAGGAGTGAAAGCGTTCGCAATGTCTCGAGCAGTCTTGGCGTCCGTCGCAAGCCCCGCGATATCGATAGCTTCTAGCACAGGAATTGTGGGTGCATAGTAAGACAAGGGCACCACACCAAACTCGATCACACCTTGACTCATTAAACGAAGAAGCTCTTGCCCCTTTAGTCCCATTTCGTCAAAGCCTTTGATCTGCACAGCCACTGATGCTTTGGAGCGCTCAGGTAAAGTCCGGGTCCAAAACGGCCGTTCAACATCTATATAGGAGAGACGGCTGCTGAGTCCGCCTACAACACTAAGTTCGGTGGGCGGCAGTGGTTGCGCGTTAACGTGACCAAATAATCCAAAAATCAGTCCAATGACTGAAGAAAATAAAAGTGCGCGCGCGTTCGCTAAGAAAGGGGTCATCATGATGATTGATTTTAGCAAGGCTATGGTGAGACACAAGTAAAATAACTGGCGTATGATCTGGTCACTTTTAGGGGTTTTGCGTTGGCTAACCCTTTATTTTCAGGAGTTTGGCCGATGTCCCGGGTCTCCCACCCCAGTAACGCAGTGGCATTCTCCCTTCCGGCACAGAGACCTCTTCTAGGCATTAACGCGCTTCTACTTTCGCTATTTCTGTTGACAATGCTTGATGGAATGGGCAAATGGATCATGGCGGCGGGCGTCCCACTGATTGTGTTTTGTTGGTTCAGATACGCCATTCATCTCTTGTTGTTGATGACCATTATTTTGCCGAGCCGAGGCTTGGGTGTGTTTAAAAGCAAAAACCCAAAGCTTCAATGCTTACGTGCTGCGGCGATGTTGGGTTCGGCACTTTCCTTTTTTACTTCTCTCAGCTATCTGCATCAGGCAGAGGCAACGGCCCTAATATTTATTGCACCGCTTCTGATGTTATCCATTGCACCCTGGGTACTAAAAGAACCCATTCGAAAATCTCGTTGGGTTGCGGCAGGTGTTGGTCTCATCGGTGTCCTAATCGTCGTTCGCCCCTCGGCAGGACTACCAACGATGGGGGTGATCATGGGTTTACTCACCGCCTGCCTTTTTACTGCACAACATCTTTTATCCAGAATGCTGGCGCAAGATAGTGCTTTTACGACTGTGTTGTGGGGAGGTGCGATTGGGACGGCCGCGTTGACGCTTTGTCTCCCTTTTGTACTTCCAAGCGCACTCAACACACTCCTCATGCTCAGCCCGTTAAATTGGACATTTTTAATGCTTAGTGGCGTCGCGGGTGGAATTGGACATCTTCTGCAAATTCAATCCTATCGCTTTGCGCCGGCCTCACTGCTCGCACCATTTATTTATGTGCAGATTACGTTTGCCGCAACCTTAGGATGGCTCGTTTGGGGGCATTTGCCTGACTCGACGACATGGACTGGAATCGGAATCATTTGTGCAAGCGGTATCGTCAATAGCCTGATCGAATGGCGACGCAGTCGTACCTAGGAAAAGCACCGCTCTCTAAATGAGTCGCCCACCTTGCAAGACAATTTGTCGGTTGCATCGTGCGGCAAGAGAGTGATCATGCGTGACAAGCACCAGCGTAGTATGTTGTTGCGCCGCGATTTCAAACATCAAATCAATAATGGTTGAGCCTGTTGTCGCATCAAGACTACCCGTGGGCTCATCAGCAAAAATTAGAACAGGACGCTGAACAAAAGCGCGGGCGATAGAAACACGCTGCTGCTCACCGCCTGAAAGCGTTGAGGGATAATGGTCTAAGCGCGTCGCTAAACCCACCCTCTCTAACATTTGTTTTGCGGGCTCAACTGCCGTCAATCCTGCAAGCTCAAGTGGCAGCATTACGTTTTCAAGTGCGGTTAAGTTTGGAAGCAATTGAAATGACTGAAAAACAAAACCTACGTGACTTGCCCTAAATGCAGCACGACCATCTTCATTCATGCTTGAAAGCGACTTTCCAAGTAAATGAACTTCTCCCGAACTCGGTTGGTCCAAACCAGCGAGTAAGCCCAGCAAGGTTGATTTGCCAGACCCCGAGGCTCCAGTGATGGCAAGGGATTGCCCCGCAGCGACTGAAAAACTGACGTCATCTAAAATACTCAAAATACCTGTCGCATCGGATACCTGCTTACTGAGCTTTTTGACTTCTATCGCATTGGTGACAACATTCATGATATTACGCTCTCGCTCTCGTCGTAAATTCGGACTAGGACTCTTAGGGCTGATGCTGGGTTCAATACATCCAATTTACACGCATGCGCAACAAAAGACCGTATCAACCCCATTACGCATTCTAATTGTTGGAGATAGTCTTTCCGCAGAATACGGCTTAAAGCGTGGCTCAGGCTGGGTTGAGCTTTTAAGAAACACGCTGAAACAAACACATCACGCAGTAGAAATTATCAATGCCAGTATTAGTGGAGACACCACGAGCGGTGGATTGAATCGCTTAAAAGCACTACTAGAGCGTACAAATCCGAACATTGTTTTAGTGGAACTGGGTGCCAACGATGCATTAAGAGGCTTACCTCTTGAAATGACTAAAAACAATATGCTGAAAATGGTGCAATTAATAAAAAAGATGGGTGCACAACCCATTTTGGCCGGTATGCAAATACCCCCGAATTATGGTCGCGAATACACAACGGCATTTAAAGTCTTATTTGAAGAGGTCGCGCGCACTGAAAATACTGCACTCATTCCGTTTTTTCTAGAAGGCATCGCAGATAACGCGGCCATGTTTCAGGCCGACACAATTCATCCCAATGAACAAGCACAAGTATTTTTGATGGAAAATGTGCGTAAGGTACTCTTTCCAATGCTTAGGTAAACTTTAGAGTTTCGCAGCGTCTAGCTCACCGCTAATCAGCTTGCCGGCATCTGGCAACATTTTGACTTTATACTCCTGGCGCAATACTTTCAGTGCAGCTTGCTCTTCAGCAGCGCCCCAAGCTTGAGAAAGCTGGGCTTGCAGTTGAGAAATTTGACCCGCTTCTGGTGCAGCACCTGCCTCAACCTTTGAAAGTCTAAAGACAGTGTATTGGTCAGAACCTTCAGCACCGATATAACTTGGTAAAGGCTTTGCCATCGCAGACATCACAGCTTCAAGCTGTTCGCGGGTCAGCGAAGAAGGCTGTTGGCGGGTAACCTCAACAGCAGTTTCAAAATCTTTGACTTCGCTGTCTGGTGCAGCTTTAAGCGCCTCGAGTACGAGCAGGCCTGCTGACTTTGCCGCAGCGAGTGCGCGCTCATCAACCAACCGTTGCTTGATTTGTGCTGAGACTTCGCTCAAAGCAGGAACATGTGCTGGATGAATAGCAGATACGCGCACAGCCAAAATGATGTCAGGTGAAACTTCAATCACACCAGAATTGAGTTTTTCTTTGAAAACGTCAGAAGAGAACACAGCCTGTCGCACCTTGAGGTTGCCAAGAATGCTTTGATCTTCTTCGGAAATTTCAGTTGGGCCGCGTTGTGTTGCAGGTAGCAAACCTTCTCTCGTGAGACCTTTCACTGTTCGGATGGGCAAATTGAGTGCGGTCGCAATTGGAGCAAGGCTATCGCGCTGATCATAAACAAGACTGGTGAGCTTGCTGCCTAACTGCGCAAACTGCTCAGCAGCAAGCTGTTTACGAATCTCGTTGGTGATATCGTCTTTCACTTCTGCGAGAGGTTTTACAGAAGCTGGCTGAATATCTACAACGTTAATCACGTGAAAACCAAAAGGACTTTCCACCACACCTGAAATCTTGCCGCGATCCAACTCAAACACGGCCGTTTCAACTTGAGGAATAAGCATATTTTTGCTAATCCAGCCGAGATCTCCACCAAGATTGGCAGAACCCGAGTCTTGAGAAAACTCTTTGGCAAGTGCCGCGAAAGACTGCGGCGTCGCGGTCGCGCGTTTGGCGATGTCCTCTGCTTTAGCGCGAGCCTGCGCCTTGATCGCGTCATTTGCAGAAGCAGGTAACTCAATCAGAATATGGCTCACACGGCGACGTTCTGGCTGACCATAGCGCGTTTGGTTTTGCTTATAAAAGCTTTGGATATTTTCATCCGAAACTTTAATGTCTTTAGAGGCAGCCTGCTCATTCAAGACCACGAACTGCACTTCAACATTTTCAGGGACAAGAAGTTTTGCCTGATTGTTGTCGTACCATTTTTTGATGTCGTCATCTGTGACATTAACCGATTGCGTAAAGTCCTTGGCTGCAAAAATGCGACGCTCGACCGTACGTTTTTCAGTCAGTAATGCAAGAATTTTTTCAGCAACCTCGGCGGGTACACGTGCAGTCAAACCAATGGGCTGAAGCACTTGCGCAATGGCCAGATCGCGCCTCAAGCCAAGCTCAAAGGTCGTAGGGTTCATGCCTTGAGCGGCCAAAACGTCACGATAACGCTGCGAGGAAAACTGTCCATTTTCCTGAACCGCTGGGATTGCTGCGATTGTGCGACGCAGTGTTTCGTCAGAAACCGAATAACGGCCTTTGGCTGCAGCGAGCGCAACCGTGCGTTCATCAATCATGCGGTTGAGGAGTTGTTCACGGAAATCAGCCGTATCAAAAGCGGCCGGATCAAACTGGCTGCCGAGCGCATTACGATATTGTTCCAGCTGCGCAGTTCTTGCTTGATTGAATTGCCCAAGGGTGATGGGTTGATCCCCAACAGTGACCAGCTCAGGTTCGCTGGCCATAAAACCAGAATAGCCTTGAACGCCAAAGAAGACGAAGGAAGGAACAATCAGGAGCAACAAAATGAGTTGCATCCAGCGCTGATGACTACGAATGAAATCAAACATAAATGAGCCGCACACCTATAGAGTAAGCCGCGAAAGTTTACCACTCGCTTGCGTTAAGCTTAAAGTCCTGAGATTGTCGTGCCGACAACTAGGGTTAGACTGTTGAAACATTGTTATCAAATAGCTCTATTTTCTAAGTTTTGCTTTACCCACGGAGAGTCTTTTGTTCAGTTACCGCCATGGTTTTCACGCAGGAAATCACGCAGATGTGCTCAAACACATCGTGCTGACGCATATTCTCCAATACTTCAACCAAAAGGACGCACCCTACTATTTTGTTGATTTACATGCGGGAGCGGGTTTGTATGACCTAGAGGGACAATGGGCTCAGAAAATAGGCGAATACATTGACGGGATCGCACGCGTTTGGGAGGCAAAATCTCCACCTCCTGCAGTCATGCAATATTTAGATTTAATTCGCGACATCAATCCGGATGGTCAATTACGTATTTACCCAGGATCACCTTGGCTCGCCCTGGAGTCGTGCCGTTCGCAGGACAAACTGCGTTTGTTTGAAATGCATGCAAACGAAGCGGACATTCTCCGTCAAAACCTTGATCAACGGCCCCATCGCGTTGCCCGCCAAACAGCCGTTTTTGGTGACGACGGTTTTGCCGGTCTCAAAGGTCACATCCCTCCCCCAACCCGACGTGCCATTATTTTGATCGACCCCTCCTACGAGGATAAGCATGATTACCGACGGGTCGTGGAAACAATGAAAGATGCCATGGTGAGATTTCCGACTGGCTGTTATGCGATCTGGTACCCCCAGATTCAACGTCGCGAAGCACAGGAGCTCCCACGCCAACTTGAAAAGCTCGCAGGTCAAAACTGGACACATGCGAGTTTGACGGTTCACAAACCTGGTTCAGACGGCCTAGGACTGCATGGCAGCGGCATATTCGTCATCAATCCACCGTGGACACTCACGGCGACGATGAAAGAAACACTGCCTTGGTTGGTGCGAACGCTTGGCCAAGATGACCGTGCGAGCTATAAGCTTGATTTTATGGCTGTTTAAAACCGCTCATTAGCACCCAGGTAGCGCCATTGCCCGACGGGGAGGTCCGAGAGCTTGACCCCTCCAATCCTGACCCGTTTAAGGCCGAGGACCTTGAGGCCAACCAGCTCACACATGCGGCGAATTTGGCGCTTTTTGCCCTCTCTAAGAATAAATTGCAATTGATCCTCGTTTTGCCAGCGAACTTGCGCCCGCTTTAAACGCTTACCGTCCAGCATGAGCCCTTCATTGAGTAAAGCGAGTCCGTCAGCGGCTAAGCGTCCCTGCACGCGGACGAGATATTCTTTTTCAATTTCAGAGTCCTCACCGATGAGTTGTCGTGCAATTCGACCATCTTGCGTCAACACCAACAGTCCCGTTGAGTCAATATCAAGACGGCCAGCTACCGCTAAACCACGCAGTTGTGTGCGATCAAATTTGAGCGGGCTACGATCCGTTTGGGAACGGCTCATCGCGTTGATTAAGGCAACTGCAGGGGTATACCCATCCTCAGCTTGACCTGAGACGTAGGCCATCGGTTTATGAATCAAAATCGTCACACGTGAAACCTGTTGTGCCGCGACGTTCTTATCAAGGGTGATTGTTTGCGTGGGTAAGGCACGCTCACCAAGCGTCGCAACGACGCCGTCGACCTTGACCCAGCCTCGCTCGATATAGCTATCGGCTTCCCGACGCGAGCATAATCCGCGGTCGGCCATTAATTTTGATATGCGTAACTTTTCCATAAGTTGGATAATACACACCCATGCATCATTTTGAATCCATTCAGCCGTGGTCGGTCACGCCTAAATCTTCCTTTTCACCCATCCAAAAGCGGTGGCTGACGAGGCGCGGCCCATTGACGCAAGCCCTGCGAATGATTGGCATGCTAGAACTGCGTGTGTTAGATGAGTATCCGGCAGGTGCCTGTCAAGATGAGGCCAATCGTCTAGATATTGTTGCTCGACACCCCGTTTGGGTACGAGAGATTGTGATGAGCATCGATGGCATCGAATGCGTAGCGGCAAGAAGCGTGACACTTCTGAACGCCTCACATGGTGTCTGGCAAGGCATGAGAAGACTTCGGAGTCGTCCGCTCGCGGATATTTTGTACGACGATGTTGCCATCGCACGCTCCAATTTTGAAGTGGCGCGCCTCAACAGACAAAATGCGCTGTATCGCACAGTGCAAGCCCTTAAAAATGAGGCCCAACAACTCGATCAACCCAATTCAGCATTGCTCGCAAGACGTTCAGTTTTTTGGCGACAAGACACTCCGCTCTTAGTGGCGGAGTGTTTTTTACCTGAGTTCTGGTCGCTTGTTTAGAATCCTACTGCTTGGCCATCGCGTCTGCTATCACTTGCGACCACATAGCCATCAGCCAAGTCCTTGGATAATCGCCAAATAAACTGACCTGAACCGAAATCCATGTAAGGATCATCAATTGCCTTGAGCGAATGCCCAAGCTGTTGCAGGCCTTCAATAGTTGAGGGACGCATGGTTGATTCAACATCAAGCGTAAAGTCACGGTTCACCTTCCAGCGAGGTGCATCACACGCCGCCTGTGGTTGCTGGTGATAATCAACCATACGAATAACAGTCTGCAGATGACCCTGTGGCTGAATGTCCCCACCCATGACACCAAAACTCATTACCGGCTCTCCATCGCGTGTAAGAAAGCCGGGAATGATCGTGTGAAAAGGACGCTTGTGCCCCTGGACCACATTTGCGGACTTGGGGTCCATTGAAAAGCCTACGCCGCGGTTTTGAAAGCTCACACCTGTACCCGGTACAACTACACCCGAACCAAAACCCATGTAGTTGGACTGAATGAAAGAAACCATCATGCCATTTTCATCGGCAGCCGTCAGATAGATCGTGCCACCAGAGGGAGGGATGCCAGGCGCGAAATGTGTGGCACGTTTCATGTCAATCAGTTTTGCGCGCTCAGCAAGATAGGCATCATCCAGCATTTGTGATGCTGTCACATCCATGCTGCGGGGGTCTGCCACATAGCGATACAAATCTGCCATCGCTAATTTCATGGCTTCGATTTGAACGTGCTGTGACTCCACGGAATCCACTTTCATATTGGCAATATCAAAATGCGCCAGCATGCCGAGTGCTTGCAGCGCCGAGATGCCCTGCCCGTTCGGAGGAATTTCATGTAGGGTATAGCCACGATAATTTTTCGAAATCGGCGTGACCCACTCAGGGCGGTATTGTTGAAAATCCTCAAGCGTATGTGCGCCACCATGCTCGCGAATAAACGCCACGAGCTTTTCAGCAGTCTCGCCTTCGTACATGTCACGACCAAGCGATGCACCAATACGTTTCAATGTTTGCGCAACGTCTTTAAATACAAAGCGCTCACCTACTTTAGGTGCTCTGCCTTCAGGCATAAATGTATTGGCAAAACCTGGCTGATCCTTGAGCTCAGGAACTGCTGCAGCCCATTTCTGTGCAACAACAGGAGGCACGGCATAGCCACGCTCTGCAATTTCAATTGCAGGTTCCATGAGTTCTGCAAAGGGCAGCTTGCCGTAACGTTCGTGCAACGCGGCCCATCCCGCGACAACACCAGGCACGGTAATGGCGTCTACCCCACGCTTGGGGGCTTTGGCGAGTCCATTGACATCCACGCCATATTTTTTCTTGAAGTAATCAATATCCCAGGCTTTTGGTGCAAAACCTGAGGCGTTAAGCCCTTGTAATGTTTTGCCATCCCAAACAATTGCAAACGCATCACCACCCAAACCACAAGAGACGGGCTCAACTAGCGTAATGGCTGCCGCCGCTGCAATCACCGCATCGACAGCCGACCCACCTTTGAGCAACATACGCAAGCCCGCCTGGGCCGCGAGTGGATGTGAAGTCGATACGACGTTACGCGCAAAAACCGGAATCCGAATGGTTGGATACGGGTTCGCCCAGTCAAATTGTTTCATGAGGTATTACTCAAATAAAGGGAAGAAAATCACAGTGCAGCGTCGCCGCTCTCACTCGTACGGATACGGATCGCTTGTTCAACAGCCGTCACAAAAATCTTGCCATCACCGATTTTGCCCGTGCGCGCCGCGCGAACGATTGCATCAATCACACGGTCAACAGCTTCGTCGGCGACGACCATTTCCACACGAATTTTAGGGAGGAAATCTACGACATATTCGGCACCGCGATAAAGTTCTGTATGGCCTTTTTGGCGTCCAAATCCTTTGACTTCTGTCACAGTTAAACCGTTGACGCCAACATCGGCCAACGCTTCGCGTACTTCGTCGAGTTTAAAAGGCTTGATAATGGCAGTCACTTGCTTCACGATGCGTCCTATTTATTAGAAAAATTTTGATCAGTTACGAAAACCGTTTGAGAGAGGATAACGCCAATCTCGCCCGAATGCCCGCTCGGTGATGCGCGGCCCAAAGGGTCCTTGCTTACGCTTGTACTCGTTGATGCGAATCAATCTCAAGATTTGTTCGACAGCCTCAGGGTCATAACCCGCTGCAACAATCTCTGCCGGCGAAGCATTGCGCTCGACATAATGCTCAATAATGCCATCAATCACGTCATATTCGGGGAGATTGTCTTGATCTGTTTGGTCTTCGCGTAATTCAGCCGAGGGGGGTCTTGTAATGATTCGGACAGGAATGACCTCTCCGAGCGTGTTTCGCCAACGGGCCAATCTGTAAACCAGGGTCTTGGCGACATCCTTTAAAACCGCAAACCCTCCCGCCATATCCCCGTAGAGGGTGCAGTAGCCTGTAGAGAGTTCGGATTTATTGCCTGTCGTGAGCACAAGGTGCCCAAATTTGTTGGATAAGGCCATCAACAACATCCCGCGCAAGCGCGCTTGAATATTTTCCTCCGTTGCATCGGGTGATCGACCCGCAAAAATAGGGGCAAGTACTTGGTCAAAGCTATTTGCAAGATCCGCAATCGCTATCTCTCGATAAGTGACACCTAGTCTTTTAGCCATGTCGAGCGCATCAATTTGAGAAATATCCGCGGTATAGCGTGATGGCATCATGACTGCATGTACCCGATCGGCTCCCAACGCATCGACGGCAACGGCCATCACTACAGCGGAGTCAATGCCACCGGACAACCCTAGAATCACACTTTTAAAACCATTTTTGCTGACGTAGTCAGTTAAGCAAAGCTTGAGGGCCTCCCAGACTTGCGCTTCCTCCGTCAACAACTCCGTGCGCGGCTCGACGAGGATGGATGCTGAGTCAGTCGCTGGCACGGACATTTCACCAGTATTTGATACCTCAATAAAACTTAAGTCAGGAGAAAAATCTGCTGCTCGAAGTGTGAGTTGTCCCTCGCGGGAAAGAGCAAACGAGGCCCCATCAAACACAAGCTCGTCTTGACCACCCGCTAAATTGGCATAAATCAGCGCACAATGCGTGCGTTCAACACAACGCAGCGCCACACGGATGCGTTGCGCCTGTTTACCAAGGCTAAAAGGCGAGGCATTTAGAACCAATAAGGCTTGAATGCTCAGTGCAGCCGCGGCTTCAGGGGCTGTGTCTCCCCAAATATCTTCACAAATATTGATGCCAAAGCGCACACCATCCATACTAAAACATAAGGGCTCGGCACCAGGGGTAAAGTATCTCTTTTCATCAAAAACAGAGTAATTAGGGAGCTCTTTTTTAAAATAAGTGCCCAAAATCCGCCCATCCGACAACACTGAGGCCGCATTGCGCAAGCCTTCCTTGTTTTGACGGACATGTCCAACGACAACGTGCAGGCCTTTAAGATCCGACAGCTGGTCGCAAAGCGTTTGCAAGGTAATGTCGCACTGCTCAATAAAAGCCGGTCGAAGCAGTAGATCTTCAGGTGGATAACCTGTCAAAACAAGCTCAGGCGTCAACAGGACCCGTGCTCCCTGCTGATAGGCCTTGCGCGCAGCCTCAAGGACCAAGCGTGCATTGCCCGCGAGGTCACCAACGAGAACGTTTAATTGTGCAATGCCTACCCTGACCGCAGCCATATTGATTCCGGTAAAACGAGTTGTAATAAAGAAAAATTATCTCACGCCCGCGGGCGTGGCGCTGCGTTCTATAATTTGAACATCATGAAAAACACTCAAAACCCCAATCAGAGCCAATTCGATAAGAAAGCCCAAGCGTGGTCCGCCCGCTTTTCGGAGCCAGTGTCGGAGCTCGTCAAACGTTATACCGCCTCCGTTGACTTTGATAAGCGCCTCGCGCGCTTTGATATTCAGGGCTCCCTGGCACATGCGCAGATGCTTGAAGCTGTCAGCGTGATTTCAAAACAAGACCGCAGCGATATTGAGCGCGGAATGGCCCAAATTCTCGAAGAAATTGACGCGGGTCGCTTTGAATGGCTATTAGACCTTGAGGATGTCCACCTCAATATTGAAAAGCGCTTGGTAGAGCTTGTTGGCGATGCAGGCAAGCGGCTCCATACAGGCCGCTCACGCAACGACCAAGTCGCCACAGATATCCGCTTGTGGTTACGTTATGAAATCGACGGACTGATCTTATTGCTTGAGCAGTTGCGTCAAGCACTCGCTACTGTTGCGCTTGAGCACGCTGGCACAATCTTGCCGGGTTTTACGCATATGCAAGTCGCACAGCCTGTGACATTCGGTCACCACTTGCTTGCCTATGCTGAAATGTTTGGTCGAGATGCTGCGCGTCTTGCAGACTGTCGTAAACGCGTCAATATTTTGCCACTGGGTGCTGCGGCGCTTGCCGGCACGAGTTTTCCCATTGATCGACCCATGGTTGCCAAGTTACTTGCCTTTGATGACGTCTGCCAAAATTCGCTTGACGCCGTATCTGACCGAGATTTTGCCATTGAGTTTTGTAGTGCGTGTGCACTGATCATGACCCACATTTCCAGATTTTCAGAAGAGCTGGTGATTTGGATGAGCCCGCGAATCGGCTTTATTGATCTCGCCGATCGGTTTTGTACTGGCAGCTCGATCATGCCTCAAAAGAAAAACCCAGATGTGCCTGAGCTTGCCCGCGGCAAGACCGGTCGTGTCAATGGTCACTTAGTGGCGCTGCTGACGCTCATGAAGGGTCAGCCTCTTGCCTACAACAAAGACAATCAAGAGGACAAAGAGGGTCTATTTGATACCGCCGATACCGTCCGCGATACGCTGACAATTTTTGTCGACTTGGTGGCAGGCATCAAAGTTAAAGCTGATGCAATGCGCGCAGCAGCTTTGCAGGGTTTTGCGACGGCAACCGACTTGGCTGATTACTTGGTAAAACGTGGCGTGCCATTTAGAGATGCACACGAAGCGGTTGCGCATGCTGTGCGTGAATGCGAGAAAAAAGGCTGTGATTTGGCTGATTTGAGTGTCAGTGAGTTACAAAAATTTCATACCGCGGTCGGGGATGATGTGCATACCGTGCTCACACTCGAGGGCTCGGTCGCTGCCCGCAATCACATTGGCGGAACAGCGCCTGAACGTGTTCGTCAGGCCGCGTTGAAAATTATCGATTCAGCGCTCAAAAACAGCAATTGATTCGACGTGCCCGGTGTGGGGAAACATATTCACTACACCGGCAGCCGTTAACCTGTACGCACCCTTTTGTAACAGTATTTCTGTATCGCGCGCTAACGTTGCTGGATTACACGATACGTACACAATACGCTCGGGTCGCAAGGATGCAGGTAGATTAATCAGCGCCTGAGAGAGTGCCATTGCGCCTTCACGTGGTGGATCAATCAACATCCGGTCAAAACGGCCAAGCTCTGCAAGCCACTCCGCCGTTACCTCAAACAAATTCAAGGTTTGAAACGTCGCGTGTTCTATGCCTGCTTGCGCAGCTGCAGCCTTAGCGCGTGCAGTAAGCGTTTCACTCCCCTCGACTCCAACTACCTCACGGCATCGTGTAGCCAAAGGCAAGGTAAAGTTTCCGAGGCCACAAAACATATCTACAATTCGGTCACCCGGTTGAGGGTCGAGCAAGGTCAGCCCCCGTGAAACTAAAGCGCGATTGATCTGGTGATTGACCTGGGTAAAGTCAGTCGGTTTGAAAGGCATTTTTAAACCGAACTCAGGCAGCGTGTAAAACAGACTCTCCTCATGGGATGCCTCGAGAGGCACAACACTTTCAGGACCGTTTGGCTGCAACCACCATTGCACAGCATTCTGTTTGGCAAAGTCTTTTAACAACTGGACATCCGAGCTTGTTAAGGGCAATAAATGTCTGAGGACTAAGGCAATCACACCTTCTCCGATTGCCACTTCAATCTGAGGAAAACGATCAGGAGCCGACAAGCCCATGATGAGCTTTCGCAACGGCATAAAAAGTGCAGCAATTTGAGGAGGTAAAACGTAACAAGTTTTAATGTCAGCAACAAAACTACTCTTGCGCTCATAAAAACCCACTAACACCGTTCCTTTTTTTGCGACCCATTTGACAGACAGACGGGCACGATAACGATAGCCCCAGTAAGGGCCATGTAATGGAGGCAGCACGCGATCTGGTCGTGTCTTACCAATATGCACCAAGGCGTCTTCGAGTGCGCGCTGCTTGATGGCGATCTGAGCGCTTGGCTCGAGATGTTGCATTACACACCCGCCACACACACCAAAATGTTCGCACCGCGGCGTCACTCGAGAAGAAGACTCACGCTGAATATGCTGAACCCGACCCACATCATAGGAAGGTTTGCGACGAAATGTATTGACTGTGACGCGCTCCGAGGGCAATGCTCCTTCAATGAATACCACTTTGCCATCGCGTCGAGACACACCACGGGCCTCTAGGTCGAGAGACTCGACTTGCAATACATCATGAGACATTTTTATTGATTCCAAGCTTCTAAGTACTCTTTCCAATGTGGTTCTGTACTTTGCTCAAGCGTATGGCGCACAAGGGCAATTTCAGCGTCGTAGGCTGCAGTATCGAGCTCGCCACGTAACAGTCTAAAACGGCAATAGACTAACCAAGTATTGACGACATCAGTCTCGCAATATGCCCTGACTTCGTTTGCACGACCTTGAGACCATGACTCCCAAACATGACTGCCATCCATGCCGAGTTTGCCAGGAAAGCCGCAAAGTTTTGCGAGGTCATCAAGCGGTGCGTTGCCACGACCGTTGTACTTGGCCAAGACATCCATCAGGTCGATGTGACGATTGTGATAGCGGCTGAGATAGTTGTTGTAGCGAAACTCACGATCATCATCACCGGTATCCCAATATCTCGGCGCGACGACACCGTGAATCAAGCTTCGATAGTGCAATACAGGCAAATCGAAACCGTTGCCGTTCCAACTGATTAATTTAGGCGTATAGCGTTCGATTGTTTTAAAAAATCCTGAGAGCAATACCTGCTCAGGATCATCGGCAGCACCCAGGCATCGCACCCGAAATCCCTGCTCGTCACGAAACACGCACCCTACTACCGCGACACGTTGCAAATGCAAGGGAAGGAAATCGCTACCGGTGAGCTCTTTACGTGCGGCGAATGCTTTTTGTGCAACTTCTTGATCTGAAATATCTGCCCCCCAACCGTGAAGACGGCGTAAACCGTCTATATCTGGGATAGTTTCAAGATCAAAAACAAGCGTGGGGGTCATCTGGTCAAACTATCGTGCAGGTAAATACTGCATAGGGTCTACAGGCGTTCCACGGCGGCGAACCTCAAAGTGCAGGCGAACCGATGTTGTATCAGACTGCCCCATTTCAGCAATTTTTGTGCCTCGCTTAATCGTCTGACCCTCTTTGACCAACAATGACTTATTGTGTGCGTAAGCTGTGATAAATCCATCGCTGTGCTCGACAATCACAAGGTTGCCTAACCCTCTCGGTCCATCACCTGAAAAAATAACCTTGCCATCGGCGGCAACTTCAATTGGATCACCTGCGCTACCGGCGATGTCGATCCCTTTTGTTGTTGGGGTAAATCCCTGAATAATTTTGCCTTTTGCCGGCCATCCCCAATTGATTAAACCAGCGTCCTGCGCGCGAGTGCTACTAGGCTCTGTTGAGGCTGTTGTTTGGTTGGGCTGCGAACTTTGCGGTGCTGGACTGCTTGTGCGGGCAACAGGAGGCGGAGTTTGTGAATCTGAAAGCCTCAGTGTCTGGCCCACAATTAATAAATTTGGATTGGTGATCTTATTAATGCGAGCAATTGTGCTCTCAGAAACGCCAGTCGCCCGCGAGATTTTATTTAAGGTATCTCCGGGCTTCACGACGTAGGTCGCTGCGCTTGGGGCAGTAGTAGACAAATTAGACACGGGTGCAAGCGAACTTGAGGTACACCCGGCCAACACAAGCACCACAGAAAAAATAACTGTAGACGTTAAAGTTCTGAACTGAATATTTGATTTCACACTTGCCTCGTTTTGATCTGTGATGTTTGTTTGATTAAACCCACACACACCATTTTCTAGCCTAATCATGGTTGCAAACCTGACTTGAGAGGGACAAAGCGTACCTCCTCAAGCTCCTGCCTAGACCAGCCTGTTTCGCTGGTACGTTGTATTCGTATCAGTTTTTGCGCAGCCACGCCCTCTGGGGCAATCAACACCCCACCTACCCGCAGTTGCAACATGAGCGCCTGAGGGATTTTAAGCCCTGCAGCTGCCACGACAATTGCATCAAAGGGTGCCGCGCTGGACAAACCTGCCATACCATCACCATAACTCAACCTGATTTTGGTTAAGTGTAGCGAACGCAAATGATCTTTTGCCATATCGTACAACGATCGAATACGCTCAATCGAGTAGACCTGAGGAAAAACGTAAGACATCACGGCGGCCTGATAGCCACAACCCGTACCCACCTCGAGTACACGTGTTGGCAACTCAGTTTCGCAGACGGCGGCAATCATTCTCGCAACGACCCATGGCTGAGAAATTGTCTGGCCGTGACCAATCGGGAGTGCCGCATCATCATAGGCGCGGCTCGCAAGCGCCTCATCCACAAAAGAATGACGAGGGACAATTTGCATTGCACTCAGTACGCGCTCGTCGGTAATTCCTTGCGTATGTAAACGTTCCACCATCGCAGCGCGTAAACGTTCGGAATTTAGGCCTAAGTTTTCATTTGCGCGAAGTGACGAAACGGCAGCTTCATTGCCCTTGGATAAACGCGAAATAGAAATTTTTGTATTGCTATTTGTTGCGGTAATGCCTTGCAATCCTCGGCTTCCTAAAGACTTGAAGTCTTTGGCCGAGGCGAGCACCCGAGGGGGCTTTAGCCATTGCATAAAGGCTGAACCCAAGAAGCAACATCTGGTAATTGATTGTGTTGCGTTAAGTCAAGGCGCAAAGGTGTCACGGAGACGTATCCTTTTTTGATGGCATCAAAATCGGTTCCTTCCGTTGCGTCATTGGCCGCACCAGCAGGACCAATCCAATACACAGTCTCGCCATAGGGAGTGCTAGAGCGCACAACGGGCTGAGAAGGATGTCGTTTGCCTAAGCGCGTTGCAAGGACGCCCTTGTTTTGTTCAAGTGAACAATCAGGAAAATTGACATTCAGTAAAGAGGCGCCAGCAAGTGGCTGTTTGAGCTGTTGTTCAACAATTTTTCTTGCTAATTTTGCAGCGGCATCCAGATTGGACCAGCCCTTTGCAACAAGAGAAAAAGCGATGGAAGGAATGCCAAATAAATAACCTTCAGCCGCGGCGGCTACGGTTCCGGAGTAAAGCGTGTCGTCTCCCATGTTTGCTCCGTTATTAATGCCGGATACTACTAAATCAGGGCGGCGATCAAGCAAACCAGTCAGCGCTACGTGCACACAATCTGAGGGAGTACCATTTACATAAGTAAAGCCGTTTGGCGCCTGGCGTACGGCAAGCGGTCGACTCAGCGTCAAGGAGTTAGATGCGCCACTATGATTGACCTCAGGCGCAACAACCGTAATATCGGCTAAATCACGCAGCACAGCCACCAAGGCCTCTAGCCCAGGTGCGTTGTAACCGTCGTCGTTGGAGACCAAAATATGCATAAATAAAGGACTAAATTAACTTTCAGTTCGAATGTCTACCATTGTACCTGCTGAGCGCTTAATGGGGACGCTGTCAAAACGAAAATGAAGCCTTCGCGTTAGAATAACTAAGAGTCCCAAAGGCTACACAGGTACAGATTAATGGACAATTCACAATACGCCCTCTCCGTTCTAGGCATATTACTCATTGCTTATTTGATAGGATCTATCTCTTTTGCGGTTGTTTTCAGCAAACTGTTTGGCCTACAAGATCCAAGAACTTACGGCTCCGGCAATCCAGGCGCGACGAATGTACTGCGTTCAGGCAATAGACCTGCCGCTGCGTTGACCCTCATCTTTGATGCCGCAAAAGGCTGGTTTGCCGTTTGGTTTGTGGTGCGACACGGGCTCTCGCCTGTCCTAGTTGGCTGCGTGGCAATTGCTGTCTTTATCGGGCACCTTTATCCGATTTTCTTAAAGTTTAAAGGCGGTAAAGGCGTGGCAACGGCCTTTGGGATCATGCTTGCTGTGCAGCCGCTTTTAGCATTAGCGGCTATGGCGACTTGGATCATCATTGCAGTATTTTTCAGGTTTTCATCGCTTGCCGCCCTGACTTGCGCTGTTTTTGCCCCGTTTTATTATTTCTTTGGTGGCATGCTGATCTGGCAGGCGCATCTCCCCATCGGCATCGCACTCATTGTGATCGCGCTCTTTTTATTATCAAGACACAAAGCTAATATTCATCGGCTCATCCAGGGGACTGAACCACGCATTGGTGAACGCAAAAAATCTTGAAATCTGCGCGTCACCTCAAGTTGCAGTCGTAGCGAGGTCCCAACGGGGACGGACATCAAAGCCGTGTCTTTTATCCGCTAAATCTACTAAGCCTTTTGAAATGCGTTGCGCTGCCGCAAAGGCAATCATCGCACCGTTATCCGTGCATAGGTCTAAAGGTGGAAAAAAAGCCTCGGCCTTGCGTTTTTTCAATGCTAGCGCCAATTTGCTGCGTAACTGTCGATTGGCACCGACGCCACCTGCCACCACTAGGCGCTTAAGACCTGTTTGATCGAGCGCTAAAACGGACTTTGCAACCAGCACATCGACAATGGCTGCCTGTGTCGCCGCGGCGAGATCTGCAGCCAAGGTTTCACTCACGATTGCTTGTGTCTGAGCGGTTTTCAAACGCGTCAATACTGCCGTTTTGAGACCGCTAAAGCTAAAGTCCAAATTGCCGCTGTGAAGCATGGGTCGTGGCAATGTAATCGCCTCAGCATTGCCCTGCTCGGCCAGGTGTGCAAGTGCGGGGCCCCCGGGATAGCCTAGCCCTAGAAGTTTTGCCGTTTTATCAAACGCTTCACCCGCTGCGTCATCCATGGTTTCACCCAATAAGGTGTAACACCCCACATCGTCGACACGCATCAGTTGTGTATGCCCCCCCGATACCAATAACGCTACAAAGGGGAATTCGGGGCAAGGGTCGGCAAGACGCGGTGAGAGCAAATGCCCCTCAAGGTGGTGAATCGCAATGGCGGGTAAATCTAGCGACCAGGCCAGCGACTGCGCGACGCTGGCCCCCACCAACAAGGCGCCCGCTAAGCCTGGTCCCGCGGTGTACGCCACCGCCCCAACGTCTTGGAGAGTAAGGCCAGTCTCCGCTAACACAGCGCGTGTAAGGGGAATAATGCGACGCACATGGTCACGCGAGGCAAGTTCAGGCACGACACCACCATACGCCGCATGCATCGCGACTTGCGTGTGCAGCGCATGCGCAAGCAAGCCCTTTTCAGTGCATACGAGTGCGACGCCAGTCTCATCGCATGAACTTTCAAAACCAAGCACAATCATATGAACATCAGTCCTCAATGCCTTTTGAGGCCAGAAACTCTTCGTAAGGTCCGCGATAATCCGTCACCTGGCCAGTGGGCTGAATTTCCCAAATACGTGTGGCGAGTGCAGAAACAAACTCACGGTCATGGGAGACGAAAAATAGCGTACCAGGATATTTGTCTAGGGCAAGCTGAAGTGACTCGATTGATTCCATATCGAGGTGATTGGTTGGCTCGTCAAGCAACATAACGTTGTGTTTTCTTAGCATTAAGCGACCAAAGGTCATACGATTTTTTTCGCCACCCGATAAAACAGGGGGGGCTTTAGGTAAATCGTCCGCCGAGAACAATAGTCGACCCAAAATAGAGCGGATAGATTGATCGTCATCAGAAGGTTGGCGATAGTGCGTCATCCACTCGAACAGATTGCTGTCCTTGTCCGTAAAAAGCTCAGATACGTCTTGCGCCATATACCCTAAGTCGGCATTTTCAGACCACTTTACGGTCCCACGGTCTGGTGCTAAGTCTAGCGCCAACATACGTAAAAGCGTGGTTTTACCTGCACCGTTTGCACCAATGATCGCAATTTTTTCACCCGCTTCAACCATAGAAGAAAAGGGACGGATGACGGGCGCATCAAAACTCTTTTCAATTGATTCAAGCGTGACCGCCTGACGGTGAAGCATTTTGAGCTGCTCAAACCGAATAAATGGATTTTGACGGGATGAGGGCTTGACTTCAATCTGAGCCGACTTAATGCGATCGATTTGTTTGAGTCGCGAAGTTGCCTGACGTGCTTTAGATTTATTGGCTGAAAAGCGACGCACGAAATCCTGCAATTCACTCACGCGTTCTTTTGCCTTGGCATTGGCATTGGACACGCGCTCACGCGCTTGCGTCGAGGCCAACATGTAGTCATCGTAGTTGCCAGGATAGACACGTAGTTCACCAAAATCCAAGTCCGCCATGTGCGTACACACTTGATTTAAAAAGTGACGATCGTGACTAATAATAATCATCGTGCTCTGATAACCATTGAGCACATTTTCTAACCAACGAATCGTGTTGATGTCGAGGTTGTTGGTGGGCTCATCAAGTAGCAATACATCTGGATTTGAAAAAAGCGCCTGAGCCAATAGCACCCTAAGCTTCCATCCCGGTGCAATTTCTCTCATCGGAAGCTGATGCTGTTCGACCGGAAACTCAAGTCCAAGCAGGAGTTCACCCGCACGTGCCTCTGCGGTGTACCCATCGTACTCAGCAAACCTAGCTTCCAGATCCGCAGCGCGCATATAGTCTTCGTCGGTCGCATCCGCGTTGGCATAAATAGCGTCACGTTGCGACATGGCTTCCCACATTTCAGTGTGTCCCATGAGGACGACATCCAATACGCGGAAATCCTCAAAAGCAAACTGATCTTGGCGCAACTTACCCAGACGTAAGCCTGGCTCTAAGT
Source organism: Burkholderiaceae bacterium (assembly GCA_023653055.1). GTDB lineage: Bacteria > Pseudomonadota > Gammaproteobacteria > Burkholderiales > Burkholderiaceae_B > Zwartia. The sequence continues at coordinate 86,359 of JAMNXR010000008.1, read as the reverse complement.
GCACATTGCCCGCAGTAGAGTCCAGATCCCCACCAATGATTTTCATCAACGTGGACTTGCCAGAGCCGTTGGCGCCAATCAGACCATAGCGGTTGCCCTCCCCAAACTTGACGTTGACGTTTTCAAAGAGGGGCTTAGGTCCGAACTGTATAGCTAGGTTTGAAGCTGTTATCACGGTAGGCTACTTTAGTAAATGATGGAGTTACATCTTGATAGATATGTTTTCAGTGTAACAACTCGGGCAAAACCGCCCTTTTTAGATTCTTCGTACCTATCATGCGCAGGGTCAGCGACCAAGCTGAACGCATTGAAACAATACGAGGAGAAAAAGTTGGAACAACTTACTATTTTATTTCATACCCTTGGCGGAATCGTCTGGGGCCCGATTCTTTTGGTTTTACTCGTCGGAACCGGGATATACCTGACGATCAGACTCGGCGCACTGCAAATTCGTCTATTGCCAGCGGCGCTTGCGATGGCCTTTTCAAAGGGTAAAAATCCCAATCTTCCCGGTGACATTTCCCAGTTTCAGTCGCTGATGACCGCACTAGCCGCCACAATCGGGACTGGAAATATCGCAGGCGTGGCGACCGCCGTCGTACTAGGCGGTCCAGGTGCGCTCTTTTGGATGTGGGCGAGTGCCTTTTTTGGCATGGCCACCAAATACGCCGAAGGACTGCTCGCTGTAAAGTACAGAGTCAAAGAGGCGGACGGATCAATGTCGGGGGGACCAATGTATTACATCTCCCTGGGTTTAAACATGAAGTGGCTCGGCATGATGTTTGCCGTATTTGGTATGGTGGCGGCCTTAGGGACAGGTGCTTCCGTGCAGTCAAACTCTCTAGCACAGTCCATGCTGTCGACGTTTGGCGTCTCGGGATGGTTGACCGGGATTGTATTGACATCAATTACAGCCCTCGTTATTTTGGGTGGAATCAAAAGTATTGGTCGTGTCACGGCCGTCATTGTTCCTTTTATGGCAGCCGTCTATCTGTTGGGTGGTCTCGCAGTCATTGTCACGAATATCGAAGGTCTCTGGCCTGCATTGTGTCTCATCATGACCGATGCATTTACAGGTACAGCTGTTGCAGGCGGGGCGCTAGGTACGGTGATTCGTTACGGCGTCGCACGCGGCGTATTTTCTAACGAAGCTGGACTTGGGACAGCCCCAATCGCGGCCGCTGCGGCAAAAACAGATCAACCCGTCAAACAAGCACTTGTTTCCATGACCGGTACATTTATCGATACGATTATTGTGTGCTCCATTACAGGCATTGTTTTAGTGATGGGTGGACAATTTACCTCTGGGGTCACCGGTGCTGCGCTGACAGCACAAACGTTTGACACCATGCTGCCTGGGCCTGGTGGATGGATCGTAACGATTGGTTTAATGTTTTTTGCTTACTCTACAATTTTAGGATGGAGTTACTACGGCGAAAAATGCGCGCAATACGCCTTAGGTAAACGTATCATTTGGCCATATCGTTGCCTTTATACGGCCTTTGTCATGATTGGCACCGTAGTCTCGCTTGATCTTGTCTGGGCAGTGTCAGATGTGGTTAACGGTCTCATGGCCTTCCCCAATCTAATTGGTATCGTGCTCTTGTCTGGTGTTGTGATCAAAGAAACACAGGCCTATCTGGCACTTGAAAAAAATAGATCTGGGAAATAAATCAGCACCGAAACTTACATTTCATCTAGGTGCTCATCAAGAACGATGTGGGCGATGCCATCCTCAGTGGCAACGCCTACTTTTGCACCAATAGGCAAAGTCACTTTCATTGGTGTGTGCCCATAGGGCAACCCTGGAATGACTGGAATTTTTACTGTTTGTTTGATGAACTCAATGGCCGCGTTGAGATCGTACCCACGATCGTGCTCTGCCAACTTGTATTCTGTAAAGCCACCCAGTATCAGCGCTTTTTGCTTGCCTAAAATGCCAGCTTGGGCGAGTTGATTGAGCATTCGCTCGACGCGATAGGGGTGTTCACCCACATCTTCGACAAACAAAATACCCCCTTTGATTTTTGGCATAAAAGGCGTACCAATCAATGCAGTAATCATGGCCAAATTTCCACCCCACAGGATGCCACGACAATCAATGGGATCAGCTTTCTCTGATTCGAAACTCAAGATCTCAAGTTCGCCACGCATGACTTCACCAAAAATCTCAGTGGTCAGAATCTCGGTTTTAGCGGCTCCAAAATCGTAACAAACTGTTGGACCCGCATAACTCACCAACCCGGTCTTAGCTAAAAGCGCTAAATTAAAAGCCGTAAAGTCGCTCTGGCCCACAAATCTTTTGCCAGAGTTCGCCAAGGCAGCCCAGTTCAAGTGAGGCAATAAACGCGTTACGCCGTATCCACCTCGGGACGCCATCACGATGGGTAGTTTTTGCTTAACCGCACGATCAAATACAGCCAGACGTTGCGAATCGGTACCAGCAAAACGCTGATCACGGGCCAACACATCGCGATCAAGAACTACTTTAAAGCCCATCTTTTCAAGGCGTTGAACGCCTCTAGTCAGTACTTTTTCCTCTGCAACCGCACTTGAGGGACTCACAATGTAGATACCCTTGTGGTCGGCATTTGACACCGACTGAATAGGTGATTTTTTGAGGGCTGTACTACGACTCATTATTGATCTCCTTATTGCGACGCAGACGAAAAAAAGTCCGTAACGTCTCGCCGCACGCCTGCTCGAGCACGCCTCCCGTCACTTTGGTGTGATGGTTAAGGCGCGACTCTTGCGGTAAATTAATCACACTGCCACAGGCGCCAGTTTTAGGGTCTGAGGCACCAAACACTACGCGCGCTAGGCGCGCGTGCAGGATGGCCCCCATACACATGGCACAGGGCTCTAGCGTCACATACAGCGTGGCGCCGGGTATTCGATAATTACTTAAATGTTTTGCGGCAGTCCGCAGCGCCACCACTTCGGCGTGACCCGTAGGGTCATGATCCTGAATCGTTCGATTAAAACCTGTGCCGATAATCACGCCAGCACGGTCAACAATCACGGCACCAACAGGGACCTCACCTAAGTGTTGCGCATGCAGCGCTTGCTCTAAGGCAAGCTGCATGAGTGACTCATCCACGATAGACACGAGATTTCAGTGCAATCCTACCCGCTAGGCTTGTCAGCGCTTCTTCGAGCCATTGATAAAGCTCTGCATCGTCGTCGTAACGCGCTTGATTCAAATTGGATACACGCCCATCCTCTATAAATCCCCATGCCCGGCTTCGCTTATCACGATGTTTGGGATCCCAAACGCCAAACGCAAACCCACCTGAACTTCGGATCAAGGAAAAACAAGGAATATCCGTATAGCCATCGCCAACAAAAACCATCTGGTCAAAGGGTACGCGCAAGCGATCTTCGGGAATCTTACGATTCACCTCGAACGGTTTACCTAAATAAGCCGGACCAACAATCCCTTTTTGAATATGAAACAAATAGCGCGTCTTATCCGTAAAACTCACGACCCGGCGTGGAAACGAAATCGCGCCTTCATCATCATAGATAAATTCTGAAGCCCAAATTGCAGTGAATTCATGGGCGATGCGTGTATGACGCACCACGTCACCGATTCCACTAGAAATGAGATAAAACTCGAGCTGAACCTGAGGGTGTACTAATTTGACTTGTTCACGCAGTCGCCGAAAAAGTGTTTCAACACCTATATGTAATGGCAAGACTTGACCCCAAGCTTGAAGACGCTCTTGCGTAATGTTGCCGTGCTTCCCTTCTTTGGATAAGGCAATCATTTCATGCAAGTATGCGGGCACAGGATCCCAATCTTTTGCAAGCAGTGGATCGACTCGGCCAGACCAAAACTGTTGAGTATCCACACCGATGCTCTCGAGAAAGCCGGAGGTGCTATCAGGAGCAAGCGTGTCGTCAAAGTCAAAAATTAGTGCGATTACATCTGACATCGTTGTCTTTCCAGCGGATCATTACTGTGCAATTGTAGCGATCTTGCTCCTTTCTAGGTGCCTAATACGAGATCAGAGGTATTTGGACAGACCCATCGCACAACATCACGAGAAGCATCGATACAGCCACCCTCCTGATAAACACCCCTGACATCCCGATAACGCATCATTTTTGCAACAATACGATTCGTCTCAACCGCTGATTTTTTAGTTTCTGCGACCTTATCCCGAACAATATCTTCATTCATTTTGAGCACACCGTCTGCATCGTAAAAGACACCATTACGCCAATGGTATATCTCTAAACATTTATCAATCATAGTGAAGGGTTTGGTTCGCTCCCAAAGGTTACAAAATTCACCACCTCCGTGATAAACCACCCAAGATCCCTCAAAGCCTTCAACATCCGCAGAGTGACTATCAGGATTGCGAAACCAAAGTCGACAACCCGGCACATAAAACTGCATCGGTAGTGGTTTTTCTAGCGTTCCGACTTCGTAAATGAATGCATCATTAAAATCATCGGCTAAAAGCGCACGCGTTTGCCACTGTTTCTGAAGAGCGGCATAAAGTTCGGGGTTGTGGAGTTTTAGTTCTTGAGCAATCGAAAGCAACATGATGTACTCCGCTGCTCGACCACAAGAAAACGTATAAAGCTGCTGACCAGACACTTCAGGCTGAGTCGTTTTGATTAATGCTTCAACCATATCTGCACCAGGGTTTAATAAAAATCCACTACCTTCAACATACGTCCAACACTCTTTTGGACGTTCAAAACCATCAGGATTGAAGGCCAATTCAGTCCGTCTTGCAGCGTCAACAGCAAAATGACGAACGCGCACTGCCGCTTTGAGCTCAGCGATTGATGGAAAACAATAAGCAATAGGTGAGCGAGAGAGGCAAAGTAGAATCTCAAGGTCTAAATGCTCAGGTTGATTGATAGTATCTAGTCCGAGCGTTTTACTTAAGTGAATCGTCCTGTAGTCAGGTGTTAAGTCATGCAACACCGGAGCAGCCGTGACGTGCACAACTGACTGTCCCTGGTACGAAATGAGCGCAATATTGAGGTAAGCTTGTGCTCCTAATGCTTGGCACCAGCTGTTGATTTCAGAAGCCGCGAGTCTTGCGTGCTGTTCATGTTCATACAGCACGCAGATGCCCTCGAGCCCCTCTATCTTATGTTTTGAATAATCAGCCATTGAGATAAAGATCTCCTAAGTTAAACCTTTATTCGACATAACTATGCCTCCACAAGTACTTTATGTCATACACCCACTCTATGTCGACCCCAGAAATCCGCCCAGAACAATCTATTGAGTTGCTCAAAGCACTGCACATCTTGACGCGGGATGGCAAGCTCAATCAAGACAGTAGGCGCAAACTTAAACAGGTTTATCACTTATTTCAATTTATTGAACCCCTGCTTAAATACGTTCAAAGCAAACGAAATGGCTTTTGCGTGGTAGATCATGGTGCGGGTAAATCCTACCTAGGATTTATACTTGTTGATCTCTATTTGCGACATCATGCGCCACTCGCAACAATGGTGGGCATCGAAACGCGCTCAGAACTTGTTGAACAAACAAAAAAACTGGCGCAAGATCTCGGCTTTAATCAAATGCGTTTCTTAAACGAATCGGTTGCTCAATCGATCGCATCGCCTTCCTTGCCAGCTGAAGTCGATATTGTGACGGCACTTCACGCATGCAACACCGCCACAGATGATGCGATACGCTTTGGCCTAGCGAAACGTGCTGAATTTATGGTGTTAGTGCCTTGCTGTCAGGCTGAAGTAGCGGGCGTCCTGCGTAAGCACAAAGCGCAGCAACTGAAAGACCCGCTAGCAGAAATTTGGAGGCATCCGCTACACACGCGTGAATTTGGTAGTCAAGTCACCAATACGTTGCGCTGCTTACAACTTGAAGCACATGGTTATCAAGTGACGGTGACAGAACTCGTAGGCTGGGAACACTCTATGAAAAATGAGTTGTTGATCGCACAACGAAAAGGGCCGCCTAAACCCCATACCATCGCACGCCTTGAGGCATTACTAGAACGTTTGGGGCTCGAAGAACTAAAAGAACGATTTTTTGTTCCAGATATACCAAATTTGTCAGGGATTCAATCATGACAAACGAACCCATCCGATTGTTGATTGCAGGGTGTGGAGATCTTGGCTGTCGAGTCGCAAATATCGTTTTACAACAACCTGGTCGCGACGTCTGGGGGCTCAAGCGGTCTACAAATCTAGCCGTCGCGCAAGCGGCAGGTTTTAACTGGCATGTGGCGGATTTGTCCAAGCCCGAAACGCTGGTCATGCTCCCTACAGGTATTACCCACATACTCTTTTCCGCTGCCCCCGATGTACGTACCGAGTCAGCATATCGGGATGTTTACTTTAATGGTTTAAAAAATGTTGTTAAAAGCGCATTTAATCCTGCTTTAAAGCGTATCTTGTTCGTTTCGTCGAGTGCGGTATATGGCGAACACGGTGATGAGTGGGTCGACGAAGTCACCACAGTCAATCCACAAAACTTTAACGGTCGGATTTTGCTTGAAAGTGAAGACTGGCTGCACCAATTTGGCAATGCACACAACATCAAGACCCTCTGCCTCAGGTTATCCGGAATTTATGGCCCTGGACGCGCAAGCTTGCTGGAAAAACTTAAGCTTGGTGAAGTGGGTGCGCCCTCCTCACCCACACATTGGGCCAATCGTATTCATGTGGAGGATGCTGCAAACGCCATCGTGCACCTCATGAGTCTGCCAGATCCCATGCGTACATACCTTGTGACGGATAGTACGCCAATGCCTTTACGTACTTTGTATGAAAACTTGGCACGTCTCGTAGATGGACCTACGCCGCCAGAAGCTGTAGCACCTAGATTTGTCGGAAGCAAGCGTCTCAGTAATGCGAGGCTTCGTGCATCCGGCTTTGATTTCAAATGGCCTGACAGCCTTGCCGGCTACGCTTCAATAATTCAATCCGGATAAGAAATATCAAGAATATCGAGTTCTTCAATGCCGCCAGGCGTTCTGAGTGTCACGGTATCGCCAAGCTTGGCTTTAGTTAGGGCGCGTGCGACAGGAGAAATCCAGCTGATACGCCCCTGCAAAGGTTCGGCTTCATCTACACCAACGATCGTGACGCGCTGCTCCTCACCCTCTTGATTAGCGTACAACACGGTCGCACCAAAAAAAACGTGATCACGGTTCGTCTGTAGCGCAGGATCAACGACTTCGGCAAGCTCAAGCCTTTTAGTCAAAAACCGCATCCGTCGATCAATTTCACGTAAACGTTTTTTTCCATATAAGTAGTCACCATTCTCAGAGCGATCACCGTTCGAAGCCGCCCACGATACCACCTGAACCATGGCGGGACGTTCCTCATTCATGAGTTGTGCAAGCTCATCGCGCAAACCTTTGTAGCCCCCAGGCGTCAAATAGTTTTTTGTTCCAGCGGGTAAGGCCTGAGCCTCAGGCAGGTCGTCATCCTCACCGCCCTCTTGTTCTTTGACAAATGCTTTATTCATTGTCAATTACACCAAATCCTGCCAGACAGGTTTGAGGTCTGCAGGTAATGGTGGCAGGCTACCGAGTTGGATACGACTATCCTCTGGGCTATGAAAATCAGAGCCACACGAGGCCTGAAAGCCATAATGTCTCGCCACTTGGGCATACTCTTTAAACTGCGGCACGGTATGACTGCCCGTAATGACTTCGATTGCACTTCCGCCTAAGTCTTTGAATGTATCAAAGAGTCCACCAAATTGTGTCTGCGAGTATTTGTAACGACCCGGATGTGCAATGACAGAGACGCCACCTGCACCGTGAATCCAGCGAACAGTCGCCTCAAGTGTGGCCCATTGCATAGGCTCATGCGCTGGGCCATCATCTTTGAGTAGACGATCAAAGACTGACTGTACGTTTGGAAAGTAACCCGCTTGAACTAAAAAACGCGCAAAGTGTGTCCGACTGATGAGTTCAGGGTTACCTGCAAAAGCTGAGGCCCCCTCAAAGGCACCTGGCATACCTAGCGCGGCAAGTCGGTTGCCAATCCGTTGTGCACGCTGCGCTCGACCCGCTCGCGTCTCACGCAGTCCTTCAACAAGCGTCGCATCAGTTGGATTGACGCCGAGACCCACAATGTGCACTGTCTGATGCGCCCAAGTGACAGAAATTTCAACGCCGGTTAAATATTTCAGTCCAATGTCACGGGCCGTTTCGATGGCCATCGCTTGACCAGAGAGCTCGTCATGATCCGTCAAAGACCATAGCGTCACGCCGGACTCTTTCGCACGCCTTGCCAAATCGTCGGGCGCAAAGACGCCATCTGATACGGTGGAATGACAGTGCAAGTCTGCACAAAAAGAATCAACAAAAGTATTCATCGTATTAGCACCTAAAGGCTTGAGCGTCTTGCTCAGCCTGAGTGTATAAAAAATCTTTGATGACGTTAATTTGGTCGTTCTCCATCAAGGTAGGTGCATGCCCAACGCCAGCAATTTGTGTCAATCGCGCTTGAGGCTGAAGCTGTAACATTTTCTGACAGGTTTGTTCAGACAGCAAATCAGAAAGCTGACCGCGAATAATTTGCATGGGTGAACGGATAGAAGCCAATGCTCCCCAAAGGGTTGCCTCACCCTGCGCTGCGATCTCAGGCGTTAATTGCTTAAAGGGCTCGGCTAAAGAAAGATCATAGTGTTTCACCCAGTTGCCATCATGCTCAATATAAACATGGCGGGTGAGGTTAGCCCACTGCTCTGGTGTGTGCGGGCCAAAACTTTCACATGTCATTTGCACATATTGAACCGCTTGGTCAAAACTTGAAAAGCTGACTTTTTCACCTACATACAATCCAATGCGCGCCAAAGACGCTGGCTCAAGATGTGGACCGACGTCATTTAAAACAATCGAATCTAGGCGTAATTGCGTAGAGGGTAAGCGTGTATGGCGCTGTGCAGGCGTCAACATATCACTAGAAAGACGCGCCTGAGCTAAAGCACCTGCATACAGTAACCCCATGAGTCCCCCCATCGAGGTCCCTATCCAGTGCAAACGTTCTGGCTGGAGTCGCGCAATTAGCGTGACGATATCCGAAACGTACTGGGGCAACGCATAAAAAGAGGGATTAGATAACCAGTCCGAAAGACCCCGTCCGACCACATCGGGACAAATGACGCGATATCGAACAGACAACTCTCTCGCTAATGCATCAAAGTCCCGGCCTGTTCTCGTCAAACCATGGACACAGAGAACGATCTCATTATTTTCAGGGTCGCCCCATTCGTGATACGCCATGCGATGCACCCCCGCAGGGCTACTGCAAGTGACGGCATGCAATCGTGGCAACAACATGGTGCGTATTCCCGGGTCTTGTCCAGCGAGCGCTCGAACATTTGTCTTATTGTAGTACTGACCCGGGCTTAATGCCGCATTGCAACAAAGGCTTATTTTTTCAACATACCAGCGTTACGCGCATCTTCCATCACCAAGGGCTCTTTTTCCTTCATGAAAGCGGGGATTTTATCGAGCGGAATATCCACCAGAACAAAACCACCCTCTTCTAAACGTTTTTTGGTCGCGGGATCTGCGTTGAGCTTTGCCATGTAGTCAGACATTTTCTTTTGTGTCTCGATCGGTGTGCTTTTTGGCATTGCAATGCCTCTGTAGGCGCCATCTACCCAATTGAGCCCAAGCTCTTTGAATGTTGGGACGTCAGGCAACGCAGGATGACGCTTTTCGGTTGCTACCGCTAAGGTGCGTACTCGACTTTTCTGCTGAATAGCCAAGGGTAAATAACCCATCGCACCATCGACGTGCATACCAATCAATGAGGAAATCAGGTCGCCCGTACCTTTAAAGGGTACGTATTCAACCTTAACACCTGCTAGTTTATTTAATCGTTCGGTTGCCATGTGATTGGCAGAATATTGCGCAGAACCAGCAAGTGTCATCTTGCCAGGATTTTTCTTGGCAGCGGCGATGAACTCTTGGTAGGTTTTGTAGGGACTGTCGGCTGATACCATCAACGCATCAGGCGTAAAGTGATAGTAATAAACTGAATTAATATCATTGGTTTTGTACTGAGTGCCTTCTTGTAAAGGCTGCAACATGATGTGCGGAATATTGACACCAATGATGTTGGTGCCGTCATTGGGATAGTTATTTAACTGACTCCAAACAAGGGCCCCACCCGCTCCTGCACGATTAATGACAACCATCGGTTGCTTGAATTGCTTGGCTGAAATATCGGCCTGCAAGCGGGCGACAACGTCAGACTCACCTCCGGGCGGAAAAGGAATGATGTATTGAACTGGTTTTTCACTAATGACCTGAGCAACGACTGGTGTCGCACCCATTAAGGCCAAGGACATGACACTTGCGATTTTGGCTATTTTTACAAATTGCATCTCTTAATCTCCTCAGTTTTTTTCTATGACAACCTAACAAAGTATTACTTGAGTCGGTTTAGTTTTGATTAACTTTACTCCAACTTTCTGTCAAAAAACTGACGTTCTTAATAAAAAATTAGTATTTTGATCGGTACTCAATTTCTTTGATGCCAATACCTCTGCCGCTGATGCGCTTGGGAAAACACTTGCATCCCACTTTCACTTGATTCGGCCGTCACAGCGCCATCGCGATCCGTACGCCAAAAAGCAGCCAGCGTAGATTTCCATCTTTGTTCGACCTCCGGTGCAGGATGAGAAAAGCGATTGAGATATCCAACTTGGGCGATCGCATGAAGCGTACCCAATTGTGAAATAAAACGTTCAGAAGAAGAGCTTGTTGACCCATGATGCGCGACGAGGACAACATCGGCACGAATAGGTGCTCCAGCGTTATGAAACACATGACGGTCTAATAGTTCATGCTCTTCCTTGATGCCAATATCCCCTGGCAATAAGGCTGAATGATGCGTACCTTGTATATAAAGCACGCAACTTCGCGCATTTGATTTAATTTTATTCTTGCTGTGTTTTTTCTGTATTAAGCCCTCGACTAGCATATTCGTCACAATAGGATGCAAAAAAGTAAACCTCACGTTATCCCACGACCAACTTAACCCAGCTTCGCAATCAAAACGTTTGTTCGGTCGAACAATCGGTGAAGCAAGCTTAAGTACGTGTTGAGTATGTTTTAAAAATTGGTTGAGGTCGAAACTTGTATAGGCTGCTGATACCGGCATCTCACGCAATAAGCCTGGTAGACCGCCCGCGTGATCAATATCAGGATGAGAAATCACCAGGGTATCAATATGCCTGACACCCAATGCACGGAGCACGGGTGCAATGACGCGTTGACCGGCATCGCTGATACCCAGTCGAGGTCCTGCATCAAAGAGCAAGGTGTGTCGCTTGGTACGCACAATGATTGCACCCCCTTGACCGACATCTAAAGCGGTCAATTGCCAAGCACCCACTGATAATGCTTGCGGCTGCCAAGTCAAGGCAGGTAATAACATGGTCCAACCTACCCAACGCACAGGCACACCAGGAGGCTGCAAGGCCCAGACAATTCCAACTAAAGAAAGTAATAAACACCAAATAGGCATTGCGGCAACGGTCAGCGAGGCACTTGGCACAAAAGCCAGCCAAGTGACGGGTACCATTGTCCAGTCTAGCGCCAAATGTGCAAACCAAGCGATCCACGCTGACACAGCGTCTAAACCTGGAATGAGTGCGACAAGAGCCATTAACAAGGCAAGTGGGGTCACAACAAAGGTAATCACAGGAATTGCAATTGCATTAGCAAATGGAGAGGTCAAAGAAACTTGTTGAAATAAATAGGCGAGCGCAGGTAGCATTGCAAGGGTTATGATCCACTGTAATCGCGCAGATGCTTTCAATATATTCCAGCCACGGTGACTGAACGTCATCGCATCATTTCGGACCACTTGCATTTGCGATCCGACATAAAACAACACAGCCACCGCACCAAACGAAAGCCAAAACCCCGTCGCAACGGGTGACCAAGGATCAATCAGCGTCACGATCGCAGCGGCCAAGCACAGGACACTGGAGGCTGAAATCGGCAAACGGCTCAACATCACTAAACCTGAAACAAAAAGCATGAAAAATGTACGCCTAGCAGGCACACCCCATCCTGCCAACAAGCAATACAGCCAAGCAATACATAACGCTGCAATACCCGCTACTACTTTTGCAGGAATCCATTCTGCAGCAGCCTGCCTACGCCAACGCAAACGCTTCCATAGCCAAAGCATCGACAAGCCGCCAAAAGCTGCCAACATCGTGACATGTGAACCGCTTATGGAGACCAGATGCGTAATACCGGTCTTATTAAAGATCTCCCAATGCTCGGCTTTAACGCTATCTTGGTCACCGATCGCCAAGGCAATCAACACGGCACCAAAGGTCATATCGCCTACATGTTCTCGCATGGATTGACGCAAGTATTGTCGTGCACCGGAGACCATAACTTGCATCGAAGAAAATGGGGCTTCACTCATTAAAACGGGCTTTCCACGCACGCGTCCTATTGCGCGGATATTACGGCTGAATAAATGGGCTTCATAATCAAAACTATGAGGATTTAACGTCCCACGTGGCTGGCGAAAAATTAGGGCGGCGCGCCAAGTCTGACCTGGACGAATACCATGGGGCGTCTTCTCCGCATCTGCTTTTCGCCACACAACTTGAATATGACGAGGGATACCTTGAGGACGTTCTCCTGACGCTTGAATTGGTAAGACCTGGACCTCAAATCTCAAGCTATCACCTTGATCTTGAACCATCCCAGTGATTTCGAACTGAATGCGAGAAACGACATTTTCATGCTCTGAGGAGAGCCGATCCGCCATCCGTATTTGCGCTCGCCATGTTGACCACGCTAATGAGAGCGTAAATACTAAAATTAATAGAATTACACGCTTGAAATAACGAATGCTTTGATTGACCAGCGGTTTGTTCTGTACGACGCTCAGCCAGGAACAACAATAAAAAAATATCCATGCGAGACAAACAATGACAAATAGACCGAGCAAATCAAACCATTGCGGTAAGTGTGCGAGAGTCTGTATAAATACACTTGCTGCGACGATTGATAGCGCAATCAACCTACCCATCTACACCTCGACGAAACACGCAATAGTGATTCGTCTTGAGCTAAATGTCACTGGTGTGTGAACGGTTTGAACCAATCGTAAAACTACGTGCTGATAGGCAGATCGAGGTGGCACTCGAGCCCTTGTCGAAAACCGTTTTTCAGCGTCAATGTGCCACCATGCTGTTCAGCAATACTCCGAGCAATCGTTAAGCCTAATCCTGTCCCACCGTGATCGCGATTACGTGAAGATTCCAAGCGATAAAAAGGATCGAATAACCGTTCAAGTTGATCTGCAGGAACGCCAGGACCCTGATCAGAAATGATGATGTGAAGAGAGGCGGGCAATTGCATGACTTGTACTTGAGCCGAACTTCCGTACTTAATGGCATTTTCTAGCAAGTTAGAAAGACATCTTTTTATCGCCTGCGGCCGACACAAATAAGGCATTGAGGCACGACCGGTAATGCTAATCGATTGACCAGATTCACGCGCATCGTCTTGTATGCTTTCAAGCAAAGCATTGATATCAAGGGGTTGTATCACCTCACCTGTTTCAATACCCCTCATAAAATCCAATGTGCCAGTGACCATCGCTTCAAGTTCAGATAAATCACGTGTGAATTTTTCTTTGATCTTTTCATCATCAAGCAACTCTGCCCTCAAGCGCATTCGTGTAATGGGTGTTTTGAGGTCATGCGACATTGCGGCAAGAATGCGAGTGCGATCGTTTAAGTAGCGTGATAAACGTGTTTGCATACCATTAAGCGCTCTCGATGCTTGAATGACTTCTAGAGGTCCAGTCTCAGCTAGCGGCGGGCGATTGATATTTTTACCAAGCTCAGTCGCTGCGGCAGCAAAGTGTTTTAGAGGCCTGGTAACCCAACGGACACCAAAGATAGCAAGCAACACAACAGCAACAATCAATACCAACGCACTTAAAAGAGCTCTATATGGCCATGTCCAAGCCTCAGGCTGAAGCTGTGAGTCAAAAACGACCCATGGTCCATCGCGCAAGCGAATTTGTGCGTAGATGGATGAATGCAGTCGACCCCGATGATGTCCGATGTGCTCACCTTGCTGGGGATCGAGGACAAACAAACGCATTTCTCGTTCACGACCTAAAATTCTTTGAAGAATCGTTGTAAATAAAACAACTTGGGGTGAATCATTTTTCTCTCGAAACGCACTTGTACTCGGCATACGCGTCAATTCGGGTGTAATGATAATCCGCATTGAAGGAGCGCTCAGCAGTTTGACTAGCCGTTCGCGCTCAGACATACTCGCCGTATCAAATAAAATTACGGTATCCGCAATGCGACGGACAGATTGAACACCGCTTGTTCTTGATAAGAACTCTCCTCTATCCTGCAGGACAATCATTAGACTCACTCCCTGAGCCACAATAAGTCCGACTAAAAAAACGATGATCAAGCGACCAAAAAGGGAGCGTGGATAAAATCTCATGCGTTTTCCGATACAACTTCAGCAGCCAACACATAACCTTCGCCACGCGATGTTTTGATAATCGAGGGTTCTTTAGGGTTGTCATTGAGTCTTCGTCTGAGCCTGCTTACTTGCAAATCAATACTGCGATCGAAGGGGCCCGCATCACGTGACTGAGTCATATCTATTAATTGGTCGCGGGTCAGTACCCGGTTGGGATGGTCAAGAAATATCCGTAATAATTTAAAGTCGGTTCCGCTCAAGGCAATCGAAACGCCCTCAGGAGAGCGTAAATTTCGGGTAGCAACGTCGAGTGCCCATCCTGCAAAACGCAACAGTTTGACGCGATCAGGCTTAAGGTTTGAGGGTAAGGCACGTGTTCGCCTGAGGATACTTTTTATGCGGGCAACGAGTTCTCTAGGGCTAAATGGCTTGGAAAGATAATCATCAGCACCCATCTCTAAGCCAACGATTCGGTCTACTTCCTCGCCTCTAGCGGTCAACATGATGATGGGGATATCAGAATGCGCCCTCACCTCACGACACAAAGTCAACCCATCCTCGCCTGGCAACATGAGATCCAATACGATCAGTGCAGGTTCACTCCGAGAAAGTACAGCACGCATCGCGCGTCCATCTGCGGCTAACGAAGTCCGATAGCCCTGCTTTTGCAAATACTCGCTCAACAGGTCTCTGATGTCGCGATCGTCGTCAACGATGAGAATATGATCCATAACATCCATCATGCCTGTGTAACCCACTGGTGAACAGAAGTCCTCATATCTAAATTGTATTGCAATGTATCAAATTCACGCATTGTCACTTAACATTACAAAAACAATGTATTCCGACATAAAAAATAGCGTCTGAACTGATTCAATGTGACTTATCCGCTGCACTGATTGAGTGATGGCGGCAACTTTACTTTGATAGGGAATTGATCATGAAAAGCTCACGCAGCCTCGCAACGACGATCTTGGCAACATTAGGCTTATCACTGGTATTCGCTTCGGCCCAGGCGCAGTCGTCCACCCCGCAATCTACTGAAACAACGCCATCCGTATCCGCAAGCTCACCTACAGCAGAATCCAACAAAACTCTAAACGACGGCATGAGTCCTGGCATGCAACATGGCAAAGGGCACGGAATGAGCCAAGGCAAGCAACACGGAAAACACGGCCAGGGCTCAGAAATGAGCAAACTGATGACACCCGAAGAGCGCACTGAAATGCGCGCAAAAATGCAAGCGGCTCAAACCCCAGAAGAACGCAAGGCCATTCGTGTGAGCATGCGAACAGAAATGGAAAAGCGTGCAAAAGAAAAAGGCATCACATTGCCCGAACGTAAAAGTGGCTGTAAACATCAAAACGGTGCGCAATCTAGCTGATTTTTATCATCCACAGTTTGCTAGACATGTGCTTTATGTATTTATTAGTTCACTATACGTCCTGCCAGCCTAGGCAGGACGCTTAGTGCTGTTTGAGCAGTTCCCTCAAGTAGTTCAGTTTCAGTCAAGCCTCTGAGTGAGGCAAGTGTTCTTGCAATCTCCGCGACTTGGCTCGGCTCATTGCGCCGATTGTCATGGCACCAAGCTGGAGCAATGTCGGGAGAATCCGTTTCGAGCACCAGAGCACTTAGCGGAAGCTCAACTGCCAAACGTCGAATTTGTAAGGCTCGGGTATACGTCATCGCACCACCTATGCCCAATGCAAAGCCCCTTTCTACAAACTGAGTTGCCTGTTGCATGCTGCCATTAAAGGCATGCGCAATACCCCCCCGAACCTGACTCCGTCGTAAGTGCTTGAGCACAATGTCTTGAGAACGTCTGATATGCAGCAGCACCGGTAAATCAAACTCACAAGCAAACGCCAGCTGTGCTTCATAAAAGAATTCTTGTTTCTGTCGTGGGGCACCCTGAGCGATTTCAGGTATAAAAAAATCGAGCCCAATTTCACCGACAGCAACTAATTTTGGATCATCGCGATATCGAGTCAGCAAGGTATGTAGCAATTGTAAGTCTTGCTCTGAAGCGTGTCGTACGCACATTGGATGAATACCCAATGCATAGAACCCTTGATCAAATGTATGCGCCAATGCACGTACGCGCTCAAAGTTTCCTGCATCTACGGCGGGAATCACAATGGCCTGAATATTTTCTTGTTGCGCACGCGCAATCACGGCACCTCGATCTACGTCGAACTCTGATGCATCAAGATGGCAATGTGTATCAAGGCGCATCGACCAGTCGCCCAGCATCCATATAGAGGCGTCGATCCGCCAACGCTGCAAGCTCAGGATCGTGCGTCACGATCAGAAATGCGGTCCGAGACTCCGCATTGACTTGCTTGAGAAGCTTGAACATCTGCTGTGCGGTGTGACGATCCAGATTGCCTGTCGGTTCATCCGCCAATACGCAAGCTGGACGGGTCACTAACGCGCGTGCAAGTGCAACCCGTTGTCGCTCCCCGCCTGAAAGCTGGCCAGGATAATGGGTTGTGCGCGCAGAAAGGCCGACAAGCTCTAATACTTTCAGTGCCTCAGCACGCGCACTATCACGGCTGTCACGACGCACAATCAAAGGCATTGCGACATTATCAAGCGCAGTGAATTCAGGTAGCAAATGATGAAACTGATAAACAAAACCCAGTTCACGATTGCGTAAGCGACTGCGGGCAGACTCAGACAAACCTTCGGATGGCTGTCCTGCGACGCGAATCGTGCCAGAAGTAGGTAAATCTAACAGACCTAAGGCATGTAATAAGGTGCTTTTACCAGAACCAGACGCACCGATAACCGCTACGAGTTCGCCGCGTTTAATGTCAAGAGTGACCTCACGCAACACATCGATGCGTGTATTACCGTCGTCATAATATTTGCAAAGGCCTTTAGCCTGTAAAGCAAAATCGACAGACTGATCAGTCATGACGGAGAACCTCTGCAGGTTGCAGACGAGAGGCGCGCCAGCTCGGGTAAAGCGTAGCCAATAGCGACATCACCAGCGAGGTCACACCAATGGTTGTAATGTCAGCCATGCGTGGGTCAGAAGGTAGCGCACTAATAAAGTAAATCTCTCTCGGTAAAAACTGCGCACCAATTAATCTTTCGATTGCAGGTACCAGTACATCAACATTAAAGGCAATGGAGATGCCACCCACAACGCCGAGCAGCGTCCCCACCACACCAATCAAAGCACCCTGAACCAGGAAAATGCGTGCGATCTCTCCTGGTGTGGCACCAAAACTGCGGAGAATGGCAATGTCAGATTGCTTGTCTTTGACTGCCATCACCAACGACGACAATAGGTTGAATGCCGCAACGGCCACAATCAAAGCCAAAATTAAAAACATCATACGTTTTTCAGTCTGTACGGCTGCAAACCAGGTTCTGTTGTTACGCGACCAATCACCGATAGAAACATTATTTGGCAGCAAAGGGATCAAGGAACGAGCGATCTCTGGGGCACGGTGCATGTCATCGACCCTGAGTCTTACGCCCGCCAACCCACTATCCCTAAACATTTTGGCAGCATCTGAGGCATCCACAAACGCCAGCGATGAGTCATACTCGTAGTGTCCGGAGCGGAATGTTCCAACCAAGGTAAATTGACGCATTCTGGGAGTAAAGCCGGCCGGACTGATGCTTGCGGCGGGGGCAAGCATCATGACGGTTTGACCAACTCTAACCTGCAGCAAATCAGCCAACTCTTGACCCAGCACAATACCAAATGCGCCTGGTTTGAGGTCCGTGAGTTTGCCTCTCACCATTTGGCGGCCCGCCTCAGAGACTTCTTTTTCTGACTCAGGATCAATACCGCGGACTTGGACACCCCGTAAATCCTGACCGCGCATCAACATTGCCTGCGCAGCGACAAAGGGGGCTGCGCCCGTCACTTGGGATGATTGTTTAGCCAGTTTGGCGAGATCGGTCCATTGCTCGAGAATTTGCGTTGGATCGCCACCTGGAACAAAAATTTCGATATGGGGCAAAACAGAAAGCATACGATCGCGCACATCTTTCTGAAAACCATTCATAACGGACAAAACAACGATCAGTGCAGCTACACCTAAAGCGATTCCCGCCATTGACGTTGCAGCAACGAACGAAACAAAGCCGTCGCGGCGGCCCCCACGGGCACCAGAGCGACTCAGGCCCGCATAACGCGCACCAATCCAAAGTTCGTAAGGTAATTTAAACACCTAGCCATTATCGCATCAAACCCCCAAACTGGGAGCCATCCCACTACAATTCGCACTATGCATCTGATCATTCCCGGCGCCCTTCCCCCCCATACCGTTGCGGCGGACCTCCTCCCTCACGTGCAGGAGCACTGTCCTGAGTTGGTGCAACGCATCGAGCGACTTGACGCAGTCGTCACTGTTTGCCCACCCGAAGAAACGGGTTGTTCCGCGCTTGAGTTTCTTGAGCTTTCTGCGCGGGGATACTCTGGAGAAAACGGTCACAGTTTTGGGGCGGGCTTAGGTCCTCTCCGCGCTGGCATTACTCATCCAGAAGAGCCAGTTTGGGTGGCTGATTTGTGTTCAGTCGCCATTGGGAGAGACGGCGCAGTCCTTGCCATTCCAGAATCTCTAGGGCTCGATCAAGCGCACGCAGATGCCTTGTTTGATGCGGCCCAGCCTTTGTGGAGTCACAGTGGGATTTCTGTTTTGCCGATTGGCCTGGGACGTTGGAGGGTATGGCTCGCACCTGACGCACGACTTCGCTCCATTTCACCTGCTGCGGTCTCTACCCTATCGGTTTCAGATTGGTGGCCACAAGCCGAATCGATGAAAGCCTGGCGCAAGATCCTCAACGAAGTCCAGATGCTTTGGCATACTCATCCTGTGAACGATCATCGTGCTACCAAGGGTCTTGAACCCATCAATAGCCTGTGGCTCTATGGAGGCGCACCGGGCTGGAAACCAACCCCCGGTGCGACAGACGCACAATATTCCAATTTATTAGCAAAGAGTTTCTTAGAAAATGACTGGGCGACATGGATATCGCAACTGCCCGTCTTGTCAAAACACCTCGCACAATTACCTGAAAATTCACGCTTATCACTTGTGGGTGAACGCAAAATCGTCACACTCAGCACACCTCAACAATCATGGTGGCAGCGCCTCGTGCCCCGCCGCACACAAAACTGGACGACCTGGTGGATACGCCAAAACTAACTGTACGCAAGCCAGACCCTGATACAAGCACGCGTCTGCAAGCTGCTGGCATTCATCCTCTTCTCGCTCGACTCTGGTCTGCTAGAGGTGTTGTACGTCAAGAGGATGTGCAACTAGATTGGCCGGCGATGCTTGCACCCAACACCCTCACCCAAGCTGAGCATGCTGCCGAGCTATTGGCCGACGCGATCGCTGATGGCAAACGCATGCTTATTGTGGCGGATTACGACTGTGATGGCGCAACGGCCTGCGCGGTTGGCATGCGGGCCCTGACTGAAATGGGTGCAATCGTCGATTTTTTAGTGCCCAATCGCTTCGAAACAGGGTATGGACTTTCTCCTGCGGTGGTAGAGTTGGCCTGCCAACACCCCTCTGGCCGACCTGACCTGCTCATCACGGTGGACAATGGCATTGCAAGTGTTGATGGCGTGGCTGCGGCCAACGCGGCGGGCATCGGCGTGATCGTGACAGATCACCATCTTCCTGGGGACCAGTTACCGCAAGCCCTTGCCATCGTCAATCCAAATCAGCACGGTTGTGATTTTCCTTCTAAAAATCTTGCTGGCGTAGGCGTAATTTTTTATCTCATGCTCGCGTTGCGTGCCGAGCTGAGACGGCGAGGACAGTTCCCCGCAAATGGTGGACCTCGCCTTGACGCCCTGGCGGATTTAGTGGCACTTGGTACGGTAGCCGATGTCGTCAAATTAGACGCTAACAATCGGTTACTTGTCACACGTGGCCTGGAGCGCATGCGGCGAGGCTTGATGCAACCCGGTATCCGGGCGCTGTTTGCCGTCGCGGCGAGAGATCCACAAGCCGCTAGCGCTTTTGATCTGGGTTTTGCCTTAGGGCCTCGTATCAATGCTGCAGGACGTCTGGCCGATATGGGCCTCGGCATTAGGTGTCTTATTACCAACGACGAGATGCAAGCGCTCGAATTGGCGCGTGAACTCGACACCATCAATCGTGAGCGCAGGCAAATCGAGAATGTGATGAAGGAACAGGCTCTTGAAGCGACCGAGTCAGTGCAGGCAGGCAAACTAGGCGCTTCGGTTTGTGTTTTTCATCCTGAGTGGCATCAAGGCGTTGTCGGTCTTGTTGCATCGCGCTTAAAAGAAAAATTTTTCCGTCCCACACTTGCCTTTGCCCCAGCGGGTGATGAAGAGTTACGCGGTTCCGGTCGCTCCATTCCAGATGTGCACTTGCGCGATGTATTGGATCTTGTTTCTAAAAGACACCCTGGGCTGATTCGTAAATTTGGCGGGCACGCGATGGCGGCGGGCCTGACGCTCGGTAAGGATGATTTCGATCGGTTTGCACCTGCCTTTGATCTTGCCGTCATCGAGCTCACAGGAAGAACAAGTTTTGAACCCGTGATCGAGACGGACGGATCACTTGAAGAAGGCTATGCAAACGCTCAAGTCGCCAATATTTTGGAGCAACAGGTTTGGGGCGCAGGCTTTGCGGCGCCCCTCTTTCTGGATACGTTTAAGGTTCAGAGCCAAAAACTGGTGGGTGAAAAGCATCTGAAACTTTCTGTTCAGCGCGGTCACCAAAGGTTTGATGCAATCTGGTTCAATCACACAGACAGGGTCCCAGAATTTATCAAAATGGCTTACCGACTGGATCAAAACGTCTGGAATGGGGTGATTTCTGTCCAACTCATTGTGGAGCATGCCGAAGCCGCCTGATTCATATCAAGCGGTTTTGGACTCAGGCATGGGTGAGACTCCGTTAAACTACAGAGTTACACCCATATATATCGCGGAAACCAAAACACATGGACGCTGAACGTCAAAATCAAATTTCTTCACGCCTTTTAGACTACGCCGCGCGTGAGGCAGCACTTCGGGGGTATCTTTGACTACGAAGTGAAAGCCGAACGACTGCATGTCGTGAATGCTGAACTCGAAGACCCCAATGTCTGGAATGACCCTAAGCGCGCTCAGGACCTTGGACGGGAGAAAAAAAGTATCGAAGATGTCGTTGCAACACTGACGAAGTTGGCCCAGTCTATTGCAGACTCCTGCGAACTGTTTGAAATGGCCGCCGCAGATAACGATGATGCCACCTTAATCGCAATTGAAACCGATGCTGAGCAATTCCAAGCGACCCTTGAGGGCATGGAATTTAGGCGGATGTTTTCAAACCCTGCAGACCCGCTCAATTGTTTTCTTGATATCCAGGCGGGTGCCGGCGGTACTGAAGCACAGGACTGGGCATCGATCCTCTTGCGTCAATATCTTCGCTACGCTGAACGCAAGGGTTTTAAAGCTGAACTTCTCGAGGAGTCTGAAGGCGAAGTTGCAGGGATCAAGTCAGCCACGATCAAGATCGAAGGTGAATATGCATTCGGATTTCTTCGTACGGAGAGCGGAGTGCATCGGTTAGTCCGCAAGAGTCCGTTTGACTCTTCTGGAGGCCGTCATACCTCCTTTGCAAGCGTCTTTGTCTATCCCGAAGTCGATGACTCAATTGAAATCGATATCAACCCCGCAGATCTGCGCGTGGATACCTATCGTGCAAGCGGTGCGGGCGGCCAGCATATTAATAAGACAGACTCAGCGGTGCGTATTACACACATCCCGACCAATATCGTTGTGCAATGCCAAAACGATCGTTCACAGCACCGCAACCGTGCCGAAGCCATGCAAATGTTGAAGTCGCGATTATTTGAACTTGAAATGCGAAACCGTATGGCTGAACAACAAAAAATGGAAGACGCTAAAACCGATGTCGGTTGGGGTCACCAGATTCGTTCTTATGTGCTGGATCAGAGTCGCATCAAAGATTTACGTACCAATGTCGAAATCTCCAACACACAAAAAGTGCTTGATGGCGATCTGGATCCATTTATTCAGGCCAGCCTGAAGCAAGGAGTGTAGGTAATGACAACGTTGACTATTTTGACCGGGACAACGCGAGGCTTAGGCGCTGCGATGGCAGCGCAACTTGCCGCAAGCGGTGGATCTCTTGTGACACTCTCACGCAAATCCTCTTCAGCTTTGGCTGAGATCGCATCAGTCAATGGGACCAACCTCACGCAAATCGATGTTGATCTGGCCAGTACCCCAGCGGTCAAACGTGCGGCATCGCAACTCATTCCTTTGCTCAATCGCCATTCACATGTTCGCCTGATTCACAATGCTGGCGTCGTCACGCCCATTGCCCAATCACAGGATTTGATGAACCTTGAAGCCATCAACGATGCCTTCCATGTCAATATCACCTCTGCAATCTTTCTGACTGCCCATGTGTTGAGCCATACGCCACAGGCCACAGATCGTCGTGTCATGTTGATCTCCTCAGGTGCAGGCAGAAATGTGAGCTCTGGATGGGCGGTGTATTGCGCGACAAAAGCTGCAATGGATCGCTATGCTGAAGCCGCACAACTGGACCAAGGCTCACGTGCCCGCATCGTATCGATGGCGCCAGGCGTCATTGATACACCAATGCAAGAAACTATTCGTGCAACTTCCAAGGACGATTTACCGTCACTGGAACGTTTTATTGGATTTAAAGAGAACAAACAGCTTGCAGATCCAGCAGCTGTTGCTCAACGTCTTCTAAAGGTTCTCGAGAGTGAAGCCTTTGGCACTCAAACCATCGACGATATTCGTCAACATCAAGCCTGATTATGACCGACACCCACACTCCCCAGTACGATGAAAACCACCTGATTGCCGAGCGTCGGACTAAGTTAGCCGGCTTACGTGCCCAAGGGGTCGCTTTTCCTAACGACTTTGTTCCTGCAGACCGAGCT
Organism: Burkholderiaceae bacterium; assembly: GCA_023653055.1. Classification (GTDB taxonomy): domain Bacteria; phylum Pseudomonadota; class Gammaproteobacteria; order Burkholderiales; family Burkholderiaceae_B; genus Zwartia. Next base: position 62,969 of record JAMNXR010000008.1, on the reverse strand, counting down.
GATGCGTTGCATGCAAGCTTTGGAGAGCAAGATCAGGCTAAGCTCGCAGCAACCGCTCATCCTGTCACCGTGGCAGGACGCATGATGCTTAAGCGCGTCATGGGTAAGGCGAGCTTTGCCACGTTACAGGACAGTACGGGACGCATTCAAATCTACCTTGAACGCACGAGTCTGGGCGAAGATATTTACGATGCATTTAAGACGTGGGACATTGGTGACATCATTGCAATAAAAGGTCATCTGTTTAAGACGAATAAAGGTGAATTGTCGATACATGCAACGCAAGCGCGTGTCTTGGCAAAGTCTTTACGACCGCTGCCCGACAAGTTTCACGGCGTCTCTGACCAAGAATTACGTTATCGCCAACGTTATGTCGATCTGATCATGACCGAACAAACGCGCGAGACATTTTTGGCACGCAGCCAAGCCATCAGCGCTATTCGTCAAACAATGATCGATGCTGGGTTTCTCGAGGTTGAAACGCCTATGCTGCATGGCATTCCGGGCGGTGCGGCCGCCAAACCTTTTGTGACGCACCACAACGCGCTCGACATGGAAATGTTTCTGCGCATCGCGCCCGAGCTCTATCTCAAGCGCTTGATCGTCGGTGGATTTGAAAGAGTGTTTGAGATCAATCGAAACTTTCGTAATGAAGGGGTGAGCCCGCGTCATAACCCTGAATTCACAATGATGGAGTTTTACGCCGCTTACACAGACTACCAATGGTTGATGGACTTTACTGAGCAAATTATTCGTACAGCAGCCATCAAAGCCTGCGGAACAGCAACACTGATGTATCAAGGTCGCGAACTCGATTTGTCCAAACCCTTTCACCGCCTCACCATTGTCGAGGCGATACTCCAGCATGTGCCAGAATTTACTGAAGCACAGCTGACAGATATTGATTTTGTTAAAAATCAACTCAAAAAGCGTGGTGTCGATGTCAATGCGCCAAACTTGGCACTTGCTGGTTTAGGCGCTTTGCAGCTAGCGTTGTTTGAGGAAACTGCCGAGTCTCAGCTGTGGCATCCGACTTATATAATCGACTACCCAATCGAAGTCTCGCCACTTGCTCGTGAGTCAGACACCCGCCCAGGCATTACGGAGCGTTTCGAATTGTTTATGACGGGTCGAGAAATCGCCAATGGATTTTCAGAGCTTAACGATCCTGAAGATCAAGCTGCGCGTTTTCATGCTCAGGTTGCGGCCAAAGATGCTGGAGACGAAGAAGCCATGTTTTACGATGCGGACTATATTCGTGCACTCGAATACGGCATGCCCCCGACTGGCGGTTGCGGCATTGGGATTGATCGCTTAGTGATGCTGTTGACTGACAGCCCTAGCATCCGAGACGTCATTCTGTTTCCGCATCTAAGAAAAGAAGACTAAGTTTAGGCTTGATAAGGTGTCAACCACGCCAAACCAGCTTCAACGCTGGCGCGTGGTTTGTACTCACACCCGATCCACCCCGCATAACCTAGCGATTCAATGCGCTCAAATATCGCAGCATAAGCAATCTCGCCCTCATCAGGCTCGGCGCGACTTGGAACAGCGGCAATTTGTATGTGACCAATGTGCGGATAATAATGCGCAAGTTTGGTCAAAATGTCTCCCTCTGCTACACCAACATGATAGACATCAAACATCAACTTGATATTTGTCCGTCCACACTTTTCGCGAATAGCGTTTGACTCAGCCTGCGTTGAATAAAAATATCCTGGTTTATCACGCTGATTAATTGCCTCGAGCAGAATAGTCACACCATGCTTTGCAGCAAGATCTGCGGCCCACTGGAGGTTGTTGACCAACGTGTTCGAAGCAATCAAATGTTGTTGTGGAGGGATGACCCCTGGAAGCACATGTATGGCAGAGGCTCCAGCAGCGACACACCAGGCGAGCGACATTTCAAAAGACTGTTGGAAATCTTGCTCTCTACCTGGCAAGGCGGCTAAACCAGACTCTCCAACACGCGCGTCCCCAATGGGTGCATTCGCAGCGAGCAAGGTGATATCGTGGCGAGCACAGGCCTGCCTGACCGCCTCAGCTGAAGTGTCATAAGGCCAATGCAACTCGATGGCCCGAAAGCCACTCGCAGCCGCCCGCTCAATACGCTCAAGCAAAGGCAGTTGCGCCCAGAGAAATCCTAAATTTACCGAAAAACGCAACATCGCGTGTCCACCCTAAAATCAATAACCTGTTTTTGAAGGGCTGGAAGAAGCCTGTGCACCCCGAGCAGTCGCGACAGCAGCTTTAGCAGCATTAGCCATCAGAGCAGCTTCATTTCCAGGTGTCACCATCTGAAAACCTTGCTTGATGCGCATCGCAGCGGCTTCACCAGAGGAGCAAAAAATACCAGCTATCTTGCCGTGTGCAATTGCACGTTGACGAATATGCTCAATGGCTTTCATGACGACTGGATCGTCCGACTCAGACTTTGGCACCGAACCTAGTGCAAGCGCAAGATCATTAGGGCCAATATAAATCCCATCCAATCCTTCAATGGCAAGAATTTTCTCTAGATTATCCAAGCCAGCTTGCGTTTCAATCATGCCCAATGCCAAAATCTCTTTGTCCGCATGCGGGTAGTAATCCGCACCACCGTACAACAAGGCTCTTGCAGGACCAAAAGAACGTTGTCCATGGGGAGGATATCGGCAGGATGAAACAAAGCTGACGGTATCATCGACGGTAGAGATCATTGGGCAAATAATGCCATAGGCGCCACTATCGAGCAAGCGCATGATCTGAGCGGGATCATTCCAAGGCACGCGCGCGAGGGGAATGGCTGGCGTGGAAGATAAAGCCTGAAACATTGGAAGCGCGGCATCAATCCCAATCATGCCGTGCTGCAAATCTACCGTCACAGCATCAAAACCCTGATGGCCAATGATTTCTGCAGAGTAGGAAGATGGAATAGCTAGCCAACCATTGATGACGGGTTGGCCTGCAGCGATTTTCTGACGAAGGGGGTTGGCACGCATGTATATCTCCACTGTTATTAATATGGAAGATACTTTACACGATTGCCGCCTGAACGTATCAGTGATTTTCTTTGGCGTGATTGATGGTGTAGCGCGGAATTTCTATGGTTAAGTCTTTGTCAGCCACGCGTGCCTGACACGCTAGCCTTGAGGTGGTAGAAAGGCCCCAAGCGCGATCAAGGAGATCTTCTTCTGAGTCTGTCGCTTCAGCGAGCGATTGAAAGCCCTCTTTGACGACAACATGACAAGTCGTGCAAGCACAGGAAAGTTCGCATGCATGCTCAAGTTCGACATGATTGTCTAGCAAGATGCGACAAATTGATTCACCCATAGGGGCATTTTCAATGACTTTGCCCAACGGACACACATCAGGGTGAGGTAGAACGGTAATTTTCGGCATAAAAATCCTATAAATCTTCGAGCGATCGACCTGTCAACGCTGCACGTATGCTTCGATCCATGCGGCGAGCAGCGAAGTCATCCGTCACTGAGGAGAGTGCTTTGACCGCAGTTCGAATCGCATCGACATCGTCACCGGACGCAGCCTCGCTTGTCATGTGGAGTTGTTGGGAAATGCGCGTTTGCTCAGCGGCACTTAAAAGATCGGAGTCGGCTGCAAGCGCAGCCAAAACAGACTCAATGAGTTGTTTCGCGTCGACTTGCTGCTCACGCAACATCCGCATTTGGGCATCGTAGTCAGCTTTTGACATCCCTTCTGAGAGCATACGAGAAACCTCATCGTCACTCAAGCCGAAAGATGGCTTGACCGTAACAGAGGACTCCACACCAGAACCCAACTCGCGTGCTGAAACACTCAGCAAACCGTCTGCATCCACTTGAAATGTGACCCGTATACGCGCCGCACCCGCGACCATTGCGGGAATGCCTCTTAACTCAAAGCGCGCCAATGATCGGCAATCCGACACCAAGTCGCGCTCTCCTTGAACCACATGGACCGCCAAAGCAGTTTGACCGTCTTTAAAGGTCGTAAATTCTTGCGCCCTTGCAACGGGAATCGTGCTGTTACGCGGAATGATATGCTCGACTAAACCACCCATCGTTTCCAGGCCGAGCGTCAAAGGTGTGACATCAAGAAGCAACCAGTCTTCACCTGGATTGCGATTGCCAGCTAATAAATTCGCTTGAAGTGCAGCACCAAGCGCCACGACCTGATCAGGATCTAAATCAGTCAAAGGCTCGGTCCCGAATGCTTCACCGACACTTTTACGCACGACGGGCATGCGAGTCGCACCCCCCACCATCACGACACCCTTGATATCCTGCGTCATAAGCGATGCATCCTTGAGCGCTTGTTGTGCACAGGATATCGTTCGGGCAACCAGTGGTGCGGCCAAACGCTCGAACGCTTCGCGCGTGAGTTCAAGGGCATAAGACTGCCCCTCTAAAAGGACGGGCTCTGAATGCTGAGTATGCTCAGTCAAACTTTCACGCAAGCGGCGAGCTGCCGTCAGCAAAACTCGACGTGAATGAAGGCTAACAGCAGTTATCCCATGCTTCAGGATAAAGTCATCCACGATCAGGACATCAAAATCATCACCACCTAGTCGCGTGTCACCCCCTGTTGCAACAACCTCAAACACGCCACGCGTCAATCTCAACAGCGAAACGTCAAACGTCCCACCACCTAAGTCAAAGACAGCATAAACACCCTCAGACCCGTGATCCAGGCCATAGGCGATCGCTGCGGCCGTCGGCTCATTCAACAAACGCAATACATTTAAACCCGCTAAACGTGCGGCATCTCGCGTGGCTTGACGCTGCGCATCGTCAAAATAAGCTGGAACTGTAATGACTGCACCAACCAAAGCGTCGCCTAAGGTGCCCTCCGCCAACAACTTCAGTTTTTCCAATATTTTTGCAGCGACCTCGACGGGAGATAGACGAGCATGCTGAGTTTGAATGCTTAGATTTTGGCCATCTTCGACAAAATGGTAAGGCATGCCCGAGCTGAGTGCTTCCTGATAAGACCGCCCCATCAAACGCTTGATTGACACAAGCGTATCGAGAGGAAACTCGGCTTGCTTGGCGATCGCCTCAGCACCGACATATGCTTGCCCACCCTCCTCTACATAGACCGCCGAAGGAATCAGCGGTCGTCCTGCATCAAACAGGACTTCTGGCACGCTGCTACGAACAGCTGCGACTAAAGAATGTGTGGTGCCGAGATCAATGCCGACAGCCAAGCGACGCTGGTGTGGAGCAGGAGACTCGCCAGGCTCAGAAATTTGCAATAAAGCCATATGTTTGATTCAGTTGTGCACGCAGTGCCGCGTCAAGACCGCAAGGCCTAATCGATTGCGCGACATTGCGCAATCAGCTTATTTAAAAACATCCACTCACGCACCCGCGCTGCGGCTAGATCATAGCGTTCTTGTTCAAGGTGCTCACCCACCGAGGTTTTGATTTCTCGCTCCGCTTCAGTGAGTGCATCATTTAGGCTTTGTCGCAATGAGAGACGCAAGTCCGGATCACCCCTTTGCTCGAGTACTTCATCGAGCTGCTCATGCCAAGACATCTGACGGAACAAAAAATCGGGCGACATCGCGGTGTTGGTTTCAGTTTGAAGATCGATACCGGAAAGCTCACAGAGATAACGTGCGCGAGACATCGGGTCTTTCAAAATCCGATACGCTTCATTTGCTTGAGAGCTCCACTGCATCGCGACTCTTTTCTCTGCAGCAGAATGTGTCGCAAAACGATCTGGGTGAACTGCGAGTGCCACCCTTTTCCAAGCTGACTCTATGACTTGCGGGTCAATATTAAAAACACGCGACAAGCCCAACAGGCTGAAATGATCCTGCGTAGAGAACGGGCTTGACTGTGTAGCGTCCAAAAGATTTATACCGTAAAAGACTCACCACAACCACAGGTTGCCTTTTCGTTTGGATTACGAAATTTGAAGCCTTCATTTAGACCTTCACGCGCGTAATCAAGCTCGGTGCCCTCTAAATATGAAAGGCTTTTTGGATCGATAAAAACCTTCACTCCAAAGCTTTCAAACACTTGGTCCTCGGATGCGGCCTCATCAACATACTCGAGTTTGTAAGCCATACCCGAGCAGCCAGTGGTTCTCACCCCCAAGCGCAGCCCAATACCGCTACCGCGCTTTTGTAGGTATTTGCCGATATGGTCGGCAGCCTGAGCAGTAAGTGTGACGCCCATGATTATCCTGTGTGTTTGTTTTTGTAGTCCTCGACGGCTGCCTTGATCGCATCTTCGGCAAGAATCGAGCAGTGAATTTTTACCGGAGGCAGCGCCAGCTCTTCGGCGATCTGCGTATTACGGATCGTCAATGCTTCGTCCAAGGTCTTGCCTTTTACCCATTCTGTGACTAAAGAGCTCGAGGCAATGGCTGAGCCACAACCATAGGTTTTAAAGCGAGCATCTTCGATAATACCTGCTTCATTGACACGAATCTGTAACTTCATTACATCGCCGCAGGCCGGCGCGCCCACCATGCCCGTGCCAACTTGATCATCGCTTTTGTCGAAGGTACCAACATTGCGTGGATTTTCGTAGTGGTCTAAGACCTTGTCGCTGTATGCCATTTGTATTCTCCAACCTGTGCGTTTAGTGGGCGGCCCACTGAACTGAATTTAAATCAATACCTTCTTTGGCCATTTCCCAAAGAGGCGACATATCGCGTAGTTTGCCCACACGTGCTTTAAGTAACTCGACAGCAAAATCGATCTCTTTTTCGGTCGTAAAACGTCCGATTGTGAAACGAATAGAACTGTGTGCCAACTCATCATTACGACCGAGTGCACGCAACACATAAGAAGGCTCCAGACTCGCTGAAGTACACGCAGAGCCACTCGAAACCGCCAACTCTTTGATCGCCATAATCAAAGACTCACCTTCAACGTAGTTGAAACTAACATTCAGGTTGTGCGGTACACGGTGGTCCAAATCACCATTCAGATAGACCTCTTCGATTTGTGAAAGACCCGCCCACAGACGATCCCTCAACATGCGAATACGCTCGTTTTCAGTGCCCATTTCCTGCTGGGCCAGAGCAAAACACTCGCCCATGCCAACGATCTGGTGCGTAGCAAGCGTCCCTGAGCGAAAACCTCGCTCATGGCCACCGCCGTGCATTTGTGCTTCGATACGGATCCGTGGTTTGCGGCGCACATACAACGCACCGATTCCTTTGGGACCATAGGTTTTATGAGCACAGAAAGACATCAGATCGACTTTAAGTGTTTGCAAATCGATCGCAACTTTACCTGTGGCTTGGGCTGCATCCACATGGAAAATGATGTTGTTGGCACGGCACAACTCACCGATCGCAGCAATATCCTGAATCACACCAATTTCATTATTAACGAACATCACTGAAATCAGCACCGTATCAGGACGAATGGCCGCTTTTAGTGCATCCATACTAATCAAGCCATTTTCTTGAACATCTAAATAGGTGACTTCAAAACCCTGACGCTCCAACTCACGGCAAGGATCAAGCACCGCCTTGTGCTCGGTCTTGATTGTGATGACATGTTTGCCGCGCTCGGCATAAAAAGTCGCCGCGCCTTTGATGGCGAGGTTGTTTGACTCTGTCGCACCTGAAGTCCAAACGATTTCTCGCGGATCAGCATTGACCAACGCGGCAACTTGTTCGCGAGCGTGTTCAACGGCCTCTTCGGCCTCCCAGCCATACGAGTGGCTACGCGAGGCAGGGTTGCCCGCATGCTCATAGAGCCAAGGAATCATCTTTTCTACCACGCGCGGATCGACGGGTGTCGTGGCCGAGTAGTCAAAATAAATAGGACGTGTGGACATGCTAGAACTCCTGAGTATTTTTAAAGACTAATCGAAACGGATTCTGGTGAAAGTGCGGAGCCAGTTGTGCCGACAACGTTGACGCGCACGCCGGCTCCGGAGGCTTTACTGGCCTCCTGGATCTGGCGCAAGCGTTGCTGGTCAACCAAGTCCTGAAGAGACACTGAATCTAAAAAGTCGACCATTTTGCGGTTGAGCGTTGACCACAGCTCATGCGTCATACAGATACCAGATTTACCATCTGTACCACTATCACAGGTGGATTTACCCCCACAGTTCGTGGCATCAATGGGCTCATCCACAGCAAAAATGATGTCCGCAACCGTAATGTTGCGCGCTAGGCGGGATAACGTGTATCCACCGCCGGGACCGCGCACACTTTCAACGAGCTCATGGCGGCGAAGCTTGCCAAAGAGTTGCTCGAGATAAGAAAGCGAGATATTTTGACGCTGACTGATAGCCGACAATGTGACGGGGCCGCCTTGTTGACGGAGCGCCAGATCGATCATGGCAGTGACGGCAAAGCGACCTTTTGTAGTGAGCCTCATGACAGTATCCTTTTGAAGAAACTTTAAGTGTTTAAAGACTTACCCGACTAATAAACTCAAGTATACCTAATTCCCGACTAATTTAGTTGGGTATACCCTTAAAACATTATTGGTTTTCAGGATAAACAGACGAAAAAAAAACCGCGCAATGCGCGGTTTTGGGACACACGTCGATTATGCAGCCTGATATTGAGTTGCGCGCTTACGGACTAACTCGAGCACACCTTGACAAGCGTCTTCGAGATAATCAAGGACTTTTCCGAAACCTTCTGGCCCGCCATAGTAGGGATCTGGAACAGTCGCTTCTTCGAATTCGTTAGCAAAGCGCATCAGCAACATTAGCTTGTGGTGATGCGGTTTGGGACACTGTTGTTGCAATGCAGACAGGTTTTCCCAGTCCATCGCGAGAATCAGGTCGTAATCATGAAAGTCCTCAGGCTCTACTTGCCGGGCTTCTGCACGCGTGATTTCGTAACCACGTTTTCGGGCAGCAGCAATCGCGCGAGGATCAGGTGCCTCACCGACGTGAAAGCTATGTGTACCGGCGGAATCAATCCCGACGACCTCAGAGAGACCAGCGTCATTGATTAGGTGGCGGAATACGCCTTCTGCACTGGGCGACCGGCAAATATTGCCCATGCATACGAAAAGAACTTTTGTCATAATAGTGTGTATTGTGCGGGAAAACCCGCAACATGTCCAGATATTTTTTTATGTTTTTTTAAAATCTTTTTTGAAATTTAAAAAAAATATCTGCAATGAAAACATGTAGTTAGATTCTTTTAGTTTTCAATTACATTAAATTAAATTTTAGGCGCCAAACATCAGTACACGGTCTTTAAGCGCCTTTAGAGCATCCCTGGCAGCGGCGGCTTGTTCAAATTCAAGATTACGCGCATGGTCAAGCATGAGCTTTTCTAAACGCTTAAATTCCTTAGCCAGCGCCTTTTCGTCTGTGAGCAGAGCAAGCGATACCTCGGGCTCATCTTGATTTCTAAAAGCGGGTGCAACGATGCCATCGATTAACTCCCGAACGGCCTTTCTTACGCTGCGAGCCTCAATCCCATGCTCTTGATTAAAGGCCAGCTGTTTTTGGCGACGTCGCTCAGTTTCACCCATCGCGCGCGTCATAGAGTCGGTGATGCGATCCGCATACAAAATGGCGCGGCCATTTAAATTTCTAGCGGCACGACCGATTGTTTGAATCAAGCTTCTATCAGATCGTAGGAAGCCCTCCTTGTCCGCATCCAAAATTGCAACTAAAGAAACCTCAGGAATATCAAGACCTTCACGTAACAAGTTAATGCCGACTAATACATCAAATAAGCCTAAACGTAAGTCGCGAATAATCTCAACACGCTCAACCGTATCTACATCTGAGTGTAAGTAACGCACTCGGATCCCATGCTCTGCGAGGTAGTCAGTCAAATCTTCAGCCATTCGCTTGGTCAGCGTCGTCACCAGCACTCTTTCTTCAAGTGCCACACGAAGTTTGATCTCACCCAGTAAGTCATCTACTTGTGTTCTGGCGGGGCGCACCTCAACAATCGGGTCTACCAAGCCTGTCGGACGCACCACTTGCTCGACAACATTGTCCGTATGTTCTTGTTCGTATTTTCCAGGAGTTGCCGAGACAAAGATGCACTGGCGCATCCTGGTTTCAAACTCTTCCATTTTGAGTGGCCGATTGTCCATCGCAGAAGGCAAACGGAAACCGTAGGTGACGAGAGTTTCTTTACGTGCACGATCGCCGCGATACATGCCACCAAGCTGCCCAATCGTTACATGGCTTTCATCGATAAACATCAGCGCATCACTGGGCAAATAATCAATCAACGTAGGCGGTGGATCGCCGGGTGCTGCACCGGAAAGATGTCTGGAATAGTTTTCAATGCCTTTGCAAAAGCCGAGCTCTGTCAGCATCTCTAAGTCAAAACGTGTGCGTTGCTCGATCCGCTGCGCTTCAATGAGATGACCACCATCCACAAAAAACTTCACCCGCTCACGTAACTCTTGTTTGATTGCTTCGATTGCGCGCATCACTGTATCGCGCGGGGTGACGTAATGTGAGCCTGGATAAACAGTAAAGCGAGGCACCTTTTGACGAACTTTGCCCGTTAACGGATCAAACAGCTCAAGGCTTTCTACTTCATCATCAAACAAAGAAAGGCGTACCGCCAACTCTGCACTTTCTGCAGGAAAAATATCGATTGTTTCACCGCGAGCGCGAAAAGTGCCTCGCGTAAATTCAGTGTCGTTGCGCTCATATTGCATGGCCACCAAGCGTGCAAGGATTTCGCGACGTGGCACACGGTCTCCTACACGCAAGGTCAGTACCATTGCGTGATAATCAGAGGGGTTACCAATACCGTAGATACATGAGACCGTGCCCACAATGATCGTGTCTCGACGCTCAAGTAAGCTTTTCGTCGCAGACAACCGCATTTGTTCGATATGCTCGTTGATCGATGAATCTTTTTCAATGAACAGATCACGGGTTGGAACGTAAGCCTCAGGCTGGTAATAGTCGTAATAAGAAACAAAATATTCCACCGCATTTTTGGGGAAGAACTCTCTCATCTCCGCGTAAAGCTGCGCCGCTAAGGTCTTGTTGGGCGCGAGTACAACCGCAGGTCGACCGAGACGCGCGATCATGTTCGCCATAGTGAATGTTTTGCCGGAGCCTGTTACCCCTAACAAAGTTTGCATCATGAGACCGTCTCTAACGCCTTGCTCGAGCTGATTGATGGCATTAGGTTGATCCCCGCCAGGGGGATAAGGTTGATACAAATGAAAAGGACTATCCGGATAATCAACGTAACGAGGTTCTTCTTTGCCTGTTGAGATCGTCGCGGGCAATACGGGAATCGATACTCTGGCGGCAGCAATCCCCTCGTGCATGATGGCTGGAGGCAAAGATTGAGCTGACATGCCCTCGATGAGAGCATCGTCACTTAGAACCCGCTCAGTCGGGAGTGGATCTGTCGAGGGTTGAACAGACATTTCTTTGGGTGGAATGTTAGAGGCCATGCTAGACTTATTCGGGTAACCCCTCGGATGCGGGATAACCATCTATTATGTTCCCTGTTGGTCAGAGCGTCCACCCAAAAAATTTAGTGGTATTAAAAATTAGTGCGACTCAATATCGCCTTGGACAATCTCTAGCTCTTACAATCAAGCCTTATCCTTCTTGCCTCTCTCTAATTAGAAACTCAAATGAGCACCCTTTTTCAATCCGTAGAACTCGCCCCACGTGACCCGATCTTGGGTCTGAATGAACAATTCAATGCAGATACCCGCGCGCACAAGGTCAACCTTGGTGTGGGCGTCTACTACGATGACAACGGCAAAATCCCCTTACTTTCTGCCGTACATCAAGCTGAAGTGACGCGCGTAGAAGCGGCTGCAGCTCGCGGCTATCTGCCTATTGAGGGCATCGCCGGCTACAACAAAGGCGCTCAAGAGTTGGTGCTCGGTAAAAACTCTCCCTTGATCGCTGCGGGTCGTGTTCTGACGATGCAGGCGCTCGGCGGAACAGGCGCACTGAAGATCGGCGCTGACTTTATCAAGCAATTGGTACCAAATGCAAAGGTCGCAATCAGCAATCCCAGTTGGGAAAATCATCGCGCACTGTTTGAACGCGCAGGTTTTGAAGTCGTGAACTATCCGTATTACGATGCGGCAACGCATGGTTTAGACTTTCAGGGAATGCTCAACGGATTGCGTGCACTGCCCGCACAAAGCGTGGTCGTATTACATGCATGCTGCCATAACCCAACCGGCGTGGATTTGACGACAGATCAGTGGCGTGAAGTTGCCAAGGTCATTAAAGACACTAATCTCATTCCATTTCTTGATATTGCCTACCAAGGCTTTGGCGATGGTTTAGAACAAGACGCCTCCGCCGTGCGACTCTTTGCCGATCTAGACATGACCATGTTTATCAGTTCGTCTTTTTCCAAATCGTTCTCACTTTACGGGGAACGCGTCGGCGCACTGACGATCGTCACAGGAAGCCAAGACGAGTCAAACCGTGTGTTGAGCCAGGTCAAGCGTGTCATCCGCACCAACTACTCTAATCCTCCTACCCACGGAGGCACAATTGTGTCGACAGTACTCAACACCCCAAAACTTTTTGCCCTTTGGGATCAAGAACTTGCCGGTATGCGCGATCGCATTCGCTTAATGCGACAACAACTCGTTGAAAAGCTTGCTGAAAATGGCGTGACAAAAGATTTCAGTTTTGTGATGCGCCAACGCGGCATGTTCTCTTTTTCTGGCTTAAGTGCTGCTCAAGTTGAGCGTTTACGAGCAGATCATGCTATTTATGCTGTGAGCAGCGGACGAATCTGCGTTGCCGCCTTAAATAGCCACAACATTGATGTAGTCGCCAAAGCCGTTGCCAGCGTAATGAAAGACTAATCACCTGCTCGAAAAGTCGTAAAACAGCTTCGCTTGGTCGGAGCTGTTTTTTTATACAGATAATATTTGCCATTCTTATATAAATGGTGCAAAATATAGGCTGTATATAAAAACAGCACTGTATATGTGCACACGTCTGAGAGCCTAACTGTGACTATCAAACTAACTGATCGGCAGCAGCAAATTTTAGATTTGATCCGAGAGGCTGTGACCAGCACCGGATTTCCGCCTACTCGGGCAGAAATTGCACAAAAACTAGGTTTTCGCTCCGCCAATGCTGCGGAGGATCATCTACGTGCTTTAGCGCGTAAGGGTGTGATTGAACTCACAGCGGGCGCCTCACGTGGCATCAGACTGACCGAAAGTGCTTCCGACTTCACAACTCAGGAAAACTTCGAAGCAGAAACTGCACGCATGCAAGATGGTGTGGAAAATGATGTTCGTTCTGGATCCGGTCGAGTTCGCTTAAAACAACTACCCGATATGGGCCAGATGCTTGTCCCTCTTATTGGTCGCGTCGCTGCAGGATTTCCCATGCTGGCGGCAGAAAATATCGAAAAAGAAATCTCAGTCGATCCCAATATGTTCGACCAACTCCCTGACTACTTATTAAAAGTCAAAGGTCTAAGCATGAGAGATGTTGGAATCTTGGATGGAGATTTACTCGCCATCAAAAAGACCAGTGATGCCAGGAATGGACAAATTATTGTTGCGCGTATTGATGACGAGGTCACAGTCAAACGCCTCAATAAACAAGGCAACCATATCGAGTTATTACCTGAAAATCCTGATTTTGAACCGATCGTTATTCAACCCGGTCAAGACTTCTCCGTCGAAGGAATCGCTTTGGGCCTTATACGTAACACACCATTGCACTAACGATTCTCATACATCATTTGCCACTTCCATTAAACGCCGCACCACGTGCGGCGTTTTAGTTTTCCTTCCACCGCTCTAATGCTCGACGATTGCGCTTTGTGGGGCGTCCAGCAATTTCCTGAGATGGCTCGCTATAAAAACGTCTGTTTTCGGCTACTGTCTGACGCGCTAAAAAGCTTTCTGGAGTTTCTTCGTATAGCAATCGTGCAAGCGGAGCAGCTTTACGCTGCTCCGTAATGCCTCGCACAACCAACTCAAAACGCTCTTGCTCGCGATTAATTTTTAACCGCTCACCTACCTTGATTAAGCGCGCAGGCTTCGCACGGTCATCCGCCACCAAGATACGACCTGCCTCAATCGCTGCGGCGGCTAAAGTTCGCGACTTATAAAAACGTGCAGCCCATAGCCATTTATCGAGTCGAACAGCATCAACAAACACTTGCATCAAGATGACTGAATCAGTGTTTAATCACAGGATCTGTCGATGCAACGACCTCAGGCTTTGCTACCACCTCTTTAGCGACAACAGGCTCTTCAGGAAGAGAATGAGTCGGACCAGAAAGCGCCACCTCTAAGACCTTATCAATCCAGCGAACTGGAACAATCTCCAGATGATTTTTGACATTATCAGGAATCTCTGCCAAATCCTTGACGTTTTCCTCAGGAATCAGAACAGTTTTGATGCCACCGCGATGCGCTGCAAGTAGCTTTTCCTTTAGTCCACCAATCGCAAGGACCTCTCCACGCAACGTAATCTCACCTGTCATCGCAACGTCTGCGCGAACGGGAATATGCGTCAACGCTGAAACAATCGCTGTCGTAATGGCGATGCCCGCAGAGGGACCATCCTTAGGCGTAGCACCCTCAGGAAAGTGAACGTGAATATCGCGCTTTTCAAATACCGTATCCGGAATCCCAAGACGTGCCGCACGAGCACGCACAACACTTCGTGCAGCTTCAACGGACTCTTTCATCACGTCGCCAATTGAACCGGTGCGTTGAATAACACCTTTTCCAGGCATATCTGCAACTTCGATCGTGAGTAAATCTCCTCCGACCTCCGTCCATGCCAAGCCTGTTACCTGTCCAATTTGATTTTCTTTTTCCGCCATTCCAAAGTTGTAACGACGCACACCCAAGTAGTCGCTCAAATTGTCAGAGGTCACTACCACCTGAGCGATAGGCTCATTAGACTTTGCAGCCTTTTTGGCCTCGCTTTCAGCGAGCAGTTTCTTGACAACTTTACGACAGATCTTTCCGACGTCACGCTCAAGAGAACGAACACCCGCTTCACGCGTGTAATAACGAACAATGTCACGGATCGCTGACTCTTCAACGACAAGCTCTTCGGACTTTACGCCATTGTTCTTCATTACTTTAGGAACGAGGTGATCCAGTGCGATATGGATTTTTTCATCCTCCGTATAGCCTGACAGGCGAATCACTTCCATTCTGTCTAGCAAAGCCGGCGGAATATTCAGCGTGTTACTGGTCGCGACAAACATCACGTCCGACAAATCGAAATCTACCTCAACGTAATGATCCTGGAACGTGTGATTTTGTTCAGGATCCAATACCTCAAGCAATGCAGACGCAGGGTCACCGCGGAAATCCATACCTAACTTATCGATTTCATCGAGTAAGAACAAGGGATTTCTCACTGCAACTTTTGACATATTTTGCAAAATCTTGCCTGGCATCGAACCGATATATGTCCGGCGGTGACCACGAATTTCAGCCTCATCACGCACACCACCTAAGGCCATGCGAATGAACTTACGATTTGTGGCTTTGGCAATAGACTGCCCTAGTGATGTTTTTCCAACACCAGGTGGACCCACCAGGCAAAGAATAGGTGCTTTGACCTTATCAACACGCTGTTGGACAGCGAGGTATTCAAGAATACGCTCTTTGACTTTGTCTAAGCCATAATGGTCGTTATCGAGCACGCTTTCAGCGTTGGGGATCGAGTTATTGACCTTGCTCTTTTTGCGCCACGGCAAAGCAATCACTGTGTCGATGTAATTTCGAACAACAGTCGCTTCAGCAGACATTGGCGACATGAGCTTAAGCTTTTTGAGCTCACCATCCACCTTTTTACGTGCGTCCTTGGGAAGATGCGCAGCTTCGATTTTCTTTTCGAGTTCCTCGATATCCGCGCCCTCTTCGCCTTCGCCCAGTTCTTTTTGAATGGCCTTAACTTGCTCATTCAAATAGTAATCACGCTGGCTCTTTTCCATCTGCTTTTTAACGCGACCCCGAATACGCTTTTCGACTTGCAGAATGTCGATCTCAGTTTCGAGCTGCGACAGCAAAGCCTCGAGTCGCTCAGACGTCGAGATAATCTCAAGCATCTTTTGCTTTTGTTCTAGCTTTAAAGGCAAATGGGCAGCAATCGTATCCGCCAAGCGGCCAGCGTCATCAATACCGGCCAAAGAAGTCAGAATTTCTGGGGGAATCTTTTTATTGAGCTTTACGTACTGCTCAAACTGACTGACGATCGCTCTACGTAATGCCTCGATCTCAGCACCAGCCGTGACATCAGGTGCGATGGGCACGAGTTCTGAGGTGAAATGCGTATCCACATCCTGAATGTTCGTCACGCGCGCGCGTTGCGCCCCTTCGACTAGGACTTTTACCGTACCGTCCGGAAGTTTGAGCATCTGCAGAATGGTTGCAACACAACCAATCTCGTACACGTCATCTGGTGTCGGGTCGTCTTTTCCAGCAGATTTTTGGGCAGCAAGCATAATGCTCTTGCCTGCTTCCATCGCGGCTTCAAGCGCCCGAATAGAACGGGGACGACCGACGAAAAGAGGAATCACCATATGTGGGAACACGACAACGTCGCGCAATGGCAGCAAGGGCAAATTGATTGGTTCAGAAGGCAGGGTCTGATGTCCGGACATAACGTCTTCCTAAAAAAAACTCGGCGAATCCTAACTGGGCAGCCGATACAAAGCCCGTGTTTCTACGAATAGCTTCGTTATTGGGACAATAGCCTAAATTTCAAGTTCTGACCCCTAATTAAAGCAAAAGCCCCTCTAGAGGGGCTGGGAAATCTGGAAAATAAGTCCATAAACCAAAATCAAGCAGCAGCGTCCCGAACCGCTGGCGGTTTAGCAATCGGTTTGGGCTCATTTGCATCTGCATAAACCAATAAGGGCTTGCCCTCACCAGTAATAGCGGATTGATCAAGCACTACCCGCTTGATATTTCCTTGGGTCGGCAACTCATACATCGTGTCCAATAAGGCAGACTCGAGGATAGAACGCAATCCACGTGCGCCGGTTTTGCGCTTGATCGCTTTGCGGGCGATAGCTTTTAACGCATCTGGACGGATCTCGAGCTCAGCACCTTCCATCGCGAACAGTTTTTCGAACTGCTTGACCACAGCATTTTTAGGCTCAGTCAAGATTTGCATCAATGTGTCTTCGTCGAGCTCTTGCAAGGTTGCAATCACTGGCAAACGGCCAACAAGCTCAGGAATTAATCCAAACTTGACCAAGTCTTCGGGCTCGACTTCTAAGAACGTATCACCCGTTGATCTTTCCGACTTGGACTCAACCGAGGCTCCAAAGCCAATACCCGAGCGCTCGGTTCTGTTACGAATCACTTTTTCTAAGCCGTCGAAAGCACCGCCAACGATAAATAGAATGTTAGTCGTATCAACTTGAACAAAATCCTGGTTGGGATGCTTACGCCCACCCTGAGGGGGCACAGAGGCAACCGTACCCTCGATCAGCTTGAGAAGCGCCTGCTGAACACCTTCGCCAGACACGTCACGCGTAATGGATGGATTGTCAGCCTTGCGAGATATTTTGTCGATCTCATCTATGTAGACAATCGCGCGCTGAGCTTTTTCAACTTCGTAATTGCAGTTTTGCAGGAGCTTTTGAATGATGTTTTCAACGTCCTCACCAACATAACCTGCTTCGGTCAACGTAGTGGCATCTGCCATCACAAAAGGGACATTAAGCTGGCGTGCCAAGGTCTGCGCTAGCAAGGTCTTACCCGAACCTGTCGGGCCAATTAGGAGAATATTACTTTTAGACAATTCAACGCCATCGCCCTTGATTTCAGCATGACGTAAACGCTTGTAATGGTTATAAACGGCGACAGCCAAGACACGCTTAGGTGCCGTCTGCCCAATCACGTATTGATCTAGGAATGCCTTGATTTCAGCTGGAGTTGGCAAATCAGTCTTGATAGACTCTTTGGCATTCGCTTGGGCTTCTTCGCGAATAATGTCATTACATAAGTCAATGCACTCATCACACACGAACACCGAAGGACCCGCAATCAGCTTGCGTACTTCATGCTGAGCCTTGTTGCAAAATGAGCAATGCAAGACTTTTGTTGTTGCAGATCCCTTTTTTTCGGACATAAGCTTCCTGTAGGTCTTGGGCCGGAACGTCTTAGACGGTGTCCGCGCGTGATGTCAGCACCTTGTCGATTAGGCCATAGGCCACAGCGTCAGGAGCGGACATAAAGTTATCACGTTCAGTGTCGATCTCAATCCGCTCGACAGACTGACCCGTATGTTCGGCCAACATCTGATTTAAGCGGGCACGTAAATCGAGAATCTCACGCGCCTGGATCTGAATATCGGAAGCCTGACCCTGAGCACCGCCTGAAGGCTGGTGAATCATGATGCGTGAGTTGGGAAGCGAAAAACGCTTGCCTTTTTGACCAGCTGCCAACAAGAAAGCACCCATGCTAGCGGCCAAACCCGTGCAAAGCGTTGAGACTTCGGGCTTGATAAAACGCATGGTGTCGTAAATGGCCATGCCTGCGTAAACGGATCCACCGGGTGAGTTGATATAAAGCGCGACATCCTTATCAGGATTTTCGGACTCTAAAAACAACAGCTGCGCAACGACTAAGTTGGCGGAGTGGTCGTTGACCGGTCCCACCAAGAAAATCACACGCTCCTTAAGAAGACGCGAGTAAATATCGTAGGAGCGCTCACCACGGCCCGATTGTTCAACCACCATCGGTATGTAACCTAGCCCGGTCGGCGTAACAGATGCGCCACCGTGCATGGATGCATAGAAATCGGTAAAACGTTGCATTTAGGCTGTTCCCATCACTTGATCAAAAGGGACCTGCTCGTCTTCGACCTGAGCTTGAGCCAAAGCATGCTGGACGACGTTGTCCTCAAGCACGATACCTTCGACTTCGGAACGGCGAGCACGATCTGAAAGATAATAACTCACGACTTCAGCAGGCTTTTCGTAGTTGGCTGCGAACTCTTCGATACGGGCACGAACCTGCTCAGGCTTGGCTTGCAGCTGCGCTTTTTGAACGAGTTCAGAGACCAACAAGCCCAGGCGGACACGGCGCTCAGCTTCGGCGGTAAAAGCATCCGCAGGAATCGGCATCTTGTCAGCATTTGGCACGCCACGCTGCGTCAACTCTGCACGAGCAGCTTGAACACGAGACTCGCACTCGCTGTCGACTAAGGATTTAGGCACATCAAACGTAGCGGCACCAATTAAAGCGTCCATGACGCTGTTTTTTGTACGCGCAAGCGTACGCGCTTTGACTTCGCGTTCAATGTTGCCACGAATGTCAGCCAGCAACTTTTCAACATCGCCTTCTGCCTGACCCAAGGATTTAGCAAACTCGGCATCGATGACAGGCAAAACAGGCTCTGCAACTTCTTTAACAGTAATCGTGAATTCGGCAGTCTTTCCTGCAACATCCTTACCGCCGTAATCGGCAGGAAAGGCTAAGGGGAAAACCTTGGACTCGCCAACTTTCAAACCTCGGACTGCCACTTCAAACTCAGGCAACATGCGGCCTTGTCCGAGAACAAAAGGGAAATCTTGAGCGGTACCGCCATCAAAGGGGACTCCATCGATCGTGCCCACAAAGTCCAGAGTGACGCGATCTTCGTCCGTCGCAACGCGACCGTCTTTTGCTGCATATTCGGCGCGCTGTTTACGCAGAATATCAACCGTACTTTGAACCTCGGCATCACCCACTGTTGTGACCGCGCGCTTGATTTTGAGAGTGGTCAAGTCAGGAAGCGTGATTTCTGGGTACACCTCAAACACCGCGTAAAAAGCTAAGGTTCCTTCAGGGGTGCCCTCGGTTTTTGGCTCAAGCTTGGGTGAACCTGCAATGCGCAAACCCGAAGCTTCGATCGCTTGTTCAAACGCCTGACCAACCTTGTTGTTGATCATGTCATAGCGAATGCCGGCGGAATGCGTACGCTCGAGCATCGCCATTGGCACTTTTCCAGGACGGAAGCCAGGCGCTTTGGCGGTGCGGGATACGCGCTTAAGTTCAGCCTGAACAGCTTTTTCGACGTCGGCCAACAAGACCGAGATTTCGATGCGGCGCTCAAGGCCGGAAAGGGTTTCAACCACAGGTTGCATGAAAATCTACCAAACAAAGAGGACGGAAAGCACAGGAAACGACCCGCGCCGTATCAAAGAGCAGTGTTGGTGCGAAGGGCGGGACTCGAACCCGCACACCTGTTACGGCGTCAGGACCTAAACCTGGTGCGTCTACCAATTTCGCCACCTTCGCAATAGCCAGACATTGTAGCGCACACTAAGCAAGTTTTCCGCCCCACCCTGTCAACCAACTGGTTAAAATGTCAGAATGAATCCGCGCCTCGATACTTTACAGCCCTATCCGTTTGAAAAACTGAGAGCCTTATTAGCTCAGTCAAACCCTGCCGCCTCTGGCTTGCGGCCAATCAATCTCTCTATCGGAGAGCCCAAACATCCGGCACCAGATTGCGTAAAAGCCGCTATTGTCAGTGGCTTAGACGGCTTGTCCGTTTACCCCCCAACCAAAGGTGACCCCAAACTGCGTCAGGCTATTAGCGCGTGGATCGGTCGCCGCTATGGTATTCCCTGCCCAGATCCAGAAACGCAGATCTTGCCGGCGCTAGGTTCACGCGAAGCACTTTTTGCCTTTGGACAGGTTGTCCTTGACGGCTCAAAAGACGGCTTGGTCGTCTGTCCAAACCCGTTTTATCAAATATATGAAGGTGCAGCGCTACTAGGCGGTGCGACGCCTTTTTACGTCAATTCAGATCCTGCCAAAAATTTTCGATGTGATTGGTCGACGGTACCAGCCGAAGTCTGGGCACGCACTCAACTGCTTTTTGTCTGTTCCCCTGGCAATCCGGCCGGCAATGTCATGCCTCTGTCAGACTGGGAAATTTTGTTCGAGTTATCAGACCGCTACAACTTTGTGATTGCTTCGGATGAGTGCTACTCAGAAATATTTCTTGATGAAAATCACCCACCCTTGGGCGGCATGCAGGCTGCATTTCAACTGGGACGAAAGGATTTCAAAAATCTGATGAGCTTTTCAAGCCTGTCAAAACGTTCAAATGTGCCGGGTATGCGCTCTGGTTTTGTTGCGGGTGATGCAAAGCTGATTGAAAAGTTTTTGCTTTACCGCACCTACCACGGCAGCGCGTTATCTCCCGTCGTATCCACCGCGAGTATTGCCGCTTGGAATGATGAAGCACACGTCATTGAAAATCGTGCACAGTACCGCGCAAAATTTGATGCGGTCCTCCCAATTTTAAAACCCGTGTTGGACGTCAATCGTCCAGATGCCTCGTTTTATCTTTGGGCCGGTACACCAGGCCCCGATGCAGAGTTTGTCCGCGATCTGCTCACACAGACCAATGTGACATTATTACCAGGCAGTTATGTAGGACGTATTGTAGATGGTGTAAACCCAGGCCTCAATCGTATTCGTATTGCCTTAGTCGCACCACTCGCGGATTGCGTCGAAGGTGCACATCGTATTGCTGATTTTGTTCGTCAATATTACCCGCATACTATTCGTTAACAATATTCAAACTCGTCTCTATTTTTATATTTTTTAATACTTATTTTCACAGGGCTCTCATGACTCTCGATCTGCAAACCACTATTGAACAAGGCTGGGAAAACCGCGCCAATCTGTCACCTTCCGCTGCGGACGCCGCCATGCGCGAAGCCGTTGAGCACACCATTGACGCACTCGATACGGGACACTTGCGTGTCGCTGAAAAAATCAATGGCAAGTGGGAAGTACATCAGTGGATAAAAAAAGCTGTGCTGCTTTCCTTTCGTCTGTATGACAATGCAATCATGGGACAAGCACCCATGCAGTTTTATGACAAAGTACCCCTTAAATTTGCAGAGTACGGTGAGACAGCATTCAAAACTGGTGGTTACCGAGTCGTACCACCCGCTGTCGCGCGACGCGGCGCATTTATCGGACGCAATGTGGTGCTGATGCCCTCATACGTCAATATTGGTGCCTACGTAGACGAAGGCACCATGGTTGACACATGGGCTACGGTAGGCTCATGCGCTCAAATCGGAAAAAATGTGCATTTGTCTGGCGGCGTTGGTATCGGTGGCGTACTCGAGCCCCTTCAAGCCAACCCCACTATTATCGAAGACAACTGTTTTATCGGTGCACGGTCAGAGGTTGTCGAGGGTGTGATCGTAGAAGAAAACTCAGTCTTGGCAATGGGTGTATTTTTGTCGCAAAGCACGCGTATTTACGATCGTGAAACAAAAGAAATCCACTACGGTCGGGTACCCTCGGGTTCTGTAGTAGTTCCAGGCTCGTTGCCCTCTGCAGACGGATCGCACAGTTTGAACTGCGCCATTATTGTGAAGCGTGTTGATGCGCAGACACGTGCAAAAACCAGCATCAACGATTTGTTGAGAGCGTAATGACCCGAACAACCGCATCAAAACCATTTATACAATCGCCTTCAACACGTCTGAACATCGCATGACCAAACTTATAGATGGTTCACGAGAAGCCTTACAAAGCGTTCGCGATTTGATTCGGTACGCAGTGTCTCGCTTCAATGAACAAAAACTGTTTTTTGGACATGGTTCAGACAACGCTTGGGACGAAGCGGTGTATTTGGTTTTACATGCGTTGCACTTACCCCCCGATCAACTCGAGCCGTTCATGGACGCACGTATTTTGCCGTCTGAACGCGAAGCGGCTCTGAGTCTGATCGATTTACGCTGCGAGCAGCGTCTACCAGCGCCCTATTTGACACATGAGGCGTGGCTTCAAGGCTATACCTTTCATGTTGATCCGCGTGTGATTGTGCCACGCTCACCGATTGCTGAATTATTGATGAATCAGCTCAGTCCCTGGATTGCAGATCCTTTTGAGATCACTGGCATACTAGATTTGTGCACAGGCTCAGGCTGTTTGGCGATTATCGCAGCGCATCAGTTTCCTGAGGCTTTTGTCGATGCCACGGATATTTCAAAAGATGCGCTCGATGTTGCCCTGATCAACGTTGAAAAGCACGGCATGCAAGATCGTCTGAACTTGCATCACGGGAGCCTTTACGATCCACTGCCGGTTTCCGCGCAATATGACCTGATTATCAGCAATCCGCCTTACGTCAACTCCGCCTCAATGTTGAAACTTCCTCCGGAGTATCGTCATGAACCATCCTTAGCGCTTGCTGGTGGAGATGATGGCATGGATTTGGTCCGTACGATTATTGAACAAGCCCCTACTCACTTGCGTGACAATGGTTTGTTGTTAATTGAAATCGGCCATGAGAGACCTTATTTTGAAGCTGCCTTTCCCGATCTCGAACCTATATGGCTCGATACCGCCGAAGCGACAGATCAAATTCTTCTGCTGACCAAAGAGCAATTAACACCGTGATTCGTGCTTCAGGTTTGACGGTTCGTCGCGGCACAAAAGTATTGCTCGATCAAACTGAGTTTGTTGTTCACCCTGGCGAACGCGTTGGCTTCGTTGGGAAAAATGGCGCGGGCAAATCCACTCTTTTTGCGCTACTCCAGCACGAAATTGAAGCAGACGCAGGATCACTTGAAGTGCCTCAAGGATGGCGCATGGCAAGCGTCAAACAAGAAATTGCCTCAAGCGATAGTAGTGCACGTGATTTTGTGATCAATGGTGATACCCATCTGCGTTGGCTACAAGCTGAGCGCAGCAAACTGTCTGAAGCGCTTGAGCGCGAACCTCACCAAGCAGAGGTACTCGGCGCGCGTATTGCAGAGCTAGAGTCCGAGCTCATCGAGGTCGGCGCATGGACTTCGGCCTCACGCGCTGAGCAACTTCTGGCTGGTTTAGGTTTCACACCTGCGCAATGGGATCATCCTGTCGATAGCTTTTCTGGCGGATGGAGAATGCGTCTTGCGCTCGCAAGCGCGCTGATGGCGCCTTCTGAACTGCTCTTGCTCGATGAGCCGACCAACCACTTGGATCTCGATGCCATGCTATGGCTTGAGCGCTGGTTAGGTGCCTATGCTGGGACAGTCTTACTGATTTCTCACGATACCGAGTTTTTGGACTCGGTTGCACAAACAATTCTCCATTTTGATCAAGGCAAACTCAATCGATACAAGGGCGGCTATCAGGACTTTGTCATTCAGCGGTCCGAGCGTCTGCGGCAAACCAAAATTGCGTGGGAGCGTCAAACACGCGAGACAGCTCGCCTGCAAGGATTTATTGATCGGTTTAAGGCCAAAGCGTCAAAAGCAAAACAAGCTCAAAGCCGAGTCAAGGCCTTGGCACGCATGGAGCTATTGGCGCCCCTTCATGCAGAGTCCGGCATTGACATTCGCATTCCCTCCCCCGAAGAAATGCCCGATCCTCTTTTAGTGTTAGAGGATATGCAAGCGGGATATATCAACGAACAAGGTGAGACTACGCCTATCTTGCGAAATGTGCGCTTGATGGTTCGAGGTGGAGATCGTATCGGTATCTTGGGTGTGAACGGTGCTGGTAAAAGCACGCTTGTCAAAACACTCGCGGGAGAGCTCGAAGTGCAAGCCGGTAGCCGCAAGGCCTCTCGCGGCCTTGAGGTGGGATATTTTGCTCAGCATCAGCTTGATATGCTTGATTTAGATAGCAGTCCATTGCAGCACCTTGCACGACTGGCACCACAAACGCGCGAACAAGAACTTCGTAACTATTTGGGTGGCTTTGGTTTCGGTGGTGATCGCGTCATGGACAAGGTTGCCCCCATGTCTGGTGGAGAAAAAGCAAGGCTGGCCCTTTCGCTCATCGTCTGGCAAAAGCCTAACCTATTACTCCTTGATGAGCCTAGTAACCACTTGGACGTAGAAACACGCGAGGCCCTGACGACAGCGCTCGCGGAGTTTGGTGGCAGCATGCTACTGGTTTCGCACGATCGACACTTGTTGCGAACAACGGTGGATCGCTTTTGGATTGTGGCGGACGGTGGCGTACAAGAATTTGATGGTGATCTTGAGGATTACAGAGATTGGTTTGCACAACACCAATCCAATGCGCGCAAACAAGAGCTTGTAGAGCGACAAACTGCGAACATTACCCCTGATGAACACGCACCTAGTCTATCGGAGAGCTCAAATACCGATCGCAAGCAACAAAAGCGAGAAGAAGCACAGGAACGCCAACGGACAGCTGTGTTGCGCAGACCTATCGAAGCCAAGCTCTTAAAAATTGAAAAAGAACTTGAGGCCACACAAAGCAAACTCAAGTTACTCGATACGTTGATTGCGGACGCAGACCTTTATTCTGATGCGCGTCGCCAAGAACGCGTGCAAACGCTCTCCCAACATGGAGAACTCACAAAAAAACATGGGGAATTAGAAGAGGCGTGGCTTGCGTTGCAAAGCGAACTGGAATCAATTGCCTAGCGTTCAAGCCCGACCCATTAAGATCTAGCCCTGAATAATTTCAAGTTTTGCGATACCAAGGGCCAAGGTTTTTGCCCCAACGTCACGAAACTGGATCTGAGCTTGAGCATCTAATCCACTGCCAGACAGCCCAAAAATCGTGCCTTCTCCAAAACGACCGTGGCGCACACCCTGACCAATGCGAAAATGTTGACTTCCCACTGTCACACCATAAGATGCACTTTGATTGACAGCGGCTGCGGGCTTTACAGAGCCTTGCCTTGCATAAGGATCAAAACCTGAGCCACTAGACTTCCAGCGAGGCTCGGAGTCGCTGAGTCCCTGTTTGGGCGTCAACCACTTTAAATGTTCTTCTGGGACTTCGGACAAAAATCGCGAACGCATTGCATAACGTGTCTGACCATGAAGCATGCGACTTTGGGCAAGACTGAAATAAAGACGTTCGCGTGCTCGGGTAATCGCGACGTACATTAGGCGACGCTCCTCTTCGAGGCCTGCCTGTTCAAGAATACTGTTTTCGTGTGGAAAGAGTCCTTCTTCGATGCCCGTGATAAACACAGCATCAAACTCTAAACCTTTGGCTGCGTGAACAGTCATTAACTGAACCGCATCTTGACCCGCTTGCGCTTTATTATCACCCGCTTCAAGTGCAGCATGAGACAAAAAAGCCATCAAGGGTGATAAGCCCTCAAAACCCTCCTGCATTGGCTCTTGGGCACCCGCGGTCTGCACCACTTCACCAGCAGGCAATCCACCCATGTTGGACTCCGCAACAAAAGCTGCCGCGGCAGTGATCAACTCGCGAAGATTTTCGATACGATCCGCGCCTTCGCGGTCAAGCTGATAGTGTCCAATCAAGCCGCTATGCTCGATGACGTGCTCAACAAGTTCAGGAAGCGGCAAGCTGCGGGTTTCCTCAGTCAGGCGCTGAATCAGGCCCGAAAACTGAGCAAGATTGGACCCACCTTTGCCGGGAACCCGCGCAACGGACGCACTCAAACTCGTATCGTAAGCTTTAGACTGATCCCCTAACAACTCCAACGTCCGAGCGCCGATACCGCGTGGCGGAAAATTGACTACACGCATCCAAGAGGTGTCGTCATCGAGGTTGGCCATCAACCTTAAATAAGCAAGTGCATGTTTGATTTCTTGACGTTCAAAAAAACGTAAGCCACCATAAACCTTGTAGGGCACTCCCGAAGAGAACAAGGCGTGCTCAATCACACGGGACTGCGCATTACTGCGATACAAAATAGCGATTTGACTACGATCACGACCGTCAGAAATCAGGCCTCGAACTTCCTCGACGAGCCATTGGGCTTCGAGCAAGTCTGTGGGCTGCTCAACTACACGAATTTGCTCGCCCTCACCTTGCTCTGTCCAAAGGTTTTTACCGAGTCGACCCGTGTTATGACTAATCAGAGCATTGGCTGAGTCAAGAATATGTCCGAAGGATCGATAGTTTTGCTCAAGACGGATGACCGTGCCATGGGCATAGTCACGCTCAAAATCCGCCATATTTCCAACATTGGCCCCGCGAAAAGCGTAGATCGATTGATCATCGTCACCCACCGCAAACAAGTGTGCCCCACCCCCTGCCAACAAAGTGAGCCATTTGTACTGCAACGTATTGGTGTCCTGAAACTCGTCGACCAAAATATGTTTAAAGCGGCGCTGATAATGCTCACGAATCGGCGCGTGTCTCGATAACAATTCGTAGGCACGCAGGAGAAGCTCGGGAAAGTCGACAACACCTTCACGCTGACATTGCGCCTCGTACAACGTATAGATCTCAATCAGGCGCCGACGAAAACTGTCGTAAGCCTCTACGTCACCTGGACGTTGACCGTCTTCTTTAGCTCCGTTAATAAAGCGCTGCACATCACGGGGGGGATACTTATCATCATCCACACCATTGACTTTTAGCAGCCTCTTGATGGAAGCGAGCTGATCCGCAGTATCCAAAATCTGAAACGCCTGCGGCAAGCCTGCATCACGATGATGTGCGCGCAACATACGATTGCACAAACCATGAAAAGTACCAATCCACAGACCACGGGTGTCAATTGGCAAAATGGCCGAAACCCTAGCCACCATTTCGCGTGCGGCTTTATTCGTAAAGGTAACGGCTAAGATTCCCAGCGGGCTGACTTGGCTGGTCTGAACGAGCCAAGCCATTCGGGTCGTCAGCACCCGAGTTTTTCCGCTGCCTGCCCCCGCCAATACGAGGGCATGTTGCGCGGGTAAAGTGACTGCGTTTCGCTGCGGTTCGTTTAGCTTGTCAATCATGCCGCATAGCGGCGAAGACGCAGAGCGAACTCCTCAAGGCTCGCAATACCGCTTTGCTGAGCACGTTGGCACCACGCCTGCAAATCATGCAATAACTGTTCGCTGGATGCAGTGGAGCTGTCCCATAGCTTGACCAAATCATGACGCATCAAGACGAGCGTAGACAAAGAATCATTTTGTGAAATCGCTTGCTCGATTCGAGCACGTTCAGCTGGCGCGAGGTTCTCTTCGCCCCGCCCGAGCCAGTGCGTCGCAGCTGCCAGCGCATCCGCCTTGGTGTCCGCTTTTGAAGCTTTTAAACGAATCAACTCATCCTTGCAGGCAATTTTCATAATGCCGGTATAACGGGCAAGAATTTCGTAGCGATGTGCAATGACCCCTTGAAGGGTACGAAGATCAACCCCTGCCTTGCCATTCGCCTCTAATTTCAACTTGGGTGCGACTTTTTTAATATTGGCTAATCCAAGCGCCTTGAGACCCAGGATGTAAACCCAACCGATGTCCAACTCGTACCATTTGCTTGAAAATTTAGCTGAGGTACCGTAAGCATGGTGATTGTTGTGAAGTTCTTCTCCACCAATCAAGATCCCGATCGGAAAAACGTTGGTACTAGTGTCTGGGCTTGCGAAGTTGCGATAACCGAAATAATGACCGATACCATTGACCACGCCGGCAGCCCAAAAAGGAATCCACGCCATTTGGATTGCCCAAATCGTGAACCCGATCGCACCAAACAAAGTCACGTCGATGATCAGCATCAAAATGATGCCGCGGGCGCTAAAACGCGTGTAGACGTTGCGTTCGATCCAATCATCAGGCGTGCCGTGACCAAACTTAGAAATCGTCTCGGCATTTTTGGACTCATGGCGATACAGCTCAGCACCACTAAACAAAACTTTACCAATGCCGTAAATCATCGGTGAATGAGGATCGCCCTCGCGCTCACAACGTGCATGGTGCTTGCGATGAATCGATACCCATTCTTTTGTGACCATTCCAGTGGTCATCCAAAGCCAGAAACGGAAAAAGTGCATAACCGCCGGATGGAGATCCAGGCCGCGGTGCGCCTGACTACGGTGCAAAAAGACCGTTACGGCAACGATGGTAACGTGCGTCATACCCAACGTAAAAAGCACTACCTGCCACCAGTTAGCCTGGAGCAAACCACCTGCTGCAAAAGAAATGAAATCGTTCATGTAAGTGTCTATGATCCAAGACATTAAGATAGTTAGAATTTTAGCCTAGCATAGGGTTATCTGCTAGTAAAAACCCTCAAATATTTGCGCAAAATCAACTATTTAAGGCTTATCGGAGGTATCTTCAGATTTAGGCTTATCTGCTGCTTTAACTTTAGCTTTAACTTTAGCTTTAGGTTTTGCCCTTGGTTTGGCCTTAGGTTTAACTATGGGCTCAGCTTCTGCTTCAACTTCTGTATCAACATGCGGTTCAAGCAATTCTTGATTATCAGGCGCAAGCAGCGCGTCAGAAGCTGAAAGAATGTCAGACTCGGCATCTGACACCTGCTCAATCTCACTTTCTAACCTCTCGGCTACTAAAATTTTCTTTCTTTCAAAGATAGCAGCAAAGAAGCCATCTGTACCGTGAACGTCCGGACGCAAACTTAGATAAGGACCTTCAATTTGGAGATCTGTGCGCGCTGACAAAATAGGGGCCGCATCGACCAGTTCAAATTCAGGATGGTTGACCAAAAACAGCGCTGCCTGATCCTGATTTTCCTCTTTTAAAATGCTGCACGTGGCGTATACAAGACGTCCTCCAGGGGCGACGCATCGTGAAGCACTTGCCAAAATGCGAGCCTGCAGAGCCGTGAGTTCTTGAAGGCTCTGAACAGATTGGCGCCACTTCAAATCAGGGTTGCGACGCAAAGTACCTACGCCGCTACATGGTGCATCCACCAAAACACGATGTGCTTTACCGGCAAGCCGACGAACACGCGTGTCGTTTTCATGCTCAATTGCGACCGGCACAATATTGGACAATCCGCTTCGAGCAAAGCGTGGCTTAGCTTTTGCCAGCCGAGTCGCTGATACATCAAACGCATACAGCCTACCCGTGGAGCGCATCAGGGCACCAAGCAGTAATGTTTTACCCCCTGCACCCGCACAAAAATCAATCACCATTTCGCCGCGCTTTGGCCCGACTAACAAAGCGAGTAACTGACTCCCCTCGTCCTGCACCTCAATCAAGCCATGCTCAAACTGGTGCCACTTATTCATGGCAGGACGTCCTTTTAGACGGATTCCCCAAGGTGAATACGGTGTCGCAACAGGAGCATGGCGTACGCCATTGCCTTTAATTAAATCGGCCAGCATGTCGTCACGATCCGCTTTCATTGGGTTGACGCGGATATCCAGCGGCGCGGCGCTGTTAAGCGCAGTCGTTAAGGATTCAAGCTCGGGCATATCCTTGATGCGATCAAACAACCAATCGGGCAAACTAGTACGCACCTGCAAAGACAAGGACTGCTCATCAATCTGGGCAATTCTATCGAGCCAAGCCAACTCACCAGTGTCCAAAACAGGTCGCACCTTGTCAGCACCCATCGTGGCAATGGCGCCCTGAATCGCTAAACGGCGGACCGCATTACCGACTCCGCTCTCACCGAGCTGGCGATAGCGACGCAAGTGACGTAATACGTCATACACAACCTCCGCGACCTCTGCGCGATCGCGAATACCGAGTTTGGGGTGCGCTCTAAACCAATGCGAAACAATCGAGTCTGCGGCAAAGCGCCAAGTCAACACTTCATCCAGTACCTGGCGGATTTGATCCAGTCGAACCGTCATGACCGGTTGACGAGGCTTTGGCACATAGGTTGAAACCACAGTTGGTTTTTCAGCGCCGTAAGGCAGACCGTCGCCTTGACCGGTAAAACCGCGGTCACCCTGGAGTCGTGGCCCACGCGGCTGAGCGTTCATCAGTCTTTCAGTCGCAGAACCCGGTCTGACCTTGCCAGAAGAAGCACTCAATGCAGCAGCACGCGCCTCATCTTTTTTGTTGGTGCGCCCTGCACCCGTCGCGCCATGGGGCCGACGGCTTGGTTTGCTGGGATTGCTCATAAATAGTGGCCTGGTGTGAAAAGTCGTGTGGTGATGCCGTCCACCTGAACGCGCTGATCGCTGGTCAGATGAACTCGGCCCTGCGCAAGCCAACCTGCAACTTGCGGATAAATGTGGTGTTCCATGTCCAGCACTCTTAAGGCGAGAGTCTCGGGGGTGTCGTCATGCAGAACTGGGACAACACCCTGCGCAATAATTGGACCGTGATCCAACACGGGCGTCACGAAGTGTACGGTGCATCCATGAGATTGAACACCCGTAGCGATCGCTTGAGCATGGGTATGGAGTCCAGGAAAGGCTGGCAACAAGGAAGGATGGATATTGACAAGCCTACCAGCATAGCGCTCAACAAAGCCAGGGGTTAACACCCGCATAAAGCCGGCTAGCAACACGTAATGAGGTTCAAACTGGTCTATGGACTCCGCAAGCGCGGCATCGAAAGACTCTCTGGAGTCAAAGGCTTTGTGCGCTAAGCCTATGGTACGAATCCCCTGTTCGGCGGCCCACGTCAATCCAGAGGTCTGCGCACGACTCGCAATCACGGCAACCACCTCTGCAGCGCATGCACCAGTCTGGCAGGCCTGCACGATTGCCTGCATGTTGGATCCCTGACCTGAGATCAAAATGACAAAGCGAGGGCGTATATTTTTGGGGTCGGACATGGTATTCCATGATAAGGCTAGCCTGAAATTGTAAACTGTCACTCGTGAAAACCATTCTCAGCATTTTTCGTCAAGCCCCCGCGCCCGAATTGCGCCTACCCTGCGCCTTGTCAATTGGCAACTTTGACGGGGTTCATCGTGGGCATCAGGCCATGATTGCGCTAGTCTGTGACGCGGCAGAGCGACTCGGACTCTCTCCAACTGTCTTGACCTTTGCACCGCACCCGCGTCAGTACTTTGCGCATCTCAATCACCGGCCAGAGTTATCGCCGCCGCAAATTACTGGGCTCAGAGACAAACTCACTGCCCTTTCCCAGGCAGGCGTCGCGCGCGTGGTGCTCGCCAGATTTAATCAAGCCATGGCTGAAATGTCTGCCTCAGACTTTGTAACAAAGTGGCTGGCTGTTGAGCTCAATGTCCGGTGGTTGTTGGTAGGCGAAGATTTTCGTTTTGGTCGCCAGCGAATGGGGGACGTCAAACTACTCAAAGAACTTGGACAAACTTGCGGCATTGAAGTCCATACCATCAGTGACATTACCGACGAACATGGACACCGTATTTCAAGCTCAGAAGTCCGCGGCGCACTCGCAGCGGGGGATGTTCGTCGTGCTGCGAGCCTACTAGGACGCCCTTTTGGCATGACGGGTCATATTGTTCACGGCAAAAAACTCGGTCGCACACTGAATATGCCAACCATGAACATGCATGTCACACCACGTTGCGCTGCACGCTCTGGCATTTACGTCGTGCGTGCACACGGTCTCGGCCTAACAGCGCTGCCAGGAGTCGCTAGCCTAGGCGTTCGCCCAACCGTCGAAGATGATGGAAGAATTTTGCTTGAAACCCACTTATTTGATCTGAATGTAGACGCATACGGTAAACTCGTGCGCGTAGAACTCCTGCAACATTTGCGGGATGAAGAGAAGTTTCCCGATCTGCCAACCTTGACTGCCGCCATGCATGCCGATGCACAGCATGCGCGCGCTTACTTTGCGCTCCATGGACTATAAAAACACACTCAACCTGCCCGATACACCCTTCCCGATGCGTGGAGACCTTCCGCGTCGTGAACCCGCATGGGTCGCCCAATGGCAAGAAAAAAAGGTCTACCAAGCGATTAGAGACGCTAGCCGCGGTCGCCCCACTTTTCTCTTGCATGACGGCCCTCCCTATGCGAATGGCGACATTCATATCGGTCACGCGGTCAATAAAATACTCAAGGACATCATCGTTAAAAGTCGCAACATGGCGGGTTTTGATGCGGCGTATGTCCCAGGGTGGGATTGTCATGGCATGCCCATCGAAATTCAGATCGAAAAGAAGTTCGGAAAACACTTGCCTGTCGCCGAAGTGCAAGCTAAAGCCCGGGCTTACGCGCTTGAGCAAATAGAGCGTCAGAAAAAGGACTTTGAGCGATTAGGCGTGCTGGGTGATTGGAATCGTCCTTATCTGACCATGAACTTCAGCAACGAGGCTAATGAGATTCGCGCGCTAGGGCGAATTTTAGAAAAGGGCTATGTTTTCCGTGGTCTCAAGCCTGTGAATTGGTGTTTTGATTGCGGCTCGGCATTGGCTGAAGCCGAGGTCGAATACGCAGATCGCAAGGATCCTGCTGTTCACATCGCGTTTCCTTTTGCAGACCGCCCTGCGCTTGCAAAAGCTTTTGGGTTGCCTGAAGTCGATGCCGGCGCGATTGTTATTTGGACCACCACGCCTTGGACCATTCCCTCTAACCAAGCGCTCAATATTCATCCAGAATTTAAATACGCATTGGTTCGCGTCTCTCCTGCTCCTGCCACGGGTTCACTGCTCATTTTGGCTGCAGACCGTGTGGAAGCTTGCCTCAAGGAGTGGGGACTCGAAGGTGAAATCATCGCGCAATGTGTGGGCCTCGCGCTTGACAAGATTACGTTCACTCATCCTCTGGCAGAAGTAGACCAAGGCTACCGACGCGTCTCACCGATTTATCTTGGCGACTATGTCACGTTAGACACTGGAACGGGTGTTGTGCACTCGGCTCCTGCGTATGGTGTCGAGGATTTTCAATCCTGCAAAGCAAATGGCATGCAAGATGCCGACATCATCAATCCTGTAATGGGTGACGGCAGATTTGTCCCTTCCTTACCGATGTTTGGTGGTTTGAACATTTGGGCAGCTAACCCAAAGATTGTTGAAGCCTTGAGTTCCGCAGGCGCACTCCTTAAGACAGAGCCCCATTCTCATAGTTACATGCATTGCTGGCGTCATAAAACACCCATTATTTACCGCGCGACAAGCCAATGGTTTGCGGGGATGGATGTTCATCCGGTCGACGGCGACGTGACCTTACGCCAAAGTGCCTTGGCTGCAATCGATGCCACAGCGTTTTACCCGGCTTGGGGACGTGCACGTTTGCATGCAATGATCGCGAATCGACCTGACTGGACTTTGTCCCGTCAACGCCAATGGGGTGTGCCTATGGCGTTCTTTATTCATAAAGAAACAGGCGCGCTTCATCCAAATACACCTGCACTTCTCGAAGAAGTCGCCAAGCGCGTTGAGAAAAACGGTATTGAAGCTTGGCAGGCAATTGAACCGGCTGATCTGCTTGGCGATGATGCGAAAGATTACGAAAAGAATCGCGACACACTCGACGTTTGGTTTGATTCAGGTACAACCCACGCTACCGTCTTAGGTGGACCAGACAACCAGCATCAGGGTTCGCACGGTGAACTCACGTGGCCAGCTGATATGTATCTCGAAGGTTCAGATCAACATCGCGGTTGGTTTCACTCTTCGTTGTTGACGGGTTGTATGTTGTCTGGACGCGCTCCCTACAAGAGCCTATTGACTCACGGCTTTGTGGTGGATGGTCAGGGCCGCAAAATGAGTAAATCAGTTGGTAATGTCATTGCGCCTCAAAAAGTGTCCGATAGCCTAGGCGCAGAAATATTGCGTTTGTGGGTGGCGAGTACAGACTACTCTGGCGAGTTAACCATTTCTGACGAGATCCTCAAGCGCGTAGTCGAAAGTTATCGCCGTATACGGAATACGTTACGTTTCTTGCTAGCCAACCTCGCCGACTTTGATGCCTCTGCGGACATCGTTGCTGTGGCTGACATGCTAGAAATTGATCGATATGCACTCTCGATGACTGCGCACATGCAGTCAGAGGTTCTGTCGCATTTTGAGAAATACGACTTCCACCCCGCCATGTCGCGTTTGCAGCATTTCTGCTCCGAAGATCTTGGTGCGTTTTATCTTGATGTTCTAAAAGATCGGCTTTACACATCAGCTCCACGCAGCCTGGCACGTCGTTCGGCTCAAACAGCGCTTTTACACATCACGCAGTCCTTACTCAAGTTGATGGCGCCGGTACTGTCATTTACGGCCGAAGAAGCGTGGGATATTTTGCTCAGCTCAGCACTGAAGTCCTCTCCAGACATTGGTCGTCTGACCATTTTCACTGAATGCTTCCACACCATGCCTGCCGTCTCTGGTGCCCAAGAGCTTGAACAACGCTGGACGCGTTTGCGCGAAATTCGGGCGCTTGTTATGCGCAAACTTGAAGACTTACGCAGTGCCGGCAGCATTGGTTCTTCCTTGCAAGGAGAGGTGGATTTGACGGCAAGTGGTCTTGACCTCGCCTTATTACAAACCGTTGCAGATCAACTTCCCTTTATTTTTATCGTCTCTCGCGTGGGTGTTCACGCCGGCACCGGTGATCTCGACATCAGTATTGCTCCCTCTACACACCAAAAGTGTGAACGATGTTGGCATTGGCGAGATGATATTGGACAAGACCCTGTCCATCCGCATATTTGTGGTCGGTGTGTGGACAGTTTGAATGAAGCTGGGGCTGGCTAAGAATGGAAAGCGCCCAACAAGACAAGCCGGATGCCACAGCCAACGACAAACCTTCCTATCGCGGAATGGGGAGATGGCTGTTAGCGGCTTTGTTCTTGATTGTGGTGGATCAAATCACCAAGATTGGTTTTGATCATGCCCTACGCTATGGGGAGCGTATCAACATTTTGCCAATTTTTGACTTCACCTTGCTCTACAACAAGGGCGCTGCATTTAGTTTTCTTGCTGATCAGCCAGGATGGCAACGTTGGTTCTTTACAACTTTAGGTTTTGGAGCGAGTGCCTTTATTCTTTGGATGATGCATACGCACCGCTCGCAGCATCGATTTATGTTTGCGCTCACACTGATTCTTGGCGGTGCACTAGGTAATGTGATTGATCGTATCGCGTATGGACATGTCGTAGATTTTTTGCTTTTTTATTGGCAAAACTGGTATTACCCTGCTTTCAACGTAGCCGATGCGGGCATCACTGTTGGTGCTATCCTTTTAATCGTCGATGAAATTCTTCGCCTTCGGGGTCAGCATGCAAGATCTTCTTGATAAACGGATTGTGTTGGGTTTGAGTGGTGGCATTGCCTGCTACAAGGCTGCCGATCTCGTCCGCAGACTCATCGAAAGAGGCGCGCAAGTCGATGTTGTCATGACTGAGGCGGCAACACGTTTTATTACACCTGTGACTATGCAGGCCTTAAGCGGTCGGCCTGTGTTTGTGGATGCCTGGGATAATCGTGTTCACAACAATATGGCGCATATCCAGCTCTCTAGGGGTGCGGATGCCATTCTGATCGCGCCTGCTTCTGCAGACTTTATGGCCAAGCTCGTACAAGGCCGTGCCGATGATTTGCTCTCCACACTATGCCTTGCTCGGGCTTGCCCCTTGTTGGTCGCGCCTGCGATGAATCGCGAAATGTGGCTCGCCGCCCCTACGCAACGAAACGTTGCACAATTGACGCAAGACGGTATCGAAATATTTGGCCCCGGCAGCGGTGAGCAAGCGTGTGGCGAGACTGGCGATGGTCGCATGCTCGAGCCACTTCAGATCGTAGCTGAGCTAAAACGTTTTTTTCAACCTAAACTACTTGCAGGGTTACGTGTTCTTTTGACGGCTGGCCCTACCGTTGAACCCATAGACCCCGTCCGGGTGCTGAGTAATCGCTCTTCTGGAAAGACGGGTTACGCGCTAGCCGAAGCGGCCTGGGAAGCGGGTGCAAGCGTAACGCTCATTTCAGGACCGACATCCTTGCCATGTCCCTTTGGCGTTACGCGTTTAAATGTTGATACCGCTCAACAAATGCGTGATGTGGTGATGTCACATTTGTCTGGCCAAGATATTTTTATCGCTGTCGCGGCGGTAGCGGACTGGCGAATTCAAAATATATCCTCCGAGAAAATCAAGAAAGATGGGACTTCGACCCCAGAACTCAATTTTGTGGCCAATCCAGATATCCTTGCAGAGGTCGCCGCACAACAGACAGGTCCCTGGTGCGTAGGGTTTGCTGCTGAGACCGAAAATCTCTCTGAATTCGCACATGCCAAGAGGCTTCGCAAAGGCATTCCGATGCTTATCGGAAACCTGGCCCAACACGTCATGGATGCGGATCACACGACGGTCACCATTTTTGATGACCAAGGAGAACACGTTTTGCCCAAGGAAACTAAGCAAGAGGTCGCCCGCCAGCTGATTCACGCAATTGCTGAGCGCTTTAAACAATCCAAACCCTCTCGTTAACCCCTCAGGTATTGACATGCAAGCGCTGATCGACCAACTTGTCTTATTTATTCAAAACAATCAGTCATGGGCGGGTCTCGTTATTTTCCTAATGGCATTAGGCGAGTCTTTATTTGTGCTTGGAATTTTTATACCCGCAACAGTATTGCTATTTGCAACAGGAACGCTCATTGCAACAGGCATTCTTGATGCCGGAACGATTTTGTTTTGGGGGATCATCGGTGCCATTGTCGGCGACGCCCTCTCCTTTTGGCTTGGTCGCTGGATGGGACCAAAATTTTTGAGGCACAGATATTTAAATGCACACAGACGTCAAGTCGCGCGTGCTCGTCTTTTTTTCTATCGATATGGTTTTCTAGCCGTGTTGATTGCCCGTTTCTTGGGCCCTTTGCGCTGTTTTATTCCAACGGTAGCGGGCGTCATGGGCATGCCAGAACTTCGCTTTCAAATTGCCAATGTCATCTCAGCGATTCTCTGGCTGCCAGCCCTGCTCGCGCCCGGCTATCTTGCCTCTCTGAGTGTTGAAGCACTCAAACAAGGGCAACATTCAACTGCTTACTCTATTGTCGGTCTCGCAGTGATTGCCACCATTATCTGGCTTGTCATTCGCCAGCGACGTGTCGTCAAAAATAGACAAACAAGCTTACGCAAACGTATTCGTTCAAATAACGATACCTAAATAGAATGTCGAGAACACTATGAAAGTCGTCGCTGTAAAAATTTTAGATCCTCGCATGCAAGCGCAATTACCTGACTATGCGACGGGTGGCTCTGCTGGCCTAGACCTCCGTGCATGTCTGGATCAGCCGCTTGTTCTCGAACCTGGCATGACACAACTCATTCCAACAGGGCTAGCGATACACATCGCAGATCCAGGCTATGCAGCGGTTATCTTGCCGCGTTCTGGCCTAGGCCATAAGCATGGCATCGTGCTGGGTAATCTCGTGGGACTGATCGACTCCGACTACCAGGGCCCACTGATGGTTTCAGCCTGGAATCGGAGTGCTGTCGCGTACACGCTTGAACCGATGGAGCGACTTGCTCAACTGGTTGTTCTACCTATTGCCCAGATTCAGTTCAACATTGTTGAAGATTTTGAAGCCTCTAACCGAGGCACAGGCGGCTTTGGTAGTACGGGAAAAGCTTAACCCCCCGTACAGGTAGATCCCGCTGGTGCCTTGCGACTCATCAATGTTTCTGCAAGCTGTGCAGCCAGTGCTTGAACATTGTCCTGCTGGCCCTGAACCAAGGCAAGCACACCAATACCCACTGGTTGCTGCAAGCGCGTGTAGCAAGTCAGAAATGATTTGCCGCCAGGGAAACGCACACTCCAAACCGTATCAAGCGATACAGACTGCCCAGGAATCAAATCAAAACGTTGCACATCCATCTGCACTTTTGTGACAGAAGACAGCGCGGCTTCGGAAACGAGCTTTTGTAGGGGCGGCATACCCAAACGTTGTGTCAATGCTTGAGACAATGCAGTCGACAACTGCGATGACAAGGAGCCCGTCCATTTGTCCTCACCCAAGACCATCAAACGACCATCACCTTGCCTGACTACAATAGAAAGGTTATCCACTTGAGCTGGGACTGAGATCTCAGACAAGGTATAGAGTCCAACACCTCTAGAAGACTGAACGGCCGCACTCTTGGACACCAGCGCAGCCTGAGAATCAATCCGACTGAGCGTGTAATGCTGTGCTGGTGGTCCTGAGCAGCCAACAAGACTGAGCACGCCTAAAGCTAAGGCACAACGTATAAGTGAAAGCTTCATTTTCCTGTTGCTCCAAGCGTATCTCTGGAATAAGGCTGCGTGCTGCGTCCTCGAATGATCGAGTCAGGATTCGCCTGCAAACTATCGGTGAGCGAACGCAAAGATTTCAAACTACTCTTTAAATCATCCAGCATCGCTTCCGTATTTGAAGTGAGCGGGCTACCTGGTGCAATCAGTTTGTTGAAATTCTTAACCGTAGTTTCAATTTGGGAGAGCATCGAAGTCAACTTAGGTGTCACGCTTTTATCAACATTAGCGCTTAAACGTTTAATTTCGACCACCATATCATCAAGATCATCCGCTAGTTTTTCGAAAGGAATCTTGTCGATCTTGGAAATGATGCTACCGATCTGCGCTTGCATACTTCCCAAGTCATCTGCATCCATTGTTGGCATATTGAAAGGCAAAGAGGCTTGCACTCTATCGCCAAGCGGTAGGTTCGGGATATCCGCTAAAGTAATATAAAGTTGCCCGGTCAAGATATTTGCAGTTCTCAGTTGTGCACGTAAGCCCTTGCTTGTCATATCGCTCAAAGATTCGGCAATGTCCTCGGGTGTTTGACGAGATAGTTTTAACTCAACATAAATGGCGCCTAACCTTTCCGGATACAAGGTTGCATCTACCACCGAAAAGAAGCGTCGTGTAACGATATCAAAATCAAGTACAACGGAGTCTACGATACCAATATCGACGCCTTGGAACGCAACCGCTGCTCCAACATTTAAACCCCGAACAGACTGCTCAAAACGCATACGAATGGGGACAGCAACCCCCTGTGGGACAATTTCTGCTGCAGTGCGTGAGCCATAGAGCTTGAAAGGCTTTTTTGTATCAAGCAACGGCACGGGTTTGCCAAAGGACGAAAATGAAATTCCACCAGAAATCAAAGATATTAGAGATTCAGTTTGCAACTGCATACCACTCGCACCGATCGTCAAATCGATGCCGCTTTCATTCCAAAACCGTGTGCTGGAATCAATAAACTTGTCATAAGGTGAATCTACAAAAACATTGAGATCCACATCCTGTCCCGACTCATTGAGTTTAAAACCAGTCACCAACCCAACCTGGATCCGCCGATAAAAAATGGGTGTGCCAGATCCAAGAGAGCCAAGACTCGCTGTCCGAAGGACATAATGCGTGCCTGGTCGACTACTTGCGATGGGCGGCGGCTGCTCCAAGCCAACAAATGCTTTCTGATTGGTCGTAGATTTTGTTGAGTTATCAAAATCCGTTTCAATGTAAGAACCTGAAATCAAGGTGCTTAACCCAGAGACACCCCCTAAGCCGATGCGCGGTCTAACGACCCAAAAGCGTGAACCTTCACGCGCAAACGAGGCACCATTTTTAGTAAGGTCCGCCTCAACAATCACGCCGTCTTGCTTATCATTAAGTCGAACACTTCTGACCAAACCAATGACAACATCACGGTATTTAATCTGCGTCTTGCCATTTTCAATGCCTGTGGCTGACTCAAAAGAAATGGTGATTTTGGGCCCCTGCTGCGACATGTCGTGCCAGATGATTGAGAGGCCAACTAAAAGTGCCGCAATAGGAATAAACCACACCCAGGCAAGACTGCGCTTTGGACGGCGCGTGACACGCGGCAATGGCATTGCTACGCTCTCTCGAACTGGCGACTGAATACTGGGCTCATTAGGTTGACTCAAAGCAATCTCTCTTGACCATAATGCTGAATTTTAAATCACGATGAAATGTAGCGGCGGTAGCCTGCGCGCCGCCAAGCAAGTCTGGGGTCAAAACTAAGTGCGGCCAACATCGTCAGTATCACTACCGCACCAAAAGCGATCGCACCAGTACCCGGCTCAATCCTTAATAGGGCTCCAAACTGCCCCAAAGCTGAAAGTAAAATGACGACAAATACGTCCAACATTGACCATTGACCAATAAACTCAACGACGCGATAAATCTGTGTTCGTCTGCGAAGTCCGTGCATTGCACCGAACTGGGTCAGTGCCAATAATACGGACAAGGCGACAAGCTTAAAAACGGGCACCATCACACTTGCGACAAAGACGACAAGTGCGATGTCCCATGAACCCATCTGAAATAGCTCAATCACACCGCCAACAATTGTATGCGCCGAGGTGCCACCGAAAGAAGTAATTTGCATGATCGGCAGGAGATTGGCTGGAATATACAAAATCACCGCAGCGATCACAAAGGCCCAAACCTGTCTGATACGCGCAGGAGATGGGGGTTTAGGGATAGAAGGCAATTGAGCGGGCACCCCTAAATCTAGTGCCATTAAACGTAGTCGGTGTTCATCCAAGCGACCAAAGCTTGTAATAAAAATTGCAGCACAAGCCGTCGCAAACAGTCCGACTCCAACAACAAGAGATGCCAAGCCAATAAGCTTGACCACCGAGACGAGAATACCAACCAGAAACACTGGCACCATGCACCAAGGCTTTAAGTGATCAATCATTTTGATTGCCCATTCAAAATAAAAGGGCAAACGGCCAAGCGACAATGGTAACAACACCATAAAAAGTAAACAAAGATGGATCACAGGTAATAAAAAGCCTGCAGCAAACGTAATAAAAGCGACCTCTTGATAGCCCTCTCTCCAAACCACTGAAACAGCATCAAAGAATGTAGCGGCTTGCCCCTGACCTTGTAAGTAAAGAGTTGCAACGGGATAGATATTGGCGAAGATTAAACTGATAAAAGCAGTCAGAATAATTGCAAGCCAGGCTGAAGGCGTAAAGGCGGCATAAGTCTCGAGCACGCTATTACATCTGACGCACTGAGTCCATTGGTCAGGTTCAAGCTTGGGACGACTGTAAACAGCCCCGCAATGATGACATGTCAACGTGAGGGGCTGTTTATGCAACTCAGAGAACGTACGAGCTGTGAAAAGGGTCATGAATGCAGCAGGACTGCCTCCTGATCAGAACCTTTTGCAACGTCAGGTCCTTTGTCGTCCTTGACAGCAAACTCAAGAATAACCTTGCCGTCCGCATCGACGTCCACGCAAACTGAACCGCCATCGACGAGCTTGCCAAACAGCAGCTCATCGGCCAACGCACGACGTAAGGTGTCCTGAATCAAACGCTGCATTGGACGAGCCCCCATCAGCGGATCAAAACCATTTTTTCCAAGATGCGCGCGCAAGGCATCGGTGAAGGAGACCTCGACGCGTTTATCATGCAATTGGTCTTCGAGTTGCATGAGGAACTTGTCTACAACACGCAGAATCACCTCTTGACTCAAGGGTGCAAAGTGAACAATCGCATCGAGACGGTTACGGAACTCTGGGGAAAACAGGCGTTTGATATCGCCCATTTCATCGCCACTTGCACGCGTATTAGAAAAACCAATATTTGGTTTGTTTAACGCTTCTGCTCCAGCGTTGGTCGTCATCACTAAAATCACATTGCGGAAATCTGCTTTACGGCCGTTGTTATCCGTCAATGTTCCATGATCCATCACCTGGAGTAAAATATTAAATACATCCGGATGCGCTTTTTCGATTTCATCTAGTAGCAGCACGCAATGTGGTTGTTTATTAATGGCCTCGGTCAACAAACCACCTTGATCGAAACCGACATAACCTGGAGGCGCACCAATCAGACGTGAAACAGTGTGCCGCTCCATATACTCAGACATATCAAAGCGCAGCAGTTCTACTCCGAGTGTGAACGCCAATTGGCGTGCCACTTCAGTTTTACCAACGCCAGTCGGACCAGAAAACAGAAAAGCACCGATAGGCTTTTCAGGGCGACCTAATCCAGATCGCGCCATTTTGATTGCACCCGAAAGTGCCTCAATTGCGCCATCTTGACCGTAAACGACCGTTTTCAAATCACGCTCAAGACTGGCAAGCTTGCTGCGGTCATCACTTGAGACGGTCTGTGGAGGAATTCGGGCAATCTTAGAAACGATCGCTTCGATATCTGTCTTTCCAATGACTTTCTTTTGCTTAGAGCGGGGCAGCAAGCGTTGCGCTGCACCGGCCTCGTCAATCACATCAATGGCCTTATCCGGCAAATGCCGGTCGTTGATGTGCCGAGCGGACAACTCCGCGGCAGCGGTTAAGGCAACACTTGAGTACTTGACCCCGTGATGCTCCTCGAACCGCCCTTTCAGGCCACGCAAAATTTGGATCGTCTGCGCAACGGTGGGTTCGGAGACATCTACCTTTTGAAAGCGACGCGAGAGCGCAGCATCTTTTTCAAAGACACCGCGAAACTCGGTGTACGTTGTCGCGCCAATGCAGCGCAGTTGACCAGAGGACAAAGCGGGCTTGAGTAAGTTGGAGGCGTCAAGTGTGCCGCCCGATGCAGAGCCTGCGCCAATCAACGTGTGGATCTCATCAATAAACAAAATGGCTTGCGGATTATTTTTTAACTGTTTGAGCACGCCCTTGAGACGCTGCTCGAAATCACCGCGATATTTAGTGCCCGCTAAAAGCGCGCCCATGTCCAAAGAGAACACCTGAGCATCCTGAAGCACTTCAGGAACCTCGCCCTGCGTAATCCGGTATGCGAGGCCTTCGGCAATTGCTGTTTTGCCGACACCTGCCTCACCCACAAGTAAGGGATTGTTTTTTCTGCGACGACACAAAGTCTGAATGACACGTTCGACTTCTTGATCGCGTCCAATCAGGGGATCAATACGACCCGCAATCGCGGCAGCATTCAAGTCTTGTGTGTACAAATCAAGCGGTGACTGTTTGCCTTCGGCGTTTTGCTCCGCACCCTCGTTTTGTTGCTCTTTGGGTCCAGAGGGCGTCTCAGCTGCAGTTTGTTTACTGATGCCATGCGAAAGAAAATTCACAACGTCTAAACGAGAAATTCCCTGTTGCTGCAGATAAAACACGGCATGGGATTCTTTTTCACCAAAAATAGCAACGAGCACATTGGCACCCGTCACAGGTTTTTTGGAGGCACCACCCGCGGACACATGCATGATTGCACGTTGAAT
Organism: Burkholderiaceae bacterium; assembly: GCA_023653055.1. Lineage (GTDB taxonomy): Bacteria > Pseudomonadota > Gammaproteobacteria > Burkholderiales > Burkholderiaceae_B > Zwartia. The sequence continues at coordinate 19,338 of JAMNXR010000008.1, read as the reverse complement.
CACGCGCTGAAAACCAAGAGTGGGTTGAGTGTCCACCTCAGCTCCCGCAGGAATCACCGGCGTGTTATCCGTCACAAATTTGCGCAAATTATTGCGCAATTCGTCGATGTTGGCGGCGCATGCGCGTAGCACTTCAATTGCGGCGGCATTGTCGAGCAGCGACAAAAGTAAGTGCTCAACGGTAATGAACTCATGACGCGCTGAGCGGGCCTCAACAAAGGCCATATGCAGACTAACTTCAAGCTCTTGGGAAATCACATTTCCTCCGACGTTCTTTCAAGTGTTACACCGTTAAATTGCATTCTATGCCTTATTGGTCACCAGCCGGTTCCATCACACACTGCAATGGGTGCTGACGGGCCCGCGCATGTTGCGCGACCAGCGCAATTCGACTGGCAGCGATGTCGTGCGGGTAAACCCCACACACACCTTTGCCTTCGTGGTGAACTTGCAACATGATCCGCATTGCTTCTTCTTGACCCTTGTTGAAAAACTTTTGGAGGACATGCACAACAAACTCCATGGGCGTGTAATCGTCATTCAGCAGAATCACCCTATACATAGGTGGTGGCGCAGTTTTTGCGCTCTGCTTCTCAACAACAAGATCCGGTATGGAAGAAGTGCGTGCAGGCATGTTTAACAGTTCAATTAAAAAGATACCTTTATTCTACAGACCCAAAAGGCACAAAAAACTACTTAATATCTGATCTCAACAAGTAAAAAAGTTTCCATACTAGGCAAACCGATACTTGACGAAAGGATTAAATCTAACGAATATCGCTAAACACTCAAATAATATTGAGTGTCAAGTTGCCGAAATTTGATTTTAAGCATCCGCTTTAAATCAGTTTTCAGTTTAGTTTATACAACGTACATAAGAGGCAGTCGGAATGTCAGACTCGACCACAAGTAATGGCCCTAAGGTCACAGGTGTAGTGAAATGGTTCAACGACGCAAAAGGCTTTGGATTCGTGACGCCCGATGACGGCGGCGAGGATCTGTTTGCACATTTTTCAGCGATCCACATGGACGGTTTCAAAACACTAAAAGAAGGCCAAAAAGTCGCCTTTGAAATCACACAAGGTCCTAAGGGCAAACAAGCCACTAATATAACGGCTGCCTAAATAGGCGGGGTGAATAACCCCTTGGATAATACGCAATGTATAGACGGTTCCCGCAAGAAAAACAGCGCGATCTGATGGTCGCGTTGTTTGTTTTTATTATTAGTTTTTTCATCACAACTTCATCTGCTTTTGGCCAGATGAATCCTACGTTGCCGATTAAAAAACTGAACGCTGGCATGCATGTCATTCAAGCCGAAATTGCAGCCACTCCCGAAACAAGAACCATTGGGCTGATGAATCGCAAGTCTCTCGCGCCGAATCACGGTATGTTGTTTGTGTTTGATCAAGCAAACGTCCAGTGTTTTTGGATGCGCAATACACTTATTGCACTTTCAATTGCATATTTAGATTCAGACGGCACGATTGTAAATATTGCAGACATGACGCCACAAAGTGATCAGTCTCACTGCTCCAGCAAGCCCGTGAGGTTTGCACTAGAGATGGATCAGGGCTGGTTTGCAGCGCGCGGAATGTCACCAGGCAAAAAAATACTCGGTCTGCAATAGACCGAGTATTACGCATCAAAGCCCACTTTACACGCGTTCAATAATCATCGCGATACCCTGTCCCACTCCGATGCACATTGTGCACAAGCCATATCTTCCGCCTGTGACCTCTAATTGGTGGATCGCCGTCATCACAAGGCGTGCTCCGCTTGCGCCAAGAGGGTGACCTAGGGCGATCGCACCACCATTGGGGTTGACACGTGGATCGTTGTCAGCAATGCCTAGCATCCGCAAGACGGCGATACCTTGCGCCGCAAAAGCCTCATTGAGCTCAATTACATCCATCTGATCAAGGGTCAAACCCGCGAGGGCCAGTACCTTTTGTGAAGCTGGGGCAGGACCTATTCCCATGATGCGGGGTGCCACGCCTGCTGTTGCCATTGCAACCACACGGGCCCGCGGCTTGAGACCATGACGTGCTGCGGCTTGCTCGTGCGCAATGAGCATCGCCACTGCGCCATCATTAACGCCCGAAGCATTGCCTGCCGTCACGGAACCGCCTTCACGCACAACACCTTTGAGCTTTGTGAGCGACTCAAGGGTGGTGAGTCGAGGATGTTCATCACGACTAACGATTAGCGCATCGCCCTTTTTTTGCGCAATACTGACTGCCACGATTTCGCTTTCAAAATATCCACTCTTTTGTGCAGCAGCTGTTTTTTCCTGGCTCGCCATTGCAAACAAATCTTGATCTGCGCGAGAAATATTGAATTGATCCGCCACGTTTTCAGCAGTTTCTGGCATCGAATCGACACCGTATTTTGCTTTCATCAGCTTATTGACGAAACGCCAGCCAATCGTGGTGTCATAGATCGACGCGCTGCGAGAAAAAGCCGAATCCGCTTTACCCATCACAAAAGGTGCACGCGTCATACTTTCAACACCGCCCGCCAGCATCAACGAGGCGTCTCCAGCCTTAATGGCACGGGCAGCCGTACCAATCGCATCCATACCCGAACCGCATAAACGATTGATTGTTCCACCAGGCACAACATCAGGTAAACCTGCCAAGAGCGTTGCCATCCTGGCTACGTTGCGATTATCCTCGCCCGCTTGATTTGCGCACCCCATCAACGCATCATCAAGCTCTTCCCATTTGACGCTTGGATTGCGCTCTGCCAAAGCACGCACTGGAATTGCGGCTAAGTCGTCTGTTCGAACCGTTGCCAACCCACCAGCATAACGACCAAAAGGGGTACGAATTGCGTCGCAAATATAAGCGTTTTTATCCATCGCGAATCTCTTTTTAAAATGTTGAAAGTCTCTGTTGAAATCTTAGCGCAAATCGCATCCAAAAAAAAACCGACCCGGAGGTCGGCTTTTGGAGCGATGCTGAAATTAACCGAAGTTTTTAGCAGCAAATGCCCAGTTAGCCAAGGTCCAGAAACTTTCTAGATACTTGGGGCGTGCATTACGGTAGTCGATGTAGTAGGCGTGTTCCCAAACATCACAGGTCAGCAATGCCACATCCGTCGTTGTCAACGGAGTCGCTGCGTTACTGGTGTTGACGATATCAAGTGAACCGTCAGCCTTTTTGACCAACCATGTCCAGCCTGAACCAAAGTTACCGGCGGCAGATTTGTTGAACGCTTCCTTAAAGGCAGCAACGCTACCCCATTTGGCATTGATCGCATCGGCTAGTTTGCCTGTTGGCTCACCGCCAGCATTAGGGGCCATGCTGTTCCAGTAGAACGTGTGGTTCCATACCTGGGCTGCATTGTTGAAAATGCCACCCGAAGATTTTTTGACGATTTCTTCTAAAGAAGCCGTCTCAAACTCTGTGCCAGGAATCAAATTGTTTAAGTTTGTCACGTAGGTCTGATGATGCTTGCCGTAGTGAAACTCAAGTGTTTCTTTTGAAATTGTGGGTGCCAAAGCATCCATTGCGTAAGGCAAAGCTGGGAGTGTGTGAGCCATTGCTGCAAAATCCTCTTGAATGTGGGTAAAACAAACCAATTGCCTATTGTATCGGACGTACTGCATTCATGGTGACAACCCTTCCATGGTCAGGGGTTTACATAAATGCTCACGCGCCATCCTGCGGGTGTTTAAGTGCCAAAACCTGAACGTCAGCTGCGCCTGTAGCAAAACTAACCTCTAGGGTGTCGGTTTGACTGACCTCACGAGATGAACGCACGACTGCACCTTGTTGTGTACGGACGATGGCATACCCTCGACTTAAGGTTTGCTCAGGACTGAGAGCACGACACTGTGCCGCCAATGAAGCCAACTTCACTGAACGTAAAGCCTGCAACCTGCGATACCCTGAATCCAACGCGGCTGAAGCGCGCTGCACACTTGCACGTGACGCACCCAGCTCGGGTATGACACCGCCCAGGCGTGCGATGGCCCGATCTGTCAACGTTCGGCGCTGCTGGTCGCTACGCTGAGCGGCTGCGCGCATCCTAAATACAAGTCCGCTCAAGCGCTCTGACTGATGAGATAGCCTCTGCGCTGGTGACACTAAGCCTGATGCAAGGCGGTCTACACGTTGCGCGAGTCTATCAATCTTGCGATGCAGCGCAACTGTACATTGCTCTTGGGCACGCGCCACACGGTCTGACAGCGCAGCGCGGGCAGTGCAAACAAGTTCAGCGGCTGCAGTTGGCGTCGGCGCACGGAGGTCTGAGACAAAATCAGCGATTGTGAAATCAGTTTCGTGCCCCACACCCGACACTACAGGAATAAGGCTGGCTGAAATGTCGCGTGCCAAGGCCTCATCATTAAAACTCCAAAGATCTTCAATACTCCCGCCCCCTCTCACCAAAAGGATGGTATCGACCTCTTGGCGCTCATTGGCCAAGGCCAGCGCCTGTCGAAGCTGTAGAGCAGAGCCTGTACCCTGCACCATCGCTGGATAAATAATCACAGGAACGTGAGGTGCGCGGCGAGCAAGCGCGGTTAATACATCGCGAAGTGCTGCAGCCGACAAGGAGGTAATAACGCCAATCGCTCTGGGATGCTCAGCGATTGCGCGCTTGTTTTGTGCATCAAACAGCCCTTCTTGAGACAATTTATTTTTTAAAACCAGAAACGCTTCAAAAAGTGATCCGATACCGGCGCGACGCATTTGCTCAGCCTGGATTTGGTATTCCCCACGCGCTTCGTAAAGCGTGACTCGCCCTTTAAGTTCGATTTGGTCACCAGATTTTGGAATAAATCCCACTGCGGCCGCACGGCTGCGAAACATCACTGCTCGAACCGAGGCTCCGTTGTCCTTGAGTGTGAAATACCAATGACCTGATGTCGCGGGTGTGAAATTAGAAACCTCACCACGCACCCAACTGACATCGAAGCTGTCCTCTAAAAGTCGAGCGACTGCTTGATTTAATTCGGACACTGTCAAAATTTCCCGCGTCAATTCAGGATTATTGGGTTGATCACTAAGTAACATAAGGGGTTTACACCAAAGATTGTCCACAAACGTAATAAATATGAAATAAGTCGTTGTGGTTAATAGATATATTGTTTCAGTTGTTAAGTTTGGTTAAATATAAAATACAAACCACTGATTTAAAGTAATAAATTTTTAAATCAGTATTAACTGCTCAAAATTTAAGCACTTGCCTCAAAGCACCCATTTTCCTTCATTTCAGAAGATGCGCACAGAATTATCCACAAGTTCTGTGGATAGATTTTAAACAGCGCTTGGCTTGCCAAAGGTAAGCTTACCCCCTTACCATGCAAACATTGTGATGTGCACGTAAATACTAAAGTTAAGAGGCTTCTTTTTGCAATCGATCGTCATCCAGGCAGGCTGGCCCATATGGTTCTTGATCGCGCTATCTATCGTCGGTCTCGCCATTGTGATCGAGCGATCACTTAGTTTGACCGCAGCCCGCATTGCTCCGCCAGACCTCCCCGCTCAAGTCATACAAATGGTTCGCGCGCAGGCAGACACATCCGAAGCGATAGACAAGTTGCGCGCCTCCTCCCCTCTTGGGCAAATACTTGCAGAGTGTCTCGCCAGCCGCCACTTGCCTCCAGCTGAACGACGACTGGCGATCGAGGATGTGGGGCGGGATGTTGCTTATTTGATGCAACGATATTTGCCCGCGCTAGCAACCATTGCAAGTCTTGCTCCCCTAATGGGACTATTTGGCACCGTCGTGGGGATGATTGAAATTTTTGGCGCCTACCGTCCTGACGGCTCCGACCCATCCGAACTTGCCCGTGGAATCTCAATTGCCCTCTACAACACCGGCTTTGGTATTTTAATTGCCATCCCTGCCGTCATGGCGCATCGCTTGTTTAAGTCCCGTGTTGAGGCGCTATTACTCAAGATGGAACAAGAGACACGCTACGTTGCAAAAAATATTTAAGCGCGGCATGCCATGAGATTTCGTTCCAGCGCTTCTGATCAAGACGCACCAGATATCAACCTGATTCCTTTGATTGATGTGTTACTGGTGATGTTAATTTTTTTAGCGGCGACCACGACTTTTACACGTGAACGACAACTCAAAATTTCATTGCCTCAAGCCAACGCGGAACAACTGACAGTCCCCACGATCGAGCTTTCAATCGCTCAAGACGGCCGCTTTGCGATGGCAAGTGTGGTGATTGCCTCCGTCGACCTCGTCACAACGCTAAAGCAACAATTTAAAGGTCAAGCAGACACGGTACTGTTGATTCGAGCAGACGCTATGACGCCACATCAAGCTGTCGTACATGCAATGCAAGCGGCCCGCGAAGCAGGCGTAGGTAAAGTCCACTTCGCCACGCAGGCTGCGCAGTGAACCTAATCACGCTGCGTACCCAATTCGAGCGGTGGCTGCAACGTCAATGGCAACATCGCGGCGTGTGGGCATGGACAATGGCCCCATTTGCCTTGTTGTTTGGTTTGATTTTAAAACTGCGCGCTTTACGCTTTCAATACGTTCATCCGTCACATCGACAAATTAAAATACCAATCCTTGTGGTGGGCAATATCTATATTGGAGGAACCGGCAAGACGCCTGTTGTGATCGCCTTGGTCAAGCAACTCAGAGCCTTTGGCTGGCAACCGGGTGTGATTAGCAGGGGTTATGGCACTCACATCGGCGATCACCCCTTGGTTGGTCAGGGCATGGTCGATGCCAAGATGTTTGGGGATGAACCTTCGCTCATTACGCATGAAACAGGTGCTCCCATTGCTGTTCATCCCAATCGACATCAAGCGTGTCTTGACCTACTTACACAATTTCCGCAGATTAATCTTGTCATCTCAGATGATGGACTGCAGCACCTCAGACTGCCTCGCGACATAGAGCTCGTGGTGCAGGACGTCAGGGGAACGGGCAATGGATGGCTGTTGCCTGCAGGCCCACTCAGAGAACCTGTCAGTCGCTTGCGTGACGCGGATGCCTTGCTGACCAGAACCGATGATGCGCCACTCCAGGAAAAAAAACAGTCCACCTTACTTGCCGTGACGCACCATCACAATTCAAACTTGCGCAAAACGTCCATCTTTCTTCAAATTTGTCAGTTTCGACACCTGAGTAGCGGCAGGATGCAAGACCCTGCGACATTTTCATCCTCTGTGACAAGCCTCGCTGTGACGGCCGTTGCAGGCATTGCCACCCCTGAAAAGTTTTTCTCAAGCTTGAGAACTATAGGTATTTCCCCCAAACAGGTCTTGGCGCTTCCAGATCATTTTTCCTTTGAGCAATCTCCGTTTGCTTCGCTCGATGCAGATGTCATCGTTTTAACGGGGAAAGATGCCATCAAATGCCAAGACGTGACTGATGACCGTCTTTGGGTTGCAGAAGTCGACATGCGATTTTCTGATCCAGAATTTCTACCTTGGCTAGACCATCAGTTGCGAATAAAAGCTTCGCGGCTGTGTCGCGATTGATTACAATGGCGTATGCAAACACGACTCATTGACCTTCTTGTCTGCCCTCTCTGTAAGGGTCCCCTGCATTTAAATGCTGCGCGCACGGAGCTCGTGTGCCGCGGAGATCGTCTCGCTTTTCCTGTCCGCGATGGCATCCCAGTCATGCTCGAAGCCGAGGCTCGCGTATTAGCAGAGACTGAAGAGTCCTCGGACAACGCCTAGAGATTTTCGGATACGCGCATGCAGCCGTTTGTCGTCATCATTCCCGCTCGTAAAGCCTCAACCAGACTGCCCGGCAAAATGCTGGCAGACCTTGCAGGCACCCCTATGGTTGTGAGGGTTGCTCAGCGTGCAGCGGCTTCAGATGCCTCCGAGGTCTTGATCGCTACCGATGATGTGCAGATAGCCCGGGTGGTGCAATCCTTTGGGTTTCGGGCGGTCATGACGCAAAGTGATCACCTCTCCGGCACAGACAGGCTTGCCGAAACTGTTGCGCTTTTGGGCCTAGCCCAAGATGCGATTGTGGTGAACGTCCAAGGCGACGAACCACTCATCGCCCCCACTTTAATCAATCAAGTTGCAGCCTTACTGACCAGCCAACCCACCGCGGCGATCGCCACGTGTGCTGCGCCCATCGTAGACGCAGCGCATTTTTTTAATGCAAACATCGTCAAAGTCGTGTGCGACAAAGCTGGCAAAGCGCTCTACTTTTCTCGCGCACCTATTCCTTGGGATAGAGATGCCTTAGCGACCGAGTCTCAAGTGCTGAGCGCAAACACGCCAGCACTGCATCACATCGGGTTATACGCGTATCGTGTCCACTTTCTGAAATCTTTCCCGCACCTATCCCGCGGCGTTTTAGAGGGTCTCGAATCACTCGAACAGTTGCGCGCGCTAGAACATGGCTACAGTATTGCGGTGCATTTTACGGATACCCACCCTGGCGCTGGGGTCGACACGGAAGCTGATTTAGACCGTGTCCGCCAAGTCTTGACTACAAAAAACGCTTAGTCAGGGTAAGCACCACAGTACACAGGCCACTTCAACTGTTGCGATGCGGCATAATATTGTCCATCATCACTCAAAGTATCGGGAGTTCTCATGCGTCTAATTCTGCTTGGTCCACCGGGCGCCGGCAAAGGTACGCAGGCGGCATTTATTACTGAGCATTTCGGTATCCCACAAATATCAACTGGGGATATGCTGCGCGCAGCGGTAAAAGCGGGCACCCCCTTGGGTGTTGCTGCAAAAAAAATTATGGACGCCGGCGGCCTTGTTTCTGATGACATCATTATTGGACTGGTTCAAGATCGCCTTAAGCAGCCAGATTGCAGTAATGGTTATCTTTTTGATGGCTTCCCACGCACCATTCCACAAGCGGATGCGCTGAAACAAGCTCAGGTCGCACTGGATTTTGTCATTGAAATCGCCGTTCCCGAAGAAGACATCATTGAGCGGATGAGCGGACGCCGTGTGCATCCCGCCAGCGGCCGCAGCTATCACCTGCGCTTTAATCCACCGAAAGTTGCTGAACATGATGATTTGACAGGTGAACCACTGGTTCAGCGTGACGATGATAAAGAGGAAACGGTAAGACACCGCCTCAAGGTTTACCGGGACCAAACACGTCCCTTGGTCGACTATTACTCCAACTGGGCGGGCTCAGATGCTACAGCCCCCCGCTATCGAAAAGTTGAAGGGGTTGGTTCGGTCGATGAGATCAAAGCCAAAATCTTTACTGCTCTCGCTTAAACACTCAGAAAAGTCTCATGGAAATTAAAAATAAAGTCTTTATCGTGACCGGTGGCGCTTCTGGTTTAGGCGCTGGCACAGCAAAAATGCTCTCCGACCACGGTGCACATGTCGTCCTTGCTGACGTGCAAGACGAGGCAGGTCAGACAATCGCCAAAGAACTTGGACAGCATTATGTCCATTGCGATGTCACTCAGGAACAAGATGCACGCGCCGCCGTATCGGCAGCGTTGGCTCTTGGACCACTGTTTGGCTTGGTGAACTGTGCCGGCATTGCACCTGCAGCCAAAATTGTCGGTAAAAACGGTGCACATCCTCTCGACATGTTCCAAAAGGTCATCTCGATCAACCTGATCGGAAGCTTTAACATGATGCGCATTGCCTCTGAGGCGATGAGCAAGAATGAAGCGGAGCCCTCTGGCGAGCGCGGTGTGTTGATCAATACAGCATCCGTCGCAGCGTATGACGGTCAGGTGGGTCAGGCCGCCTATGCAGCCTCAAAGGCTGGCGTCGTGGGCATGACGTTGCCTATCGCACGTGACTTAGCGCCGCTGGGGATTCGTTGCGTCACTATTGCACCTGGAATTTTTGGTACGCCCATGATGTTTGGTATGCCTCAAGCTGTGCAAGATTCCTTAGCTGCAAGCATTCCCTTCCCCTCACGTTTTGGTCGTCCCGAAGACTATGCCAAACTCGTTCACCAGATCGTGACGAACGAAATGCTGAATGGCGAAACCATTCGTTTGGATGGCGCGATTCGCATGCCTCCAAGATGAGTATGTTGCGTGCTGCCGCGACAGTCAGCAGCCTGACGCTGCTGTCACGCATCACGGGTCTGGCACGCGACATCCTGATTGCCCGAGCGTTCGGTGCCGGTGCACTGACGGACGCTTTTTGGGTCGCATTTAGAATTCCCAATCTTTTGCGTCGTCTCTTTGCTGAGGGTGCCTTTGCTCAGGCTTTTGTGCCAATTTTGGGTGAAGTCCGACATCAGCACGAATCCGAGGCCGTTAAAACCCTTCTTGACCGCGTTGCGATCACTTTATTTTTAGTGCTTTCACTGACCACAGTTTTAGGGATCATTGGTGCACCGTGGGTCGTGATGGCGATGGCAAGTGGCCTGACAGAGCCTCACCGTGCCGCTGATTTTGAGTCCGCCGTCTGGATGACGCGGGTCATGTTTCCCTACATTATCTGTATGTCGTTGGTGGCATTTGCTTCGGGCGTACTCAACACATGGCGACGCTTTGCGGTGCCTGCCTTTACCCCGGTTTTGCTCAATCTGTCCATGATTGGCTGTAGTTTGCTCATTTCAGATTGGTTTGCAAAACCTATTTATGCACTCGCCGCGGGCGTCATGCTCGGGGGGCTCTGCCAGTTAGCTGTGCAATGGTGGGCACTTTCGCGCCTAGGCTTAAGACCGAGATTGGTAGGTCCCATCCAGCCCGCACTAAAAGACCCTCTGGTCCGGCGCATCATGAAGCAGATGCTGCCTGCCACCCTTGGCGTCTCCGTCGCACAAATATCCTTACTCATCAACACCAACATTGCGACGTGGCTGACTCCAGGAAGCGTGACGTGGCTGTCCTTTGCGGACCGACTCATGGAGTTTCCTACGGCGATGATTGGTGTGGCGCTTGGGACAGTTTTATTACCGAGTCTTTCTAAAGCCCACGCGCAACCCGACAATCATCAACAATACAGCCACCTACTTGATTGGGGGCTCAAGCTCATGCTGCTTTTAGGACTGCCTGCAGCCCTATGCATGGTACTCATGGCCGACGCTCTCGTCGCGACACTTTTTCACTATGGCGCATTCAGTGCTGCGGATGTCTCACAAACACGCTTAGCCGTCATGGCTTATTCGGTCGGTTTGGTGGGTCTATTGACGATCAAAATACTGGCGCCAGGGTTTTATGCCAAACAAGATATTCGAACGCCTGTCAAAATTGCCATTGTCATACTGATTCTGACCCAGCTCTTGAACGTGGTCCTTGTACCCGCCTTGGCGCATGCCGGCCTTGCGCTGGCAATCGGACTTGGTGCTTGCTTAAACGCAATGGCTCTTTACGTCGGATTACGACGAAAAGGGATTTATCAACCAGGAGTGGGTTGGTTTGCGTTTTTCCTCAGACAAGTATGCGGACTGCTAACCATGGCTATTCCACTCTGGTTCGCCTCCAGCCAACTTGACTGGATGGGTCTTCAATCTACGCCCTTGCTTCGTATTGTTTGGCTATTGGGCGTGCTTTCTGTCGCTGGTTTGACCTATCTCATGACGCTCTGGGTGCTAGGCATGCGGGTTAAACACTTCAGACGCGCTCCCGTTGCAACACAAACAGCACATTTGAGCAAATAGAGTTTGCATTTCAGGGGCTTAGTGCTAGAATAGCAGGCTGAACTCAACCAATTGCGTGTATGAGAGCTGATTGACAGCTTGTTCAAGCCCGCTTTTTTTAAAGATAAGACAGATTATTCATGGCAAATACAGCCCAAGCCCGCAAACGTGCACGTCAATCAGTTTCTACAAACCTGCACAACTCTAGCCTGCGCTCAATGTTCCGTACAGCGATCAAGCGCGTGCGTACAGCGATTGATGCCGGTGACAAGGCCGCTGCGACTGAAGTTCTTCAAAAAGCAACTAGCGTGATTGATCGCATTGCTGACAAAAACATTATTCACAAAAACAAAGCTGCTCGTCACAAGAGCCGTCTTTCTGCTGCAGTTAAGGCACTAGCTTAAGCTTTGTTTCAAGTCGTATTAGTGATTTCTAGGGTACTTCTTTACAGCACGCATATTTGATTTCATTTAAGTGCGCCTGATTGAGTACTCAAACATTACAGCCCTTTTGGGGCTGTTTTGCATTTTGCAACCAAAGCAAAAATATTTATTTAAACCGGATATATTTATTTAATCACCTTAAAATATATCTTAAGACCCATTCCTAAACGGATGAACTCATCATGACGAAGCCCCGCATTCTGCAAATCGGATCTCTTACTGGTCACCCTCCCGCTGATGCAGAACTTGCCGCACGTTATGACGTGTTGCAATATTGGAAGGCATCAGATCCTCAAGCATTTTTGCACGAGCACGCTGACAGCGTTGAAGTGATCGCAACCTCGGCCAACATCGGTTGCAAGGCCGAAGTGATCAACTCCCTTCCAAAACTCAAGGCGATTTGTAGTTGGGGCGTAGGCTACGACTCAATTGATGTCGAAGCCGCTCAGAGCCGAAATGTTCTGATCAGTAACACACCTGACGTCCTCAACGATTGCGTCGCGGATCTTGCTTGGGGTCTGCTGATCGCCAGTGCGCGCAATATTGGCTGGGGAGACCGTTTTGTTCGTGCCAACCACTGGGAAAATAAAGTGGGGAACTTGACCTTAGGTACACGCGTCAGCGGCAAAAAACTCGGGATCGTGGGTCTTGGACGCATTGGCGAGGCGATTGCGCGCCGCGGCATAGGATTCGACATGGAGGTGGGTTATCACAACCGGCGTGTGCGTTCCGATGTCCCACATCGCTATTTTGAGTCACTCGTCGAGCTCGCCAAATGGAGTGACTTTTTAGTCATTGCAACGGTTGGGGGCGCAAGCACGAAAGGTCTGATTAACGAACCTGTGCTGCGCGCATTGGGCCCCAAAGGTATTTTGGTCAACATTGCACGTGGTTCAGTGATTGATGAACCTGCCATGGTGCAGGTACTCGCTGAGGGTGCCTTGGGCGGCGCGGGACTCGATGTATTCGACAAAGAGCCAAAAGTGCCAGACGCCTTGAAAACAATGAACAATGTTGTGTTGATGCCTCACATTGCGAGCGCGACACATGAAACACGTCGTGCGATGACAGATTGCCTGCTTGAAAATCTGGAGTCATTTTTCGCGAAGGGCAAGGTTCTGACGCCGATCGACTGATTCGATCCCTGCTACTTTTCACGCTCCAGGGGATCGACGGTCAAGTCGGTCTTTGTTTGAAGTTGATTGTCTCGGGCAAAGTCGTGAACGAATTTCCAGGCCAAGGGCTCAAGAGCCCTGAGACGTTCATCCACCACGACGCAGCGCACACCATCTATGACGGTCGGTACCGAATATGGGGAATATGAAAGATGCCCGCCAAGCGTGCCGGCAGGCCGATACGGAGCTAGCACCCCCGCGAGGCGTTCCGCCCAGTCACTCGGCCTAAAAGTAGCGCCAGACTGGGTGAGCCCATAGATGATGAAATAGCGAACTTCTGGTGTCATGCATAACCTGTCACGCCAATTATCAGGCTCAAAAGTTTTTGATTCATGAACCTGTCAGTAAGATTGTATATGATTGATGTTTTAAACCTATTCAGGCGATCTTGCCTGATAGGTATTTTAATTTTACGGAGCCCCTGCGATGACTTCTGCCATTTCAAATACGTACGCCCGACTTCCCGTTGCCTTTACAAACGGTAAAGGTGTTTGGCTATGGGACACCAACGGCCGACGTTATCTGGATGCAATGGCGGGCATCGGAGTTTCCTGCCTCGGCCATGGACATCCAAAACTAGTTGAGGTCATCAGCCAGCAAGCAGCCCGGCTCATTCATACTTCCAACTTGTATCAGGTTCCAGAGCAAGAAGCCTTAGCCCAAAAAATCGTTGATATTTCCGGCATGACAGAAGTGCTTTTTGGTAATAGCGGCGCGGAGGCCAACGAGGCCGCGATCAAACTTGCCCGCTACTATGGATACAAGAAAGGCAATGACCTGCCCACGATTATTACGATGGAGTCCTCCTGGCATGGCCGTACGCTGGGAACATTAGCCGCAACGGACAGCGAAAAAGCCCGCACCGGTTTTGGCCCCCTACCCGGCGGCTTTATCAAGGTTGCGTACAACGATCTCAACGCCATCAAAGCGGCCGGCGATAAAGAGCCACGCGTTGTTGCCGTTTTACTCGAAGTGCTGCAAGGTGAAGGCGGCATCCGTCCCTCGGACATCTCCTACATGCAAGACCTCCGCAAGCTTTGTAACGAGCGTGGTTGGTTAATGATGATCGACGAGGTTCAATCAGGCATCGGTCGTACCGGTAAATGGCTGGCGCACCAATGGGCTGATATTTTGCCGGACGTCGTGGTGCTTGCTAAAGGCTTGGGCGGTGGTGTACCTATCGGTGCAATCGCTGCGCGCGGCCCTGCTGCAGGCGTACTCGGACCAGGTAGTCATGGCACAACCTTTGGCGGTGGTCCTTTGGTATGCGCTGCGGGCAACGCCACGCTCAAAACGCTCGAAGATGACAACTTGCTTGACCATGCTGCGCGTGTTGGCGCTCACCTCAAGTCTGCACTTCAGGAGGCCCTTAAAGCCGTGCCTGGCGTGCGTGAAGTGCGAGGCCAAGGGCTAATGATTGGCATTGAACTCGACAAGCCCTGCGGCGCGCTAGTGGGACGTGCCCTTGAGGCAGGCTTGTTAATCAACGTCACAAGAGATCGCGTGATTCGCATGCTGCCCCCGCTGATTATTACTGAAGCCGAAACTGACGAAATCGTCAAGATCTTGGTCCCGCTTATCAAAGCGTTTAACGCCGAGCAATAAGCCGCACCTACATTATTGAGTAAACATGTCAAACCTTGTTCATACAAATGCCCCCATCAGGCATTTCCTGCAGTTCAGTGATTTCACACGTGAAGAATTGCTTTACGTGCTGGATCGCGCACGCCTGATCAAGGATAAATTTAAGCGCTACGAACCGCATCATTCGCTGCACGACCGCACCCTTGCGATGGTATTTGAAAAAGCAAGTACGCGTACACGCGTTTCCTTTGAGGCGGGCATGTATCAGCTGGGCGGATCTGTCATTCATTTGACGACTAATGATTCGCAGCTGGGGCGCTCCGAGCCCATCGAAGATACTGCTCGGGTGGTGTCGCGCATGGTGGACATCGTGATGATTCGTACCTTTGAACAAACGCGTCTTGAGCGTTTTGCAGAACATTCACGCGTACCTGTCATCAACGGACTGACCAACGAGTTTCATCCTTGTCAAATTCTGGCTGACATTTTCACTTTTATCGAAAATCGTGGCAGTATTGCCGGCAAAACCGTCGCTTGGGTTGGTGATGCCAACAACATGGCCTATACGTGGTTACAAGCGGCCGAGTTGCTAGATTTCAAATTGAATGTCTCTGCACCTGCCGGTTACCGATTGGAGGCTTCGCGAACAGGCTCAGCCACGCCTACAACCCTACAAGAGTTTGCTGATCCTCATGAAGCGTGTCAAGGCGCTCACCTCGTCACCACAGATGTATGGACGAGCATGGGTTACGAGTCCGAAAACGAAGAACGCCGCAAGGCTTTTGCAGATTGGTGCGTCGATGAGGACATGATGCAACGTGCCGCGCCTGATGCACTTTTTATGCATTGTTTGCCCGCACATCGCGGCGAAGAAGTCACTGCCGAAGTCTTAGAAGGCCCGCAAAGCGTCGTATGGGACGAAGCTGAAAATCGCTTGCATGTTCAAAAAGCCTTGATGGAGTTCCTGCTACTCGGGCAGATTCACTAAACATTCGCAACCCTTCATCGGGTTAGAATTCTTTTATTCCTATTTTCTACATATAGAGCTGCTCATGAGCGATGTTAAAAAAGTTGTACTGGCCTACTCGGGCGGATTAGACACTTCAGTCATTTTGAAATGGTTGCAGGATACCTATCAGTGCGAAGTGGTGACATTTACGGCAGATATTGGTCAAGGCGAAGAGCTTGAGCCCGCTCGTGCTAAAGCCATCAAATTCGGTATTAAGCCAGAACAGATTTTTATTGATGATTTGCGTGAAGAGTTTGTACGAGATTTTGTTTATCCAATGTTTCGCTGCAATACGGTCTACGAAGGCGAATATCTGTTGGGCACCTCAATTGCCCGACCGCTGATCGCAAAGCGTCAGATCGAAATCGCTCGCCTAGTCGGTGCGGACACTGTTTCGCACGGCGCCACAGGCAAAGGCAATGATCAGGTTCGTTTCGAACTAGGTTATTACGCCTTGGAACCCGGCATCAAGGTGATTGCACCTTGGCGCGAGTGGGATCTGGTTTCTCGCGAAAAACTCCTGCAATATGCAGAAGACGCAGGCATTGCAATTGACATGAAACACAAGCAAGGAGGCGCACCCTACTCTATGGACGCTAACTTGCTGCACATCAGCTTTGAGGGACGCCACCTCGAAGACCCAAAAGCAGAAGCTGAAGAATCCATGTGGCGCTGGACAGTTTCCCCAGAGGCTGCACCTGATAAAGCTGAATACCTCGACATTGAGTACGAGCATGGCGATATTGTTGGTCTCAATGGCGTGCGCCTGTCACCTGCGCAGGTGCTGACCAAATTGAACGAACTGGGCGGTAAGCACGGTATCGGACGGTTGGACCTCGTCGAAAACCGCTACGTTGGTATGAAGTCGCGTGGGTGTTACGAAACCCCTGGCGGTACGATTATGCTCAAAGCACACCGTGCCATCGAATCGATCACCCTTGATCGCGAGGTCGCTCACCTCAAAGACGATTTGATGCCGCGCTATGCTTCATTGATATATAACGGCTACTGGTGGTCACCAGAGCGCCGCGCGCTACAAGCTCTCATCGATACGACACAGCAAGACGTCAATGGATGGGTACGTGTCAAACTTTACAAAGGCGGTGTCTACACTGTCTCACGTGACTCCAAAGACACACTGTTTGATCAGACAATTGCTACGTTTGATGATGATGGCGGTGCTTACAATCAAGCTGATGCAGCAGGCTTTATCAAGTTAAATGCATTGCGCATGCGTATTGAGGCGCGAGCAGGTCGTAAGTAAAAACGTTAAATGCCCTCAGCAGATTTTGATCTGTTTTCATAAAACGGGAAAGAATGTCCAAGTTTTATGAAACAGTTCATTTGCTAGTGGGCATATTTTAAATCTGAAATTGATTTAAACGCTCTAAACGATTGAGCTGGGCGCCTTTGCGTAGCCCTGGAAATAGAATCGTGATCTTGACGCCATTTAACTGCGGAACACTGACTAGATTCCACCACGCACCATGTGCACGCGCGATCTCACGAACCAGTGCCAAGCCAAGTCCTGAACCGCCCGCCAAGGCATCAGAGGCACGATAAAAGGCATCAAACACCCTGCTTTGATCAGCCATGCTGATTCCACACCCATCGTCCTCAATGGATAAAGTCGGCGGCGTCTCCGTCACGATAAGCCGAATCCTGTTCGCACCCTTGGCGTAACGGATTGAGTTATCAATCAGATTACCCAAGAGCTCTCTGAGCAAAACAGGATCTCCTTCAATCCAAACAGGATGCTCTGGCGCCTCAAGCTGCAAATCAATATGACAGGCCTGTGTACGTTCGAGCCACTCCGCACCGCAAGTTCGGGTCCAGTCAGACAAGTCCAGCAAAACGAAATGATCTTGAGGGCGTCCCTCGGGATCGACACGCGCAAGGAGTAATAATTGTGTACCCATTCGAATCATTCGATCCGTCACACTTTTGATACGCTCTGCGCGCGCTCGAATATCCGGGGGTAAGGGCTGGGCCAGCATCAACTCAGACTCGAGCTTAAGACCTGCAAGCGGAGTTTTGAGTTGATGTGCAGCGTGACCCACAAAGCGCCTTTGGGCCTCAAACGTATCATTTAAACGGGCAAATAACGCATTCGTATGGGTGAGTAGTTGATCGAACTCGGTCGGTAAGTTATCCAACTCCATGCGTCCAAGGTCCTGCGCTGAGCGCTGCGCAATTTGTTCAGATAAAAGTGCCACAGAAGCCATGCTGCGATTGACGGCTCTGATGACGACCCAGATCAACAATCCAATCAAAAGAGCCTGGCCAGCCAACATTAACCAAAAAATATCTTCGCGCTGCCACGCATCGGTATCAAGCTTATAAGAGACAATCCAGGTCACTGCCTGATCTAAAAGCACTAGAGCAATGATGGGAGGCAGTAGGCGAAGAATCAAGAGCCTTGCCATTGATCCTGTGACGGGTAAATTCACGCGCAAGTACCTAGCACAAAATATTGCTTAGGGGTGGTCAAGGGCATGGAAGCTAGACCTCTAACTGCAGCATGTAACCAAACCCGCGAATCGTTTTGATCGCGACCCCCAGGCCCTCAAGTCTTTTGCGGAGTCGATAAATGTAGACCTCGACTGCATTTTCACTAAAGTCTGCGTCCATCGCTGAAAGCGCTTGGGTAATTTGCTGTTTTGTCACGACCTTATCGGCTCGGGACAAAAGCATTTCTAAAACCGACATCTCTCGAACAGAAACCGTTAAGAGCTCTCCTGCTACGCGAATTTCACGATGAACGGTGTCGAAACGCAGAGAACCAAACTCTACGATGGGCACAACGGTTCCGAGGTGTCTGCGTGCGAAGGCACGCACGCGAGCAGCAAGCTCGTCCAGTTCGAAGGGTTTTGAAAGATAGTCATCCGCCCCAGCATCAAGACCCGCAACGCGATCCGCCAAGGCATCTCTTGCAGTCAAAACAAGTACGGGGACATAGCGACCTTCGAGCCTGAAAGAATGCAAAACCTCCAAACCATCCACATCAGGAAGATTGAGATCCAGAACAACTAAATCATAGGTATAGTTTTTGATCGCGAGCAATGCCCGCCTGCCTTCGGCTAGCCAATCAACGGCATAGCCTTGGCTTGTCAGGAACTCTTGCAGAGCCCTTCCCAGTGTTGCATCATCTTCGATTAGTAAAACTCTCATAGATGAGATTTTACTCTCAGAAAGATAACATTCAGAAAATGGGAACACTGAAGAAATGTAGTACCCGACACATAGTTTACGTTTTATACCGGACACATACTTTACAGTTTTGGCATAGGAGGGAACCACTATGCCTTGGACGGAAAGTACGAAAATGGACGAAAAACTAAGATTTGTGTCTAGATTTCTGGATGGGGAGTCGATTTCTGCTCTGTGCCGAGAGTTTGGTATTTCTCGGGTAACAGGGCACAAAATCGTCGATCGATACAAAGAGTCTGGAATGAAGGCCTTTACCGACCGCAGTCGAAAACCCTTTCGACAGGCGAACCGGCTGCCCTTTCAGATTGAAAAACTCATTGTGCAGGTCAAGAAAGAGTTTCCGACTTGGGGTGCGCCAAAGATTCGAGAGCGGATTCAT